>CAWFCZ010000016.1:0-329721 GCA_963814355.1 uncultured Actinomycetota bacterium | reverse complement strand
GGTGGCGTCGACGTCGGTCACCGGACTACGGCGCGGCGAGGTTCTCGGCCTGCGCTGGAGCGACATCGACGCCGAACGGCGGCTGGTATTCGTCAACCAGCAGGTAGTCCAGTTGGGAGGGCGCACCCACATCGGGCCGCCCAAGACGAAGGCGGGGCGTCGAGTCGTCCCACTTGATGTAACGACGGTGGCGTTGATCGCGGCGCACCGCGCACATCAGGAACAAGAAAGGCTGCAGTGGGGAGCCGCATGGACCGACACCGGCCTCGTCTTCACCCGAGAGGATGGAACACCCCTCAGCCCAGAACTGGTCAGCAGGCAATTCAAGGCCCTGACCAGGAAGGCCGGGCTGCCAATCATACGATTCCACGGGCTGCGGCACACCAGCGCGAGCCTTGCGCTCGCTGCTGGAGTCGCAGTGAAGGTGGTCAGCGAACGGCTGGGACACAGCACGACCGGAATCACCGCGGACCTCTACACGCACGTGATACCCGCCGTAGCGCAGGACGCCGCTGATGCCATCGCACGGTTGATCTCGGTCGACAGCTCAGAGCCAACAACCACCAAGCCGCCTAACCAGACAAGGGGACCCGCCGGCCCGAGCAACCCGCCAGCAGCGGCTGGCGAGCGGGCGCGACACGCCGACGAAGATGGTGCCGATGGACCAATGACCGTGCCACGATCGACGACGTGGGAAGACCCGGACCCAAGCGCGGCGCCGCGCAGCGCCAGTGGCTGTCACCTGATCCAGAGGATGGCACCGAGAGAGTGCCGATCTACGCCCAGGTTCCCGCGCACGCGCGTGCCAAAGGTCGGCGAGCCGCGGCGGCCGCCAACATGAGCTTCGCGGCATACCTTTCGACGCTGCTCTTCCGCGACGAGGTTGACGAGGAAGGCCGCCCGATTTGGGCAACCACGCCCGCGATCGCCTGCCCATCGGCTCCGGCCGCGACGCCTGCTGGCAAGAATGGCAGCGAGATGGCAGCGCGCGCGACGTTCCCGGCCACCAAGACCGCATGAAATGAAAGGAGGTGCCAAGCGGCTATCGGCGCAGGTCAGCGGAGGGCGTGGGATTCGAACCCACGAGGACGCTTCCGCGCCCTAACGGTTTTCAAGACCGTCGCCATCGGCCACTAGGCGAGCCCTCCGGACCCTTCATTGTGTCCCAGCGGTAGCCAAGCCGCCCCCCCAACGGAGCACAGACCCTGACGTTTGCGACGTCGACCTCCGGCCAAGGGAGTGACACGGAGGCTCGCTGGCGCCACGGTCCCGGCTACGATGCGGCGACCAGCGGCACTTCGAGTGTCAAGGAGGACACCATGGCCAGTGAAACGGTCAGCAGGGCATACCCACAGGTTCAGCCAGTCGGCAGCAAGCTCCGGGGGCGGACTGCGCTGGTCACCGGGGGGACGCGTGGCATCGGCGCCGCGATCTGCAAGAGTCTCGCCTCCCAGTGCGCGGCGGTGGCCGCCGGCTACGGCGGCAACCAGGAGGCCGCCCAACGATTCGCCGACGACTTCCGTTCGACCTTTGGCGAGGATCGAGCGATTTCGGTGCACCGGGGCAACGTGGCCTCCGCCGAGGACTGCCGTCGGGTGGTTGCCGAGGTCGTCGAGCAGCACGGTTCGGTCGACATCCTGGTCAACAATGCCGGTATCACGATCGACAAGACCGTGATGAAGATGACCGACGAGGACTGGTACAAGGTGCTGGCCGTCAACCTGTCCGGGGCCTTCTTCATGTCCAAGGCGGTGCTGGAACACATGGTGCCCCGCGGCAACGGCCGGATCATCAACGTGTCCTCGGTGATCGGTGAGATGGGCAACATCGGCCAGGCGAACTACGCCGCGTCCAAGTCCGGGCTGTTCGGCCTGACCAAGACGCTGGCCCGGGAGTCAGCCGTGCTGCTCGCCAAGGCCGGCCACCCGACCGAGGACTCGGTCGGCATCACCGTCAACACGGTGACACCCGGCTTCATCGCCACCGAGATGCTAGAACACGTACCACCCCAGGTCATGGAAAGGATCAAGGGGCAGATCCCGCTTCGCCGGCTGGGTCGCCCGGAGGAGGTCGCCCGCGTGGTCCACTTCCTGGCCGCCGACGCCTCCTCCTACATCACCGGCCAGGTGTGGGGGGTCAACGGCGGCCTGGACATGTGATCGACGACCATCGGCGGACCTGCCACGGGAAGTGCTGGCTCGCCGCAGTCCGATGAACGAGGCTGTTGATCGAGGGCTGCGCGGCCACCCCCTTGTGTGGCTGACTAGGCCTGGATCACTGGCTACCGGACCAGTCACCGGCCAGTCGCCGATACCGGGCCCGGGCCTGCCGTGGGCGCGCCGCTACGGACGACCGCCTGGGCCCGCCGGCGGCCCGCCGGTACGGACGGTGGGCCTATGCTCACTCACCAACAGGATCGTCCCGCAGAACCTCAGGAGGCAACGTGCCTACTCAGCGCAAGACCGAATCAGAGGAATCGAACATGGCTGCCGACGCAGCGTCCGCGGTCGAAGCCGCCACCGAGCGGATCCGCGAGCTCAACGAGCGGATCTCTGACTTCGGCCAAGCAGGCCGGCACCGTTTCGCTGGACGCCTACGAGAAGGCCCTGCAGAGCCTGGTCGACTTTGAGCAGAAGGCTGCCGGCGCCACCCAGCTCGACTGGGTCTCCGCGGTGGCCAACGCCCACGCCCGGTTCATCAGCGAGGTCAGCGGGGCCTACGTCAACGCCTCCCGGGAGCTGCTGAAGTAGTCGCTCCCGGTCTTCGACGGGCGCCAGGAAGCCTCGTCGGAATGCGCGTGGCGTTGGGGCTTTGTGCCCTATTGCGTGCAGGGGGGATTCCGGTGCCGGCCGGGGGCCGATAGCATCCCTCCCGCTGCGATGTCTTTAGGGGAGCGAAACATGACCGATGTCACGACCAGCAACATCGAGAACGACGAGGCCCTGGAGCGGACCCTCGATGAGCTGATGAAGATCGAGCGCTTCGAGGTCCCTGAGGACTTCCGCAAGCAGGCCAGGATCACCGACGCCGAGATCTACGATCGGGCAGCGGCCGACCCGGCGGCCTACTGGGCGGACCAGGCCCGTCAGCTGCACTGGGACACCTCGTTCACCACGGTGCTCGATGACAGCAACCCGCCGTTCTACAAGTGGTTCACCGACGGCACCCTCAACGTGTCCTACAACTGCGTGGACCGGCACGTCGAAGCCGGCCTGGGCGACCGAGTGGCCTACCACTGGCTGGGTGAGGAGGGCGAGGAGCGCACCATCACCTACGCCGACCTGCACCGTGACGTGCAGCGACTGGCCAACGGGCTCAAGGACCAGGGGGTCCAGCGCGGCGACGTGGTTGGCATTTTCCTGCCGATGATCCCCGAAGTCGTGGTTGCCATGCTGGCCTGCGCCCGCATCGGCGCCCCGCACAACGTGGTCTTCGGCGGTTTCTCCCCTGAGTCGGTCGCCGAGCGGATGGAGGTTTCCTCGGCCAGGGCGCTGATCACGGTGGACGGTGCCCGCCGCAAGGGCAAAGTCGCAGGTATCAAGTCCGAGGTCGACCGGGTGATGGGTGACATCCAGAGCCTGAAGACGATCGTCGTGGTGAAGCACACCGGCCTGGACTGCGCGATGCAGGACGGCCGGGACGTCTGGTACGGGGACCTGCTCGAGCGCAGCGCGCCGGAGTGCCCGGCCGAGCCGCTCCCGGCGGAACACCCACTCTTCATCCTGTACTCGTCCGGCTCCACGGCGAAGCCCAAGGGCATTCTGCACACCACCGGCGGTTATCTGACCGGAGTCACCACGACCCACCGTGACGTGTTCGACCTCCGGCCCGAGTCGGACGTCTACTGGTGCTCGGCGGACGTGGGCTGGGTCACCGGGCACTCCTACATCGTCTACGGCCCGCTGTCCAACGGCTGCACGTCGGTGATGTACGAGGGCGCGCCGGACTACCCGCACAAGGGCATCTGGTGGGAGATCATCCAGCGCTACGGCGTGACGGTGTTCTACACCGCCCCGACCGCTATCCGGGCGTGCATGAAGTGGGGCGTGGAGTTCCCCAACGCCCACGACCTCTCCTCGCTGCGCCTGCTCGGCACGGTCGGCGAGCCGATCAATCCCAAGGCCTGGCTCTGGTACTACACGGTCGTCGGCCGCGAGCGGTGCCCGATCATGGACACGTGGTGGCAGACCGAAACCGGGCAAATCATGATCTCCGCCTTGGCCGGCGTGACAGCGACAAAGCCCGGTTCGGCCACTCGGCCGCTGCCCGGCATCTCGGCGGCTCTGGTCGACCAGGAGGGCAACGAGTTGGCGGAGGGCACCGGCATCCTGGTGCTCACCAAGCCCTGGCCGGGGATGCTGCGCACCTTGTACGGCGACGACGACCGTTTCGTGGCCACCTATTTCGAGCGCTTCGGACCGCGAACCTACCTCGTCGGGGACGCCGCCCGGCGGGACAGTGACGGCTACTACTGGATCATTGGCCGGACCGACGACGTGATCAACGTGTCCGGTCACCGGCTGTCCACCGCCGAGGTGGAATCCGCGATCGTGGCCCACGAGAAGGTCGCCGAAGCCGCGGTCGTACCCGAGCCTGATGAGCTGACCGGGCAGTCCATTGTCGCCTTCGTCACCCTCAACGGCAACGTGCAGGGCACCCCCGAGGTGGAGGCGGAGATCCGTCAGCACGTCAGCGAGCGGATCGGCAAGCTGGCCCGGCCGAAGTCCATCATCTGGGCCGACGACCTGCCCAAGACCCGATCCGGAAAGATCATGCGCCGCCTGCTGCGCGACCTGGCCGAGGGCAAGGAACTCGGTGACGTCACGACGCTGCGTGACCCCGCCGTCGTGGAGGACCTTCGGGAGAAGGCGGCCGCTCGCCGAACCGGGTAGCCGGTGGTGCTGCTCGGTCCCCGGCGGGGTTAGCGTTTTCCCCAGACAGTTCACTTCCGGACACGACGGCTGGGGCGGCGGGTATGGCAACGGTGCGAGGTAGCGGCACGGGGCGTACGAACCGGGCCCGCGGCTCCGGTCGGCCGAACGGTTCTCGGCCGCCGGAGCCGGCAGTGGCGGGCGAGCATTCGACGCCCGAGCGGGAAGCCGGACTGCTGCCCAGTCCGACCAACGCGGAGTCGGTGCAGGACGTCGCGCAGTCCGGCATACCCGGAGCTGGCCTGCCCGGGGCCGACCTCATCGCCAGGTTGGACCCGGCCTCGCTCGGGGCCTCGGTCGGAAGGCTGCTGACCGGGCTGGCCAAGGCCCCGCAGCCGACCCTCGGCGTAGGCGTGCGCTATCTGCGTGACGTCGGCCAGGCCGGCGCGGTGTCGGCCCTGCGGGCGGTCGGCGTCGCCGCCGACGGGCCGGCGGAACGTGATCGC
Organism: uncultured Actinomycetota bacterium; assembly: GCA_963814355.1. GTDB lineage: Bacteria > Actinomycetota > Actinomycetes > JADGOV01 > JADGOV01 > JADGOV01. Next base: position 324,344 of record CAWFCZ010000016.1, on the reverse strand, counting down.
GGTGATAAGCGGTTCGCCGACCCGGCCTGGGAGGGCAACGCCGCGCTGTACCTGCTGCGCCAGCAGCACCTGCTCCTGCAGCGGTACACCACCGAGTTGGTGGCTGCCGCGTCGATGGACGAACCAACCAGGCGGAAGGCGGCCTTCGTCGTCCAGCAGGTGGTGGACGCGCTCGCCCCGACAAACTTCCTGCCGACCAACCCGGCCGCGCTGAAGAAGGCCTACGACACCGGCGGTCTCAGCCTGGCCCGCGGAGTGCGGAACTTCCTCACCGACCTGGTCACCCACGGTGGGGCGCCGCGCCAGGTGTTGCCCGGTCGGTTCACCGTCGGCAAGGACCTGGCGGCGACACCCGGCAAGGTGGTGTTCCGCAACCGGCTGATGGAGCTGCTCCAGTACGCCCCGCAGACCGACACCGTGCACGAGGTGCCGCTGCTGCTCAGCCCGCCGTGGATCAATAAGTACTACATGATGGACCTTGCCCCGAAGCGCAGCCTCGCGGAATGGGCGGTGCAGCACGGCCACACCGTGTTCACCATCAGCTATCGCAATCCGGACGCCAGCATGCGCAACGTCCGGCTGGATGACTACCTCGTCGACGGGCCGCGGATCGCACTCGACGTGATCGAGGACATCACCGGCTCATCGGAGGCGAACCTGCTGGGCCTGTGCCTCGGCGGCACGCTCACCATGGCGACCCTGGCCTACCTCAACGCCACCGGAGACCGGCGGGTCCGCACCGCAACCCTGCTCAATACCTTGGTCGACTTCTCCTCACCCGGCCAGCTCGGCATCTTCACCGACCCCTCCACGGTGGCCCGGCTGGAGAAGCAGATGGCCAAGACCGGCTTCCTGAAGTCGGAGAACATGCGCACCACCTTCGACCTGCTGCGCAGCAACGACCTGATCTGGGGCCCGGCGGTCAACACCTGGCTGATGGGCGAGCAGCCGCCGGCCTTCGACCTGCTGGCCTGGAACGACGACTCGACCCGGATGCCGGCCGACATGCACTCCTTTTACCTGCGGTCCTGCTACCTGGACAACCAGCTCGCCCGGGGGGTGATGGAACTCGCCGGCCAGCGGCTCGACCTATCCTCGGTGACCCAGGACCAGTACTTCGTCTCGGCGGAGCAGGATCACATCGCGCCGTGGCGCTCGGTGTATGCCGGAGCCAGGCTGACCAGTGGGAGGGTCCGCTTCGTGCTGTCCAACTCCGGCCACATCGCCGGAGTGGTCAACCCGCCCAATCCGAAGTCGCGGTTCTACGCCGGCTCCGACGGGGACCTGCCGGCGGACCCGGATGCCTGGCGGTCGGCCGCCCGGGAGCACCCGGCGAGCTGGTGGGAGGACTGGATCCCGTGGATGGCGGAACGCTCAGGTCCGCAGCGCACGCCGCCGGGGTTCGGCAGCGACGCCTATCCGGTGCTCGGTGACGCCCCCGGGACCTACGTCCATGGCACGTAGGCCGGGCCGGATCAGGACTCCGGCACGAAGCTGCGATACACGCCGAGGAGAGCACGACGCTGCTCCTCGCTGAGCGCCGGATCGGCCATGATGGCGGCCGCCGCACTGCCGGAGGCCGGCGGTGTCCCGGGCGCCGGGTCCGCCGTGGCCGGCGGGGTGACCAAGCCGGCCTGTGCGAGCAGCACGTCCGGCGAGACGCCGAGGGCGGTGGCGATCGAGCGCAGCACGCGTACCGACGGCTGGTGCAGTCCCCGCTCGACCTGGCTCAGATAGGCGTTGGAGATCTTGGCGAGATCGCCCATCTCGCGCAGCGAGAGGTCGGCAAGCTGTCGCTGGCTCCGGATGAAGCTGCCCAACGCCTGCAGCTGAACCTTCCACGGATCGTTGGTCGCCATGGCTTCAGGTTGCCACCTTGAGGCCTTCGACGTGGTGCAGGACGGGGGGTTCGTCGCACGAGCGTCAGGGCCCGGACGGGTCCCGTCCGAGCCCTGAGCCGATCGGTGGTGGTGCTACCGGCTGAGCCGGGCCGCGTTGGCCTGCACTTCCTCGGACAACACCCGAACCGCGTCGCGGATCTTGTCGCCGGCGTCCTCGGCGGAGGCCGCCAGGCGGGTGGCGTAGTCGGTGTAGGCGTGCGCGGAGGTGTCGAGCAGCCGGCTCCAGCCGGCTCGCGGGTCGAAGGAGACGGCGAAAGAATTGACGGCGTCCTTGGTGGCGTCGAGTACGGCGCCGCTCACCTTCGCCGACACCTCATACCCCTCGCGGACTGCGGATGTGCCCTGCTCGAGCAGTTCGCTGCCGATCCGCTGGGATACGGAGCCGAAGGTGTTGAGGGTGTCGAACGCCGAGCTGACGGACTGCGTCGCCTTCTCGGTGAGTTCCGCCTGGAAGCGCTCGGTGTCGTCGGTCGGCTGTGAGCCATTGGCCGTCTTGGTTTCGGCCGAGGTGGCGGTACGGGTGGCCATGAGGTACTCCTGTGGGGTCGCTACTGGGCTGACGTTGATAACTATACCAAGCAAGAGTACGCAATGCAACGCAGACGGGAGGCAGTCCGGCGGCTGGGAAACGTGGCGGATACCGAGACGACACCTTCCTGCGGCAGAGTGTGGCCCTTGACGAACCGGTGCACCGAAGGCGGATACGCATGACCTCGACTCCCACGCCGACTGCCCCGCGGTCGGAGCAGAACCGGCTGGAGTTCCGGGAAGGCCACTACGGCGCCAAGGTCGCGGCGGTCGAACCCGGGGGCGCCGAGGTCGTACCGCCGGATGAGCGGCACGGCCGGCCCGGCGCCCTGTTCTGGACCTGGATGTCGCCGAACCTGGAGTTCGCCACCATCTTCCTCGGCGTGCTGGGCGTCGGCGTGTTCGGGTTGTCGTTCTGGCAGGCGCTGGCGGCCATCGTGGCCGGCTCGGCCCTCGGCGCCCTGTCCCACGGCGTGCTCTCTGCCCGAGGCCCACGCTACGGCGTACCGCAGATGATCCTCAGTCGGGCACCGTTCGGCTACCGGGGAAACCTGCTCCCGGCTGGGCTGAACGCGGTGACCGCCGGCATCGGGTGGTTCGCGGTCAACAGCGTCAGCGGAGCGCTCGCATTGGGCTCGCTGACCGGCCTGCCGGACGCCCTGTGCCTGGTTGTCGTGGTGCTCGCCCAGTTGATCGTCGCCTTCCTCGGCCACAACATGGTGCACGCCTTCGAGCGATTGGCCTTCCCACTCCTGGCAGTCATCTTCGCGATCAGCGGGGTGGTGATCCTGACCAAGGCCCACCCCGGCGCGGCGGCCGGCTCGGGCGGGGGGATCGGCGGTTTCCTGGTGCTGTTGGGGGCCACCTTCGGCTACGCCGCCGGATGGAATCCCTACGCCTCGGACTACACCCGCTACCTGCCGGTCCGCAGCAGCGGCCGGGCGGTCGGCCTGTCCGCCGGGCTGGGGGTCTTCGTCTCCTGCGTGCTGCTGGAAGCCATCGGAGCGGCGTCGGCCACCATCGGCGGCTCGGCCGCGGGCAGCCCGACATCGCAGTTCACCGCGCACCTGCCGACCGTGCTCGCCGACCTCACACTCCTGGCGATCGCGGTGGGCGCGATCTGCGCGAATGCCATCAACATCTACTCCGGGGCGTTGTCGTTCCTGGCCATGGGCGTGCAACTCCCACTCGCGCTGCGCCGGGCGATCGTCGCACTCGGATTCGGGCTCGTCGGCTTCGTCCTGGCCCTGACCTCACTGGACGACGCCGGTGCCAAATACGAGAACTTCCTGCTGATCATCGCCTACTGGATCGGGCCGTGGCTCGGCGTCTTCCTCACCGACCAGTTCCTGCGCCGCGGGCAGCGGGTCGACGGCCTGCTGTTCGACCGGCGGCACAACCCGATGGCGGGTTGGGTGGCGATGGCGGTGGGCATCGTGGTCTCGGTCAGCCTGTTCTCCAACCAGAGCAAGTACCTGGCTCCGGTACCCAAGGCGCACCCCGCCCTCGGCGACCTGACGTTCGAGGTGGGTTTCGCCCTGGCCGCCCTCGGCTATTTCGTCCTCGAGCGGGTAGTGCGGGGACGGGCCGGGGCAGGCCAGACTTGACCGGGTGATCGACCTACTGCTGCGCGGCGCCCGGCTGCCGGGCGAAGACGGATTGACCGACCTGGGGATCGACGGCGGCGTGTTCGTCGACGTCAACGCCGGCACACCGGCCCGGGAAGTGCTCGACCTCGGCGGACGGCTGGTCACCCCTCCGCTGGTCGAGCCGCACATCCATCTCGACGCGGCGCTCACCGTCGGCCAGCCGCGGCCCAACGTCTCCGGCTCGCTGTTCGAAGGGATCGCGATCTGGGCTGACCGAGTGACGTCGCTGACCGTCGCCGACGTCACCGCTCGGGCCCGCGAGGTGCTGCGCTGGCAGCTGGCGTGCGGCGTTCAGGCGGTACGGACCCACGTCGACGTCTGCGACCCGGAACTCACGGCATTGCGCGCCCTCGTCGAGTTGCGCGCGGAGGCACGCGGGCTGGTCGAGCTGCAGATCGTCGCGTTCCCGCAGCAAGGAATCCTGGCCTTCGACGGCGGCCGCGACCTGATGCGGCGGGCGGTCGAGTCAGGCGCCGACGTGGTCGGCGGCATCCCGCATTACGAGCTCACCCGCGAGGACGGGGTGGAATCGGTGCACTTCGCGTTCGCCCTGGCCGAGGAGCACGGCCTCGCGGTGGACATCCACTGCGACGAAACCGACGACGAGCATTCCCGCTTCGTCGAGGTGATGGCGGCGGAGACGATCCGGCGTGGCATGGCCGGCCGGGTGACGGCGAGTCACACCACCGCAATGCACTCCTACGGAGGGGCGTACGCCTACCGCCTCATCCGCAACATCGCCCGGGCCGGGTTGCACATGGTCGTCAACCCGCTCGACAACGCGGTGCTCCAGGGCCGCTTCGACACCGGCCCGATCCGGCGCGGACTCACCCGGGTGAAGGAGCTGCAGGCGGCCGGGGTGAATGTCTGCATCGGGCACGACTCGGTGATGGACCCCTGGTACCCGCTCGGGTGCGGCGACCCGCTGCAGGCCGCGTTCGTGCTGGCCCACCTCGGCCAGCTCAGCGGCGCCGAGGAACTGCGCCGGCTGGTGACGATGATCACGACCGCACCGGCCGCCGCTTTGGGGCTGACCGGCTATGGGCTGCGGCCCGGTGGGCCGGCCGACCTCATCGTGCATGATGCGCCCACCGAAGCCGACGCCGTCCGGCTGGTGCCCCGGCGGCTGCTCGTGCTGCGGGATGGGCGGGTGGTGGCGCGTACCCAGCCGGCCCGGACCAGCGTGGTCTGGCACGGTCAGGAGGTCCCGGTTGACTTCTTACCCGTCAGACCGTCGACATGATGTAAGATTACATCATGTTGCGCACGCAGATATCGTTGACCGAGGAAGAGCGAAGCGTCTTAGACGCGGTCTCGGCTCGTACTGGCCAGTCGCTGTCCGCGCTGATCCGGCACGCTGTGAACGCCACGTACCTCAGCGAGCGCCCCGTGGAGGATGACCTCATTGCCATGCGTCAGGCGTTCGGGTCATGGGGCAACAGCGATGTCGATGGTGCAGCTTGGGTCGATCGGATGCGATCGGGACGGCGGCTGGGGCGCGCTTGAGAGCGGCACTTGTTGACACCTCCGTACTGATCGACTTCTTGCGGGGTAGGCGGGCCGCTCTCGACCTCCTGATCGGCGAGCGGACGGCCGCAATGGTGCACGCAAGCGAGATCACCCGCCTGGAGGTGCTCGCCGGCATGCGGAACTCCGAGGAACGCCGGAGCCGGTCGCTCCTCTCGACCCTGCATTGGCACCCGGTCGACGCTGCGGTTGCCGAGAAGGCAGGCGAGCTAGGTCGGGAGTGGCTACCCGGTAACCAGGGCATCGATAGTGCCGACCTTGCGATTGCGGCCACCGCCATCCTGCTCCACGCGCGTCTGCTGACCGTCGACGTTCGGCACTTCCCCATGTTTGCCGACCTCATCAGCCCGTATTGACCTCCGGTTGTGTCCTATCGGCCAGTGTCGTGACTCGGCAAAGCGGTTCACGGCAGCCGGTGACCGACCAGGGGGAGGACGGTGGTCGCGCCGGCGTCGCACAACAGCCCGGCGGCCACGGTGACGGTCCATCGGGTGCGGGCTGCATCGTCGACCAGCAGTATTGGACCGGCTGGTACCTCCACGTCGGAGGCCAGCGCCATGGTGTCGAGCAAATGGCGGACCCGCGGCCCGGAGGGGGCGTCGGCCGGCGGCGGCGGCCCGTGCGTTCGGAGCGCTTCCAGCAGCGGCAGCCGCCCTACCTCGGCGACATGTCGGGCCATCGCGCCGACCCGGACCGGATGGAGCCGGCTCGGCATGGGCACCACGGCGACCGGCCGCTGCCAGTCCGCGCTCCATCGTCGCAGGACCGAAACGAGCGCGTCCAGCAGGTCCGCGCTCGGTGGCCCGTCCGGACCGGCGAGCTCGGCGGTCACCTCGCGCCAGGCCGGGTCGTCCGCGAAGGCGACGGCGCGACCGGTTGCGAGCCCGGCGAGACGTCCGCGTCGCCCGGCCCCGGCGGGCCACTGCTTGCGGGCCTCCAGGTGATTGCTCCGGCCACGGAGGTGTTCCCGGGCGGCGGCGACCCGGCTGGCCGCAGGCTCGCGGCCAGGCTCGGGCAGCTGCCCGGTGCAGGTTGAGCAGCGGCCACAAGGCGCGGCCGCCGGGTCGTCCAGGGCCTCGGTGAGGATCTGCATGAGGCATCGCGCGCCGGCGGCGTAGGCCCGCATCAGCTCGGCCTCTGCCCGGCGCCCGGCCACGACGGCGGCGTACTTGGCCGCATCGAACCGCCAGGGTGTCCCGGTCGAGGTCCACCCGTTGCCCACTCGTTCCACCGCGCCGTCCACCCGGAGGATTTTGAGCAGCGCCTCCAATCGGCCACGGCGTACGCCGGTCTCCAGCTCAATCGCCGGCAGCGTCCAGGCCTCGCCGTTGGCGGCGCCCAACACGGCGAGGACCCGGCGGGCCGCCTCCGGGTCCGGGATCGTGGCGGTGGCGAAGTACTCCCAGATCCGCGGATCGGACTCGGCCGCTGGGAGCAGCACGCCGACCGCGTCGGTCAGCGCCCGCCCGGCCCGGCCGACCTGCTGGTAGTAGGCGACCGGGGAGTCCGGTGAGCCGACGTGGACGCAGAACCCCAGGTCGGGCTTGTCGTACCCCATGCCCAGCGCCGAGGTGGCGACCACCGCCTTGATCCGGTTGTCCCGGAGGTCCGCCTCGATCCGGTGCCGCTCGGCAACCTCCGTCTGCCCGGTGTAGGCGGCCACGGCGTACCCCTGCGCTTCGAGGAAGCCGGCCAGCGACGTGACCGAGTCGACGGTCAGGGCATAGACGATCCCGGAGCCCGGCAAGTCGCCGAGGGCGTCGGCTACCCAGGCGTAGCGTTCGAGGCCGTTCAGCCCCGGCACCACGGCCAGCCGCAGGCTGGAGCGGGCCAGCGGCCCCCGCAGCACCACGGTGTCCGTGCCGAGTTGATCGGCAACGTCGTCGGTGACCCGGGCGTTGGCGGTCGCCGTGGTGGCCAGCACCGGGCTGCCCGGGGTCATGGCGGCCAGCAGCCGGGCCAGCCGTTGGTAGTCGGGGCGGAAGTCGAACCCCCAGTCGGAGATGCAGTGCGCCTCGTCGATGACGAGCAACCCGGCGTGGGCCAGTAGCGGGAGCGCACGCGCGGCGAAGCGGGGGTTCGCCAGCCGCTCGGGAGAGATCAGCAGCACGTCGAGGTGGTCACGGTCCAGCGCGTCGAACACCTCCTGCCAGTCCTCGACGTTGGCCGAGTTGACGGATGCGGCCCGCAGGCCGGCCCGGCCGGCCGCCGTGATCTGGTCGCGCATCAAGGCCAGCAAGGGTGAGATCACCAGCGTCGGCCCGAGGCCGGCCGCCCGGAACGCGGCGGTGGCGGCCCAGTAGACCGCCGATTTCCCCCAGCCGGTCGCCTGGACCAGCAGCACCCGGCGGCGATCCTCGACCAGAGCGCCCACCGCCTCGACCTGGTCCGGCCGCGGCCGGGCGGTGGGCCCGGCCATCGCGGCGAGCACCGCCTCGAGGTGCTCGGCAGCCGTGAGCATGATCGCCCCTTCCTTCCAGGCCGGCAGTCGTCTCAAGGGCATGCACCATCCTGCGCGACGGGTACGACAGGGCCGTGGCAGCGACGCGTTGTCCACAGGCCCGATGCGACCTGCCCGGAACCGGTGATCGCACCCGCTAGCCTGGCTTCGCCAGCGTGCGGTCCGCGACTACCCCGCCCTTCAAAGGATTTCCCATGAGCGACCAGACCGACGGCTTCGGCAACTACCCTTCGATGCCGGCTCCGCCCCCCGGCCAGCCGATGGCTGCGGGTCCGCCACCGCCGGCGGTGGACAACGCCGTGAAACTCATGTTCGCCCGGGCGGCGGTGAGCCTGCTGTCGCTCTTGGCGCTGCTGGGAACCAGGGGCAACCTCAAGGATCAGGTCCGCAAGGCGAATCCGAGCTTCGACGCGCACAAGCTGGACAGCACCGTCACGGTCGCGATCACCGCTGGCGTCATCGTCGGACTGATCTTCATCGGCTTGTACGTCGCTCTCGCTCTGCAGGTGCGCAAGGGGAAGCAGTGGGCGCGGATCGTCACCTTGGTCCTCGCCGCGTTGGCCGTGCTGTCCGGGCTGCTGACCTTCCTCCAGCCGGAGCCGGTGCTCAGCCGGCTGCTCGGCGTGGTCAACCTGGCCCTCGACATCGGTGTCATCGGGCTGCTGACCCGGCGCCCGAGCGCTGACTACTTCCGTGCGGCGCCGCGTTTGTGACCGGGTGACTGCGGATGACCAGCGGTTCGCCGAGCTGCTGGCGCCGGGCGGGTGGGCGTACGCCTCGACGCGGCCGGTCGAGGCGGGGGACCCGGGCCGCTTCCATGCGCTCTTCGGCCGGGACTCGCTGATCTTCGCGTTGCAGGTGCTGCCGGCGCGCCAGGACATTGCCCGGGCCACGCTGCGCGCCCTCGCCGAGTTGCAAGGCGTCGCCGAAGACCCGGAGATCGACGCCGAGCCCGGCAAGATCGTGCACGAGTACCGGCCGCAGGCCCCGCGCCGGCTGGTCGAGGCCGGCTGGCCGGTGCGGGACGGGGGCATCCGCTACTACGGCAGCGCGGACGCGACGTCGTGGTTCCTCGTCCTGCTGGCGGCCACCGGGGATGCCGCGCTGGTCTCCGAGTTGGCCGGCACCTGGCGAGCCGCCGCGGGTTGGCTGGAGCGGGCCTTGGCCCGCGGCGGCGGGCTGGTCCGCCACGGTCCGAGATCGTTCCCCGGTGGCCTTGCTCAGCAGGGCTGGCGCGACGCCGCCGACCCCGAGCGGGACCGGCACGGCGGGGGCATCGTGCGCCCGGACGGTTCGGCGCCCCGCCCGCCGCTCGCCGACGCGGATTCCCAGGCGGTGGCGTTCGCCGGATTGCGGGCGCTGACCGTCCTGGACCCCGAACGCGCCGGCTACTGGGAAGCGGCCGCGGCGCGGCTGCGCAGCCGGATTTCGGCGGCCTACCTGCCGAACGTGATGGCGTTGGAGGTCGACGATGTCGCCGTTCCGGGGGCCGGCTCGCAGCTCGGCTGGTTGCTCTGGGCGCAGGCGCTCGACGGTTCGGCGGCCGACGCGGCGGCCCACCGGTTGCTCGCCCCGGACGTGCTGACGCCGTTCGGCGTGCGCACCCTCTCCACCGAGCACCCGAAGTTCACCCCGGACGGCTACCACCGGGGCGCCGTGTGGCCGTTCGACAACTGGCTCGCCTGGGGCGGGCTGCGGGCAGCCGGCCACGCCGAGGCGGCCGAACGGATCCGCACCGGCGTGCTCGCCGCGCTGGCCGGGCTCGGCCGCTCGCCGGAGCTCTACGCCGTCGGCCCGGCGGGCGACCTGCGCCCAGTCGCCATCGCCAACCGGGTGCAGGCCTGGACCGCCGGTGCCGCCTGGGCGCTGGCCGCACGGTGGGACGGCCGGCTCGGAGTTGGGGCAACCGGGGTGGCCGAACCGCCCGCGAGGACTTGCCGCGTATGTCAAGCGCGCCGCGTACTGTAGAACGCACCATGACGAACGCCCGCTGGCAGGACCTGTACGAAGCCAACCAGGACGCCATCCGGCGCTCGCTCGCCGACGCCGGTAGCGCGGCGGCGACGGTGCGCGGCGGCGGCTTCCGCCCACCATCCCGACCGGGCACGCCGCCGACAGCCACCCCGCAACTGGGCGCCGGGCGCCGTGAGGTGTACACCAGGCCGGAGGGTTCCCGGCCCTACCGGCTGCACGTGCCGCCCGGCTCGACCGGCCGGCTGCCGCTCGTCCTGCTGCTGCACGGCTGCAGTCAGGACGCCGACGCCCTCGCGGCCGGAACCCGGATGAACGCGCTGGCCGACACCGAGGGCTTCGTCGTGGCCTACCCCGAGCAGAGCGCGGCGGCGAACCGGAACGGGTGCTGGAACTGGTTCCTGCCCGAGGACCAGAGCCGGGGAGCCGGCGAGCCCGCGATCCTGGCCGGCATCACCCGGGCCCTGCTGGCCGGGGCCGGCGGGGTGAGTGTGGACCCGGCAAGGGTGTTCGTGGCCGGCATGTCCGCCGGCGCGGGCATGGCCGCCGTGCTGGCCGCCACGTACCCCGACCTCTACGCCGGCGTCGGCCTGCACTCCGGCCTGGCCTACCGAGCGGCCGACAGCGTGACCAGCGCGTTTGCCGTGATGCGCCGCGGCGCCACCGATCCGGTGGCCTCCGCGCGCACCACGCACACTGGCATGGGCCGCCGCGCCCGAGTGGTACCGGCGATAATCGTGCACGGCAGCGCGGACCGTACGGTCGCCCCGGTCAACGGCGAGCAGGCCGTCCGGCAGTGGCTGGAAATCAACCGCTTGGCCAGTGGCTCCTTCCGACCGGATCCGGACCGGCCGACCCGGCAGCACGCCGGCCGGGTCGCCGGTGGGTACGCCTACCAGGTGCGCGGCTGGGACGACGGTCAGCGCCCGGTCGTCGAGTACTGGCAGGTCGAGGGTCTCGGCCACGGCTGGTCGGGCGGCTCCCCGGCCGGCTCGTTCACCGATCCGTCGGGCCCGGACGCCACCGCGGCGATGTGGCGGTTCTTCTCCACGGCCGCACCGGGGCCGGGCTGATCACCACGGGCGGGTAGTTTCAGGTACGCGGAGCAGACCACGTACGCGGAGGCGACAGCATGCGGATCCTGATGATCGGGGCGCCCGGGGCGGGCAAGGGCACTCAGGCCGTGCGCATCGCGGCGGACTTCGGAATCACGCACATCTCCAGCGGCGATCTGCTCCGGGAGCACGTCACCAAAGAATCCTCGATCGGACGCGCCGCGAAGGAGTACATCTCCCGCGGTGACCTGGTCCCGGACGCGGTCGTGATGGACATGTTGCGCAAGCCGGTGCTGGCGGCCAACGCCAGCGGCGGCTACGTGCTGGACGGGTTCCCGCGGACCGTGGAGCAGGCCGAGGCGGCGTACCTGACCGCGAAGGATCTCGGCGTGGCGGTACAGGTGGCTGTGCACCTCGACGTAGCCCGGGACCAGCTCGTCCAGCGGCTGCTCTCCCGCGGCCGGGGCGCGGACGACACCGCCGAGGTGATCGAGCATCGGCTGACGGTTTTCGAGGAGCACACCCTGCCGATGCTGGACTACTACGCGGAACGGGAGAAGCTGGTCATCGTCAACGGGGCGCGCGGGATGGACGAGGTGACCTGGTCGATTCGGGTGCAACTGCAGCGGGTGGCCCGGACCCTGTCCGCCTGAGCGGGGACCTCAGGCCACCTGGTGGCGCCAGGCCCGGCCACTTCCCGTGATCCAGGCCCCGCCAGCCCCCGCCGGCTGTGGTCGGCCGGCCCTGGATCACGGTCGAGGGGTGTTACCGACTCGCAACCCGGTCACGGCAACGTGGATCACCGCCCGTAGCGTCTGCAAGGTATGTCCACCACGTACGCGCTCCGCTTGGCCCTCCTGCCGGCCCTGGCGCTGACCGCCTGCTCCTCAACCGCGGCACCAACCGCGGCCACGACCGCTGACGTCACCACCGCCGGCGCATCGGCCGCGTCGGCCACCGTCACCGCTTCGGCCACCCCGACCGGCTCGGCGACCTCGGTGACCCCTTCCCCGCGGCAGAGCACGGCGCCTGCCGGGCCGACCCGCTGCCGGTCATCCGTGCTGCGGGTGAGCCAGGGACGGGCCGAAGGTTCCGCCGGCCACTTCCACGTCGCGCTGCTCTTCACCAATCGCGGGGACGTGCCCTGCGCACTCCACGGCTATCCGGGGGTGTCGTTCACTGCGGGTTCCGATGCCCACCGGATCGGGTCGCCCGCGCAGCGGGACCCGCGCTATCCCGCGACCACGGTCACGCTCGCGCCGAGTGGCGCGGTGCACGCGACGGTGACCGTCGCGAACTACGGCGTCTACGACCGCGACGAGTGCCGCCCGGCGCGCTCCACCGGCTACCGGGTCTACCCGCCCGGGTCCACCGGTTCACTGCTGGTCACCGCGGCGGGCACGGTGTGCTCCCGGCCCGGTGTGCAGGAATTCGAGGTGACCGTGGTGCGCAAGGGCACCGCCCCGGACTGACGGTCAGCCCCCCGGCCTCCGGCCGGGGCACGGTCGGGGACGAGCGAGTGGCACGGTATCGGGTCCGTCAGTGGTGGAACCCGGGCGTACCGCTGAGCTGACCAGAGCCGGCGTCGGTCCCCAGTTGGCGCACCGCGGCCCTGAGATCCGCCAAGAAGATCTCGGCGAGGTCGTGACTGAAGCCGTTGCGGACCACGATCCGCAGCACCGAGAGGTCCTCGCGGTCGGGGGGGAAGGTGTACGCGGGCACCTGCCACCCTCGCTCCCGCAGTACCCGAGACACTGCGAAGACGTCCCAACCGCTCACCTCCTCGGCGGTGGTGAAGGCAAAGACCGGGAGCTCGTCGCCCCGCGAGAGCAACCGGAACTCGGGCATCCCCTCGATGCGCCCGGAGAGATAGGTGGCGACGTCGCGGCAGGCCTGCTGGACGGCGTGGAAGCCGGAGCGGCCCAGCCGGAAGAACGTGTAGTACTGGGCGACGACCTCGGCGCCGGGCCGGGAGAAATTCAGCGCGAAGGTCGGCATGTTGCCGCCCAGGTAGTTGACATCGAAGATGAGCTCCCGGGGCAGCGCGGCCGCGTCGCGCCACAGCACCCACCCCACCCCCGGAAACACCAAGCCGTACTTGTGCCCCGACGTGTTGATCGACGCCACCCGTGGAAGCCGGAAGTCCCAGACCAGTTCGGGGTCCAGGAACGGCGCGATCATCCCGCCGGAGGCTCCGTCGACGTGCACCGGGACATCCGCGCCGCCCCCGGCGGCGAGTCGGTCCAGCGCGGCGGCGATCCCGGCGACCGGCTCGTAGCTGCCGTCGAACGTCGACCCCAGGACGGCGACCACGCCGATCGTGTCCTGGTCGCACAACGCCGAGGCCTCGGCCGCGCCGAGGTGGAACCGCTCCCCGCTCATCGGGACCATCCGCGGTGCGACGTCCCAGTAGCGGCAGAACTTCTCCCAGCAGACCTGCACGTTCGCGCCCATGACCAGGTTCGGGCGGCGGGTGGGATCGGCGACCCGGGCGGCCCAGCGCCGCTTCAGGGCCAGCCCGGCGAGCATGGCGGCCTCGCTCGACCCGGTGGTAGAGCAGCCGGTCGCCTGCTGGCCGTGCGGCGCATGCCACAGGTCGGCGAGTATCGCGACGCAGCGGCGCTCCAGCTCGGCGGTCTGCGGGTACTCGTCCTTGTCGATCATGTTCTTGTCGGCGCAGTCGGCCATCAGCTGCCGCGCTTGCGGTTCCATCCACGTCGTGACGAACGTGGCCAGATTGAGCCGGGCGCTGCCGTCGAGCAGCAGTTCGTCGGAGATCAGCTGGTAGGCGACCTCCGGCGGAACCGGGTCGTCAGCAAGGCGGCTCTTCGGCGAGGCCAGCCGGGCCGCGATGGCCGGATTGGCCTCCGTCATCATCGCGTTTGAGGTCCGGTGCGGGTACACGGACGCCGGGTGGTGGTCGGAATCTCGATGCAGGGCCATGGTGGACACTATGGCGGGTCCTCCGGGCCCGTCCGGATAGCCGATATCGAGGTGGCTGCGTGTGCCGACTGTTCGGCCTACATGCCGGTTCAGCGGCGCGCCAGGCCACCTTCTGGCTCCTCGACGCGCCGGACAGCCTGCAGGCACAGAGCCACCGCAACCCCGACGGCGCCGGCATCGGCTGCTTCCCGGCCGAGGGCCCCCCGATTCTCGACAAGCAGCCGCTGGCGGCCTGGACGGACGCCGAGTTCCACACCGCCGCCCACGAGTTGCGCGGCACCACGTTCACTGCGCATGTCCGGTACGCCAGCACAGGCGGCCACACCGTGGAGAACACGCACCCCTTCCTGCAGGACGGCCGGCTGTTCGCGCACAACGGCGTGGTGCAGGGCCTCGACCAGCTTGATCGCCGGCTCGCCGACGTGCAGGCCGGACGGCTGGTTCGGGGGGACACCGACAGCGAGAGATTGTTTGCCCTGGTCACCGCGGAGACCGGGCGCAGCGGCGGGGATGTCACCGCCGGCCTGCTGGCCGCCATTGGCTGGGTCTGCCGCACCCTGCCGCTCTACGCCGTCAACCTCGTGCTGAGCACCGCTACCGACCTGTGGGCGCTGCGTTACCCGGCCACCCACGAGCTGTACGTGCTGCGCCGACCGGCCGGCGGCACCGGTGGCCCGTTCGACGTGCGGAGCGCTCGGATCCGAGCCCGGTCAGGTGAGCTGGCCGACCGGCCGGTGGTGATCGTCGCCAGCGAGAGGATGGACGACGACCCTGCCTGGCGGCTGCTCGAACCCGGAGAGCTCCTGCACGTCGGCGCCGACCTGACGCTCACCAGCAGTACGCCGTTCCCGGCGCCCCGGTACCCGCTGTCGCTGTCCGAACTCGACCCGGATACCGCCGCCTCCCAGCATCCCGACGCGGCGAGCCGCAGTTGACTCTGTTCACCGCGCCAGGCCAACCTCAAGTCATGTCGCGCTATCCGCTGGGTCCGTTCACCGTCTCCCGCGTCGGCTTCGGTGCGATGCAGCTTCCCGGCCCGGGGGTGTGGGGGCCGCCGCGGGATCGGGACGAGGCATTGGGGGTGCTGCGCCGGGCGGTCGAGTTGGGGGTCGACCACACGTCCTCGGTGCGCCACCTGGAGGAGAACCTGGCGGTCGCTGATATCTCGCTGAGCGCCGACACCCAGCAGGAGTTGGCCGCGATCGCGGCGTAGCCACGGATCGGCGTCGGTCAGAGCCGGCTCGTGGTCTCGCCGTCGAGCTGGCCGGCGAAGTACTTATCGAGCACCGCCGGGAACACCCGCTCGTCCGGGTCCGCCCGGGCGAACAGGGTCATCGAGGACCGCAGCTTCACGGCGTCCACCGAGCCGAAGACCGCCTTCGGGTCTGTGCCGGGAAGCTCGGTCAGCACGCGGGCGCTCTCCAGCAGGCGGGGGCCGAGTACCGGGTGGTCGAGGTAGGCCTTCGCCTCCGCCAGGCCCGAGATGGCGAAACGTTGCGCGGTACCGCTACGGCCCAACCCGGCGATCTGCGGGAAGACGAACCACATCCAGTGGCTCCGTTTTGCTCCGCCTCGAAGCTCACGCAGCGCCGCGTCGTAGGTCCCCCACTCCTCCTGCGCGTCGACGAACCGCTGCAACCGGAAAGGATCGTCCATGGGTGTCACCGTGCCCGCGGCGGTGGTCGGCTCAAACCGGGCGGCCGATCGGCTGGACGTGGGCCGACCCGTAGCCTGCCCAGGTGTACGCGATGACGCTGCCCAGTTTCGGCGGGCCGGATGCGCTGGTGTGGGCCGAGGTCGACGATCCGGAACCGGGGCCCGGCGAGGTGCTGCTCGACGTCGTGGCCACCTCGGTCAACCGGGCGGACACGCTGCAGCGGCAGGGCTTCTACCCGCCGCCGCCGGGTTCGCCGCCGTACCCGGGGTTGGAGTGCAGCGGCACGGTGGCCGCGCTCGGTGACGGGGTGAGCGGCTGGCGGGTCGGGGACGAGGTGTGTGCGCTGCTCGCCGGCGGTGGCTATGCCGAGCGGGTCGCAGTACCGGCCGGACAGGTGCTGCCGCTGCCGGCGGGGGTGGATTTGATCACCGCCGGCGGGCTGCCGGAGGTGGCCGCCACGGTGTGGTCCAACGTGGTCGACGTGGCCGGGCTCCGGCCCGGTGAGCTGTTCTGCGTGCACGGCGGCGGCAGCGGCATCGGCACCTTCGCGATCCAGTTCGCGGCCGCCCTCGGTGCTCGGGTGGCCTGCACGGTGGGCAGTGCGGCCAAGGCCGACCGCTGCCGGGAACTCGGCGCCGAGGTGGTCGTCAACTACCGGGAGGAGGACTTCGTCGAGCGGCTGCGGGCGGCGGGCGGCGGTGGGGGCGCCGATGTCATCCTGGACATCCTCGGCGGCAGTTACCTCGGACGGAACGTCGCCGCGCTCGCTCCTGACGGGCGCCTGGTCATCATCGGGCTGCAGGGTGGCCGGAAGGCGGAACTGGACATCGCCGGGCTGCTCGCCAAGCGGGGCGCGGTGCACGCCACGTCGCTGCGCTACCGGCCGGCGGAGCAGAAGGCGACGATCGTCGCCGGCGTGCGCCGTGAGGTGTGGCCGCTGGTCGCCGACGGCCGGATCCGGCTGGTCGTAGACCGGGTACTGCCCTTGCGGGAAGCCGCCGAGGGCCATCGGGTCCTGGAGGCCGGCGAGCACGTCGGCAAGGTACTGCTGACCCGCTGACCACGAGGGCTACGGCGTCGGCTGCCGCCGCACCGGGAGGTCGCTGGCCACCCCCCATCTCGTGGCCGCCAGGCCGCGGACGTACCACGTGCCGGTCGACGGCCGCCACATCGCGATCTCGGTCCGGCCGTCGCCGTCGTAGTCCCCGGGCACCGGGAGATCGCCGGCGATGCCGTACCGGGTGGCGGCGACGCCGCGGACGTACCAGGTCCCGGTGCTCGGCCGCCACAGCGCCAGGTCGGCGCGGCCGTCGCCGTTGTAGTCGGCTGCCACCGGCTGGTCCCCGGGGATGCCGTACCGGGTGGCGGCGATGCCGCGGACGTACCAGGTGCCGGTCGACGGGCGCCACATCGCGATGTCGGTCCGGCCGTCGCCGTTGTAGTCCGCCGGCACCGGCACGTCACCCGGCGCCCCCCAGCGGACCGGCGCGCTGCCGCGGATCCACCAGGTTTGAGTGCCCGGCCGGTACACCGCCGGGTCGGCGCGGCCGTCGCCGTCGAAGTCGCCGGTGACCGGACGGTCGGTCTGGACCCCCCATTCGACCGTCAGCCCGCCCCGGACGTACCAGACCCCGGTCGACGGGCGCCACACCGCCAGATCGGCCCGGCCGTCGCCGTCGTAGTCCCCCGGTACGGCCAGGTCGCCGACGCTGCCCCAGGCGGCGGCCGACAGCCCGCGGACGTACCAGGTACCGGTACCCGGGCGGAAGAGCGCCAGGTCGGTCCGGCCGTCGCCGTCGTAGTCGCCGAAGGGGACCGCCGCGGCGTACCGGGAGAAGTAGCGGGTCAGCGAGGCCGCGTACGCCGGGCAGAGCAGGTCGTAGTCCGTGTTGGTCGTCCACCACTGCGCCAGGACCGCAGGGCCGCCGTTGAACGACGGGCCCGAGCAGCGGCTCAGCGCCTCGGCGTAGCCGCGGGCCCCGGCGGTGCGCCATTCCGGCAGGCGGTAGGCGACGCCCGGCCCGAGCACCGCGTCCCACAGCGACGGGACGGAGTAGAAGCCGACGGTGTAGCCGCTGTCGGTGTAGCCGCGCAGCGTGCCGTCGATCACGGCCTTGTTGCCGGCGAAGGAGGTGGACCACGGTTTGAACAGGTTGGGCTCGACGTCGACCCAGACGTGCGGCGTGGCCAAATTGGTGCGCCGCATCGTGGCCACGTTGAACCGTGCCTCGGCGTACCCGGTGTTCCGCAGCCGGGACAGCGCGTCGGTCCCCGGCCACGGTCCGCTGCCGCCGTACCCGGCGATCTCGGCCGCGCTCGGGTAGCCGCTGTTGGCGTAGGCGGCGGTGTAGGTGTGGTGTGCTCTGGCCCAGGCGACCTGCGCGGCCAGGCAGGGATTGGCGACGAAACCAACCCCGTCGGTGAGCCCGATCAGCAGGATGCGGGCGGTGGCCGGCGGCATCGGTTGACCCTGCCCGGGACGCGGCGAGCCGACCCCGACCGGGCACTGCGGCCAGCTGATGTCGTTGCCCTGCAATGGCGTGGCGGCCGTTATCGGAGTGGTGGTGGCTGCCCGGCTGGCCGCCGCTCGGGCGACCGGCCCAGGAACGGCGAGCACGCTGGTCATCGGCACCCAGCCCAGCGCGATCGCGGCCAGCAGGACTACGGCCGGCAGCACCACGGCCAGCAGCGCACGGCGGGAGGCTCGGCGGCCCGCTGTGCCGTACGTCTTGGCCATGTCGACCCCCAGGTTTCGCCGCCACCATTGTGCCTGCCGAATCGTCACGATGCGGGGCTTGTCGGTATTTCCACCTGGTAGCAGTTATGCTCCATCACGGGGCGCATGCCGGCCATGACGTACAGTCGGTACGCGCCGGTCGTACCGTCGGTATCCACCCCGAGTTCGACCCGGCGGTACCCGCGCCGGGCGAACAGCGCGAACCCGGTTCGCAGCAGCAGATGTCCGAGCCCTCGCCGCCGGTACCGCGGGCGCACCCCCAGGGCGCCGACCCAGCCTTGCTCGGCCATCCGCACCCCCAACAGCGCCCCGGCCGGTTGCCCGTCGACCTCGGCGATCAGCCATAGCTCCGGGTCGTACCCGGGCCGCGTGCGTTGCCGCTCCAGCCATGCCTCGAACGGTTCTGGGGTGTGCCCGAAATGGTCGGCGAAGGATTCCATGATGATCCGGTGCAGCGCCGTCTCCGGGGCGTCCGCGCCGAGAAGGAGCCTGACCGACGCCGGTACCGGCGGCTCGGCCTGGTCGGTGTCGGGGTCGAGCTCGATGACCATCCTGGAGAACCGCCGTACCGGGCGCCAGCCACCGGCCGCCAGCCGGGCCGCCGAGCGGCTGCGCGTGGACACCGGCGCGAACGTCGAGGCCACCGCCGCCGGGGATCCGCTCGCTGCGGCGTGCTCGGCGGTCCGGTGTCGAATCCGGGCAAGCAGCTCGTCGAACACGACGTCCGGCGCGTCGGGACAGACGTACACCTCGACGTCCACCTGCGGAGTTCCCGGTCGGCGGCCGGCGCTGGCGTACCCGGCGAGGCGGTCCCCGTCCGGGACCACCCAGGCGTCCCGAGCGAGGTCCAGATCGGGCCGGGTGAGTTCGGCAATCGCGTCGGCCGGCTCGTAGTCGACGAAGCCGAGCTCGGCCCGGTCGCAGGCGGCGACCAGGTCGAACAGCGCTTCGGCATCGTTGGGGCGGGGCGGTCGGACGTACACGCGACCACGCTGCCCGGTCGTGGGTCCTGCGGGCAAGGGAGCATGTCAGCGACACTGGAGGCATGCCGGATCCCAGCCAGCACCCGCAGTTCGTCGTCGTCGGCTCCGCTACTTCCCCGGGCGGCGGTGAGGAGACCGACGATGGGGGGATGTCACCGGCGGAGCTGGTCTCCCAGCCGGCAAAGGTGATGCGGATCGGCACCATGACAAAGCAGCTGCTCGACGAGGTACGGGCTGCGCCGCTGGACGAGGCCAGCCGGGCCCGGTTGCGCGAGATCCACTCTCGGTCGATCCATGAGCTGGAGGACGGCCTGGCGCCGGAGCTCCGCGAGGAGCTCGAACGGCTCACCCTGCCGTTCGTCGACGAGGGCGTGCCGAGTGAGTCCGAGTTGCGGATCGCCCAGGCGCAGCTGGTCGGCTGGCTGGAGGGCCTGTTCCATGGCATCCAGACCGCGCTGTTCGCCCAGCAGATGGCGGCCAGGGCTCAGCTGGAGGAGATGCGCCGCCGCGCGTTGCCGCCGGGCCCGGGTGGGGACAGCTCCGACGGCCCGCAGCGGCCGGGTTTGAGCAGCTCCGGCCCGTACCTGTAACCGTCCGTCGCCGGGCGGCCACCGCTCAGTCGCCGCGCAGCCGCTCCAGCACCAGTGCCACGCCGTCGTCGTCGTTGCTCGCGGTGTGCTCGGTCACCGCCGCCAGCACGCTGGGGTGCGCGTTGGCCACCGCTACCCCGCGCCCGGCCCAGGCCAGCAGCGGCAGATCGTTGGGCATGTCCCCGAAGGCCAGCACCTGCTCGGCGAAGAAGCCGCGCTCGGTGCACAGCAGCTCCAGCGTGGTCGCCTTGCTCACCCCGCTGGCGCTGATCTCGACCAGCCCATCCAAGCTGGAGTGGGTCAGCTCTGCGAGGTGGCCCACCACGTCGCGGGCGGCGGCCAGCAAGGCGTCGGCGTCCAGGGCGTCGTGGCGGACCAGCAGCTTGGCGGCCGGTTCGCTGATCAGCTGCTCCACCGCGGCCTGCAGTGAGTCGGCCGGGATCTCCCACCGCGGGCGGTACTCCGGGGTGTACCCGAAGCCACTGGTGCGCTCCACCGCGTAGGCGGCGTCGGGCAGCGCGGCCTGCAGCACCCGAACCACCTCGGCGGTCACCGGCGGGCCGAGGAGATGCTCGGCGACCACCTTCTCGGTGCCGAGGTCGTACACTTGCGCGCCGTTGGTGCAGATCGCCAGCCCGCGGTGGCCGGTCGCCTGGGCCACCGGCGCGAGCCAGCGCGGCGGGCGGCCGGTGACGAAGATGACCAGGGCGCCGGCATCCTCGACCGCGTCGAGCGCGGCCAGGGTACGTGCGGAGATGGTGCCGTCGCTGCGGACCAGGGTGCCGTCGAGGTCGGACGCGACCACTCGGGGGAACGTCATGTGCCGGGCTCGAGCACCTTCCGGCCGCCGAGGTGGGGCTGCAGCGCCGGGGGTATGGCCACCGAGGCGTCGGCCCGCCGGTGCGCCTCCAGGTGGTCCCGAGACGGAACGTCACAGGTCGGCGGGCCGGCGGCCGACAGCACGGCGAACTCCGTCTCGCCGCCGGGTTGTACCCCGGGCTCGACCATGTTGCCCATCACGTATCGAAGCCTAACCGCGAGCCGGGGATCGTCCTACGCACTGCCGCCGACGCTAAACGAGCTCGGCCTGGCACGGCAGGTGCGGGACCTTGCTCAGCCCGGCGTCGCCAGTGAGCAAGGGAACGTCCAGTCGCGCGGCGAGCGCGACGTACAGCGCGTCGTAGAAGGTGAGCTTGGTCCGGAGGGTCCATGCGTGCTCGGCGAGTACTCCACCGTGTGGGTAACGGTGATCAACGAGGGCGCGGATGGACCGCAGCGCGGCCAGCGCCTCCGCGCTGCTCAGCAGGCCGGCCCGTTCGTGCCGGCGCAGCACATTGCCGGCTTCGGCGTCGATCAGGTGCGGCGCGTGCCGGCGCATGCCGGGCAATCGGGCGCGCAGCTGGTCAGCGGCTGGAGTCTTGCCACCTAGCGCCAGGATCAGCGCCGAGGCATCGATGACATAGTCGGTCACCGCCGGTCCGCGGTCAGGTCGGCCAGGATCGACTCCCGGCTGGCCCCCGGTGTATCGGCGGCGTTTCGGGCGGCCTCCATGATCGCCAGCGCCTCCTCGGTGGTGGGATGGTCGGCGAAGTCGACCATCCAGTCCCGCATGTAGGACTGGATCGAGCGCCCGGCGGCGCGCGCGCGCTTGCGGATCACCTCGTAGGAGTCCTCGGGAATCTCACGGACCTGAATCGTCGCCATAGCGCTATGTTAGCGCAATGGCGTAACGTCGACGCCGGCCACGCTGACGGTGATGGCGGCTCGACCGAACGGCCGGACCAGCGATCCTGAGGTCGTCTACGCCGCCGGGCGAGTCTGCCGAGCAGGCCGTGGAACGGCCCAACGGCTCATGTGCCGGGCTCGAGCACCTTCCGGCCGCCGAGGTGGGGCTGCAGCGCCGGGGGTACGGCCACCGAGCCGTCGGCCCGCTGGTGCACCTCCAGCAGCGCGACGATCGTGCGGGGGACGGCGCACAGCGTGCCGTTGAGGGTGGCCACTGGTCCGACCGGCCCGTCGCTCCGGCGCGTCCGGATACCGAGCCGGCGGGCCTGGAAGGTGGTGCAGTTCGACGTGGAGGTGAGTTCCAGCCAGCGCTGCTGGGAGGGCAGCCAGACTTCGCAGTCGTACTTGCGGGCCGCGCTGGAGCCGAGGTCGCCGGCCGCGATGTCGATCACCCGGTAGGGCAGCTCCAACGCGCCGAGGAACTCCCGCTCCCAGTCGAGCAGTCGCTGGTGCTCCGCCGCCGACTCCGACGGCTGGCAGAAGCTGAACATCTCCACCTTGTCGAACTGGTGCACCCGGATGATGCCGCGAGTGTCCTTGCCGTAGGAGCCGGCTTCACGTCGGAAGCAGGAGGAGAAGCCGACGTACCGGCGCGGCAGCGAGTCGGCGTCGAGGATCTCCTCCGCGTGGTAGGCGGCCAGCGGCACCTCGCTGGTGCCGACGAGGTACAGGTCGTCCTCGGCGAGGCGGTACACCTCCCCGGCGTGCGCGCCGAGAAAACCGGTGCCCTCCATGGCCTCCGGTTTGACCAGCGCGGGCGCGATCACCGGTACGAAGCCGGCCCGGACCGCCTGCGCCATCGCCAGGTTGATCAGGGCCAGTTCCAGCAGAGCGCCGACCCCGGTGAGGTAGTAGAACCGCGCCCCGGAAACCTTGGCCCCTCGCACCGTGTCGATGGCGCGGAGCAGCTCGCCGAGGTCGAGGTGGTCCCGGACCGGGAAGTCGTATGCCGGCGGTTCGGCTGCCGACAGCACGGTGAAGTCCGCTTCCCCGCCGGGGCGGACGCCGTCCTCGACCACGTTGCCGATCGCCAGGTGCGCCTGCCGGACGTCAGACTCGGCCTCGGTCAATGCCGACTCCGCCAGGCGCACCTCGGCGGCGACGTCCTTGGCCCGGGCCAGCAGCGGCTCACGGTCCGGGCCTTTGGCCCGGGCGACCTCCCGGCCGAGGGTTTTCTGCTCGGCCCGCAGCTCGTCGTATCGGCGGACCGCGCCGCGCCGGGCGTCGTCGGCCGCCAGCAGCGCGTCGACCAGCGCAGGGTCCTCACCCCGGGTGCGCTGGCTGCCCCGGACCAGGTCGGGGTCCGCACGTACCAGCCGCAGGTCGATCACCCGTCGAGCCTATCCGCCGGGTGGGACACCGGCCCGTTCAGCTCGGATCGCTCAGCCGTCGCGCAATGCGGCCAGCCAGGCGGCCGCGTCGGCGAAGTCGGTGTCCGCGGTGCCCGGCCGGACCACCGGCGGTGAGCGGTCGGCGCAGGGGTAGGAGCCGCAGAACCGCACGTCGGCACAGATCCGGTGCAGGGCGGAGAGCGCCGCGCCGACCCGGGCTTCCATGACGTGACCTTCGCAGTCGATGGAGAAGCAGTACCGGCCCAGGCCGAAGCCGGTCGGCCGGGACTCGATGCGGGTCAGGTTCACCCCGCGCACGGCGAGTTCGGTGAGGATCTCCAGCAGCGCGCCGGGATGGTCGTCGGCGATGAACGCGACCAGCGTGCTGCGATCCGCCCCGGTCGGTGCCGGCGGCGGCCCGGGCCGGCTGAGGAGGACGAAGCGCGTCACCGCGTCCGGGTTGTCCCCGATGTCGTCGGCGAGGACGCGTAACCGGTAGCGCTGCGCCGCCAACGGCGCCGCGATCGCCGCGTCGTACGGGGCCGCCTGACCGTCCTGCCCGCCACGGGACACAGCCGCCGCGGCCTCGGCGGTGGAGGGCGCGAGCAGCACCCTGGCATGCGGCAGCCGGTCGGCGAGCCAGTGTCGGCACTGCGCTTCGGCGTGCGGATGGGTCCCGACCGCCCGGACGTCGTCGAGGGCGATCTGCGGGCGGGCGAGCAGCGCGAACCGTACCGGCAGCAGCACCTCCCGGGTGATCCGCAATGGCTCGGCGAAAGCCAACTCGTCGAGGGTGGCCGACACCGAGCCTTCGACCGAGTTCTCGAACGGCACGACCGCGCCGTCCGCCGCGCCCTCCCGCACGGCCTCCAGTGCGGCCGGCACGGTGGGGTACGGCTCCAACTGCGCCCGATTCGCCGCCGGCAAGGTCCGCAACGCCGCCTCGCAGAACGTACCGGCCGGACCGAGGTAGGCGTATCGAGCGGGTGGGGTGCCGGGCATGAGGTCCAGTGTGGCTGGCGGCGTCCCCGTTGCGTACAGCTCCCGGGACGGCGAGGTGCGGTTTCCCTGAGCCCGTTCGAGGCGTAGACAGCGCCAAAGCTCGTCGCAACTCGTGCCTCTGAGACCTCCGCACGGTGCCCGGCCCGCGGGACACCAGTGCACGTGTATCGTCATCATTCAATGACTTCAGACGTGCCTGGAGGTCACGGTGAGAACAACGCTCGCCCTGGACGACGACCTTGTCTTGGAAGCGCAGCGCCTGACCGGCACCACCGAGAAGAGCGCCCTGGTCCGGCAGGCCCTCCGTGCATTGATCGAGCGCGAGAGCGCCCGGCGGCTCGCCCAGCTCGCGGGCAGTGAGCCAGGCGCGGCGGCAGTCCCCCGACGGCAGACAACGCCTGCGTGATCCTCGTCGACACCTCGGTCTGGATCGACCACCTTCGCGGGGGCGCCCCGCATCTCGCATGGCTGCTTCAGGACGGCCAGGTGCTCTTGCACCCCTGGGTGATTGGCGAACTCGCACTCGGCCGTCTCTCACGGCGCGAGGAGATTCTCGGACTGCTCCGTAACCTCCCGCGGGTGAAGACCGCGACGGCCGGCGAGGTGCTCACCTTGATCGACAGCCGTCAGCTGTTCGGTCTCGGCATCGGCTACGTCGACGTGCATCTGCTGGCCGCGACGATGCTGACGCCCGGCACTGTGCTGTGGACGCGCGACAAGCGCCTCGCGGAGGTCGCCAGCCACTGCGGAATCGCCAGCGAGAGCGGGCAAGCGTCGTAGCGAGCAACACGAGCGGTCCGGCAGCCCTGCCCGTGCCGCCGATGGCGGCACGCCCGCGTACAGCTTGTTCAGCCATCCGTCGTGTGCCCGGTCAAAGGGCACGTGCACGAGAGGTCACTGAGGGAGGCGATCCGCAGCCGACGGCGGCCTGCCGGGCTGACGATCTAGTCTGGCTGGCTGTGGACGGGTCCGGCGCGGGAGGCGGCTACCTCGACCTGGGGTACGCCCGGCTGGACACCGACCGGGACGCCCGGACCGGCCACCCGGAGGCCATCTTCGCCGCCGGGAAGTCACCGGAGCAGACCGTGGATCTGCTGCGCGCGCTGCGATCGACTGCCCCGGACCGGCCGGCGCTCGCCACCCGGCTCAGCCCGGCCGGGACCGACGCCGTTCGGGCCGCGTTCCCCGGCGCACTGCTCGACGCCGAGGCCCGATGTGTCGCCGTCGGCCCGCTGCCAGCCCCGGCGGGCACGGTCGCCGTGGTGGCCGCTGGTACCAGCGACGCCGCGGTGGCCGCCGAGGCCGCCTTCGTGGCCCGCACCTTCGGCGCCGGCGTACAGCGGATATCCGACGTCGGCGTGGCCGGGCTGCACCGGCTCCTGGACGTCCGGCCGGTGTTGGCCGAAGCGGACTGCCTGGTCGTCGTCGCCGGGATGGAAGGCGCGCTGCCCAGCGTGGTCGGCGGCCTCGTGGGTACGCCGCTGGTTGCCGTGCCGACCAGCGTCGGGTACGGCGCCTCGTTCGGCGGGCTGGCCGCGCTGCTGGCCATGCTCAACTCCTGCGCCCCGGGAGTGACGGTGGTGAACATCGACAACGGCTTCGGCGCCGGGGTGTTCGCCGCCCGGGTCGCCCGGCGGTGCGCTCGCCACCTGCCGGATCGGTGACCGGGTGAGGCGCATCGGCTGGTGGGACTGCACGGCCGGAGCCAGCGGCGACATGTGCCTGGGTGCGCTCGTCGACGCCGGCGTACCGCTCGACACCGTGCAGCAGGCGGTCGATGCGGTCGCGGTCGAGCGGGTACTCCTCGCGGTGTCCGCGGTGGAACGCCACGGCCTGGCCGCGACCAGGGTCGAGGTGCGCGCCCCTGCCAGCGGGGTGGTCCGTACCTGGGCGAACATCCGGGACCTGCTCGAACGGGCGGACCTGCCGGCCACGGTCCGGGCGACCGCGCTCGGGGCCTTTGCCCGGATCGCCGAAGCCGAAGGCGAGGCGCACCGGATGCCGGCCGAGCTGGTGCACTTTCACGAGGTCGGCGCGCTGGATGCGATCGCCGACGTGGTGGGCACGGCCGCCGGACTGGACGCCCTGGACCTCGCCGGGATGACCGCTTCCCCGGTCGGGCTCGGCAGCGGGACAGCGCACAGTGCCCATGGCTGGCTGCCGGTGCCCGTACCCGCGGTGCTGGCGATGTTGCGGACGGCCGGAGCACCGGTGTCCGGCGGTCCGGTGCAGCGCGAGATGTGCACCCCAACGGGGGCGGCGCTGCTGGCGCAGACCGCGGCCGATTGGGGCCCGCTGCCGGACATGAGGGTGAGCGCGGTGGGCACCGGGGCCGGCGGCGAGGACGTCGACGAGCTGCCCAACGTCCTGCGGCTGGTGGTCGGCGAGGCGATCGAGATGCCGGCGGCGCTTCCGGGCAGCGCCCTGGTCCTGGAGACCAACGTGGACGATCTCGACCCGCGGCTGTGGCCGGCCGTGCTGACCAGGCTGCTCGACGTCGGTGCCGCCGACACTTGGCTGACCCCGATCCTGATGAAGAAGGGCCGACCGGCGCAGACCCTGGCGGTGCTCTGCCACCCCGCCCGGGCGACGGAGGTCCGGCGGGTCATCTTCCGGGAAACGTCCGCGATCGGGCTGCGGGAGTACCCGGTCGGCAAGCACGCGCTGCCCCGCTCGATCGTCACGGTCACGGTCAGCGGGTTGCCGGTACGGGTCAAGGTGGCCACGCTCGATGGCGAGGTGGTGAACGCGGCGCCGGAGTACGCCGACGTGGCTGCCGTCGCCGCGCAACTCGGCCGGCCGGTCAAGGCCGTGCTGAGCGACGCGGCCGCGGCCGCCACCGACCTCTGGGGTCGCCCCGAGTGATGCCCGAACCCACCGAAGCCCCGTCGGATGGATTCCGACGGGGCTTCGATGGTGATGGGTCTAGGTGCTTACCTGTTGGTGCTTACCGGTTCAGATCGGCGTCCCGCCGCTCGCCGCGAGCGACGGAGTCGGCCCCGTCGACTTCGATCTGCTCCTTGCCGACGCTCTCACTGACCTGCTGCTCCTCGGTGACGGTCTGCTTGTCGAGGCGGACCCGCTCGACCGGCACGGTCTCTTTGGCGATCACCGGGCTTTCCTCGGTGAGGACGACCTCGTGCTCTTCCTCCGACAGGTCGGCACCGGACGTCGCCGCTCCGCGGTTCTCATCCGTGATCGGCTCACGCTCCAGTCGGACTTCCTCGTGGCTGACCGGAACGGTCTGGGTGACGTTCTCGGTGACGATGTACTTCCGAAGCCTCGCCCGGCCGGTCTGAACCTGCTCCGTGCCCACCCGCAGCCGCTCCTCGGAACGGGTCATGGCCTCGTCGGTCTCCGGGCCACTGACGGCGCGGCCCACCGTCTCGCGGCCGGTGGTCGTGCCGGTGCCCTCGTAGTCCTGATCGCTGGTATTGGTCAGCTCGGTGGTCTCCTCGCCACGACCCGTGGTGCCGAGAGGGCCGGCGGCTATCGTCGGGCCCGAGGTCTCGTAACCGGAGGTGCCGGACATGTTGTAGTGCGCGTACAGCCGGTCTTCCTCCTCGGGGGTGATCTCGCCGTCCGGGTCGACGTTCGGGGCGTCCTTGATCTGATCCTTGGTGTACGGCACCCGCACGTCTTCGCCGGCCAAGTCGGCTTCGCCGACCGGCACGAAGCTGGTCTTGCTGCCGAACATGCCGGTGCTCACAGTAAGGAAGGTGGGGTGACCGTCTTCGCGATCCGCGTAGAGCTGGTCGATCTTGCCGATCTTTTCCCCGTCCGAGCCGACCAGCGTGCGGCCGGACAGCGCCCGGTAGTCATCCTGATTGAGCATGCGTCCTCCTGGACTCGTCACTGAGTGGTGAGAGGAGGATGCCCGGCCCCAACCGTTACCTAATCGTTGCAGGGCCCTACCCGAAGGGTCAGGCGCACGAAGGCGGAGGCAAGTCCGGGCGCTGCCGACGGGGGATGCGGCAGCGCCCGGATCAGGGCAGCCTAATCTCACTCCACCGCGGAGGCCATCTCAACCCGGGCGTGTCGCCAAACTGATCCGTGTCCCCGCCGGATCGGCTCTGGACTAGCGTCTGCCGTTTACCGGAAGCGAGGCGTGAGTCAGCGGCATGGTGGCCCACACTGTGGTGGCCCCGTCACGACGGCGTACGCCCCATTCCAGCGCGAGGGCTTCCACGATGGGTAGGCCGCGCCCGCTCGTTTCGTAGGCGTGCATCGGGCGCAGCCCTGGACTGGTGCTGGCCCCCCCGTCGGTGACCGAGACCACCAAGGCCGAGGGCCCGACGTCCCAACTGACCGAGATCGTGCCGTCCGGCAGTGGATCGGCGTGGCGGAGGGCGTTGCCGACGAGTTCGGCCACCAGGAGGGCGGTATCGTCGACAACGTCCCGCGGGGTTGCGCAAGACAGCAGCTCATCGCGTAGGGTTCGGCGTACCACCGGCGCGCTGCTCAACGCGTGTGGCACTGACAACGCGGGCAAGCGGCGACCTCCGAGTCGGCGGTAAGCACTCTGTCACTGCTGTGCCCGTCGAGTGTGCCACCAAACCGCGGGTCGATCAGTGCCGGAGCTGGGCCAACACGTGTCGCGGCCGGTCGGTGATGATTCCCTCCACGCCGAGGGCGAGGCAGAGATCGACGTCCGCCGGCTCGTTGACCGTCCAAACGTGCACCGTGTTCCCGGCGGCGTGCACCCGTTCGACGTAGCGCGGCGCCCGCCGCACCAGGGATATCGACGGTCCGGCGATCCGCACCCTGGCGGGCAGGGCGCCGAGCCGGTAGCGCGGCGCCAGCCGGGCCAGCAGCAGGACCGTGGGCACCTCAGGCGCCGAGGCGTGCACTCGGCGGAGTCCCAGGGCGGAGAAGCTCATCACCCGCACTGGTGGGGGCGGCGCGCCCGAACCGAGCAGCCCGTAGCGCCCCAGCAGGTCGGTGAGCGTGCGCTCGACCAGCCCGGCATACCGGGTGGGGTGCTTTGTCTCGATCGCCAGCTCGACCGGCCGCGGGGAGCTGGTCACCAGGTCGAGGAGTCGGGCCAGCGTCAGGACCGACCTGCTCTCCCAGTCCGGTTCCTCGGTCTCCGGTATCCGCCCGGCCGCGCCGGGACCATCGTGCCAGTAGCCGAAGTCGAGCTGCGCGAGATCGGCGAGTTCCAGGGTGGAGACCACGCCGCGACCGTCCGAGGTGCGGTCCACCCGGCGGTCGTGAACACAGACCAGGACGCCGTCGCGGGTAAGCCGGACGTCGCACTCCAGCGCGCCGGCACCGTCGTCGATGGCCTGCTGGTAGGCCGCCAGGGTGTGCTCCGGCGCCACCTCGGAGGCACCGCGGTGGGCGATCACTTGCGGGGGATCAGCCCTCGCCACGGTCGTTACGCTACCGGCCACGCCTCCCGACGCCACGCCATGTCCCAGAACAGCCACTCGTACCGGGTCGCCGTGGCGACGTGCCGGTGCATCCGGCCCTCCTCGTCCGTGGAGATCCCGGTACCCAGATCGTCGACGAGCGCCAGCACCTCGGCGACGACCTGGGCGAACTCCTCGCCGGCGTAGGTGTCGATCCACCGGGCGTACCGAAGGTCCGGCGAACCCCGCGAAACCAGCGCCGCGCCCACCTCGGCGTAGATCCAGTAGCACGGCAGCACTGCTGCCACCCCATCGCCAAAGGACCCGCCGTACGCGGTGGCCAGCAAGTAGCTGGTGTAGGACAGGTTGGTCGGCGCCGGCTCGGTGGCCCCCACTGCCGCCGGATCCAGACCGAATTCCGGGAGCAGCGCGGTGTGCAGCGCACGCTCCACCTCCAGGGCGCCGGCCGCGTGCCGGGCGAACATGGCCACCTGCGCCGGCCGGTACGCCTTGGCCGCCAGAACGGCCAGCGCCCGGGCGTAGGCCACCAGGTAGTGGGCGTCCTGGATGACGTAGAAGGCGAAGCGGTCCGGCGCCAGCGTGCCGTCGGTGAGCCCGGCGAGGAACGGGTGACGCAGGATCTCCTGATAGGTCGGGGCCACGGTGGCCCAGAGCCGGTCCCGCAGGCTCACCGCCCGCTCGCCCCGGTGCCGACCGGCTCGCGGGCTCTGGCGAGTCGCCGGTCCAGCGGCGCGATGGCCACGGTTGCGACCGCGGCAACGGTGAAGGCAGCGATCGACGCGCTGAGCCAACTGGTCGGCTGCCAGCCCACGGCCCCCCGGACCGCGTTCCACCACCTCACCCACCAGCCCAGGTAGCCGGGGTTGATGTACTGGTAGGTGGCGAAGCCGAGCAACCAGGGGGCCAGCATCGCCCAGCGGGCCGGCGCGTTCTCGGCGAGGTCCCAGCGCCGGTGGCGGCGCAGCAGGAAATAGTCCACGACGAAGACCGCGAACATCGGGACGAACACCGAGCCCAGCAGCGCCAGGAAGTTGTAGTACGCGTTGATGTCCAGGGTCAGCGCCGCCACCGTCGCCAGGCCCCCGACGGCCACCGCAAGTATTCGGCGGTCCAAGCCGGGCCGCAGGTTCTGGATCGACACCACGGTGGAGTACGTGTCGGCGAAGGACTGGTCGAGCTCCCGCAAGATGATCACACCGAAAGCCAGCCAGCCGACGGGTACCGCCACGAACGCGGCGAACATGTCGTGCTGCAACACGCTGGCGTCCGCGCTGGCCCGGACCACCGTCGACAGCGCGATCAGACCCAGGGCGTAGTACGCGATCTGGGTGACCGCGTACCCGGCGAAGCCACCCAGAAAGGCGGCCCGCACGCTGCGGGAATGCCGGCTGTAGTCGCTCGCCAGCGGTACCCAGGACACCGCGACCGCGATGGCGACGTCGCAGGCCAGCCAGAAGCCGCCCCAGGAGCCTTTGGTCGTCGAAGGCAGCGGGTTGCGCAGCAGCTGCGCGAAGAGGTAGACGGTGGCCAGCACCACCGCGCCGAGGGCGTACCGGCGGAGCACCCGGACCGCGCCGAGCGGCCGCAGCGCCATCGCCACGGTGCCCAGGCCGGCGAGCAGCACGTAGGGCCAGCGGGCACCGTGCCACGGCAGCAACTGCTGGGCGGCGGAGGTGATGACCACGATCTCGAAGACCGTCCAGCCGATGAGCTGGGCCACGTTGAGCAGCGTCGGCAGGTAGGACAGCCTCGCGCCGAGCAAGCCGCGCAGCAGCACCATCGACGGCGCGCCGGTCTGCGCGCCGGGGACCGCGGCCAACCCGATCAGCAGCGAACCGAGCAGGGTGCCCAGGACCAGCGCGGTGAACGCGGCGAGCAGGGAGAGCGGCGCCCCAGCTCCGGGCTGCAGCAGATAGATGGCCCCCACCGGGCCGAGCAGGCTGACCCCGAGGTTGCCCCACAGCCCGAGCTGGTCGAACAGGCTCAAGGTGCGGGGAGCCGGCTGCCGCAGGGTGTGCGGTGCTTCGGCCGGTGACCCGGCCGGCGCGTCGGGGTCGGGGTGCCGGGCACTGGAGGAACGGTCGGTGACGGCAGACATGGGGGGCTCCCAACGCCGGCATTACCCGGCAGGTCAGGCGGTCGGCGACCCGCTGTGTCGCCCTCTCAGCCCGGTCGGTCCGAGCTCCCGCGATGCCGGCAGCCTAGCCGCCGGGCCTACCGTGTGCCGAGCTGGGTCATCCGGATCGCGGCCGGCAGCACCAGGGGGATGTCGCCGGAGGTCCCGTACCGGAACGGCGTCATGTCGGATACTGTCCAGGTCCCGCTGGCCGGGGCCCACACCCCCGGGTCGCCCCGGCCGTCCCCGTTGAAGTCGCCCGGGCTGGGGACGTCGCCGTCGGAGCCGTAGGACATGGCGGGCCGGCCGCGGACATACCAGGTGCCGGCACCGGCATTGCTCGGCGGTCGCCAGACCGCCGGTTGGGCGGAGCCGTCGCCGGTGTAGTCCTGCGGCACCGCGATGTCGCCCCGGATCCCCCAGCTGACGGGCGAGGTGCCGCGGACCCACCACTGGCCACTCGACGGTCGCCAGACGGCGAGGTCGCTGCGCCGATCGCCGTTGTAGTCCGCCGGCACCGGCACGTCGGTGGCTGCGCCGTAGCGCACGCTGGCGCTGCCCCGGACGTACCAGGTGCCGGTTCCGGGCCGGTACACGGCCAACTCGGCCCGGCCGTCGCCGTTGTAGTCCGCCGGCACCGGAATGTCCCCTCGGGTGCCCCAGCTGACCGTTGCGCTGCCGCGGACGAACCACTGCCCGGTCGAGGGTCGCCACACCGCGACATCGCTCCGGCCGTTGCCGTTGTAGTCCGCCGGTACCGGCACGTCGGCGGTCGCTCCGTAGCGCACGCTGGCGGCGCCCCGGATGTACCAGGTGCCGGTGCCGGGCCGGTAGACCGCGGCGTCGCTACGCCCATCCCCGGTGAAGTCGGCCGCCGCCGGGTCGGGCGAGGTCACCGACACCGTGGCGGCGGCCCCCGTGAGGCTGCCGACGGACAGCCGCAGCCCCTCCGGGGTCACCCAGCTCTGGCCGGCCTTGAGCGTGGCGTCGGTCAGGGAATGATCGGCCGGGCTCTCGTCGAGCAGCGCGGGTCCGTACGTGGTCTCGTCGCCGGCGCTGACGTCGTGGTCGACGAGGTGGACCAGGACGCCGTTGGTCGCCCCGACCGGCAGCCCGGCATCCTCGGCGGTGCGCTGCCGGTACTCGACCCAGTAGTCCCGGTCGGCCGTGGCGTGCACCACGGCGGCCCGCACGCCGCTGCTGGTTTCCAGCGGTGCGAGTGCCGTCGAGGTACCGACGCTCAGCGTGGTGGCCGGCAGCCAGCCCAGCTGATTCTTCTGCTTGGCGCTGAACTGGGCGACCAGGTTGGAGGCCCCCATCGCGTCGTAGTCGTCGCCGTAATCGGAGAACGTGCAGCTTCCGGTGAGCACCCCACTCGAGCAGCGGTAGGAGTGCGCGTGGGCCAGCCCGTAGTTGTGGCCCTGCTCGTGCACCAGGGTGCGGGTGTTCATGTTGCCGTTGATCCACACCTCGGTGCCGGGTTGGTAGGCCCACCCGGCGTAGGCTGCGCAGTCCGAGTCGGTGGCGTTGTCGTAGGGGAAGTACACGATCGTACGGTCGTAGCTGTCGGCGTCGTAGTACCGCGCGGCGGCCGCGGCCTTGGCTTGGGCCATGATCGTCCCGGAGTCGCCGTAGCACCTGTTCCCGGCCGGGCCGGTGATGTGGACCCAGGGCGTCACGTCACCGTGCTGGGTGGTGGCGCCGTAGGACGCGCTGGAGTACCAGTTTGCGCTGTTCGTAAACATCTGAGTACGTGCCGCCGCCGTCGTCATGCTGTCCTGGCCGCGCCACTCCGCCAGGATGACCAGGACGTTGGTGCTCACCGTGGTGTCGACCGGCGGCTGGGTGAGGGCGGCGACCCGGGTGAGCGCGGTGGCGGTCAGGGTTGCCCCGTCGAGCCTGCCGGTGACCTCGACGCCGGCTCCGCCCTTCAGGCGAACGCCGGCCGGCAGCCGCAGGAGGTAGGTGCTGGCCCCGACCCGAAGCTCGGCCCGCTGCCGATGCTGGGTGGGTTGGGCCGGTCCGGATTGCGCCGCACCGCCGTGATCCGGGAGGGTGTCGGTGACCAGCAACTGGTACGTGCCGCGCAGCGTGACCAGTCCCGAGTCGGCGACCGCCGCCGTGGCCGGCGCGCCGACCCCGACCAGAGCGACGACGAGGCCGGCAGCCGGCACCCAGCGACGGCAAATTGTCATTCGGGTGGACCTCCCTGACTGACCCCGCGGCGGCTCCGCTGCCAGTGAGGACGTTGTCGGCCACCGGCAGCGTCGGCTGCTGGGCCAGTCGGTCCATTCAGCAGCGCGGGCGGGTGACCAGCCGCCCTTCGGCCACTGCGATGCCGGCCACGACCACGGCGGCGCCGGCGAAGTCGTTCCACCCGACGTGCTCGCCGAGGGCGATCACGCCGAGCGCGACGGCGACCAGCGGGATCACGTAGGTGACCGTCGAGGCGCTGGTCGCCCCGACCTGGCCGATCAGGCCGTAGAAGATCAGGTACGCGATGCCGGTACCGAGGGCGCCGAGGGCGAGCAGGGCCAGCAGCACCGAAGGAGTCCAGCGCGGCGTACCGCCGGTCCACAGCGGCACTGCGAGCAGCAGGATGGTGGAGGAGCACAGCAGTTGCCCGGTGGCCAGCACCAGCGGGGCGTGCCCGCGGCCGGAGAGCACCCGGCGGGTGTACACGATCCCCACCCCGTAGCAGGCCCCGGCTGCCAGGCAGGCGAACTGTCCGGTGAGCGAGGAACCAGCAATGCCCCGCCAGGGCGCCAAGACGACGACCACCCCGAGGAATCCGAGCGTGATCCCGGTGAGGCGCGCCCGGCTGGGCTGCTCCGTGGGGAGCACGGCCATCGCTACCAGCAGGGTGAACAGTGGCGTCGTGGCGTTGTAGATGCCGGCCAGGCTAGAGGCGACCCGCTGCTCGCCCCACGCGAAGAAGTAGAACGGCAGCAGGTTGTTGATCACGCTGATCAAGGCCAGGTGCCCCCAGGTCGGCAGGTCCCGGGGCATCCGGCCGTGCCGGGCGGCCACGATCACCGACAGTGTCGCCGCGCCCAGGACGATCCGGCCCAGCACAATTTGGGGCGGGGTCAGCCCCTTGAGGCACAGCTTGATGAACAGGAAGCTGCACCCCCAGATGCCGGCCAGCACCAGCAGCCGCACTAGCGCAGGAGCCGACATGGCGACCGGCATCCCAGCCGGCGAGGACTCCGTTCTGGCCGCCGCTGGTTTCACGCCAGGCGACAACCCGGATCCGGCACAGCACCATTCCCCGGCGAGGTCCGTGCCCAGCCCGGTGCGGCTGCCGGCGTCAGCACACCACCGGTGGCTACCAGCGCAACAGGGATTGCAGGCTCTTCGCGCTCAGTAGTCGCGCCCACCATGGCCGGGGAGACGGTCGCGGTGCGGATCCGGATGGCGCCTGCCGCCGCCATGCACGCCGGCTCGGCCGCAACGTCGTCGTGCCGCCCTTCATACTCACCCAGCCGCCGGGACCCATCGTCACGTTCGCCCGGGCCGGGCTCGGGCGGGTGCTCAGCCGGCGGGCTACCAGTACAGCCCCGACGACCCAGCCCACCGTTGTGAGCACCCGGGTGAGGTCGAGCGCCGGCTGCCAGTGCACCGCGCCGTCGCGGACCACGAACGCGCCGGCCGGCCGGCTTCCGGACATCGTGGCCCCGAAGCCGCGACGGCTCCGGTCGGGATTGGTGTGACGAGCCGCATGGGTGCGGACCGTTGCGGCCGTGATGACCGCCACGCCGTCCTGCTCATATGGCTCGCTGAACGCCACAGTGGATACGGATCGCGGGTGACCGTCTACTGGAGGGTCGAGAAGTGTAGTGACCATGCCAATACTCCTGCCGCGGTACGCGACACATTCCTGTTTCAGGCCGGCGGGTCCGCCTTGCCACGCCCGCTAGTGTTCAGCGTGCCCCGCAGGCGGTCCCCGCGCCAGGGGCGAAAGTCACCGGCGGAGGAGGACGGCCGCGCCGTTGACCCGATCCTCGGCCAGGTCACGCAGCGCCCGGTCCGCGGCCATCAACGGATAGGGCGTGGTGCGCACCTGCAAACGGTGTGACGCCGCGAAGGCCAGGAAGTCGGCGCCGTCAGTACGGGTATTGGCGGTCACGCTGCGGACCGTCCGTTCCTGGAAGAGGTGCCGCTCATAGTTCAGCGGCGGAATGTCGGTGAGGTGAATGCCCGCGATGGCCAGCGTGCCGCCGCGGTCCAAGGCAGCCAGCGCCACCGGTACCACGCCGCCCACCGGCGCGAAGAGAACCGCCGCGTCCAGAGGTTCCGGCGGCTCGTCGCCGACCTCCCCGACCGAGGTCGCGCCGAGGTCGGCGGCCAACTCGCGGGCGGCCGCCGAGCGGGTGAACACATGGACGGCGGCGCCTTCGGCGAGCGCCACCTGAGCGGTCAGATGCGCCGACGCGCCGAAGCCGTAGATGCCCAGCCGGCCACCCGGCGGTAGTAGCGCGCGCCGCAAAGCGCGAAAGCCGATGATGCCGGCACACAGCATCGGCGCCAGCTCCTCATCGGAGTAGCCGTCGGGCAGCCGGTAGGCGAAGTCGTGGCGGATGACGGCGTACTCGGCGTAGCCGCCGTCGGCGTCCCAGCCGGTGTATTCCGATTGGGGGCAGAGATTCTCCTGACCGCGCCGGCAATACGCGCACTGCCCGCAGGTATTGCGCAGCCAAGCGATGCCGACTCGCTCGCCCACGATGAAGTCTCCGGTCTCCGGCCCCAGCCCGGCCACCCGGCCGACGACCTCATGCCCGGGCGTGACATGCTGCCGTCTCGGCGCCAGATCCCCTTCGGCCAGATGCAGATCCGTTCGGCACACCGCGCACACCGATACCTCGACGAGCAACTCGCCTGGTCCGGGCTGCGGTACCGGACGCGTGGTGAGCGCGAGCGGACCGGTGCGCATCGGCCCCGGCCGGGTCACCACCCACGACTGCATCATCGTCGCTCCTCACCCTGGAGTATGGCGCAGTTACTGTAGGCAGTATGGCTCAGTAGGGCAGGATGGGCTCAGCTCAGTAAGGCAGTCTGGCGCGGTAAGCCGTGCTGGGGAAGTCGACAGAACGAGCGTAGGTAGCATGAGTAATGCCTGCCGCCGACCGTCCCGACGCCCACCGTATTGCCTTTGGAGACGACGGCTCCCCGTCCGCGGACGTGGCCTGGCTGTGGCTCAACACTCACGCCTGGAGCGGCTGGGAGGTGGCGGTGGTCCGTGCCGAGGTGCCGGACTTGAGCCAGCTTCCCTTCGACACCGCTGTGACCCGGTTGCACGAGTGGCAGCCACCCAGCCCGCGGAGCGCGTTCGCCGAGGCGGAGTTCGCGCGGGTGCGTCACCTGATGGCGGTGGGCGATCCCCGGATCGTGCTGTCCTCGTGCCGGGACGTTCGCTTGATCGTGATCGGACCGCATGGCCCAGGTCTGCTGAAGGCGGTTCATCTCGGGAGCACCGCGGAGTGGTTGCTGGCACGGCCGCCGAGTCCGCTGCTCATCGTCAAGTCCGCCCGGCCGGTGCGCTCGGTGCTCGTCGGTATGGACGGCTCCGCTTCCGCCTGGCTGGCGGTCCGCACGCTGGCGGCCCTGCCGTGGCTCTCCGGGGTACGCGTGACGGTCCTCGGCGCCGAGGACGGGCGGCCGGAGGTGCGCGCCGCGGTGTCCGCTTCCGCGGATGAACTGCGCACGGTCGCCGCGGGGGTCACCGTGCGGATGGCCGGTGCGCCGGCCGCCACGGCCATCCATGACGTCCTGGACCGGACCGACGTCGACCTCGTCGTACTCGGTACCCGGGGCCACACCGGCATCAAGCATCTACTGCTGGGATCCACGGCTTCTCATGTGGCTCGGGCCGCCCGCTGCTCGGTGCTGGTTGCGGCCGATCGGCTCACGCCGGAGTGACGGGGCAGTTGTGGGGGCGTTGCCGGGGGACCTAGCTAGTGCTCCCGAACCCTGTTGGACGGCGGGTATAGCCTGAAAGAAGAACCAATTCATTGGTCGTACCCGCGAAATTCCGCGATGACTACGTCCACATGGTTCGTGCGCCCGACGGCGTGAGGAGGTGTCCGAAGTGACGGCAGTCGACGTTCCTCGGGCCTGGTGCTCGCGTCCCTTCTGAGTCGGGCCCTACCCGTGTTCTCCGGCGCCGAGCGTTTCCGGCGCTCGTTACTCTCACCATGTCCGGTGTCTGTCCGGTGCGTGTCCGGTGCCACCGTGAGGAAGGAACGTCATGACTGACAACGTGATCGTCGTAGGGATCGACGGATCCGAGGCGTCGAAGGCGGCGCTGGACTGGGCGCTGCGGGAAGCGGCGCTGCGCAACGCCCTGGTCCGCGCGGTGGGTGTGGTCGATGTGCGAGACGTGCCCAGTGCTCCCCTGGTCGGCCCGGTGAAGGGCGATCTGATCGGCGCCACCGCCGCGGCGGTCGACGACGCCGTGGCGCAAACCAAGCAATTCAACGACGCGGTCCGCGTGGAGCGTGAGATCACCACCGGGCACCCCGCCCGGGTCCTGATCGACCTGTCGCAGGACGCGGAACTGCTGGTGGTCGGCCGACGCGGGCACAGCCCGCTGGCCGGTCTGCTCATGGGCTCCGTCGCCTCACAGGTGAGCGCGCACGCCGACTGCCCGGTCGCCGTGATCCACGAGCGCCGGTAGCCGACACGAAGCCGCTGGGGCAGCAGCCACCCGGAGGTTGGGCATCATGACCACCATGGCCGATTCTCCGCTGAACCGGCGCCTACCGGGAGGCCTACGTGGGTAGTTCCGCCGGCCCGGCAAGCATCCTCCGGAGCGGGCTGGTCGGCGCGCTGCTGGCGGGGCTGTTCGCCACCCTGCCGGCCGCACCCGCCACGGCCCGTCCAGGCACCCCGACCACCGGCCCTCCAAAGATCACCCCCGAGGTCGCCAGTGCGCTGACCGACGCACAACGGGTCGGACAGCTGTTCATGGTCGGGGTGAACAGCGCGGCCCCCCCGTCGGCCGCGCAACTCGACATGCTTCGGTCCTACGCCATCGGCAACGTCATGCTGACCGGCCGGAGCGACGCGGGGACATCCGCCGTGCGCGCCATTACCGCCAGGCTGCGCTCGGCGACCACTCAGGGGCTGCTCCGGCCCTTCGTGGCCACCGATCAGGAAGGTGGTTACGTGCAGGTCCTCACCGGGCCCGGCTTCTCCACCGTCCCGACGGCGCTGACCCAGGGCTCGTGGAGTACGGCCACGCTGCGGGCCGACGCCAGAACCTGGGGCAGCCAACTCACCGCCGCCGGGGTCAACCTCAACCTGGCACCGGTGCTGGACACCGTGCCCGCCGGCAACCCGACCGCCAACCAGCCGATCGGGCGGTACTACCGGGAGTACGGCTACACCCCCGGCGCTGTAACGGCCTCCGGTACCGCGTTCCTGCAGGGCATGCGCGCCGCCGGGGAGGGTACGGCCATCAAGCACTTCCCCGGGCTGGGCCGGGCCACCGGAAACACCGACGTCACCGCCGGCGTCACCGACCCGACCACCCGGTTCGACCCCTACCTGCAGCCGTTCGCGGCCGGCGTGGCGGCCGGTTCACCGTTCGTCATGGTGTCCACCGCGAGATACCCGAACATCGACGCCCAGCACCTGGCGGCGTTCTCACCCACCGTACTGGGCACGATGCTGCGCGGTGACCTGCACTTTCCAGGCGTGGTTATCTCCGACGACCTCGGCAACGCGGCATCGGTGGCCGGGATCGCACCCGGTACCCGGGCGGTGGACTTCTTCGCCGCCGGCGGTGACCTGCTGCTCACGGTCAACGCCTCGGTCGTACCGGCGATGGTCTCCGCGGTGGAGTCCGCGATGCGATCCAGCCCGACCTTCGCCGCCCGGATCGACGCCGCCCTGGGTCGGGTTCTGCAGGCCAAGACGACCGCCCGGCTCAGCCCGCCCACGCCAGGGGACTTCACCGGCGACGGGGTGGCCGACCCGGCGGTGTTCCGACCCTCGACCGGCACGTGGTACGTGCGGGGCTGGGGGTCGGTGCGGTACGGGGTATCCGGTGACGTTCCGGTGCCGGCCGATTTCACCGGGGACGGCCGGGCGGATATCGCGATGTGGCGGCCCGCGACCGGAACCTGGTACGTGCGGGGGGTTGGCGCGATCCGGTACGGGGTCCGCGGTGACGTCCCGGTGCCGGCCGATTTCACCGGGGACGGCCGGGCGGATATCGCGATGTGGCGGCCCGCGACCGGAACCTGGTACGTGCGGGGGGTTGGCGCGATCCGGTACGGGGTCCGCGGTGACGTCCCGGTGCCGGCCGATTTCACCGGGGACGGCCGGGCGGATATCGCGATGTGGCGGCCCGCGACCGGAACCTGGTACGTGCGGGGGGTTGGCGCGATCCGGTACGGGGTCCGCGGTGACGTTCCGGTGCCGGCCGATTTCACCGGGGACGGCCGGGCGGATATCGCGATGTGGCGGCCCGCGACCGGAACCTGGTACGTCCGCGGCGTGTTGACCGAGGTCTACGGGGTCCACGGCGACATGCCGACGCCGGCGAACTACGCCGCCGACGGCCGGGCTGATGTTGCGGTGTGGCGGCCGGCAAACGGCACCTGGTACGTCAACGGAGTCTCCCCGCTCCACTACGGCCAGCGTGGTGACATCCCGGTCCGGTGAGCGCTTGACAACGCACGCGCGTATCGCACTACGATACGCGCAGGTCACGGACGCCATCTCCGTGGCGCCAACGAGGAGAAACCACGATGGCACGACTCAGCGATCCGCAGTACAGAGAGCTGCTGCAGATCAAAGTTGCGCTGCGCCGCTTCCACAGGTGGAGTGAATTGCAGGCCCGGTCCGTCGGGCTCACCCCGGCACAACACCAACTGCTGCTGGCGATCCGGGGTCACGACGGCGACTCAGGGCCGACCATCGGAGACTTGGCCGACTATCTCCTGCTGCGCCACCACAGCGTCGTGGAACTTGTCGACCGGGGGGCAGCCGCCGGTATAGTGCGACGGGTGCCCGACACCAAGGACGGCCGGGTCATCCGGGTGCGGCTGACCCGGGCGGGCCAGACCCGGGTCAACGAACTCAGCGCCGTACACGTACAGGAGTTGCATAGGTTCGCGCCGCTGTTGGCCCACCTCGGGCTACCGGTGGTGACGACACTGCCGTAGGCCTCGGACAGCTGAGCCGCTGGGTGACGGCCCGGACACACCTGGTCGCGGCATCTCCGGTGACGTTGCCCAAGGTACGCCTAGGCTTTGAATCGACTTCTGTTTCGACTGATGAACGTAGGGGACGGCGAGGTGGTAGAGCAGGCTGAGGCATCCGGCCACTACCGGCGCGACTCTAAGCTGTAGATCGCGAAACGATACATTCGGAGGTGGGTATGTCGCGCCTGGCGTCCATTTCCGGTCCGGCCGACCGGCGACCCCTGCCCAACCCGAACGCGCTCGTCCGGCGAGCCGGCACCGAGAACTTCCCGGTCGCCAGCCGGCTGCTGCCGGCCCGCCTTCGGCGGTCGCTGGTTGCGCTGTATGGCTACGCGCGTTTCGTGGACGAGATCGGCGACGAAGCCGTGGGCGACCGGCTGGCGTTGCTCGAGGAGGTGGCGGCCGATGTGGCCCGGCTGCCGAGCGGGACGTCGAGGCTCCCAGCGGTCCGCCGGCTCCGGGACGCCGGGCCGCCGCCGGTTGAGCCGCTGCTGCGACTGGTCAGCGCCAACCGCCAGGACCAGCTGGTTTCCCGGTACGACACCTGGGCGGACCTGGTGGAGTACTGCCGGTTGTCGGCCAACCCGGTCGGCGAAGTCGTCCTCGGACTGTTCGGGGCGCTT
Organism: uncultured Actinomycetota bacterium; assembly: GCA_963814355.1. Classification (GTDB taxonomy): domain Bacteria; phylum Actinomycetota; class Actinomycetes; order JADGOV01; family JADGOV01; genus JADGOV01. The sequence goes on along the minus strand of CAWFCZ010000016.1, from coordinate 282,898 downwards.
CGACCCGACCGGCTGGCCTGGTCCGATGCGGTGTGCACCGGCTTACAGCTTGTCGAGCACCTTCAGGACGTGGGCGAGGACTTCGCCCGGGGGCGGGTCTACCTGCCGCGGGAAGACCTCGACCGCTTCGGGTGCCGCGAGGCCGACGTGGCGGCGGCTACCACCGGCAGCCGGCTCCGCGAGGTGGTGGCCTTCGAGGTCGACCGGGCCGAGAGCCTGCTTGCCGCGGGTCGCCCGCTGGTGGCCAGCCTGCACGGCTGGGCGCGGATCGCGGTCGCCGGGTACGTGGCCGGCGGGCTGGCAGCCGTGTCGGACCTGCGGAGGATCGACCACGACGTGCTCGCCGCGTCGTCCCGACCGCGCCGATCCGACATGCTGCGCCATGCCACCGCGTTGCTCCTGACGCGGGAGGTGGCATGACAAGCGCTGTCGAGGTCGACGAGGCGTACCAGCACTGCGAGCGGGTGACTCGGGACGAGGCCCGCAACTTCTCCTACGGCATCCGGTTGTTGCCCCCGACAAAGCGTCGGGCGTTGAGCGCGGTGTATGCCCTCGCCCGGCGGATCGACGATATCGGCGACAGCCCGGCGCCCGCCCCGCAGCGGCTCGCCGCGCTGGCGATGGCCCGGGACCAGCTTGCCGCGGCGACCGTGGACGACGTCGATCCGGTCCTCGCCGCGCTGAGCCACGCCGCCTCGACCCTGCCGATCCCGCTCGGTGCCTTCGACGACCTGATGAGTGGCTGCGAGGCAGACGTACGCGGGACGCGATACGAGACCTTCGACCAGCTCGTCCAGTACTGCCGCTGCGTTGCCGGATCGATCGGTCGGCTCTCGCTCGGCGTGTTCGGCTGCGCGGAACCAGACCGCGCCGAGCCGCTCGCCGACGCGCTTGGGGTCGCCCTACAACTCACCAATATCTTGCGTGACGTGCGGGAGGACCGGCTGAACGGCCGGATCTACCTCCCGACGGAAGACCTGCGGCGCTTCGGCTGCCGCCTTGAGCTGACCGACGGCGTGCTCGGCGATCCTGTGCTCGACGATCCGGTGGACGCCTACGCCGCCCTGGTCGCCTTCGAGGCGGGCCGCGCGCACCAGTGGTACGAGCGCGGCATGCGGCTGCTGCCGCTGCTCGATCGCCGCAGCGCCGCGTGTTGTGCCGCGATGGCCGGCATCTACGCCCGGCTGTTGGATCGGATCGTGGCCGATCCGAGCGCGACCACCCGGACCCGAATCGCCTTGCCCCGGCACGAGAAGGTCGAGGTTGCGATCCGGTCCATGCTGAACCCGTCCATGCTGGTCCGGTCCACGCCCCGGGTGGCGACGTGAGTCGCCCGGAAGCCGCCGTGGTCGGCGGTGGACTGGCCGGTATCGGCGCGGCGCTGCACCTCTCGCAAGCCGGCGTCGCTGTCACGCTGATCGAAGCACGCCCCCGGCTCGGCGGAGCAGCGACATCGTTCCTCCGGCACGGGATGCCGGTCGACACCGGGCAGCATGTCTTCCTCCGCTGCTATTCGGCCTACCGCCAGCTGCTGGCTGCCCTAGGCGCCAGCGAGGGCGCGGTGGTGCAGCCCAGATTCTCCGTGCCCGTGCTGTCGGCGGACGGCCGCCGCCACGTCCTGCGCCGCGGGCGGCTGCCGGCCCCGGCGCACCTGCTGCCGATCCTCACCGGTTACCCGGTGCTGAGCCGGCGGGATCGACTCCGGCTGCTGCCGGCCATGCTCTCGCTGCGCCGCCTCGACCCGGACTCCTCCGACAACGACGCCCGATGTTTCGGCGACTGGCTGCGCCAGACTCGGCAGAGCGACCGCGCCGTCGCCGGGTTGTGGCGCCTGGTGGCGCTGGCCGCGCTCAACGGTGAGCCTGACGAGGTGTCCCTGGCCCTCGCGGTGCGGGTCTTCCGCACCGGGTTGGTCGATACCGCGGACGCTGCCGACCTCGGGATACCGGTCGTCCCGCTTGCCGACCTGCACGCTCACCCGGCGGCCCGCGCGTTGGCCGAGCGCGGCGCGACGGTGCTGACCGACGCTCCGGTCCGAGCCGTCGAGCGCACGCCGGCCGGGTACTCGCTTCGGTGCGACGGCGCGACGGTGGCCGCCGATGCCGTGGTTGTCGCGGTACCGCCTCCGGCCGCGCTCCGCATCCTGCCCGCCGATCTCGCCGACGCGCAGGCTTGGCCACGGCTCGGAAACACGCCGATCGTTAACGTGCACGTCGTGTACGACCGTCAGGTGACCGAGCTGCCGTTCGCCGCCGCGATCGGCTCCCCCGTGCAGTGGGTCTTCGACAAGACCCGGATGGCCGGGCTGCGGCGCGGGCAGTACCTTGCGGTGTCGCTGTCGGGCGCATACGGCGAGGTGGACCGACCGGCGGCGGAACTGCGCACGCAGTACCTGGCGGCGCTGGCCCGGTTGTTCCCGGCGGCCGCGGACGCTCGGGTCGACGATGCCTTCGTCACCCGGGAGCGGGCCGCGACGTTCAGACAGGCGCCCGGCAGCCGAACGCTGCGCCCGGCGGCGCAGACCCGCGAGGCCGGGCTGCTGCTCGCCGGCGCGTGGGTGGACACCGGATGGCCGGACACGATGGAGGGTGCAGTGCGTAGCGGCTTACACGCGGCTCGGCTTGCCGAGGAGTACCTGACCCGGTCGACCCGGCGGGCACGGGTGGTGGCATGACGGCGCAGGCTACGGTCGATTCGATGCCGGCCTTCCCGGCGCTGGACTTGGTCGGGCCGGCTCTCGCCGAGGCGGTCGATCGGCTCGATGACCACCTCCGGTTGGTCGTCGGCTACCACCTGGGGTGGTGGGATGCGACCGGGGAGCCGACCCGCGGCGACGGCGGGAAGGGGCTACGGCCGCGTCTGGCGTTGCTCGCCGCCGCGGCGGCCGGCGACGAGGCGGCCGAGGCGGTCCCGGCGGCGGTCGCCGTCGAACTGGTCCACAACTTCTCCCTGCTGCACGACGACATCATGGACGGCGACATCGAGCGGCGGCACCGGCCGACCGCCTGGACGGTGTACGGGACCGGGTCCGCCATCCTGGCCGGGGACGCGCTGCTCACGCTGGCCGGCGACGTCCTGCTGGAATCCGGCTCGGCGACCGCCACCTGGGCGCAGCGTTGCCTCTCCGGGGCCACTTCCCGGCTCATTCGGGGGCAGAGTGCGGATCTCGGCTTCGAGCGCCGGATGGACGTCTCGGCCGCCGAGTGCCTCCAGATGGCAGCCGACAAGACGGCCGCGTTGATCAGCTGTTCCTGCGCGCTCGGCGGCATCCTCGTGGAGGCGCCGCCCGACCTGGTGCTCGAGCTGGCGAAGTACGGCGAGGCGCTCGGCCTGGCGTTCCAGGTGGTCGACGACCTGCTCGGCATCTGGGGCTGCCCGGCGGAGACCGGCAAGCCGGTGCTCGCCGACCTGCGGGTGCGCAAGAAATCCGTACCGGTGGTGGCCGCGTTGACCAGCCGGACACCGGCGGCGGCCGAACTGCGTTGCCTGTACGACCGCCCCGGGCCGCTCGACGAGGACGCGCTTCGCCGGGCCGCCGAGCTCGTCGAACTCACCGGCGGCCGGGCGCAGGCCTGCGCCGAGCTAGACCGGCAGCTGCAGCTCGCCCGGCACCATCTGGAGCGCGCGGGCATGGTCGAGGCGGTACGCAGGCACCTGGACGATGTCATCACCATGGTCGGCGGGCGGGCGCCGTGACCCAGACCGCGATCGAGGACGTACTCGGCACCGCCGACCTCGCAGCGGGCGCCGCGGCAGCGGCCGCCCGGACCGCCGACCTGCTGCTATCGATGCAGGGCGACCCGGGCTGGTGGCAGGGCGAACTGGTCACGAACGTCAGCATCGAAGCGGAGGACCTGCTGCTGCGGCAGTTCCTCGGCATCCGGACCGACGAGCTGACCGCGCAGACCGCGCGCTGGATCCGGCAGCGGCAACGCGCGGACGGCACCTGGGCGAACTACCCCGGCGGACCGGCGGAACTGTCGACCACCGTCGAGGCCTACGTCGCGCTCCGCCTCGCCGGCGATTCGCCGGAGGCGGCGCACCTGACGGCCGCCCGCCGGTACATTCTCGGTGCTGGCGGGATCGAGGCCACCCGGGTGTTCACCCGGATCTGGCTGGCGCTGCTCGGCGTGGGTAGCTGGGACGACCTGCCGGTCATGCCGCCGGAGCTCATCCTGCTGCCACCGGCCGTGCCGCTCAACGTCTACGACTGGGCGTGCTGGGCACGGCAGACCATCGTCCCGCTGACGATCCTCTGCGCGCTGCGCCCGGCCCGCCCGCTCGGGGTCGAAGTCGGCGAGCTGTGGAGTGGCCGGCGCCCCGATCACCGTGCGTCGCTGCGCACCCCGGCCGGCCGGTTCCAGCGCCTCGACGCGGCGCTCCACCGCTACGAGCGCCGCCCGCTGCGCTGGCTGCGGCGCGCCGCCCTGCACCGCGCGGTCGAGTGGATCGTGCGTCGCCAGGAGGCCGACGGCTCGTGGGGCGGAATCCAGCCGCCGTGGGTGTACTCGCTGCTGGCCCTGCACGCCATCGGCTACCCGCTCGATCATCCGGTGCTGCGGGCCGGCCTCGCCGGCCTGGACCGGTTCACCGTCCGGGAGCGGTCCGCCGCCGGCCCGGTGCGCCGGCTGGAGGCCTGCCAGTCCCCGGTGTGGGACACCGCGCTGGCGATGGTCGCGCTCGGCGACGCCGGACTGCCCGCGGATTGCCCCGCGCTGCGCCGGGGCGCCGACTGGCTGCTCGCCGAGGAGGTGCGCCGGGCCGGGGATTGGGCGGTCCGCCGGCCCACGGTGGCGCCCGGTGGCTGGGCGTTCGAGTTCGACAACGACGGGTACCCCGATGTGGACGACACCGCCGAGGTGCTGCTCGCGCTGGAGCGGGCCCCGGCGAGCCCGCGGCGCGGCGCCGCGACCGAGCGGGCGGTGAGTTGGCTGCTCGGGATGCAGTGCTCCGACGGGGGCTGGGCGGCCTTCGACGCCGACAACACCCGCTCGCTGTGCACCCAGCTGCCGTTCTGCGACTTCGGCGCAGTGATCGACCCGCCGACGGCCGACGTCACCGCGCACGTGGTGGAGGCGTTGGCCGCCCGCGGGCTGGCGGAGTCACCGGCGGTGCGCCGAGGCGTGGACTGGTTGCGGCGCGCCCAGGAGTCGGATGGGTCCTGGTTCGGCCGCTGGGGCGCCAACCACGTGTACGGCACCGGCGCGGTCGTGCCGGCACTGGTCGCGACCGGTATGCCGCCCGAGCACCCGGTTATCGGTCGAGCAGTCGGCTGGCTCGCCGAGCACCAGAATCCGGACGGCGGGTGGGGTGAGGACCTGCGCTCCTACCGCGACCCGGCCTGGATCGGCCGAGGTGCCTCGACGCCGTCGCAGACGGCCTGGGCGCTGCTCGCCCTGCTCGCCGCCGGAGACCGCGGCCGGGTCGTCGACGGCGGCGTCCGGTGGCTGCTGGATGCCCAACTCGACGACGGCTCGTTCGACGAGGAACTCTACACCGGTACCGGTTTTCCCGGGGACTTCTACATCAGCTACCGCCTCTACCGCCTGGTCTTCCCACTGACCGCGCTGGCCCGCTATGCCGGCCGCGACAGTGGAACCGGAAGGCACCCATGACGCACACCGTGATCTGTGCGCCGCTAGCCATCGAGGCGGCCGCGCTGCGCCGATCGGCCGCCGCCGACGCGGTGGTGCACACCGGATACGGCGCGCGACGCAGCCGCCGGGCCGCCGCCCGGCTGCGCACGTGGGACCTCGCCGGGGTGGCCGTCGCCGGGGTGGCGGCCGGTCTGGACCCGCAGGTGCGGGCCGGCGACGTCGTCGTCGCCACCGAGGTGCGCAGCGCGGCCGGGGTGGTGGCCTGCCCCTCGGCTCCGATCCTGGCCGCGGCGCTGCGCCGCCGCGGCGCGCGGGTCGTGACCGGCCCGGTACACAGTGTCGACGGCCTGGTCCGGGGCGCCGGGTACGCCGACCTCGCCGCGACCGGTGCGGTGGCCGCCGACCTGGAGTCCGCTTCGCTGGCCGCCGGAGCGGCCGGGCGGCCGTTCGCGGTGGCCCGGGTGGTCGTCGATACCCCGGGCGCGCCGCTGCTGCGGCCCGGAGCGGCCCGAGCCGGGGCGGCCGCGCTCGCCCGGCTGCCGGCGGTGGCCGACGCGCTCGGCGAGTGGGCCACCGCGCTGGGTAACCGTCAGATCCTGCTCGCCGCCCCGCGCTCGTTCTGCGCCGGTGTGGAGCGGGCGATCTCGATCGTGGAGGGGGCGCTGCGCCGGTACGGCCCCCCGGTGTACGTCCGCAAGCAGATCGTGCACAACGGGTACGTCGTCCGCTCGCTGCAGCGCCAGGGCGCCGTCTTCGTCGAGGAGCTGGACGAGGTGCCACCGGGCGCGACCGTGATCTTCTCGGCGCACGGCGTCGCCCCGGCGGTGCACGCCGAGGCCGCACGCCGACACCTTTCGGTGATCGACGGGACCTGCCCGCTGGTCGCCAAGGTGCACGCCGAGGCGCGCCGGCTGGCTCGCCACGGCGCCACGATCGCCTTCATCGGGCACGCCGGCCACGAGGAGACCGAAGGCACGCTGGGGGAGGCGCCGGAGCGCACGGTTCTGGTGCAGAGCGCGGCCGAGGCCGGTTCCCTCACGGTCGCCGACCCGGAGCGGGTGGCCTACCTGATGCAGACCACGCTGTCGACGGAGGAGGCCGGTCAGGTGGCCGACGCGCTGCGTCGCCGGTTCCCGGCGATCACCGCGCCGAGCACCGACGACATCTGCTACGCGACGACGAACCGCCAGGCCGCCTTGCGCGCCGTCGCCCGGGAGTGCGACGTGGTGTTCGTGGTCGGCTCGGCGAACTCCAGCAACTCCCTGCGGCTGGTCGAGACCGCGCAGCGGGAGGGAACGGCGGCATACCGGATCGACGGCGCCGACGGCATCGACCCACGTTGGCTCGCCGGGGCGTCGACCGTCGGGGTGACCGCGGGGGCCTCCGCCCCGCCGGCGCTGGTCGACGGCGTTCTCGACGCGCTCGGCAGCCTGGGGCGCTGCGAGGTCGCCGAGCGGCGGATCACCACCGAGACCATTCAATTCACCGTGCCGAAGGAGGCCACCGGATGAGCATTCCGGTACGTCAGAACGTCCGGATCGCGTCCTACCTGTTGCGCCAGAAGCTCGCTCGCCGGGAGAAGTACCCGCTCATCGTCGAGTTGGAGCCGCTGTTCGCCTGCAACCTCAAGTGCATCGGCTGCGGGAAAATCCAACAGCCGCACGACGTGCTCCGCAAGCGGATGCCGGTCGAGCAGGCGATCGCGGCGGTCGAGGAGTGCGGCGCGCCGATGGTGTCGATCGCCGGCGGTGAGCCGCTGATGCACCCGCAGATCGAGGAGATCGTAACCGAGCTGGTGGCCCGAAAACGGTTCGTCTACCTGTGCACCAACGCGCTGCTCGTGCCGCGCAAGCTGGACCGTTTCACGCCGTCACCGTACTTCTCCTGGGCGGTGCACATCGACGGCCTGCGGGAGCGGCACGACGCGTCGGTGAGCAAGGAGGGGGTCTTCGACGAGGCCGTGGCGGTGATCCGCGAGCTGCGGGCACGCGGGTTCCGGGTGACCACGAACACCACGGTGTTCAACACCGACACCCCCCGCAGCGTCATCGACGTGCTGGACTTCCTCAACGACGACCTCGGCGTCGACTCGATGATGATCTCCCCGGCGTACGCGTATGAGAAGGCGCCCGACCAGGAGCACTTCCTCGGCGTGCAGGAGACCCGCACGCTGTTTCGTGCGGCGTTCGCCGACGGGCGGCGGCGACGCTGGCGGCTCAACCACTCGCCGCTGTTCCTGGACTTCCTCGAGGGCCGCAGCGACTTCGAGTGCACCCCGTGGGGCATCCCGTCGTACTCCCTGCTGGGCTGGCAGCGACCGTGCTACCTGCTCGCCGACGGCTACGCCGCGACCTACCGTGAGTTGCTCGAGACCACCGACTGGTCGGCATACGGGCGCGGGCGCGACCCACGGTGCGCCAACTGCATGGCGCACTGTGGCTACGAGCCGACCGCGGTGCTGGCGACCGTCGGATCGTTGCGTCAGTCGGTGCGGGCCCTGGTCGCCGGCTGAGTCCGGAGTCGCTCCCCGGTGCTCCTTCTCGTCGTCCCGATCGCGTTGCTCGCGGCGCTGCTCTATGCCGTGTCCGACTTCCTGGAGCAGCGGGCGGCGCGGCGTGCCGCCGAAAACGAGCAGGACAGGCGCGAGGGCGCGGATGGCGGGTCGCGGGTGCTGGAGGGGCTGCGGCAGATGGCGGGAACGATGCGCCGGCTGCTGCGCGACCGGCTGTGGTTCGCGGGGTGGGCCACCGGTACGGTCGCGCTGTTCGTGCAGGCCGGGGCGTTGCACCTGGGGTCCGTCGCGGTGGTGCAGAGCCTGCAGGTGACCACGTTGCTGTTCGCGATCCCGTTGACGGCGGTCGGCACGTCCGGCCGGCCGGGGGTCCGTGACTGGGCGGGCGGCGGCGCGGTGGTGGCCGGGCTGGCGATTCTGTTGGTGGCCCGGGGCGGCGCCCCCAGCGCGGACCGGGCTCATCGCACGCATCTGATCTTGCTGCTGATCGGGCTCGCCGGATGGGTGGCCGGGGCGGTCACGATGGCGCTGCTGCGGGGTCTTCCGGAACGCCAGATCCTGCTCGCCCTGGCGGCCGGCACCGCGTTCGGCGTGAGCGCCGCGCTGGTCAAGCTGACCCTCGCCGATCTGACCAGCGTCGGTGTGGCCGGAACCGCCCGCGACTGGGTGGGATACGGGCTCGCGTTGGCGACCGGAACCGGGATGGTGCTCCAGCAGGTCGCCTTCGCCCAGGGCCGCCTGGCGGCCGCCACCACGGCCATGATCACGTCGGTGCCGTTCGTCGGCTACCTGGTCGCCGTGGTCGGATTCTCCGAGCAGTTACCGTCCGGGGAGACGCGCCTGACCGGGATCGCCGCCGGCGGGACGTTGGTGGTGGTCGGGGTCTCCCTGCTCGCGCACAGCTCGCTGCTCTTCGGCCAGGACAGCGAATCCGCCGGTAATTCGCCCCGGCGGTCGCGGTCCGGCGGGTCGGTGGCCGAACAGGCCGGCGCGTGACGAGCCAGGTCAGCGCGGCACCGGCCGGGGCCGGGCACGGTGCCCCTACCGCGGCCGGGACCCGCCCGGCGCTCGGCCGCGACCTGCTGCTGGGTGTGGCGCTCGCCGGGCTCTACGGCATGGTCGGCCACCTCGGCAACGCCCGGATCGGGCTGGCCCGGCACAACGGGCGAGCGTTGCTGGGCCTCGAGCACCACCTCGGCCTGGACGTGGAGGGGGCGGCGAACCGGTGGCTCGCGACGCACCCGACGCTAGCCACCCTGGCCAGCTACGAGTACGCCGTCACGTACGTGATCACCTCCTTCGCGCTGCTCTTCTGGCTATGGTGGCGGCGTCCGGAGGTCTATCCGGCGGCCCGTACCAGTTTCGTCGTGCTCAACCTGGCGGCTGTGGCCTGTTTCCTGCTGTTCCCTACCGCACCGCCGCGCCTGCTTCCGGGTACGGGCTTCGTCGACAGCGTCGCGCGGGCCCGCCCGCCCGGCTCGTGGGGCTCCGGCCTGGTGTCGGCCTTCGCCGACCGGGTCGGGGCCATGCCGTCGCTGCACGTCGCCTGGGCGGTGTGGTTCTTCGTGGTGCTCGCGGCGGTCACCGCGAGTCGGCGTCTCGCGGTGCTCTCCGGGCTGCACGTCGCGGTGACCGTCGTCGTCATCGTCGTCACCGCCAACCACTACCTGCTCGATGCCCTGGCCGGGGCCGCGCTGGCCGTGGCCTGCACGCCGCCGGCCCGGCTGCGAGCGCCGTTCGACCGGTGGACCCAGGTGGCGCCGAACGATGCGTTCTTCCTGCACGTGGAGGACACCGGCGTGCCGCAGACGATCGGCGGGGTGGCGCTGGCACCGGCCGGACGCGACCTGGACGTGGACGGTCTTCGGGCGTCGGTGGCGGCAGTGCTGCCGGCGCTGCCGCTGCTGCGCCGCCGGTTCCGCTGGTACCGGTACCGGGTGGCGTACCGGAGCGGGCCCGAGGTGGACCTCCGCGCACACGTGACCGAGGCCCGACTGCCGGCCGCGTCAGCTGCCGCCGTCGACGACGCGGTAGCTGCCCTGCTGCGCGAGCCGCTCCCCCTGGAGCGGCCACCGTGGCGGCTGGTGCTCCTGCGGGAGCCGCAAGGCCGCGGCGTCGCGCTCGCCTTCGTCCTGCACCACGCGCTCGCCGACGGTCCGGCCGCGGTAGCGGTGATCGCCGAGGCGCTGCGCGGCCAGCGCCCGGCACCGGTGCGGGAGCACCCGACTCGACCGCCGAGACGATCGACCCGCGCCCGGCTGCGGGCCGGTGGCGACATCGTCGCCGGGCTGGTGCGGCTGGCCACCGCCGGCCGGGCCCCGCGCCGCCCGTACCACCGCCGGCGCGGCGCGCCGGGTGCCGGTTACGCCCGGGGGACGGTACCCATGGCCCAGTTGCGCCTCGCGGCCCGCCGGCAGCGGGTCGCGGTGACCGACGTCGTGGTCGCCGCCGCGGTCGCCGCCATCGCACCGGCGGTCTCCGGCGGCCGGCTGAGGGTCGCGGTCCCGGCCGCCCGCCGCGACGCCGCCCACCGGCGGGAGGTCGGCGCGACCCTCGTCGACGTCCCGCTCGGACAGCCCCTGGACACGCTGGTCGCCGCGGTGGCCCGGGAGCGGACCTCCGGACACCGCAGTGGCGAGGTGCGCGCCGGCGCCGCCGTGCTGCGGATGGTGGGGTGGCTGCCCGGCCGCGCCGCCGCGCGTTTCGCCCGCCACGTGTACGGCTGGCGGTACTTCAACGCGATCGTCTCGGTCTTCCCCGGCGCCGGCGGTGCCCTGCGGATCGACGGGCGGGCGGTGCCGGTGGCGCATCCGGTGCTGCCGCTGGCGCCGGGCGTGCCGGTCAGCCTCGGCGCGATGGCCTGGGGCGCCGATCTCGCGCTGGCGGCGACCACCGACCCCGACGTGCTGGATGCCGAGGCCATGGTCGCCGCCACGGTCGCCGCGGTCGCCAGGCTGGCGGCCGAACCGGACCGTGAGCCGGTGTCGTGACCTTCGACGTTCCGTCCACGGTGGTGGTCACCGGCCACTTCCCGCCCCGGCGCGGTGGCGTCCAGACGTTTGCGGCCGAGTTGCTCCACCGGTTGCCGCCGCAGCGCCTGGTCGTCATCGCGCCGGCCTGCCCCGGGGCGGCGGCGTCGGACGCCGCGCTGGATTTTCCGGTGGTTCGCCGCGGTGGGTACCTGCTCACCCGGGATCTGGCACGCGTGGTGCGCCACCACCGGGCCGAGGTTGCCTGGATCCCTTCCGTCGCTCCGATCGGCCTGCTGGCGCCCGGGATTCGAGCGGCCGGGGTACGGCGGGTGGTGGGCTCGACCCACGGTCAGGAGCTCGGCTGGTTGCGGTCGGCCCCGACCCGGGGTGCGGTCCGCGCGATGGCCGGCTCGCTCGATGTGCTCACCTACCTGGGCCCGCGCGGCCGGTGCGCGCTGGGCGGCGTCGTCGAGCACCCGGATCGGCTGTACCGGCTCGCCGGGGGGGTGGACACCGAGGTCTTCCACGCAGGCTGCGACGGGGCGCCCAGCCGGCTGAGGTACGGCCTGGGTGAGCGGCCGCTCGCGATCAGCGTGTCCCGGCTGGTTCGCCGCAAGGGCCAGGACGTGCTGATCGCGGCCTGGCCGCGGGTGCTGGCGGCGGTGCCCGACGCGAGACTGCTGATCGTCGGGGTCGGGCCGTACCGCCGGCCGCTGGAGCGGCTGGCGCGCGCCCGGGGGGTGACCGGCAGCGTGGTGTTCACCGGCGGGTTGCCCACACCGGAGCTGGTCGGCTGCCTGGCCGCGGCCGACGTCTTCGTCGCGCCGTGCCGGGACGACCGGCGCGGGTTGCAGACCGAGGGACTCGGGCTGGCGACGCTGGAGGCGTCCGCGATGGGCCTTCCGGTCGTGGTCGGCGATTCGGGGGGCAGCGCGGACTCGCTGCTCGACGCCGAAACCGGGTTGCTGGTCGACGCCCGGCATCCGGCACCGGTGGCCGCCGCGTTGATCTGGCTGCTCGCCGACCGGGAGCGGGCTCGGGCGATCGGCGCTCGCGGCCTGCGCTGGGTACGGGAGCACTGGACGTGGGAGGCCGGTGCGGCCGGGCTCGCCGGGCTGCTGTCCGGGGCGCTGCCGTGACGGCTCGCCCGTTGGCCGGTCGCCAGGCCCTGGTCACCGGCGCCTCCGGCGGCGTCGGCGCGGCCGCGGCGACCGCGCTCGCGGCCGCCGGCGCGACCGTGGTGATCACCGGCCGGGACCCCGCCGCTCTGGAGCGCCTCGCCGCGCGCGTCGGCGCAGTAGCTGCACCCGCCGACCTCACCGCGCCGGAGCAGCCGGCCGCCCTGGTGGCGGCCGCCGGCCCGGTCGACCTCCTCGTGCATTGCGCCGGTCGCGGCTGGTACGGCGAGCTGGCCGCGATGCCGCCGGAGGAGGCCGAGCGGCTGCTGGCGCTCGACCTGCTCGCCCCGCTGCGGCTGGTCCGTGCCCTGCTGCCGTCGATGCTCGACGCCGGCCGCGGTTCCATCGTGCTGGTCGGCTCGATCGCCGGACGGGTGGGCGTCCCCGGCGAGGTGGTGTACACGGCCGCCAAGGCGGGCCTGCACGGCTACGCCGAGGCGCTGCGGTACGAGGTTGGTCGCTCGGGCGTGCAGGTGATCGAAGTGGTACCGGGAGCGGTCGACACTGCGTTCTTCCGTCGCCGTGGCGCCGCCTACCAGCGCAGCTGGCCACGTCCGGAGGCGCCGGAGGTGGTTGGCGCCGCGCTGGTCCGGGCCGTCGTGGCCGGGCGGCCCGAGGTGTTCGTGCCCCGCTGGCTGGAGCTACCGGTACGGCTTTCCGGGGCGGCGCCGTCGCTCTACCGCCGGCTGGCCGCCCGGGCGATGGACGAGAGCCCGGACTGTTAGTGCGCCGGGGCGGTCTGAGTCGAACCGCGGGCCGAACACAGCCGGATGCCATCCAAGTGCAGCGCGCGACGACCCCAGAAGAAGCACAGCGCGATGGTGATCGCGACCAGCGCCGGGCTGACCAGCGCGCGCCCGGCGATCCCGGCGCTGATCCCGTGCTGCAGCAGGCTGATCGACAGAACCGCGTCGAGCAGCCGGGACAGGCCGAAGAGCACCCCGACGTCGCGGAACATCCGACGCACCCTGGGCCGGAGTAGCAGATGGCTGGGCACGTGCACGAAGTCCTGCGCCAGCCGCACGGTGACCGGCCGGCCGAGCACCGAGGTACCCAGGAAGAGTCCGGCCATCATCAGCGACCCGATCGCCGGCTGCAGCAGGTAGAGGAACGCGCTCGAGGTCGCCAGCGCCACGCAGCTACGGGCGGTGAACAGGCAGGCGGACATCAGCAGCAGTCCGGGCAGCCGCTGCCGGCCGCGCCACCGGATCAGAACCACCAGCCAGCACCAGCCGACGGCGGCCAGCAGCGCGGTGGCCAGCCCGTTGACGTGCAACAGCAGGGCGAACAGCGCGGAGGGCACCAGGGTGGCTTCGGTCAGGAGTCGCCCGGCGTTGCGCAGCGCCGGAGCCAGCGGCGGCAGGGGGATGGCGAGCAACTCGTTCCGGCCGTCGGACCGCGACAGGGTCATGCCGGGCGTCCCGGGCGGTGCGAGCCGTGCGCCGTCGGCGGCGCGGCTGGCTGGGTGCGAAGTGGCTCGGTCAAGCTTCGAGGGTACCGCTGGAGGGTGGCCCCGAAACGACCGACCCACCACTCGCCCCCCGGAGCGCAGTCGGAGCGGGTCCACGGCGGAGGCGGAATCGAGCGGCACCCGAGCCTTATCGGCCGTACCCCGGCGCTTCTTGACGGCCTGGGTGAGCGTTTCGGGGCGGCCGCCGCCCGCCTGATCGGCCGCGGGTCAGCCGCCATCGTCGATCCGCGCCGCCTGGGCCGATCGCCGAGGACTACCGCCGGCGGGGAATCGCGGACGCTGCCGCCGTGGCAGCCGCGGAGCCGGACGCCTTATTGAGCGGCTTGAGCTGCTGGACCGGGCTGACAGACGCTTGCCACGGATTGACCAGGTGAATGCCGGTTGATTCGAAGTCGCCGGTGTTGCGGGTTGCCAAGGTGGCTTTCCGAGCGGCGCAGACCGCAGCGATCTGCGCGTCGGCCGTGGCGATGGGCAGCCCTCTTGCTTCACGGCCGACGACGATCTCCGCGTAGCGGTGCGCGGCCCGGAGGTCGAAGGGCAAGATCGCGTCCTGGAAATCGGCGAACACGCCGGTCGCCGTGGCTGTGAACTGATCCTTTCGACGGCCCGCGGGCAGCCGGGCGATACCGTACTCGACCTCGGCGAGCGTGATGGCCGTCGTGTGGAGTGGCCCGACGGTGGCAATCCAGGAGAGAACTGTCGGGTCCGGTTTGTCGCGCATCATCTCCGAAATGACGTTCGTATCGAGGACGATCACGGCGGAGTGGGCAGATCAGCCGCGCGTGGCATGTCTCGCCGAGGTGGAATGGCTAGCTCGCCGCCGCCGATGGACGCGAAGCGCTCCCGGATGGCCTGGGCGAGGTTTAGACGCTCTTCGTCTCCGGCGGTGACGGCGTCGGTGAGAATCGCCCGAACCTCGGCCTCCATCGACCGTCCGTGGCGCGCCGCCCTCACCTTCAGGCGACCGGCAACATCCTCGTCCAGGTCTCGCACGCTGATCGCAGCCATGACATACCGCCTCCTGCCAGCAATGCTAGCAGGAGGTGCCCGGTAGTTGATCCGCCTGCGGGCGCAAACGCAAGGGCCGGCGTGCCATGACACGACCGACGCACCGACAGCAGCCAACCTCTGGACAGCGCCGGGGCTGTATATCCAGCCGGTCGGGTCGCCAGGTTTCACGCACGCGGGCCGCGCGCTCACGAAAGCCCTCGGCCCGGCACCTCGCTTGACCCGGGCGGCGTGCTCGCTCGTTGGGCGCCTGCCGGTGGCACCATGGCTCGCGTGCGGATCGAGCTCGTCGGGTGGAACTGTCCGGTGCTGCCCGGCGTGACGGTCGGCGTCCAGCGTGGCACGGAGGTCGTCGACGAGCACCCGGCCGAGGGCGGCGAGGTGCGTTGGCGCCTGGAGGCGCGCCTCATTCCGGGTGGGGACCTGCGGGGTCCGTACGTGCACGGCCGGCCCGGCGCGCGGTTCTTCTACCTGTCGTGGCTGCGAGCGCCGGGCGGCATGTTCCGGCGGGCCAAGCTGATGCTCGACGCCGTACCGGAAGACCTCCTCGTCGAAGAGCGCGGCCTCCGGGGCCGGGTGGATCTCGCCATGCCGGACGGCTTGCCGTTGTGTGCCGCGGTGCGTCCACCCGCCGTGACCTGGGCCGCGCGCTGATGCGCGGACGCCGACGACTCGCAAGCTGCGCTACTCGCGGCGAGGTGTGAGCAGCCCGCGGTCGTAGCCTGCCGCGACCGCGGCCGCCCGGTCGCCGACGCCGAGCTTGGCGTAGATGTGCAGCAGGTGGGTCTTGACGGTGGCCTCGCTGATGAACAGCCGGGCCGCGGCGTCCCGGTTGGTGGTCCCCTGGGCGACCAGCGCCAGCACCTCAAGCTCGCGGGCGCTGAGCGACTCCGGGGCCGGCGCCCGTACCTGGTCGACCAGCCGGGTGGCCACCGACGGCGCGAGTACCGCTTCGCCCCGGGCGGCCGCGTGGACGGCGCGGAGCAGCTCCGCGGGCGGTGCGTCTTTGAGCAGGTACCCGGTGGCGCCCGCCGCGATGGCGGATAACACGTCGCGGTCGGTGTCGTAGGTGGTGAGCACCAAGGCCCGTGCCCGGCTCCCGCGGGCTGCCAGTTCCCGGATTGTCCCGACGCCGTCGAGCACCGGCATCCGCAGGTCGAGCAGCACGACGTCGGGGTCGGTCCGGTCGGCCAGGGCGAGGGCTTCCCGGCCGTGCGCCGCGGTGCCGACGACATCGATGCCCGGGTCGCCGCCGAAGATGCCGGACAACCCGTCCCGGACCACCGGGTGGTCATCGACGATGAGCAGCCGGACCGGACGGGCGGGACACGTCATGGCGCGCCCCGGGCGGGCACGGTCGGTACCCGCGCGCAGACCGCCGTACCGCCGCCGGGCGTCGACTCCACGGCCACCTCACCGGCAAGCGTGCCGATCCGCTGCCGCATGACGGGCAGCCCGAAGCCCCCGTCGTGCGCCGGGTCCGGACGGCTCGGGGTGAAGCCGACGCCGTCGTCGCGGACGTCGAGGGCCACCACGTCCGCCATGTAGGACAGGGTGAGCCCGACGCGGGTCGCCCGGGCGTGCTTGGCGACGTTGGCGAGCGCCTCTTGGGCGGTGCGCAGCAACGCGACCTCAAGCTCCGGGCTCAGCGCCCGCGGCTCGCCGGTTGTTCGTACGGCAGCTGGCACGCCGTGCAGCTTCGACCAACGGTCCGCCACCGTGGCCACGGCGTCGGGTAGCCGGGCCTCCGCGAGCTCCGGCGGGGTGAGCGCCTGCACCGACCGGCGCGCCTCGGTCAGGCCTTCCCTGGCCAGCTCCTTGGCCGCGTCGAGGTGCCGCTGGCGGTCGCGGTCCCGGGCGCACTCGGCGGCCTCCAGGGAGGTGAGGATGCCGGCGAGGGACTGGGCCAGGGTGTCGTGGATCTCCCCCGCCATCCGCTGCCGCTCGTCGCGGATCCCGGCTTCCCGAGCGGAGGCGACAAGCTGGGCCTGCAGCGCAGCCACCTCGGCCAGCGAGGACTCCAGCCGACTGTTCGTGGCCCGCAGCTGCTCGGTGGCGCGCCGCCGGCGAGCGTCCTGTTCGCGCCCGACCCAGGCGAACCACCCGATGCCACCGGCCAACCCGACGTTGACCAGGACAATCAGGGCGAAGGTGACGATCGAGGAGGCCTGGGCGGATGGCAGCCCGCCGGCCTGCGATGTCGCGCTCACCACCGCCACGGCGGCGACCGCAACGGCCCGGCGGCCGATCGGCAGCCGATAGGCATAGAAGTAGCCGGTGAAGCTGAAGAAGCCGTACACCGGCGAGCGCAGCACCAGCGCCGCCATCAGCGCGACGAGCACGGCGACAAAGGCGCTCCGCCACTCGGTGTCGGCGTGCCGCGCGGGTCGAAGGGTGAAGCCGGCGAGCATCCAGCCCGCGGTGACCGCGGCCAGCGCCACGTCGGTACCGAGCGCCGCGGCGGACCGGCCGCCGACGAGCAGGTTCAGCACCGTCGAGGCGGCCAGCATGACGTAAGGGAGCAGGGCGAAGACCATCGGCTCCCGGCGCTCCCAGGCGTCGAGCCGGGCGTGGCGGGGCGGTTCGGCCGCGGTCACGTCCTCCGCCTCCTCATTCCCACCCGTTCATTCCCACCGGAAGTACCGGGCGGCGAGCGTTGTGAAGGCGACCAGGAAGGCGGCGAGCACGACGATCGAGGACAGCGTGGGCCACCGCCCGGCACTAGTGTCGCCCAGCGCGGACACCGCGGCGCCCAGCGGCGTGAAGTCACCGACGGACCGCAGCGCGGAGGGCATCAGGGGGCGGGGTATCCAGAGCCCGGCGAAGAACATCATCGGAAAGAACAGGAGCGAACCGATGCCGGCGGCGGCCCGGCCGCTCGGCGCCAGCGCGGCCACCACCAGGCCGAGTGCGAGCAGCGCCGACGCGGCCAGCAGCAGCACCAGCGCGAAGCCGACCGGCTGCCGGGGCAGGGCGACGCCGAAGGCGGCCCGGCCGACGGCGAGGATCAGGACGGTGGCCACCAGGCATACCCCGAGGTTGACCAGCAGTTGCGCCGCCAGCACCGCGGATGGCCGCACCGGCGTGGTGGCCAGCCGACGCAGGACGCGGGTTTCCCGGTAGGTGGTGAGGACGGCCGGCAGGGTGCTCCCGCCGAGCGTGGCGAGCACCATCGCGATCACCACGGGCTGGTAGACCGCCACCAGTGCCAGCCCGCTGAGGTCGGCGTCCGGGCCGCTCGAGGCAATCCCCATGATGGTCAGCAGCAGCACCGGAAAGGCGACCCCCCACAGCAGCACCGCGGGCTCACGCAACAGCAGCAGGCGCTCGGCGCGCACCAGGGCGCGGAAGGCAGACCAGGAGCCGGTAGGGACGGGCATCCGGACGGGCATCCGGACGGGCATCCGGACGGGCATGCGGACGGACATCGCGGTTCCTTTCGGGAAGCGGTTGTATCGGGACTCGGAGGCCTTCGGCGAGCCGGATCAGGAGATCGGGACCCGGTCGAAGGTCCGCGCCGGTTCCGGGGCGCGGCCGACCAGGGCCACGAAGGCGTCCTCCAGGCCGCTCCGGTCGACCCGCAGGTGCTCGGCGACGACGCCAGCCCGGGTGAGCGCGCCGACGACGGCGCCCAGCAGATCCCCGGAGCCGGTCACGATCAGCGTTTCACCCGCGCTGGTCACGTCGCCGACCTCCGGGAGTCGGCGCAGTTCGGAAACGTCCACCGAACTCGACGGCCGGAACCGCAACCGGGTGCCGGCATCGGTCCGCTCGGCCAGCCGGGCCGGGGTGTCGAGGGCGACGATCCGGCCGGCGTCGATCACCGCCACCCGGTCACAGAGCCGTTCGGCCTCGTCCATGAAGTGGGTGACCAGCAGGATCGTCACGCCGGACGCGCGGATGTCCTCGATCAGGGCCCAGGTGTCGCGGCGGGCCTGCGGGTCCAGCCCGGTGGTCAGCTCGTCCAGGACCGCTACCCGCGGCCGGCCCACCAGCGCGAGTGCGATCGACAGCCGCTGCCGCTGACCGCCGGACAACTTGCGGTAGCGGGTCCGCCGGGAGTCGCTCAGCCCGAGCACGTCGAGCAGCCGCTCACCGTCGGCGGGGTTTGGGTAGAACGACGAGTACAGCTCGATCGCCTCGGCGACGGTGAGCTTCTCCGGAAGGGCCGCGTCCTGCAGCTGCACGCCGAGCACCTGCCGCACGTCGACGCGGTCCCGTACCGGGTCCAGGCCGAGGACCCGGACCCGTCCGGAGTCGGCCTGCCGCAGACCTTCCAGGCATTCCACCGTCGTGGTCTTGCCGGCGCCGTTCGGACCCAGGATCCCGAAGATCTCCCCATCGCCCACCGTGAGGGAGACATCCCGGACCGCCTCCACGGCGCCGTACCGCTTGGCCAGGTGCTCGACCTCAATGACGTCCATGGCTTCGAGCCTGGCCGTGACTCCACTGCCGGCGCGTCGACCTGTCGGCTCAGATCAGCGATCCGAGGGGTGCACGCCGCTATCCACCGATCGGTCGATACTCCACCCGAGCGAATCGCGGTCTCCGTCGTCACCATCGCCGAACTGCGCCTGGGGGTCTTGGCCGCCGGAGACACCACCACGCGGGCACGCCGGCTGGAGACCCTCACCCGAGCCGACGTCCTCGAACCCATCCCGATCGACAGGTCGGTCGCGGCCGCCTGGGCGACGCTTCGGGTCGCGCTTCGCGACGTGGGCAGGTGCATGCCGCTCAACGACTCGTGGATAGCGGCGACCGCCATCGCGCACGCCATTCCGCTCCTCGCGCAGGACGCCGACTACGACGACATCCCGGGACTCCTCACCCTGCGGATCTAGCAGCCGGTGCTGGCCTCGCTAGGCCCGGCGCGGTACGGCTGCAGAGACGGGCGCTTGGGTTCCATGGCGTCCCCGGATGACCGGCCCGTGACCCGGCGGTGCAGCCAGGGGCCGAGGTAGGACCGCAGCCAGCGCAGGTCGGAGGTACGGGCGCCTCGCCAGGACAGCGGGGCGGTCGGTACGGGCGAAGCCCGCCAGTCGTAGCCGCTGGGCACCCCGAGGGTCTCCAGTACCGCGCCGGCGACCCGACGGTGCCCCTCGCTGCTGAGGTGTAGCCGATCTTCGCTCCACATCACCGCGGAGTCGAAGATCTCCGCCGCCGGCCAGAGGTCGACCAGCAGGCACCCGAACTCCGCCGCGGCGGCGCGAGCCGCCTCGTTGAGGGCCGCCACCCGGGGTATCAGCCGGCGGGTGGCCGGCAGCCGACGGGTCGGATCGGTACCGGTGAACAGCACCACCCGCGATCCGGCTTCGGAGAGCGCATCGACCGCCGAGCGCAGCACGTTCGCCAGCCCGGCCGGGTCGAAGTGCCGGCGCAGCGCGTCGTTGGTGCCGCCGGCCAGGGTGACCAGTGCCGGGCGCAGCGTCACGGCCGCCGGCACCTGCTCGGCGACGATCTGGGGCAGCCGCCGGCCACGGACCGCCAGGTTGGCGTACCGGAAGTCGGGACCGCCCACCGCCGCGAGTCGCTCAGCCACCCGGTCCGCCCAGCCGCGATACCCACCGCCGTGCGGGTCCGGGTCGTCGAGGCCCTCGGTGAAGCTGTCCCCCAGGGCGGCGAAGCTCGGGTACCCGAGCTCCGGCCCGGACGGGGTGGCGGTCAGCCGGCCACCTCGACACAGTGCCGGAAGGCCACGTGGTCGCGGATGTACTCGGCCTTGGTCTTCACGGTTTCCTCCACCTGGCTCGAACGGCTATCGGTAGCTCCTGTCGTCGGCGTCTGATAGGCCAACCTGCGCAGGCCCCGGCTGCTTCCGGCGCTGGGCTCCAACTCTCGGGCCTCGACTGTCGGACCTAGCCCTCGGCCCGCCGGTGCGGGTACTGCGCGGCCCGACCCTGAAACGACAGAATGCCCGGGTTGCGGACCACGCCGTCGCGGATCTCGATCGCGTGCCGCAACGTGGCGTTGTCCTCCCAGGACTCCGGCCCCGCCAGCATCGGCGCCAGGAAGGGGAGCAGCGCCTCGCTGATCTCCCAGGTCGCGGAGTTCCACAGGTAGGAGGGGCTGTGGTCGACCCCGTAGTACGTCACGTCCTCGACCCAGAACGTGGGATCCGCGAACGAGGTCGGGCGGGCGAAGTCGAAGCCCATGCCCTCGTCGCAGGAGACGTCGACCAGCAGGCTGCCCGGACGGAAGGCGGCCACCTCGCCGGTGGTGAGGAACATCATCGGCGCCTCGGGGTCCTGCCGGACGCAGTTGACCACAATGTCGAACCCGGCCAGGAACTGCGCCAAAGGCAGCGGGCCACGGCCGGTTAGCACCTGATGCCGCCGCTCGTCGTCCACCCGCTCGAACTGACCCATGGTCACCGACGGGAACGGTGCCGCGACGGCATGGACGTCGCGCAGCGTGATGACGGTGACGTCAGGGACGCCCATCGCCTCCAAGGCGATCACTGCTCCCCGCCCGGTGGCGCCGAAGCTGATCACTATCGCCCGCAGTCGCCGCCCGTACGCCCCGGTGATTCCCCGCAGGGCGAACGCGTGCAGCACCGAGCAGTACCCGGCGAGTTCGTTGTTCTTGTGGAAGACGTGCAGGTCGAAGCCGCCGTCCGGGGTCCAGTAGTTCATCGCCTCCCAGGCAATCATGGTCAGCTTCCGGTCGATCCCGAGCTGGGTGAGTTCCGCGTCCTGCACGCAGTGCGGCCAGCCCCAGAGCACCTGGCCGGGTCGCAACTCGGCGACGTCGGCGTGCACCGGTTTCGGCAGCAGGATGACGTCGCACTCGGCGATCAAATCCTCGCGGCTGCGCAGCCCGCCGACCAGCGGCGCCAGCTCACCGTCACCTACGCCGAACCGCTGCCCGTACCCACGTTCCAGGAAGACGGCGGGACGCACCTCGTCCGGCACCCGGTCGACGTGCCGGGGATGCAGCGGCAGCCGACGCTCGGCCGGCTTGCGGGACGTACCGAGGATTCCGAGACTGAGCTGGGGCATGCGGGCTCCTTGTCGCTGGTCGGTTATCCCTATCAGGAGCCCGGCGGCGCCAGCTTCCTCCGGTGCTAGAGCCCGCCGATCGTGGCCACCGGCAAACCGGTGCGATGACAGACCCAGAACGCGTCCGGACCCAGATCCGGCTCGACGAATAAGGCATGATCCCGGTGCTCCGGGCAGGGCGGCCAGTGTGCGTCGAGTTGGGCCTGAACGGCTTCCTGGACGTCTTGGGCGACGAGTCCGGGCAGGTGGTCGGCGCCCTCCGGCCAGGCGCTGACCCACCACTGGCGGTGCGCCAACGATTCCTCCAGGGCACGGAGGGCCCGGCGGCGGCACCGCCCGGTGCGCTCCAGGTCGCGGCGCACTCCGCTCGCGGCAACGGCCAGTGCCTCCTCGGGACTCACCGGCACCACGCTAACCGCTGCCGCGGGCTCCGCTCCACATTCCCGCGCCGCGCGATCGGGAGCGGCCGGCGGGTACCGGGCGCACCATGGACTGATGGCGGGAGCGACGGGGCGGGCACCGGCGGAGGACGGCCGGCCGGTCGGGCGGCGGGTCATCCTGGGCATGCTCGGCCTGGGTGCGATCGGCGTGCTGACCGGTCGGCGGGTGGCGGACGTCGAGCAGCGGCTGGTGGCTCCGTTGCAGAACCGGGACCCGACCGGGTTGACCCAGTTCCTGCCGGCGGGCGGCGGGTTTCGGTACTACTCGGTGACCTCCAGCGTCCCGCAGCGCACCGCGACGACGTACCGGCTGCAGGTCAGCGGGCTCGTCGACCGGCCGGTAACCCTGAGTCTGGATGATCTCCACCGCCTGCCGCAGACCAGCCTGACCCGCGACTTCCAGTGCGTGACCGGCTGGCGGGTACCGAAGGTGGCCTGGTCCGGGGTCGCGCTGGTCGACCTGCTGGAGGTCGTCGGCGTGCGTCCCAGCGCCCGGGCGGTGCGTTTCACCTCCTTCGACGGCACCTACACCGAGAGCCTCACCCTGGAGCAGGCCCGGCGGCGCGACGTGCTGGTCGCGACCAGGATGCTCGGTGCCCCGGTCACCCGGGAACACGGCGGTCCGGTCCGGCTCTACGTGGCGCCGATGTACGGGTACAAGTCGCTGAAGTGGCTGGGCGGGATCGAGCTGACCGACACGGTGCGTGCCGGGTACTGGGAGCGGCGCGGGTACGACGTCGACGCCTGGGTCGGCCGGTCCAACGGCCAGCGCGACGCCCCCATCACATGAGATCCGATACCGGGCCGGCCGGCGGCGAGACGCTGGCGCGCTTCAGCCGTGCCGAGCGCTGGGTGCACCGCTCGGTGGGCCTGCTGCTGGGCGCGTGCCTGCTGACCGCCGCGGTGCTCTACATCGGCCCGCTGTCGGTGCTGGTCGGGCGGCGGGCGGTGATCCGTACGGTGCACGTCTACGCCGGCATCGCGCTGCCGGTGCCCATCCTGCTCGGGCTGGCCTCCGGCGCTTTCCGGGCGGACCTGCGGCGGCTGAACCGCTTCCGGCCCGAGGATTGGGCCTGGCTGGGGGACCGGCGGCGGCGCGAGGGCCACATCCCGGTGGGCAAGTTCAACGCCGGGCAGAAGCTCAACGCCAGCTTCACCGCCGGCGCCATCCTGGTGATGCTCGATACCGGCCTGCTCATGCGGTACGGATCGGGCTGGCCGCTGTCGCTGCGGACCGGTGCCACCCTGGTGCACGACTGGCTGGCGTACGCGGTGGCCGCCGTCGTCATCGGTCACCTGTGGTTCGCCAGCCGCGATCCGATCGCCCGGGCCGGGATGCGTACCGGGCGGGTGCCCCGGTCCTGGGCGCGGCGCGAGCACGGCGCCTGGGCGGCGCAGCAACCGGACCCCGCCCCGACCGGCCTGGGCGCTCAGCCGCGGACTGTCAACCCGCGGAGCACGGCGGAGTAGCCGCCGGCGTCCCGACCGAGCCGGGGAACCCACACCAGCCAGTACCGGTGCGCTCCGCCGTTCTTGGCCGACAGCTTGGTGACACCGCTCGCCCCGGTCGCCGTGTCGAGCAGCCGGGAGCGCTGCCCGGCGCCGGCCGTCGAGTCGGCGGCCCGCAGTTCGACTGTCGTGCCCGGCACCTCCACCGTCGTCCGGACCGAGGTCACCCCCCGCGGCGTGCCCAGGTCGATCAACAGCCCGACCCCGGGCTTCAACCCACCGAACTCAGCACTGGCGTAGTGCTGGGTACGCCACACTGCCGTCGCCGGGTTGGCGCCGGAGCGCCGCCAGCCGCTGCCGCCGGAGGGATCGACGCTGGACACGGCGCGGATGGCCGGCGCGGAACCGGCACCGGAGCCACCGCGTCCGAGCGGCCCTCCGTTGCGCGTCACGCCGATGGCGGTGACGGCGACCGCGACCGTGACGAGCAGCCCGACCCCGGCCAGCCGCCGGTTGACGTTGACCCTGGCGCGCCACCGCGGGCGAGCCGCCGGCGCCGAATCGCGTACCGGGGGTGGTGCCGCCGGAGCCGCCGCGGGTTCGGGCGCCACGTTGTCCGGCACCGCAGGCAGCTCAAGGGTGTCCCGCAGGGGCGGCGACAGCGGTTGGGTGTCGTTCTCCCAGGGGCCAGTCGCGGCCGGATTCTGTTGGCATGCACGTACCTCCCGATAGGGGTGACAGTCCGAACCGGGCTCACATTCCGGAATCGTGCGGTGACTTTGCCCACCGGGTGGCACTGGAGGAGCCCGCCCTCAGCGGTGGAACTGCTCCTGGGTGACCCGTTCGTCCAGCGGTCGCCGTGGGTCGAACAGCAGGCGCAGCGTACGCTCCGTCGCCTCGGACACCTCGACCGCGCTCACCGTCGTCATGCCGCGCTGGTCGGCGCTGGCGGTGACCGGTCGCTTCTCGGCCTCGAGAACATCGAAGCGGACCACGGCCCGGTGGGGTAGTAGCGCGCCCGGCCAGCGGCGGGGGCGCATCGCGCAGATCGGCGTGAGGGCCAGCAGCCCCGCGCCGACCGGCAGGATCGGTCCATGGGCGGAGTAGTTGTACGCGGTGGATCCCACCTCGGTGGCCACCATCACGCCGTCCCCGCGTAGTTCCTCCAGCCGCTGGGTACCGTCGACACTCACCCGGATCTTGGCGGCCTGCTCGCCGAGCCGACGAAGCACCACCTCGTTGCACGCCAGCGCCGCGGGTAGGGGCCGTCCCTCGTCGTCGTAGGCCTGCATACGCAGCGGCCGGATGCTGGTCGCCTCGGTGGTGGCGATCCGGTCCAGCAGGTCCTCGGACCCGCTGAAGTCGTTGAGCAGGAAGCCGACCGTGCCGCAGTGCATGCCGAAGATCGCCGGAGCCGGTCGGTCCGCCGGCAGCGCGAGGACGGCGTGCAGGGCATCGATCAACGTGCCGTCGCCGCCGACCACCACGACCACATCGGCCTCGGCCAACGGAACCGAGACATGGACCGCCCGGATCTCCTCGGCGGCCGCCCTGGCGCTGGTGGTCAGCGAAGCCACGATCGCCAAAGCCGGAGGGTGGTGCCGGCCCACGTGCTCAGCCGGCCGCTGCTCGGCGGGCAACGGCTGGGCGCCGGTTCCGTCGTGGGCGTGGGTGAGGGCCGGACTGCCGGCGGCCGGCTGCGAAGCGGCCGGGTGGGACACGGCTGGAGGTGGCATCGCGTGTCCTCTCCCTCGGGTCCGTCCGCACCGCACTGTCTGCCATGGCACCTCGTCACCGTGGCACCATGTCGCCGACATCTCCGGCGCCGCCGGGATCAGGGTAGGGGGACAGGTGTGACGCCGCTCGGAGGACTGGCCATTCTCGGTGCCGGGGCGGTGGCTGGAGCGGTCAACACGATCGTCGGTTCGGGCTCTCTGGTGACCTTTCCGACGTTGCTGGCGCTCGGGTACTCGCCACTGGTGGCGAACGTCTCCAACACCGTCGGGCTGGTGCCGGGCTCGGTCAGCGGGGCCATCGGCTACCGCCGTGAACTTGCCGGGCAGCGGGGCCGGCTGCTGAAGATTGGCTCCGCATCGCTGCTCGGCGGCATCACCGGGGCATTGCTGCTGCTCGCCGCCCCGGGCACCTTCCGGACGCTGGTGCCCTTCCTCATCCTGCTGGCCTGTGCGCTGATGGCCGCCCAGCCCCGGCTGGCCCGGCGTAGCGGCTCGGCGGACCGTCCGATCCTGGCCGGCCGGGGCGTACTGCCCGTGCTGGTGTACCTGACCGGCATCTACGGCGGTTACTTCGGCGCAGCCCAGGGCGTCCTGCTGCTCGCCTTCCTCAGCCTCGGCGTCTCCGACCACCTGCAGCGGCTCAACGCCGCCAAGAACGTGCTGGCTGCCCTGGTCAACGGTGTGGCGGCGGTGATCTTCATCACGGTGTCCCACGTGGACTGGGCAGTGGCCGGCCTGCTCGCCGCCGGGGCGACGGCCGGCGGGTTCACCGGGGCGTCCCTCGGTCGGCGTATCCCCGGGCCGGTCCTGCGCTACGTCGTCGTGGTCGGCGGCGTCGTGGTTGCTGCGATCCTGCTGGTCCGGGGATGAGACCGCGGGCGTCCGTGGTCCCAGACCACCACCGTCACCCGGTGCCCTTGGACCCCACAGTGCGCCGCAGCGGCAAACCCACCGGGAGTCGACGCCGACTCGTCCATCAGAACGACCTGAGACGTGGCATGATGATGGCATGACCCGAATACGGCTGAGCACGACGGTCGACGCCGCCCTGCTCGAACACGCGCGCAAGGTGCGGTCGGGTACGACGGACGCTTCGCTGGTGGACGAGGCTCTCGCGGCCCTGCTCGCTCGCTACCGTTCGGCCGAGGTGGACGCGAGCTACGCCGCCTACGACGAACATCCACTCGATGAGCCAGACGAGTGGGGTGACCTGGCGTCGTTCCGCCGGGCAGTGTCGTCGTCGTGAGCGCCGTCCCCACCCGTGGGGAGCTCTGGTGGTGCGAGATGGCGGAGGTCGGTCGTCGACCTGTCGTCGTCCTGTCTCGCGACGCAGTGATCCCGCGGCATCGCCGCACACTCGTGGCACCGTGTACGACGACGATTCGCGGGCTGGTCAGCGAAGTCGTGCTCGAACCCGGTGACGACCCGGTGCCGCGACGTTCGGCCGTCAATCTGGACTCGGTGGAGAGTGTCTCCATCGCCATCCTCGTCGACCGGCTAGGGCGGTTGCGCGACACCCGAATGCGCGAGATCTGCGCTGCCCTTGCGGTGGCTGTCGACTGTCCCGACTGACCTCAGCCGCGGTGTGGCCAGAAGTACTTGCTTCGGCGGCGGTAACGGCACGCGCGGGCGACGGCGTGGTGCCGGTGTCGTGCTGGTGCCGCTACCTGAACCAGCGGATCAGGCCTCCGCGGGCTGGCTGATGTTGACCATCCAGGTGATGCCGAACTGGTCCACGCACATGCCGAACTCGTCGCCCCACATCTGCTTCTCCAACGGAACCGACACCGACCCGCCGTCGGACAGTTGCTGCCAGTAGCCGCGCAGTTCGCCGGAGTCGTCGCCGCTCAGGCTCACCGCGATGTTGTTTCCCGGGTTGTGCTCCATCCCCGGAGGGTTGTCGGCACCCATCAAGACGAAACCGCTGCCGGTCTCGAGCGTGCTGTGCATGATCTTATCGGCGGTAGCCGCGTCCGGCGCGCCGTACTCGCCGAACGTGTTCAGCGCCAGGTTGCCACCGAAGACGCCCCGGTAGAACTCCATGGCCTGCCGGGCGTTACCGGCGAAGCTGATGTAAGGATTGAGATGAGAGACCACCGGAGGCTGCCTTTCCTGAAACCGAGGTGAGGATGTGCAGGCTAGCGCGCCGTACTGCTCCGATGGAACAGCTCGTCGCGTGATGCGCAGTGCTGGTCCGCACGTAGCCTGACGGCGACCACCGACCGGGCGAACGTGGCTCAGGCGTTGATGTGCGGGGTGCGGGATTGGGCGGCAGCGGCACGTGGGAGCGGGCCCTCGGCGCGCTGTACGGGCTGGCGATCGGGGACGCGCTCGGCATGCCCACCGAAGCGCTCACCCGGGCGGAGGTAGCCCGCCGGTACGGGGCGGTGACCGGCTTCCTGCCCGGCGCCGCCGCGGTGGCCGCCGCGGTAAGTGGCGGCGTCGACGGCGCCGGCTGGGCTCAGTCGTACCGGCTGGCGATCACCGCCGCCGAGCTGGCCGCCGACCGCGGCTTCCCGCCGGTTGGCGACGCCGTCGTGCACCGGTTACGGCACCTCCCGGACACCCTCGACGCGATCGCCGACGGCGGGCTGAGTATGGCGACGCAGGAGTCGGTACCGGCCGCGTTCGCCCTCGCCGCGCTGGCGCCGGACGACCCGTGGCGGGCTGCCCGCCTGGCCGCCAACCTCGGCGGGGACAGCGACACCATCGGGGCGCTGGCCGCCGGGATGCTCGGCGCACACAGCGGGGTCGGCGCCCTCCCGGCGGATGCCCGGCAGACAGTACGGCGGGTCAACGCGCTCGACCTGGAGGGTCTGGCCGCTGGCCTGCTGGACGTGCGGGCGGCCGGCGCATGACGATCGCCCGGCTGGTTCTGATCGGCAGTGTGCTGGTGGATCTGCCGGTGCGCGTGCCCCACCTGCCGCCGCGCGGCGGTGATGTGGTGGGCGACCCGCTTCCCCCGACCGCGGGCGGCGGCTTCAACGTGCTCTCGGCCGCCGCCCGGCTCGGGCTGCCCGCGGTCTACGCCGGCCGGATCGGCAGCGGCCCGTTCGGCGCGATTGTCCGAGCGGCGCTGGCGGCCGAGGGGGTGAGCCTGGCCTTGCCGGAGCCGGCTGCCGCCGACACCGGCTACTGCGCCGTGCTGGTGGAACCCGACGGCGAGCGGACCTTCCTCACCGCGCCCGGCGCGGAGGCGCAGCTCAGCGCTGGGGAGTTGGCCGCGCTCAAGCTGAGCGACGGGGACGCCGTCTACGTGTCCGGGTACGACCTGGGCTATCCGGTCAACGGGCCGCTGATCGCGGCGTACCTGGGCGCCCTGCCCGCCGGCCGGCTGCTCGTGGTGGATCCCGGCCCGCTGGTCGGCGAGATCCCGGCGGGCCGGTGGGCGGCCGTGCTCACCCGAACCGATCTGCTCAGCCTCAACGCGCCGGAAGCCACCCTGCTGTGGGGCGATGGGGGGCCCGCGCCGGGCTCGGCCCGGCCGCCGGCCGTCGTGGTGCGCGACGGCGGCGCCGGTGCGACGCTGTACCGAACCGGTGCCGAGGCGTGCCCGGTACCCGGCGTGCCGGTAGCTGCCGTGGACACCACCGGGGCCGGCGACGTGCATGTCGCCGCGCTGCTCGCCGCCCTGGCCGACGGGACCGACCTACCCACCGCGCTGCGCTTCGCTAACCGGGCCGCCGCGCTGTCGGTCACCCGACGCGGCCCGGCGACCGGCCCGACCCGCGCCGAGCTGGCAGCTTCCGCGGAGGCCACGCTCGACGGGCGGTGATCCAGGGCCGGCTGGCCCCGCCCTGCTGTGGTCGGCGGGACCTGGATCGCGGGTCGCGACGCGGGGGTACTGATCGCGGCGCGCGACGTGGGCCGCCGCCAAGGGCAGCACCGAGCGACCCCGGGTCGCTAACTCACGCCTTCCTGGGCCCGCACCCGACGACGGCCGAAGACGTAGTGCCCGGCGAAGCCGACCGCGAGGGCGACGAGCACGCCGACGTTCGCGTAGGTCCAGGTGCCCTCCGTCTTCGGGCCGAGGCCGAAGGGATCCATGAGGTAGCCCTCCCACCGGAAGACCGGCGAGAGCGTGTTGACCACCAGCCCCCACCCGAGGAAAGTCCCGCCCACCAAGCTGGTCAGCGCGACCGGGTTGAGCGCCCGGTACCGGCCCTGGGCGTTGTGCAGATCCGCCTCGTCGTACGGCTGGCGGCGCAACGCGAGATCGGCCAGGAACACGCCGCACCAGGCGCTGATCGGTACCCCGAGGGTGATCAGGAACCCTTGGAACGGAGTGATGAAGTCGGCGGCGATCCACACCACGTAGATCGTGCCCACCACCATGAGGACCCCGTCCAGCCCGGCGGCCGCCCAGCGTGGCACCCGCAGGCCGAGGGTGAGCAGCGCAAGCCCCGAAGAGTAGATGTCCAGCACCGCGCCGCCGACCAGGCCGAAGACGGCGACCAAGGCGAAGGGCACCAGATACCACGTCGGCAGCAGCGTGGTAAGCGCGCCGATCGGGTCGGCGCCGATCGCCTTGTTGAGCTTTTCGTCCGACCCGGCCAGCAGCAGGCCGTAGATCACCAGCAGCACCGGCGCGACGCTGGCCCCGAACGTGGTCCAGCCCACCACGCCGGCAGCCGAGGCGCGCCGGGGCAGGTACCGGGAGTAGTCCGCCCCGCTGTTAACCCACCCCAGCCCGAACGCGGTCATCGCAAAGATGAACGCCCCGAGGAAGGCCGCGCCGTTGCCGCTCGGCAGCGCCGAGACGGTGCCCCAGTGCACGTGCTTGAGGGTCAGGAGCACGTAGCCGACGGTGAGTACGGCCAAGGCGACGGTGAGTACGGTCTGCAGCCGCATGATGGCATCGAACCCCAGCATCCCGGCCGCGATGATCACCGCGATCACCACCACGAAGGCTGCGATCTTGGTGGCGTTTCCGCTGGCCCAACCCAAGGTGGAGAACACCGTTGCGGTCGCCAGGGTGGCGAGGGAAACCAGCACGATCTCCCAGCCGATCAGCAGTACGTAGGACACCGCGGCGGGAAGGGCGTTTCCTCGCACCCCGAAAGCCGCTCGGGACAGCACCATGGTGGGCGCCGAACCCCGCTTGCCAGCGAGTGAGGCGAAGCCGACCAGCAGGAAGGAGAGCACCGCGCCGATGACCCCGGCGGCCACCGCCTGGGCGAAGCTGACCCCGAAGCTCAGCAGGAACGAGCCGAAGCTGACTCCGAGAACTGCGATGTTCGCGGCGCACCAGGGCCAGAACAGGTCCCGCGGTGAGCCCTTCCGCTCGCCTTCGGCGATGACGTTGATGCCGTTGCGTTCCACCTGCAGGCCGGAGCCGTGGAACGCCCCGGGCAGGTTTGAGCCCTCCGTGCGGACCGACATGATCGGATCTCCTCACGCCGGGAACGCCCATCCCGCCTTGGGCGTCGATCAACGAACCGTACCCCGATCTGAAC
The DNA here is from genome assembly GCA_963814355.1 of uncultured Actinomycetota bacterium. Lineage (GTDB taxonomy): Bacteria > Actinomycetota > Actinomycetes > JADGOV01 > JADGOV01 > JADGOV01. The sequence continues at coordinate 252,081 of CAWFCZ010000016.1, read as the reverse complement.
GAAGCCCGACAAGTCCGGCAGGACACCATGCCCGGCTCAAGCCGCACGCCGACCCGGTCGACGCCACCAGATGCGACGATCACAGCTACCGGCCCGGCCGCTTGCTGTCGCCGCGCTGATTGCGGCCGTCCTGGCGGTACCGCTGCACCCACTGGCCTCGGCCGCGGCCCACCCGGTCGCCGCCCTGGCAATCCCGGCTGCGGCCGACCCCGCCAGGTTGGCAGCCTCGGTGCTCCGGCTGCAGCGCATGCAGACCGCGGCCCTGGCAGCCGCCGACGACACCGCCGCGGAGGCTTCCCGGCTCGACGCGGCCCAGCTGCAGGCCGATCAAGCGCTGGCCGACGCACTGAGCGTGCTGCAGCAGCGGCGGGCGGCGAACTCGGGACAATTGCGCCAGCTCTACGTCTCCGGCGGGAACCTGTCCATGCTCGGCGAGCTTGTGACCGGCGGCCGGCCGGAGGACCTGATCGATCGGGCCCGGCTGGTCACGGCGGTGGCGGACAACCACACGGTCAGCAGCCGGGCAGCGGCCGCGGCGGCTCGCGAGGCGGCGGATCGGGCCGGCAACGTCGCGGCCCTCGCGGACGACCAGATCAGCCTAGCGAACGAGGCCGGTATGCGTGCCGTCCGGCTCACCGCGGAGGTAGCCGCGGTGTCCGCGGCGTTGGCGACGGCACAGGCAGCGGCCAGGTTGGCAGCGCAGCAGCGGGCGGCGCGGGCTGCGGCCGCCGACGCCGCTCGGATCCGGGCCGCCCAGGCGGCGCAGGCCGCCCGCGAGGCCGCGCTGGGCCGTCAGCTGAGCGTCACGGCGGCGGCCGTCCGCACGGTGTTCGACTCGGCTCAGCAAGCCGGGTCCGCCGGCAGCCGCCACGTACCGGCCGGAACGGTGCCGTCGGCCTACCGGGCGGCCATTTCCGTGGCTGGCCATTCGTGCCCGGCGACGCTGTCGCCGGCCCTGCTCGCCGCCCAGCTTGCCACCGAAAGCGGCTGGAATCCACTGGCGGTCTCCGCCGCCGGCGCCGAGGGTCTCGGACAGTTCCTGCCCGGCACCTGGGCCGCCCACGGCATCGACGGCGACGGGGACGGCGACGCCCAGGCATTCGACCCCTACGACGCGATCGCCAGCGCCGCCGCGTACGACTGCGCGGTTGCCCGGATCGTGGCCCGGGTACCAGGGGACCCGGTCGATACCATGCTGGCGGCCTACAACGCCGGACCGGGTGCCGTGCTGGCCTCCGGGGGTGTGCCGGCCGATCCTGAGGTGGCCGGTTATATCGCGACCATTCGCGGCCGGGCACCCGGCTACGGCACCGTGAACGGCGAACTGCGCTGAGCGACCCGATTCCGGTGCATTTTCCGGCGAGGAAGGCACCGGCCGCACCGGTGGCCCCATCGGCAACGAAGGGGGCGCGAACCCGCGCAGACATCCCAGCGAGCGATCCGGGGAAGCCCGCGAGGCCCTGCCGTATAGGGATCAGCGATACGGTAAGGAGGACGGGCTGTCGGGAAGGCGGTGAATCGGATGCTCGAGCCCATGGATCTTTTTGAGGTGGGGTCTCCGCCCGTCGAGTTGCGGCGCCCGGTACTGATCGAGGCGCTCGACGGGTTTATCGACGCCGGAAGCGCCAAACGGTTGGCGACCGCGCACCTCCTGTCGTCCCCAGACTCCACCGTCGTGGCGCGGTTCGACGTCGATCAGCTCTTCGACTACCGAGCCCGCCGACCCCCGATGATCTTCTCGCGGGACCATTGGGAGAGCTACGACGAGCCGCAGCTGGCCTTGCACGCCGTGTCTGACGCGACCGGGGTGCCCTTCCTGGTCCTGGCCGGCATGGAGCCCGACGTGCAGTGGGAGCGGTTCACCGCCGCGGTCCAGGCGCTCATCGCCCGCTTCGACGTTCGCTTGACCGTCGGGCTCAGCGCGATCCCGATGGCCGTGCCGCATACCCGGCCGCTCGGTGTGATCGTGCACGGCAGTCGGCCCGAGCTGGTCCAAACCCAGCCGTGGGTGGACACGGTGCAGGTACCGGCCAGCGCCGGGCACCTGCTGGAATATCGCCTGGCGAAGGCCGGGCACGATGCCATGGGCTTCGCCGTGCACGTGCCGCACTACCTTGCTCAGACCGACTATCCCGACGCCGCCGTGCGGCTGCTGGAGTCCATCTGCGCGGCCACCGGCCTGACTCTGTCCACCGACCGCCTTGCGGAGGAGGCTCGCAGCACCCGCGAGGCGATTGACGGCCAGGTCGCCCAATCCCCCGAGGTGGCCGAGGTCGTTCGCGGCCTGGAGAGCCAGTACGACCTGGTGATGGCGGGCCGGGAGAACCTGCTGGCCGGTGAGGGCCCGCTGCCAACGGCGGAGGAGTTGGGCGCCCAATTCGAGCGGTTCCTCGCCCAGCAGACCCCCAAGAGCGACGGCACCTGAGCCATGCGGCCGGTTGAACCGAACCCGACGGACGCGCACCCGGCGGCGGGGCGAGCCAGCGCCGAGCCGGTCGGGGACCCAGCGTGTTGGCTCGCCCAGGTCTGCCCGGACTGCGGCCGGCTGAATGACGACCGGACCTCCGACGTGTGCGTCGCCTGCGGCGCCGACCTTCCGGAGCCGGGCTAGCCCCGCCTTTGCCACGGACCGTATCTTACCCGCTGTAGTTGACAATGTACGCTGCGGTATATCAGCGGACTCGGCAGGGTGGGAGCGGAAGATGGTCGAGGAAAAGCGGCTTGCCGAGGCGCTGACCGACTTCGCCCGTACCCTCACCCACGACTTCCCCATTTCGGCGATCCTGGATCAGTTCGTCGCCCGGTTGCCTCAGGTTGTGCCGGTGACCGGCGCGGGTGTGCTCCTGATGGGCGCCGACCACGACATGCATTTCGTTGCTGCCTCCGACGACGTGCTGCTGCAGATCGAAGCCCTGCAAATCGAGTACGACGAGGGGCCGTGCCTGGAGACCTTCCGGACCGGCGAACCGGTGCTCATCGCTGACCTCGGGCGCGACCGCCGGTTTCCGCTCTTCTCGCCTCGCGCTCGGGACGCCGGCCTGGCTGCCGTCTTTGCCTTTCCGATGTCGGTGGACGATGTCAGGCTCGGAGCCCTGGACGTATGGCGTGGAAGCCCGGGCCGACTGGAGCCGGAAGATGTCTCCGCGGTGCAGCTGATGGCCGACGTGGCCGCCTCCTATGTCACGAACGCTCGCTCGCGAGCCGCCGTCCGGGAACGGGTCGCGACCTTGCGCCAGCAAGCGCTGCATGACCCGCTCACCGGGCTGCCCAATCGGGTGCTGCTGCTCGATCGGCTCGAGCAGGCGATCGCCAAGGGAAAACGGTCGCAGCGCAGGGTGGCAGTCCTCTTCCTCGACCTCGACGGCTTCAAGAAGGTCAACGACCGATACGGCCATCAGGTTGGTGACGACGTGCTCGCCGCCGTTGCCACGCGTCTCCGGTCGGCGCTGCGGCCGGGGGACACCCTGGCCCGGCTCGGAGGCGATGAGTTCGTGGTGCTGTGTGAGAATCTGGATGATCCCGGCAAGGCCGAGGCCGTCGCCGCTCGGATGACCGGAGTGCTGAAGGCTCCGTTCTGGGTGCCGGACGGCCGGTACGTCCCGTTGTCGGTGAGCATCGGAGTCGCCTTCGCCGGCGAGGGTGACATGCGGTTGGACACCACCCTCGGTGCCGCCGATGCGGCGATGTACCTGGCCAAGCGAGCCGGTGGTGCCCGGTACGTCATCACCGAGGAGTCGGCCCTCACGCTGCCCGACGTTCCCACCCGGGAGTCCCGGGCCACCGCGTCCTGACCAGGGCGGCCCGCTGCCGCGGCGTCCGAAACCGACACCTATGCTGGCTGGCATGCGACTGCTGGGCGCGCACGGGCCGCTGCGGAGGCGCGGATTCACCGTGCCGATGAGCGGCTTCGCCGTCCGCCGGGTCTTCGACGAGCGCTGTCTGCGCTTTCCTGCCGGCAACTGACCGCTGCTTGAGGCATACCCGGGTAAACCTCCCGGGCCATCGGGCAGGTTCCGGCACACATGGCTATACGTCCGCGTCGACCTGTGAGGCCAGCGTGCTCGAAGACTTGATCACCGCGTACCGCCGCGATCCGGTGCTGCGCGGCATCAGCGCGGTGGAGGCGGTGCTCTATCCCGGTGTCTGGGCGCTGGTGGTGCATCGTGCGGCCTCCCGGCTGCACCGCCTGGGCGTCCCGTTCGTGCCGCGGCTGATATCGCAGACCGCACGTGTGATCACCGGCATCGAGATCCACCCCGGCGCCACGATCGGACGACGCTGCTTCATCGACCACGGCGCCGGCATCGTCATCGGGGAGACCGCCGAACTCGGCAACGACGTGAGCATCTACCAGGGTGTCACGTTGGGTGCCCGCGGCTTCTGGACCGACCCCAAGGGCAGCAAGCGGCACCCGACCATCGGCGATTCCGTCACCCTCAGCGTCGGCTGCAGCGTGCTGGGCCCGGTGACGGTCGGCGACCACAGCCGGATCGGGGCGCACGCTCTGGTCATCGCGGACGTACCAGCCGACACCACAGTGAGCGCCCCGCCTTCCCACATGCGGGGCCGGCGACTGCACGGCCGGCAACCGCTGGACTACCAGATTTAGACAGTTCCGATACTCGAAGGAGTCTCGCCATGAACATCTCGCGCAACGTACTCGGCCTGATCGGGCACACCCCGCTGGTCGAACTGAGCCGTTTCGGCGACCACCTGCCGGTCCGGCTGGTCGCCAAGCTGGAGGCGGCGAATCCCGGCGGCAGCGTCAAGGACCGAATAGCGGCCGCGATGATCGAAGACGCCGAGGCGACCGGGGCGTTGCGTCCCGGCATGGAGATCGTGGAGCCGACGAGCGGCAACACCGGCATCGGCCTCGCTCTGGTGGCGGCCGCGAAGGGTTACCGGCTCACCCTCACCATGCCGGAGAGCATGAGCGTGGAGCGCCGGGCACTGCTCGCCGCCTACGGCGCCAGCCTGGTGCTCACCCCGGCCGCCCTGGGCATGACCGGCGCCGTGGAGAAGGCCCGGGAGTTGGCGGATCGACCCGAGGTGTTCCTTCCGCAGCAGTTCGAGAACCCGTCCAACCCGGACGTGCATCGCCGGACCACCGCACTGGAGGTGTGGGAGGACACCGACGGTGCCGTCGACATCTTCGTCAGCGGCATCGGGACCGGTGGCACGATCACCGGCGTCGGCGAGGTGCTGCGGGCCAAGAAGCCGCAGGTGCACCTGGTAGCCGTGGAGCCGGCCGAGTCCCCGGTACTCTCCGGCGGTGCGCCCGGTCCGCACGGCATCCAGGGCATCGGCGCCGGCTTCGTGCCCGCGGTACTGGACACCGGAATCTACGACGAGATCCAGCAGGTCGACGTCGAGATCGCTCGAGCTGCGGCGCGGCGGCTGGCCCGGACCGAGGGCATCCTCGCCGGGGTGTCCAGCGGCGCGGCCCTCCATGCCGCCGAGGTCGTCGGCGCCCGGCCGGAGAGCGCCGGGAAGCTCGTGGTCGTCGTCCTCCCGGATACCGGCGAGCGGTACCTGTCGACGCCCTTGTTCACCACCGAGGCGTAGGCCGTTGTCCACCACGGAGGAATAGCCGGCCCTGCGGTGGAAAGGCTGGTGTCGTCCGCCGCTCCATCCGAGCGATCCGGCGGCGAGTCCCAATCGACGGCGAAGGAGAACCATGGCGACGGTGCCCACTCTCACGCTGAACAACGGCGCGACCATCCCGCAACTGGGCTTCGGCGTCTTCCAGGTCGACCCGGCGGAGACCGCGCCGGCGGTGGCCACCGCGATCGAAGCCGGCTACCGCCTGATCGACACGGCGGCGCTCTACGGCAACGAGGAAGGCGTCGGCGAGGCGATCGCCAAGAGCGGCGTGCCGCGGGAGGAGCTGTTCGTCACCACGAAGCTCGGCAACCCCGACCAGGGGTACGACCGCGCGCTGGCGGCCTTCGACACCAGCCTGTCCACGTTGGGTCTGGACTACGTCGACCTCTACCTCATCCACTGGCCGCTGCCGATGTACGACGAGTACGTGGCCACCTGGAAGGCGCTGGAGACGATCTACCGGGATGGCCGGGCCCGGTCCATCGGGGTGTCCAACTTCACCCCGCGCCATCTGCGCCGGCTCTTCGCCGAGACCGATGTGGTGCCGGCGGTGAACCAGGTGGAGCTGCACCCGCGCTTCCCGCAGGACGAACTGCGCGCGTTCCACGCCGAGCACGGCATCGTGACCGAGGCCTGGAGTCCGATCGGGCAGGGCCAGGGGCTGCTGGAGGATCCCACGGTGACCGCGGTGGCCACGGCGAAGGAGCGCTCCGCCGCCCAGGTGGTGCTGCGCTGGCACGTCCAGCTGGGCAATGTGGCCATCCCCAAGTCGGTCACCCCGGACCGGATCCGCAGCAACATCGACGTGTTCGACTTCACCCTGGACGATTCGGAAATGGCGATGCTCAGCGGCCTCGGCCCGCAGGGGCGGGTGGGCCCGGATCCGGACACATTCTCGATGCGCTGACCTGCTCGGACGGGCGGCGAAGGGGACGCGGAGATGGACTTCCGGCTACTCGGGGCCAGCGGATGCGCGGTGTCGACGCTCGCGTTGGGCACTATGACGTTCGGCGCGGAGACAGACGAGGACGGCTCCCGGGAGCAGCTCGAGGCTTTCGTCGATGCCGGCGGCACGCTCATCGACACCGCCGATGTCTACAGCGCGGGTCGCAGTGAGGAGATCGTCGGTCGCTGGCTGGGGCGGCAGTCGGCCGCCGTCCGCGATCAGCTGGTACTGGCCACCAAGGGCCGGTTTCCGATGGGTGCCGGCCCTAACGGCGCCGGGCTGTCCCGACGTCACCTCAGTGCGGCGTTGGACGCCTCGCTGCGCCGCCTGGGGGTGGAGCGGATCGACCTCTACCAGGCGCACGCCTACGACCCGCTGACGCCGCTGGAGGAGACGTTGAGCTTCCTCGACGCCGCCGTGCATGCCGGCAAGGTGCACTACGTCGGGCTGTCCAACTTCACCGGTTGGCAGCTGCAGCGAGCGGTCGACGTCGCCGAGTTCCGCCGGCTCGTCAGGCCGGTGACCCTGCAGCCGCAGTACAACCTGCTGGTCCGGGAAATCGAGTGGGAGATCGTTCCGGCCGCCCAAGCCAACGGCCTAGGCCTGCTGCCCTGGTCGCCGTTGGGCGGCGGCTGGCTGACCGGAAAGTACCGGCGGGAGCAGCGCCCCACCGGCGCCACCCGGCTCGGGGAGAACCCGGAACGCGGGGTGGAGGCCTACGACCGGCGCAGCCGCAGCGCACGGACCTGGGCGGTGGTCGAAGAGGTCGGTCGGATCGCCGGCGAGCACGGCGCATCGCCGGCGCAGGTAGCCCTGGCCTGGCTGCTGGGTCGCCCGACGGTCACCTCGGTCATCCTCGGCGCCCGGACCACCGAGCAGCTGGCGGACAACCTGGCCGCCGTGGACCTGACGCTGTCGGTCGCGCAGACCGCCCGACTCGACGAGGTCAGCGACCCGGCACCGGCCGACTATCCCTACGGCGGCCCGGGGGAGGAGCAGCGCAGCCGCTCGATCGGCGGCCGCTGATTCGCGCTCCGGTACCGCCCTGTTCCAGTACCGCGCTGGTTGTCCTGTCCCGTCGACTGCCCGTCGCACGGCCGTCTGCATGCTGGTCGGCGAGCAGGCCAGCGTCATGCTGCTCGGCCGCCAGAAGTTTGCCGAGTTCGCGAAGCTGCCGATGGCCGATCCCGCCACCCACACGCTGGCGCTCTACTGCCTCAGCGTGCCGTCCCGCGCGGAGGTCGACGCAGTCGCCGAGGCCGCGCTGGCCGCGGGCGGCGTCGAGGCGGATGGCCTGGAGGACTACTGACTCGGCCGAAACGGACACTCTTCGTCACCCACTATTGCGGCCAGGCCGCCCGGTCGGCCAGCGGCTCGATCAGGCCCGGCCCGGCTTCCCGCACGTTCCCCACCCTGGGATGCACCGGGTAGGCATCGACCACTTCGGTCGCCGGGATCGGCAGCGCCAGCGCCTCGGCCGGATCGGTGGCCGCCGGATCGAGCCAGCCCGGCCAGTGCGCCGGCGGCAGGACCATCGGCGTCCGATCGTGCAGTTCGGCGAGCGGGCCGGCGGCGACCGTAGTGAGGATCGCACACGTCCAGCGCAGATTCCCATTGGGGTCGCGCCACCGCTCGTACAGTCCGGCCAGCGCGAGCCGTCGGCTGTCCGGTGCCCCGAGGAAGTACGGCTGCTTGGCTCCGCCCGGACCGGTCGCCCACTCGTAGTAGCCGTTGGCCGGAAGCAGGCACCGCCGGGCGGCCAGCGCCGAACGGAACGCCGGCCGCTCGGCCACGGTCTCCACCCGGGCGTTGATCCGGCGGGCCGCCCCGCGCGCATCCGTCGCCCACCACGGCACCAAGCCCCACCGCAGGACGCGCAGTTCGGTGACGGGCTGCCCACCCGGAGCCTGCCGGGCCAGCACGGCCGGTACCGGGTCGGTCGGTGCCACGTTGTACGACGGCGCCGGGTCGTCCACCAGATGCTCCGGCCGGATCCCGAAGGCGGCCGCCAGGTCCATCGCCGGGATCGCCGAGGCGTAGCGCCCGCACACCGTCTCTAACCCACCCTCCCGGAGCGGACATCCGTTGCGGCACGCACCTGACAAGCGTGCCACCCGGACCGCGAGGGATGAACCCGCACCAGCGCGAGCCGCTCGCGCCCGGTCAAGGCAAGGTGCCGGTCGTACGGACTGTTTCTGGCACGAGAGCCTGCGCGGGGGTACGATCTCCGGGTCGTCGAGTCGGTCGCCGGTACCCAAGGCGCGCCGGCGGCGGCCGGTGGTCGGCGAACCGGATCGCCTCTGCTGCTGCGGCGTTCAGGTGACCTTACGCTGATTTGCGGATTCAGGGCCTTCCAGGGCGTTTCCTGGAGATACCGCACTCGTTGTGCCGGTATACCCGTCCGCAGCCGCTGCCAGTCATCGGCCATTTCCCTGGCTCGCGAGGAGCAGAATGTCCTTGATTCCGCGCCGCCTTCGCCCCGCCTCCGTGGCCGGCACGGCCCTGCTGGCGGCATTGGCGGTCGCGGCACCGGCCGGTGCCGCGCCGGGCGACCGACCGGATGGCACCGCCTCCTTCGACGCGCGGGTCAGCCGGATTGTGGACGTCGGCAGCACCGCCTACGTCGGCGGCTCCTTCCAGCACGCCCAGGATGACGGGACGACTGTTCCCCGATCGCGGCTCGCGGCCATCGACACCGCAACCGGTCACCTGACCGGCTTCGCGCCCGCGATGAACAAGCCGGTTTACGCGATGGCCGCCAGCGGCGGGGTGCTCTACGTCGGCGGCACCTTCACCAAGGTCGGCACGGTGAATCGCATTCGACTGGCGGCCTTCGACCTGACCACCGGGACGCTGATCTCGTCGTTCGCGCCCAAGGTTTCGGCGACCGTGCGGACGATCACCGTGGGGCCAACCGGCACGGTGTACATCGGGGGCGACTTCCGCTACGTCAACGGGGTGGCCCGGACCAGGCTGGCCGCCCTGAGTCCGACCGGCGCATTGCAGTCCTGGGCGCCGATCGCCAGTGCCCGAGTACGTTCATTACTGAGCTCCGGTGGCCGGGTCTACGCCGCCGGCGCCTTCAAGACCATGAACGGCGGCAGCGGCGCCGGCTACGTCACCGCGCTCGATCCGACCAGCGGCGCGGTCGACGCTTCCTTCGACCCGTCCATCTCCTACAGCTCGTTCGATCTCGCTGTCACCTCCACCGCGGTGTACGTGGCCGCGGACGGGCCCGGCGGCCACCTGCGCGCGTTCGGACTCAACGGCGACGCGCTGTGGAACCTCACCACGGACGGCGGCGTCCAGGCCGTTACCGCGGGCTCCGACGGCGCGATCTACTTCGGCGGGCACTTCGACAACGTCTGCTTGAGCGCCAGCACCGGCACGAACGGCACCTGCCTCGACGGGCAGGTGAACCGGCGCAAGCTCGGCTCGGCGACCCCGGACGGCCACCTGACCTCGTGGGATACCGCCGCCAACTCCGCGCTCGGCGTCTTCACGCTGGCCAGTTCCCCGACGACGACAGCGGTGGATGCCGGGGGCGACTTCACCAGCTTCGCCGGTGGCGCCGTCAGCCAGCCGTACTTCGCCCGCTTCCACTAGCGACCCTTCGCTCCGCTACGGTTCGAAGCGGCAGCAGCCGCGACCCGCCACGGGCGGGACTTAGCCGGGGGACCGCATGGACGCCACGCCGATCGACCAGCTCGCCTCGACACTGCGCACCGGGGGGCAGTTGGTCGCCGCCGTCGGCGATGAACACTGGACCCAGCCCACGCCCTGCTCGGGCTGGACGGTTCGTGACCTGGTCAATCACATGGTCGTCGGCAACCTACTGTTCACCGGCATCCTGCGCGGCGAGCAAGCGCCGTCGGCGGAGGAAATGGTGCGGCTGCGCAGGTCCGACCGGCTCGGCGACGATCCGCTGGCCGCCTTCCGCGACGCGGCGGACGGCTTGCTCGCCGCGTTCGGCCAGCCGGGTGTGCTCGAGCGCACGTTCCCGCTGCCGGTCGGGCCGGCGCCCGGAATCGCCGCGCTGCACCTGCGGATCGTGGAATCCCTGGTGCACGCCTGGGACCTGGCTCGGGCCACCGGGCAACCCACCCCGTTCTCCGACGACATCGTCGAGCCTGCCTTGGCGTTCACTCAGCGCACGCTCGCCGACCTGCCGGCCGCCCCGCCGGGTCAAGGCCCCTTCGGACCGCCACAGCCCGTCCCGGACGACGCGCCGGCGATCGACCGGCTGGCCGCCGCCCTCGGCCGAACCGTGTCAACCGCTTGATCCCGCGGGATCGGAGGATTAGCGGGTGAGGAGCTCATCGACCCGCTCGTCCACCTCGCGTACACCGCTGTCCACGCCTGGTTGTCAACCGCTTGGTTGAACAACGTCAAGCCGGAGATCCGCCGGAGTCAGCGGCGAGTAGGCCCTGCCGGGAGGCCACGGCCACCGCCTCGGTACGCCCGGCCGCGCCGAGCTTGGCCAAAATCGCCGACACATGGACGCTCACCGTCTTGCCGCTGATGTAGAGCTGGCGTCCGATGTCCCGGTTGCTGCGGCCCTGGGCGACCAAGGCCAGCACCTCCAACTCCCGCGCGGTGAGCGGCTGGCCGCCGCGGGAGGGCGGCACCCGCCGTGCCGGAGCTAGCGGCCGGAGCTCGTCGATCAGCGGCTCCGCGCCCAGCTTCGTGGCGACGTCACGGGCCAGGGTGGCCTGCTCAGCGGCTGCTACGGGCTGACCGGCCGCCCGGAGAACGGCCGCCAGCCGGGCCCGGGAGCGTGCGGTCTCGAAGACGTGCCCGAAGCGTTCGAAGTCTGCCACGCTGGCCCGCCACACCTTGATCAGCTCCTCGTCGGCGGGCGGGTCGACTCCGGTGAGCCAGCGCAGCCGGACGGATTCGGCCGTCGCCCGAGCCAGCCAGGCTGCGCTCTCCGGCCCGCGACGGCGCCATGTCTGCCGGCCCTTCTCGGCCACGTCGTGAGCGATCTCGACCAGCTCCGCGCCTCGCCGGACCAGTTCGATCCGCTCCGTCGTACCCGTCCGCGGCGCCTGGGCACACAGCTGACCCAGGAGCAGCGCGCCGAGCCGGATCCGTCCCTGGTAGCGGGTGTTCTGCCACGTGCGGGATAGGCAGGCGACCAGGTCGTCGTGGATCGCCGCCGCAGCCGGCAGGTCGCCGGCGTCTCCGTAGAGGTCGATCGCGGCGCCGCCACTGAGAATCGCCAGCATGCCGTCCCGCTCCCAGTAGGACCGGATCCGGTCGACGTCGGCTCGGGCCGAACGCTTCCCGCGGCCAGCGGCCACCATCAGGCCGATCGCGGCCAGGACGGCCGCCGCTAGCTCGGGCGGCGATTCCCCGGCAACCTCGGCGATGTCGGTGACGGCGTCCCAGCGCCCGCTGACGTAGGCCACCACGCCGCTCATCGCCCGGGCGTCGAAGCCGTACGGAGCCCAGGGCCTGCCGGTCTCCCGGGCCCGAGCGGCCGTCGCCTCGTACGCGACCCGCGCCTCATCCAGCTGACCCCGCTCGAAGTGCAGCGAGCCGATGTTGAACAGGCTACGGAACTCGGTGGCCAGGTCGCCGCCCTCGCGGGCGGCCGCGACGGCCGCGGAAAGCGTACGCCACGAGGACTCGGGATCCCCCGCCCGTTCCTCCAACCGCCCGAGCGTGGTGGCGGCGTCAGCGGTGACCTCCGGCAACCCGAGTTGTCGTGCCAATGCCAGCGCCTCACCGGCCCAGCGTTGCGCGTCGTCGTCGCGGTACCGGTCTGCGTTCGCTCGGGCGTGGAGGGCAGCCGCCTGCGCCCGCAGCGCGGAGGCAGGCTCGAGTGGTACCAGCCGCAACACCTCAGCGGTGACCGTGAGCACGTCCACCCCGGTGTCCCCGAGTAGCGCCACGCTGGCCAAGGCGTGCAGCAGCCGGGCTCGCTGCGGCACGGGGGCATCGGGTGGCAGCCGATGTAGCTGGTCGGAGACCAGGGCGACGCCCCGGAACACGTCACCGGCAATCACCGCGGCCGTGCTGGCCCGCAGGGTCAGATCGACCTCGTCAATCCACTCCCCGTCGCCCTCCCGGGCGCCCTGCCCGGCCACCGCGTCCCTCGCGGACGGGAGCAGCTCGAGGGCCACCTCGTAGTGGCGTACCGCCTCGGTCGGACCGGCGACATGCATGGCCTCATCGCCCGCCGAGATGCTCGCCCGGATAGCGGTCGGCAGGTCATGCGCGGCCCGGGCGTGCCGGGCCAGCTCGGCGGCGGTACCGGCGAAGTCGCCGGTGGCCAAGGCAGCGGCGTAGGCCTGGTGCAGCCTGACCCGCTCCCCGGGCAGCAGGTCGTCATAAACCGCCTCGGCCAGCAGGGCGTGCCGGAAGGCGTACCCGTCAGCATGCGCGGGCACGAGTAGGTTGCCCTCCACTACCGCTCGTAGAGCCTGTTCGAGATCCGCATCAGGCACCTCGACTACGCGGGCGAGCAAGCGATGCGGGACCTGGCGCCCGCCGACCGCGGCTGCCCGGACCACCAGCCGAGCGGTATCCGGCAGGTGATCGAGCCGGACCAGTAGCAGGTCGGCAAGCTCCGTCGGCAGCGTGCCGGTGCCGGCGTCGGCGGCCGCCACGAGCTCCTCGGTGAAGAAGGCGTTGCCCTCCGCCCGCTCGACGATGCGGCGTGCCTCTGTCGCCGGCAGGTTCGCTGGATGCAATGCGGCAATCAAGGACCGGATGTCGGCATCGCTCAGCGGGGAGAGCTGGATTCGGCTCACTCCCGACAACCGCGTCCACTCGCCAATGACCGCCCGCAGCGGATGCCGGCGGTGCAGGTCGTCGCCGCGGTACGACGCGCAGATCGCCACCGGCCCGGACGCCGGGCGGGCGAAGAGGAACCCGAGCATCTCCCGGGTGGAGGAGTCCGCCCAGTGCAGGTCTTCGACTACCAGGAGCACCGGATCCTCCGCGGCGAGCATGCTGAGGGCGCCGCGCACCGAGTCGAAGAGTTCGGCTCGATCGATGTGCTGCCCCTCGTCACCCGGGCCGTCGGACAGCAGCCGGCGACCCGGCAAGAGGCGGGCCATGGCGGGGTTGGCCGACACCACGGCCTGGGCACGTGCCGGCGAGCGAGTCGCCAACGTTCCGAAGAGCTCGCTGAACGGGAGGTAGGGCAGGGCGCTGTCCCCGAAGTTCAGGCAGTGCCCGACGAGCACCTGCCACCCGGCGGAGGTAGCCCGCCCGGTCAACTCGGTGAGCAGCCGGGTCTTGCCGACTCCCGCGTCCCCGGCGAGCAGGACCACCGCGTTGCCCGGATCCGCGGGTTCGATGCCGAGGATGCCGGCGAGCAGCCTGAGGTCGGCCACCCGTCCTACGAGTGGCGCGGACCTCGGGAACTCCGTGGGCACGTCTCCATCATGTCTTCGGGGGTCGACCGAGCGGTCAGCCCGCCGCCTGGGCGCCGGCCCGACGGAGCAGGTAGCCCCCGAAACTGGTTCGGCCGAACCGCCCACGGCGCGGCTGGAGCGCCCGCCCGGCGTTCGCCTGCGCGTAGTCGGCGCCGATGTGCTCTTGGCGGGCGGCGATCTCGGCAATCGTGAAGGGAAGGGCGGTGGGAAGCATGTTGGGCTCCTGCGGTCGAAGTGCTCTGACGTCTTCGACCTTGCGCGTCTAAGGCCCCCCGCCACATCGGGACGATGTCGTATCTGTGGCCGCCGGGACCGGCAGGCGCCTTAGTGGAAGGCGGCGTCCCTGAACACATCGCATCGACACTGGACGGTGACTGGCCGGTAGCCACCATCGGCCCGTTCTACTTCCGAAGCGCCTCGGAGTCGATCCTGCGGGACAGGTTGTCCTTCGCCGCCGGCCGCGATCTCCAGCTGCGGCTGTATGACAGGCGCCGGTCACAGCTGCGACTCCACGCCCAGCAGCGCGGCACCGGCGAGCGCCAGGAAGACGGCGACGAGTTGACGGCGACGCAGCCGTTCACCCAGAACCGCCCAGGCGAGCAGCCCGGTCGCCAACGGCGAGAGCGCACCGAGCGCCGCGGTGGCGCCCAACGCCCCGGCCGAGGCACCGACCACGAACGCGGTGTCGGCGACCACTTCGCAGCCGGCCATGCCGAGGACGACCGGAAGCGCCCGCCGATCCAGCTGCAAGGCCCCGAGCGGACTGCCCAACGCCAGTACGACCGGGAGGGCGGCGAAGCGGGCGGCCACGGTGTGGTCACCGGGCAGGCCTGCGGGCTTCTGGTGCTCAGCGCACCGCTGGGCCGTGACGGGGGTGCCCGTGCACGGCCCAGCCCTGGGCCTGGGGGCGGGCGCGGGTGTCCTCGGCGCGGTGGGTTGGTCCTGCTGTTCCGGGCCTTGGCCCGGGGCGCGACGGGTGTGGTCTCTGCCGTCGCCGCCGGGGCGACGGCGGTGCCAGTCGCCGCGTCGGTGCTGCTCGGGAGCGGCTGAGCGGCCCACGTGCGGTGGGGATCGGCCTCATCATCAGTGGCGTGCTGCTCGCCGCGCACGACCGCCGGCTTCGCGGCGTGCTGGGCCAGGCGGTGCTGGCCGCGGTGTGCATCGGGGCGTTCCTGCTACCGATCGGGCGCCGATGCGTCGGCTGGCCACGCCGCCGAGGAAGTCGGCCGAGCCGAAACCGGCGGCGGCGATCACCCCGGCCAGCCAGGGTGCAGCCGCAATATCGGCAGGCATGCCTACCTGGAGCGCGCCAGGCGCGGCATTGATACGCCGGTGCCAGACACTTTGGCCCTTGCTCCGTGATCCACCCCCTCCCCCGTGATCCAGGGCCGGCCGGCCACAGCGGGTGGTGCCTGGCGAGGCCTGGATCACGAAGCCTGGGTGAGCGCGGGCGGCCGCCGCCCGGGTCAGCGGGGCGGGCCGCGGGTGTGGCCGGCGTTCACCCAGATGGCGTGGCTGGACAACCGCACGACGTCCGGATCATGGCGGGTAGCGACCGACTTCCCAACCTCCCGACCTGGATCGTCAAGACAGTCGGTGGGACGACGACCCATTGGGCGGGGGCGACGCCCCGGTTCATGGCCCACGAGTTACGCGCCAGGTCCGTGTACGGCGACCTTGACGGCGCCGATCTGCTCGACTGGCCGATCACACGCTCGATGACACGAAGCCGTGGTACGAGCGGGCCAAACAGGCGATGGGCGCCCACCCATCGCCACGCCCTCCGCTGCCGGCAAACAACAACTACAAGGTCTTCGCGAATGGCGCCGAGCGGCCCGGCTACCGGTTCTACGCCGCCGGCCCGTACGCCACCAACGCCGAGCCCTACGACAACCGGCCCGCGTCGATCCAAGACGGCTTCAACTTTCCAGGGCGACAAGAACGCCATCGAGTCACCCCGGCTGCTGCTGATGAGCACCTCGTCGCTGCATCCCGACGGGCTGGCCAACTCCTCCGGCCAGGTGGGGTGCAACTACATGCGTCACCTGACCGGATCTGCCTACGCCCGCTGCGACAAGCCCGTACACAGATGCCGGGGCGAGACGATGGCCGGCATCATCGCGGATGAGGCCAGGCACGACCCGTCCCGCGGATTCCCCGGCGGCTACTACATGGAGACGCTCGCTCTGGGGCCGGCATTCCTTGCGAGCTTCATCGAGCCCGGGACCTGGGGACGGGAGTTCACCGAACTCATGGACGCCTACGAGTGCACCGCGGGCATGTGGATCGTCGGCGAGGACATGCCCCCGTCGAGCAACCGAGTGACCCTCGATTCCGAGGTCACCGACGAGCTTGGACTGCCTGTTCCGCATGTCGCCTACGACGATCACCCCAACGACGTAGCCATGTGTCAGCACGGGTACGCCGCAGCCGATCGAATCTACGGCGGCGTCGGTGCCATCGGCGCGTGCACCACACCCCGCCGTACCCCTTGACGCACAACATGGGCTCCTGCCGGATGAGCGCCGACCCTGCCGACAGGTGGTGGATCGCTGGGGGCGCGCCCACGACGTGCCTAACCTCTTCCTCAGCGACGGATCGGTGATGACCACCGGCGGCGCCGCCAATCCGACCTGACCATCGTCGCCCTGGCCATGCGCCAAGCCGACCACATCGTCACAGAGCTTTCCCGCGGCTCACTGTGAGCCGCGGAGGCTGGGCACCGTGCTCGTGCTCGATCGCGATCCGCTCCGAGGAGCTGTGGCGGGCCGATCCCGGCTTCAGCTGTCGTCGACCAGGGTCAAGCCCGGTGAAGCGGCCCCGCCGGCGGGGTCTGCGGGCTGGGCCGGACCTGTCCGTCGGGCGAGGGGTCCGCGCTCGCGAACCCGACGACCCCACGATGACTGTGCCCCTATCCCGGTGGCTCTCCGATCCGGTGACGGTGGCTGGACCGTACGGTGGCGGGTGACCCTCGGGATCGGAGCGGACCGATGCTTGTGCTGAGCAACCTTGACCTGGAGGAGATCGCCAACGCGCTGGCGGACCAGACCGATTACGAGCACCGCTGGTTGATCGATCCGGAAAGCGGCCAGGTCCTGTACTGGACTCGTGACGGCGGGATCGATGGCACGGAGCCGGTCGATCTCGACGAGCTGAGCGCAATCCCGATCGACCCGCAACCGTCCTACGTGTGGTACCAGGACATGGTCGACTTCGTCGAGCGGATCAGCGACGAGCGCGCCAGGCGAAGGCTGGGGCGAGCGATCCAGGGGCGGGGGGCGTTTCGCCGGTTCAAAGACGGCCTGCATGACGATGCTCCGGATCTCATGCCGATCTGGTACGCCTTCCGCGACGTACGTGCCACCCGTCGCGCCGTCGAGTGGCTCCGAGACAACGCGCTCGTCGACGACATCGAGGCCAAGAGCATTCTGGAGGCACTCGAGGATCCGGCCCTTCCCTGAGCGCCGGCTCCACCCGCGGCGCTCACCTCTGATCACGCACGGCTGCCGAGCCGCGCCCGGTCCCGATCATCTCGGCCGGCCGGCCGGCGGTAAAGGCTCTGGCCGAGCGCCATGCCCCGCCGGCGGTGCTGTTGAGGCCGCGGTGCTCGTCGAACATGGACGCAACGCCGTCGGCGGGTGTCCCTGGCCAGAGCGGTCCGGTGAGGATGTCCGCGTTCGGTCCCGCTCCCAGGAACGTTCCGGAATCGCGCAATAGTGGGCGGCGCTGAATCTCACGATCACGCCTCCGGTGCCGCGGCGGCCAGCTCAGAGGAAGCCGCGAGCGGCTGGCGATGTCGTGTCGATTCACCTTCGGCGGAACGGCCTGCCAAGATTGCGGAATGGAACGTGTTCTTGGAGTTGGCGGATACTTCTTGCGGGCCGCCGACCCAGTGGCTATGGGTGCGTGGTATCGCGATTGCCTAGGACTCGACGCCGATGAAAACGGTTTGTGGCGTCAGGAAGCCGGGGCGACAGTGTTCGCGACGTTCGAGTCCGAGACCGAGTACTTCAGCTCCCGCGCCCAACAGACAATGCTGAACTTCCGGGTCCGCGACCTGGATGCGATGCTCGCGCAGTTGCGCGCCAAGGGAGCGGACGTGGCCGAGGAGACTCAGGACATGGAGGGTGTCGGTCGATTCGGCTGGGTTACCGATCCTGAGGGCAACCGGGTAGAGCTGTGGCAGCCCAGCTGACAGTGTCTTCATGCAGGCCATGACGTGCTGGTGGCCGGCTGTGTTGTTGAGGTGTGAAGCCTGGTTTGACCACGCATGCCGACGACGAGTCGGTGTTCGCCGCGCTCCGTGCCGGCGCCCGCGGCTACCTCACCAAAGACGCCGGCGCCGAGGATATCGCCCGGGCGATCGACCTGGTCACCCGAGGGGAGGCGCTGCTGGACCCGTCGGTGCAGGCTCGGCTGCTCGATCGGATCAACCGCCAACTCCACGCAGCCCCGGAGGCGATCGGGTCTACGAATCTGCCGGACGGGCTCACCCCGCGGGAGGTTGAGGTACTGCGGCTGATCGCGCAGGGCCATTCCAATACCGAGATTGCCGACGCCTTGTTCGTGTCTGGGGCGACGGTGAAGACCCATGTCAATCATCTGTTCGCCAAGACCGGGGTGCGCGACCGCGCGCAGGCCGTCGGCTATGCCTACCGCACCGGGCTCGCCCAGCCCTGACCCGTTCCTCCACGCACGGGTGGAGCGGGCGAAGCCACCCGAGAGTTGAGGATAAGGCGACGCCGCCGGATGGTTCGGCGCCCTGCTGCTGCTCTCCGTACTTGCCGTGGCCGGGCACGCCGCTCTCGTCCTTCATCCCAGCCGGACCGATAACCGGGGGAGCGGATCATGACCGAGGCTCCGCCGACGTGGCGCCTCTCCGGGCACGCTCACGCCACCCGCCCCGTCGTTCGAGTTCCGCGTCCGGGAGCGAACGGTGTGATGTCGCGCCGGTTACCGTGGGGCAACTGGCGTTGGGTGCCGTTACGGTGCGCTACTGTCTAGCCTCGACTTATGGGGATCCGCTGACCCGGCGGCGGCTGTTCCCCGACCGGTACACGGACCTGCAGAATGCCGTCCGTGTACTCGGCGCCGATATCGTCACCACTCGCCCCCGCGGGCAGCGGGACGGAACGGGTCAGCGAGCCGTAGTGGAACTCCGAGCGGTAGCTCTGCTTGATCGCCGCTGTCTCCCGGCGCTCGACCCGGATGTGCAGCAGACCGTTACTGACCGAAATCTCCACGTCGTTGGCCGGGTCGATTCCCGGCAGCTCCACTCGAATCACCCGGGCGTTCTCCTCCGCGTACTCCTCCACCCGCAGCGGGCTCTCCCGCCGCCCGCCCCCGGCCAGGCTGAGCAAACCCCACGGTCCGTGCTCAACCCGGCTGCGCAGGCGATCTGCCAACGAGCGCCAGCTGCCGAACAGGACCCTCGCACTCGCACTCGCACTCGCGCTTGCGGTAGCGCTGCCACCTGCAAGCGGCTCCTGCCCGTCGACGCGCGGATCGGGCCGTTCGAAGCTCGCCATGCAATTCCTTCCCGCCTCCGTTAGATCGACCCAGCTACCCGGCGTGCCAACATCATGTTGACCGAGCTGCCGGTCGCCGATACAGGCCACCAATCTTGGACGTGCCGAGCGGGCTTCTCCTCGAGGCCCGGGCCGCCGCGCGCCGTCTGCGACCAGCAGTCGCCGCCGAGAGCACCGAGCCGCACGTCGGCGCGATGAAACGCTGCCGAACTAGGATTTGAAGGCGTCCTTCACCTTCGCTACGGCGTCTTTGAGGTTGGCTCTCGTTTGGTCGCGCTCACCAGCGGCCTGCCGGCTCTTGTCGCCGGTGGCCTGGCCGACCAGTCCGGTGATCTTGCCGGTAAGCCATTGGACCTTGTTGTTGGCCTTGTCCTGGAGGGTCACAGCCCTTCCTTCCAGTCGAGTCGGCAGCATCTTGAGCCCAAGCCGCGCTCGCGCCGCAAGAGAACCCGCCGCTACCCCAGCCGACGATCGTGACTGAGGGGTACCACATTACCGGGCGCCCTACAGCCCCTGACCCGGGTCGTGATCGCTGTGCCGGCGCCCGACCATCTGGGTGGTGATTACTGCCCAACCGGGTGGAGCAAAGATGTCATCTACCCGTCACGCAGGTCCAGGCCGCCCCGAGGACATCGACGCGCACCACCTTCCATCTCAAGCGGCGGTCGCTACCCGCCTGGCTTGTCGAACCTCGCCAGGTGGTCGGCCGGTTCGTTGCGCCATTCCAGCAGGAACAGGGTGGCGTCGTCGCTGGTTGCCCCGCCGCGCGCCCGCATCAGGGCGTGGGAGAGCCGTCGGACGGTGTGCTGCACGGGTCCGCCGTCCTGCGCGGCCCGTTCCAACTGGTCGATCAACCGGTCCACGCCGAACCGTTCCCCGCCGGTCATCCGCTCCTCGATGGCGCCGTCGGTGAAGAACAACACCCGGTCACCGGGCTCCAGTGGTTCCTCACTCACGTGCGGGGCGGTCCCGCCGATGCCGGCGGGCAGCGTGGTCGGGCCGTGCAGGACGCGCACCACCCGGCGGTTCCGCAGCAGCAGCGGATGCGGATGGCCGGCGTTCACCCATTGCAGCAGGCCGGAACCGGCGTCGAGGCGGGCCATCTGCGCGGTGACGAAATGGTCGGGGTCGAACTGCCCGGCGATCGCCTGGTCCATGCCGGCGTACAGGTCGGTCAGAGCGACGCCGCCGCGGCGGGCGTGGCGGTAGGCGGCCACCGCAACGGTGGCCATCACCGCCGCGTTCAGGCCGTGGCCCATGGCGTCGAGAATCGCCACGTGCAGCACGTCGTCATTCAACGCGTAGTCGAAGACGTCCCCACCGACGTCATACGCCGGCTCCAGGATCCCGGCCAGGGTGACCTGCGGCGTGGTCATCATCAGCGGCGGCAGCAGCGACCACAACATCTCCGCGGACAGGCTCATCGGCCGTCGCCGCCGGGCCTGGAAGAACCGGTCGGTGTACCCGCCCTTGGTGACCAGCACATCGGCGACCAGCCCGGCGAACCGCCGCGCCAGCCGCCGGTCATCCGCGTCCGGGCGGTCCGCGGTGAACGCCAACACCCCGACCCGGTCCGTGCCGTCCAACAACGGCACGAACAACCGCACCCCTGCCTCGACCGTCTGCTCCACGATCGCATCGCCCAGGAACGCCCGACCGGCGAACGACCCGTCGATCGGCTCCGGTTCCCCGGCCACCAACCCCCAGCCGGGCAGCGGCAACAACGCCATCTGGTCGTAGTCCTGCAAGAAGACAGCGACGTCGCGGCCGCCAATCACCGCCAGCACCTCACCCACCAGCGGGGCGATCAACTGCGGCGGCATCTCATGAGCCCGGTCGATCATGGTCCCTAGGAGCCGCTCCCCGAACCCCTCCGATCGGTCCCTAGCTGGCGGAGTGCCCGTCAATCCTTGCGCCACCAGGACATCCTGGCAGGGACGCCCTTCCGTACGCGTGACCGCCGTGGTGTCGATCAAGGCCAGCCCCCCGCCAACCACGTGCGCCCTTCGCCGCAGCAGATAGTGGTCTGTCGCGGCGCACACCGTCCCGTGCCCCCTGCTGCCCCAGGGGTGGCGTCACCGTCGGAAGCGGTCCCCGGCGCGTTCGGCGAGGTCCTCCGGGAGCACATCGGTGGCCACCTCGCCGTGCAGCCGTTCCAACCAGGCCACGTCGGAGCGGTACAGCGGAGCCACGCCGGACCGGACCACCATCCGCAGGTTCAGCATGTAACCGGCCGGCTCCGCAGGCGCACCGTACAAGGCCAGGTTGCAGCTGGAGTATCCGAGTTCGGCGTAGAAGCCCATTGCCGTGGCAATCCCCGCGGCCAACTCCTCGACCAGCGGCCGGTCGAGGTCTTCCGGGCTGCCGGCGGGTAGCACGAACGCCCGCAGCTCCGCCGGCCCCAGCGGGGCGTACGCCGCCAGCCATACCACGTCCGCGGTGCCGCCGAGATACCGCCGGCCGTCCCTGCGCTCCTCGTCCAGATAGTCCCTGAACCGGGCCGCGGGCACCTCCGCCAGCCGCCGCTGCGCGTTGCTCGGCACCCGGTTCACGGCCCCCTGGGTGTGCGGGTGGAACAACGAACTCCCCGCCGGTAGCATGTGGTTGGCGTTCACCGACGACCACCTCGCCACCGGCGTTGTGTTGCGTACCGCCCGGCAGAACTCCACTTGCGCCGCCAGGTTGTCCGCCACCAGTTCCGATGTCATCGCGGCCAGCGGCAGGTCATGCAGCGCCGGGCTGTACACGCACACCGAGCTGTACTCGGCGAACCCGACCAGGTTCGGAAACAGCAACGCCGCGCCGACCTTGAACCGGCCCCCCTCGACCAGCGTCTCCGGAAAGCGCGGCGTGACGTCGAGCACCCGATCCGGGCAGAACGGGCAACCGGCCCGGGTGTCCGCCGCCAGACCGGCCAGATCGAACTCCGACGGTGGCAACATCGGCACCCGCTCCCGCAGCAGCCGCGCGGTGTCGCCGGTCAGCGGATCCCACCGCAGCTCGGTCACCGACTCCACCGGCGCGAACCCCGCCCGCGGATCCATGATCGTCCGCCGCAGCTCCGCCCGGATGAACTCCACCTGCCGCCAGCCCGTCGGTCAGGCCGCGCCGTAGCGCAGCGGCTCGCCGGCTTCGATCTCGATCAGCCGGTTGTACTTCGCGACCCGCTCCCCCCGCGCCGGGGCGCCGGTCTTCAGCTGCCCGCAACCGGAGCCGACCGCCAGGTCGGCAATGAAGGTGTCCTCGGTCTCCCCCGACCGGTGGGACACCATCTGAGCCCAGCCAGCCTCCCGGCACAGCCGCATCGCCTCCAACGTCTCCGTCACAGTGCCGATCTGGTTCACCTTGATCAGCGCGGCATTGCCGATCCGCCGCTCGATCGCCTCTGCGATGATCCCCGGGTTGGTCACCAGGATGTCGTCGCCGACGAGCTGCAGCCGCTCACCCAGGCGCTCATTCAGCCGCACCCAGCCGTCCCAGTCGCCCTCGGCCAGGCCGTCCTCCAGGCTCCACACCGGGAACTTCTCGGCGATCTCCCCGTAGCGGGTGATCATGTCGTCGCTGGACAGCGTCTGGCCGGCGACGTGGTAGGCACCATCCCGGTAGAACTCGCTCGCCGCCGGGTCCAGCGCGATTCCCACCCCGTCCTTCCCCGTCCGGTATCCGGCGTCGGTGATCGCCGCGGTGATGGTGGTGAGCACGTCCTCCGGGGAGTCGATCTCCGGGGCGAACCCGCCCTCGTCCCCCAACCCGGTGGCCAGCCCGCGGTCCGAGAGCCGCTTGCGCAGCGCCGCGTACACCTCAGCACCGGCCCGGACGGCCTCCGCCAGGCTCGGCGCCCCCAGCGGAGTGATCATGAACTCTTGGAAGTCCAGCGCGTTCGGCGCATGAGCCCCGCCGTTTAGTACGTTGAAACACGGCCACGGCAGCACAGGCGTCACGCCCGCCGGGGTCAGCGACCGCCACAGCGGAACCCCCGAGCCGGCGGCTACCGCTCGGGCCGCGGCCATCGACACGCCGACGATCGCGTTCGCCCCCAGCCGGGACTTCGTCTCCGTACCGTCCAGCGCGATCAACGCCCGATCAAGCTCCGCAAGGTCGGTGAACGACTGGCCGACCAGGCTGTTCGAGATCTCCCCGTTCACGTTATCCACCGCGCGGGTGACGCCCTTACCGGCGTAGCGGCAGGCATCTCCGTCACGCAACTCCACCGCCTCCCGCGAGCCGGTCGACGCACCCGACGGAACCCCAGCCCGGGCTTCGGTCCCCCCGTCCAGCCCAACCCGCACGGCCAGCGTCGGCCGGGATCTCGAATCGAGGATCTCCACCGCGGACACCGACGTCAGCGTGATTTCCATCGCCCTCTCCCTTGTTGCGCATCCGGCCAAAACTCACACTGCCACCTAGCGTGGCAGGGCGGCCGCCAGCACCAACGAGCGGCTGCCGTCCGGCGTTCGGCCGCAGACCCGAACCGCTCGGCTCGGTGGCTTTCGTTGAGCAGCGGAGACCCGGACGAGACGTTCACTATCGGCATCCCAGCGACGCTGGCGGCCCGGCGCTCTGGCTAGTTGATCCGGCGTCCGCGCACTAGATAGACAATCGGCACGACCCCGCCGGAGTTCACCAGCACCAGGGCGGCTGCCCACCCTGCCTTCGAGCCTCGGATCATCGAGCGCGGGCGTTGCGCAAGATCAATCAACGTGGCAATCTTCAGCCCCGCCTCCACGGCGCCACCTAGCATGATCGCTTGCCGAAGACGAGGATCCAGCTCACTCCAGCGCTTATTGGCCACCACGCCACTGTGCGCCCTCTCTGGAGCCGGAGCAAGGGCCTCTTGGTGCGCCGCGCTTCGCCGTGGCACCCAACGCGCGGCTGCCGGCACAGCAGGCATGGCGGCTTGCCGCCTATTGAATGCGGCGGATCAGGGACGTTGCTCGGCGCCGCGCGGCGTGAGGGCGGCCAGAATGAGGGTGGCCGCCCCCACCAGATCGATGCCGACAGTGGCAGCTCGCTCGTACAGGCTGCGTTCGGCCTCCGCGGGAGTTAGTCCTTGCCCGATCAGCACACCGAGCGCCTGGTTGATCTTCGAAGTCGCCCCGAGGTGGGTCGAGTTGGCGTAGTTCGAGGGAAGGGTTCGGTGTTCATCGAGGCGGAAGTCGGCCAGTGCCCGGCCGGCGATCCACGACAGGTCGGCGGCCAGATCGATGAACGCTCCAGGGGTGGCGGCGTACAGAATCAGCACGACCGACACCAAGGCCGTGGCCTCTTGGGGGGCGTCCGACAGCGGTACCAGCAGAGAGGTTCGGACGTGCTCGGGCTGTGTGCCCTCGTCGAGGACGGTGACGTCGAACTGACACCGGTTAGCGGTGATCATGACGGAGAGTCCGACGTAGGAGTCGACGGCGCTGTGCGTGTCGGCGGCCAATCGGATGACGGTCTCGGCCACGTCCGTGCCGGGGACGTCCAGAGCTTGGGTCAACAGACCCAGCTCGGCCGCCAGGCCTGGAAGGATCGTCACGGGGTATCTGCTCCGGTGGGCGCTCCCGGGCGCCTATTCGTGAGCACGAGCCGAGCGCTGCAGGTCGCCGCGCGAGGTAGCAGTCGGGGACGGTAGGTGAGGGCCCTGTCCCGGGGACTCCTGTAAGAACCCTACTGGATCGCCGCGGAATGGGGCGACTCCTGCGCTGTCCCCCTGGGAGTGACAGTGTGGGCGTCGTCCCGAATTCAGGAGTTGGCGTGCCGGGCACGTGCGCGGCGTACCGCCTCCTCGACGATGCGCCGGGCGACGTCGGCGAGCTTGGTGTGCTCGGACTGGCTGATTGCCCGCAGGCGCGCGAACGCCTCATCGGCGGTGCCGCCGGTGCGCCCCCGCATCAGGCCGATGGCCTGGTCGATGACTGGCCTGCTGGAAAGGGCGGTCTGTAGCTGGGCCGTCAACGTCAGCGCCTGAGTCAGGATCTGGGCGTTGTGCACGGCGACCGCGGCCGGGGCGGCGAACAGTTCACCGAGCTCGGCGGCGTGGTGGTCGAAGACGTCCTTACCGCGGGCGTAGACGTTGATCGCGCCGACCACCTGTCCGGGCAGCAGGAGCGGCAGCGACAGCGCGCTGTGGATGCCGAGCCGCCCCACCCGAGGCCCGAACCGGGGCCACATCTTCTCCCCGCCGAGCGATCCGGACCGCACGGTCCGGGCCTCCAGCGCCGCCGTGATGCACGGCCCCTCGTTCAAGGTCACGTACTGAATCTCATCGATCTCGGAGACGAACGGGTGACTGGCGGCAAGAGCCTCGACGCGGTTGTCCGACCGGTCCATACGTAACAGCGTCACCCCGGCACCGTCAGCACCCGGAATCGCGCGCTCGGCGAACGTCGCCACGCGCCCCAAGAGGTCGGGTAGCCCGATGGTTCCGGTGACCAGGCCAGCCAGGTCGCCGAGGCTGCCCTGCAAATCCGCGGCGTCCGCGCTTGCTTGCTCGTGAGTCAGCGGTGGGTGCGCGACGTCCCGCTGTGGACTGCCTTCCGGTTGAGTCATCACAGGTCCCAGGTTTCGGCCGGGCCCCCTATTGAGCCAGGTTCAGGGTTCTTCCCCGCGGCGCGCTCGTCGCGAGCTGGAGCTCATCCCCACGCTAGTCCCCATCTCAGGGCTCGGGCCGTGGCCCCTCATCAGATCGGGCCAGCCGTGGGAATGACGCCGCACGCGACTGGGAGCCGTCCGTTTGACTTTGACCGTACCGGGGAGTGCACTGGACAGTGCAGAGAACCTGCCGGTCTGGAACCGTCGTCGTTGCCTGAGGGTCACGATGTCGCGGGCGTCTCGCTCACCGCGTCCAGAGGCGTGAACCTGGCTTCTGATTCATCTACTCCCGCGTCCCGGTCGGTGGATCGAGGCAGAGCTACTGCGATGCCCCCCCGTCAGCACCCCCGCGTCACCCGACATGCGGTCCGTGACCTGGTCGCCGGTCGTCGTGCTGGCGTGAACGGCCGGAACTCCCATCGCCGACGGGAAGCGCCCGCTGGCGACCCATAGCCGAAACATCCCGCGGTGCCGAAACAACCGCCGACCAAAGCGAGGAAGTCCGCATGACGATCACCCGAACCCTGGAGCCGGAGCTACTGCACCGGATGGACGCGTACTGGCGGGCGGCGAACTACCTCTCGGTCGGTCAGATCTACCTCTACGACAACGCACTGTTGAAGCGGCCGCTGGCGCTCTCGGATGTGAAACCGATTGTGGTTGACGGCGCGGTGCTGCCGATCCTGCACCTGAACGGCTACAAGCCCCTGTGTCAGGAGCCAACGTGACTCGCGCGCAACACGCACTGCCTCAGCGATCGAAAGCCAATCAGGACGCCCGCCGCGGCGGGTGCACTCCATCCGAATCGACGGCCAGCGTGACGCTCACCGACCCACGGCATCCGACCCATGTCACCCCCACTTCGAGCACAAACACATCATGAGCACTGACACCACCACGTCCACGCCGGCCGACTCCTCGACGTCGGGGGCCGACCCGAAACACGACGTGAAGTCGCTGCCAATGGCGGAGGTCGAGAAGCAACTCGGAAGCTCCCCGGACGGCCTGAGCAAGGCCGAGGCAGCGAAGCGCCTGGAGCAATACGGCCCGAATGAGATCGCCGAACACAAGACGAACCCGCTGCTGAAATTCCTGTCCTACTTCTGGGGCCCGATCCCGTGGATGATCGAAGTCGCGGTCATCTTGTCCGGTGCGGTCGGGCACTGGCCGGACTTCTTCATCATCCTGCTGCTGCTGATGGCCAACGCGGTCGTCGGCTACACCGAGGAACGCCAGGCCGGCAACGCTATCGACGCGCTGAAAGCCAAGCTCGCGATCAACGCCCGGGTCCGACGCGACGGCGAATGGATCACTCCGGCGTCGCGTGACCTCGTCCCCGGCGACGTGATCCGGCTGCGGCTCGGTGACATCGTCCCCGCCGACGCTCGGCTGCTGGACGGCGACGAGATCGAGGTCGACCAGTCCGCGCTCACCGGCGAGTCGCTGCCCGCGACCTGCGCGCCCGGCGATCCGGTGTTCTCAGGATCGGTCGTCCGCCGCGGCGAGATCGGCGCGCTGGTCTACGCCACCGGCATCCACACCTACTTCGGCAAGACCGCGGAACTGGTCCAGGATGCGCATACGGTCAGCCACTTCCAGCGGGCCGTCCTGAAGATCGGGAACTTTCTTATCATCCTCGCGGCAGTGTTCGTCGCGGTGATCGTGGTCGTGTCGCTGCTGCGCGGCGACGCGGTCCTGACCACCCTGCAGTTCGCTCTCGTGCTGACCGTCGCGGCGATCCCGGTCGCGATGCCGACGGTGTTGTCGGTGACGATGGCGGTCGGCGCCCGTCTGCTGGCCAAGAAGAAGGCCATCGTCAGCAAGCTGGTCGCGATCGAGGAACTCGCCGGCGTCGACATCCTGTGCGCGGACAAGACCGGCACCCTAACCCAGAACTCGCTCACGCTGGGTGATCCGTTCAGCTTTAAGGACGTCACTGCCGCGGACGTGATCCTGGCCGGCGCGCTGGCCTCACGCGCGGACAACGACGACCCGATCGACCTCGCCGTCCTGGGCGGGTTGTCCGACCCGAAAGATCTCCACGACTACACGGTGACGCATTTCGAGCCGTTCAACCCGGTCGATAAGCGCACCGAAGCTACCGTCACCGGGGCCGACGGGTCAAAGTTCAGGGTGAGCAAGGGCGCGCCGCAGGTCATCCTCGACCTCGCCGGCGATACGGCGAAGATCAAGCCCGCCGTCGACACCGCGGTGGACGACTTCGCCGCCCGTGGATTCCGATCCCTCGGTGTCGCCCGCGCCGAGGGGAGCGGTGACTGGCGATTCCTCGGCGTGCTGCCGCTGTTCGACCCACCCCGCGAGGACGCCAAGACCACCATCGCGACCGCCCGAGACATGGGTGTGAGCGTGAAGATGGTCACCGGCGATGCCATCGCGATCGCTAAGGAGACCGCCGCCCAGGTCGGGCTGGGTACCGACGTTCTCGACGCCACCGGGCTTGGCGATGTGAAGAAGAAGGAAACCACCACGGTCGTCGAGTCCATCGAAACCGCCGACGGGTTCGCCCAGGTCTTTCCCGAGCACAAGTACCACATCGTCGACGTCCTGCAGCAGCGCGGACACATCGTCGGCATGACCGGCGACGGCGTCAACGACGCTCCCGCACTGAAGAAGGCCGACTGCGGCATCGCCGTCTCCGGGGCTACCGACGCCGCCCGCGCGGCCGCGGCGATCGTGCTGCTCACACCGGGTCTGTCGGTGATCATCGACGCGGTAAAGGAGAGCCGCAAAATCTTTCAGCGGATGAACTCCTACGCCATGTACCGCATCGCGGAGACGCTGCGGGTGCTGCTCTTCGTGACGCTGGCGATCCTGGTCTTCAACCTCTACCCCGTCACCGCGATCATGATCGTGATGCTGGCGCTGCTGAACGACGGAGCGATCCTGTCCATCGCCTACGACAACGTCCGCTACAAGATGCAGCCCGAAGCGTGGAACATGCGCCTCGTGCTCGGCATCTCCACCGTCCTGGGTGTCGTCGGACCCATCGCCGCCTTCGGCCTGTTATACCTCGGCGACCGCGTCTTCGACCTAGGCCACCCCCGGTTGCAGACCATGATGTACCTGATGCTGTCCGTCGCCGGGCACCTCACCATCTTCCTCACCCGCACCCGCGGCCCGTTCTGGTCCATCCGCCCGGCCCGCATCCTGCTCCTCGCCGTCCTCGGCACCCAGGCCGTCGCCACCCTGATCGCCGTCTACGGCCTGTTCATGACCCCCCTCGGCTGGGGCTGGGCCGCCTTCGTGTGGGGCTACGCCATCATCTGGGCGCTGGCCAGCGACCGCATCAAACTCCTCGCCTACCGCATCCTCGACCCCGCCAGCACGAGCAGCAGTCTGGACGCGGGCAAACAGTCGACCGCGCAGGACTCCGCGAGCGGCTCCTCCGCGGCGAAGGTCGCTGTCACGTCGGATTCCGCCGCCTTCTACACCGACACCGATCCACGCGATCCGGTGTTCCACGACAACATCGACTGCCCCTACGGCCTCGAGATCAAGAACCACCACAACGACCGCCCGGGCACTGACCATCGACGCCGATGCGACTGGTGCGCTCATCACGACCAGCCGGTGGCAGCCAAACGCGGACCGTGATCTTCGTGACGATCACCACCATCGTGCGCCGCGTACCGACAGTGCCGAGCCGAGGATGAGGCCGATCATCGTGCGCCACGGTGAACCGAGTGGAGGCTGTCCGGCCGCTACGCCGGCGCCACTGACGTGCGCTTGACGGCCAACGGTCGGCGCGAAGCCACCTCGCTACCGCCGCTGCTCGGGCACGTTGTGCACGGTCAGATCAGAACGCGGTGGTGGTGTCCAGCCCCCGACAGCGGGCCATCGAAACCGGCCACCGTGGCGCTGCCCGAGTCCCGCTTGGCCATCGACCCGCTCGTCGCGGAATACGACTACGGCGACTACGAAGGCCGGACCACCGAACAGATCAACGGGCGCGGGCCCGGCTGGGACATCTGGGAGCGACAGGCCGCAGCGGCACCGCGGCATCACGAAGGGATATCCCGTGACGACACATTCGCCAGATTTCCGCGTCGAAACCGGCAGACAAGTGGACCTGGTCGATCTGCCGACCAGCGTGAAGCCTCGCTACACGTCGCACAAGAAGTACAAGAAGCAGCTGAAGAAGCACGTCAAGAAGCTGAGCTCCCTGCAGCGGCTGCATTACGCCTCCGACCACTGGTCCTTGCTGGTGATCTTCCAAGGTATGGACGGCGCCGGCAAGGACGGCGCGATCCGCCACGTGATGTCCGGGGTCAACCCGCAAGGTTGTCAGGTGTTCAGCTTCAAACAACCCACCGAACAGGAACTCCAGCACGACTTCCTCTGGCGGACCAGCCGCTGTCTACCCGAGCGCGGCCGGATCGGTATCTTCAATTCAACCGCTCCTACTACGAGGACGTCCTCATCGCCCGCGTCCACCCCGAAATCCTGCCCGGGCATGGACTACCCGACGAGCTGATCGACGACCTGACCATCTGGGAACAGCGCTACCTCTCCATCGGCGACCTCGAGAAACATCTGCACCGCAACGGCACCCAGATCGTCAAGATCTTCCTGCACCTGTCCAAGGACGAGCAGGCGAAACGTTCCGGGCCCGCATCGACGCCCCGGAGAAGAACTGGAAGTTCAGCCTCGCCGATATCCACGAACGGTCCTACTGGGACACCTACATGACGGTCTACGGCGACTGCCTGAGTGCCACCAGCTCCGATCACGCGCCGTGGTACGTGGTACCCCAGACGACAAGAAAAACGCCCGGCTGATCATTTCCCAGATCCTGCTCGACACGCTGGCCGACCTGAAGATGGCCTACCCCGAGACGACAGACAAACGCCGCCAGGAATTGGAGTCGATCCGCAACGAACTCTGACCTGGACCGGTCGGTATCGTTCGGCCGCCAGCGACGAAGATCCGCCGGAGCGAACCGCACGAGTGGGTACCACCCGGTGCGGGACGGGTCACGCTACCGCGCTTCGTCGTGGCAGTGGCGCTCGGTTGCGTGGCTGGGTCGGTGCGGGGCTGGTCGGCGGCGTCTGGTTGGGCAGGCCGGCCGGGCTGGTGGTGGAAACCGTCAGGGGCTGCCCGTCGTGCAGCACCGACAGCGGTTCCCCGGCCAGGACTCGGTACATTGTTGACGTCGGGGTGATCTCGACGTTCAGCCGGCTGTTCCGTTTGCAGACCGTGAAGGCCAGCCGGGTTATGCCCGTGGGCAGCCGCGGGGAGAAGGCGACGCTACCGTCGCGTTCGCGCAGACCTGCGAGACCCGGGACAAGGGCGATCCAGGTCCCGGCCAAGGACGCCAGATGCAGGCCGTCGCGGGTGTTGTGCTCACGATCGTCCAGATCCATCAACGCGGCTTCGGTCAGGTAGTCATAGGCGAGGTCCAGGTGGCCGGTCTCGGCGGCCATGACCGCTTGAGTGCACGCCGATAGCGAGGAATCCCGTACCGTCAAGGCTTCGTAGTAGGCGAAGTTGCGGACCTTCTCCGCTGCGGTGAAGGCTTCCCCGCGCAGGTACATGGCCAGTACCAGGTCGGCTTGCTTGACGACCTGTTTGCGGTAGAGGTCGAAGTACGGGAAGTGCAGCAACAGCGGGTACTGCTTGTCCGAGGTGGCGTCGAAGTCCCAGACCTCGTGGCTGGTGAACCCCTCGGCCTGGCTGTGCACGCCGAGCGCCTCGTCGTACGGAACGACGACCGCCTTCGCCGCCTCGCGCCATGCGGCGATCTCCTCCGCCGTGATATTCAGCTCGCTTGCCCGGTCGGGGTGGCGTTGAGCGACATCAGCCGCCGAAACGAGATTGTGCTGCGCCATCAAATTCGTGTAGACGTTGTTGTCCGCAACCGCCGAGTACTCATCCGGCCCGGTCACCCCATCGATCCGAAATCGTCCAGCAGGATCGTGGTGACCCAGCGAGGACCACAACCGAGCTGTCTGAGCCAGCAGCTCCAAGCCGATCTCGCGTTCGAACGCCGCGTCGCCGGTGACACTGATGTAGCGGACCACCGCGTCCGCGATGTCCGCCCCGATATGGAACGCGGCGGTGCCGGCGGGCCAGTACCCCGAGCACTCGTGGCCGGCGATCGTGCGCCACGGGAATACCGCCCCCTTCAGTCCCAGCTGCTCGGCGCGAGTGCGCGCTTTCGGCAGAATCGAGTACCGCCACCGCAGCGCGTCGGCCGCGGCCCGCGGCGCGGAATAGGTGAGCACCGGCAGCACGAACGTTTCGGTGTCCCAGAACGCGTGCCCGTCATAGCCTGGCCCGGTCAGCCCCTTCGCCGCGATGGCCCGCCCCTGCGCCCGGGCACCGGCCTGCAGGACGTGGAACAACGCGAACCGCACCGCTTGCTGTACCCGCTCGTCGCCATCGACCTCGACATCGGCGCGTCCCCAAACCTCGTCCAGATACGCCCGGTGCTCGGCGACCAACCCCTCCCAACCCGTCTGCACGGCCACCGCCAGCGCGGCCGCGACCTGGTCGGCGACCGCTGGCTGCGAACGCACCGCGGACCACCCGTAGGCCACGAACTTGACCATCCGAAGCCGCTGCCCGGGCTTCAGCGTCGCCGTGATCGTGACCCGGCCCAGATCAGGGAAGCTCTCACTCGACACCAGCATCGACCGGGACGCGTCGAGGTGATGGTCCATTGCCGCGCCGAGTCGCAAACTGCTGACCGCAGTGCGATGCAGCAGCGACGCGGCCGTCCCGTCGCACGCGTGGTGCTCGGACACGAGCGATGCCAGCAGCGCAGCTGCCTCCCGCGGGTCATCACCCGAAGGCGGCAACGCCTCGTTGGCCACCAGCTCCGACTGCAGCACCACCCGCATCGCGGTGTCGGTGGGTTCGACCTCGTAGCAGATCGCGGCCACCGAACGCTGCACCAACGAGACCAACCGGGCCGAGCGCACCCGCACGCCCTTCCCGCCCGGGGACACCCACTCGACCTGCCGGCGCAGCAACCCGTCGCGGAAGTCCAGCACCCGCTCGTGTGCGACGAGCTGCCCGTAGCGCACATCGAAGGGCTGATCGTCCACGAGCAGACGGATCAGCTTGCCGTTGGTGACGTTGATGACGGTCTGCCCGGCCTCCGGGTAACCGTAGCCGCCCTCGGCGTAGGGCAGCGGGCGCGCCTCGAAGAGCCCGTTCAGATACGAGCCGGGCAGCCCATGCGGCTCGCCCTCATCAAGGTTCCCCCGCCATCCGATATGGCCGTTGGACAGGGCGAACACCGATTCGCTCTGCGCCAGCACGTCCAGATCGACGCCGGTCTCCCGCACACACCACGGCTCGACCGCGTACGCCGGATGGGTGATCACGCCGGGCCGAGGGGGGCCAACAACTGAGCGAGGTCGGTCACGACCCGGTCGGCTCCGTGCGCACGCAGTTCGTCGGCCTGCCCGACGCGATCGACACCGACCACGAACCCGAACCCGCCCGACCGACCGGCGACCACCCCGGACAGCGCGTCCTCGAACACCGCCGCCTCGCCCGGCTCCACGCCCAGCACCGTCGCCGCGGCCAGGTACGTGTCGGGCGCCGGCTTTCCCGCCAGATGCCGGTCCTCGACGCTGACCCCGTCGATGCGCGTCTGGAACAGGTTCGCGATCCCCGCCGCGGTGAGCACCTCGGCACAGTTGGTGCTTGAGGAGACCACCGCCGTCTGCAGGCCCGCCGATCGCACCGCCTGGACATAGCGGACCGAGCCGGGATAGGGCTCGACCCCGTCCTGGCGGATCCGGCGCATCACGATCGCGTTCTTGGCAGCACCGAGTCCGGTGATCGTCTGCGCCCCCGCCCGGTCGCCCGGGGAACCCGTCGGCACGTCGATGCCGCGTGAGTGCAGGAAGGACCTGGTGCCATCGGCCCTGCTCTTGCCGTCGACGTAGGTGTCGTAGTCGCCCCCCTCGTCGAAGGCGACGAACCTCGTCCCGGTCGCTTCGGCCCGCGCCGCCAGGTAGCCGTCGAACATCTCCTTCCACGCCGCGGCGTGCAGCCTGGCCGTATCAGTGAGGACACCGTCCAGATCGAACAGGCACGCCCGCACCCGCTCCGGCAGGCCCAGCGAGGTCTGCGGTGAAGAGCCGATGCTGCGCCGCGGCGACCCATCGGAGTGGTTCTGCTCGGAAGAACTCGCCGACGTCATCGTTCCGGCGAGGCGTTGTGGAGGGGACGCATGATGCGTCAGCTCCGCGGCCCGAGCGGCGACACTGGAAGCCTGGCCATGTCGGCGGGATACAGGTAGCCCTCACCCCAGTACGGCTCGTACCCGTAATAGCCGTAGACGCTGGCGTGATGCGGCTGGTCATCGACGAGATCCACCCTGCCGATGCCGTCGCCGTTCTGGTCCTTGACCCGCCGACCGCGGACGTCGTTGGCTGAGCCGTCGACGGTGTGACCGCGGTCACCCAGAATGTACAGAGTGGCCGCGTGCTTCGATGTCATCGAGAAACGTCTCCTCATCGTGGTGGGCGCCGGATTGGTTCACGGACCGCCGGGGCGGCGCCGGGGGCCCACAGTCCGCTGACGTCAGAATGTCGCCCCGGGCGGCATGCTCGCGAGGAGTTCATGCGCGCGCTCGGCGTGCTTGTGCTCCACGAGCACTTCGTACTTGGTAGCCACGATCTGGTTGACCGAGGCAAAGTCTCGGCTGCCGCGCCGGGTCGCCGTAGTGTAGCCGAGCTGGCTCCAGGCCAGCCCGAACACCGCTCCGAGCAGGGGAGTGGTGAGGAGCAAACCCAACTGGTTCCGGCCGCCGAACAGGCTGAACGCGATCCCGACGAGCAGCCCGATCCACAGCCCGGACAACGCACCGGCGGCAGCGATCTTGCCCCGGGTCAGCCGGCCCGTGACTCGTTCGATGGAGCGCAGTTCGGTGCCCACGATTCCAGGTTCTGCACGGGGAAGTCCTGGTCAGCAAGGTAGTCCACGGCATGCTGAGCCTTGGCGTACTGGTCGTACACGCCCAAGGACCTCGGGTAGTCCAGGTCCAACCCGGCGGCGGTGAACAGCTGAGTACTGGCCGGCGCGCGAGCTTTGCAGCTAGCGGTGGGGCGCGCCGGCAGTTGCGGAAACGGTCGGGGCGGCGGCCGTGGCGGGCAGCCGGACTAGGAACGCAGTCTGCCCGGGCCGGCTGGTGACGTCCACGGCGCCGCCGTGCGCGGTGACCACCGAGGTGACGATGGCTAGCCCGAGCCCGCTGCTGCCGGCGAAGCGGCTCCGGGACTTGTCCCCCCGGGCGAATCGTTCGAACACGTGGGGCAGCAACTCGGCGGGAATCCCGGGGCCGTCGTCGAGCACCGCGAGAACCACATCCCCCTGGCCAGGCGCGGCCAGGCTAGCGGTCACGGTGGTGCCGGCCGGGGTGTGGGTCCGGGCGTTGGCCAGCAGGTTTGCCAGCACCTGGTGCAGCCGGTCCGGGTCGCCCTCGACGGTCACCGGCTCCTCCGGAAGGTCCAGCCGCCAGCGGTGATCGGGGCCGGCGGCGGATGCGTCGCTGACCGCGTCGAGGACCAGGCGGGTGAGGTCGACCGGCTGGAGCGCCAGCGGCCGCCCGGAGTCGAGCCGGGCGAGCAGGAGCAGGTCGTCGACCAGGGTGGTCATCCGGGCGGCTTCCGACTCAACCCGCTCCATGGCGTAAGACATTTCGGGTGAAGAGGCGTCCCGGCTGCGGCGGGTGAGCTCGGCGTACCCACGAATCGCCGCCAGCGGGGTCCGCAGCTCGTGGCTGGCGTCGGCGACGAACTGGCGTACCCGGGTCTCACTCGCCTGCCGCGCTGCCAGCGCGGCGCCGACGTGGCCGAGGAGTCGGTTCAGCGCCGCTCCTACCTGGCCCACCTCGGTACGCGGGTCGGTGTCCTTATCCGGTACGCGTTCGGCGAGCGCGACCTCCCCCCGCTCCAACTGCAGGCCACTGACCCGACCGGCGGTCGATGCCACCCGCCGCAGCGGGCGCAGCGCCACCCGGATGATGGCCGCGCCGGCGAACGCCGCCAGCGCCAAAGCGGCCGCAGCTAACGCGAGTTCGGCGACCGCGAGCCGGTACAACGTCTGGTCGACCTCCGCCAGCGGCAGGCCGGTCACGTAGACGTCGCCGTCCGGCTCGCGGGCCGCGACCAGCCGGTAGCTAGCGCCACTCACCGACTCGGTGTGCGGTCGCCGGTCGGCCGGTACCGCGGCCAGCACCGCCGCCGCTGTGGCGCTCAGCGGCTGCACCGCGCCGCCCTCGCTGAGCACCCCGGCCGCGCTCACGCGACCGTCGACGACCGTAGCCCCGACCGTCTTGGCGGCCTGTCCGGGTGCCAGGAGGAAAGCGATGCCGCCGTCCCCGGCCGGCTCGGTAGAGCCGCGGCCGCTGCCCCCAGCGTCACCGGAGCCACCGTCGTCGCGGAAGGTGTCCGACGGCGCACCGACTGCCCCGGCCGAGCGGTTGCCGGCGGCGAGCAGCTGGCTGTCGAGGCGGCCAAGGAGGAAATGCCGCAGCGCGAGCTCGGTGGACAGGCCGACGACCAGGCACACCAGCGCCAGCAGGGCGACCAGCGTGGCGACCAACCGGGTCCGCAGCGACCACCGCGAGGGTCGAGCGAGAGGGCCGACGCGGCTCGAAACGGTGGACCGTACGCCGCTCATCCCGGCACCATCAGTCGGCCGGCTTGAGGACGTACCCCGCGCCGCGAACGGTATGGATCATCGGGGGCCGGCTGGCGTCGATCTTCTTCCGCAGGTAGGAGATGTACAGCTCGACGACGTTCGCCTGGCCACCGAAGTCGTAGTGCCACACCCGGTCCAGGATCTGGGGCTTGCTCAGCACCCGGCGCGGATTGCGCATCAGGTACCGCAACAATTCGAACTCGGTGGCGGTCAACTCGACCAGCACGTCGCCCCGGCGTACCTCCCGGCTGTCCTCGTCCATGACCAGGTCGCCGACGGCCAGCACCGACGTGCCCCGGCTGGCGGTAGCACCGGCCCGGCGCATCAGGCCGCGCAGTCGAGCCACCACCTCCTCCAGGCTGAACGGCTTGGTGACGTAGTCGTCGCCGCCGGCGGTGATCCCGGCGATCCGGTCCTCCACCGCGTCGCGGGCGGTGAGAAAGAGCACCGGTACCAGCGGTGTTTCGGCGTGCAGGCGGCGCAGCACCTCCAGCCCGTCGATGTCGGGCAGCCCGACATCGAGTACCACCGCGTCCGGGCGGAACTCCCGGGCGGTGCGTACCGCGCTCAGGCCGTCGGGCGCGCTGCGCACCTCCCAGCCCTCGTACCGCAACGCCATCGACAGCAACTCGGTCAGCGTCGCCTCGTCGTCGACCACCAGAACGCGCACCGGGCTGCCGTCCGGGCGGGCCAGCACCTCACGGCTGGCACCCACCGGCACCTTCCCGGTACGAGTTGTGCCGCGGGGGGTGGCGTCCATGGTCGTCATGCGCCTACTGTGCCCCACCAGGGTGGGCGCTGGCTATGCACTTGCTGTGACCGAGCTGTGCAGCACTGCGCGGGGCGCCACCCGGTGGACCCGGCACCCTGCCCGCACGCAAGGCGCGGTGAGGACGGCGGGTCCGTCCGGTCGGCGGCGCCGCGTACGATTCCGCTCACCGCGGCGCTGGAGCCGCGGTCCCTCCGGAGGTGGGCGATGACGGTGCACGACGACGACGGGGTCCGCGACGACGCGGGAAGCGCCGAGTACGGCCAGCCCCACGGCGACCACGACCATGAGGACTCCGTGATGGGTGAGGAGGGTCGCGACGAGCCGGTGCTGGGCCGCGGTGACGACGATCGCGAGGAGCCGTCGGTGATGGGCGGCGACGCTGCCCAGGCCGAGGAGTCGGTGATGGGCGGCGACGCTGCCCAGGCCGAGGAGTCGGTGATGGGCGAGGACTCCCGCGAGCGGTCCGTGATGGGGCCCGGCGACAGCTGAGACCCGGCAGGGTCAGCCGGACGGGGCGCTCAGCCCGAAGGACAGCGGCTCGGTCCAGCGGGACATGACCGATACCGCGACCGCGGTGACGGCGGCGGCGACGGCGGTGGCGACGAAACCGTCGCGCACCGCCGCGTGCAGGTTGGAGCGAAGTCCGCGACCGGGCCTGGCGTGGCGAGCACCGCGGCGGTGCCGTCCACGTCGTGCGCGAGCCGGGAGCGGAGCCCGCTTGAGCGCCTGCGAAGCCGCCCCCAGGGCCAAGCCGATGGACGCCAGAACATGTTCGACCCCGTGACCACGCCACGCAGTCCCCTCTCACCACCGACTGCCCGGCGAGGATCAGCGGTGACAGCACAGCTCGCTGACTCCCGGGCTGGGTGCAGGCCGCCCGCCAACCATCGCCACGCCAGCTCCGCCAGCCGGTCGCGGCCCACTTGGCGGCCACCCGCGAGCGAGCTCGGCAGGGTATGAGTGGCCGACTCTAGCGCGACACATCCTGGACGCGGACGAGATCGCGGTCCAGACCACTTCCACGCGCATCGTGGCCTCATCGTCTCGCGCTGGGCGAGGCACTGCGCTACCCCTGTACCGCGAACACGCCGGTAGTCCCCAGATTGGGGCGACTCGGGCCGGTTGTGCGCCATGTGGAAGGAGGTCGATACCGAGGAGCGCGTTGGAACCCAACGCCGTGGTCGAGTCACGAGCACCCACCCGTGAACTCCGCCGCCGAGTACGCTGCCGCCCTGCCCTCTTGCCGCCGAATCCAGGACCAGCCCTTGATCCCCTCGACCACGGCGCCGGCGCGAGACCTGACCGTACGCCTCGCCAGCCATCGGTCCGTCGGTGCGGTGGGCCTCCTCTTCGCGGTGAACGGGCTCATCATCGGCGGATACGGGGGTGCCTTACCGTCCATCCGCGAGCGACTGGGTATCGACGCCACCCACATCGCCATCCTGCTCTTCACCGCCGGCGTGGCCGGCATCGTGGCGATGCAGGTCGGCGGTCGACTGTCCGACGCGATCGGGGGCCGCCAGGTCGCGCTGACCGGTCTCCCGCTCCTCATCGCCGCGGCAGCCACGTTCGCATTCGCCGCGACCTACCCCGTCGCGGTCGTCGGCGCGGTGGTGCTCGGTCTCGGCAACGGCTCCATGGACGTCGCGATGAACGCTGTGGCAGTTCAGGTGGAGGGCGCCCGGCAACGTCCGATCATGAGCTCGTTCCACGCATTGTGGTCACTCGGCGGATTCGTCGGCGCCGGAAGCGTCCTCCTGATGGCGACGCTGCTCGACCTGCGAGGGGCGGGGATTGTCCTGCCACTCATGCTGTTTCTGGCTGCGCTGGCGGTCGTCGCTCTCGTCGTCGCCTACAAGATCACTCCACCCACGGCGGTCATCCGACACAGCATCGACGGCGTCCGAACGAAGATCCCGCCCGTCGCCTGGCTGCTCGCGATTATGGCGTTGGGGTTCGGGCTGTCCGAGGGCACCGCCACCGACTGGTCAGCCCTGCACGTCACCGAGGTGGCTCGGGTCGACTCCACCACCGGCTCCCTCGGCATCGTCGCGGTCACCGGCTTTATGGTCCTCATCCGCCTGCTCGGCGACCGTCTGGTCGCTCGCTACGGCCGCCGCGCAGTCGTCCGCTTCGGCGGCACCTGCGCCGCCTTCGGCTAC
This sequence comes from uncultured Actinomycetota bacterium, assembly GCA_963814355.1. Classification (GTDB taxonomy): domain Bacteria; phylum Actinomycetota; class Actinomycetes; order JADGOV01; family JADGOV01; genus JADGOV01. The sequence continues at coordinate 212,425 of CAWFCZ010000016.1, read as the reverse complement.
GGCACCGTCACCGTGGTCAGCGCCCTGCCGCTGCTGCTTGTCGGCTGGGCTCTGGTCGGACTCGGCGTCGGCATGATCGCGCCCCAGGTGTACGCGGTCGCCGGACATATCGGCGGTGGCCGAGTGCTCGCCGTCGTCGTGACCTTCGGATATGCCGCGTTCCTGTCGGGGCCGGCCGCGGTCGGCCTGCTCGTCAACCACCTGGGACTGCACCACGCGATGGCCGTGCCGGCACTCCTGTGCACCGGCATCGTCGGCCTCGCGGCCACCATGCCCAAAAGCGACACCGGCCTGGCAGCTACGTGACGTCATAGCCGTCGCTCACGATGCGCACAGCCACCGCACAGCGCCGGCGGCCAGCGTGGTTCCCAACACGGAGGAAGACCCGCCGGAATGGGAGGCGCAGCATGTTCGGATCATCGCTTCGCCGGCGCGAGTTCGACGTCGACGTCTGGCTGAACCCGCCCGCTGGACGCAGCGCCGCTGCGGAAGCTCGCGCGCTGCGCCGTATCGCGCACCTGGTCGTCGTCCCCAAGTCGGGCAGCCGGCGGGCCGACGTGGCGGTCCTCCTCGATCCCGAGCCGGCCGAGTTGGTAGCGGTCGCCCAATTGCTCGACGGCACACCGCTACTCGCCGCAACCGCGGGCCCGCCGACGGCGCGTCAGCGGGCGGCGGCTCGTCGTGCTGGCGCCCGGGTACTGGGTCAGGCGACGCCGGATCGGCTAGTCGCTGAGGTTCGCGCCCTCTGCCGCCGAACGACCGTGCCACCGGCGCTGACCTGGTACGAGGGCGTGACCCGATCGGCGCCCGTCCACCACCGGCGCTCGCCGCGGCCCGTTGACCCACCGACGAGGACCGCCGTCAGAGCCCCGGCCTCGGACCACCCGACCGGAATCCCCCGACCCCGAAGGACCCGTCATGCCCAGCTCGGTCATATCTGATCCACCCCACGCCCGGGCCGATCGGCAGGCTGAGGCCATCTCAGCGTCCGGGTGGGCGGCGGCGCGTTGGCCGGCGCTCGGCACCTCCGCGCAGGTGATCGTCACCGAGCCGGCGGTACTGCCGACCGCGCGCCGGGCGGTCGAGCGGTTGCTCGAAGGAATCGATGCGGCCGCCAACCGGTTTCGAGCCGACTCCGAACTGACCCGACTGAACAGCGCGCGAGGCTCCTGGCTCGACGTGTCACCACTGTTCGCCCGCGCCCTGCGGGCGGCGATCGACGCGGCGGCGTGGACCGACGGGTTAGTGGACCCCACGGTGGGCCGGTCGCTGGTTGACCTCGGGTACGACCGCACCTATCGGCACATTCCGCCGGACGGGCCACCGGTAGCGGTGCGGCTTCGCCCGGACGTGACCTGGCGGGCGGTCGACCTACGATACGACGAACTCCGGGTCCGGATCCCGCCCGGTACGACGGTCGATCTGGGAGCGACGGCGAAGGGCCTGGCTAGCGACCTGGCAGCCACCGACGCGGCCGCCGAGGGAGCCTGCGGCGTACTGGTCAACCTGGGCGGCGACCTCGCGGTCGCCGGTCCGTCGCCGGGGAACGGCTGGCCGGTGGCCGTGACCGATCTCAGCGACCCCGACCTTCCCGACGGCCCGGCAGAGACCGTGGCCGTGTCTGCCGGCGGCCTCGCCACCTCCAGCACCCGGGCCCGGCGGTGGCACCGCGGCGGCTCGGAGATCCACCACATCCTCGACCCGCGCACCGCCTCGCCGGCTTCTGGTCCCTGGCGCACGGTCAGCGTCGCCGCCGACACCTGCTTGCTGGCGAACTCGGCGTCGACCGCCGCCGTGGTCGCCGGTGACGGCGCCGCCGACTGGCTGGCGGCCCGGGGATTCGCCGCTCGCCTGGTTGGCCACTCCGGCAACGTCCTGGCTCTCGGCGGGTGGCCGGTGGCCGGGGCCACTCACCGATCGCACCCGACTGCGCTGTCCCGATGAACCTCACCGCAGCCGCCACGGGCTTCGCCGACAACCCGCTCTGGTACCTCAGTCGCAGCACCGGGATCGCCGCGTTCCTGCTGCTCACCGCCACCACCGCGTTCGGCGTCGCCGCGACCCAGCGGGCGCTGGCCAGCCGGGCGTGGCCGCGGTTCGCCACCCAGGCGCTGCACCGCAACCTGGCCTTACTCGGCGTTGGCTTCCTCGGGGTCCATATCCTCAGCACTCTGTTGGACTCCTACGTGACGGTCGGCTGGTACGCGCTGATCGTCCCCGGCCTCTCGCCCTACCGCCGGCCCTGGGTGGCTCTGGGTACGGCGGCTTGGGACCTGCTGGTCCTGCTGACCCTCACCAGCCTGCTGCGGACCCGACTGCCCGCTGCGCTGTGGCGCGCGGTGCACTGGAGCTCCTACGCCGCCTGGCTGCTGGCCCTGCTGCACTTCCTGAACACGGGCACGGACGCGGCGCATCACCGTTGGGGGGTGTGGCTCGGCGCCGCCTGCCTGGTCGTCGTCGCCGCGGCCGCGGCCGTCCGGGTACTCGCCGGTCGGCAGCCGGTCGCTGTGCTGGCCAGCCTCCGCGGCGGGACACGATGACCGGGCCCGGCCCGGCGCCCCGGACGCTGCTCCCGCGGCCGCGACTGCTCGACGGGCTCCCCGCGGACGGCGCGCTGACCCTGCCGGCCCACAACGGCGCGTGCGGCCCGCTTCCGGCGCCCGGCCGCGTTTCCCGAACCGCGCTGCTCGAGGCGGTGGAACGCAGCGGCCTGCGCGGACGCGGGGGCGCGGGCTTTCCCACCGGGCGGAAGATGCGAGCCGTCGCCTTGGCTGGACGCCCGAGCGTCGTGGTCGCCAACGGCTGCGACGGGGAGCCCACGAGCCACAAGGACAGCCTGCTGGTCACCCGGCTGCCGCATCTGGTGCTCGACGGCATGCAGGTCGCCGCCCGGGTCGTCGGAGCCGAGGCCGCCCACCTGCTGGTGCACCGGGGCAGTCCGGCCGCCGCGGCCGCGCGTCGTGCGGTCGCCGAGCGGAACCGGGTCGGCCTGGACCCGGTGCGGGTCGCAGTGCAGGAGATCCCGGCCTGGTACGTCGCCAGTGAGGAATCCGCCGCCGTGCACTGGCTCAACGGCGGCGCGGCCAAGCCGACGTTCACCCCGCCGCGGCCCTTCGAACAAGGCGTCGACAAGCGACCGACGCTGGTGAACAACGTCGAGACCCTGGCGCAGGTTGCCCTGCTCGCCCGGCACGGCCCAGACTGGTTCCGCGCGGTCGGCGACCCCGGGCAACCCGGCACCATGCTGGTGACGGTGACCGGCCCACCGGCCCCACCGCGGGTGGTCGAGGTAGCGACCGGCGTCCGAATGCAGGCGGTGCTGGATGCGTGCGGTTCCCCCGGCGAGCCGTATCAGGCTGTGCTGGTCGGCGGATACTTCGGCACCTGGCTGCCGGCGGCCCGGGCCGCCGAGCTGCCGCTGACCTCCACTGCGCTGGCCGCTGCCGGCGGGGCGCTGGGCGCCGGGATCGTCTTCGGACTGCCGGCCGAGGCCTGCGGACTGGCCGAAACCGCCCGGGTCGCCGGGTACCTCGCGGCGCACAGCGCCGGCCAGTGCGGACCGTGCATCCGCGGCCTACCGGCGATCGCCGGCGCGCTGCACCGGCTTGCCTTCGGCCCGTGGGAGGAGGCGCTGGCCCCCCACCTCGACCGCTGGCTGGCCATCGTCCCCGGACGCGGCGCGTGCCGGCATCCCGATGGCGCGGTGCGCTTCGTCGCCAGCGCCCTGTCCGTCTTCGCCGGCGACGTGGCGGCGCACCGCGGCGGGCGACCCTGCCGGTACGCGACCGCCCGCCCGTGGCTGCCGTTGCCGACGGCCGCCCCCGGAAGCTGGAGGTAACCGTGCGGGTCCGGGTCAATCCGATCGCGTGCACCGGGCACGGCATCTGTGCCGAGCTGCTGCCGGAGCGGGTGCAGCTCGATGAGTGGGGCTACCCGGTGGTCGACGGCGAGCCGCTGCCCGCTGCGCTGCTCGCGGATGCTCGCCGAGCGGCGGCGGCCTGTCCCACGCTTGCCTTCCTCCGCACCGAAACCTGATGCCTCACAGCCCGGGCATAGTTGCCGAACAGGCCCGGCACGGCCGGGCGCGGCAGGGTCGAGGCATGGACATCAACCGCCCCTCATATCCCGCCGACGCCGCCCGGCTCGGCCTCACCCGCGGCACCAGCGCCGACCGCGACCGGGCGCGCGCGCGGGTGCGTACCCTCACCGCCATCACCGGCGGCGGCGCGCTCGTCGGCGCCGCCGCCCTCGCGCTGGGGCTCGGCGCCCACACCGCCGGCTCCGGAACGACCGGCACCGCGGCCACGACCGCAGACACCGGCTCCACCAGCAGCGTTGCCAGCAACTCCACCACCTCGACGACCAGTAACAGCGCCCCGACGACCAGCGGCACCGCCGCGGTCACCACCTCCGGCGGAAGCTGACGCTGCGACCGTACGGCGGATCAGGCCACGAGTGGCTCGTATACTGGCTATGCTAACTTTGCCACTCGCGACCGTCCGGAACCGCTTGTCGGCGCTCATCGACGACGTGGCGCGCACCCACTCCACGCTGATCACGCGCAAGGGCACGCCGACGGCCGTCGTCCTTTCGGTCGGCGACTACGAGTCGATCATGGAAACCTTGGCGCTGCTCAATGATCCGGTCGATCAGGAACGCCGCGCCGCAGCCGAGCGGTCGCTCGGCGCAGGGGACGTGACCAGCGGCGAGGACATGGGCAGGCTCGTCGCGGAGCGGGTGCGGCGGGCCACCGCCGCGGCGTGAGATTCGGCGTGGAGCTTGCCCGACCCGCGCGCCTCGCCCTGACCGACGAGCTACCCGTGAAGGTGGCCGCCGCAGCGTGGGAACTCATCGACCGCCCGCTGCGCGACAACCCGCATCGACTCGGTAAACCGCTGCGTGCGCCCTATACCGGGCAGTGGGTCGCGCGAGGCAGCAGTTACCGCGTGCGCTACCGCATCGACGATCACCGACACATCGTCATCGTCCTCGATGTGCGTGGACGCGCCGACGCCTACCGACCGTAGCGTCGTAGCCCGGTAAGGGTTCGGGCATTGGCGGTGCGCTGATGGGGACCTGAACAGGAACGCTCAGGCGCCATTCATGTCCGCAGACGCAGGCTGGGCGTATGGTCATCGCGCTCACTGGGCCGTCGCTGCACCCCGACCCCTCCTCGGATCGTCGGCCCGGCAGGCCGCCGCTGCTGACTCTGGCCGCCGCCGAGGCCGGCCGCGCCGCGGGGGCGGCCTCCCGGCTCTGCGGCCGGGGCGGTGGGGGCACCATCCCCGGCCGGGTGCTGTTGCGGGCCGCGCCTGACGGGTTGCGCCAGCTCGCCGCCGGGCGCCGGTTCGCCCTGGTATCGGGGACCAACGGCAAGACAACCACCACTCGGTACCTCGCCGCCGCGCTCGGGTCGCTCGGTCCGGTGCTGTCCAACAGCGACGGCTCGAACCTGTACGCCGGTCTGGCCGCGACGCTGCTGCGGGACCGGCACCGCCGGGTACCGATGGCGGCTCTGGAGGTGGACGAGGTCGCGCTGCCTAGGGCAATCCGCGACCTCGACCCCGCCGTCCTGCTGCTGCTCAACCTCAGTCGGGACCAGCTCGACCGATTCGGGGAGGTTGCCGGCCACCAGCAGCGCTGGGCCGCGGCCCTCGCCGACGCGCCCACCCTGCGCGTCGTCGCGAACGCGGACGACCCGTTGGTGGCAGCCGCGGTCCGCAGCGCCCGGCCCAGCGGCCGCGACGTCACCTGGGTGGCCGCGGGCCAGCCGTGGCGCTCCGACTCGGTGCTGTGCCCGCGTTGCCGGCAGCCCTGGTCCTCACCCGTCCCGGACTGGTCATGTGCCCGTTGCGGGCTGGCCCGGCCGTATCCGACCTGGAGCCTGGACGGCGATGGGTTGCGCAGCCCCGACTCCCAGCGGTTGCCCCTAGCCCTCGGCCTTCCCGGCCGGGCGAACCGGGCGAATGCGGCGATGGCCGCGGCCGCCGCCGCGGAGTTCGGCATACCGGTCGGGCGTGCCCTGACGGAGATGCGCAGCGTCGCCGAGGTATCCGGCCGATACCGGACCATCCGGTATCGGAACTGCGCCGTGCGCCTCCTGCTGGCCAAGAACCCGGCCGGCTGGCTGGAAACGCTCGAGCTGATCAGCACCGACCCGGTACCGGTGGTCCTCGGCATCAACGCACGCACCGCGGACGGGGCCGATCCGTCGTGGCTGTGGGACGTGCCGTTCGAGGCACTGCGGGGCCGGCGGGTAGTGGCTGCCGGGGAGCGGGCGGCCGACCTTTCGGTCCGGCTGCTCTACGCCGGCGTCGACCACTCGACGGTCGCCGACCCGCTGGACGGGATCACGCAGCTCGGTGCCGAGCGGTGTTACCTGGTCGGCAACTACACCGTCTTCACCCGCGCCGCGCTGGAACTGTGAGCCCGTCGGCCGTGCGACTCGCCGTGCTCTACCCGGAGCTGCTGGGCACCTACGGCGACGGCGGGAACGTCCGGGTGCTCCAGCAGCGGCTGGCCTGGCGCGGACTGCCGGCCGAGGTCGTCCGGGTCAACCTCGGCGAGTCGGTGCCCCGAAGCTGCGACCTCTACGTGCTCGGTGGCGGGGAGGACGACGCCCAGACCGTCGCGCTGGCCGGCCTGCGCCGGGGCGGCGGTCTGGCCGGCGCGGTCGCCGACGGCGCGCACGTCTTCGCGGTCTGCGCCGGGCTGCAGCTACTCGGCACCACCTTCCGTACCGGCGAGGGCACCGCCGCCGCCGGGCTGGGGCTGCTGGACCTGAGTACCGGCCGGCTGCCGCGCCGGGCGGTGGGCGAGGTCATCGTGGCCCCCGACGCCCGGCTCGGGCTGCCGCTGCTGACCGGCTTCGAGAACCACGGCGGGGCGACCCGGCTGGGGCCCGCGGCGAGCGCCCTGGGGATCGTACGACGCGGCGTCGGCAACGACGACCCGCCCGCCGGTGACCCGGCTCCCCGCGTGGAAGGAGCCGTGCAGGGCCGCATCCTGGCGACCTACCTGCACGGCCCGGTACTGGCGCGCAATCCGGCGCTGGCCGACCTGCTGCTCAGCCGGGTCCTCGGTACGGAACTGTCGCCGCTGCGACTCGCTGCGGTCGACCGGCTGCGCAGCGAGCGCCTCGCCGGCTCCACCTTGGCCGCCAGGCCTCCCGGAGGGCTGCGAAGGGGCAGACTACGGGGGTGATATCCGGCCGTCTCCTGGTCATCGAGGACGACGCGCCGTTGCGGGACATCGTGGCCCGTGGCTTGCGGGAAGAGGGCTTCACGGTGGTGACCGCCGCGGACGCGGCCGCGGCGCTGCGCCTCGCCGAATCCGGCTTCGACGCGCTGGTGGTGGATATCGGGCTGCCGGACGCCGACGGTCGCGACCTCTGCCAGGCGCTGCGGGCCCGCGGCGTGACGGCCCCCGTGCTGTTCCTCACCGCTCGGGACCAGGTGCCGGACCGGCTGGCGGGCTTCGCGGCCGGGGGGGATGACTACCTCACCAAGCCGTTCCACTTCACCGAACTCACCGCCCGGCTGCGGGCGCTGCTGCGGCGGGCCAGCGTCCCCCCGCCGGCCGCGACCGGCGAGTTGCGGCTGGACCCGGCCACCCACGCGCTCTGCGCCGGTCCGCTGTCCGCGCCGCTCACCCCCACGGAGTACCGACTGCTCGGCGCCCTGGTCGCCGGTGCCGGCACCGTGCTGCGCCGGCGCGAGCTGATCCGGGTGGGATGGCCCGACGGCGCGGTGGTGCACGACAACACGCTGGACCAGTACATCGCCAGGCTCCGCCGCAAGCTGCGCGAGGTCCACTCGGCCAGCACGATCGAGACCGCGCACGGCGTCGGCTACCGGTACGGATGATCCGTCGCTGGCGGCCGCACCCGCCGCGCAGCCTGCGCAACCGGCTGGCGCTGGCCTCCCTCGGCGTCACGGCCGCCTGGATCACCGTGCTGACCATCGGCTTCAACGTGCTGCTCGGCAATCAGCTCCGGATGCAGGCGGACGAGGTCCTGCGCAGCCGGGCGGTGGCCGTCGCGGACACCGTGGACGTCGGCCCCACCGGGTCGGTCCGGCTGGCCGACGCCCGCGACGACGCGTCGATCGATGCCGGGATCTGGGTGTTCCAGGGCGGCACTGCGGTGCGGCGCCCGTCCGCCTCGGCGCGGGTGCAGCAGGCAGTGACGGAGTTGGTCGGCGGCGGCGAGCGGTACGCCCAACTTTCCGAGCCGGACTCGGTGCGGTTCTACGCCCTACCGCTGCGGTCCGGTTCTCGGCAGGTGGGCACCGTCGTCGCCAGCCTCACCCTGGAGTCCTACGAGCGCACCGAGGAACTGGCCCAACTGGGTTCGGTCGGGCTCGGCCTACTCCTGCTGGCCGTGATGTTCCTGATCACCAGGGTCAACGTGGAGCGGGCGTTGCGCCCGGTCGCCGCCATGACCGACCAGGCGGCCGAATGGAGCTCTCGGCACGTGGGGCGGCGTTTCGGTTCCGCGCGTCGGCCCCTGGAGCTCGACGCCTTGGCCGCCACCCTGGACGGGCTGCTCGACCGGCTGTCCGCCGTGCTGCGGCACGAGCAGCAACTCTCCGCGGAGCTCTCGCACGAGCTGCGCACCCCGCTGGCCCGCATCGTGGCCGAAACCGAGCTGATCCGCAGTCGCCCACGGGGGCCGGCCGAGCTGGCCGCCGCGCACCAGGCGATCGCCGACAGCGCCGAGGCGATGAACCGGATCCTGGAAACCCTGCTGGCCGCCGCCCGGTCCGACGCGAGCACACTGCCGGGTCGGTGCGAGGTGCAACCCGTCCTGGACCGGACGGTGTCCACGATCCGCTCCGCCGCGCCGCCGGCCACCGCCGTCACCGTCGTCGCGTCGGAGCGGCAAGCCCCGCTGGTGGCCGGCCTGGAGGGGAACGTCTTGGAACGCATCCTCGCGCCGGTCCTGGAGAACGCGGTGCGCTACGCGCGCAGCCGCGTCACCGTGCGGGCCCGTCCGGGGACCGCCGGCCCGCTGATCGAGGTGACGGACGACGGCCCCGGAGTTCCGGTCGACCTGCGCACGGAGATCTTCGAACCGGGCCGGCGGGGGGATCCCGGCGACGGGCACTCCGGGGCCGGCCTGGGACTGGCACTGGCCCGCCGGCTCGCCGAGGCGAACGGCGCTGCCATCAGCGTGGCGCCGACCGGGACGGGCGGCGCCACGTTCGTGGTCTCGCTGCCGGCCGGGTAGCGACCGCGGTCAGCGGTAAATCCCGGTGTGCCCCAAGGAGTAGCGCCCGGGCTGGGGGAAGACGCACAACCCGTGCGGCCCACCGCCGACCTTGATCGTGCGGAGTAGCCGCCAGTGCACCACGTCGATGGCGTACACCACGCTGTCGTAGCGCCCGCTGAGCCACAGCACTCGGCCATCCGAGGACACCCCACCCATGTCCGGGCTGCCGCCGCCCGGAAGGTGCCAGGTGCGGGCGACCCGCCCGGAGGCGAAGCTCAGCACCGAGATCGAGCCCTCGCCGCGGTTGCTGACGTAGAGGTACCGCGAGTCGCGGCTGACGTAGAGCCCGTGCGCCCCGCGTCCGGTGCGGAGAAAGCCGGTACGCCGAAAGCCGCTCGCGTCGATCCGCCACAGCCCCCCGGCCGCCATGTCGGCGACGTAGAACGTCCGGCCGTCCGGGGAGAGCTTGACGTCCTGCGGCATCGACCCGCGGGGCAACACGATGCGCCGGAGAACTCGCTGCCCGCCGGTGTCGGCCGCGATGAGCTGGCCGGAGAACTCACACGTGGCCAGGAAGAACCGGCCGTCGGCGGTGAAGTCGGCATGGTTGACCCCCGAGCAGCCGACGGCGAGTGAGTGGCGCAGGGCCATGGTGTGCGGGTCCCGGAAGTCGATCCGGCGCCGGGCCTCGGCCATCACCATCGCCGAGCGACCGTCCGGGGTGAAGTACAGGTTGTACGGGTCGGTGACCGGGACGACGCGCCCCGGCCGGCCGGTGCGCGGGTTGATCGGCGTCAGGGAGTTGCCGAGGTCGTTGTTCACCCACAGCGTCTTGAGGTCGTAGGACGGCACGACGTGCTGCGGCTGCCGCCCGACCCGGTAGGAGGCGACGACGCGGTACGTCGCCGGGTCGATCACGTCGACCGTGTTGCTCAGGCTGTTGGGTACGTACACCCGCGCCGGATCGTTGCGCACGGTGGGACTGAGCTGACCAGCCCGGTCCGCGGCGTAGACGTCGTCCGGGCGGAGCGGTGGCGGCATGCCGGGCAGCAAGGTGGTCCGGCGATTGCCCGGTGTGGTCCCGGACGGCTGGGAGGCCGGGGCCGCCGAGCTGCTGCCCGTCTTCGGGGCGGCCGACGGCGGGACGCCGGTACACCCGGCGGCCAGCAGCGCGACCAGCAACCCCGCCAGCAGGCCGGGCACCAACGGTCCGGCGCGACGCATCCGCCCCCTCATGCCGGGACGCCGAGCAGCGTCGAGACCGTCACCGGGGTGAGCCCGGCGTGGCGCAGCCCGTCCAGGATCGCCGGCAGGGCGGCGACCGTGCCAGCGTGCCCGAGATGCAGGCTGACCACCGACCCCGGCCGGACCGCCGCCAGCAGCCGGGAGGTCACCGCGGCGGCACCCGGGTCGGTGTAGTCCCGCGGGTCGACGTCGTAGGCCAGGCACGTCGGGTAGCCGGCCCGGCGGGCGGCCAGCTCGATGGTGGCCGTCGCCCGCGGGGTGCCCGAGGGCCGGAACCAACGGCCCGGCGATCCGGTGAGGCGGCGCAGCACGTCGGCGCAGCGGGCGATCTCGCGGTAGGCCGCCCCGGCGCCCAGCCGCGGCAGGACGGGGTGGGTGTAGGTGTGGTTGCCCAGTTCGCAGCCACCGTCCAGGACACGGCGAGCCAGCGCCGGATACCGCTCCAGCCAGGAACCCACCGCCAGCACGGTGACCGGCGCCCCGGCCCGCCCGGCCTCGGTCAGCAGGGCGATCGCCAGGGCCGGATCGCCGGCGCCATGGAAGGTCAGCGCCACCCGGGGCTCGTTCCTGGGGCCGGCCTCCACCTGCGCCGGCAGGTGTGGCGGGGTGGGTGTCGGTTGCTTCGCCGGCGTGGGCGTCGCGCCGGCCGACGACGCGTGCGCCGCGCCGGTGCCGGCGGAGGACCGGCATCCGGCCGCGGCGGCGAGCAGGCCGACAGCGAGCAGGGCACGTCGATCCAGCCGGAACGGGTGCGCCGGCCCGGCATCCTCCGGTGCCGGCATCAGCCGACCCCGCGGTCGAGCGCGGCCCCGGCGAGGTTCAGGAACGTCCAGCTGTAGCCGCCGCCGGAGGCGAGGGCGAGCCGCAGCACGCCGGGGGTGTGCGCGATACGCACCTGGCTGCCGGCGATCGGGGTGCCGAAGGAGTAGGTGCTGGATTCCGCCGGTGCCGACCACGAACTCTCGCAGGTGACCGACGACGGCGAACCGCTCGTAGTTGTGCTCGTGCCCGTTCAGCACGATCCCCCGCCGGCCGGCCAGCGCGGTCCAGAACGGTTGCATCGCCGGATCGCTGCCGTGTTCGGTACCGGAGGACCAGCGCGGCCGGTGCCAGTACGCCAGTACGGGTGCGCCGGGATGGGCGGCCAGGTCGCGGCGCAGCCAGGCGACCTGGGCGGTCAGACCGATCTCGCTGTTCAGCGCGTACGCCCGCCAGCCACAGCCGGCGTCGTAGCCGTAGTAGGGCGCCGGGTTGCCGAAGTAGGTGAAGTAGCCGGCCGCGCCCGGCGTGCGGTACTCGTGGTTGCCCGGTACGGGTTTGGTGATCGGCTTGAGCCGCCCCCAGGCGGTGCGGTCGTACTTGGCGCGGTAGTCGGCGAGCGCGCCGCTGTTGTACTGCTCGTCACCGAGCACCAGGACCCGGCTGGGGTGCTGCGCGGCGGCCAGACGGCCGGTGCGGTCCGCGATGCTGACCACGTTGACGATGTCTCCGGCGGCGACGACCACCTTCGGACAGCCCGGTGCCGGCCGTCCGACCACCACCGGGGCGCCCTGGACCGCCGCCGGCGTCGTCACGGCCTCGTTCGCACCGCCGCATGCCGCAGCGGTCAACGCCAGGGCGAGGGCGACGACCGGGACGGAGATGGATCGCTTCACGAGACTCCTCTTTGGTCGGCTGGGCGGGTCCACGGTGCCCGGCACGCGTGGGCAATGACCGGTTTCACGCTTGCGCCCGCTGGTCCGCAGGCCGTTCCGCCTGTCGCTGCGCCCGGTGGCGCCGGACGCGCCAGAACAGCAGAACGACGAGCAGCAGGATCAGCGCCACCACGGCCGCGCCACTGCCCAGCTTATGGGCGACCTGAAGGTAGGACGCGCCCGCGAAGTAGCCGACCAGCACGGCCACCGACCCCCAGGCTAGTCCGCCGGCGGCGTTGAAGGCGAGGAACCTCAGGTAGGGCATGCGGGCAGTCCCGGCCAGCAGCGGCATGACGGCCCGGAAGAACACGATCCAGCGGCCGAGGAAGACGGCGGAGCCGCCACGGCGGGCCAGGAACTTCTGGGCGTCCTCCAGGCGCGCCCGGCGCTTGTCGAAGACCCGCAGGCTCAACACCCGGGGGCCGACGTGGCGCCCGACCTCGTACCCGACGGTGTCACCGACGATGGCCGCCGCGACGACGACGATCAGCACAGTCCCCACCGCGACGTGCCCGCGGTTGGCGGCTACGCCGCCGAGGATGGCTGCGGTCTCGCCGGGCAGCACGAAGCCCACGAACAGCGCGTCCTCGGCGAAGACCAGCAGCCCGACCAGCCCGTACACCGCCCAGGCCGGCGCGTTGAGGATGGCGTCGAGCACGCCGCTCATAGGCTGGCCGGTGCCGTCGAGGGGTCGCTCCCCGGCGACCCAAGAACGCCGCGCAGCCCCGGTAGGCGGCGCAGCCGCCCGGCCAGTGCGGTGAGCGGCCGACGCACCACCAGCCACCCGAGACCGGCCACCGCGGCCCCGAAGGCGAGGCCGGCGAGAACGTCCCACGGATAGTGCGCGGCGATGTAGACCCTAGCCACGGCCATCAGCACAGCCGCGGCGACGGCGACCGCACCCAGTCGGCGGGACACCAGGAGCAGCCCGGCGGCGGCCGCGCCGGCCATCACCGCGTGGTCGCTGGGAAAGGAGAAGTCGCTCGTCCGACCGGCCAGGACGAGCAGGTGCGGGTGGGTGGCGTAGGGCCGGGCCTCGTGCACCGCCCTGCCGAGGGGCTGGTTGACCGCGACCGCCACCACGGTGGCCAGGCACGCCCAGCCGGCGGCGGCCAGGGTGCGGGCCTGGCGGGTACGGGCTATCAGGAGCCCGGCCAGCAACAGGCCGGCGAACAGCACGACGCCATAGCGGGCGTAGTCGGCGAGCGGCCCGTGCAGCCAGCCGGTGTGCCGGGCGAAGGTGTTGGCGTCTGTCAGGAGCCGGTCGTCGAGGTGGCGCAGCTCGTTCATTGCGGCACCCGGGCCGCGGCTCGGCGGGGAGTGGCGCGGGCCCGGCGCAGCTCGAGAGCCACCGGGATCAGCGACACGACGATGACGGCGGCGACGATGGGCAACAGGAAACGGTCGATGTTCGGGATCCGGGACCCGAGGGCGTACCCGGCGAGGGTGACCCCCACGGACCAGACTAGCCCGCCGGCCACCTGCCAGGTCGTGAAGACCCGGGCCGGGACGCCGATCGTGCCGGCCAAGGGGTTGAGCACGGTACGGACCAGTGGGATGAACCGGGCCAGCACGATCGCCTTGCCGATCCCGTAATGGTCCAAGGCCTCCCGGGCCCGGACGACAGCCTGCCGCAGGCGTGGCCGGTCTGCTCGGTCCAACAGTGCTGGGCCGGCCCGGCGACCGATGACGTATCCGACCTGGGCGCCGAGCAACGCCCCGGCAGCCGCGGCGATCAGGACGAGCGGCAGGGACAGGTGCACGGTCGAGGTCGCTGCGGTGGTGCACAGCAGGCCGGCGGTGAACAGCAGGGAATCGCCGGGCAGGAAGAAGCCGATCAGCAAACCCGTCTCGGCGAACAGCACAAGGAACACTCCGAGCGCGCCCAAGCCGGCCAGCAGGCTGTGCGGGTCCAGCGGGTTGAGCGCGGTGATGGCCGCGGCTAGCTGCATGAGGTCCTTTCCGATGCCGCGTACGTGGCCCGGCCCTGTGGCATCCTGGATGCACTATCGTACTCGTCGTACTACCGCTCTTGTAGTAGATTACCCCGTCGTAGTTCTTGGAGGCCGCGATGTCCGCGTCCGGGGGTCGCCCGCGGGGAGCGCTCGAGCGCGAGGTGCTGGGCGCGCTGGCGGCCGCCGGGCGGCCGCTGACCGCGAACGACGTGCTCGCCGACCTCGGCGGCGGGCTGGCCTACACCACGGTCATGACCACGCTGACCCGGCTCTACGACAAGGAGATTCTCACTCGGGAGCTGTCCGGACGGGCCTACGCCTATGCGCTGGCGAGCGCACCGGAGGCGGTGGATACGTCCTGGACCGCCCACCGGATGCGGCGGCTGCTCGACGCCGGCGAGGACCGGGCCGGAGTGCTGGCCCGCTTCGTCGCCACCCTTGACGCCGAGGACGAGCAGCTGCTCGCCGAGCTGCTCGCCGTGGGCTCGCGGCAGCCGGGCGGCTGACGGTGGATTCCCTGATGCTCCTCCCGCCCGTCGTCGCGGTCGGTCTCGGCGTGTTCGCCGGGCGGCTGGGTCGCGGGCTGCCACCGCCGACCGCCGTCCGGCTGCTCACCGTGGCGGCGATGGTCACCGCGCTGGCCACCGGGTTCGTGCTCGGCGTGGCCGGCTTCCTCGCCATCGCGCAGCTGCCACTGGTCGCGGGTCTGGGGCATTGGTCGATCGCCGCGGTGGGCACCGGCGGCCCGCTGACCACAGCAGGCGGCGTGCTCGCCGGAATCGCGATGGTGCTGCTGGCGGCCTCGGCGCTGCGTCGGCTCGTCCTCAGCGGTCGCGAACTTACCACCGCGGCGTTGATCTGCCGCCGCCTCGGGCCGGCGGCCGAAGGTCTGGTCATCTTGGACGACGAGGCGCCGGACGCGTACGCCCTGCCGGGTGTACGGGGGCGGATCGTGGTGTCCACCGCGATGCTGCGAGCGCTGGCCGCCGACGAACGCCGGGTGCTGCTCGCCCACGAGGCGGCCCACCTCACTCACCGCCACCACCTGTACCTGCAACTCAGCGAACTGGCCGCCGCGGCAAATCCGCTGCTGCGCCCGGTGGCTCGGGCGGTGCGTATCGCGGTCGAGCGGTGGGCGGACGAGGTGGCTGCCGCCGAAGTGGGTAGCCGCCGGCTGGCGGCCCGGGCCCTGGCCAGAGCCGGTCTGGCCCGGGCCGGGCTGACCGGTCACCCCACGGGTGCCGGGCCGATCCCGGCTGCGGCCCTGTCCGCCGCCGAGGGAGGTCTCACCGAGCGGACCCGGGCGTTGCTCGCCGAACCGCCCCGGCCCCGCCGCGCCCTGACCGCCGTGGTCGCCGCCCTGGTTCTGGCCACTTCGGCCGCGGCCGTCGAAACCGGCCACGACACCGAACACCGCTTCGAGTTGGCGCAGGCGCTCTACGCCGCACCGCGGTGAACCGGCTGTGCGAGCGGTCACGGACAGCGGCACGAGCCGCCTGCTTTTCCCGCTGGTGGCTGTCGCCGGGGTCGCCGCCCGGATCCGTACCGGACGCTGGGCGCCGGGCCTGGGGGCTCTCGCGGTCGTCGTTATCGGGGTGTCCTCCCGGCTGCTGCTGTCCCGCCTGGTGCGCGACCCACGGCCACCGCGAGCCGACTGGCTGGTTCCGGTCACGATCAGGTCAGGCCGGTCACCCGCATCGTGAGGTTCAGCCGGCCGGTGGCCAGCCCGGTCGCCGGATTCGCCGTACCGGGGTAGACCTTGGGCACGCCGTGGTAGGCGAAGCGGGCGGGTCCACCGAAGACGAACAAGTCGCCGGAGGTCAGGTCGAGGTCGGCGTACGGCTTCCCCCGGGTGGCGGTGTTGCCGAACCGGAAACGGCAGCTGTCCCCCACGCTGAGCGACACCACCGGCGCGGCGCTCTTCTCGTCCTTGTCCTGATGCATGCCCATTCGGGCGTCGGCATCGTAGAAGTTGATCAGGACGGTGTCCGGCCGGTAGCCGGCCGCCGCGACCGGGTCCCGGTAGGCCTCGACCAGCGCGGCCCGGCCGAGGTCGGCCAGCCACTGCGGCACGGCGGCGACGCGAGCGCCGCCGGCATCCGCCGCGGTCCGGCTGTACCGGTAGGGCTGCCAGTGCCAGCCGAGGCACACCGTCCGGACCGACATCATGTGCCCGCCGGGCAGGCGCGGCGACCGGGCCGGAACCGGACCGGCCGCCCAGCCACGCCAGGCCTGGACGAGACGCTGCTGGGTAGCCAGGTCGAGCCAGTTCGGTACGTACACCGCGCCCGGTGCCACCTCGCGCCGGTGCCGGTCGTCGGGAAGGTCCAGCGGCAGGGTCATCCGGCACCCTCCAGGTCGAGCAGGGCCTGCTTGGCCGCGGTGCCCCCGATGTAGTGCCCGACGCTGCCGTCGGAGCGCACCACGCGGTGGCAAGGCACCACCACGGGCAGCGGATTGGTCGCACAGGCTGTCCCGACGGCGCGCACCGCCCGGGGGTTGCCCAGCGCGCTGGCCACGGCCGCGTAGCTGGCTGTGCTCCCGTAGCCGATCTGGGCCAGCCGGTTCAGCACGCGCCGGCGGAATCCGGTCGACAGCCGCAGATCCACGGCCAGGTCGAATCGCGTGCGCCGGCCGGAGAAGTATTCATCGATCTCGCGTGCGGCGGCGTCGAGCCGGGCCGGGGCCCGCAGCACCCGGGAACTGATCCGGGCCGCCAGCTGGGCGAGTACCTGCTCGTGATCCTCCCGGGCGTAGGCCACCCGCACCAGGCCAGCCTCGGTCCCGGCCAGCAGCAGGGGACCGAGCGGGGTGTCCACGAAGCGATATCCGACGTCGAGGATCCCCTCTTCGGCGGCGGTGGCGGCGAGTCGGGTCCGCAACCGCTCGACAGCCTCGTCGTCGACGTGCGGCAGGGTGGCGAACAGGCTGGCCGCGGCGGTGGTGCCGGGTGAGCTCATCGGGGTTCCTCGCTGTCTCGGTGCGTTATCCGGTCGCTGTAGCGATAGGTCTTGCGGAGTGCCGCGATGCCGTCGGCGGCAGCCCGGCGGGCGGCCTGCGGGGTGCCGCCGAGTACCCCGGCGACGTCGGCATAGGGCAGACCCACGAGGTAGTGGTAGGCGATGGCCTGCCGTTGGCGCTCCGACAGCGCCTTGAGGGCGGCCCAGAGCTCTGACTCCCAACCGCCGGGCGTCCGGTCCGGCGCCGGCCGCTCTGGCGGCGCGGCGGTCGGCTCGGCTCGGCGGCCGTCGGCGCGTCGTTGGTCGAGCGCCTTCCGATGCGCGATCGTCACCAGCCAGGCCTCGACATTGCTGTCCGGGGCCAGGCCGGGGTATGCCCGCAGCGCGGCGAGGAAGGTCTCGGACCAGGCGTCGTCGGCGTCCACCGGCCCCAGCACCGCTCGGCAGACCCGTAACACCGTCGGGCCGTGCCGGGCCACCACGGCGTCGAAGGGCTCCAGCCTCACGACTGATACTCCGGGCTCACGACTGGGTCTCCGGGGTCACGACTGGGTCTCCGGGGTCACGACTGGGTCTCCGGGGTCACGACTGGGTCTCCGGGGTCACGACTAGTAAACGTCCCAGACCCGCCACATGTGAGGTCGCTCGGCGCTCGGCTCCGGCTGCGTGCGGGAAGTCTCGGGCCGATCAGCAAGGCCGACGTGCTCAAGGCCGTCGCCCCGTTCATCAAGGGCGTTGGCGGGGTCAAGGGCGCGGCCACCAGGTGAGGAAGTGGCACCGTGCAGGCCCATTTGAGAACCTCGTGAGGTGCCACCCACCGAACCGCCAGTACACAGACGGGCTGGCTCCACGCGAGCCGGTCCTTCCGCGGCTGCGGTGCGCCGGTGGCGGCGGCGACTGGCCGACGAACGGGCCGAGGGTGCGGTCTACCGCTACCTCGCCAGCCGCCGCTCCGGGGAGGAACGCGAGATCCTGCTCGGCTTGGCGTTGGCCGAGGACCGCCACGCGGCGCACTGGCGGCGGCTGCTCGGTGACCGGGAGGGGGCGCCGCGGCGCGGCGGCCTGCGGACTCGACTACTCGCCTCGCTGGCCCGCCGATACGGATCGGTGTTCGTCCTGGCGCTGGCCCAGCGGCTGGAGAGCCGGTCGCCGTACGAGCTGGACGCCGACGCCACCCCGGCGATGGCCGCGGATGAGCGGGTGCACGAGGAGGTGGTCCGCGGGCTCGCGTCCCGAGGCCGCGCCAAGGTATCCGGTACCTTCCGGGCAGCTGTGTTCGGCGCCAACGACGGCTTGGTCAGCAACCTGGCCCTGGTGCTCGGTGTCAGCGGCGGCGGCGCGGCCAGCCGTACGGTCCTACTCACCGGGCTGGTCGGCCTGCTCTCCGGTGCACTGTCGATGGCGGCCGGGGAGTACATCTCGGTGCGATCCCAGCGAGAACTGCTCGCGGCCTCGATGCCGAGTACCAGTGCCGGGGCGGTCCTCGCCCAGCTGGACGTGGATGCCAACGAACTCGCCCTGGTGTACCGGGCCCGTGGGATGCCCGCCGGGGAGGCGCAGCGCCGAGCGGACGAGATGCTGCGCAGCCAGACCCTGGAGCTGGAGCTGGAAGGAGCCGCCGAGGAGGATCGGCACGGCATCGTCGGCACCGGGGTGAAGGCTGCGTTGTCCAGCTTCGCCTTCTTCGCCTCCGGGGCGGCGGTACCCGTGGTCCCGTTCCTGCTCGGCGCGCAGGGGGCGGCCGCGCTGGTCCTCGCCGTCGCGCTGGTGGGGATTTCACTGATGGTGACCGGGGCAACGGTCGGATTGCTCTCCGGCGGGCCGCCGCTGCGCCGGGCGCTGCGCCAGCTGGCGATCGGCGCGGGGGCGGCGGTGGTGACCTACGGGCTGGGGCTGGCCTTCCACGCCACCGTGGGCTGAGGTCGGGGCGCCGTGACGTTCTACCGTGAACGGGTGACCGCACTCCCCACCGCCCCACTGGCCGCCGCCGGACTGATCGGCGGCTACCTGGCTGCCAGCACCACCGGGAGCCGCCCGCTGGGCGGCCTGGTGTTCTTCGCCGTCGGCGGGGTCTGCACCCGCTCCTGGCTCCGGACCGCCGGGCCGCCGGTCGCCGGCGTCCTGTTCGCGACCTATGTTGCCGCGCTCATCGCCTCGCACCCGCTGGCCAAGCAGATCGGCGCCTGGCCGTCGGTCTTCGCGGTGTCCGCGCTGACCGCCGCCGCCGCTCACCTGGCAGCGGACCGGCGGGCCGGTGCCGGACTGCTCGCGCCGAGGCGGTAATCGAGCGGCCGCGCGTACCGGCCGGTGCCCGACTGCGCGCGCCGCGGGGTAACCCAGCATCCCAGCTTGATCCAGGCCCCGTCAGCCCCCACCTGGTGTGGCCAGCCAGCCCTGGATCACCGCCGTACGCTGCGCAGCCGGCCGACCAGCCCCCAGCCGGCCGACCAGCCCCCAGCCGGCTCGCCGCCCCGGGTCAGCCGCGCTCGCGGCGTAGCACGGGCCGCATCGCGTCGAGCACGCCGGGGTCATCGATCGTCGACGGCGGCGCCTCGTCCCGACCCTCTGCGATGCCTCGCATGGTGCGACGGAGGATCTTGCCGGACCGGGTCTTGGGCAGCCCGGCGACTATGTCGATCTCGCGCAGCGACGCCACGGCACCGACCTGGTCTCGAACCCGTTCGACGAGTTCGGCGCGGATGTCCTCCGGATCCCGGTCGACCGCCGCCTTGAGGACCACGAAGCCACGGGGTACCTGGCCCTTGAGGGTGTCATTGACCCCGATGACGGCGCACTCCGCGACGTCCGGGTGACTCGCGACCGCCTCTTCCAGCGCGCCGGTCGACAGCCGGTGTCCGGCCACGTTGATCACGTCGTCGGTCCGGCCCATCACGAACACGTACCCGTCGGCGTCGATGTGGCCGCCGTCACCGGTGAGGTAGTAGCCGGGGTAGCGGGTGAGATAGCTCTCGACGAACCGCTCGTCGTCCTTCCACAGCGTCGGCAGGGTGCACGGCGGCAGCGGCAGCTTGATTGCGATGGCGCCCTCGGTGCCGGGTGGCACCTGCTCGCCGTCCTCGTCGAGGATCTGCACGTCGTACCCCGGCACGGGGACGGTCGGGGAGCCGGCCTTGATCGGGAGCGGCTCCAAACCCATCAGGTTGGCCACGATCGCCCAACCGGTCTCGGTCTGCCACCAGTGGTCGATAACCGGGATCTGCAGCAGGTCGCTGGCCCAGTGGTAGGTCTCCGGGTCCAGCCGCTCCCCGGCCAGGAACAGGTACTTCAGGCAGGACAGGTCGTAGTCGGAGAGCAGTGCACCCTTCGGGTCCTCCTTCTTGATCGCCCGAAAAGCGGTCGGGGCGGTGAAGAGCGCCTTGACCCCGTACTCGGAGATCACCCGCCAGAAC
The DNA here is from genome assembly GCA_963814355.1 of uncultured Actinomycetota bacterium. Lineage (GTDB taxonomy): Bacteria > Actinomycetota > Actinomycetes > JADGOV01 > JADGOV01 > JADGOV01. The sequence continues at coordinate 191,950 of CAWFCZ010000016.1, read as the reverse complement.
GCCCCGGCGTCCGGGGTACCGACCGGCTTCCCCTCGTACACGATCGTGGTGGCGCCGACGAGCAACGGAGCGTAGACGATGTAGGAGTGGCCGACCACCCAGCCCACGTCGGAGGCCGCCCAGAACACGTCGCCGGGTGAGATGTCGTAGAGGTTGGACATCGACCAGTGCAGCGCGACGGCATGCCCGCCGTTGTCCCGGACGACGCCCTTCGGCCGGGCCGTGGTCCCGGAGGTGTAGAGGATGTACAGCGGATCTGTGGCCCGGACCGCCACGCAGTCGACCGGCTCCGCGTCGGCCATCGCCGCGGCCCAGTCCACGTCCCGCTGGCCGAGGTCGGCCGGGGCCTGCGGGCGCTGCAGGATGACGCACCGCTCCGGCTTGGTGTCGGCTTCGGCGATCGCGGCGTCCAGCAGCGGCTTGTAGGGAATGGTCCTGTCGCGTTCGATGCCGCAGGAGGCGGAGACCACGACTCGGGGTTGGGCGTCGTTGATCCGCAGCGCCAACTCGTGGGCGGCGAACCCGCCAAAGACCACCGAGTGCACCGCGCCGATCCTTGCGCAGGCATACATCGCGAACAGCGCCTCGGGCACCATCGGCATGTAGATCACCACGGTGTCGCCCTGCTGCACGCCGAGACTGCGCAGCACGCCGGCGAAGCGGGCGACTTCGTCCCGCATCTCGCGGTAGGTATACGTACGCTTGGTATCGGTTACCGGGCTGTCGTAGATCAGCGCTGCCTGCTCCCCGCGGCCAGCTTCAACGTGCCGGTCGAGCGCGTTGTAACAGGTGTTGAGCCGCCCGTCCGGGAACCACCGGTAGAACGGCTTGTTCGATTCGTCGAGTACCTGGGTGGGTTCGGAATCCCAGGCGATGCCCTTTGCCGCTGCACTCCAGAACCCATCCGGATCGGTGATGCTGCGCCGGTACTCGGTCGAATACGCACCCATGTCCTACCTCCGTGCTCCCGTCGGCGACTTCTGCGAAGTGTGCCGTTGGAGGACAATCAACCACAACGGCCTTCCGATGGCCACCTCTGTGGACCTTCGGCCCTCCCGAACGCGACCGACCCGTGCCCGCTCCTCCGTAAGGCTGCGGTGACGCGGAGTGCTCCTGCCGGCTGGCGGGTCAGCGCAGGTCGACGATCCGCTTCATCTTGCCGAGGGAACGCTCCACGGCCCCGGGCTCGACCACGTCCACGGCCACGGTGACTCCGAGCGTCTCCTTGATCCGGTGGTCGAGTTCGACCTTCAGCCGGTCCCGGTCGGCCGCCGACACGGCAGTCGAGCGGGCCTCGACCCGTACCGTCAACTCGTCCAGGCGGTCGGGGCGGGTCAGCACACACTGGAAGTGCGGCGACAGCTCGGGGACCCGGAGGATCAGCTCCTCGAACTGGGTGGGAAAGACGTTGATCCCTCGGACGATCATCATGTCGTCACTGCGGCCGGTCACCTTCTCCATCCGACGCATGGTGCGGGCGGTGCCGGGCAGCAGGCGGGTCAGGTCGCGGGTGCGGTAACGGATCACCGGGGCGGCCTCCTTGGTGAGCGAGGTGAAGACCAATTCGCCCGGCTCGCCGTCGGGCACGACGTCCCCAGTGAACGGGTCGATCACCTCGGGATAGAAGTGGTCCTCCCAGACGTGCAGGCCGTCCTTGGTTTCCACGCATTCACATGCCACGCCCGGACCCATCACCTCCGAGAGCCCGTAGATGTCGACGGCGTGCATGTCGCATCGCTGCTCGATCTCGCGGCGCATGTCTTCGGTCCACGGCTCGGCCCCGAAGATGCCCACCTGAAGGGAGCACCGCCGCGGGTCGTATCCCTGGCGCTCCATCTCATCGACGATGGCCAGAAGGTAGGAAGGGGTCACCATGATGACCTCGGGGCGGAAGTCGGCGATCAGCTGCACCTGCCGTTCCGTCATGCCGCCGGAAACCGGCACCACCGTGCAGCCCAGCCGTTCGGCGCCGTAGTGCGCGCCCAGGCCACCGGTAAAGAGCCCGTACCCGTACGCCACGTGCACCAAGTCGCCCGGACGCCCGCCGGAAGCCCGGATCGACCGGGCCATCACCTCCGCCCAGGTGTCGAGATCGCGGCGGGTGTAGCCGACCACGACCGGCCGGCCGGTGGTGCCGCTGGAGGCGTGCAGCCGTACCACCTCGTCGCGCGGCACGGCGAACAGCCCGAACGGGTAGTTGTCCCGGAAGTCGGCCTTGGTGGTGAACGGGAACCGAGCTAAGTCGGTCAGCGCCTGGCAGTCCTTGGGGTGCACACCGGCAGCGTCGAAGCTGCGCCGGTAGAACGCCACGTTGTCATAGGCATGCTGCAGAGACCACTGCATCCGCTCCAGCTGCAGCGCGCCCAACTGCTCGCGGGACGCGGTTTCGATCGGTTCCAGGTCACCCGGTGCTGGGCTTCTGTCCTGCATGGTCGGCTCCCCGGGTACGGTCCTGCCGGGCATTGTGTCGCAATTGATGACCTCTTGTGCCCCAGTTGGTACCGGACTATCGTCGGCCGCCGCTGGTCCTCAGGAGCGGGGGCCGGGGCGACTCACGGCCGCGCCTCTCCGGGGCTTCGCCTGGGACATGACCGGCCAGCCGGCTCCGGAGCAGCATGGCGCCCGGATTTGGATCAGGGACCTCAACCCAGGCGTCGGCCTCGGGGCGCGGTACCCGACGCCTCCGCCGAGGTTCGCGATCGTTAGTTTGCAGTTGGGCTAAGGCCCTGGCTCCAGCAGCGGCCGGCCGAGCCCCCGGCTGCGGCCGCGGAACTCTGCCACCACGTCACCACCGCTATCTCGAACTGTGACGTCGCACAGGCCGTTGCGGCCGTAGGTGAGCCGCTGCACCGCCTCGGCCACCAGCACCTCGCCGAGCCGGGCCGGGCGGACAAAGACGATGTCGCAGCCTTGGGCCACGGTCGCCTCCCCGCCGCTGTTGCAGGCGAAGGCGAAGGCGGTATCGGCGAGCAGGAAGACGTACCCGCCGTGACAGAGCGCGTGACCGTTGATCATCACGTCGGTGACCGGCATCCGGGCGATCGCCCGGCCGGGTTGCACGTCGGTGATCGTGATTCCGGCGGCCCGGGAGGCGTGGTCGTCGGCGTACATCGCGGCCGCGCATGCCCGGGCCAGCTCGGCGGGGTCGGCCGGGTCTGGCGGCCCAGCCGGGTTGCCCGGCTCAGGCATCGAAGTCCAGAGTGACCGCGTCGCTGGTCGGGTAGGACTGGCAGGCCAGCACGAAGCCGGCCGCCAGCTCCTCATCCTCCAAGGCGTAGTTGTGGTCCATCTCGACCGTGCCGGCCACCAGCTTCGCCCGGCAGGTGCCGCACATGCCGTTCTTGCAGGCGTACGGCGCGTCCGCCCGGACCGCCAGGGTGGCGTCCAGGATCGGTCCGCCGTCCGGGCGGAGCGGGAAGCTGGACGCGCGCCCGTCGAGGACGACGGTGACCGTCGCGGCCCCGGCATCGGCCCGCTCGACCGGCCGCCGGGGAGCCACCGGGCCGACGTGGAACAACTCCCGGTGGATGTGCGCCGCTTCCACTCCACGGTCGGCAAGTGTGCCCCGCGCCGCGTCCACCAGCTCCGACGGCCCGCACAGCAGCCACTCGTCGACCGTCTCCGGCGGCGCTAAGGTGTCCAGCAGGGCGTTCAGCTTCGGCCGGTCGATCCGCCCGTTGAGCAGTTCGGCGTCCTGCCGTTCCCGGGACAGGACGTGAATGAGCTGCAAACGCTGCGGACAGCGGTCCTTGAGATCTTCCAGCTCCTCCAGGAACATCACGGAACTCGTGCTGCGATTGCCGTAGACCAGCGTGGCCCGGCTGGCCGGCTCGGACTCCAACACGGCGGCCAGGATGGCGATGACCGGCGTGATGCCGCTCCCGGCGACGATCGCGCAGTAATGCTTGGCGTGGCCCGGGTCGAGCGGCACGGTGAAGTGGCCGGACGGGGTCATCACCTCCATCACGTCGCCCGGTCGCAGCCGGTCCAGTACGTAGGAGGAGAAGACGCCATCCGCGAGCCGCTTGACCGCCACCCGCAGGACGCCGGAGGAGGGGGTAGAGCAGATCGAATAGTTCCGGCGGACGTTGTCCCCGGCCAATTCGAAGCGCAGCGAGACGTGCTGCCCGGGCCGGAACCGGTACTCCTCGCGCAGGGCTGGGGGAACGTCGAAGGTCAATGCCACCGCATCGTCGGTGAGCTGGTCGATGGCCGCGACCGGCAGGGAGTGGAATACCGCGTGCCGGCGCTGGCCGGTCGGCGTACCGCCAGCCGGCTCGGCACTGGTATCGACTGTCATCCGCTCGCTTCCGTGATGCCCCGAGAGTAGTTCGCGTATTCCGGCCCGGTGCTTGGCCGGGTCGCTAGGCGGGCAGGGCCGGCACGTCCGCCGACAAGCGCCAGACATCGGGACGCGCGGGCAGGTCGGATGACGCAGATGTTCGGCCCGCGCCTGTCACCTCACCTCCCTAGACGGCGCCCTGCCATTGCACTGGCCCACGCCCACCGAACGGCGAGCCCCGCCAGGAGACAACGCCCGAAGACGGGTCCGCCCGCGAACATGGTCGGCTAGGGTTTCCGGGCATGGTTGTCACCGACCTGGCGAAGGACACGCCGACCCCACCCCGATGAGGGACCCCGGAATGAGGCTGCTCTACGGCGTCCTCGGCGTACTACTCCTCGCCTTGGCGGTGCTGGGCGTACGGGCCTGGCAGGTTCCCGGTGCGTCGTCGGCGACCCCGGCCGTGGTGAGCAGCGACGGGGCTGGAGCCCCGATCAGCCCGCCGAGCGACGAGCCGTCGACCGCCGCCAGCAACGAGCCGCCACCGACCACCCCGTCGCCTCCGGTGACCGCCATGACACCGCCGACCCGGCCGCCGACCCCGCGATCGGCGCCGCTGCGCGGCATGGTGATCGCGCTCGACCCGGGCCACAACGGGGCCAACGGCGCCCATCCCGCTCAGATCGCTCGGCTGGTGGACGCCGGCGGATTCCGGAAGGCCTGCAACACCACCGGCACGGCCACCAACGACGGCTACCCCGAGGCGAGGTTCACCTGGGAGCTGGCCCAACGACTGCGGGCCGCGCTGACCACCCGCGGCGCCCAGGTCCGGATGACCCGGACGGACAATGCCGGCTGGGGGCCGTGCGTCGATGCCCGCGGGGAGTTCGGAGCCCGCGTCGGCGCCAAGGTGGAGCTGTCGCTGCACGCCGACGGCGCACCGGCGGGTGGCCACGGCTTCCATGTGATCTCACCGGCAGAGAAGGTCGGCTACACCGATGACATCCTGCCGGCCTCGACCCGGTTAGCGAGCACCATCCGGGACACCCTGGTGGGCGCCGGCTTCACACCGAGCACGTACCTGGGAGTCAATGGACTGGACGTCCGTGGCGATCTCGGCACGCTGAACCGGGCCGACGTTGCGACCGCCATGATCGAGTGCGGCAACCTCCGCAACCCGGGGGACGCGACCCTGCTCCGCAGCGCAGCGGGCCAGACCAGGCTGGCCGACGGTCTGGCTGACGCGCTGACCCGCTACCTCACCGAGACCTCCTGAGGTCCCTTGGGGGGCATCAGATCGCCCGGAAGTGGTCGAAGGGCTCCAGGCAGGCGTTGCACACCCGCAGCGACTTACAGGACGTCGAGCCGAACCGGGACTGCATCCGGGTGTCGCCCGAGCCGCACAGCGGGCAGCGCAGGCCGATCTCGACCGGTACCGGCCCGTCGCGCGGCGAGCGCTGACCAGGCGGGGCGATGCCGTACTCGGCGAGCTTGCGCCGGCCGGCCGGGGTCATCGCGTCGGTCGTCCAGGCCGGGGCCAATTCGGTACGGATCACCACCTCCGGGTAGCCGGCCGCGTGCAGCGCGGCCTCGATGTCTGCCCGGATGACGTCCATCGCCGGGCAGCCGGAGTAGGTGGGGGTGATCGTCACCTCCACCCGGCCCTGGACCTCCCGGACATCGCGGAGCACGCCGAGGTCGGCGATGGTAACCACCGGGATCTCCGGGTCGACAACCTCCGCCAAGACCTCCAGAAGTGCCGCCGCGCTCACCACGACGCCCCCGGGTGGGACCGGTGCAGGTACTGCATCTCGGCCAGCAGGAACCCGAAGCCTTCGGTATGCAGCCCACGCCGGCCACCGCTCGGCGTCCACTCGGTCCGCGGAATGCTCAGCGTCGCCTCGGCCAGTACCGGTTCGACGTAGGCCGACCACGCCGGCTTCAGCGCACCGGGGTCCGGGGCGACATCGGCCGCCGCCAACTCCTCGACCAGTTCGTCGGTCTCGAAGAGTTCGGCGGCGTGCGGCCACAACCGGTCCAGCCCGGCCTGCATCCGCCGGGCCGACTCCGCGGTCCCGTCCCCGAGCCGCACTGTCCATATCGTGGCGTGGTCGCGGTGGTAGGCCACCTCCTTGACCGCCTTGCCGGCGACCCCGGCCAGCGTCGGGTCGGCGGAGCGTTGCAGCCTGTCGTACACCTCGTAGGAGTACGCCGAGAACAGCAGCTGACGGGCCATCGTGGTGGCGAAATCCCCGTTCGGCTGTTCCACCAGCTGGCAGTTGACGAAGTCCCGCTCGTCGCGGCAGAAGGCAAGGTCGTCCTCGCTGCGACCCCCGAGCAGCTTTCCCGCGTAGCTGAGCAGCGACCGGGCCTGGCCGAGCAGGTCCAACCCGATGTTGGTGAGTGCGACGTCTTCCTCGAGCTCCGGCGCCCGGGCGGCCCATTCCCCCAGCCGCTGGGCCAGGATCAGCGCGTCGTCCCCGAGTCGCAGCGCGTAGGCGGCGACCGCCGGGCCGGGCGCTGCGGGGTCAGTCACAGGTGCCGGACCCCCTCGGGCACGGAGTAGAAGGTGGGATGCCGGTACACCTTGTCCCCGGCCGGGGCGAAGAACGGGTCCTTCTCATCCGGGCTCGACGCGGTGATCTCGACCGAGGGAACCACCCAGATCGATACGCCTTCGCTGCGACGGGTGTACACGTCGCGGGCCATCCGCAGCGCTAACTCGGCGTCGGCGGCGTGCAACGATCCGACGTGGTTGTGCGACAGGCCGCGGCGGGGCCGCACGAAGACCTCCCACAGCGGCCAGTCACGCGCTGAGACCGCGGCCGGGTCGCCGGCCGGCACGCCCTCGGTCGGCACCGCGCCGTGGCCCCCGGCAGCGGTGAAGTCCGACGCGGGGCCGCGCTCGTCGGGACGCGTCATCAGGCCGCCGAGGCGGCCGCTGCCGGCCGCGCAGCCGCCGCTTCGCCGGGTGGGGCCGCTGCACCGGCCGCGCGGGACGCTGCGGTCTCCGCCGCTCGGGCCGCATGCTTGGCGGCGTACGCCGACGCGGCCGCCCGCACCCACCCGCCTTCGGTGTGCGCCCGGACCCGCTGCTCCAGCCGCTGGCGGTTACACGGCCCCTCGCCGCCGACCACGCGGCGGAACTCGGTCCAGTCCAGCGGGGAGACGTCGTAACTTCCGCGCTCGGGATTCCAGGTCAGCCCCGGATCCGGCAGCGTCAACCCGAGCGCCTGGGCCTGCGGCACAGTCATGTCGATGAAGCGCTGCCGCAACTCGTCGTTGGAGAACCGCTTGATGCCCCAGTCCATCGACTGCCGGGAATGCGGCGACTGCTCGTCCGGCGGGCCGAACATCATCAACGACGGCTCCCACCACCGGTTCACCGCGTCCTGCGCCATCTCGTGCTGGGCCGGGGTCCCGTGGGACAGCACGTGCAGAATCTCGAAGCCCTGCCGCTGGTGGAAGGACTCCTCCTTGCAGATCCGGACCATCGCCCGGGCGTAGGGGCCGTAGGAGCAGCGGCACAGCGGCACCTGGTTGGTGATTGCCGCGCCGTCCACCAGCCACCCAATGGCGCCGACGTCGGCCCAGGTCAACGTCGGGTAGTTGAAGATCGAGGAGTACTTCTGCCCGCCGGTGTGCAGCAGGTCCAGCAACTCCGACCGGCTCACGCCGAGGGTCTCGGCGGCGCTGTAGAGGTACAGTCCGTGACCGGCCTCGTCCTGCACCTTGGCCATCAGAATCGCCTTGCGCTTGAGGGACGGCGCTCGGGTGATCCAGTTGCCCTCGGGTTGCATACCGATGATCTCGGAGTGCGCGTGCTGGGCGATCTGGCGGATCAGCGTCTTCCGGTACGCGGCGGGCATCTCATCACGCGGCTCGATCCGCCCGTCGGCGGCGATCCGCTCTTCGAACTCGTCCAGCGCCGCGCCGTCGCGTGCGGCGAGCCGGTCGGCGGTATCCGTCGTCATCGCAGCCCCTTCCCACCCGGCGTCATCGGCGCGCGAGAGTGACCTCTCAGACTACGTCCGGCGGGAGGTCGGCCCGGCGCTTCGCCCGGTACATCTCCGCGTCGGCTCGACGCAGCACCTGCTCGCCGTCCCGGGTGTCGGCATTGATGTCGGCTACGCCCACGCTGGCACTCACCGCGAGCCGGGTCGCCCCGTAGGTGACCGGGGACGTCAGCGCCACGTGCAGCCGCTCGACCAGTTCCTCGCTGGCCGAGATCGTGGTGTCCTCGAGCAGCACGACGAACTCGTCGCCGCCGAGTCGGGAGACGGTGTCCACCGAGCGGACCTCCACCAGGAGCCGCTGGGCAATGGTGACGAGCAGTCGGTCCCCGGCGTCGTGCCCGTGCCGGTCGTTGATGTCCTTGAAGCCGTCGAGGTCACAGAACAACACGACGGCTCCGGCACCGCTGCGGTGCGCCCGCGCGACCGCGTGGTCCAGCCGCTGCGCCAGCAGCAGCCGGTTCGGCAGACCGGTCAGCGGGTCGTGCAACGCCTGGCGGGTGAGCTGCAGCTCGCGATTCTTGCGGTGGGTGATATCCAAGACCTGATTGACCATGCGCAGCGGTCGGCCGTCGGGGTCGGAGATCACCGACGCACTGACCAGCGCCCAGCAGGTGGAGCCGTCGGCCCGCCGGTAGCGCCTTTCCAGCCTCGTACTCTGGAACTCGCCGGCTCCCGCCGCCGCCAGCAGCGCCTTGTTCTCCGCCCAGTCGGCCGGGTGCGTGACATCGAGAGGACCGCCGGCCAGCAGCTGCTCGCGCGAGTACCCCAGCATGTCGCACAGCGCGTCGTTCACCCGGAGATATCCGCCACCGTGACCGGGCCGCGCGTCGGAGATCGACATCCCGATTGGCGCGTCTTCGAAGGCTCGGCGGAACATCTCCTCGCTCTCCCGCAGCGCCTCGCTCTCGGCTCGCAGCTGTGCGGTCAGTCCGGCGTTGTCGATCGCGATACCGGCCTGGACGGCGTACATCTCCAGCAGATCCCGCTGCACCTGGCCGGGACGGCGACCATCCCGAGGCAGGTCCACCGACAGCACGCCGACCAGTTCGCCGCCAGGGGAGCACAGCGGCGCGAACAACGCATCGAGCGGATGCCAGGCGCCCGGCACCTGTCTCGCCGGGCCGTCAGGAATCCACTCGGGCAGCGACCCGGTCACCTGGGCCGCCTCGTGGGACACGTACCGCAGCGCCCCCCAGCTCTCGGCCGCCGTCAACAGCGCATCCCAGTCGGCCCGCCCCCCCACCCGTCCCAGCAACGCTGCGCGAGCCTCGTCGCTGCCGGCGGCGGCGACCACTTCCAGGTTGCCGTCGGGTCGAACCAGGTTCACTACGGCCACCCCGAACCCCAACCCGGCCACCACCCCGTCGACGACGTTCTGCAGGGTCGGCGGCAGGTCGTTGCTGTTGTTGAGGCGAGTGATCAGCAGCTGCAGGCTCCGCAGGGCCGCTAGGCCTACCGGCTGCTCCACGCCCCTCACCACCTCCGCTGCCGCCCGCAGGGGCCCGATTCGCGTCGCCGTGTCTCATCGGGTATCGGCCGACCGAGGCTGTTCCTGACCCCCTCCGGCGTCCCGACCTGCCGGGCCGGTCGAACCCGGCCGAATGGCCGACTCTAAAGCCGGTATGCGTGACACTGTTACGGTTCGGACGGGTTGAGCGGGCAACGGGACCGAACGGGGAAGCCGAGATGGCTGTCAGGAGCACGATGCGTTGGGTTCGCCCCCTGGCTTCGGCCGCGGTGCTGGTCGCGGCAACCGTCGCACCGGCTGTGTCCGGCCACGCTGCGCCGGCCCGAGCGGCCACCTCGACGGTGCTGATCGGTGGGCTCTCCACGCCGGCGGCGTTCACCGTGGCCAGCGGAGGTCGGGTATTCTACTCCGACCTGATGAGCGGGGTAGTGAAACTGTGGAACCCGACCACCCGAACGGCGTCGACGTTCTTCACCATCCCGAACGGCGCCGGCCGCCAGACCCTCGGCATGGCGTTGCACGGCAGCTACCTCTACCTCTACTCGGTACGCGGAGTCTCGGGCAGGGACCGCCTCCAGCTGACCAGGGTGACCGTCTCCGGCACCACCGGAACCGGCTTTCGGCTGCTGCGGGATCTCGGCGTCCGGACGCCGGAACACAGCGGTGGACCGCTCCGGTTCGGGCCCGACGGCATGCTGTACATCTCGATCGGCGACCACGACAACCCGGCCAATGCGCAGAACCTGTCCAACGACTTTGGGAAAATCCTGCGCATGACACCCACCGGCGGGATACCGGCCGGGTCGACCAGCCGGATCTACGCCTACGGCATCCGCAACAGTTTCGGCTTCGACTTCGACCGCAAGACGAAGCGGATGTGGGCCACGGACAACGGCCCGGAGTGTAACGACGAGGTCAACCTGATCGCCCGGGGCGGCAACTACGGCTGGGGATCGCGCGCCACCTGCGCCACGCCGCCGCCGGCGCCGGCGAACACCAACCAGGACGGGCCGTCGCCCATCCTGCCCAAGACGTACGCAGCGGTCCCGGTGGCGCCCGCCGGCGCGGTGTTCTCCGGCGGAGCCTTCTTGTACGGCACCTTCAACACCAAGCAGATCAGGAAGGTGACCTTGACCGGCAACCGGGCAGGAGTGGCCAGCGACACGGTGCTGCTCACCAACAGCGCCCCCATCCTCACCCTGCAGCAGGGCGCCCGGGGTCAGGTGTACTTCGCGGACACCGGTTCGATCCGCCTGCTCGGGTAGCGCGATGGATCGGGCCGCGGCCGGCGAGCAGGCCGACGCCCCACTGCGGGCCGACATCCGCCGCCTCGCCGGCTTACTCGGCGAAACCCTGATCCGCCAGCAGGGCCGGCCGCTGTACGACCTCGTCGAGCGGGTACGGCTCGGCGTGCGGGACGATCCGGCCGCCGCCGCCGAGCTGCTGGCGGCCTCGGACACCGCCGCCTCGATTCCGCTGGCCCGGGCCTTCGCGGCGTACTTCCACCTGGCCAACATCAGCGAACAGGTCCAGCACGGCCGCCAGCTGCGCGGCGACGGGCCGGCCGCCACCGCCTGGCTCACCGACGCGGTAGACCGGATCCGCGACGCGCACCTGGAGCCGGCGGAGTTGACCCGGCTGGTGGCCTCGCTGGCGGTCCGGCCGGTGTTCACCGCCCACCCGACCGAGGCAGCGCGACGCTCGACGCTGACCAAACTGCGCCGGATCGCCGCCCTACTGGAGGCGCCGCCGGGCCAGGCGACCGACCGCCGGCTGGCCGAAGTGGTCGACCTGCTCTGGCAGACCGACGAGCTGCGCCTGGAACGGCCCGAACCGGCGGACGAGGCCCGCAACGCGCTGTACTACCTCGATGAGCTCTACGCCGATGCGGTGCCGGCGGTGCTCACCGAGCTGGTCGAAGAGTTGCGCCGGATCGGTGTCGACCTGCCGGTGACCGCCACCCCGCTGCGCTTCGGCACCTGGATCGGCGGCGACCGGGACGGCAACCCGCAGGTGACCGCGGCGGTCACTCTCGGCGTGCTGCGGTTGCAGCACGAGCACGCCATCCGCAGCGTGATCGGCGTCCTGGACGAGCTGCGTACCGACCTGTCCTGCTCCGAGCTCATCGTCGGCCCTGACGAGCAGCTCACCGCGAGCATCGACGCGGACATCGACGCGCTGCCGTCGCTGGATGCCCGCTACCGGCGGCTGAACGCCGAGGAACCCTGGCGGTTGAAGGTCACCTGCATGCGGGAGAAGCTGCTGGCCACCCTGGAACAACTCCGCGCCCCGGCCGGTCGGCCGACCGGGGTCGGCTACCTGGGCGACAGCGGCGGGCTGCTCGCCGACCTCACCCTGCTGCGGGACTCGCTGCACCGCCGCGGTGGGGTGCTGGTGGCCACCGGCCGGCTGGAGGAGCTGACCCGCACCTACCTGGCCTGCGGCCTGCACTTCGCCACCATGGACATCCGGGAGCACGCCACCGCGCACCATGAGACGGTCGGAGCGCTGATCGACATGGCCGGCGCGTCGCCGACGCCGTACCGCACGCTGAGCCGGGATCAGCGCCTGGAGTTGCTCAGCGCGGAATTGACCGGCCGCCGGCCCTTGGCGCCGACCCCGCCCCCGCTGCCCCCGGACTCCACGGCGGCCGGCACCTACCAGACCTTCGTCGCCGTCCGGCGCGCCCTGGACCGGTACGGCGCGGAGGTCATCCAGTCCTACATCGTCTCGATGACCCGAGGCGCCGACGACGTCCTGGCCGCGGTCGTGCTGGCCCGGGAAGCCGGCCTGGTGGACGTGACCGCGGGGGCCCGGCTGGATTTCGTCCCTTTGCTGGAGACTGTCGACGAGCTGCGCCGGGCCCCCGACATCCTCACCGACCTGCTGGCCGACCGGTCCTACCGCCGGCTGGTCGCCTCACGGGGAAACGTGCAGGAGGTGATGCTCGGGTACTCCGATTCCAACAAGGACGCTGGTATCACCACCTCGCAGTGGGAGATCTACCGCGCCCAGCGCCAGCTTCGGACCGTAGCCGACAAGCACCAGGTCCGCTTGCGCTTCTTCCACGGCCGCGGCGGCAGCGTCGGGCGGGGTGGCGGCCCGACACATGACGCGCTGCTCGCCCTGCCGTGGGGCACTGTGGACGGCGAGGTCAAGCTCACCGAACAGGGCGAGGTGATCTCCGGCAAGTACCTGTTGCCAACCCTGGCCCGGGAGAACCTCCAGCTGCTCCTGGCGGCCGGCCTGCAGGCCACCGTGCTGCACCGCGGGCCGGACGCGGCCGACGACGCACGCTGGGACTCCACCATGGACATCGTCTCCGACGCCGCCCAGCAGGCCTACCGCGGCCTGGTCGACGATCCGGCCCTGCCGTCGTACTTCACCGCCGCCACCCCGGTCGACACCCTGGCCGACCTGCACCTGGGGTCCCGGCCGGCGAAACGCCCCGGCGGGGACGCCGGGCTGGCCGACCTGCGGGCGATCCCCTGGGTGTTCGGCTGGACCCAGACCCGCCAGATCGTGCCCGGCTGGTTCGGGGTGGGTTCGGGGCTGCGGGCCGCCCGGGAGGCCGGGCTCGGCGGCGTGCTGGGCGAGATGGTCGGCGGCTGGCGCTTCGTGCAGGCCTTCCTGTCCAACGTGGCGATGACCCTGGCCAAGACCGACCTGAACGTGTCGGCGCACTACGTCGACTCGCTGGTGGATCCGGCGCACCGCGGCCTGCTGGACCGGATCAGGGCCGAACACGCGCTGACCGTCGCCGAGGTGCTGGCTGCCACCGGCGCCGCCGCGCTGCTCGATGACAACCCGAACCTGCGCCGCAGCCTCGGCGTCCGCCACGACTACCTGCTGCCGCTGCACTTCCTGCAGGTGTCGCTGCTCCAGCGCTGGCGGGCGGCCGGCGAGGCGGTGGACCCGGCGCTCCGCCGGGCGCTGCTGGTGACCGTGAACGGGATCGCCGCCGGGATGCGCAACACCGGCTGAGGCCGGAGCGGCCACCGGCGTTAGCCTGCGGTCGGCCTGGCACTACCGGGCTCGCGACCATGTCATGCGCCGACCGGCGCTCAGGGCTGCAGCGGCAGCTGCACGGCGACCGGCGGATTCCGGCGGCTGGCGCGGGGCCGGATGCTCGACGAGGGCAAGTACCCGGCTGGTCATGAACTGCGCGGTCCGCACCGGCGTGCCGCCGCGGGTCACCTCGGTAACGGTGACCAGGCCCCGCCCCGTGGAGATCTCCACCCGGCGGCCGGCCCGGGTGGCGACCACGTCGTAGGTGCGGACCTCCCCGCCGGCATCGATCACAACCTCGACCCGGTCACCCTTCATACGCAGATCATCCCCCGCGTCCCCCGGATTGCGCCGCCAGCGCCCCAGATCGGTGATCCAGTCCCCCCCAGCCACATCCTGCGGGGGTTGAGCGGCCCTGGATCACCGGCCCTCGGTCACCCGGCCCCGGCCCTGGCTTACCCGGCCCCGGATCACCGGCCGGGTTGGGCTCAATCCGGTTGCCCGGGTCCGCGACCGCTCCAGCTCCAGGCGTACCCCGGGTCCTCGCTCGCCAGCCCGCCCTCGCCGAGGTCCAGCTGGCGGAACGTGTCCACCATCACAGCCAGTTCGTCGAAGTACTGCACGCCGACGCTGCGCTCGTACGCCCCGGGCTGCGGGCCGTGGGAGTGCCCGCCGGGGTGCAGCGACACCGAGCCCTGGCCGATGCCTGAGCCCTTGCGCGCCTCGTAGTCCCCGCCGCAGTAGAACATCACCTCGTCGCTGTCGACGTTGGAGTGGTAATAGGGCACCGGGATGGACAGCGGGTGGTAGTCCACCTTGCGCGGCACGAAGTTGCAAACCACGAAGTTGTGGGCTTCAAAGACCTGGTGCACCGGCGGCGGCTGGTGCACCCGGCCGGTGATCGGCTCGTAATCGGCGACGTTGAACAGGTACGGGTACAGGCAGCCGTCCCAGCCGACCGCATCGAACGGGTGCCGAGGATAGGTCAGGATCGTCCCGGCGATCCCGGTCGGCCCGGAGCCACGGTGCTTGAGGTAGACCTCGACGTCGGCCCCGTCGGCGAGCAGCGGCTCGGCCGGCCCACGCAGGTCACGCTCGCAGTAGGGCGAGCTTTCCAGGAACTGGCCGTAGCGCGACAGGTACCGCTTCGGCGGGGTGAGATGGCTGTTGGCCTCGATGACGTAGCAGCGCACCGGCTCCTGACCCGTCGGCACCCAGCGGTGCGTGGTCGCCCGCGGCAGGATCACGTAGTCGCCCTGACCGGCCTCCAGCGCGCCGAACACCGTCTCCACCCGAGCCGCGCCCACCTCGACGTAGACGCACTCGTCACCGAGCCCGTTGCGGTAGAGCGGGGAGGTCTCACCGGCCGCCACGTAGGAGATCCGGACGTCGGCGTTGCCGAGTACCAGCCGGCGGCCGGTGACCACGTCGGCCGCCTTCCACTCTTCCCCGGTGAACAGCTCCGGCAACTTCAGGTGCCGCGGGGTGAGCGGATGGTTCGGGGTCGTGGCCAAATCCGGCAGGTCCCAGACCCTCGAGTCGACAATCGCCGACGGGATCTCGCGGTGGTAGAGCAGCGCTGAATCGGCTGAAAAGCCTTCTTCGCCGACCAGTTCCTCGTAGTAGAGCCCGCCGTCGGGCCGCCGGTGCTGAGTGTGCCGCTTGGGCGGTACGTCGCCGACCTGCCGGTAGTACGCCATGGGTCAGTATCGGCCCAGCCCTCATCCGGGCTCAAGGGGCAACAGTGGAGCGTATGGCCGGTCGAAACCGGCTCGCGCTCCACTGTCGGCGGACCGGCTAGCCGAGGCGAGCCAGCAGATCCTCGTACTGCTTCCACAGCGCCTTGGGCAGGTGCTCGCCGAAGGTCTCGTAGTGCGACCTGATCAGCTCCGCCTCCTGCCGCCAGACCGCCGGATCCACGGTCAGCAGGGTCTCGAGCTGCTCGGTGGAGATGTCCAACCCGTCGGTGTCGAGGTCCGCCGGAGTCGGTACGAAGCCGATCGGGGTGTCCGCGCCGCCGACCCGCTTCTCCAGCCGGTCGATGATCCACTTCAGCGCCCGGAGGTTCTCCCCGAAGCCCGGCCAGACGAACTTTCCCTTCGCGTCCTTGCGGAACCAGTTGACCCAGAACACCTCCGGCAGCTTGGCGGACTCGGTCTTGTCCCCGATGGAGAGCCAGTGCGCGAAGTAGTCGCCCATGTTGTAGCCACAGAACGGCAACATCGCCATCGGGTCCCGGCGCAACTCGCCGATCGCGTTCTCGGCCGCCGCGGTCCCTTCGGAAGCGACGGTGGACGCCAGGAACACACCGTGCTCCCAGTCCCGGGACTCGGTCACCAGCGGCACCGCGCTGGCCCGGCGCCCGCCGAAGAGGATCGCCGAGATCGGCACACCGGCTGGGTCCTCCCACTCCGGTGCGATGGTCGGGCACTGCGAGGCGGGGGCGGTGAACCGGCTGTTCGGGTGCGCCGCCGGCTCAGGAGACTCCGGGGTCCAGTCCCGACCCTTCCAGTCCGTAAGGTGCGCCGGCTTGTCGTCGGTCAGCCCCTCCCACCACACGTCCCCGTCGTCGGTAAGCGCGACGTTGGTGAAGATGCTGTTGGCGTACAGGGTGTCGATCGCGTTCCTGTTCGTGGACAGCCCGGTCCCGGGGGCGACGCCGAAGAACCCGGCCTCCGGGTTGATGGCGTGCAGCCGGCCGTCGGCGGCGAACCGCATCCAGCAGATGTCATCGCCGATGGTCCCCGCCTTCCACCCCGGCAGAGCCGGCTGCAACATGGCCAGGTTGGTCTTGCCGCAGGCCGAGGGGAATCCGGCGGCCAGGTAGTGCACCTCTCCCTCCGGAGAGGTCAGCTTGAGGATGAGCATGTGCTCGGCGAGCCAGCCCTCGTCGCGCGCCATCACGCTGGCGATCCGTAGCGCGTAGCACTTCTTGCCGAGCAGCGCGTTGCCGCCGTACCCCGAGCCGTAGGACCAGATCTCCCGCGTTTCCGGGTAATGAACGATGTATTTGGTCTCGCTACACGGCCACGGCACATCGGCCTCACCCGGTGCCAGCGGCTTGCCGACGCTGTGCACGGCCGGTACGAAGAAGCCATCGGTGCCCATCGCGTCCAACGCCGGCTTGCCCATCCGGGTCATGATGCGCATGGACGCCACGACGTACGGCGAGTCGGTGATCTCCACGCCGAGAGCGGAGATCGGCGAGCCGAGCGGGCCCATGCAGAACGGGACGACGTACATGGTGCGCCCCCGCATGCAGCCGTCGAACAGCCCGTTCAGGGTTTCCCGCATCTCCGTCGGGGCGACCCAGTTGTTCGTCGGACCAGCGTCGTCCTCCTTCTCCGAGCAGATAAAGGTACGGCTTTCCACCCGGGCGACGTCGGACGGATCGGAGAACGCGGCGAAGCTGTTCGGCCGCAGGTCGGGATTGAGCCTGGTAAAGGTGCCCTGTTCGACCAGCAACCCGGTCAGCCGGTCCCATTCCTCGATGCTGCCGTCGCACCACTCGACGCGCACCGGCTTGGTCAGTTCGGCGATCTCACGCACCCAGGCGATCAACCCAGTGTGACCGGTTGGCGCGTCGTTCAGTCCGGAAATATCCGCAACGGCTGTCATGGGGCCTCCTTCACGTCTCGTCGCCACCCGACCGCGGTTGCGGGGCGACGCCCCGGATGCTCCGCCCAGGCGGCGCAACATCACGCTGCCATTGTCTCGCGTCCCGGGATCGGACGCGCAAGGACCTATGTCACAGGGCGCTACGCATCAGTCCGTCCCCATCAGTCCGTCCCCATCAGTCCGTCCCCATCAGTCCGTCCCCATGAGTGATGTGCGGCATCGCTTCTCGGATGGCTCGGAGCGGGCCGTGCTTTCCACGCCAGTTTGTCCACAAGCGGGTGTGCGGTACCGGAGGTTTTGTCCACAGCAGCGGATTGCGGGCCGGTTCTGCCGGCGGCCGCTGCTTGAGTGGACCCGTGAGCAGCCACCTGGACGACCCGCGGAGCACCGGGCCCGGTGGCGCGCCGGCCGTGCTCGCCGGGATGCGCCGCACGGCCGCCCGGCTCGCCGAGACCCTGTGGGCCGCCCGCGACGCAGCCGAGCTAATGGAGACCATCACCCACATCGAGGCGCTGAAATCGACCCTGGACGCGGTCGCCCTCGGAGTGCTCCGCGAACTCGACGCCACCGGAGCGGTCAAACCGGCCGGCTGGGCCTCCACCCAGGACTTCCTCACCGCGGTCGCCGGCGGCCACAAAGGCAGCGGCCCGGCCGCCCTGCGCCTGGCCAAGGCGGTCGACGAGCCGCTGCTCGCGCCCCTCACCCAAGCACTGACCGACGGCTGGCTGTCCACCGCGAAAGCCCACGTCATCGCCCGCGCCGTCGACACGCTTCCCGGCAACGTCGAGGTCCGCGAGCGCGGGGTGCGCTTCCTGCTCACCGAAGCCAAGGCCCTCGACGCCAGCGAGCTGACCACACTCACCCGCCACCTGCTCACAGTGGTCGACCCCACCGGGGAGCACCGCCGCGAGGAACAAGCGCTGGACCGGCTCGAACGCACTGCCCACTTACACCGGCACCTGTCCATCACCGGCGACCTGTGCGGTGGCGCCTGGATCAAAGGGCGCTGCTCCACCGAAGACGCCGCCCTGATCAAATCCACCCTCCTCCCCCTCGCCGCCCCCCACCCGAACACCGGACCGATCTGCCACCCAGACGCCTGCACCACGCCCGGCTGCAGTCACGACGGCCGCGACCCCCGCGACCACGGCGCCCGGATGCTAGACGCCCTCGTCGAAGCCTGCCACCGGCTCCACACCACCGACCTGCTCCCCGAAACCCACGGCGCGGTCCCCCGGCTAAGCCTTCTCATCAACCTCCACGACCTCCGCGAGCAGTCCGGGCACGCCACCACCGACACCGGGGAACAACTCTCCGCCGCCGCGATCCGACGGATCGCCTGCGACTCCCACCTCATCCCCACCGTCCTGGGCACCGCATCAGAAGTCCTCGACGTCGGCCGGCAGCACCGCCTCATCACCCCCCCGATCTGGAAAGCCCTCGTCGCCCGCGACCGGCACTGCCGCTTCGGCGGCTGCACCAGACCCCCCCTCATGTGCCACGCCCACCACCTCACCCACTGGCTCGACGGCGGTCACACCAGCCTGCACAACCTCATCCTGCTCTGCGGACACCACCACCGCCTCATCCATACGGGACCCTGGCAGATCCGCCACACCACCCCCAACCACTACACCTTCCACCCACCACCCGACACCCAACGACGACCGGAGCACCGACCACCAGACGCACCTCGGCATTGAGCGGCGGACCAGCTCCGTCACTATGGAGCGTCAGGTGTCAGTAATTCCGTCAGCTTGGCGACGGTCGCCCAGTTTCGGGCCGTGCCGGGCGGCTGGAGAGCCTTGGCGGCGGCCGGTCGGGCTAGCTGTACGGCAAGCTCACTGCGGCCCAGCCCGTCGGGGGTATGCAGGTACACGATGCGTCCCAGGACGGCTACTTCATCCTGGCTCCCCCTGTCCCTAGCTCGCTGTTCCGCATCAGCGACGACGGCGACCTGGTCAGCGGTCAACGCGTCGCGATGGAACACCGCGTGCAGATGCTGAGGATTTGCCTCGCGCGGATACGGATTGTCCCCGACGACGCGGGCCAACTCGTCGCGGGAAAGTACTACGACACCGGCCCGCACGCCCATCCGTTCAGCGATCTCCCGCTCGAGACTGTCGGCTAGTTCGGTGGTGTCGGATGTTCGACTGGTGAAGACGACGTTGCCGCTTTGGATGTACGTGGCGACGTCGGAGTGCCCCAGCGAGGCGACGACCTCGCGCAGATCGGCCATCGCGACCTTGTTGTGGCCGCCGACGTTGATACCGCGCAGCAGGGCGACGTGGGTGCGCACGCCGGCATCCTCCCAGAGCCGTCGATGCTCAGCCCAGCGCCAGTACGGCGGCGGCGAGCAAGGCCAGCAGGCCGCCCAGCACCGCCCAGCCGGGCACCGTCGGAGCCAGCGCCGCGCTGAGCAGGACCAGGGCGGAGAGCCCGCCACCGGCCAAGGCGTTCACCCCAACAGTCGACCACCACGATGCTGGCGGCCGGCGGCCGCCGAGATCGGCCAGCGCGAGGTACGCGTAGCCGAGGACGCCAACGGCGAGCGCGCCGGCCGGCGCGTAGCGCGTGTCGCGGAGCACGGCCACCGTCATCGCGCCGCCGGCGGCGGCTACTGCGGCTGGCGCCGCCATGCCCCGCAGCGCGCGCGCGTGCCCGTGCCAGCCACCGTCGCCGTGCCGGCCATCTGTGCGACGGCGAGGCAACCTCGCCGCCCAGCGCCACGGCAGGCGTACCTGGCCGGCGAGTACCAGCCCCGCACTGCCAATGCCGAGCGCCGCGGCCCAGGAGGTACGGAGCACCAGCAAGGGCGCAGCGGCCAGGAGGAGCCCCAGCGTCAGCGGCCCGCCGCCGGCGGGAAGGACGGCACGTCGATCGGCGCTCACGCCGCCCCACCCCGGATGCGGGTTCCGCCCGCCGGCCTACGGGCCGCCGGCGGGTCGACCGGCCCGTCCCCGTCCCAACGCCGGACCCCGATGCCGAGGTCCGCGAGCCGGTATCGCATCGCCTCACGTTCCAGCCGCCACAGCCGCAGCGCCAACTGGGATCGCCGGCCCGTCCCGACATCGGGAGGCTCGACGGTGAGTACATCCACTACGGCCACCTGGGCGCCGCGCTGGCGCAGGTCGCGGATCATCTCGAGGATCCGGTCGTCGAGCAGCGCCGAGAACACCACGACCAGCGCGGAGGGCGGGAGCGCCGCGCGCGGCACGTGCGCCACCTGCGGTTGGAGGAAGCTGCTGTCCCGCCGGACCGCCATCACCGCCTCGATCACCCGGTAAAACTGACGTTCGCCGATTCCGGGAGTGAGCCACTGCAGCCGCCCGCCGAGGACCACCAGCCCTACCCGGTCACGCTGACGGAGGTAGGTCGAGGCCAGCCCGGTTGCGCCGCGGACGGCGAGGTCGAGGCTGGAGCGACCCGCCGGTCCGACGTCGGTGAAGGCGTCGAGGGCGACCACCACCTCCACCGGACGCTCAGCGGCGTGCGTGGTGACGTGCAGCGATCCCAGCCGGGTACTTACCGGCCAGTTGATCCGCCGTACCGGATCACCGGCGACATAACGGCGGATGCCGGCGAACTCGATCCCGCTCGCCGACTGCCGGCTGGCGTGATCACCAACACCGTATGGCAGGTTGCTCGGCACCGCCGCGGCACGCGACCGGGCCGGCCTCGGGAAGACCAGAATGTCGGTATCGAGGCCCACTACAACGGCCGCTGAGCGCAGCCGGTGCGCCTCCCGGCCCGCCACGGTGACGACGCCGGGAGACCATCGACCCCAACGGGTCGGGGTGAAGACCACCTCCAGCACGGCCGCCTCGGCTTCGTCGGCGACGGCTCGGCGAGCCCGCGCCGGCACCTCGAGTCCGCACGTCAAGGCCAGCTCAGCGGACAGTTCGCCGACCGGGGCGTCGACCGACACGGTCACCCGCAGATGGACAGGCTCACCCTCGAAGCAGCGCCGCGGCTCCACCGTCGCGGACACCTCGACGCGGCGCGCCGGCACCGCCCGGCTGCCGGCCACCAGGGCCAGCAGCGCTGGGGCGGCAAGCGCCACCAGCTCCGCACGTCGGGTGGCCAGCGCCAGCGCCAGCCCGACGGTGCTCAGTGCGATCAGCTGCCGGGCCAGCGGCGCGGGCTGCCACCGCAGGCTCGCTGTCCTCACGGCGTTCGCAGCGTGGCGGGGGTGGGGACCTGATCCAGCACTTCGGCGACGATGGCCTCGGCCGAGATCTGCCGTACCCACAGTTCGGGCCGCAGCGTGAGCCGGTGCGCCAGGGCGGGAACGGCCACCGCCTTGACGTCTTCCGGTGCGACGTAGTCCCGGCCGTCGAGCAGCGCCCGGCCGCGGGCCAGGCCCAGCATGGCGAGCCCGCCTCGGGGGCTGGCACCGAGCGATACCGACGGGTGTTCCCGGGTCGCCGCCACCAGCGCGACGAGGTAGCGCAACACATCCGGGGCGACGTAGACCTCCTCCACCGAGGCCCGCATCGCGACCACCTCGGCGGCCGAGGTCACCGCGCGCAGGTCGACCGCATCGGTACGCCGGTCAATCCGCCGAGCCAGCAGCGCGACTTCTTGCTCGGCCGGCAGGTAGCCCAGGCCGGTGCGCAGCAGGAAGCGATCGAGCTGCGCCTCCGGGAGCGGGTAGGTGCCCTCGTACTCGATGGGGTTGTCGGTTGCGATCACAATGAACGGCGCCGGAAGTCGGCTGGTTTGCCCCTCCACGGTGACCTGTCGCTCGGCCATGGCTTCCAGCAGGGCGGCCTGGGTCTTGGGCGGGGTGCGGTTGATCTCGTCCGCCAGGAGGAGGTTCGTAAAGATCGGCCCGGCCCGGAACTCGAAGACCGCGTCCCGCTGGTTGTAGAGGTTCGCGCCGGTGACGTCGCTCGGAAGCAGGTCGGGAGTGAACTGCACCCGCCGGAAATCAAGCCCGAGAACGGTCGCGAAAGACCGTGCCATGAGGGTCTTGCCCAGCCCCGGCACGTCCTCCAGCAGCACATGCCCGTCCGCCAGGACGGCGAGCAGCACCAGTTCGAGGACCTCGCGCTTGCCCACGATCGCCCGCTGGACCTCGTCCAGGATCGCCCGGCAAACGGACAGCGTCTCCGGCGGGCTGGTCAAGAGGGCAACCGCTCGATCCGGTCGAGCAGGCGCTCCAACCGGGCCAGGTCGACGCCGCCGGCCCGGCTGTCCCGGGACGGCGGGCGGGCGGGATCGACCAGCGGCCACAGTACGTCGCCTACGAGTTGGCGCCCCTCCTCCGGTGCAGCGGTCAGGTCCAGGCCGCACCGGCCCGCGGCCAGCGCGGTGAGCACCCGCTGAAACCGCGGCCGCAGCCCTTGGTCGTAGTGATGCCGGGACTGCGTACCGATCATGACGGCGGACTCCAGCTGGTACAGCGCAGACCACTGGCGCCGGCCGGCCTCGTACGGCTCCCCGGCGACGCGAGGGCGTGCTCGCCGCGGCCGGCGGGCGGCCAGCGCGCCGAGTGCCACAACGGCCAACGCCGCGGCGCCCCGTTCGACGCGGACCGCGCCGGACACCCCACTCAGCCCGGCTGCCACCACGGCGGCCGCCACCGCCGCGCCGAGCACCCCGGTGGCCCGCCTCACCCGCTCAGGCCGTTCTCCGCAGGAAGCGCCGACGTGGCGGCGCGATCAACCAGGGCCGGTTCCCGCCAAGCCCGGTCGGCGTCCCGTAGCTCGGCGAGCCAGGTCCGGGCGGCTGCCACGTCGTGTTCAGCGATCGGAGAACGACTGAATCTGGCCCGCCGGAACAGCTCGGTCAGTGCTTGCGCCGGCGCGGGTGGCACCCGGCCCCCGGCCCGCGCCCGAGCCAGCAACTCGGCCGGGGTGTCCGCCGGACGGCGCGCCGTCCCGGTGGCGGCGAGCACCCTTTCCATCGCGGCGTAGCACCGGATCACCCGCTCCCGGGGGTCTCGGCCGGCAGTGTCGGCCAGGATTGCCGCCCCGGCCGCGACCGCCTCTCCCAGCCCTCCAGGGGCCGGCTCAACCGGCGGCACCGACGGCCGCCGGCGGCGGAGTGCGGCAACAGTGATGAGCCCGAGCAGCGCCGCGGCGGCCCCGGCCGCAGCGGCCAGTGGACCTTCGCCGCGGCGCCAGGCGGGCTCGACCCCGGTCGACGGCTTGCCCCGCTGGTCGATCGCCGCAACCGGCCGTTCCGGCGGATGGAAGTGGTCCTGCACCCGGTGCAGGAGCAGGGAGCCGGCCGGGCTCATGAGCAGCACGGCGCCCAGCGACAGGGTCACGATCTGCCTCACCACGTTGGGCCGCCGCCGGGTTCCGGCCGGTCCCGGTGGCAAGCGGCGCATGGTGCGCGCGCCCCTGATCGCTCCCACGACGCACCCGACGGCCAACGCCCCGAAGAACGCGGCGAGCAGGTCGGAGACGGCGCCGACGGCCGCTGGGCTAGTCGAGCCGGGCGTCGGCGGTGCGGGGTGCAGCGCGACCGCGGCCACCACGAGCAGCCCGGTCAGCACGGCCAGCCGCGCACCGATTCCATGCCCCATGACGGCATCCTCCTCCAGATTCCGCTGCTGCACCGGTCCGGCGGTTCAGGCCGGCAGCACCGCTCGCAGCAGTTGCGCGCAATCCTCGGGAAGCCGGGTGGTCACGTCCAGGCCGGTACCGAGCTCCAGGCCGCCGCGCCGGCTGATCCTCGGCAGGATCTTGATGTACCAGCGGAACCATTCCTCGGTGCGGGCCACAGCCGGGGGACCACTGACCAGCACCATGTTGTACGCCGGGTCGCCGAGCACTTCGTCCAGCGCCAGGGTCACCGCCCCCAAGGTCGCCGCGACGGCATTTCGACACGCCAGGCTGGACGTGACGAAATCGGCCTCCGGCCACCGCGGCATGATCCAGATCTCGAACGGCGCGCTCGGGGCGAACGGCACGAAGGAGACACACCGCTCGTCCTCGCTGAGAATCCGGCGACCGTCGTCGATCTCGGCGGCCAACACGCTGTCGTAGATGCCCATCCGGTGCTCGCGGTAGTACTCCTCCGCGATCCGCCAGCGGCGGGTGAGGCGCGGGGTCGGCACCGCCAGCGACAGGATTTGGGAGTGCGGGTGCTCCAACGACGTGCCGGATGCCTCCCCGTGATTGCGGAACAGCAGCACCGCGCCGGGCTCCTCGCGCAGCAGCATGGTGTACCGCTCGTAGGCCGCCTCCATCACCAGGGCGATGTCCTCGGCCGTGCCGGTGCGCAGGTCCCAGTAATGGTCGGCCGACTCGACCAGGACGTCGTGGCGACCCCACCCCTCGGCGATGGCGAACGGATAGCCGACCGACGGCGGAGCCACCCCCCCTTCGCTCACCAGGGGGTACCGGTTGCCCACCACGCGTACCTGCCAGGGTCCGGTGGCCGGCCACCGCAGCGACTCGATCGGCGTCCGCTCCTCGTGACCCGGGCAGAAGGGGCACGTCAGCGCGGCGCTCACTGGCGCTCCGGCGGCGTCGGGGGCGTGCGGCCGGGCGGCCCGACCGGGTGCCACCAGCACCCATTCGTCCCGCGTCGGGTCCCGCCGGAGCTCGCTCATCGCCGACCATCACCCAACCTTCGTTAGGAGGGCACAGGGTAGCGCCGCATCGATGCGAGCAGAACTCGTGTCGGGACACCCGGTCCGTCGCGGCGCAGTCGGCTCGATGGTGATTAGCCTGCCCTTCGGGGAGGTCCGCATGGAAAACACCGCACACCGGGATGGCGGCGAGGCCGCCTTCGACGCGGTACTCCTCGACGGCACGCTGGTCCACCTCCGGCCACCGGCTGCGGCCGACCGTCCCGCACTGGATGACCTGCACGCCCGGGTGTCCCGGCGCAGCGCGTACCTGCGGTTCTTCTCCCTCTCCCAGCGCGCACCCGGTCGCTACCTCGACCGGATCCTGGCCCCGGACGAGCGCGACCTGCCGGGGCTGGTGGCGCTCATCGGCGGCCGGCCGGTGGCCGTCGCCAGCTACGAGCGGGTCCGCGGCGGCGAGGAAGCGGAGGTCGCGTTCCTCGTCGATGACGCGCACCAGGGACTGGGTATCAGCACCCTGCTCCTGGAGGCGCTGGCCGCCGACGCCAGCCGGCGGGGCATCACCCGCTTCACCGCCGAGGTCCTGCCGGAGAACGAGGCGATGCTCGACCTCTTCAGCTCGGTCGGCTTCGCCACCTCCCGCCGTTTCGCCGAAGGCACCGTTCGGGTCGAGTTTCCGTTGAGCCGGACCGCCGCGCTTCTGGAAGCAGTCGGAGAGCGGGAGCGGCAAGCCGACGCCCGGTCCATAGACCGGCTGCTGGCGCCGAAGAGTGTGGCCGTCGTCGGGAGCCGGGCCGACGGCGGGATCGGCAGTCGAATCGCGGCCAACCTGCGGAAAGGCGGCTTCGCCGGACCGGTGCACGCCGGCCGGACCGGTACCCGGTTCGTGGTACCAGACGGCACGGATCTGGCCATCGTGACCGTACCGGCGCCGGAGGTGCTCGCCGTCGTCGACGGCTGCGTCCGGGCCGGGGTCCGCAATCTGGTGATCACCTCCAGCGGCTTCTCCGACGCCGGCGCTACCGGCTCCGGGCGGGAGGCCGAGGTGCTGCGGCTGGCCCGCCGAGCGGGCATGCGGCTCGTCGGGCCGCAATCCCTCGGCCTGATCAACACGGCCGCAGGGGTCCGGCTCTGGGCCACCCCGACCGAACAGCGTCCACGCCCGGGGGCGGTCGGCGTCCTATCGCACTCCGTCGCGCTCGGCGCGGCGATGCTGGAGGAAATGACCCGCCGCCACATCGGCGTTTCCAGCTTCGTCTCTGGCGGCAACACGGCTGACGTCAGCGGCAACGACCTCCTGCTGTACTGGGAGCAGGACCCGGCCACCGCCGTGGTGGTGCTCTACCTCGAGCGCTTCGGCAATCCGCGCAAGTTCGCCCGGATCGCGCGCCGGCTGGCCCGCAGCAAGCCGGTACTCGCGGTGGCGTCCGCTCGGCCGACGGGAGCCCAGCCCGCTGAGCCGGGGTCGGCCGGCGGCTGGGCGGCCGCGTTCGACGCGTTGTTCCGGCAGTCCGGGGTGATTCGGGTGGATCGGGTGGAGGAGTTGTTCCCGGTTCTGGAGGTGCTGCTGGCTGAGCCGTTGCCCCGAGGCCGGCGGGTCGCCGTGCTGGGGAACTCCGCCGCGGCTGGGACGCTGGCCGCCGACGCCGCGGCCGGCGCTGGCTTGACCGTCCGGGAACTCGACGCGGGTACCCAAGGACAGTTGCGCAGCGTCACCCCCGCGGAGGCCGCGGTGGCCAATCCGGTCGACCTCGGTGAATCGGCCGGAGCCCAGCCGTACGCCCATGCGCTGGCCCGGCTGCTGGACGCGCCGGAGGTGGACGCGGTGCTGGCCTCTTCCGCCAGCTATCCGGGAACGCGTCGGGCCGAGGTCACCGCCGCACTGCGCGCGACGGCGCGGGACTCCGACAAGCCGGTGGTGGCCAGCCTGCTCGGGGGGCGGCGGGAGAGGCGGGACCCGGCGTCGGTGGAGACCCGCCGGGTCCCGTCGTTCCCCTTCCCGGAGACGGCGGCCCGGGCGCTGGGCGTCGTGGCCGACTACGCGGACTGGTTGCGAAGCCCGGCTGGAGAGATTCCGGCCCTCTCCGGGATCGACGCGGTGCGCGCCGCCCGGCGGTTGCGCGATGTGCTGGCTGCCGGCCCGCAGGGCGCCCGCCTCGAGGCGGAGACTGCCGCGCGGTTGCTCGCCGACTACGGCATCCAGGTGCGGCCGGAACCGTCCCCACCTGCCGAGCACCCGGCGTGGACCATCGGCGTCACCCAGGACCGGCTGTTCGGGCCGTTGGTCAGTTTCGGCGGAGCCGGGCTGGCCAGCGAGCTGTTCGGCGACCTCGTCCACCACGTGTTGCCGCTCACCGACGCGGACGCCTCGAAGCTGGTGCGCTCGCTGCGCTGCTCACCGCTGCTGTTCGGCTATCAGGGGACGCCGCCGCTGGCCGTCGGCGCGCTGGAGGAACTGCTGCTGCGCGTCGGGCAGCTCGCGGACATCCATCGCGAGGTCTCCCGTCTGACGCTCGATCCGGTCGTGGTGACCACCGAGCAGGCGCTGGTCTACGACGTATCGGCGCAGGTTGCGCCGGCCGTCCGCGCCCCGTCGGCCTGGCAGCGCCGGCTGCGCTGACCCTCGCCCCTCTCCTGGAGGGGTTGTCCACACCGCTCGCTGCAGGTCAGGGGTGGCGGCTGGCGGGCGGGAGCACAGCAGGCAGCACCGCGGCGACGATCTGGTCGGCGAGGGTGGCGTGCAGGGGGCCGCCGGTGAGTAACAACCGGTAGTAGACCGGGCCGAAGAGCAAATCGTGGACGAGGTCGATGTCCAGGTCTGGTCGCAGGTCGCCCCGGGTGACGCCGCGCTGGATGACCCGGGACAGTTCGGCGACCCGAAGGGTGACCACGCGTTCCCGGAACGCCGCCGCCAGCGCGGGGTCGGCGGCCAGCTCGGACACCAACCCCTGCATGACGCGGCCCATCAGTGTGTCGCGCAAAATGCTGACGGCTCCGCGCACGAAGTGGATCAGCTCGGCCGTCGTGTCGTCGAGGTCCGGTACGGCGGCGACGGTCTGCACCATGTCGATGAGCACGGCGAGCGCCAGATCGTCCTTGGATCGGTACCGCCGGTAGATCGTCGTTTTCGCTATCCCGGTGGCGGCGGCGACGCCTTCGACCGTGAGTGAGCCGACTCCGCCGTCGGCGAGCAGCACCCGGGTCGCATCCAGAATCTTCTTCTCGGTCACGGCGGTGCGCTTACGGCCGCCTCGTCGTAGCTGAGCAAGCGTCGACGGCGCGGGTGATGTGGCTCCTGTCACAAACGCAACGTAGCGTTGTATTCGCTGCGGCGCCACTCGATACTAGAGAGCGGGACGCTACGGAGCGTTTCGCGCAGCAACGCCGGTCAAGAGGAGACTCCATGGTTCGCCCCGCAGGACCGTTCATCTTCATACGGCGCCGGTTCACCTCGGCGCTGCGCTGGCTCGACGACGTCACGCTCGAGAACTTCAACCCCGTTCTGTACCGACCGCGCCGGCGCTTGCCGGCCTGACACCGAAGGATTCGCACCATGCGTCCACCCGTGTCACCACTTGACCGGGCGCTCCGCGCGCGGCGGCGGCGTCGCTATGCGGTGCGGCTACGCCAGGAGCTCGCCAGCTACCGGACGCCGGCCGAGCGCTGCGCACTCGCGGAGATCTTCGCGCGGCACGACGCGTCGCCGGCGGCCGGGCCGTGGGACGGTATCGCGTGACGCCCGGCCCGCTCGAGCCAGCACCCGCCACCACCGGCGGGCACCGACACATTGCGCTGGTCGCTCACGACAACAAGAAGCCGGAGTTGCTCAGGTGGGCCGAGTACAACCGCGGCACGCTCCGGGCGCATGCGCTATACGCGACGGGGACGACCGGCACCATGCTCGAGTACGAGCTCGGCCTGCCGGTGACCCGCTTCCTCAGCGGCCCGGTCGGCGGCGACCAGCAGATCGGCGCCCGGATCGCCGAAGGCAGCATCGACATGCTGATCTTTTCCTAGGACCCGCTCGAACCCCAGCCGCACGACCCGGACGTCAAGGCGCTGCTGCGGATCACCGCGGTGTGGAACGTGCCGGTCGCCGCCAACCTGGCCACCGCCGACCTGATGATCTCCTCACCCCTCCTCGCCGACGGCTACCAACCGGCCCGCCCCGCCACGCCCCTGCCCCGTGAGGCCGCCGCCAGCGCCAGCTGACCGGTCCGCGGCCGATCATCGGGCAGGTACACCGCGTACCGGGAGCCCGGAGCGCGGCAGGAGATCCGCCGGGTCGGTGTTGCCGCCGCAGACGATGGCCACCACACGTTCCGCCGGTCGGGGCAGGTACGCGCCGCTGGTCAGGGCGGCCAGGGCCACCGTTCCGCCCGGTTCGGCGGCGACCCGGCAGCGCTGCCAGAGCAGGCGCCGGGCGGCCGCGATCTCCTCGTCCGCGACGAGCACGCTGCGCACCGCGCCGGCCCGCGCGGCGGCAAAGCCCGCCGCTCCGACCCGTCGGGCGCCGAGGGAGTCCGCGGCCAGACCGCTCACCTCGACGTCCACCGGCGCGCCGGCGGTCAGGGCGGCATGCAGACTCGGAATGCCGGCCGGCTCGACGGCGATCACCCGGGTGCCGGGGGGAAGCGCGGCCACCACCCCGGCGAGCAGGCCGCCGCCGCCGACCGCGACCAGCACGGTGTCCACGTCGGGGATCTGCTCGGCGATCTCCCGGCCGACCAGGCCCTGCCCGGCCACCACCTCCGGCATGTCGTAGGCGTGGACCACACGTGCTCCGGTCGCAGCCGCCCGGTCCGCCATGGCGAGGTAGGCATCGGCATAGAAGGCGCCGACGACTCGTACTTCCGCGCCCAAGGCAGCGATCGCATCGACCTTCACCGCCGAGGTAGCCCGAGGTAGGAAGATCTCCGCGCGGATCCCGACCTGGGACGCAACATAAGCCACTGCCAGACCATGGTTTCCGCCGGAGGCAGCGATCACCCCGGCCGGTGGGCAGCCGGCGGCGAGAACCCGGTTGAATGCGCCGCGGACCTTGAACGAGCCGGTGTGCTGCAGGAGCTCCAACTTCAGCGACACCGGTACGCCGAAGGCCGCCGGCTCCACGTCCAACACCGGCGTCCGTCGAACCCGCGCTCCGACCCGCTCGGCGGCCGCCTCCACATCGGCCCTGGTCACCACCAGCCCACGCGGCTCGGCTCGCGGCTGTTGCACGACGTACATGGTCGCACCGCCGGTCAGGTCGCACCGCGCGGGACGGGGGCCGGTTCGGCAGGGGCCGGGCCGGACCGGAAGAATGCCGGGGGGCGCCAACGATCCACCAGGAGGCACGATGTCCGCCGAGTACGACGACGCAGAGGGCTACCTTCCCGGCTACTCGGGGGCGATCACGCTGACCGCTGCGGAAGTCGGCGCCACGCCCTGGCAATCCTTCCGCGAGCAGCCCGGAGTGCAGGTCCGCGAGCTGTGGCGCTCCGCCGACGGGGTCGCCGGCCTGCTGCGCCTGGAACCGGGCGCGCAGGAGCCGGAGCACACCCACCACTCCGGCCACCATCACCAGTGGATCATTGACGGCACGGCCACCGTGGGCGGCGCCCGGCTGGGACCCGGCTCCTACATCCACTTCCCGGCCGGGCTACCGCACGCGATCGATCACGTCGGCCCGGAAGGCTGCACGATGTACTTCGTGTACCAGCGCCGCGTCGCCTAGAAGGCCAGCCGCATCCATCGTTGACAGCGTTTCGGCCACGGCCCTCTTGCTGTAGTACGCAACTGTAGTACACTCCCGGGATGCGCTGTGTGCCGATTCGGGAACTGAATCAACACACCGCCGACGTGCTGGCCCGAGTGGAGCGGGGTGAGCGAATAGAGATCACCCGCAATGGGGTACGTGTGGCGATCATCGAACCCGCACAGCCACATCCGCTCAGCGAGTTGATCAATTCGGGCGAGCTTCGCCCGGCGCGCGCCACGCTTCCGCTGTTCTCCCTGGAAGACGGCGCGGCGGCACCCGACTCCGCCGGTTCGGACGCTGTATCTGACGGCCGCTACGACGGCGAACGCTGGTAACGGCGGTGATCTATCTCGACACGTCAGCCGCGGTGAAACTCGTCCGGTTCGAGATCCATAGCCACGATCTCTCCAAGTGGCTCCGGGGGCGCCGGGACAGCACCGTACTCTCTTCGGTTTTGATCGAGGTAGAGCTGATCCGCGCAACTAGACGCAGTGCGCCGGAGCAGCTACCGCGCGCGACACAGGTGCTCCGCGGCATTGGCGTGGTGTCCTTGTCACCCTCCGTAGTCGCGCGCGCCGCCGGATACCTGGACGCTGAGCTTCGATCGCTCGACGCCATCCACCTGGCCACCGCCGAGCATGTGGCCGCCGTGAGCCGCGAACAGATTGACGCCTTCGTCGCCTACGACAACCGGCTCCTCACCGCGGCCCGGAGCGCCGGGCTGCCATCCGTCGCCCCGGGGATCGCCTGACTGACATGGTGGCGGGTCGGATGTGTAGTCGACGGCACGGCCCGAACGACCAGGCACGTCGATACCGTCTACTCCAGCGGCGCGAACCCGGCGGTGAAGTGCCGCAGCCGGGGCGGCTCGTTGACGATCTTCAGCCCGCGCAGGTCCGCCGACTTCCCCGCGACCCGTGCCAGTACCTCGATGGTGTAGTCGATGTGGCTCTGGGTGTAGGTACGCCGCGGGATGGCCAGCCGGACCAGGTCCATCGGAGCCGGCGCCTCGGTCCCGTCCGGTCGCCGGCCGAACATCACGGTCCCGATCTCGCATGCCCTGATGCCACCCTCGACGTAGAGCGCGCAGGTCAGGGCCTGGCCCGGGTAGGCCAGCGGCGGGATGTGGGGGAGCAAGGCCCTGGCGTCCAGGAACACCGCCGACCCGCCGAACGGCACGACGACCGGCACCCCGGCCGCCTCCAGGGCCTCGCCCAGGTACGCGGTGGACCGCACCCGGTACTGCAGGTAATCGTGCTGGACGCACTCCGTCAAACCCTGGGCAATCGCCTCCAGGTCCCGGCCGGCGAGCCCGCCGTAGGTCGGGAAGCCCTCGGTGAGGATCTCCAAGGTGCGGCACTGCTCGGCGAGTGCGTCGTCGTCCATCGCCAGCCACCCGCCGATGTTGGCCAGCGGGTCCTTCTTCGCCGACATGGTCATCCCGTCGGCCAGGGACGCCATCTCCCGGACGATGTCGGGGACGTCGATGTCGGCGTAGCCGGGCTCCCGGGTCTTGATGAACCAGGCGTTCTCGGCGAATCGGCACCCGTCGAGGAACAGCGGCTTGCCGTACCGCTCGCACACCTCGCGGACCGCCCGGAGATTGGCCAGGCTCACCGGCTGGCCGCCGCCGGCGTTGTTGGTGACCGTCACCATGACCAGCGGTACGTCGTCCCGCCGCTCGACGAGCAGCCGCTCCAGGGCTTCGACATCAAGATTGCCTTTGAACGGGTCCCGGGAGGCGGCGTCCCGGCCGGCCGTGCTTGGTAGATCCAGCGCTTCGGCGCCGGTGAACTCGACGTTCGCCCGGGTGGTGTCGAAGTGGGTGTTGTTCGGGACCACTTTGCCCGGGCCGCCCACCACGCTGAAGAGGATCTTTTCCGCCGCCCGGCCCTGATGGGTCGGCAGCACGTGCCGGAAGGGGAACAGCTCGGTGACCGCGTGCAGGAAGCGGTAGAAGCTCGGCGCCCCGGCGTAGGACTCGTTGCCGCGCTGGATACCCGCCCACTGCTCCGCCGACATAGCACCCGTCCCGGAGTCGGTGAGCAGGTCGATCAGCACGTCGTCGGAATGCAGCCGGAACAGGTTGTACCCGGCGGCCGCGAGATGGCCCACCCGCTCCTCGCGGGTGGTCATCCGCAACGGTTCGACGGAGTGAATCCGAAACGGTTCGATGATCGTGCGGTACGGCTCGGTCATAGGCCGATCCTGCCCTGAGCCGTCAGACGGCGCAGCTCTCACCCTCGCGACCCGGGTCCGCGCCGGTCGCTCGCGCTGCGCCGGTGGGTGTGCCGGGCAGCGGCGCCCGCTCCGCCCAGGCTTGGTCCAGCGCCTCGGCGAGCACCTCACTCGACTGGGCGCCCGAAACGGCCAGGCGGTGGTCGATGACGAAGAAGGGCACGCCGCGGATGCCGAGGTCTGCGGCCGCGGACTCCTCGGCCCGTACCGCGTCGCCGTACGCCTCGCTGTCCAACACCTGCCACACCTCGTCGGCGTCGAGGCCGACCTCGATCCCGAGCCGCAGCAGGGTTTGGCTCAGTCCGATGGGCTCTCCCTCGACGAAGCAGGCCCGGAACAGCCGCTCGGCCAACTCGCCCTGCTTGCCGCGGGCACCCGCCAGGTGCAGCAACCGGTGCGCGTCCCGGGTGTTGCCCACGTGGGCGTGGTCGAATCGGTACTCCAGACCTTCAGCGGCGGCCACCGAGGTCATTCGCGCGATCATCTCCTCCGCCGCCTCCGGCGTCACACCGTACTTCCTCGCCAGCCTCGTCCGGTACGCCTCGTCATGGTGGGTTGGTGTCGAGGGATCGAGTTCGAAGGCCCGCCATATCACGGTCACCGCATCGCGGTGCGGGAAGCGGGCCAGCGCCGCTTCGAAGCGGCGCTTGCCGATGTAGCACCACGGGCAGACGATGTCCGACCAAATGTCAACCTGCATACTCACGCAAACACCCAGTCCTACGGTCAGCTTCCGGCCGGACTACCCGATCGACTCGACAACGACCCGGGCAGTGCCCCGCGGGGCGGCGTACTCGACGGCGTCTCCGACCCGGGCGCCGAGCAGCACCCTCCCGAGCGGGCTGTCCGGCGTCAGGACCGGGCAGTCTTCTTCCTGCTCGTCTAGCGCGCCGACGACGTAGCGCTCCACGGAATCGTCGGCCAGGAACCGCAGCTCGACGGTGGCGCCGACGGCCACCCGGTCCCCGGAACGGGGGGTGACCCGCTCGTCGGCCTCGTCCAGCGACCGCCGAAGCCGACGGATTTGGGCGTCCAGCTGCAGCAGCGCCGTCTCGCCCTCCATCCGCCAGGCCCGGTCGCCGATGTCCCCGCCGGTGTCGAAGCGCGCCTTCGCCCGCTCGTCGCGTTCGGCCTCCAACACAGTGAGGTGGGTCCGGAGCCGGGCGCTCGCCGGCGCCGACCTCGGCCGGCGGCTGCGACGGGCGGCCGGGCGCGGGGTCACGGTAACGTCGTCAACAGCTGTCATGTTCCTGCTCCTCGACTGCCAGCCTTCCGGAGCTTCCGGTGGCGTGGCTCGACGATGGACGCGGATGCTGAGAGGCCGTTGAGACGCACCTGTGCATTGGGCAAGAAGCCACGTATCCGGCCTTACGGCTGTAACGCCCGCTCCAGCAGGACGAAGAGCTCTTCCACATCGGTCGCAGCGACCGGCCCGCCGCGCACCTCAGCCGTCGAAGCGCTCTCCAGGACCCTCCAGGACCGCAGCGCGATCACCGGCTTGTCGGTTCGCACGGCCAGCGCAATCTCGCTCAAGGTGCCCCAGCTGCCTCCGATGGCGACGACGGCATCACTGCTGCGCACAATCAAACCGTTGCGAAGTTCGCCGAGCCCGGTGGGGATTGCCACCGAAAGGTAGGGATTCGCCGCGCCACGATGATCCTGCGGCAGCAGTCCCACAGTGAGACCGCCGGCCGCTCGCGCGCCTTGGCAAGCCGCCGCCATAACACCGTGCAGGCCGCCGCACACCAGCACGCAGCCGCTGCGGGCCAGCCGCTCGCCGACCTGGTATCCCATCTGCCGCAACGCCCCAGTCGCCTCGGACGGACCAACCACCCCGACGTACCAGCCGCTGCGCATGAATGCAGTCCTTTCTGCTCCATCTGACCGGATTCCTGCTTGGGAGTTCGCCGCCGCCCGACCGGGCCTTCAGCAATTCGAGGAAGCGGCCGATCGAGCAAGGGTGACCGCCCACCTCCTGCTGCTCGCCAACAGCGTGGTGTGTGTCGCCTACTTCGCTATTTCGTGTGCCATTCTGGCGCCGCTGATCCGA
Organism: uncultured Actinomycetota bacterium; assembly: GCA_963814355.1. Taxonomy (GTDB): domain Bacteria; phylum Actinomycetota; class Actinomycetes; order JADGOV01; family JADGOV01; genus JADGOV01. Next base: position 156,981 of record CAWFCZ010000016.1, on the reverse strand, counting down.
GCCGGCGAGCTCGACCGGAACCGGCTGGGAACGGCCACGGCAGCTCTCTTCCTCGGCTGCGCGGTGGGTCATGGCCTGCATGCCCTGCACGCCGGAAGCCTGCTGCCGGCGCGGCCGGGATGCCGATGCGTTTCAACTGGTACGAGGCGGCGGCGGACCTGATGACCGCCGGGATCGCGGTGTACTACTGGTCGATGCGGCGCACCTACGGCGCCCTGATGCGAGGCGCGACACTCTTCGAGAACCTGAAACAGCAGCGGCGCCTGAGCGAGTTGGAGGACACCGAACATGTGGCCTCGGCCCGGGCCGCCGCTGAGCGCGAGCGGGACGCTCATGAGGTCATGCTCAAGGCGGTCATCGCCAACAGCCAGTCCCTGATTTACGTCAAGGATCTCGAAGGCCGCTACCTCCTGGCGAACGAGCCCTTCGAACGGGCCTTCGCGGTGTCGGCGAGCGATCTGCTTGGGCAGACCGACGAGTATCTCGACCCGGAGATGGCCCCCATCTGGCGGGCAAACGACTTTCGGGCCCGATCCGAGCAATTCGCCGTGGAGGAATGGTCGAACGGTCCCGACGGCAGGATCGACTACGAGACGGTGAAGTTTCCGCTGCACGACGCGGACGGCCAGGTGTTCGCCACGTGCGGGATTTCTCTCGACGTGACGCAGCGCCGCCGCGCGAACGAGGAGATGGCCCGGGCCCGCGACGCGGCACTGGCGGCGACCGCCGCGAAGTCGGCCTTCCTGGCCACCATGAGCCACGAGATCCGCACTCCGATGAACGCGGTCATCGGACTCACCGGACTCCTCCTGGATACCACACTGGACGATCAGCAGAGGGACTTGATGGAAACGGTCCGGTCCAGTGGTGACGCGCTACTCGTCGTCATCAACGACATTCTGGACTTCTCCAAGATCGAAGCCGGCGACTTGCATCTGGAGCGCCAGGCGTTCACGTTGCGGAGCTGCGCCGAGGGGTCGATGGACCTGGTGGCCCAAGCCGCGGCCGCCAAGGGGCTCGACCTGGTCCTGGACGTGGCCGAGTCGTGTCCCCGCCGGCTGATCGGTGATGCGGCGCGGCTTCGGCAGGTGCTGGTGAACCTGCTGAACAACGCCGTGAAGTTCACCGCGGCCGGCGACGTGCTCCTCACGATCACCGCGAGCGAGGCCCCGGGCGCCAGCACCCGGTTGACGTTCTCGGTTCGGGACACCGGGATCGGCATACCGGCCGATCGGATAGACCGGCTCTTCCAGTCCTTTAGCCAGGTGGACGCCTCGACAACCCGGGTCTACGGCGGCACCGGCCTGGGGCTGGCCATCAGCCGCGGCCTGGTGCGCTCCATGGGCGGGGACCTGGTGGTGCACAGCGTCCCGGGGGAGGGTTCCACTTTCGCCTTCACCGGGGCGTTCGGGGTCAGCGACCTGCCGGAGCCGGCGGAGCCGATGCCGGCCACGGCCATGGCAGGTCGGTCGGCCCTGATCGTGGACGACAACGAGACCAACCGGCGGGTCCTCAACCACCAACTTGCCGGCTGGGGCCTGCGGACCACCTGCGTGGCCGGCCCGGAGGAGGCCTTGGCGCTGCTCGCCGGCGGGGCGAGTTTCGACTTGGCCCTCCTCGACATGCACATGCCGGTGATGGACGGCGACCAGCTCGCCGTTGCCCTGCGGGCATTGCCGAACGGGCGGAGCATGCCGATGGTCATGCTCCGCAGCCTGGGACCCCTGCCGGCTCCGCGATCGGGTACGGCCTTCGTGGCGGTCCTCACCAAGCCGGTCAAGCTCGCGGCGCTGCTGACGGCGGTACGCGGTGCCCTCGGCGGAACGGCTCGGGCGACGGTGGACGCGCCGGCCGCCGTGGCAGGGTCCGCCGGCAACTCCGGGTTGCGGGTCCTGCTGGCCGAGGACAACGCGGTCAACCAGAAGGTGGCCAAGCTGTTGCTCGCCAAACTGGGCTACGACGCCGACGCCGTCGACAATGGGGAGGAGGCGGTCGCCGCCTTGACCGCCTCCCGGTACGACCTGGTTCTCATGGACATCCACATGCCCCGCATGGACGGTCTGACGGCCACCCGGTTCATCCGGGCGCAGATACCGGCAGCTCGGCAACCGCGCATCGTCGCCCTGACCGCCAGCGCGATGCTGGAAGACCGACAAGCCTGCACGGAGGCCGGAATGGACGGCTATCTGGTCAAACCGTTCCGTCAAGAGCAACTCGCCGCGGTGCTCGACGGCGCGGTGCTCGACGGCGTAGGGACTGCCGGCCGCCCGCCGCTCGGTTTTGACCCCACCACGGCCGACCAGCTCGTCGCCGAGCTGGGCGGCGATGTCGACCTGCGGACCGAGCTGCTCACCGACTATCTCCGCGAGAGCGGCGAACGCATTGCCGAGTTGACCGCCGGTGGGCGTACCGGGGATCGAGATGCGGTGCGGGCGGCAGCCCACTCGCTGCGGTCGGCTAGCCAGGTCCTCGGCATGTCCGACCTGGCCGCATCCCTGAAGCGGCTGGAGACGGCGGCCCAGGCAGAAGGAGGCGAGCTGGCCGCGGAGGCTGAAGCCGTGGCCGCACAGCACAGATCAGCCGCCAGCGCGATCGCCGAGCTGCTCGCGTCACAGCCTCGTCTGGTCCTACCGGCGTACCCGACGTCGTAACGCGCTGAGAGCGGGCTCCGCCGCGGCGACTACGGCGCGGTCTCCGGCTGTCCGGGGGGTTCTCGTTCCACGAGTCGGACCGGCGGAAACCCGACGATGTCGTACGTCGCGGAGGCGATGCCGATCCCGGCAGCCTCCAGCCCGGCGAGAACGTCGCGGCTGATCCGGTCCTTGATCTCCCGTACGCCCCGATGCGGAACCAGGAAGCGCAGCGACAGCTCCAGCCAATTGTCGGTGATCCGCCAGAAGACGGCCGGTTCCAGTGAGGCGTCGGCCATCGCGTAGCGGGAGCGCATCCGGATCAGGGCCCGGTCCGCATCCGGATCCCCCATCACCGCATGCGAGCGGGCCGCCGTGAGCAGGATCTCCTCGGCGCGGGCCCGGTCGGCGGAGTAGGACACCGGCAGAGCGATCTCCTCCCACAGGAAAGGAAACTCGCGGGTGTAGTTGTAGACCGGCTCAGTGAAGATTACGCCGTTCGTGACGGTGACCAGGCGCCCGGTGTATTGCCGGGAGTTGACCCACACCGCCGGATCGGTGCCGCTGACGCTCGGCGGCTGCCCCATCTCCATGATAGTGGTCTTGAGGAAACCCAGGCGGACAACATCGCCGCGAACCCCGCCCAACGTGATCCGGTCGCCCACGCTGAACGTGTCCCCGCGCAGTATCACGAAATAGCCGGCGAGGGCCAGGATGACCTGCTGCAGGGCAAAGGCCAGCCCAGCGCTGATCAGACCGAGTCCGGTGGTCAGATTGGTGTCGGGCGTGACCCAGATCGAGAAAATGCCGAGCAGCAGCACCACGGCCATGACGACCTGGACCACCTGCCTGACCCAGAATCGGCCCGGGTCCGCGACGTCGCCCGGCAGCACGCGCCGGATCAGCCCGAGCACCAGGCGACGGACCACCAGCACGGCCAGCGCCAAGACGATGCTGAACAGCAGCTTGACGCCGGTGGTGGCGCTGACTCCCACCAGGGTGACGCCGAAGATCCGTACCGCCCCCGAGTTGGCGTGCGGGAGCAGGGCGCCCACCAGCAGCATCCTCATCACCTCCTCGGCTCGGGAACCCGGCATCCGGTCGGTTGGTACGACGAGGTCACCGACGGTCCTACCCCACGGCTCGCCCACTCAGCACACCACCGTCCGCGGCACCACGGCCACCACGGTTGGGCCGAATCCTCGATGGAAGGAACGTGACATGTTCTTCGACAGCGCCCACTCACTGCTGCGGGTGCTGGTGGTCGGAACGCTGGCCTACGTGTGGCTGATACTGGTACTGCGGGTCACCGGAAAACGCTCACTGGCGCAGCTCAACGCCTTCGACTTCATCGTCACCGTGGCGATCGGTTCCACCTTGGCCACCGCCCTGCTGTCCAACACCGTGGCTTTGGCCGAAGGCGCTCTGGGCCTGGCGCTGCTGGCGGTCCTGCAGCTCGTGGTCGCCTGGCTGTCGGTGCGCATCCCCGTCCTCAAGCAGATCGTCACCACTGGGCCCACCCTGCTGCTGCGCGACGGAGAGCTACTGCCGACGGCCCTGCGGCAGCAGCGCATCACCGAGCAGAGCCTGTTGCAGGCCGTCCGCAGCAGCGGGATCGGTGGGCTGGAGCAGGTTGCGGCGGTAGTGCTGGAAACCAATGGCAAGATCAGCGTTATCAGCCACGGTCAAGCTGGCTCCCGCTCCGCCCTGGCCAACGTGCCCGAGCCGGAGAACTCCACACCCGGGTGAGCTGGGCCGAGGGATGCCGGTCACGTGCTCCGCCGGGAGCAGTGCTTGATCAGCTGGGCTCCGGTCCAGCTGGAACTCACCAGCGAGCGGCGCAGCGTGTAGTGCGGCGCCGCCGGGTCGGGGGTACGGTCCGCGAGCTGGTACGCGGACCGGTATCCGGCGGCCTCGACGTGCGCCACCGCCGCCGGGTTCCATGCCCCGTAGGGGTAGGCGAAGTGCTCCACCGGCCTGCCGATGATCTTCTCCAGCACTTCTCGCGGGCGGGTGAGCTGCACCGCCCAGTCCCCGGAGGTGTACCGGTCGACCCGGTGATGGTCGTAGGTGTGCGCGCCGATCGTCATGCCCTCGGAAGAGAGCAGCTGGAGGTCCCGGCGGGAGAGCCAGCCCCGCTTGTCCAGTACGACGGTCATGACGAAGAACGTGGCGGTCATCCGGTGGGCTATCAGCTGCGGCAACGCGTGGGTCATCTGACTGCCTTGGCCGTCGTCGAAGCTCAACAACACCGGCTTGTCCGGCAACGGCGCGTCCTGCCTCAGATGCCCGAGGTACTCCTCCGGGCCGATAGCGTGCCACCCGTCCGCCGCGAGGGCGTCGAGTTGGGCGCGGAAGTGCGCCGGCGGGCAGATCAGCAGGTTGCGGGCGTAGTCGGAGTCGGCGGACTTCCAGTTGCGGATTCTGATGCCAGCACAGCACCGGAACCGTTGCTCGGGCGGCCATCTGCTCAGGCGTCGCCGGGTGCGATGCCGACGCGGGCGGCGGGGCGGCGGCCCCGGCGCGCGCGAACGTCGACGAGGGAAACCTGGCCATACCGGAGGGCTGGTCGCCGCTGGCGGTCCGGGTGTTTGACCGGCACCCGGCGAGCGCCACGGCGGCGGCGCCGAGCGCTCCGGTTAGCAGCGTGCGGCGATCCACCAGGGCCGCCGGCCCGGGGACCGGCGCGCCGTCCAGGCTAGGCGCCACCGTCCTCGTTCCGTCCAGGATCATTGGTTGCGGATCACTGGTTGGGAATCACTGGTAAGAGATCATCAGTGGCGTCGGCTTCTTCTTCATGGTCTGGACCGGGGTCAGCATGGGGTGGTCTTCGTCGTAGAAGTTCTTCCAACCGAACGGCATCCCCTTGGGAGCCGCCTCGGTCACCGCCCGCCAGGTGCCGTCCTTGAGCGCCGGCGAGCCCTGCCCGTCCATGTGGATGAGCACCTGGATCTCGTCGTGAGTCAGGTTCAGGCCCTCCTCGCTACCAATCATTCTCAACTGGAACTGGTGCAGTACGAGCAGCTTCTGCGGCAGGCGGGCTTTCGCGGTGAGATCGGCCAGCCAGGAGATGACGCCGTTGATCTCCGAGCTGTCGACGCTGCCGATGTGTCCCCTCGGCTGGTCGTGCGGACCGAGGCGCCACTCCGGGTCCAGCGCCAGCCCGACGTGCGGTAGCCGAAGCAGCTCGGTGTAGAGCTTGGCCTGGGCCAGGAGCCTGGCCCGACCGGGCTGGAGATCGAGCACCACGTACAGCCCGGCGGCGCTGGCCTTGCGCACCCACGGCCGCAGCAGCTCCAACGACGCCTCGCCCGAATAGTCGCCGTCCTTCCCCGGGCTGCCCTGGGCGGTGGTGGCGATGATCTCGAACATCGGCACCACCGGCACGCTGCTAAGTGGGCGGTACTTCGCGGCCATCTTTTTGGCCCGGGCGATGCTGGCGGTCACACCCTGCTCGCCGAGGACGCCGAGGCTGGCGGTGCCGGGGTGGCCGTAGAGGGCCACCAGGCGGTGGCCGGGAAAGAGCACCTGGCCGCCGGCGGGGAGCTGGACGCCGGTCTCGGCCACGGCGAGGCGTCCGGTCAGCCGATCCACCGGACCGAAGCCGGCGCCCACGGCCAGCACGCGAGCGGGTCGCTGCTCGGCCAGCGCGACGATGGCATCCGGGTCGGCGCGCGGGTCGGTACCGGCCACCGGGATCACCTGCGCGCCGGCAGCCTTGCCCGACGCCGTGGCCGCCGCCGACGACGGATTCTCCCGGCCGCCTCGCACCAGAACGGCGACGCTGGATGCGCCGTCGGGAGGTGCCAAGGGTGGCAGCTTGGCGGCGTCGGTGACCACCCGGACGTCCGGCAGCTGGCCGAGCCGGGCCGCGACATCGCCCATCGCGAGTACGGCCCGAGGATGCAACCGTGAGATCTCCGCGGTCAGCGTCTCCGGCAGCGGGGCCGGGTTCGCCCCGCTCGCCGAGGTGTCCCCGCTCGGGGAGCCGGAGGGAGTCCCCGCGTTCGCGGCGTCCCGCGTGACGTCGACCAGCAGCAGCGGTAAGCCGAGCCGGGCGGCATGCATCGCGCCGGCCGCGACCGCGGGCTGGTCATCGCCCCGGGCGACGACCACCACAGGTGCCGTGGCGAACAGCGCCCGGCTGACGCCGACCGACACCGCGCCAGGCGTGTCGCCGGTCACCAGGGCGACCGCATCGGCCACCTCGTTGAGCCTCGCCGAGACCCGGCCCGCGGCGTTGCCCGGCGACCCCGTGGCGTCCTGGGCGTCCGCGGTGCAGCCGGCGGCCGCCAAGGCGATGGCCAAGGCGGCCACCCAGAGCCCGGGCCGTCGCGGCCCACGTCGGGTGCTTCGGCTGCCGACGTCGCGCTGCATGCGCATCGTCCAATCGGATTGCCCAGGGCCTCGACGGGTGCGTCGCCGGCCAGCCCCATTATTGGGCGGCGGGGTGGGCGGTCACCGCCCCAAGACGTAGCGGCGCGGTGACATTCAGGTCACGAACAGTGACCGTTTCCTTCCTGCCTTTTGACGCCGGGCTTGCCCGCAGCGGCACGCCGCCCGGCGCGCGAGGCGAAGCGGGCGGCGCGCCGGGCGAGTAGCCTCGTCCCGACTTCTTGGCAGGCCGGGTCCTGACTCGGCGTGGTATTCGGCGATACGCCGCAGGGGATACGCCGCCTGGGGACACGACGAGGAGCGCGGACATTGACTGGCAGCGAGGCGGCGGCATCGGAAGCGGCGGCGGCCTGGCCGGGCCGCGCTCGAAGTCCGCCCGGCAACCTCGTGGAATGTTGCAGGCACAACTACCGTTACCGAATGAGCGACTTCCCACCCTCGGGGACGCCCGCGTCACGTCAGAAGCTACGGAGGTAGCCATGCCAGCAGTGACCATCGACAACGTCCTCACGCTGCCCCGGGTTCCGGCACTGACCGGAGCGAGCGAGCGGCCCGTCCGGTCGGTGACCACCGCCCCGAGCGGTTTCGAGGGCGAGGGCTTCCCGGTCCGTCGGGCCTTCGCCGGCATCAGCATGCGTGAGCTGGACCCGTTCATCCACATGGACCAGATGGGCGAGGTGGACTACGCGCCGGGTGAGCCCAAGGGCACCGCATGGCACCCGCACCGCGGGTTCGAGACCGTCACCTATCTCATCGACGGCGTCTTCGACCACCAGGACTCCCACGGCGGTGGCGGCCGGATCACCAACGGCGACACGCAGTGGATGACCGCGGGCGCCGGCATTCTGCACATCGAAGCGCCGCCGGAGCAGTTGGTGGTCTCCGGTGGGCTGTTCCACGGCATCCAGCTGTGGGTGAACCTGCCGCGGGCGCACAAGTGGAACCCGCCGCGCTACCAGGACATCCGCGGCCGGGAGGCTGCCCTGCTGTCCTCATCCGACGGCGGCGCGCTGCTTCGCGTCATCGCCGGTGAGGTGGCCGGCCATCCCGGCCCCGGCTCGACGTTCACCCCGATGGCGATGGTGCACGCCACGGTGAGTCCGGCCGCGATGTTGCGACTGCCGTGGCGACCCGACTTCAACGCGCTGGCCTATGTGCTCGCCGGGAGCGGCAGCGTAGGTATCGACCGGCGGCCGATCTCCACCGGGCAACTGGCGGTGTTCGGTTCAGGCGACGCGCTCACCGTGGCCGCCGACCTCCGACAGGACAGCGCCACGCCCAACCTGGAGGTGCTGCTCCTCGGCGGAGCGCCGATCCGCGAGCCGGTGGTGCACTACGGGCCGTTCGTGATGAACACCAAGGCCGAGATACTCACCGCGATGGAGGACTTCCAGGCCGGTCGGTTCGGCGCTATCCCCGCCTCGGAGATGCCGCACCGGCACCCCGGTGACATGGATCCCGGCGCTCCAGCGACGGCTCGACGCCGCAAGCCGACCTCGTAGGGAGAGCGGGTCATGGCCGGGGCACGCACGCGGCAACTCGTTCGGCTCCTGATGGTGCTGACCGTGGTCACCGGCGTGGTCGACGCCGTGAGTTACCTGGTCCTGGGCCGGGTCTTCGTTGCGAACATGACCGGCAACGTCGTCTTCCTCGGCTTCGCCTGGGCCGGTGACCAGGCTCTGTCGGCCGTGGCGTCGTTGGTCGCCCTGCTGGCCTTTCTCCTCGGTGCCGTCGTCGGCGGCAGATTGGCGAGCCGCCGCGGGGCGCACCGCGGCCGGCACCTGGCAGCCGCCTCGATCTGGGGGTTCGCCTTGTTGGGGGCCGCGGTGATCGTCGCGGTCACCAGCCGCACCCCGTACCCGGCAGTCGACCGGTACGCCCTGATCGTGCTGCTCGCGCTGGCTATGGGGCTGCAAAATGCGACCGCTCGGGCCTTGGGTGTACCGGATGCCACGACCACTGTGCTGACCCTGACGCTGACCGGTCTGGCCGCCGACAGCCGGCTGGCGACAGGGACCAACCCGCGGCTGATCCGGCGGGTCACCGCGGTGGCGGCCATGCTAGGCGGTGCGCTATTCGGCGCGCTCCTGGCCCTGCATGCCGACCCAGCATGGGCGCTGGCCGCCGCCGCCGGCCTGCTGCTCGTCGTGGCCGCCAGCGCGGCCGGGCTGGCTCACCGCAGCGCGGCGACGGAGTGGACCACGTCGGGCTGAGCGGCATACGGCCGTGGGCGAAATGTCCGCAGCCCGGGGAGCCGGCCAGGTGCGACGCCCCGTCATCAGAAGGCTGCCGGTGGGCGAGGGGGGAGTTGAACCCCCACGTCCTTACGGACACACGGACCTGAACCGTGCGCGTCTGCCATTCCGCCACTCGCCCAGAGCGCGGCCGCAAGATTACCACGCGGGGCCGTCCCGACCGGATGGCGGATCATGGTCCGAAGTCCGGCCCGGACACCGGCAACGCCGCGGTGATCGCCTCCGTCGTACCCCACGACTAGCATCGAAACCCGGGCGGGAAGGGAGCTGTCGTGGGCGTGTTCGACCGCTTCGAGCGACGCCTCGAACGGCTGGTCGAGGGCGCCTTCGGCCGGGTCTTCAAAGGCGAGGCGGCGCCTGCTGACATTGCCCACGCGCTGGCGCGCGAGACCGATGACCGCAAGGTCGTCGTCGGGGCCGGGCGGGTGATCGCGCCAAACTCCTTCGTCGTCGCGCTCGGGGACCACGACCACGAACGGCTGGGTCCCTACGCCGAACCGCTCGGGGAGGCTTTCGCCGAAATGCTGGCCGACCACGGCCGGGCGGCTGGGTACTCCTTCGCCGGGCCACTTCGCATCACGCTGGCGCACGATCCTGCGCTGGACACCGGTCGGTTCCAGATCAGCAGCGACCCGGCCGCGGCCCCGGAACCGCCCGCCGCCGGGGCCTCCGGTGGACCGGCACCGGCTTCCCCGGGCGGGCCGCCGACGATGGTCGTGCCACCACCGACCCGACCGCCGGTGCCGCCACGTCCCACGCCGACCCGCCATCGCATCGTGGTCACCCACGAGGGCACAGCCAGGACGGGCGGCGACGGCCGCCGGGATACCGAACGGATCGTCGATCTCCACTCGCCGGTGACGGTTCTCGGTCGCAGCGCCGCCGCGGACGTCCAACTGACCGACCCCGGCGTGAGCCGCCGACACGCCGAGCTGCACCTCACCGGAGACGGTGTCCGGCTCCTGGACGCGGGGTCGACGAACGGTACGACGGTCAACGGCGAGGCGGTCAAGGCCCGGCACCTGCGCGACGGCGACCGGATTCAGGTCGGGAACAGTGTGTTGATCTACCGCGCGGCGGGCTGAGCGGCGTGCAAGAGCTCCCGCTCGCCCTTCTGCGGTTCGGCATTCTGGCGCTGCTGTGGCTGTTCGTGCTGGCCGCTGTACGAGTGATCCGCAGCGACCTCTTCGCTCGCCCGGCGCCGCCGCCGACGCTCTCGCCACTGCGCCGCCGGGCGCCGGCGGCCGCTCCGGGTCGAAGCTCCCGACGCAGCCAGGCCCGCCGGCTCGTGGTGACCTCGGGCGCGATGGCCGGAACGTCCCTCGGCCTGGACGACACGCCGATCACCTTCGGCCGCGGCGAGGGATGCACGCTCGTGCTCGGCGACGACTACATCTCCAACCAGCACGCCCGGCTCTCCCCGGCCGGGGAGCGTTGGCTACTAGAGGATCTCGGTTCCACCAACGGCACGTACCTCGGCGACCAGCGGATCACCGATCCGACGCCGGTCCCATTGGGCGCTCCGATCCGACTCGGGCGCACCGTCCTGGAGTTACGCCGGTGAGCCGGCCGTGACCCTCGGGCTGCACTTCGCGGTGCGCTCCGACGTCGGCCTGCTTCGCGACGGGAACGAGGACGCCGCCTACGCCGGGCCTCGACTGCTGGCGGTGGCCGACGGGATGGGGGGGCACGCGGCCGGCGAGGTGGCCAGCCGGCTGGCCATCGCCAGCGTGGCGCCACTCGATGACGAGGACGTCGGGCCGGACGCGCTCGACTCGCTGCGAAGCGCGCTGGAACGGGCCCAGGAGGAGATCCGCGCCCGAGTGGCCACGGACCCCGCGCTGGACGGGATGGGCACGACACTCACGGCACTGCTCTGGACCGGGACCGGCCTCGGAATGGCGCACATCGGAGACTCCCGCGCCTACCTGTTCCGCGACGGGGTGTTGGCGCGGATCACCTCGGACCACACCTATGTACAGGACCTGGTGGACACCGATCAGATCACCGCGGACGAGGCACAGTCTCACCCGCAACGGTCCCTGCTCACCCGGGCGCTGGACGGCCGTTCCGCGGTGGATCCCGACCTCTCGCTGCGCGAGGTCAGGGTTGGCGACCGGTATCTGATCTGTAGCGACGGCCTGTCCAGTGTCGTCCGGGACCTCACCCTGGCCGAGGCGCTCATGTCCTCCGAGGTCGACGCAGCGGCGGACCGGTTGGTCGAACTCGCCCTGCGCGGCGGCGGGCCGGACAACGTCACCGTCGTCGTCTGCGACGTCGTCGAGACCGACGAGCTCCCGGCCAGGCCGGTCGTGGTCGGCGCCGCCGCCGACGCGGCCCAACCCACTCGGGGCGGGGACACCCCGGCCGCGCGCGCGGCGTTGGCGCTGCGGCGGCGCCGTCCGAGGCGCCGCGGCTCGACACCGGCGCCGACTCGGCGCCGTGCCCGGCGCCGGCTCTGGGTTGGCCTGGCCGGATGCCTCCTCGCCCTGGTGGTGGCCGTGCTGGGCGGGTGGTGGTGGACCCGGTCGCAGTATTTCGTCGGCATCTCCGACGACCGGGTCACCATCTTCCGCGGGGTGGCCTGGTCTGTCGCCGGCTACTCCTTGCACTCGGTCTCCGAGCGGCGGGACGTGGATCCGGCGAAGCTGCCGGACTTCGAACGTGACCGGCTCCGCGCCGGCATCGTCGCGGCCACCCTGCCGCAGGCCCGGCGGCTCGCCGACCGGCTGGCGCAGGAGCAGTGCGCCGCCGTCGCCCCGCCCACGACGCGATCCCCGGGGATGGCTGCCGCCCCCATCCCGTCGACCTCGGCTGGGACGCCGCCAGCCTCGGCGACGCCGCTTGCCACCCCGGCCCCGTCGGGCTGCGGTGCCACCAAGTGAGTCCCGAAGCGAGTGCCCTGTGAGTACCGCTGCGCCCGCCCTGACCACCGGGATCCGCCGACGGCGCCGCTGGGTTGAGCTCGGCATGCTGATCTTCGCCGTACTGATCATCGCGGTGGCCTACCTCAACGTCGGGTACGCCCGCAGCGGCGCCGTCCCGCCGGACACCATCAGCTACGCCGCCGGCCTCGGGGCGTTGTTCTTGATCGCGCACCTCGCGCTGTGGCTGCTGGCGCCGTACGCCGACCCGTTGCTGCTGCCGCTCGCGGCCCTGCTCAATGGGATGGGTCTGGTGATCATCCATCGCCTCGACCTCGCCGGCACCGACCGGGCCCGCCAACTCGGCCGGGCCACGCTGCCCCGCTCGGACGCCCCGCTGCAGTTGGTCTGGACGGCGATCGGCGTGGGACTGTTCGTGGCGACGCTGCTGCTGGTGCGTGACCACCGGGTCCTGCAGCGGTTCACCTACACCGCGATGGCCGCCGGGATCGCGCTGCTGCTGATCCCGGCGGTGCTCCCGGCCAGGTTCAGCGAGGTGAACGGCGCCCGGATCTGGATCCGGGTGGCCGGGCTGTCGTTCCAGCCCGGCGAGGTGGCAAAGATCCTGCTGATCGTCTTCTTCGCCGGCTACTTCGTGGCCAAGCGGGAGTTGCTATCGGTGATGAGTCGCCGGGTACTCGGCCTGGATATCCCCCGGGGCCGCGACCTCGGGCCGGTGGTGGTGGCCTGGCTGGCCAGTGTCGCGGTGCTGGTGGTCGAACGCGACCTCGGCACCTCACTGCTGTTCTTCGGGATCTTCGTCGCCATGCTCTACGTGGCCACCCGTAAGGTGTCCTGGATCGCATTGGGGGTGCTGCTCTTCGCCGGCGGCGCCTATGTGGCCTATCACCTTTTCGGCCACGTCCGGGACCGGGTCGATGTCTGGCTGCATCCTTTCCGGTACGCCAGCACCACCGGATACCAGCTGCTCCAGGGGCTGTTCGGCCTGGCCAACGGCGGCGTCTTCGGCACCGGCCTCGGGCAGGGTCGGCCGGACATCGTGCCGTTCGCCAAGTCCGACTTCATCACCGCCTCCATCGGCGAGGAACTGGGTCTGGCGGGGCTGATGGCGGTCCTGGTGATCTTCCTGCTGATCAGCGCCCGCGGCCTGCGGGCCGGCCTCGGGGCGCGGGACGACTTCGGCCGGCTGCTGGCCACCGGACTGGCTTTCGGATTCGCGCTTCAGGTCTTCGTCGTGGTCGGCGGGGTGACCCGGCTCATCCCGCTCACCGGGTTGACGCTGCCCTTCGTCTCCTACGGCGGGTCCTCGCTGGTGGCCAACTGGGCGCTGATCGCCCTGCTGTTACGGATCAGCGACGCCGCCCGGCGGCCGGTGACCAGCCCGGCGGTCACCGGGACACCGGCCACCGGGGCGGCGACGCTCAGCGGTGAGCTCCCGACCGAGATCCTGCGCCGGGGTGGCCGGGGTGGCCGGGGATGAGAACACCGCTGCGGCGGGTGGCGATCGCCGTACTGATCGGCTTCGGCCTGCTGTTGGTCAACGTCAACTATGTCCAGGTGGTCGAGGCCGGCAGCCTCAAGAAAGACCCGCACAACGGGCGGGTGCTGATCCAGCAATTCGCCCGACCGCGGGGGCCGATCGTCGTCGGGGGGACGGCCGTGGCCCGGTCGGTGAAGACCAACGACGCGCTGCGCTACCTGCGGACCTACCCCGGCGGGGCCCGGTACGCGGCGGTCACCGGCTTCTTCTCCTTTGTCTACGGCGCGACCGCGCTGGAGCGCACCGAGAACTCGTTGCTGTCCGGCACGGACGACCGGCTCGCCCTCAAGCGGCTGTCGGATCTGATCACCGGGCGCGAACCCCAGGGCGCCGCGGTGGTGCTCACGCTCAACCCGGCGGCCCAGCGGGCCGCGGTCGACGGGCTCCACGGTCGCCCCGGCGCGGTGGTCGCGCTCGACCCCCGAACCGGCGCCATCCTGGCGCTGGCCAGCAGCCCGTCCTACGACCCGAACCCGCTGTCGACCCACAACGGCGCGTCGATCACGGCGGCTTACCAGAAACTCAGCAAAGACCCCGACGCGCCGCTGCTCAACCGGGCGACGATGCAAACCTATCCGCCAGGGTCGCTGTTCAAGGTGGTCACGGCCGCCGCCGCGCTGAGTTCCGGCCGCTACAAGCCCGACACCCGGATACCGGCGCCGCGCGTCCTGGACCTGCCACAGACCACGAAGAACCTCACCAACTTCGGCGGGGAGAGCTGCGGCGACGGTAAGACCGACACGCTGAGTCACGCGTTGCAGATTTCCTGCAACACAGCTTTCGGAGGGCTGGGTCTGGCGCTCGGCGCGGACGCGCTGGCCGCCCGGGCCAAGGCCTTCGGGTTCGGCTCCGGCTACAGCGTGCCGCTCCCCGTGACGAACAGCGTGTTCCCCAGCAGCCTGGACGCACCGCAGACCGCCCAGTCCGCGATCGGCCAGTTCGACGTCCGGTTGACCCCGATGGAGGCCGCGATGATCGCCGCCGCGGTGGCGAACCACGGCAGCCTGATGAAGCCGCACCTGATCAGCGAGGTCAAGGCGCCGGACCTGTCCACCCTGGAGGTGGCGACACCGCAGGAGTTGACCCGCGCGGTCACTCCGGAGGTCGCAGATCAGCTCACCGCGATGATGCAGCTGGTGGTGGACCAGGGGACCGGCCGGGCCGCGCGCATTTCCGGGATCGCGGTGGCCGGCAAGACCGGTACCGCGCAACATGCCGCCGGGCAGCCGCCGCACGCCTGGTTCATCGGATTCGCCCCGGCGTCCAGCCCGCGGGTCGCCGTCGCCGTGCTGGTGGAGAACGGCGGCGGCGCCGGCTCGGACGCCACCGGCGGGGCGGTGGCGGCGCCCATCGCCAAGTCGGTCATGTCGGCGGTACTCGGCCGATGAATCGCGGTCCGGCGAGGCGGGCCGGTAGCGTGGCGGGCAGGGCGTGCCGGCGGAGACCAGGAGGACGGCAACCGCATGGTCACTGAGCCACGGCTGCTCGGCGAGCGGTACTCCCTCGGCGGCATCCTTGGATACGGCGGGATGGCCGAGGTGCACCGTGCCAAGGACACCCGGCTAGGTCGCGACGTGGCCATCAAGACGCTGCGGACGGACCTGGCCCGCGACCCCAGCTTCCAGGCCCGGTTCCGCCGCGAGGCGCAGTCGGCGGCCTCGCTCAACCACCCGGCGATCGTCGCGGTCTACGACACCGGCGAGGAGGACCGCGGCTCGGAGCGGGTGCCCTTCATCGTGATGGAGTACGTCGAGGGGCACACTTTACGTGACGTACTCAACACGGAACGCCGGCTGCCGTGGCGCCAGGCGCTCGGCATCGCGGCGAAGATCTGCCCGGCGCTGGACTACAGCCACCGGCAAGGCATCGTGCACCGCGACATCAAGCCGGCGAACGTCATGCTCACCGCCGACGACGCCGTCAAGGTGATGGACTTCGGCATCGCCCGGGCGGTTACCGCGTCGAGTGCGAACATGACCCAGACCGCCGCGGTGATGGGCACCGCGCACTACCTGTCCCCGGAGCAGGCCCGGGGTGAATCGGTCGATGCGCGCAGCGACGTGTACTCCACCGGTTGCCTGCTCTACGAGTTGGTCACCGGAACGCCGCCGTTCACCGGAGACTCGCCGGTGGCCGTCGCCTACCAGCACGTCCGGGCCGATCCGGTACCGCCGTCGCGGGTGATCGACGACCTGCCGCCGGCGGTCGACGCCATCGTCCTCAAGGCGATGGCCAAGAACCCGGCCAACCGCTACCAGTCCGCCGCCGAGATGGGCCGGGACTGCGAGCGTGCGCTGGCCGGCAGCCCGGTCACGGCCACCCCGGTGCTCGACGCCCCCACCATGGCGATGAATTCCGCGCCGAGGACCGCGGACAACAGGCCGGTGCTGATGCGCGAGGCTCCGGAGCAGGAGCCGCGACGCCGCGGCCTGGGCTACCTGCTCCTCGCGCTGGCCAGCATCGCCGTCCTGATCGGCGCCGCGCTGATCACCCGGTCGCTGATGTCGGGCAGCCGCACGGTACGGGTACCCGACCTGAAAGGCGCCACCGCTGCGGTGGCCCAGCAGCGGCTCCAGGCGCAGGGGCTGGTCCTCGGCCAGGAAACGAAGAGTCCCTCCACCAGCAAGCTCGACACGGTGATCAGCCAGGACCCCGCAGCCGATGCGGAAGCGAAGAAGGGCGCCAAGGTCGCCGTCGTGCTCTCCTCCGGGCCGGCCATGGTCACGGTGCCCGACGTCACCAACTCCCTCCTGGCGGCGGCCACCGCGACGTTGACCGCCCGTGGGTTGGTGGTAGGCAAGCAGACCCCGAAGGCCTCCAGCTCGCCCGCCGGCACCGTGCTGGCCCAGAATCCCGCCTCCGGCCAGTCGGTGGCCGCCGGAACGGAGATCGACCTCACGGTGGCCAGCGGAACCGGCAAGGTGCCCTCCGTGCTGAACCTCACCGAGGCCGCGGCGCGGGCGGCGCTGACCAAGGCCGGCTACACCTACAACTCCTCCACCGTGCCGACCGGGGACCACCGCGCCGGACGGGTCTACGACCAGAGCCCGTCCGGCGGGACGACGCTGGCCATCGGCTCGCCGGTGAGCATCACAATCGCGGTCGCCCCCCCGGCGACGCCCACCCCGACGCCGTCGACGCCCAGCCCGACTCCGAGCACGCCGACCGCCTCGAGCACACCCACCACGCCGTCCACCAGCCCCACGTCTCCCGGCTCCCCCACGACGAGCAGCCGCACGCCGATCCCCTGACCCCACCCCGAAAAGGGCCTGGCGCGCCCGGATCAGCCGGCGGCCACGCGCCGCTCCTCGGCCCGAGCCACCAGCGGCGCCGACCGGGACACCGCGTCCGGATCACCGCAGCTGCCGAGCCAGTTGGCCAGCAGCCGGTGGCCGGCCTGGGTCAGCACCGACTCCGGATGGAACTGCACGCCCTCCACCGGGTGCCGCCGGTGACGCAGCGCCATCACGGTGCCCTCGGAGGTACGGGCGGTTACCTCCAGATCCGCCGGCAGCGAGGCTTCGGGGACGACCAACGAGTGATAGCGGGTGGCGGTGAACGGCGTCGGCAGCCCGGCGAGCACGCCGGCCCCGTTGTGGTGCACCACGCTGGTCTTGCCGTGCAGCAGTGCATCGGCCCGGACCACCTCGCCGCCGAAGGCCGCGCCGATCGCCTGATGGCCCAGGCACACCCCGAGCAGTGGCCGGTCGGCCTCGCCGGCCGCCCGGACCAGCTCAAGACAGATGCCGGCGGTCTGCGGGGTGCCAGGGCCGGGACTGATCAGGATCCCGTCGACCGGTTCGGCCAGGGCCTCGGCGACGCTCAGTTCGTCGTTGCGCCGGACCACACAGTCGGCTCCGAGCTGGCCGAGGTACTGCACCAGGTTGTAGACGAAGCTGTCGTAGTTGTCCAGAACCAGGACACGGGTCACGGGGACGATCCTCCGGGAGCGGGCACCGACGGGGACGGCACGGGGGGCGCGGTGACGACACTGCGGTTCCACGGCAGCCGGGGCTCCACGTAGGGGAAAACGACGAGGAACAGCAGCGCCACCGCGGCGATCAGCAGCACGAGTGCTTCGACGACCTTCTGCCCCAGCCGGCCGGGGAGCCGGCGCCAGATCCAGTCGTACACCCCCTCAGCCTGCCAGCACCGGGGGTGGCCCGGCGGCCCGCAGGCGCACCGAGTCGAGCCGGCCGAAGACCACCAGCCGCTCGCGGGCGGAATATCGCGGGTGGCAGGTGGTGAAGGTGAGCATGGCTTGCGTCGGCCGGGCGCCCGGATGCTGGGGTACGGGGTCGATGACGTTGATGGCGGTCGGCGCGACGATCTGCTGGCGGATCACCCGGTAGACGTACCAGCCGGCACGGGTCTCCAGCACGATCGGATCCGTGGGGCGCAGCCGGTCCAGTTGGCCGAACGGAGCCCCGTAGGTGGTGCGGTGCCCGGAAACGACGAAGTTGCCGACCCGGCCGGGCAGGGCGGTACCCGGGTAGTGCCCGGGGCCCTTGCGGAGGTCGGCGACCTGCACACCCTCCACCACCACCTCTGAGTAGTTGGCGCCCAGGCGCGGGATCCGCAGGATGGCCACGCCGTCACCCAGCTTCGGCGCCGGCGCCCGGGCGGCCGGCGTCGTGGCCGGTGACCGCGACGGCGTCGGCGTCGCCCAGTCCCGGGTCAGATCCCGGCGCAGCTCGGACTGGGCCGCCGCGGTGTACACACCGGTGTAGAACAGCTCGTACCCGGCGAACAGCGCGACGATCACGCCGGCGGTGATGAGCAGGTCGCCGAGCACCCGAAGGCCGGCCGAAGCGGGCCTCATGAGGAGGCGGACCGCAGATCGAGCGGACCGTCGTAGGCCGGCAGCGTCGCAGCGTCGGTCCGGGTGACGGCGTACCCCAGGCCGTAGACCGCGACGTACTGCCGGAAGACGGACACGTCGGGGTCCGCGTCCAGCGCCGCGACCAGGCGGGACGGATTCCCGATCGCCGCAACCACGAACGGCGGGGAGTAGACCGCGTTCTGCAGCAGCAGCGTGTTGCCCACACAGCGCACCGCGGTGGTGGAGATCACCCGCTTGCCCATGATGCTCATCGCCTCGGCGCCGCCGGCCCACAACGCGTTGACCACGCCTTGGACGTCCTGCTGGTGCACCACGAGGTCATCGGGCCGGGCGGTGGGGGTGCCGGCCGCTGCGGCCGGCGGCGGCGTGGTCCCGGCGCTGCCGGCCGTCGGCGCGTCGTCGAGGCTCACCGTGACCACCGGGCCGCGGACCGGCGTCAGCCCGGCCGGTCCGGCGAGCGCATCGGCCCGGGCCCGGGCGGCAGCGACCGGGCGCTCCCCGATAGCCACCCGTCGGGTGCGCTCGGCGACGTCGGCTCGCAGGGACCGCTCCGTGGCCACCTGGCGGGCCAGGGTGCGCTCCTGTTGGCGCAACAGGTCAGAGAGCCGCAGCGGCCCGGCGCGCAACTCCGTACCTCGAGCGGTCACCGCGCTGGTGGCCAACACCAACCCCGCGACGGCCATCGCCAGGGGCACGAACGCCCGCCACAGTCGCGGCCCTGCTGCCTCGCCCGGAACCCGGCGTGGACGGGCTGGCCGGTGTGGCCACCCGGCGCGCCAACCGGCCCGCACCCTACCTCCGGCTCCGCTCGTCAGCGGTGGCCGAGCAGCCACCGACGGCTACGCTAGTCCACATCATCGTCGCGGCCGACCATGTTGCGTTCGCCGCCCGCAATCCACAAGGAGTCTCCGGTGCCGAGATCCCGTATCCGTCGTAAGGAGGCCTTCACGCCACCCCCAACGCGGTCCGCGAGGAAGCAGGTCAGCCCACGCTGGGTGGCGCCGGCGATGGTCACCTTCTTCGTGCTTGGCCTGCTCTGGCTGGCGACGTACTACATCTCCAACGGCGATCTCGTCGGGATGCGCTCGATCGGGGCGTGGAACCTGGTCGTCGGATTCGCCCTGATCATGGTGGGCTTCGCGCTGGCCACCCAGTGGCGGTGACGCCTACATACCGGACGGGCCGGCTGGAATGACAGCCGTGAAGTTTGCCCACAGCGGCTGTCCACACTGGGGATAGCGCCGGCGGTCAGCCGCTGAGCGCGGCCGTTCGCACCACGACGAGCACCAGCAGCGCCGCGGCTACCACTCCAGAGGCACCGATGGCCACCGCGTCACGCGACCGGCGTGGCGCGTACGCGAAGGCCGCGGCCAGTACGGCTCCGGTCACCAACCCCCCGATGTGCCCTCGCCAGTCGATGTTGGACACCACGAACGTGATGACCAGGTTGACCCCGATGAGTATCGCGATCTGGCTGACGTCGGCCGAGAGTCGACGCCCGACGATGAACAGCGCCGCGAACAACCCGAACACCGCCCCGGACGCGCCGATGCTGCCCTGGTTGGCCGGCGCCAGCAAGTACCCGAGGACGCTGCCGCCGAGGGCGGAGAGCACGTACAGCGCCAGGTACCGGGCAGTCCCGAGCATCGCCTCGAGCTGGGTGCCGATGAGGTAGAGCGCGAACATGTTGAACGCGATGTGCAGCACGCCCTGGTGCAGGAACGCCGCAGTGATCAACCGGTAGTACTCGCCGGTCGCCACCCCGGGGACCTGGAACTGCGTGACGTCCCCGCCGGGGAACCGACTCAGGACGTGACCCCCGGGCACCATCGCCCCCCGCTCGGTCAACCCCGGGACGGCCTGCTGGGCGAGGAACACCGCGACGTTGATCGCGATGAGTACGCGGGTCACCAGCCCGGTTCGGGCGGACACTCTACCGCCCAGGATGGTACGGGTTGCGGGCCTGCCACGGCGGCCCTCGGCGACGCACTCCGGGCACTGCTGCCCGACCGCGGCCGGCGTCATGCAGTCCGGACAGATCGGGCGCCCACAGCGTGAACAACTCAGGTAGGTCTCGCGGTCCCGATGCCGATAGCAGGTCGGAGGCGCAGCCGCCGTCCCCGGCGCAGGCGGTTCGCTACTCGACATCGGGGTCCCGGCGAGCCGGTGTCCGCCGGAGGGGGATGCTCAGCCCGCCGCCCGCCGCTCGATGTCGACCGCGTTGATCACCACGTCGGTGCGCGGCCGGTCGTTGTGGCCAGTAGCCACCGTGCCGATCGCGTCCACGACGTCCTGCCCGGCGGTGACCTCGCCGAAGATGGTGTGCTTGCGGTTGAGCCACGGGGTCGGAGCCAGGGTGATGAAGAACTGCGAGCCGTTCGTACCCGGCCCGGCATTTGCCATCGCCACCAGGTGCGGCCGGTCGAAGACCAGCTCGGGGTGGAACTCGTCGGCGAAGCTGTAGCCAGGGCCACCGGTTCCGGTGCCGAGCGGGTCACCGCCCTGGAGCATGAAGTCCGGGATCACCCGATGGAACAGTGTCCCGGCGTACAGCGGGGTAGTCCGCCTCTCCCGCGTCGTGGGGTCGGTCCACTCCCGGCTACCCTCGGCGAGCCCGACGAAGTTGGCCACCGTCTTCGGCGCATGATTCGGCAGCAGGCGCAGCTCGATGTCACCCATCGTCGTGTGCAAGGTGGCGTACACATCCTCGGCCACGTGCGGCCTCCTCGTCGCTGCGCGGTCGGTCGTATCCTGACCATCCTTGCACGGGTACCGACGCCCGCCGAGTGTTCGTGTCGGCACGCTGCCGCACTCCTACCTTTCTTGGAGGTCACCGTGTTCCGATCCCGACCGCACCAGATCGAGGACCTCAGCGAGGCGCTTGCCCCGCGGGTGTCCGCTGCCAGGGACGCCGCCCTCGACGCGCTCGACACCCTGGCGCCCAAGCTTGCCTCGGCCCGCAACGCGGTGGCCCCGCCGTTGGCCAGCGCGCGGGACCGGCTCGCCCCGCACGTGGAGACCGCGCTGGACACCACCCGGCAGGTGGCCCTCGACCGGGTGCTGCCGGCCGCCGAGGTGGCCCGTGAGCGGTTGGCGCCGGTGGTGAGTCGCGCCACCGACGCGATCCTGGACGCCGTACTGCCGGCGGTGACCGCAGCCGCCGAGGCGTATGAGAAGAGTGAGACGGTCGAGGAGATCCGCCGCCGCGGCGAGGCCGCGGTCACGACGCTCCGTACCGAGGGGCCGGAGTTCGCCCGCCGCCGCTGGCCGGTGATCTTCGGTCTGGTGTCCAGCGGGGCGGCCGCCGGCGCGCTGATCGGTGCGGTGACCAGGAAGCGGACCAAGGAGCCGGACTGGACATCCCCGGCCGTCGCGCCGGTCCCCGCGTCGAGTGCCGTGCCGGTGGCCGGGACTATGGGCGACCTCGGCCCGGTGACGGGCGAGCCGGCCCCCGCCAAGGAGGCCGGGCTGGCCGAGGTCGTGGATCTCACTGACGCGGACCTGGCCGCCGAGGACCTGGCCGACACGGAACCAGCCGACACGAACCCGGCCGAGGACGACACCGACCCGGACGGCGTGGCGTTGGACATCGACCCGGTGGAGGCCGAGGCGGCGCGCTCCGAGCAGTAGAGCCGGGGTTCCCGGGTGCTGGACGATCAACTCGGATACGGAGGTGGAGCCACGGGGAATCGAACCCCGGACAACCGCCATGCAAGGGCGGTGCTCTGCCAACTGAGCTATGGCCCCTCAGCGGTCCCGTCGTGTCCCGGGACCGCACCTAGCGTACGTTCCGGACTCATGTGGCGGATCACTCCTCCGGCGGAGGCGTCGCTCAGCGCAGGTCGGGTGGGGTGGTGGCCTCCGCCCACAACTCGGCCTCGGCCTGATCGGCCTGCCGTCGGCGGTACGCGGCGGCGGCCGCTGTCAGCCCGGCCACCAGAACCAGCAGTCTCTTCACGGACGCCTCATCACAGTCGCGGTTGCCGGACGCGCCAGCCAGTCCGGCGTCGGGCGGGGTGGGCCTGGGAGGACTTGAACCTCCGGCCTCATCCTTATCAGGGATGCGCTCTAACCGACTGAGCTACAGGCCCGCTTCCCGGGGTGTCCGCGTCGCCGGGCGGACCCGCCGCCGACGCCTTGGGAGAGCCTATAGGACAACCGCCCGGGTAGAACGCGTCCATGGCCGGCTCTCTAGTCGGTGAGGGTGACCTCGATGCCGCCAGCGATAGACGCACACAGGTTGTACAGGAAGGCGCCAAGGGTGGCCAATGCGCTGGATAGCAGCACGTTGACCGCGCCGAGCAGCGCGGTGCCGCCGATGACCCGCGGCAGGGAGATCACGTCGGTCACGCTGGTCGGGTTGCTGGCCGAGGAGACCTGCTGCAGGGCGTTGTCGATCGAGGAGAACACCCCGAGGCTGTCCAGCACCAGGTAGAGCACCGTGACGGCCACGATCATCACCACCAGCATGGCCAGTGAGAGCAGAAAGGCCACTTTGAGGACCGACCATGGGTCGATCCGGCGCAACGCCAACCGGGCCCGGCGCGGCCCGCGGCGGGCCGCCGCCGGATCGGAGGTCGGGCGAGTGGCCCCGTCGGGCCCGGGTTCGGTTGCGACCGAGCCGTCCGTCGCCGGCCGTGTTCCGGTCACCGCGCTGCTCACCGCGTTCACCCATCGTCGTCCGGTACCGCCGCGGGCGGCCAGCCCCCTGCCCTGCACCCCGACGGCCGCGGTCGGCGCATCGCTGCCGGCTTCCGGTCGGTCGTCCCGGCGTTGGCCATCGGTCACTATTCGCCTCCCACGGCATCCGCCGACTCCGGTTCCGCGTTCCGCGCGACCGCGACCACGGTAACCCCGGACTCCAAAGCGATGAGTCGGACGCCCATAGTCTGTCGCCCGGCCCGCCGGACCTGCCCGGCGGTGGTGCGAATCACCCCACCGTTGGACGTAATGGCGAACAGCTGGTCTTCGGGCATCACGACCAGCGCGCCGACGAGACTCCCCCGAGTGGACACGATCTTCGCGGTGAGGACGCCCTTGCCACCGCGACCCTGCAGGGGGTACTCGCCGATCGGGGTTCGCTTGGCGTAACCGCCGTCGGTGGCCACCAACACCTCGGCGTCCTCGCCGCGGACCACCTCCATGGCCAACAGTTCATCGCCGTTACCGAAGCGCATCCCGATGACCCCGCTGGCGATCCGGCCCATCGGCCGCAGGGACTCGTCCCCCGCGGAGAACCGGATGGACTGCGCCTTGCGGCTGACCAGCAGCAGTTCATCGGCCGGGCCGCACAGTGCCGCCCCGATCAGCTCGTCGTCATCGCGCAGGTTCACCGCGATCACGCCGCCGGCCCGGTTGGAGTCGAAGTCTCCCAGCGGAGTCTTCTTCACCAGGCCATGGCGGGTGGCTAGCACGAGGTACGGCGCCTGGGCGTACGAGCTGAGGTTGATCACCTGGGCGATCCGCTCGTCCGGCTGGAACTGCAGGAAGTTGGCCACGTGCTGCCCGCGGGCGGCCCGGGTGGTCTCCGGCAGCTCGTGCGCCTTGGCCCGGTACACCCGGCCCTTGTTAGTAAAGAACAGGATCCAGTCGTGGGTGGTGGTCACGAAGAAGTGCTCAACCAGGTCGTCCTGCTTGAGCACCGCCCCCTGCACGCCCTTGCCGCCGCGGCGCTGGGCCCGGTACAGGTCGGTCTTGGTCCGCTTGGCGTATCCGCCGCGGGTGATGGTCACCACCACGTCCTCGAGGGCGATAAGGTCCTCGAGGCTCATATCGCCCTCGTACGGGATGATCTTCGTGCGGCGGGCGTCGCCGTACCTGCCGACCACCTCGTCGAGCTCGGTGGCGATCACCCGACGTTGCCGCTCCGGGCTCTCCAGGATGATCGTGAGCTCGCCGATCTCGCGCTCGATCTCGGTGTACTGGTCGATGATCCGTTGGCGTTCGAGCGCGGCGAGGCGCCGCAGCTGCATGTCCAGGATCGCGGTGGCCTGCACCTCGTCAATGTCCAGCAGCGTCATCAGGCCGGTCCGGGCGGCTTCGGCCGACTCACTGGCCCGGATCAGCGCGATCACGTCGTCGAGCCGCTCCAGCGCCTTGAGGTAGCCGCGCAGGATGTGCGCCCGCTCCTCCGCCTTGCGCAGCAGGTAGCGCGTTCGGCGGACGATCACCTCGACTTGGTGGGCGACGTAGTACCGGATCATCTCGTCCAGCCGCAGGGTGCGCGGCACCCCGTCGACCAGGGCCAGCATATTGACGCCGAAGTTGTCCTGCAGCTGGGTGTGCTTGTAGAGGTTGTTCAGCACCACCTTGGCGACTGCGTCGCGTTTGAGGATGATGATCAGCCGCTGGCCGGTACGGGCGCTGGACTCGTCCCGAATGTCGGCGATGCCGTTCATCCGGCCGTCCTTGACCAGCTCGGCGATCTTCTCGGCGAGATTGTCCGGGTTGACCTGGTACGGCAGCTGCGTGACCACCAGGATCGTCCGGCCTCGGCGATCCTCGTCGACCTCCACCACGGCCCGCATCCGCACCGACCCGCGACCGGTGCGGTAGGCCTCGTCGATCCCGCTGCGCCCGACGATCAGCGCGCCGGTCGGGAAGTCGGGGCCGCTGACCCGGGCGATCGCGGCTTCCAGCAGCTCCTCCGGCGGCGCGGCAGGGTTGTCGAGTAGCCATTGCACCGCCGAAGCAACCTCGCGCAGATTGTGCGGCGGCATGTTCGTCGCCATCCCGACCGCGATGCCGGCGCTGCCGTTGACCAGCAGGTTGGGGAACCGGGCAGGCAGTACGTCCGGCTCCAGGGAACGCCCGTCGTAGTTCGCCGAGAAGTCGACGGTCTCCGATTCGATGTCCCGTAGCAGTTCCATCGCCAGCGGCATCAGCCGGCACTCGGTGTAGCGGTACGCGGCGGGCGGGTCGTTTCCCGGCGAGCCGAAGTTGCCCTGGCCGTCCACCAGGGGGTAGCGCAGCGACCAAGGCTGGGCCAGGCGGACCAGGGTGTCGTAGATCGCACTATCGCCGTGCGGGTGATAGTTGCTCATCACCTCGCCGACGACCCGGGAGCACTTGAAGAAGCCGCGGTCCGGCCGGTAGCCGCCGTCGTACATCCCGTAGAGCACCCGGCGGTGTACCGGCTTGAGGCCGTCCCGGACATCCGGCAAGGCCCGGGAGACGATCACGGACATCGCGTAGTCGAGGAAGCTGCGGGCCATCTCGACCTGGATGTCGACCGGCTCGGTCCGGTCGTGCTCCGGCGGCGGGGTGGTCACCGTCATCGCGGACGCCCTGGTCCCCGGGTCGCCGGGTCACACATCGAGGAACCGCACATCCTTGGCGTTGCGGACGATAAAGTTCCGCCGAGCCTCGACGTCCTCCCCCATCAACACGCTGAACAGCTCGTCGGCGGTCGCGGCGTCATCAAGGGTTACCGACCGGAACAGTCGCCGGGCGGGGTCCATCGTGGTGTCCCACAGCTCCTGGGCGTTCATCTCGCCGAGGCCCTTGTACCGCTGGATTCCTTCGTCCTTGGGAAGCTTCCAGCCTGCCTCCACACCCGCCTTGATCAACCCGTCGCGTTCCCGGTCGGAATAGGCGTACTGCGGCGCGTGCGGCTTTCCCCATTTCATCTTGTAGAGCGGGGGCTGTGCCAGATAGACGTGACCGGCCTCGATCAGCGGCTTCATGAATCGGAACAGCAGGGTGAGCAGCAATGTGGTGATGTGCTGACCGTCCACATCCGCGTCGGCCATTAGCACAATCTTGTGGTACCGCAGTTTGGCGATGTCGAAGTCGTCGTGCACGCCGGTGCCGAGCGCGGTGATCATCGACTGCACTTCGTTATTGCGAAGCACCCGGTCGATCCGGGCCTTCTCGACGTTGATGATCTTACCGCGGATGGGCAGGATCGCCTGGAACTCCGGATCCCGGCCGCCCTTGGCGCTGCCGCCCGCGCTGTCCCCTTCGACCACGTACAGTTCGCTGCGCGCCGGATCGTTGGACGAGCAGTCCGACAGCTTCCCGGGCATGGTCAGGGTGTCGAGCAGCCCCTTGCGCCGGGTGAGATCCCGGGCCTGACGGGCGGCTTGGCGCGCCCGGGCGGCCGAAATGCACTTGTTGATGATGTCCTTGGTCTCGCCCGGATTGCGGTCGAACCAGTCCCGAAGCCAATCGTTACACACCTTCTGCACAAAGGTCTTGGCTTCGGTGTTGCCCAGCTTCGTCTTGGTCTGGCCCTCGAATTGCGGGTTCGCCAGCTTCACCGAAATGATCGCGGTCAGGCCCTCCCGGATGTCGTCGCCGGTGAGATTTTCGTCGTTCGGTTTGAGGAGCGGCGGTTTGGTCTCCCGAGCGTAGCGATTGACGATCGAGGTGAGCGAGGCCCGAAAGCCCTCCTCGTGCGTGCCACCCTCGTGGGTGTTGATGGTGTTGGCGAAGGTGTACACCGACTCGGTATAGGTGCCGTTCCACTGCATGGCCACTTCCAGGGCCAGGCCTTCCTGCTCGGCCCCGAAGGCGACGACCGACTTGTGAATCGCCTCCTTTGTGGCGTTGAGGTGCCGGACGAAGTCGGAGATGCCCCCGTCGTAGCGATAGCGCACCTCCTTGGCCTCGCCGCCGCGCTCGTCCCGCAGGTTGATCAGCAGGCTGCGGTTGAGGAACGCCATCTCCTGCATCCGCCGGGAGAGGGTCTCGAAGCTGTACGCGGTGGTCTCGAAGATCTCCTCGTCGGCCCAGAAAGTGATCGTCGTTCCGGTCTCGGTGGTCCTCGCCCCCTTGGCCACCGGTGCCACCGGCTTGCTCCGGGCGTAGGACTGGGTCCAGACGTGGCCCTGCTGGCGGACCTCGACGTCCAGCCGGACGGAGAGCGCATTGACCACCGAGACCCCGACGCCGTGCAGCCCGCCGGAGACGGCGTAGGACTTGCCGTCGAACTTCCCCCCGGCGTGCAGCGTGGTGAGGACGACCTCGACCGCCGAACGCTTCTCCACCGGGTGACGGCCGACCGGGATGCCGCGGCCGTTGTCCCGGACCCGCACGCCGCCGTCGGCCAGCAGCGTCACGTCGATCCGGTCGCAGTGGCCGGCGAGCGCCTCGTCGACGGCGTTGTCGACCACCTCGTACACCAGGTGGTGCAGCCCGCGCTCGCCGGTGGATCCGATGTACATCCCTGGGCGCTTGCGGACCGCCTCCAGACCTTCGAGCACGGTGATGGAACTGGCGTCGTAAGCCACGCGACGGTCAACCTCCGTTTTCGCATCAGGTGCACGACACGCCGCCCGCACACTGGGGGAGACGGTCCGCGAAAGACGGTGATCCTGCGTGGCAGCTTGGTCCTAGTCTACCGTCGCGACCAGCCAGAACGCCGTTCCGACGCCGATTGTGGACATTGCCTGGGCGGCCGTGGCCAGGGCTGCCCGGCCGATCAGCCGTAGGTGTCACGCGGCCCGCGGCCGGTCACCCGACGCGGACCGCGCCGCCAGCTGGGCGCAGTGGGTCCATGCACCCGCAGCCGGGTCACCACCCCCTCGCCCAGTTCGGCGCCGAGTCGGCTGAGCAGCGGTCGGGTCAGCAGGCGCAGCTGGGTGGCCCACGCGGTGGACTCGGCGACCAGCACCAGCTCGCCATCGGTGAGCCGCTCCGGGCGGCAGTGCGCGGCCACCTCCGGTCCGACGAGGGTGTCCCAGGCACCCATCAGGGTCGCCGTCGGCAACGTCGCGGCCCAGCCTTGGGCCTCCACCAGCCGCTCCAGTTCGGCGGCGAGCGGCTGTGGATCCCGCTCGTCCGGCCAGGCCCCGCTGCGCTCCGCCGGCACCGGCCGGGCCGGGCCGGTGATCCGGCCGCCGCGCCCGCCAGCCTGCGCCCTGGCCCGGGCCATCGCCTGGCGTACCAGCTCACCGTCTGCCGGCTCCCCCGGGTCGACCACGGGGGGTTCCCCCGATGCGTCGCCCGGACGATCAGCCGACACGCCGGACAGCCCCGTCGGCCACCGCATAGCTGGCGTACCGGTCGAATTCCGGCACGTCGGCGGCCACGGCCGCGGTGAGCAGCACCTGTTCGGCGGAGGAGACCAACTCGGCCAGCCGCTCGCGGCGGGCGGCGTCGAGTTCGGCGAAGACGTCGTCGAGAAGCAGCACCGGCCTCTCGCCGTCGCCGCGCAACAGGTCGTAGGCGGCCAGGCGCAGCGCCAGCGCCAGCGACCAGGACTCGCCCTGGCTGGCGTACCCCCGGGCCGGCAGCGGGCCCAGGGAGAGCTGCAGGTCGTCGCGGTGCGGCCCGACCAGACAGACCCCGCGTTCGATCTCGGCGCTGCGCAGCCGACCCATCTCGGCTAGCAGCGCGGCGGCGAGTTCTTCCCGATCGCCGCTCGGCGCGACAGTGGCACGGTATTCCACCTCGGCTCCCGGGCCGGTGCCCGCCAGGCCGGCGTAGGCCTTGTCGAGCAGTGGCCGCAGCGCCTCGACGAGGTCGAGCCGGGCGGCCAGCAGCTCGGAGCCGTACCGGGCAAGGTGGCGGTCCCAGACCTCCAGGGTGCCAAGGTCGCCGCCCCGGCGGGCCACCCGACCGGCCGCGCCGGCCGACTTGAGCAGGGTCGACCGCTGTTTGACCACCCGCTCGTAGTCTGCTCGCACCCCGGCGAAGCGCGGCATCCGGGCGACCAGCAGGTCGTCGAGGAACCGGCGGCGCTCGGCGGGATCACCCTTGACCAACGCCTGATCTTCCGGGGCGAAGAGCACGGCGCGCAGCAGGCCGAGCGCCTCCCGGGCCCGCGGCACCGGGGACCTGTTGATCCGGGCTCGGGTGGCCCGACCGGGAGTGAGCTCCAGCTCGATCAGGGCCTCCCGGCCCTCACGTACTACCGCGGCGCGCACTACCGCCCGGTCCGCTCCGGCCCGGACCAGCGGCGCCGCGGTACCCACCCGGTGGCTGTCCTGATTGGCGAGGTACCCGACCGCCTCGATGAGGTTGGTCTTACCCTGCCCGTTGGCTCCGTGCACGACCACCACGCCGGGGTCCAGCTCGAGGTCCAGCGCCGGGTAGGACCGGAAATCGACCAGGGACAGCGCGCGCAGGTACACCCGAGTCAGCCCACCGGGGGCTCGACGTCCGCACCCGGCGCGTCGGCGCCCTTCTCGACCTGACCGGCGGCCGCGGTGATGGCGTGCCCGCCGAACTGGTTGCGCAGCGCAGCCACCACCTTCATCGCCGGCGAGTCATCCTGCCGGGAGGCGAACCTGGCGAAGAGCGCAGCGGTGATCACCGGCATCGGCACCGCGTGGTCGACCGCCGCCTCCACCGTCCACCGGCCTTCGCCGGAGTCCTCGGCATAGCCGCGCAGCTCGGCCAGCACCGGGTCCTCCTCCAAGGCCCGGACGAGCAGGTCGAGCAGCCAGGAGCGGATCACTGTGCCGCTGCGCCAGGAGGCGAAGACCGCCGGGACGTTGGTCACCGAATCGGTCGCGGTGAGCAGCTCGTACCCTTCGGCGTAGGCCTGCATCATGCCGTACTCGATGCCGTTGTGCACCATTTTGGCGAAGTGCCCAGCGCCGACGCCACCGGCGTGCACGAAGCCGAAGTCACCCTCCGGCTTGAGCGTGTCGAAGATCGGTTGGAGCTGGGCGACGTGGTCGTCCGCACCGCCGACCATCAGCGCGTATCCCTCGGTGATTCCCCAGATGCCGCCGGAGACCCCGGCGTCGACGAAGCCGATGTCCTTGCCCGCCAGGTCGGCGGCGTGCCGCTGGTCGTCGAGATAGCGCGAATTGCCGCCGTCGACGATGACATCGCCGGCTTCCAGCAGTCCGGTCAGCGCATCGACGGTCCGGTAGGTCGGCTCCCCGGCCGGCACCATGACCCAGACGTGCCGCGGCGCCGCCAGCTTGGCCACCAGCTCCTCCAGCGAGGCGACGTCGGCGTGCGCCGGGTTCCGGTCGAAGCCGATGACCTCGTGCCCGCCGCGGCGCAACCGCTCCGCCATGTTGGCGCCCATCTTGCCCAGACCGATGATGCCGAGTTGCATGAGTGCCTCCGGTACTCGCAGCGGGCTGTCCTGCAGGCGGACGCTACCCGCTCAGCCGTGGGTTCAGCTACGCCCACAGGTGCCGGATCGGCGGATTCGACACGGCGTGCGGGGTCAACCGGCCAGCCGCACCGGCATGAGTAGGTACCGGTAGGCCTCGGCGTCCTTGCCGGTCAACACGGCCGGCTTGGTCGGGGTGGTGAACGACATCGTCACGTCGTCGGAGTCCAGCGCGCCGAGGCCGTCGAGGAGAAAACCGGGGTTGAACGCGATGGTCATCGGTTCGCCCTCGTAGGCCGCCTCCAGCGTTTCGCACGCGTAGGCGTCGTCGCTCCCGCCGCCCTCCAGCGTCACCTCGCCGCCGGTGAAGCTGAGCCGGATCGGTGTGGTCCGCTGGGCCACCAAGGCGACCCGGCGGACCGACTCGACCAGCGCGGCGGTAACCACCCGGGCGGTGGCCGCGAACTCCGTCGGCAGCAGGGACTGGTATCTCGGGAAGTCACCGTCCAGCAGCCGGGTCGTGGTCCGCCGGCCGCCGCCCGAGAAGCCGATCAGGCCAGCGCCGCCCTGCCCCCCCTCGAAGGCGATGTCGACCTGTGCGCCACCGGTGAGCGACTTGGCACTCTCGGCCAGGGTTCGGGCGGGTACCAACGCGCTCGCCGAGCCGAGGTCGGTCGCCGGTTGCCAGGCCAGGCTGCGCACCGCCAGCCGGTAACGGTCGGTCGCCGCGAGCGTGAGCTCGGTGCCGTCGATGGACACCTTGACCCCGGTCAGCACCGGCAGGGTCTCATCCCGGCCGGCCGCCACCGCGACCGAGGACACCGCGGCCGCGAAGACGTCACTGCCGACGGATCCGGCCAGCGCCGGCATCGCCGGAAGCTCCGGGTAGTCACTCACCATCATGGTCGGCAGGGCGAAGCGCGCGGTGCCGCAGCTGAGCTGCACCCGGGCTCCGTCGGTTCGGACCTCCACCGGCGACATCGGCAGGCTGCGGGTGATCTCGGCCAGCAGGCGACCGGAGACCAGGGCACGGCCGTCCGAATCCGAGGTGGCGTCGAGCGTCGCCTCGGTGGAGATCTCGTAGTCGAAGCCGGACACTGTCAGGGTTCCATGGGTGACGTCGAGGACGAGCCCGGCGAGCAGTGGCAGCGCGGGCCGGGCCGGCAGGGACCGGGCACTCCAGGCGACCGCGTCGGCCAGCGCATCCCGCTCGACCCGGAACTTCATGGCATCCGCCCTTTCGGCAGGCCCGAACGCGCACCGGTCGCTGCGGGTACTGCTAGTGGATTTTCGGTTTGGGGGAAGGGCGGATCCGTCGTAGTCGTAGGTGTGGTGGATACCGTGGACAACGTGTATTGCCGCAGGTCAACGTCGAGTTGTCGGTCCACACCCGCTGTGCGACGTGGGGTGGCTGAGCGCGGATCGCTGTGGTCGGCGCCGGCCGCGAGTCGTGCCTCCGGGCGGCGACGGACGGTTCGGCGTCCTCGGTCCACAGAGTTTTCCCCAGGCTGTGCACACCGTGGTTGGGAGACTGCGGGACGTGGGGAAATTGCGGCGCGCGGTGCCAATGCGGTGCCCACGGGGACTGTCATGGCCGGCGTGCCTGGGTCTTGATCAGGTTCGTCAGCGCGACGACCTGATCGAAGATCACTCGGCGTTCGGCCATGAGGGCTCGGATCTTCCGTTCGGCGTGCATCACCGTGGTGTGGTCGCGACCGCCGAAGGTCTGCCCGATCCGCGGGAGCGACATGTCGGTCAGTTCCCGGCAGAGGTACATCGCGATCTGGCGGGCGATGACCAGTGCCCGGCTGCGTGAGGAGCCGCACAGGTCCTCCAGGCTTATCTGGAAGTACGACGCGGTGGCTCCCATGATGTCCGCGGCGGTGATCTCCGGCTCGGCGGTGTCGCTGACCAGATCCTTGAGGACCACCACCGTCGCGGTCAGGTCGACCGGCTGGCGGTTGATACTGGCGAACGCGGTGACCCGGATGAGGGCGCCCTCCAGTTCTCGGATGTTCCGGGAGATCTTCGAGGCGATGTACTCCAGGACTTCGGCCGGGACGTCCAGGTGGTCCGCCGCCGCCTTCTTGCGGAGGATGGCGATCCGGGTCTCCAGCTCCGGCGGCTGGATATCGGTGATCAGCCCCCATTCGAAGCGGTTACGGAGGCGATCCTCCAGCGTGGACAGTTGCTTCGGCGGCCGATCCGAGCTGATGACCAGTTGCTTGCCGTTGTTGTGCAACGCATTGAAGGTATGGAAGAATTCTTCCTGAGTCCGTTCCTTGTTGGCCAAGAACTGAATATCGTCGACGAGTAGGACATCGACATCGCGATATCGGCGCTGGAAGGCCGACGCCTTATCGTCTCGAATGGAGTTGATGAAGTCGTTGGTGAATTCTTCGGAATTCACGTAGCGGACTTGTGAGCCGGCGAACAAGTACTGCGTGTAGTGCCCTATAGCGTGCAAGAGGTGCGTCTTACCCAGCCCTGAGTCACCGTAGATGAACAGCGGGTTATAGGCCTTGGCAGGGGCCTCGGCGGCGGCGACCGCAGCGGCGTGCGCGAAGCGATTGCTCGACCCGGTGACGAACGTCTCGAAGCGATACTTCTCGTTGAGCCGTGCCGGTTGCGGCCGGCGGTCCGGCTCGCGACTCACCGGCATCGGCGGGGTGGCTTCTGCTGGTGCCGGATCGAGCGCCGCCGCGGCGGCCGCCGTTGCCTCGGGTGTCGCGTCCGCGGCGAGGCCCGGCTCGACGGTGACCAGCACGCGCACGTCCCGGCCCAACCGATCGGACAAGGCGGGGGCGAGCAACGGCCGCAGCCGGCTGTCCAGCATGTCCTTGGTGAGCTCGTTCGGCGCGGCCAGCAGCACGGTGTCCTCTACCAGGGCGACCGGACGGGTGAGATCCAGCCATACCCGGTGCCGGGTCGGCACCGTGGAGGAGTCGATGGAGGCCAGGGTGTCCTGCCAGACGGCCGTGAGCTCCAGCGTGGTGTCCATGGCTACCAGACTCCTCTGGACCCCGGCGGCCTGGTTGGCAGGTCGACACGGCTAGCGGGCGGAACGAGCAACGGTCGGGCCGGGCTGGCGGTGCCGGCCACCGTGGCCGGCCCACGGTAGACGGCTGTCGATACCGCGCCGACACCTCCTCTCGGCGCCACGGCAGGTACCGGTCTAACAGGGTGCCAGCGCCGCGGCATACGTCCACATCTCTGTCCACAGCCTGTGCACAGCGGTACGTCGACCTACCCGTGGCGCCCGCGGTCGAACCGCGGCTACACCGCATGGCAGCTGCGAAACGGCTCCCGGCCAGGGCATGGCGAAGCGCTGGTACTGGGTCGAGGTCGGGGCGGGAGCCGGGGGAAGAACCGGTGTGATGGCGAACGCTAACAGCGTCACCCGGCCTTGTTCAAGCAGTTCGGCAAACTGTCGCGTTCGAGCC
The DNA here is from genome assembly GCA_963814355.1 of uncultured Actinomycetota bacterium. GTDB lineage: Bacteria > Actinomycetota > Actinomycetes > JADGOV01 > JADGOV01 > JADGOV01. The sequence goes on along the minus strand of CAWFCZ010000016.1, from coordinate 122,971 downwards.
GTGCCGGCGCTGCGTTTGACCGGCTAGCGTCCGGGCCGTACCGTGGAGCGCAATAAGCGCCCCCTTGTCGACGCCCGGCGCGCCGGCCCTGCTGAAGCGTGTCTGGTGGAGAACTTTCAGTGAGTAAGCGTACGTTCCAGCCGAACAACCGGCGACGAGCAAAGACTCACGGTTTCCGGTTGCGGATGCGCACACGAGCAGGCCGGGCGATCCTCGCCGCCCGACGCCGCAAGGGGCGCTCCGAGCTCAGCGCCTGACCGCACGACCGACGATGCTGCCAGCGAAGGCGCGACTGCGGGCCGCACCCGACTTCGCACAGACGCTGCGGTCCGGCCGGCGGGCCGGTCACCGGATGCTGGTGGTGTGCTCGCTGGGCGCCACCGGCGGCGCGGAACCGGAACACCCGGCGAGGGTGGGCTTTGTCGTGGGCCGGCAGATCGGAGGTGCGGTGGTGCGCAATCTCGTTCGCCGTCGCCTGCAACACCTGGTGGCGGACCGTCTGGACCGGCTGCCCCCCGGCAGCCGCACCGTCGTGCGCGCGCTACCTGGAGTTGACCGGTTGCGCTATGCCGAACTCGGCCGGGAATTGGACCGGCTGCTCGCCCGGACCAGCCGGTGAGCGCCACCCGTTCCCCCGCCGTGGCACTGCTCATTGGGATCCTCCGCGGCTACCAGCGCTGGGTCAGCCCGTTCCTCACGCCACGCTGCCGGTTCTACCCCTCCTGTAGCACCTATGCGGTACAAGCCCTGAGCAGCCATGGGCTACGGACCGGGGGGTGGCTGGCGGTACGCCGGCTGCTCCGCTGCCAGCCCTTTGCGGATGGCGGCGTCGACCCGGTGCCGGACCTTGCGGCCGACCGCCGACCGCCGGCACCTTCTGTCCCCTCCGCTGCCACGGGAGTTTCGTCGTGACCCTGCTGAACCCGGTCTACGAGCTGATTGCGCGGATCATCATGGTGATCCACGCCGGTCTCGCACCTATCTTCGGCAAGGGCAGCGGGTGGTCTTGGGGGCTGGCCATCGTCTTTCTCACCATACTCATGCGCTTGTTGCTGTTCCCGTTGTTCGTCAAGCAGATCAAGACCCAACGCGCCATGCAGCTGCTTCAGCCGAAGCTCAAGGAACTCCAGGTCAAGTACAAGGGCGACCGGGAGACCCTCAACGTCGAAATGATGAAGCTGTACAAGACGCACGGCGCGAACCCGCTCGCCGGCTGCTTGCCGCTGCTCTTGCAGATGCCGGTGTTTTTCGCTCTCTTCCACGTGCTCAGCCGGATTCGACCGGACAAGTCCGGCAATTATCACGGCGTTTCCGGTCTGTCGACCTCCCTGGTGGAGAGTGCCGCCCACGCCAAGATCGTGGGGGCACCCATCGCGGCCAGCTTCAAGTCGTCGAACGACCTGTTGAACACCTTGTCCGCCAGTCCCGGCACCGTGAAGATCGTCGCGGCCGTCATGGTGGTACTCATGGGTGCTTCGACGTTCTGGACGCAGTACCAACTGATGTCCCGGACGGCGGCCAGCGGCGGCACGTCGATCAACACCCAGCAGAAGGTGCTGCTGTACGTCCTGCCCTTCAGCTTCCTGTTCGCCGGGTTCAACTTTCCCATCGGCGTCCTGCTCTACTGGCTGACCACCAACCTGTGGTCCATGGCGCAGCAGCACTTCGTCATTGCCAGGATGGGTGCCTATGGCCCGGCAACGGCCAACGGAGCGCCCGCTTTGGCTGCCGCTCCGCCGGACCAGGCCCCCGCGAAGCAGCGCAGGAGTTGGCTCACGCTGCTGCGCAGCGGACAGTCGACATCCCCGGGCCGCTCGCCCGACCCCTCGGGCAGCCGGTCACCGGTCGCCGGGGCTGCGGAGCCACACCCGTCGGACAGCCCGCCGTCGGCCAACGGGTCCGGGGGATCCGGTGGATCAAAGCGGATGTCGAAGGGTCCACAGCCCAACGGATCCGCGCGGGCCCCGAGCGGTGCCGGCCGGCGGCCGGCGAACAGCAACCGCCGCAAGGGTGGCCGGCGGGGGGGACGGCATTGAGTCCGCCGGACACCGCGCCAGGTGGGGGCCGCCAGCGGACCGGCCGGTGCGTGTGAGTCGGTACGCAGCGAGCCGGGCAGCGCGCACGTCTTCGGTACGGAGGACTCGATGAGTGATACGACCGCTACTGAACCCACGCCGCCGAGTGGATCGTCAGGTACGTCGGACGGCGAGCCGGACCAGGTCGGGCCGCAACAGCCCGCGGAAGACGGGCCGGACGGCATGGCCGGCCAGGCCGAGCACACAGCCGCGCCGGGGGGTGTGGCGCTCAGTGGTGTGCGGCTGCTGGAACGCGAAGGCGACCTCGCCGCGGACTATCTGGAGACGCTCCTCGATATCGTCGACCTCGACGGCGACCTCGACATCGACATCGAGGGCGAGCGGGCAACGGTAGACATCGTGGGAGAGGGCCTCAGCGCCCTGGTGGGCTCGACAGGGGAGACCCTGGACGCCCTGCAAGAGCTGACCAGGCTCGCCGTGCAGCGCGAGACCGGGGTCCGCAGCCGGCTCATGCTGGACATCGGGGGGTTTCGGGCCGGGCGTCGCGTCGAGTTGCACCAGGTCGGCCTGGCCGCCGCGGAAGAGGTCCGCCGCACCGGGAGCGACAAGGCGCTGCCCCCGATGACTCCCTTCGAGCGCAAGGTCGTACATGACGCGGTGGCGGAGGTGGAGGGCCTGGTGAGTGAGTCGGAGGGGGAGGGCCCCGGCCGATTCGTCGTGGTTCGTCCGGCCTGACCGTCCGCACCGGTGGGGATGGGCCGGTGGCAGTAGCAGTCCCCTTCGCGGACGGCAGGGAGCGAGCGCTCGCCGAAGACACCTTCGGCCCCGGGCTCCCCCTGGCGGTGGCCTACGCGAACCTCCTCGCCGACCAGGGCGTGGCCTGGGGGCTGCTCGGACCGCGTGAGGTCGGTCGGTTGTGGAGCCGGCACCTGATCAACGCCGCCGCCTTGGCGCCTCTGGTGCCACCGGGGATCGAGCTGATGGACGTCGGATCGGGGGCCGGATTGCCCGGGATTCCCCTTCGGCTGGCCCGTCCCGACCTGCGCATATCACTCCTCGAGCCGTTACAGCGCAGGGTGCGCTTCCTGGAGCTGTGCCGCCGCGAGCTGGCGTTGCCGGACGTGTCAGTTGTCGCGGCCCGGGCGGAGCAGGTCGAAGGCCGGCCGGTGGCCGACGTGGTTACCGCCCGCGCCGTCGCACCGCTGGTCCGGCTGCTTCCCACGACGTGGCCCCTGGTACGACCAGGCGGGCAGTTGCTGGCCCTGAAGGGTCGTACCGCGGAGCAGGAGCTGGCGGCATGCGAATTCCCCGGCGATCTCAGCGAGCCGCCTGACGTGGTGCGTCGGTGCGCCACCGGCGGCCACCCGCTGGTTACAGTGGTGCGATTCCGGCGGACCGGATAGGCGAGGTGCCTGCCCGTCGGTGGTGAAGGACGGTGAGCCGACGGTGTTGGGGACTGCCGGGCTGGGCTGGCCCGGTGCGTGGCCCGCCACCCCGATCGGATCAGACCACGGCGCGGCGGGGGGTGACGGAAGGCCGTGCTCACCCGTGGGCCTGGGATGGCCGCCCCCCAGACCGAAGGTCTCAGACCGACCGGTTCAGCCGGTCCCCGATGTTTCACGTGAAACACCGGACGCGGGGCCCGTGCCGTTCGCCCGTCGAGCCACGTGGCCGGCGCCGAGCGCGCCTCGGCTGATGACGATCGCCAACCAGAAGGGCGGTGTGGGCAAGACCACCTCGGCGGTCAACCTGGCGGCCGCGCTGGCGCTGCACGGTCTTGGCGTTCTGGTCATCGATCTCGACCCGCAGGGCAACGCCTCAACCGCCTTGGCGGTGGCTCACGCCGCGGGGACTCCGTCGATGTACGACGTGGTGGTGAAGGGACTACCCCTCGCCGAGGTCGTCGCCCCGGCCCCCCAGCTTCCCGGCTTGCTCTGTGCGCCGGCGACCATCGATCTAGCCGGGGCCGAAATCGAGCTCGTCTCGGTGGTCGCCCGCGAGATCCGGTTACGCAAGGCCCTGACCGCGTACCTGGCGACGGCCGCCGTGGACTTCGTGCTCATCGATTGCCCGCCATCCCTGGGCCTGTTGACCGTCAATGCGCTGGTCGCTGCCAGGGAGGTGCTCATCCCGGTGCAGTGTGAGTACTACGCCTTGGAGGGCCTCAGCCAACTGGTGCACACCATCGAGTTGGTGCGCGCCGACCTCAACCCCGACCTCGACATCTCCACGCTGCTGCTCACGATGCACGACGCCCGGACCAAGTTGGCGGACGCGGTCGCCGACGACGTCCGCCAACACTTCGGCGAAAGAGTGCTGCGTACCGTCATCCCGCGCAGCGTGCGCATCTCCGAAGCCCCGGGTTTCGGGCAGTCGATCCTCACCTACGACCCCACGTCCCGTGGAGCCCTGGCGTATACCGACGCCGGCGCCGAGCTGGTCGCCGCCGGCCGCGCGATTCTGGAGCCTGCTCATGGTTGATCATCCATCTCGCCTGGGGCGGGGCCTCGGGGCGCTCCTGGCTCCCCGCCCGATGCCGGTCGACAGCCGGCCGGCATCTTCAGACGACACCGAGCGAGCACCGGCCACCGTCGAAGCCTCCGGGTCAGCGTCGCCGCGCCGGGTGCCGGGCTCGAGCGAGGAGGGCACGGCGGATGCCGCCGCAGGTCCGGCTGCGGTGCTGGACGGTGCTGGGCTTGAGGGTGCCGGTGTGCAGGGTGCCGGTGTCGAGGGTGCCGGTGTCGAGGGTGCCGGTGTGGAGGGTGCGTCGTACCGCGAGGTTGGGGTGCACGCGCTGAGGCCCAACGCACGCCAGCCGCGCACCGTTTTCGATGAAGACGCACTGGCCGAGTTGGCGGCCTCGATCACCCAAGTGGGCGTGCTGCAGCCGATCGTGGTCCGCGAGACAACGGCCGGCGACTACGAGATCGTGATGGGCGAGCGCCGCTGGCGGGCCGCCGTGGCCGCCGGCCTTGAGACCGTTCCGGTCCTGGTGCGGGACACCGCGCCGGATGCGTTGTTGCGCGACGCCCTGCTGGAAAACCTGCACCGGGCCGACCTGAACCCGCTCGACGAGGCGGCGGCGTACGGGCAGCTCCTGGCGGACTTCGGAGCCACGCACGACGAGCTGGCCACCCGGCTGGGGCGATCCCGGGCCCACGTCTCCAACACGCTCCGGCTGCTGCACTTGCCGCCCACGGTGCAACGACGGCTGGCTGCCGGGGTGCTCGCCGCTGGGCACGCCAGGGCGCTGCTCTCCTTGCCGGACGCCTCGGCCCAGGAGCGGCTGGCCGCGCGAGTCGTCTCCGAAGGCCTGTCGGTGCGGGCGATCGAGGAGATAGTGGCGGTCGGTTACGGCGACGAGCCGCAGCGTGAACGTCGCTCGCGGAGGCCCCCCCGCGAGTTCGACACGGTCGCGGCCGCGCTGGCCGAGCGCTGGGACACTCGAGTCCGGGTGCAGGCCGGGCGTAGCAAGGGCCGGGTCATCGTCGAGTTCGGTTCGGAGGCCGACCTTGACCGGATCCTCGACATCATGGCACCGGGAATCCGCGTCGAGCCGCAGGTTACTGCTGGTATGTCGAAAGAAAGCGCCCAATCCGGCTGATGGCCTCTGCGAGATCGTCGGCATGGGGCAGGGTGACGATCCGGAAGTGGTCCGGTCGCGGATAGTTGAACCCGCTGCCCTGCACCACCAACAGATGCTCGGCGAGCAGCAGGTCGAGGACGAAGCGCTCGTCGTCGCTGATCCGGTACCGTTCCGGGTCCAACTTGGGAAAGAGGTACAGGGCGCCGTCGGGCTTGACGCAGCTCACCCCCGGTATGGCGTTGAGCGCCTCCCAGGCGCAGGCTCGCTGCTCGTGCAGCCGGCCGCTGGGAAGCACCAGCGCTCCGATGTCCTGGGTGCCACCCAGCGCGGCTTGGATGCCGTGTTGGGCCGGGACGTTGGCGCACAGCCGCATGTTGGCCAGAATGTTCAAGCCTTCGATGTAGCTCTCGGCATGCTGGGTCGGACCGGAGATGACCGCCCAGCCGGCCCGAAAGCCAGCCACGCGGTATGCCTTCGACAGTCCGTTGAACGTTACACAGAGCACATCGGGGGCTAGCGCCGCGACCGAGACGTGCACCGCGTCGTCGTAGAGGATCTTGTCGTAGATCTCGTCGCAGAACAGCAGCAGGCTGTGCTGGCGAGCCACCTCGGCGATGCCTTCCAACACCACGCGTGGGTAGACCGCGCCGGTCGGGTTGTTCGGGTTGATCACGACGATGGCCTTGGTTCGGCTGGTGACCCGCCGGGCGAGATCCTCGACATCCGGCAGCCATCCGGTTGCCTCGTCACACGTGTAGTGCACGGCGGTACCGCCGCAGAGCGTGACGACCGCGGTCCAGAGCGGGTAGTCCGGGGCGGGGATCAGCACCTCGTCTCCGGCGTTGAGCAAGGCCTGCAGCGCCATGTTGATCAGCTCCGAGACGCCGTTGCCCAACCAGACATCCTCGACATCCAGGCCGGAGATCCCCTTCTGCTTGTGGTACTGCACGACCGCACGGCGGGCGGAGAGGATGCCCTTGGAGTCGCTGTATCCCTGCGCCGTGGGCAGGTTGCGGATCATGTCGCCGAGGATGTCCTCGGGGGCGTCGAAGCCGAACGGTGCCGGGTTGCCGATGTTGAGCCGCAGAATGCGGTGCCCCTCGGCCTCCAGGCGCATGGCGTGTTCGAGCACGGGTCCGCGAACGTCGTAGGCGACGTGGGTGAGCTTGTCCGACTGACGCAACTGCATGCCTGTCACTCTAGGTGGCGATTCTCGGCAGCCCGGAAGCCCATCGCCGGAGCCGGGCCGGGCCGTCCAGCCGGTAGGCTTACGAAGCCGGCTGTCTTTCGGAGGATGCGGCGTGTCCCGTCGACTGGTGAACGTCACGCTGGACAACCTCGACGACCTTCCGCAACGCTGCCGGCACTGCGTCTTCTGGGAACTCGACCCGCTCTCCGGCGCGCGCGCGGTGGAGGCCGGCGACGCCGCCTTGGAGAAGGAGGCGTGGATTTCGGCCACCCTGCTGGAGTGGGGCAGCTGTGGGAAGCTGCTGTACGTCGATGGTGTCGCGGCCGGTTTCGCGTTGTTCGCCCCGCCGTCCTACGTGCCTCGCTCGGTCGCCTTTCCCACCAGTCCGGTGAGTCCCGATGCCGTGCTCCTGCTCACAGCGCACGTGATCCCGGAATTCGCTGGCGGCGGTTTGGGTCGCATGCTGGTGCAAGGTTTGGTGAAGGAACTGACCCGGCGTGGGATCCGTGCGGTGGAAGCCTTTGGTGACCTGCACTGGGCGGGTCCGGCCTGCATCCTGCCGGCGGAACACCTGCTGGCGGTGGGCTTCAAGACGGTACGGCCCCATCCGCGCTATCCGAGGCTGCGGCTGGAGATGAAGTCAGCCGTGTCTTGGCGCGAAGACGTCGAGGTCGCCCTGGAACGCCTGCTCGGCTCGATGTCCCCGGAGGGCGCACTCCGCCCGGTCTGAGAGTGCTCGCTCCCGACCAGCTAGCCGGACGTCTGCTCGGCAAATGCCGGCAGCCGCAGTTCCCCGGTGGGCGCATCGAGTTCCGGCGGCAGGTACAGCCGTTGGACGGCAACCAGGATGGCCTCGGCAGCGGTATCCCGAAACGACGGTTCCGCCAGCCGCAGCGCGTCGAGCGGGGAGGTGAGATAACCGAGGTCCACCCGTACCGCCGGCATCCGGGTACGCCGCAGCAGTTCCCACGTCTTGGGGTGGTGGCGGCAGTCGGTGAGGCCGGTGCGCGCCACGAGCTCGTTCTGCACCAGCGCGGCAAGCCGCTCGCCGACCGCGGACCCCCCACCGTAGCGGCCCTGTTCCCCCCAGCCGTAGAAGTAGGTCGCAACACCTCGGCCGTGCGGTGAGTCGCACTGATCCACGTGCAACGAGATCAGCAGATCCGCACCCACCGCATTCGCGAAACTCGCCCGCTCATCGGGTGAGGGCGAATTGTCGGTCCCCCGGGTGAGGTAGACCCCGACACCGGTGGCCGCGAGGCGGCCCTCGAGCCGGCGGGCGACGTCCTCCACCACGCCCGCCTCGGACAGGCCGTGCCCGGTGGCGCCCACATCGGTGCCGCCGTGCCCCGGGTCGATGACGACCAGCTTGCCGGCCAACGCCGGCCCGGCCCGGTACAGCTGCTCAGCCTCGCGCATCCACTGGGGACGACCCCCCCGGACGGTACGCTCCAGGCGGATCAGCGCTCGAAGCGTCGCGGGGCCGCACAGCCCGTCGGCGGCCATCCCGACATTGCGCTGGAACTCGCGCAGCGCCCGGTCGCTGTTCGGGCCGTACACTCCGTCGCAACGCCCTGGATCGAATCCCATCTCCAGCAGCCGCTGCTGGAGGTCGGCGACATCGTCACCGGCGAACGGGTGATTCACGGCGTGGAAGAGCACCCGGTCCCCGAGCCGCCAGCGCGCCTCGTCCAAGGCCCGATACGTTTCGGTCCCGACGATGCCGTCGGCGGTAAGCCCTCGGTCCTGCTGGAAGGCTCGAACGGCCTGCTCGCACCGAGCATCGTACGCCGGCTGCGGTGCCGACCGCTCGGCAGCGTCGAGGTGCCCGAGTTGGGCAAGTCGAGCCCGGATCTCCGCTACCACGGGGCCGGTATGACCACGACGGTACAGCTGCATCGCCACCGTCCCGTCCGGGTTCCCTGGTTCGCCGAAGCTGCCCAGCCTAAAGTGCGACTAGCTGGTCAGGCGAAGCTTAGAGCCACGCCACGCCGACAAACAATGCGTGGCTTTCCAGTTACACGTAGCTTCCAGTTACAGGTAGCCTTCCAAGTCCCGGAGCAACGCCGCCTTCGGCTTGGCCCCGACGATGCTCTTGACCATCTTCCCGTCGGCGAAGACCGACATGGTGGGGATGGACATGATCTGGTACTGCCGCGCGATCTGCGGGTTCTCGTCGATGTTCACCTTGGCAACGGTGATTTTTGCGGCGTGCTCCGAGGCGATCTCCTCCAGCACGGGGGCGACCATCTTGCAGGGGCCGCACCACTCCGCCCAGAAGTCGACGAGCACAGGCTTCTCGCTGCCCAACACCTCAGCAGCGAAGCTGGCATCGGTCACGGTCTTGGTAGCGGCGCCCACGGCGGTCGTCCTTTCGATTCTTGAAACCGGTCGGTTCCCGATCCGGCCGGGCCGCCCGCTGGGAGTCGCCCCGACGCCGGAGATTCTGTGGTGGTGCATGACAACTACGTAGCATTCAACGGTTTGAGGCCGGGCCAGATTCCCGCACCGGAGGAGACCGGGCGCGGTGCTCAGCCGTCGTGCGCCGCCAGCCAGCGCTCGGCGTCCAGGGCGGCCGCGCAGCCGGTCCCGGCGGCGGTGATGGCTTGCCGGTAGGTATGGTCCACCACGTCCCCGCAGGCGAACACGCCGGGCACGTTCGTTCGGGTCGACGGCGCGTCGACCAGCAGATAGCCGGCCTCGTCGGCGTCGAGCCGGCCGGTGAACAGTTCCGAGCTGGGATCGTGGCCGATCGCGACAAACAGGCCGGTCACGTCGAGGCGCGACTCGGAGCCGGTGGGCAGGTGGCGCAGTCGCAGCCCGGTGACCGTGTCCTCGCCGAGAACCTCCTCCACAGCCGTGTCCCAGCGCACCCGGATCTTCTCGTTCGCCAACGCTCGCTCCGCCATGATCTTGCTGGCCCGGAAGGTGTCCCGGCGATGCACGATCGTGACGGAGTTGGCGAAGCGGGTGAGGAACGTGGCCTCTTCCATCGCCGAGTCGCCGCCACCCACTACGGCGATGTCCGCGCCGCGGAAGAAGAAGCCGTCGCAGGTGGCGCAGGACGACACGCCGTGTCCCAGCAGACGCTGCTCGCCGGGGACGCCTAGTGCCCGCCACCGGGAGCCGGTGGCCACGATCACCGCACGAGCGGCGTGCACGGCGCCGCCGACGGTCACCGAGTGTGTGTCGCCGGTGAAGTCCACGCCGGTCGCGTCGTCGGTGATGAAGTCTGCGCCGAACTTCTCGGCCTGTTTGCGTAGGTTGTCCATCAGGTCCGGCCCGAGAATGCCGTCCGGCCACCCGGGGAAATTCTCGACATCGGTGGTGGTCATCAACGCGCCGCCGGAAGCCGTGCCTTCGATCACCAGCGGGCGCAGGTTGGCCCGAGCGGCGTAGAGCGCCGCGGTGTACCCGGCCGGGCCCGAGCCGATAATGACGATCTGCCGAACATCGGGGTCGCCGCCGGCCGTCATGCCCTCGCCTCCCTCGCGCCGGTGAGGGCGCCGTGTCGTGCTGGGACGTGTCTCCGGCCCAGTGTTGCGCTGCCTCGGAAACGGCCCTGCCGTACTGCGCATTCCCGCGACGGCGCCAACTACCCCGTTAGGGGGTGCCCTTCGGGAGACTTACACCCGCAGCCGGTCCAACCGGTAGACCAGGTCGCTGCTGCCCCGGGCGCAGCCCGGCCGCACCACCCGGACGTCGACCAGCGTCGGGTCACCGCCCACCGCCAGCACCAGCACGGTCGCCGGCCCACCGGCGAAGGTGCGGTCGGTCGTCGCCAGGAGGCGAACCGGTGAGATGCCCAAAACGGTGAGGCAGTGTGCTACCGCCGGGGCGGCGACCGCCCGCTGCGGGGATTCGTCTGGCAGGTGCCCGCCGCGCGGCCCGGTCATCGGGGTGTGGGCGGGCTGCGACCGAGGTGGGGGTCGGGTAGCGAGGAGGGACCGGACCAACGCCGGAAGGGCGGCCGCGTCGGCGGTGGTACCGGGACCTCCCCCGGGGATCGCGACCCCGGGCGAGCCGGAGGGGGCCGTGGCGGCGGCGCGCCCGGCGGTGCTCGGCCGCACGCCGTCGCCTCCGCCGCGCACGACGTGCAGGAGCGCCCCGCCACCGACGAGTACCGTTGCCGCGGCCGCCGCGACCAGCCAGGTCGCCGGCCGCCCCCGGGCGGGCTCGGAGCTGCTGCCTGCCCCCCGTCCGGCTTGCTCGGCGGCCAACGCGCGCTCCAGCCGGACGGCGACAGCCTGCGGCATGGTCGGCGCCGGCAGGTGGGCCAGCGCCTCCCGCGCGTCCCGGATATCGGCCAGGGTCTGTCGGCAGGCGGCGCACTTCGCGACGTGCTCGATCACGGTCGATGCCGCCAGATCGGATGCCTCCGGCCCCGAATCCACCAGCAGGGCGATGTCATCCGGTGCCGGATGCCTGGCTGAGCGCCCCGCCGGGTGGTCCCCGGGGCGGTCCTCGGCTGCTGGGCTCACCGATCCGGCTCCTTCCCTGGGGGTGGTTCCGGCCCGGACCTGGATGGGACGCCACCAGGTTCCGATCGGTTCCGGTAGGTGGCCAGCACAGCGGCCAACCTGGCGCGCCCCCGGGCGCATCGGCTCTTCACCGTGCCGGTCGGCACGCCGAGAATGGCCGCCGCCTCCACCACCGGGTAGCCCTCGACATCCACCAGGACGATCGCCAGCCGCTGGTCCACCGGCAAGCTGGCCAGCGCGGCCACCACGTCCAGGCGGACCTGTCGATCTTCGATCGGATCCCGGGGCGACGACGAATCGGCGTACTCGAGCGGCAGCAGGTGGACCGGACGGACGTTCCGGCGGCGGATCAGGTCCAGGCAGGCGTTGACCACGATGCGGTGCAGCCAGGTGGTCACCGCCGCGTCACCGCGGTAGCTTCCGGCCCGACGGTACGCCGAGATCACCGCATCCTGCACCGCGTCGGCGGCATCCTCCGGGTCGCCCAGCGTCCGCAGCGCAACGGCCCAGAGCCGGTCGCGGTGTCGCCGCACGAGCTCACCGAATGCCTCCGGCTCCCCGTCGACATGGCGCTCAAGCAGCCGCCGGTCATCTTCGGCGCGGTAGGCCTCGCCGGGTTCGCCGGCCTGCTCGCCCCGGGAGGAAGACCCCACGATTGCACCGTAGAGCCCCCCCGAGTTGTGGCGCCCGGATGCGGGGAAGTACTGTCTGCGGTGTTCTCTGGTGTCTTGCGAAAGCCTTCGCAACGGAGGGCACCGCCGAGTTCCCTGAGCCGTGTCACGGCTCGGGAAGCCGGGGACCCACCAGTCCCTTGGGGTTAATCGGCGCGGCACGGCCGTTCGCGGCCGCCCGCGCGGTAGGGCCACCACTCCGGCCCGCACCCGTCAGCTAACCCGGTAGGCGGGCGAGGAGATGGAGCTACGCCCTCATGCCGTCCTTCCCGATGCGCCCGGCTCGACCACGTCCAGGAGTACGGGCCGGCGCGATCACTGCGGCCGGCCTGTGTGTGGCCCTGGCGGTGCCGGCGATCACGCCCGCGTCGGCTGCACCGCAGACGGCCGCCGACACCGCGACGAAGATCGTCGGCGTTCAGCGGACGCTCCACGGCCTGACCTTGAAGATCGAGGCAACCGTAGAGCAGTACAACAGCGCTCGGCTGGCCTTGGCCGCCGCGCAGCACAACTCCGCGGTGGCCAACGCGAAGGCGCAGCGCGCCTACCGGCTGTACCTGAGCAAGCGGACGATGCTCTCCGGGTACGCCGTCTCCGCGTACACCAGCGGGACGGACGGCTCGCTCGAGGCGATGATCACCTCCACTCCGGCCGACTATCTCGACCGGCTGTCCACGTTGGACGAGGTCTCCCAGCGTCAGGCCGAGATCGTCACGTCCGTGGACGAGGCCCATCAGGGGTATCTGGGCCAGGTGGCCGCCGCGCAGGCAGCTGCCCGGTCGGCGTCGCAGGTCACGCAGCACATCGCCGCGACGAAGTCTTCGATCGAGTCCCAGATCGCCACCCAGCGCGGCATGCTCACCGCCCTGCAGGCCGAACAGCTCAACCTCTCCCGACTCGCCGCCCGTCAGCAGGCAGCCAAGAGCACGGCCGCGGCTGCCGCCACACGCGCCGCGGCGCGACGGATTCAGGCGGTGACCCGCAGCGTCAGCGGCTCGCCGGGTTTCAGCGCCAGCCCAGGGTCCTATCCGAGCGTGCCGGTCTCCGGTCGGGCGACGGCGGCCGTGGCGGCGGCTCGTTCAGTGCTCGGCCGACCGTACGTCTGGGGTGCCGCCGGGCCGGGCAGCTTCGACTGCTCCGGTCTCACGATGTGGGCCTGGGCGCACGCGGGTGTCTCGTTGCCGCATTCCGCGGCGGCCCAGTACGGTTCCGGCGCGCACGTGAGCCAGTCCGCGCTGCAGCCGGGCGACCTGCTCTTCTTCTACAGCCCGATCTCGCACGTCGGGATGTACATCGGCGGTGGCCTGATGATCCATGCCCCGCACACCGGCGACGTGGTCCGCATCGCCACCCCGCAATGGGGGGACTTCGCCGGAGCGGTTCGACCGGGCTGAGTTCACCCGATCCCGGGTGTGCCCCTTCGGGACAACCCCCGAGAATCAGGACGTGGTGGGCCGTACCGCGCCGAGGAAGCCGGTGGCGTAGACCGGCTGCACCTTGACCACATCGCCGGTGTGCGGCGCGGCGATCATCTGGCCGCCCCCGACGTAGAGCGCGACGTGGTGAATGGTGCCCGGGTCGCTTAGGTCTGTGGCCCAGAACAGCAGATCACCGGGGGCGAGTTCGGCCAGCGTCGGGTGCGGCCCGGCGTACCACTGCTCGCTCGCGGTCCGCGGCAGGGACACGCCGGCCTGTCGATAGGCCCACCCGGTCAGCCCCGAGCAATCGAAAGACGCCGGGCCGACAGCACCCCACACGTAGGGCAGGCCCAGCCTGGTCCGAGCGGCTGCCAGGGCGGCCGCGGCCGCTGGCCCCGGTGCCCGCAGCCCCGAAGCCCCGGCGTCCGCCCCGCTGCCGGCGCCCACCCCCACCAGCCGGCCGGCCGGCTGGCCGGCCAGCCGGACGGCTTGGGCAGCGGCGGCCCGCCGAGCCGCCGCCAGCCGGGCCGCAAACGCCCGAGCCTGCGCCGCTTCGGCGGCCTGGCGCTCGGCCTCGGCGATCCGGCGCACTTCGGCATCCGCGCCGGCAAAGGCCGCCGAAGCGGCCGCCAGAGCCCGCCGTACCTCGGTGGCTCGACGCCCCGCCGCAGCCGCCAGCTGCGCCTGCCGCCGGGCGGTCGAAGCATCGACGGCGGCGATGTCCGCGTTCTCCTGCGCCCCGGCCCGGGCGGACGCGGCGTCCGCCCGGCCTTCCTGGACAACGGTCGAGGCCACCTGGGCGCGGTCGAGCAGGTCCTCCGGAGGGCCGCCGGCGAAGAGCAGGTCGAGCAGCCCGTATTCGCCCTGGGACTGGTAGAGCTGTCGCACCCGCTCGGCGTTTCGGGCCAGCACGAGGTCGGTTTCGGCTTGCCGATCCGAGCGGTTCGCCGCGGACACCGACGTCCCGGCCCGCAGTTGCGCCGCTGTCTCCAGTGCTGCGTTGTAGGCCTCCGCCGACAACTCGGCCTGTAGCTGCCAGCGGGCCACCGTCGCGTTCAGCGCCGCCGCCCGGTGCTGGGCTGCGGCCAGCCGGACCGGAGCCGGCGCCGCTGCCGCGCCCGAAACGGGCAACAGCGCCCCTGCGACGGTGGCCGCGAGGGCCAGGCGCCACCGTAGGACCACTGCCATACCAGGGACTTCGGCGGCGGCGGGTTCGGGCTGTAGCCTCCCGTTCAGGTCAGGTCAGGGGATGACGACGACTCCGCGTTGCCGGGCGGCTGAGGCGAGCGCGTCGTCGAAGGTACCCATAGCGACGTGGTGGTGTAAGGCGACGTCGAGGACGCAGCAGTCGGGAAGCTTGAGGCCGGTCGTCGCCCGCAGCTCGGCAAGCCGCAGCGGCTCATCGCCGTCGTAGCCAGCTACCACCACTCCGGCCGCCCTGATGTCGTCGCGCATGGCCGCGCCGCGACCGACCCGCACGCCACCGACGAGGACTTCGGCAAGAGTGAGCGCATGGACGAGCATGGAGCCAGGCGTCGCCGTTAGGAGGAGCGACGTCGCCGCGTCGTGGTGCCGATCGACCGGGCTGAGGTGAGCAATCAGGACGCTGGCATCCAACGCGATCACGCCGGCCAGTCCCTCCTCAGCTCGGCCAGGTAGTCCGGCCCGAATGCGTCGAGGTAAGCGCCGGCGCTCGCAGTTACCGCTGCCCGATGACCGCTCGCACCGGCCTGCTCCTGCTGTTCCAAGCCGTCACCACCAACCTTGATCAGACGCCGGAGCAGCTTGGAGCGCGATTCGCCGGGCCAGCGCTTTGCGGCCCGGTCGATCGCTCGGGCAACTGCCTCCGTCTCGGTCACTTGGTATCGACGCCGCACAGTGGGCATGGGCTAGTGTGTCACGCTCCGACCCAGTGGTACACCGCTGCCTATGCGGTCGATCTTGAGCTCGACAACGCTGTGACTGTTCCCACTTCGCTCCCACAGCCGGATCTCATCCAGGATGATCACGGAGAGTTCGGGATTGATCTCGCGGTGCTCCCAGGCGAGGGTCCGCGACTGGTCGACAAGGGCGACCGCATCCCGCTCGGCCGAGCCGGCAGAGCCCGTCCGCAAGGCCGGCACCATGGACCCCCAGGCCCGTACCACGCTGAGCAGGACGAGGCCGGCTAGGGCGACGACGGCGACGACGATGAGCAGCTCGACAATCGGCTCGATCACCGGACCCCCACCTCTATCGGCTTCGACGTGGCGGAGCGCGCCGATGAACCCGATTCCTACCCCGTCCTGCGCCGCCGAGCCAGCCCGGCCGGCAGCAGCTGGGCGACGGCGGAGATCTCGGCGACGCGCAGGCGCCGGGCGCTGCGCAGGTACACCGCGCCGCCGACCGGAAGTGCCAGGACCAAGGCGAGGCCGGCGGGGCGCGCCCCGGTCCCGAACCTGGCCTGCACCGGCAGGGCCAGGGCCAGCGCGACGATGCTCCCGGTGCCGGCGGCCACCGCTAGCCGGACATAGGTACGCAGCACGTGCTCGCTTCCGGCCCGCGGCAGCCGGCGGCCCAGCAGCCAGCCGTTCACAGCGGCGCCGGCGGCGTAGGAGGCGGAGTACCCGACGGCGAGTCCCACTACCCGCCACCGGTGCGGCAGCGTCACGTACAGCGCGACGTCGGCGGCGACGTTCACTCCGTTGACCACGATGTTGACCAGCGCCGGTGTCCGGGTGTCGCCCTGGGCGTAGAAGGCTCGCAGTTGCAGCTGGAAGACCGAGAACGGCACAAGTCCGATCGCGAAACCGGCCAGGACCAAGCCGATGGTGCGGGCATCGGCCGGCAGAACCCGGCCATGACCGTAGATCACTGACCCGATCATCGGGCCGAGCACCGCCAAGCCGAAGGCCGCGGGTACCACCAGCACCCCGGCCAGGCGCAGCCCGCCGGCCAGGTCACCGCGGAGCCGATCGAGCCGGTTGTCCAGGGCCGCCCGGCTCATCTGGGGCAGCAGCGCGGTGATGATGGACACCCCGACGATGGCGTGGGGCAAGGACACGATCGTAAAGGCGTAGAGGTACGCCGAGTACCCGATTCCGTGTCCGGGCCCGGCAGCATTGCCCGAGGCCCGGGCCAGCCGCACAACCACGAGCAAGGCGATCTGGTTGGCCAGCACGTACACCAGCACCCAGCCGGCCAACCCGGCGGCCCGACGCAGGTCGGCCAGCGGCAGCCCGAGCTGTGGGCGCAGCCGAAAGCCGACCGACCGCAGCGCCGGGAACAAGGCAATCGTCTGTACGACGATGCCGGCGGTCGTACCGATCCCCAGGGTGAGCAACTGCCCGGTGCCCAGCGGCAGCAGGTTGCCGCGGCCCTTGCCGATCGTTTGGGCCAGGAACACCAGCAGAGTTGCGATGACCACCAGGTTGTTCAGCACCGGCGCCCACATCGGCGCCCCGAACCGGCCTCGGCTATTGAGGATCGCGCCCATCGTGGCGCCAAGACCGAGGAAAAGGATCTGCGGCAAGAAGAAGCGGGCGAAGGAGACGGCCAGGTCCTTCTGGGCGCCGGAGGCGTCCCCGTAAAGGTCGATCAGTTGCGGGGCGAGGAACATGGCCAGCACGGTTGCCGCCCCCAGCAGCAGCCCGACCAGGGTGAGGAGTTGTCGGGCGTACCGCTCACCCGGCGGTCCCGCCGTGTCGGACTCCTCATCGCCCTTGGCCGCGGCCACCAGCAGCGGCACCACCACACTCGTGAGCACCCCACCCAGCAGGAGCTCATAGATGATGTTCGGCAGGACGTTGGCGACGTTGTAGGCCTCGGCCAGGCCGAGGTTGCCGATCGCGGCGGCGAGGACAACCATGCGGATGAAGCCGGTCGCCCGACTGGCCACGGTCCCCAGGGCCATCGTTCGCGACGATCGCAGGAGGCTGGGCGGTGCGAAGGTGCCGGTGGCCGTCACCGGGCGGGCCCCGCGCGGCGGGCGGCCAGCAGCCGCCGGCCGAGGCGCACCGCAGCGATACCGGCCAGCAGGGCGGACGCCGCTGCGGTGATGGCCAGCGCCAGGGTGCCGTACCGACTGGAATACACCCGCAACCGGACCGGTCGCCCATAGGACTGTCCGGCCGGGGTGAGCAGGGCGGCGGTCACCGGGAAAACGCCGGAGCCGGGTGCCTGGAGCCCGACCGAGAGCTGAATCTGGTGACCGCCGGCGACGGTTTTCACCCCGGTGTCCTCGGCGATCAGCCGGGCGGCGGTGCTGGTGAGCGTGACCTTGATCCGCACCGGCTGGGTCAGCCCGTTGGCCACCGAGATGGGGATCGTGCTCCGCTTGCTGGCCAAGGAGACCGTACCGGTAGTGGTAATCCGCACCTTAGCCATCTGGGCGTTCAGAGCCTGGCGGGTGGCCGAGCGCAGCGCCCGCCCGGCGGCCGGATCGGTCTGCCAGGCAGCGGACTCGCAACGGAGAAGCGCCCGGTCCAGCGCTGGGATGCCGGCCGAGTCAGGACTGGCCAGGATCGCCCGGAAGGTGGCCAGATCGGTGCCCAACCGGTGGATCCCGTCGGCTCCGGCGAAGGCCGATGCCGGCAGCCTGGCCCGCCGGGCGGCCGCCGGAAAGACGAGCCGGCCGCGCGTTTGCCGTCCGGCCGGCCGAAGGTCGGCCAGCCGGGTGGGCCGCAGCCACGGCACCCGGGCGGAATCCCGCAGCAGCGCGGTCGCCCAACTCTCCGGTGGGCTCCAGCGGCGGGGTGGGGCGACCAGCACCGTCCGCCCGACGGAGGGCTGCTCGGCGGTGATCAGTGCGGTTTCGGCGAGGAAGCGCTGCTCGGCCAGCCGACCGCCGCCGGAGCGCGCCGGGTCGGCGCCGGCCAGCGTACCCAGCGTCGGGTCCGACACCAGCGCGGAGAGCGTGCCGCCGCCGACGGCGGGAAGGGTGGTGGCCGCGTCGGGCGTGTAGTTCACCGTGGGTCCGGCTGGTAGCACCGTCCCGGAGAGCACGACCGTGTCCACGGCCGTCAGCGCGTCGATCGTCGCCTGGGTGGCGTACCCGCCCGGCGGCCAGGCGATGCGTTCCAGCGGCGCGGTGCCCAGGACGTGCTCCACCAGCTGCCGGAAGGACGGGGACCCGCTGGCGATGCCGACGTCGGCAATGCGGCCGGCGGCGACCAGGGCGTTGAGATCCGGGTCGGCATAGGGCAGTGCCAGGACGGGATTGACAGCGGCCAACTGCGCCAGTTGGTGCAGGAACGCCGCGGCCGCCGCTCGCCCGGTGCCGGGAACCGCCGTCTGCCCGGCGAGTTTCACCTGGTAGCCGCCGGCCATCGCGGCCAGCGCCTCGAGCAGCGCGGGATCGACCGCCAAGGTCAGCGGGATGTCCGCCGGCCCGGACGGCCCCCGCTGGACCGCCGCCGCCGCGGCAAGAATCTGGCCCAGCCGCCCGCTCGGGCGGATCGCCGCTGCCAGTGAGTCGTCCGGAAACGTGCCATCCGGGTTGCGGTCGGGGTAGTCGACCAGCGGCCAGAGCCAGGCGATCGAGGTCGGCTGGGCCCGGGCTGTGACTGTCCCGAACGGCAGGAATGTCCGGAGCTGTCCGAGGGCTTCGATCCCGTCGCCATCGTCTCCCCGCAGGTCGACGCCGAGCGGGTACACCCCGAGCCCCGGTAGGTGCAGCGCCGCTACCGAAGCCTGAACGGTGAATGCGGCGTGCCCGCCGGGGGGGATCTCGGGCAGGTCGAACCCGGCGCCTGGCGCGAGGACCGGGCTGCCGATGACCGCGGTGCTGCTCGCCTCCGCGGCCAACGCCGACCGGCTGCCGACCGGCTCTTTGGAAACCCGCAGCCGGACCCGGGAACTGCGCAACGGGCGCTTTCCGTTGTTCTGCACCGCCCCGCGGAGCACGATCGCATCCGTTGCGCGTGGGGCTCGTGGATCCAGGCCGGTCAGCGTGAGGACGACCGGCGCCCGGGCCGGTGCTACCGGCTGGGCCCGAGCCTGCGGTGACATCCCGGCCGTGGGCAGCGCGAGGACCGTCACCAGTAGCCCAGCCGTCCACCGCAGGCGGGTTGTCAGGCGGCGGGAAACGCTCATACCGGATCCGCGAGTTCGTCCAGCAGGTCCGGTACCCGCTCGGCCAACCGGCGCTCGTCGGCGTAGGCCAGCCGCTGTGGCAGTTCGGCCAGCGGTACCCAGGCCACTTCGGCCACCTCGTCGTCGTCGGCGGACAGCAGGCCACTGTCGGCGACCAGGAGATAGTGATGCACCGTCTTGTGCACCCGGCGGTCCTCGAACACGAACCAGAAGCTGATCGTGCCCAGCGGGGCCACCACCCGGCCGTGGATACCGGTCTCCTCGGCGACCTCCCGGATCGCGGCCTCTTGGGCGGTCTCGCCGGATTCGATGTGTCCCTTGGGCAGTGACCAGAGCAGCCGGCCCCGGCGGTCGGTCCGTCCGATCAGCGCCGCCTGCGGGTCCGCTCCGGTCTGGTCGATCACCAGCCCACCCGCCGAAACCTCTTCGACGCGCCGCAGGCGCCGTCGGCGAGCGGGGACTGGCACCATCCGATCCTAGAGGCGCCAATCGACTCACCTAAGCTGGAGTTCCACGTCCAGCGGTTCACCGCCGTGCCGGCCGTCCCGAACCCGCCATCCCAGTCAGACGGCCATCCCAGTCAGACGGCCAGCCCCAGCCAGCCCCCGTCAGCCAGCGAGGAGCAGCAGTGACCTCGCCTCTCCGGCAGCCGGTGCCGCCGCGCTCGGCGTCGACGGCCCGCTGCGGCGAGGCGACCGCCGCCCTGAGTCCAGCCCAGTACCAGGCGCTGGCCGATCTGCTCCGGCGCGTGCCGGAGGCCGATGAGCTGGGGCGGCTCTTCGCCGCCGCCGGTCACCGGTTACACCTGGTTGGCGGGACCGTACGCGACGCCCTGCTCGGCCGGGTCGGCAAGGACCTCGACTTCGCCACCGACGCCGAACCGGACCGGGTGCGCCGGATCGTCACCGGCTACGCCGAGGCAACCTGGGAAACCGGCATCGCCTACGGCACGATCGGGCTGCGCCGCGGCGGCCGCCGACTGGAAGTCACCACGTACCGCAGTGAGGCCTACCCGGCCGACTCCCGCAAGCCCGCGGTCCGCTACGGCGACTCGCTGCCGCAGGACCTGGGTCGCCGCGACTTCACGGTCAACGCCATGGCCCTGTCGCTGCCCGACCGGGCGTTCGTCGACCCTTACGGCGGTCTGCGCGATCTCGACGATGCCGTGCTGCGCACTCCGGGTCGGCCGGCGGAGGCGTTCTCCGACGATCCGTTGCGGATCCTGCGGGCGGCCCGGTTCGCCGCCCAGCTGGCCTTCGACGTCGACGAGCCGGTGATGCGGGCCATGGCCGACATGGCCGACCGGATCCGCATCGTCTCGGTGGAGCGAATCCAAGGCGAGCTGAGCAAGCTCATCGTGGCCGCGCAGCCCCGCCGCGGCCTGGAACTGCTGGTGGAGACCGGTGTCGCCGATCACGTGCTTCCGGAACTGCCCCGGCTGCGACTGGCGGCCGATCCGCTGCACCGGCACAAGGACGTGTACGAGCACACGCTGACCGTCCTCGAGCAGGCCATCGGGCTGGAAGGCGGCCAGCCCGACCTGGTGCTGCGCCTGGCCGCGCTGCTGCACGACATCGGCAAGCTCAAGACCAGGGCCTTCACCACCGGTGGCGGCGTCTCCTTCCACCATCACGAGGCCGTCGGCCGGGACATGGCCAAGGCCCGGTTGGCGGCGCTGCGCTATCCGAAGTCGGTCGTCGACGACGTGGCCCGGCTGGTCGAGCTGCACCTGCGTTTCCACGGCTACGGCGAGGCGTACTGGAGTGACGCCGCTGTCCGCCGGTACGTCACCGATGCCGGCCACCTGCTGGCGCGGCTGCACAAGCTGACCCGGGCGGACTGCACCACCCGTAACCGGCGCAAGGCGGCGGCCCTGGCGGCCGCGTACGACGATCTCGAAACCCGGATCGGGGAGCTGTCGCAGCAGGAGCAGCTGGCCAAGATCCGACCCGATCTCGACGGGAACGAGATCATGGCGATCCTGGGTATCCCACCCGGGCCGCTCGTCGGGCAGGCATACCGTCACCTGCTGGAAGTCCGGATGGAGCGTGGCCCGCTGGATCGCGAGCAGGTGACGGCCGAGCTACGCCGCTGGGCCGCGGGCCTGGACAGTACTCCCGGCTCGTAGGTCCGCGCTGTCGGTGGCCGCGCTGTCGGTGCCCGCGCTGTCGGGGGGTGAGGCCGGAAGGCGTCGGGTGGCCACCGCGTAGCACCCTGCGATGGCCACGTAGCCGACCGCGATCGCGCCGAGGACCAGGTAGGACTTGCCGCTCGCCGGCAGCAGGACCGCCCCGAGTATCGCCGACGCGACGAAACTTACGTTGAACAGCATGTCGTAGAGCGCGAAAACCCGGCCCCGAACGCGGTCGGCAACCGTCTGCTGCAGGATGCTGTCCACCGTTATCTTGGCCGCCTGAGCGACGAAGCCGAGCAGGACCGCCGCGGCGAGCAGGGCCGGCATGGTGTACGGCAGCCCGAGCGCGACCTCGACCACGGCGGCCAGCCCGAACACGGCGACGATCCAACGTGGCTGGCCGATTCTCGCCGTGACCGCGGGCGTGAGGACCGCCGCGACCAGGGCGCCGAGCCCGGTGGCGGCGACGACCTGACCGAGGCCCACCAGACCGGCCCGGAGCACGCCAGAGTCGGTGAAGTAGTTGCGGTAGAGCAGCAGGGTGGCGATGGTGGAGATGCCGTAGCAGAACCGGTGCGCGCCCATCGCTGCCATGGCGTATGCGGCCGGGCGCCGGGCGCGGACGTACCGGGCACCGTCGGCCATGCCGGCTAGCACGCCGATCAGTGCGTGGCGCAGCGAGCCCAGGACCACCGACTGATCGGGACCGAGGATGTCGCGGTCGCGGTACCCGGCAACGATCCGCCCGGCCAGCAGGTAGCCCAGCGCCGCCAACAGCGCCGCCCCGGCGTTCCCCCCGGCGGCGCCGCCGTGCAGGGTGTGGCCGAACAGACCCCGGACCGAGAGGCCGACCAGCCCGCCGGCGACGGTCGCCAGGTATCCGGACGTAGTGGACACGCTGTTGGCCATCACCAGCAGATCCGACCGGACCACTTGCGGCAGCGCGGCGGAGAGCCCGGAGAGCGCGAAGCGGTTGACGCTGATCGCGGCCAGCGCCCCAACATAGAGTGCCGGACCGGCCGCCGCCGCGCTCAGTAGTACCCCGGCCACGCCGCCGACGATTGCCGCGCGGGTCACGTTGGCGATCAGCAGCACCCGGCGGCGGCGCCAGCGGTCCAGCAGGACGCCGGCGAAGGGACCGACCACGCTGTAGGGCAGCAGCAGGACGGTGAAGCCGGCCGCCGCCGCCCGTGCGTTGGTCGACTCGGCCGGGTTGAAGAACACCGCGCTCGCCACGGCGACCTGCAGCGCGCCGTCGGCGCCCTGGGAGACCAGCCGGGTCGCGTACAGC
The DNA here is from genome assembly GCA_963814355.1 of uncultured Actinomycetota bacterium. Taxonomy (GTDB): domain Bacteria; phylum Actinomycetota; class Actinomycetes; order JADGOV01; family JADGOV01; genus JADGOV01. Next base: position 100,093 of record CAWFCZ010000016.1, on the reverse strand, counting down.
CGGGGGAAGTGCGGCTCCCGCCGGAGCGTCCGCAACTGCCCGAGGGAGGTCACAGCTCAGGCTAAGCCGCCTCGGCAGCCGGTTTGCCGTGATCCAGGCCCCGCCAGCCACACCCGGATGTGGCCGGCGCGGCCTGGATCACGTCGGCCGCAGAGTGGGCGCTGGCGGTCAGCCGCGAATGAAGTCCTCGACCAGTTGCCGGCAGACGTCGTCGCGGTACTGCTCCGGGGGGGACTTCATGAAGTAGGACGACGGGCCGAGCAGCGGGCCGCCGATGCCGCGGTCCATGGCGATCTTCGCGCAGCGGACGGCGTCGATGATCACCCCGGCCGAGTTCGGGGAGTCCCACACCTCGAGCTTGTACTCCAGGCTTAGCGGCACATCCCCGAAGGCCCGGCCCTCCAGCCGGACGTAGGCCCATTTGCGGTCATCCAGCCAGGGCACGTAGTCCGACGGGCCGATGTGCACGTTGTCCCGGCCCATGTCCCGGTCGACCTGGGAGGTCACCGACTGGGTCTTGGAGACCTTCTTCGATTCCAGCCGCTCGCGCTGCAGCATGTTCTTGAAGTCCATGTTGCCGCCGACGTTGAGCTGCATGGTCCGGTCGAGTTGCACCCCGCGGTCCTCGAACAACTTGGCCAGCACCCGGTGGGTGATGGTCGCGCCGACCTGGCTCTTGATGTCGTCGCCGACGATCGGTACCCCGGCCGCCCGGAAGCGCTCGGCCCACTCCGGGGTGCCGGCGATGAACACCGGCAGCGCGTTGACGAACCCGACCCGGGCCTCGATTGCGCACCGGGCGTAGAACCGGGCGGCGTCCTCGGAGCCGACCGGCAGGTAGCAGACCAGCACGTCGGCGCGCGCCTCGCGCAGCGCGGCCACCACGTCGACCGCGGGGTCGGTGGATTCCTCGATGGTCTCCCGGTAGTACGTGCCCAGACCGTCCAGAGTGTGCCCGCGCTGCACGTACACCCCGGTAGGCGGCACGTCAGCGATCTTGATGGTGTTGTTCTGGCTGGCGACGATGGCCTCGGAGAGGTCCCGGCCGACCTTCTTGCCGTCCACGTCGAACGCGGCCACGAAGGTGATGTCGGAGATGTGGTACTCCCCGAGTTGGACGTGCATCAACCCCGGAACCCGCGCCGCGGGATCGGCGTCGCGGTAGTACTCCACGCCCTGCACCAGCGAGGCGGCGCAGTTACCCACGCCGACAATCGCGACCCGGACGGTCTTACGGGGGCTGCTCATGCCGAGTTCCTCTTTCTGCTGTGCCCTGCTGGGGACGGGGGTGGGGAGGTTGGTGCGGACGGTGCGCTGGGGCCGGGGTCGGCACCGTGTCCGGTCGCCGAGCGCTCGGTGGCGATCACTTCGTTGAGCCATCGGACCTCGCGCTCAACCGAGTCCAGGCCGTGCCGCTGCAGTTCCAGCGTGTAGCTGTCGAGGCGCTCGCGAGTGCGGGTGAGAGCTCCGCGCAGGCCTCCGAGCCGCTCTTCCAGCCGGCTCCGGCGACCTTCGAGGATACGGAGCCGGGTGGCCGCGTCGGTCTGGGCGAACAGCGCGAAGTGCACCCCGAACGCCTCGTCCTCCCAGGCGGTCGGACCGGCCTCGGCGAGCATCTCCTGCAGCCGCTCCTTGCCCTCGGCGGTGATCCGGTAGACGATCCGACCGCGCTTGCCGGCCCGAGCGCGGACGGCCGCCGGTCCGACGTCGTCGGTGATCAGCCCGCCCGACTTGAGGGAGCGAAGGCAGGGGTAGAGCGAGCCGTAGGACAGCGCGCGGAAGACGCCCAGCACGCTGGACAGCCGCTTGCGCAGCTCGTAGCCGTGCATGGGGGAGTCGTGTAGCAGGCCGAGGACGGCGAGTGGCAGCACTTCGCCCCGGCGTGCGCTGGACATAGCTCCCCATTTCGGCTGGCTGGACTCCACGTCGGGAGCCCGTATCCAGCGCCTCGTTACGATGTATCGAACCGATACGTCCCCACGATAGCTCAGCTTTCCGGGGAAGCTGAGCAAACGTCGATTCGCGTATCGTGTCGCGGGTGCGTTCGCGCCGCTCACTCATCGACTACTCGCTCGCCCGTCGAGCGACGCTGGCGAAGTTGACCAGCGGCGGGGCCACCCGCAGCGACGCCTGCGATGCCCATCCGTACCTGCTGCGGGCGGCGAAGTACCACGGCGATCCGACGTCCCAGCCGTGCCCGGTCTGCCGCCGCGGTCCGCTGGTCCAGGTCAACTACACCTACGGCGAGGAATTGGGGGAGCACAGCGGGCGGGTGCGGCGCGGCCGTGAATTGGCCGCGATGGAGGCCAGCTACGCGGAGTTCACCGTCTACGTGGTCGAGGTGTGCCGGGACTGCGGCTGGAACCATCTGATGGTGTCCTACGTCCTCGGCAGCGCCGAGCCGCGAGCGCGCGGGCGTCGGCGTCGGGCCGCGCATCCGTGAGTTCGTCCGCTCCCGGCTCCGCACGGCGGAAGGCTGCCGGCTCCGCCCAGCAGCGCTCCCGGCCTCGGACGATCATCGGCTGGACGATCGTGGGCGGGTTCCTGCTCCTGGTCGGGTTGTTCCTGTTCGGCTACCTGACCACCACCGTGCCGCCGCCGAGCAGTTTCGCCACCGCCCAGACCTCGATCTTCACCTTTGCCGACGGCACGTCCGAACTGGGTAGGGTCGGTACGCTCAACCGGATCGACGTGCCGCTTTCCGAGGTGCCGCTCGGGGTTCGGCGGGCGGTGCTGGCGGCCGAGGACCGCAAGTACTACGACGAACCCGGCGTGTCGGTGCAGGGCATCGCCCGGGCGCTGTGGGCCAACATCCGTGGCGGCGGCATCACGCAGGGCGGTTCGACAATCACTCAGCAGTACGCGAAGAACGCATACCTTACCAAGGAGCGCACCTTCACCCGAAAGCTACGGGAGATCTTCATCTCGATCAAGCTGGATCGCACCAGGACCAAGGACGAGATCCTGCGGGACTACCTGAACACGATCTACTTCGGGCGTGGCGCGTACGGCATCTCCACGGCGTCCCAGGCGTACTTCGGCAAGCCGGTGGCCGACCTCGACGTCGCCCAGGGCGCGGTGCTGGCGGCCGCCATCCAGGCGCCGAGTCGCTATGACCCGCTGAAGAACCCGGCCGCGGCCCGAGCCCGCTGGCAGTACGTCATCAACGGGATGGTCGCCGAGCAGTGGCTGAGCGCGTCGCAGGCCGCCGGACTGCGGTTCCCCACGGTCCGCAAGCCGACGACCCGCAACGCCCTCGGCGGACCCAACGGCCACCTGGTGACCGCGGTACAGGCCGAACTCGACGCCCACGGCTTCGACGAGGACCGGCTCGCGGCCAGCGGCTACCGGGTGATCACCACCGTCGACCGCCGGCTGCAGTCGGCGGCCGTCGCCGCGATGACCGACCGGCTCGGAACGCGCGCCAACCCGGTCGGTGCGCTGGCCGCCGTGGTGCCGTCCACCGGGGCCATCGTGGCGATGTACGGCGGCCGGGACTACACCGGGACGCAGCCCGCGGCGCAGATCAACCTGGCGACCAACCCGCGTCAGCCGGGCTCGTCGTTCAAGCCGTACACCCTGGCCGCCGCGCTGGCCGACGGGGTCAGCCTGCGCACCGAGTACCGGGGCACCTCGCCGCTGGTCCTGCCCGGCTGGGGGAGCACCGGCAACCTGGTGCGCAACGACAGCGGCGAGCAGTGCCTGCGGTGTGACCTGGTCCGGGCCACCGCGCTGTCGGTCAACACCGTCTTCGCCCAACTGGTGCTCCAGGTCGGCCCGCAGAACGTGGCCCGGCTGGCCAAGGCGGCCGGGGTCACCGCTGCGCTGGCCGGCAGCGACGGCTTTGTCCCTCCGTCCATCACGCTCGGCACCCGCAGCGTCTCACCGCTGGACCAGGCGGCCGGATACGCCACGTTCGCGGCGCAGGGTGTCCACGTCGCGCCACACCTGGTCGCCAAGGTCGTGGACGCCGCCGGCCACGCCGTCTACACCGCCAAGCCCACTCGGACCCGAGCCTTCAGCGCCGACGTGGCCGCCGACGCCACCTACGCGATGACCAAGGTGGTCAGCTACGGCACCGGCACCCGGGCCCGGTTGGACGACGGGCGCCCGGTGGCCGGCAAGACCGGGACCACCACGAACAACACCGACGCCTGGTTCGTCGGGTTCACCCCTCAGCTGTCGGCGGCGGTGTGGTTGGGCAACGTGGACAACGCCCCGCTGACCAATGTCCCCGGCTACTCCGGTGGCATCTACGGCGGCCAGCTTCCAGCGGAGATCTGGAAGGCGTTCCTCACCGCGGCACTGCGCGGCCAGCCGGTGAAGAACTTCCCGGACCCGGTCTTCGGTGGCAGCACCTCCGGCGGTCTGCCGCCCCCAGCGCCGAGCCCGTCCCCTACCCCCACGCCCAGTTCCCCGGCGCCCTCAGCCAGCTCTGCCTCGGCAACCGCCTCGCCGCCGGCTTCACCCGGCAGCTCGACACCCAAGAGATCGGTATCGCCCCGCCCATCCCGCAGTCGATCCCGGCCGCCGTCGCCGGCGGGTCCGACCCCGCCGGCCGCATCCTCGGCCACCCCGGCCACCCCGGCCACCCCGGCCACCTCGTCACCGCCATGACCGAGATCCAGCTCGACCCGCCACCGGTCGCTCCCAGCCGGGAGGACGGCGTCGTGCGCGGGCTCAGCGAGCTCACCGGCGGGCCGGCCGGCCGGCACACCGCCGCCGGCCGCCCGCGCCGGGCGCTGGCCGTGGTGCTGCTGCTGACCGCGATCACCTGCGCGCTGGGGTGGGTGCAGAAGTCGCCGTGCCGGACGCACCCCTGGACGCACGACTACCAGTACACCCGGATGTGCTACTCGGACACCTTCGCGTTGTACTACGCGGAGGGCCTGGCCGACGGCAAGACGCCGTACGTGGACACCCCGGTGGAGTACCCGGTGCTGCTCGGCGGGGTGATGGCCGCGGTCGCCAAGGTGACGAGCTGGGCGCCGGTGAGCTCCCGCGGCCGGGTGTTCTTCGATCTCAACGCAGTGCTGCTCACCGCGAGCGCGCTGGTCCTCACCGCGACGCTCTGGGGCTTGGCCGGCTGGCGAAGACCGTGGGATGCCGCCCTGTTCGCGGCCGCCCCGGTGCTGGTGTTCAACGCCTTCACGAACTGGGACCTGGTGGCCGGCGCGCTGGCCGGTGCCGGGCTCCTGGCTTGGGCGCGGCGGCGGCCGGTTCTCGCCGGGTTCCTCTTGGGCCTCGGCACGGTCACCAAGCTGTACCCGGCGCTGCTGCTGCTGCCGCTGCTGGCGCTGTGCCTGCGCGAGCGCCAGCTCACAGCCTGGCTGCGGGCGGTCACTGCCGGGGCGATCACGTGGTTGGTGCTCGACGTGCCGGTGTGGCTGCTGTACCCGGACAACTTCGGCCGCTTCTGGTCGCTGAACCGCAACCGGGGCGCGGACTGGAACTCCATCTGGCTGGTACTGGAGCATTTCCGGGGCCGCCCGCTGGACCCGGCCGGTTCGGTGCCGCCGGACCGGCTGAACTTCGCCTTCGCGGCCGGCGCCCTGCTGGTATGCCTGGGGGTCGTCGCGCTGGCCCTGCTCGCGCCTCGGCGACCGCGGGTCGCCCAGCTCGCATTCCTGTTGATGGCCGGCTTTGTGTTGGTCAACAAGGTGGCCTCGCCGCAGTACGTGCTCTGGGTGATGCCGTTCGCCGTGCTCGCCAGGCCGCGCTGGGCGGCGCTGCTCGCCTGGCAGGCGACGGAGATCGTGACGCTGTTCTTCCTCTACTACTACTTCGTCGCCAACTCCCAACCCGGGTCCGGCATCACCGTGGAGTGGTATCTGACCGCGCTGCTGATCCGGGACGCGGCGCTCGTCGCGCTGATGGCGCTGGTGGTCTGGGAGATCTGGCGCCCGGAGCGCGACGTGGTACGGCGCAGCGGAGCCGACGATCCGGCTGGCGGGGTGCTGGTGCCGGCGAACGGCGCTGGCGCGGAGCGTACGCCTACGCTCGCGTGACCGCTCAGGCGCCCGACATTCAGATCCCGGCGGCCCGCAGAAAGGCGATGTCAGCCCGCAATCCCGCGGTGCCGCCAGGGGTTTCGCAGATTACCGGCGCGTCGGCTCGGGCGATCACGGCTACCAGGACCGCCGGGTCGATCTGACCCTGCCCGAGGTTCTCGTGCCGGTCCCGGCCGGAACCGAACGGGTCCTTGGAATCGTTGGCGTGCACCAGGTCGATCCGCCCCGTGATCGCCGTTATTCGATCGACCAGGTCCGGCAGCGCCTCGCCGGCGGCGTGCGCGTGGCAGGTGTCCAGGCAGAAGCCGATCTGCTCAGCTCCGCCGATCGCGTCCCACAGCCGGTCGAGCGCGTCGAGTTGACGGGCCGTCGCATTCTCACCGCCCGCGGTGTTCTCGACCAGGATGGGCAGCGGGGCGTTCATCCGCTCCACCGTCTTGCGCCAGTTCTCCACCCCGGCGGCCAGGTCGTCGCCGGTCCCGACATGCCCGCCGTGCACGATCAGACCGCGGGCGCCGATCGCCGCGGCGGCCGCCGCGTGCTGGTCGAGAATCTTCCGGCTCGGGATGCGGATCTTGTTGTTCGTCGAGGCGACATTCACCAGGTAGGGCGCGTGCACGTACCGGTCGACCGAGGCCGCGAAGAGTCGATCCGCGTCGGCACGCGGAACCGGCGCTCGCCAGCTCTGCGGGTCGGTGAGAAAGAACTGGACCACGTCCGCGCCGATCTCGGCGGCGACCGCGAGCGGGTCGGCGCCGTCGACGTGCGCGCCGATGCGGGTAGTGCCGGGCATCCGTCGAGCCTACGGAGCGCTGCGACCGGCCACATCGACCACCACCGGCGCGTGGTCGGACGGTCCCTTGCCTTTACGCGCCTCCCGGTCCACGTAGGCGTCCGTGACCGATTCGGCAAAGGCCCGGTTGCCGTACACCAGGTCGATCCGCATGCCGAAGTTCTGGTGGAACATCCCGGCCCGGTAATCCCAGTAGGTGAACGGCCGCTCGCCCTTGCCCGGGCGGGGAACCACGTCGGTGAGGCCCAGCGCGCGCAGGTCGGCGAGCGCCTGCCGCTCCGCCGGGGTGGCGTGGGTGGCGCCGACGAACGCGGCCGGATCCCAGACGTCGGCGTCGCTGGGTGCGATGTTGGCGTCGCCGCAGACCGCGAACGGGGCCTCGGCCGGAAGTTCGGCGGCCAGCGCCGAGCGCAGCGCCGCCAGCCAGGCCAGCTTGTACGCGTAGTGCGGATCGCTCGGGCTACGCCCGTTCGGTACGTAGATCGACCACACCCGCAACCCGCCGCAGGTGGCACTGATTGCGCGCGGCTCGGGCGCCGGAAACCCGGGGTCACCGGCGAACCCCAGGGTCACGCCTTCCAATCCGACCCGGGACAGCACCGCCACGCCGTTCCACCGACCGTCGCCGTGAGCCGCCGCCTCATACCCCGCTGTTGCGACCTCTCCGTAGGGGAACGCGTCCGCGGCGCACTTGGTCTCCTGCAGGCAGACCACGTCAGGCCTGACCTCGCCCAGCCAGGACAGCAGCCGAGGCAACCGGGCGAGCACCGAGTTGACGTTCCAGGTGGCGATCCGCATGGCGCCGACCACGCTACTGGCAGGCCTGTGGACACCGAAACGCAGACTGTCGGCCGGGCGTCCTACAGTTCAGAGCCTTGGCCGGCTCGGTCCCTTGTTAGGCTGAGGTCCGGTGGCGTACCGCGGGGCTGATCGCGGAACGTCACCCGTGCCCTCCTGCCGCGGAGAGACCGTGGCCGCCGAGTCCAGAGGAGGTGGGTGTTCGCATGCGTCATTACGAGTTGATGGTCATTCTCGACCCCGATCTCGAGGAACGCACCGTCGCCCCGTCGATCGACCAGTTTCTCTCCGTGGTCCGAGCCGATGGTGGCTCGGTGGAGAAGGTCGACGTGTGGGGCCGTCGCAGGCTGTCCTACGAGATCGACAAGAAGGTCGAGGGCATCTACGCCGTCGTCGATCTCGTCGCCGAACCCGCCACCGTGCTGGAGCTCGACCGTCAGCTCAACCTCAACGAGGCTGTGCTGCGGACCAAGGTTCTCCGACCCGACCAGCGCTAGAGGAGCCCGCCGTGGCAGGCGACACCACCATTACCGTCGTAGGCAATTTGACCAGCGACCCGGAGCTGAGGTTCACCCCCAGCGGGGCGTCCGTGGCGTCGTTCACCGTCGCCTCGACGCCTCGCTTCCTGGATAAGAGCTCGAATGAGTGGAAGGACGGCGACGCGCTGTTCCTGCGCTGCAGCGTGTGGCGCCAGGCGGCGGAGAACGCGGCCGAGTCGCTGCACCGCGGCGACCGCGTGATCGTTACCGGCCGGCTCAAGCAACGCTCCTTCGAGACCAGGGAGGGCGAGAAGCGCACCGTCGTCGAGATCGACGTCGACGAAGTGGGCCCCTCGCTGAAGTACGCCTCGGCACGGGTCTCCAAGGCCTCCCGCGGCGGCGGCTCCGGTGGCCAGGCCGGCGGCCAAAGCCGTCCCAGTTCCAGCGGGCCGGCCGACGACCCGTGGGCGGCACCGGTCGGGGGTGGCGGCCTCACCGACGAGCCGCCGTTCTAAACACCAACCACCCGCCGGCCGCCGACGCCCGACCAGATCCAATCTGACCCGATCCGATCCGACCATCCCCGCCCATGCGGGGCCCTGAGAATCAGGAGCACCACGATGGCCAAGCCACCGCCTCGCAAGATCAAGAAAAAGGTGTGCATGTTCTGCGTCGACAAGGTGACCTATATCGACTACAAGGACACCGCACTGCTGCGGAAGTTCATCTCCGACCGGGGGAAGATCCGCGCCCGGCGGGTCTCGGGCAACTGCAGCCAGCACCAGCGGGACATCGCGATCGCGGTGAAGAACAGCCGCGAGATGGCGTTGCTGCCCTACACCAGTACGGCCCGGTAGGAGACGGCGATGAAGCTCATCCTCACTCAGGAGGTCACCGGGCTCGGCGAGCCCGGCGACGCGGTGGAGGTCAAGGACGGGTACGGCCGCAACTACCTGGTGCCCCGCGGGCTGGCGATTCGGGCCACCCGGGGAGCCGAGAAGCAGGTGTCCGCGCTCAAGCGCGCCCGGGAGGTGCGTGACGTTCGCGATCTCGGCTCGGCGCGGGCGGTGGCCGCCGACCTCGCGGCGCTGCAGGTCCAGCTCACCACCCGGGCGGGGCAGGGCGGCCGGCTGTTCGGCTCGGTCAGCGTCGCCGACATCGCGGCGGCGGTGCAGGCCGCCGGCGGGCCGGCGCTGGACAAGCGTCGATTGGAGCTCGGCGCTCCGATCAAGACGCTCGGCTCGCACACCGTCTCGGTACGGCTACACCCGGAAGTCGCGGCCATCATCGCCGTGGAGGTCGTCGCCGCGAGCTGACCGCCGGCGGTCACCTGGCAGACGGCTTCACGCGTGGGCGTCGATAACCGGCACGTCGTAACTGGCGAACGCCGGGTCGGCGGTGAGCACCGTCAGCCGCTCAACCAGCGCCTGGCTGATGAGCAACCGGTCGAAAGGGTCGCGGTGCAGGTGCGGCAGCTCTTGCAGAGCCAGCAGATGGGGGCCTGCGATCGGCAGCCGTTCCAACCCGAGGTTTCCGACCGCGTCGTGCAGTCCCGGGATCGGGGCAAGCTTCCGGATCGAGATCTTGATGGCGATCTCCCAGAGGCTTGCCACGGAGACGGCGAGCGCCTCGGCGTGGTGGATCCCGGCTCTAGCGGAAGCACCGAGCCGCGTATCGTCGTCGAGCATCCATAGCAGGACGTTGGTGTCCAGCAGCAGCCGCACCCGCGGTCAGCCCTGGGTCCGATCGAACAGCTCGCTGATCTCGGCGTCGGCCAGGTCGTAATCCTCGGCGTAGCGAATCTGCCCACGTAGCGCGCCGAACAACCCGGCCCGGTCCGGCGACGTCGCCGGGACCAGCGCGAAGCGATTGACCCCCGTTCCGCGCCGCGTAATGATCACCTGCTCGCCGCGCTCGGCGGCGTCGAGCAGCTTGGACAGATTTGTCTTGGCTTCGTGGACGTTCGCCACCCGCATGTAGCTAGCATAGCTAGATGGGTGAGGTATCGGCTCCGCCGCCGGTTGAGGACTTTCGCCGCGCTCTCGCCGCCCTTCGGCTGGCCCACCGGCGCGTCGCTCAACGGGTGGTCACGACCGCGGCCGGAGCGGCGTACCTGCACGATGAGGTCCCGGAATCCCATGCGAACAATCTGCTTGTCCTCGACGACTTCGCCGCTACTCCCGAGGCGGTCCGAGTGGCGGCGGACCAGGGGCTGGCCGGCCTCGGTCACCGGGTGGTGCTGGTCTACCACGACGACGCCGGCAGCCGGCTCGCCGCCGGTCTGCGGGCCCGGGGGTACGCCGCGGAGCGGGATCTGGTGATGGCGCATCGGGGTGCGCGACCGGCCGGATCGCCGCCCGCCCGGGCGGGGACCTGGCAGGAGGTCCGTCCGGCGATGGCGGAGGACTGGGTGGCGACCTTGTCGCTGCCCGCGCACTCACCGGTGGTTCAGCAACTCACCCGGCGCTCGGAAATCGTCGCCGACGCGCTGGGGGCTCGCTGGTACGTCGCGCCCCCCGACCGGCCGTCGCGCGTCGAGGCGTTCGCCGACCTGCGCTTCGACCTGGTCCCCGGCGTGGCGCAGGTCGAGGACGTCGTCACGCTGCCGCGGGCCCGCCGCCGCGGGCACGCTCGGGCGGTGGTGACCCGCATGGTGCAGGGCGCCTACGACGACGGCGCGGACCTGGTCTTCCTGGTGGCCGACGAGGCGGACTGGCCCAGGCATTTCTACCAGCGACTGGGCTTCGACGTGGTCGGGCGGTTCTGGCAGTTCACCCGCCGGCTGCACTGACCTGGTCGGGCGTTTGTCCGATGCGAGGTGGCACTGATGGTGGCGGCTGTCGGCCCCTGCATCGATTCGTTGGTGGAGGAGTATTGTCGCGGCCGCAACAAGTTGGACATCTCCGTTTCCTCACCCGGGAGCCCCCGTTGGACACCTCCTCCTCTCTTGCCGGCCCGTTCAGTCGCCGCGCCCTGCTCAAGGGAGCCGCGTTCGGCGCGGCCGCGGTGGCCCTGCCGGGCGTCCTGAGCGCCTGCTCGTCGAGTTCCAAGAGCACCAACAGCAGCAGCACGAGCGGTGGCAGCGGCACCGGCTGGAAGCAGCTGCAAGGCACCACGATCAACTTCATCTCCGAGAACACGCCGCCGACGGCGGCGATCGCGGCGGACCCCAAGCCGTTCACCGACCTGACCGGGATCAACGTGAAGATCTCCCAGATGGAGCTCGGCGCGCTGGTACAGAAGGTGGCACTGGACTTCGGCTCCGGCCGGGCGTCGTACGAGGTGATCTACGCCGATCCATATCAGGTACTGGCGCCCTACGCCGACGGACTGGTGGACCTCAACACGTTTCTCAACGACACGAGCCTGCCGCAGCCGGCGAAGGGCATCGGGGACTTCATCCCCACCCAGCTCGAGGCGGCCGGCCGGTTCGTGGCCACCGACAAGCTCTTCGCGCTGCCGTACGACTGCCCGACGATGATCTGGATGTACCGCAAGGACCTGTTCACCAAGTTCGGCAAGCAGATGTCGAACGACCTCGGCTTCGACGTCACGCCGTCGGAGTCCACCACGTGGGACCAGTACTACAAGATCGCCAAGTGGTTCAACGACCACAAGTCCACGACCGGCGTCCCGTATGGCACCGGGCATCAGGCCAAGCAGTACGACTCGCTGATGTGCGACTTCTCCAACGTCCTGGCGGCGTACGGCGGCGGCTATTTCAGTGACGACGCCAAGATCGGTGGCCTCGGGTCGACCTCTCCCGGCCCCTGCCAGCTCGACCAGCCGGCGGCGATCGAGGCGGCCACGTTCTACGCCAAGCTGCTGAAGATCGCCAACCCGGCGTCGACGACCTGGGACTGGTCCGGCGCCGACGACGCTTTCCGGGCCGGCCAGATGGCGATGGTGCCCAACTGGCACGAGTTCGCCGGCGGCGACGTCCGCACGTTCGCCACCAAGGTCGGGTTCGAGCGCCTGCCCAAAGGCCCGAAGCGGTCGGCGAACATTTACGGCGGGACCGGAATCGGCATCAACAAGAACGCCGACGCGAAGAAGCAGAAGGCGGCCTGGCTCTTCGTCAACTGGGCGACCTCTCCGGATGCCCAGGTCCTCGACCTCAAGTCCCAGGTGGGTGGCGGCACCCCGACCCGGACGTCGGTGTACGACATGCCGGAGATCAAGGCGGGTGCCACGTACCCCTCGAAGATGCCCAATCTGCTGGCCACCGGGGCGGTGCGTAAGGCCTGGCAGCCGGAGAACATCTACCTCCGGCCGAAGATCCCGCAGTGGAATCAGGTGGACACCGTGGTCTACACCGAGGTCTCGAAGATGCTGGCCGGCGACGTCAACCCCGCGCAGGCGATGCGATCGGCCAAACAGCAGATCGACAAGATCGTCAAGGCCTGAGCGCGGTCCGTCGTGACCGTGACCGCGCGGGCCGAGGAAGGCGCGCCGTCGGCGAACGTCTCTCCGCCGCCGCGCCGGCCTCGGCGGCTCCGGGGGCCTTCCTTCGAGATGCGGATGATGCTGCCGGCGCTCATCCCGCTGGCGATCATCTCGCTCATCCCCTTCGGCTACATCATCTGGATGAGCCTGTCGAAGGTGACCGTGGTGGGCGGCATCAAGTTGCAGTACACGGGCCTGGACAACTGGACCAAGATGTTCGGCGACAGCCAGGTGCTGGCCAGCTGGCGGATCAGCCTGGTGTACTTCGTCGCGACGCTTGCCTTGGAGATGCTGCTCGGCGTCGGCATCGCCATCGTGATCAACGAGCTGGTGTTCGCCCGTAACGTGGTGCTCGCCGTGTTGCTGATGCCGATGTTCGTGGCTCCGGTGATCGTCGGCCTGCTTGGCCGGTTCCTCACCGACTCGACCTTCGGCCTGTACTCGTGGGGGCTGCACAAGCTCGGGCTCGACACGAACATCCTCGGCCACAAGGGGCCCGCCCTGCTGACGGTCATCCTGCTCGACGTGTGGGAGTGGACCCCGCTGGTCATGCTCATCACACTCGCCGGGTTGGCGGCCGTCCCGCGGGCGTTGCTGGAGGCGGCGTCCCTGGACGGTGCGGGCTACTTCGCCCGGCTGCGCTTCGTCGTGCTGCCGTCGATCTCCGGCGTGGTCTTGGTGGCCCTGCTGATTCGTGCGATGGACGCGATCCGGTTCTTCGACATCATCTGGATCACCACGAACGGTGGGCCGGCGGACGCCACGAAGGTGATCCCGTTGCGGCTGTACGAAACCGCGTTCCGGTTCTTCGATCTGGGTTACGCCGCCGCCATCGGGCTCGGCATGCTGGCCTTCAGCATCATCGTGGCCAATCTGTTCGTCGCGGTGCTCGCCAAGCGCGGGGCAACCCGATGATCGGCCGGAGCCGGGCCGCCACCGTGGCGATCGGCGTCCTGACGCTGCTCGCCCTGCTGGCCGCTGCCGTGCCGCTGGCCTGGATGGCGCTGTCGTCGGTGAAGCCCGGTGACGCGATTACCTCCAGCTCACCGACCTGGGCCTTCGCTCCGACGATGGAGCACTACTCCCGGCTGTTCTCCGGCGGTAACGACCTGACCGTCTACATCAAGAACAGCATCGTGGCCGCCGGGCTCTCCTCCCTGATCGCCACCGCGCTCGGGGCCGTCGGCGGGTACGGCCTGGCTCGCTGGAACGTGCCGGCGAAGCGCCACCTGGCGTTCTGGATCATCTCCACCCGGATGGCGCCGATCGCCGCGGTGCTGCTGCCGCTCTACCTGATCTTCCGCGACCTGCACTTGCTGGACTCGATCACCGGCCTCATCGTGGCGTACCTGACGTTCAACTTGCCCTTCGCCATCTGGATCATGAACGCCTTCTTCACCGCGCTGCCCCCCTCGCTGGAGGAGGCGGCCATGACCGACGGGGCCAGCCGGTGGGGCGCGTTCTGGCGGGTGGCCCTGCCGCTGACCCGACCGGGCCTGGTGACCACCTGGATCCTGTGCCTGGTCTTCGCGTGGAACGACTACGCCTTCGCCCAGACTTTCTCCGGCACGTCGGGACAGACCCTCCCGATCGCGGCCACCCAACTCATCACCCAAACCGGTATCGACTGGGGGCAGGTGACCGCGATCGGGACGATCGTGGTGCTGCCGATGGTCGTTGCCGGTCTCGCCGTCCGCCGGTGGCTGGTCACCGGCCTGACCCTGGGAGCAGTGACCGGCGAATGACCACGGCAGACCTGAGGACGAACCCGGTCTCGGTGTTGCACGGCGTGAACGACGTACGCCTGCAGGAGCGGGCGGTGCCCGAGCCCGGTCCGGGGGAGGTGCTCGTTGAGGTGCGCTCGGTCGGGGTGTGCGGCTCCGACGTGCACTACTACGAGAAGGGCCGGATCGGCGATTTCGTCGTGGAGGCTCCACTGGTGCTCGGCCACGAGGCGTCCGGCGTCGTGGTCGGCGTCGGATCGGAGGTGCGGCGGCTCGCCGTCGGGCAGCGGGTCGCGCTCGAGCCCGGGGTGCCGTGCCTGCACTGCCACGAGTGCCGCAGCGGCCGGTACAACCTCTGCCCGGACGTGCGGTTCTTCGCCACCCCACCGATCGACGGGGCGTTCGCCAGGTACGTGACCATCTCCGCCGACTTCGCCTACCCGGTGCCCGAATCGATGTCGGACGACGCCGCCGCGCTGATCGAACCGCTGTCGGTCGGGGTCTGGGCCAACCGCAAGGCCGGCGTCGCACCGGGCGACAGCGTGCTGGTCACCGGAGCCGGGCCGATCGGGCTGCTGGCGATGCAGGCGGCCCGCTGCTTCGGCGCATCGGAGGTGACTATCTCCGACGTCAACCCATACCGCCTCGAGGTGGCCCGCCGGACCGGGGCGACGCGGACGCTCGACGTCGGGGAGACCCCGCTGGCCCAGGCGGGGATCGAAGCGGACGTGCTGCTGGAATGCTCCGGCGTACCGGCGGTCATCGCCGACGGCATCCGGGCGCTGCGGCCCGCCGGCCGCGCCGTCCTGGTCGGGATGGGTGGGGACGAGGTCCCGCTGCCGCTGGCCACCATCCAGACCCGGGAGCTCACCATCACCGGCACCTTCCGCTACGCCAACACCTATCCGGCGGCGATCGCGCTGGCCGCCAGCGGCCGGGTTGACCTCGACGCCCTGGTCACCGGTCACTTCACCCTCGCCGACGCCGAGGAGGCGTTGCGAGCCAGCCGGCACGACGAGCGCACCATCAAGGCCGTCGTCACGCCGAGTGAGCCCAGCCGGGTTGGCGCAGGCAACGGATCGGACGCCCGCTGATGGCGAGCATCACCCTTGACGGTCTGGACAAGGTCTATCCCGGCGGGGTGAAGGCCGTGGACCACTTGAGCCTGGAGGTGGCCGACGGGGAGTTCATGGTCTTCGTCGGCCCTTCCGGCTGCGGGAAGTCGACCGCGCTGCGCATGGTCGCCGGCCTGGAGCAGATCAGCGGCGGTACCGTCACGATCGGCTCCCGGGTGGTCAACGACGTCCCGCCCAAGGACCGGGACATCGCGATGGTGTTCCAGAACTACGCGCTCTACCCGCACATGACCGTCGAGGACAACCTCGGCTTCGGCCTGCGCCTGCGGGGGGCGTCGAAGGAGGACCGGCGGCGCCGGGTGCGCGAGGCGGCGGAGATGCTCGGGCTCACCGACCTGCTCTCCCGCAAGCCCGGCGCGCTTTCCGGCGGCCAGCGGCAGCGCGTGGCGATGGGCCGGGCCATCGTCCGGGAGCCGCAGGCGTTCCTCATGGACGAGCCGCTGTCCAACCTGGATGCCAAACTGCGGGTCAGCATGCGGGCCTCGCTGAGTCAGCTGCACGCCCGGCTGTCCACGACCACCGTTTACGTCACCCATGACCAGGTAGAGGCGATGACCCTGGGCGACCGGGTCACGGTCCTGCTCGACGGGCAGCTGCAGCAGGTGGACACCCCGCAGAACCTCTTCGAGCATCCGGTGAACTTCTTCGTCGCCGGGTTCATCGGGTCACCGGCGATGAACTTCGTGACCGCCGAACTGACGCGTGACGACGGCCCGGCGGTCGCCTTCGGTGGTCACCGGCTGCCGCTGCCGGCCGGTCTGCTGGAGTCCCGCGCCGACCTGGCCGGCTACCTGGGCCGGCAGCTCATCGTCGGATTGCGCCCCTCGGCCCTGTCCGACGCGAGGCTGGCCGGCGAGGACGCCCGGCCGAGGATCGACGTCGTCGCGGACGTCGTGGAGGAGCTCGGCGACGAGGTCCACGTGATCTTCGGTCTGGACGCGCCGCCGGTGGCGCACGAAAAGCTGGGCCGGCGCAGCGAGCCGGACTCCTCCGACGATCTGGAACTTGGCGGCCGGACGGCCTGGACCGCCCGGCTCTCGCCCAGCTCACCGGTCCGTCCGGGCGCCCGAATGCCGCTCGCGGTCGATGTCACCAAGTTGCACTTCTTCGATCCGGACACCGGCCGAACGCTGGCCGGCGCACCGGTGTGAGCGTGCTGAACGCCTTCGACCTTTCCGGCCGGGTGGCGGTGGTGACCGGCGGGAGCCGAGGGCTCGGACTGGCCTTCGCCCGGGCGCTCGGTGAGGCCGGTGCTCGGCTAGCGATCTCCGCTCGGGAGGCGGAGGGGCTGGCGGCCGGTCTGGAGCAGGTGCGCCAGGTCTCCCCCGAGGCGATCGCGGTAGCGGCCGACGTGACCGACCGAGGCGAGGTGGCCGCGCTGCTCGCTGAGGTGACCGACACCCTCGGGCCGCCGGACATCCTGGTGAACAACGCCGGTGCATGCATTCACCGGCCGGCCCTGGAGGTGACGGAGGAGGAGTGGCGGGTCGTGCTCGACGTCAACCTGCACGGGCTGTGGATGTGCAGCCAGGCGTTCGGCGCCGCCATGGTGGCCCGCCGGCGTGGCGTGATCGTCAACATCGGCTCCATATCGGCCATGATCGTGAACCGGCCGCAGTGGCAGCCCGCGTACAACGCCTCCAAGGCGGCTGTGCACCAGCTGACCAAGTCCCTGGCGGCGGAGTGGGCGCCGTACGGGGTACGGGTCAACGCCCTGGCCCCGGGATACGTCAAGACCGAGATGGCTCCGGTCGACCGGCCGGAGTTCCGCCGGTACTGGGTGGAGGACGCCCCGATGCGGCGCTACGCGCTGCCAGAGGAACTCGGGCCGTCGATGGTGTACCTGGCCAGCGACGCCTCGGCATTCATGACCGGTACCGTCCTGGTGATCGACGGCGGCTACACGCTGTGGTGAGTGAGCCGGGGCCGGTTCCGAGGTAGCGGCCAGCTGGGTTGCGGGTCGGGCCCAAGGCCATACTTGCCGGCATGCCGTTTGTCGCGGGAGTGGACAGCTCGACCACGGCGACCAAGGTCGTGGTCCGGGACGCCGAAACGGGGGTCCTGGTGCGGGAGGGCCGGGCGGCCCACCCACCCGGCACCGAAATACCGCCGGAGCGCTGGTGGGAAGCCCTCCAGGCGGCCGGTGCCGGGTTGTTGGACGGCGCCGCGGCGATCTCCGTAGGCGCCCAGCAGCACGGCATGGTCGCGCTCGACGAGTCGGGCGACGTGGTCCGCCCGGCGCTGCTGTGGAACGACATCCGATCGGCCGGGGCCGCCACCGATCTCCTCGCCGAGCTGGGCGGCCCGTCGGCCTGGGCGCAGGCCGTCGGCAGCGTGCCGGTCGCCAGTTTCACGGTCACCAAGCTGCGCTGGCTCGCCGAACGCGAGCCGTCCTCGGCGCGGCGGACCGCCACCGTCATGCTGCCGCACGACTGGCTGACCTGGCGCCTGGCCGGCGGAGGCCCGGGCGCCGCATCTGTCGAGGCGGTCACCGACCGTGGGGACGCCTCCGGTACCGGCTACTGGTCACCGCGTGCGGGGACCTACCGGCTCGACCTGCTGGAGCGGGCGCTGGGGCATTCCGCGGCGGTGCCGCGGGTGCTCGGGCCGGCAGAGCCGGCCGGGACGGCGGCAGGGGGTGCGCTGCTGGCGCCGGGTACCGGGGACAACATGGCGGCCGCGCTGGGCTGCGGCGCCGGCCCGGGGGAAGTGATCGTCTCGATCGGGACCAGCGGGGTGGTCAGCGCGGTCTCCCCCGCGCCGACCGCCGACCCCAGCGGCGACGTCGCCGGGTTCGCCGACGCGACCGGGCGTTTCCTGCCGCTGGTCTGCACGCTCAACGCCGCCCGGGTGCTGGCCGCCGCCGCGCAGCTGGTCCAGGTCGACCTCGACACGCTCGGCGACCTGGCGCTCAGCGCTTCGCCCGGCGCCGGCGGGCTGGTGCTGCTGCCCTACCTGGAGGGCGAACGTACGCCGAACCGGCCGAGCGCCCGGGGGCTGCTCGCCGGCCTGACCCCGAGCAATGCCACCCCGGCGAACCTCGCCCGGGCCGCCGTCGAGGGCCTGCTCTGCGGCCTCGCCGACGGGCTGGACGCTTTGCGCAGGCAGGGGGTGACCGTGCGGCGGGTGCTGCTCGTCGGGGGTGGGGCCCGGTCCCGGGCGGTGCAGGCCCTGGCGCCGGCACTGCTGGAGGCGCCGGTCGTGGTACCCGAACCAGGGGAGTACGTCGCCGACGGAGCGGCCCGTCAGGCGGCCTGGACGCTGTCCGGGGCACCGGAGCCGCCGGCCTGGCCGGTGGCCGGACTCGACCGGGTCATGGAGGCCGATCCGCAGCGGCAGGTCCGCGAGGCGTACGCCGCGGTCCGCGACGCCTCGGCCTGACCGGGGACCGGCCGGGCCGCGGTTCGCCGGCGGTCGGTCCGGTCGGGACGCGCGCCGACTTCTTGCGCACAGGCTGTGCAGTCCGGCGCGGCCGGCAGCGGGCGCCGCGCCAGTACGATCCTCGCCGCCGCCGCCGCGTCCCGCACAGCCCATCCACACTCCGCGCACAGCGCCGGCCGGCGCCGTCCACACCTCATCCCCGAGTGGGTCCACCGCGGGTCGGCGCAGACCGGCCGCGACACGCGGAAAGTGTCTCAGCCGCTCGATAGAACAGGGGACGTTCGGGATGCGGCGAGCGGCCGAGCGGCGGGTCGAGACCCTGAGGAGGGGACAGCAGGTGTCCGTGGCGGAGGCGACCTTCGGGCCGGGGCCGGTGGTGTCGCCGGAGTTCGAGCGGACGCCACCCCAGGACGTGGCCGCCGAGCAGGGGGCACTGGGCGGGATGCTGCTGTCCAAGGACGCGATCGGCGAAGTCAGCGAAGTCGTCAAAACCGTCGATTTCTACCGCCCCGCGCATCAGCTGATCTTCGATGCGATCTGCGACCTCTACGCCAAGGGTGAACCGGCGGACGCGGTCACCGTCTCCGCCGAGCTGGTCCGTACCGGCCAGCTGGGTCGGGTGGGCGGCGGACCCTACCTGCACACCCTGATCTCCACCGTGCCGACCGCGGCGAACGCGGCCTACTATGCCGAGATCGTCCGGGAGCGGGCCATCCTGCGCCGGTTGGTGGAGGCCGGCACCCGGATCGTGCAATCCGCCTACGGCGCCGCCGGCGGAGCGGGCGGCGAGGTCGACGAGGTGGTCGACCGGGCGCAGGCGGCCATCTACGACGTGACCGACCGGCGGCAGTCTGAGGAATGCCTGCCACTGGAAGCGCTGCTGCCGGTGACGTACTCCGAGCTGGAGGCCATCGCGGACCGCGACGGCACCATGGACGGGGTTCCGACCGGCTTCGCCGACCTGGACGCGCTGATGAACGGGCTGCACCGCGGCCAGCTCATCGTGGTGGCGGCCCGGCCCGCGCTGGGCAAGTCCACCCTGGCGCTGGACCTCGCGCGTAACGCGGCGATCCGGCACGGCATGCCAGCGGTGATCTTCTCTCTGGAGATGAGCCGTACCGAGATCACCATGCGGCTGCTCTCTGCGGAGTGCGCGGTTCCGCTGCACAGCATGCGCACCGGACACCTGGGCGACGACCACTGGCAGCGGCTGGGCCGCAAGATGGGCGACCTGGCCAAAGCGCCGCTGTTCATCGACGACTCGCCGAACCTGTCCATGATGGAGATCCGGGCCAAGGCGCGGCGGCTCAAGCAGCGCAACGAGCTGCGGCTGGTGATCGTCGACTATATGCAGCTGATGACGTCCCCGCGGCGGGTGGAGAGCCGGCAACAGGAGGTCAGTGAGATATCCCGGGCTCTCAAGCTGCTCGCCAAGGAGCTGGAGTTGCCGGTGGTCGCGCTGAGCCAGCTCAACCGCGGCCCGGAACAGCGCCAGGACAAGCGTCCGCTGTTGTCGGACCTGCGCGAGTCCGGTGCGATCGAGCAGGACTCCGACGTGGTGATCCTGCTGCACCGCGAGGATGCCTACGAGCGCGAATCACCCCGCGCCGGCGAGGCGGACCTCATCGTCGCCAAACACCGCAACGGCCCGACCAGCACGGTCGCGGTGGCCTTCCAGGGGCACTATTCCCGCTTCGTCGACATGCAACGGGGGTGAGTCGTGTCGAGATGCCGAGCTGTCCAAAATGCCGAGATGTCGCGCTATGGGTTGCGGCACTCGTCGCGACGCGCGATGCCGCAAACGGTCCAGGCCTTCATACTTTGCACGCTCAGGCCGGACAAGGCCACCCCAGCTGCGAAGTCGTAGTGCGAGCAGCCGCGTCCAGCGGCGCACCAACATCTAAGGGAAACGAGCACGCATGGCTACGTTCATGAGCATCGGTTACGGCGACCGGGCCGGGTACGAGGCAACTGCGCAAGCCGTCCGCGATGCGTGATCCACGACCCCGGAAGGGTCAGGGAGCGGGGCGCGAGGTCTCGTCCCCGACTGTCACCCCGGTTCTGGTGGCCGAGTTGCTCGCCGAGGGCGAGCGGATGCCGGTTTACGTCCACGTCATCGACCATCCCGACGGGCGCGTGCTTGTCGACACCGGCCTGACGCAGCTGCACCCGGCGGTGGCCGACATGGATCCACGCCTGATTCCACTGAGTGCGCGGAGCGACTTCGACCTGGCCAGCATCGACATTGTCGTCAACACCCACCTGCACTTCGACCACTGCGGCGGCAACTGCCTCTTCACCGGCAGGCCGATCTACGTGCAGCGCCGGGAACTCGACGACGCGCGCAGCGAGGACGACTACACGATCCGCGAGTGGGTCGACGCGCCCGGCGTGCAGTACGTACCCGTTGACGGCGCGCTCGAGTTGCTGCCGGGGCTGCGGCTCGTCCCGGCGCCGGGCCACACGCCAGGCTCGCAGGTGGTCGTGATCGAGACGGGCGGAAGGCCGGTCGTCATCGCCGGCGACACGGCCGTCTTCTTCGCCGAACTCGACGAGCCGCGCACCGAAGGCCAGCGGCTGGTCCGCGCGCTCGGCCCCGAGATGGTCTGGCTCGCGCACGAGCACGAGCCGTGGCGGCCGCAGGTTGACCAGCACGTCTGAGGTGGAAAATCGTCCGCCGGCGGGCAGCGTGGGGCGCCCTGTCGGGTTCTGGTCGGGTTGCTGGGTGCGGCTGCCTTTGCGGCGACGGCGAGGGTGACTTCGAAGCCGAGGGCTTCGAGTTGTCGGACGTGGTTTCGGACGCGTCGGCCCTTGTCGATGCATTGATGAAGTAGTCCTCGCCGAGGTCGGTGTAGCGGGTACCGGGACTGCCGAGCAGGTTCCAGATGATCCCGAGGGTCGAGCGGGCGGTGGCCACGACGGCCTTGGGCTTGCCTCGCCGTTTGGGGATGCGGCGGTGCCGTTCATCGAGGAACGTCTTGGTCTTCGACGCACCGGCGGCAGCGTCGCCGAGCACGGCTTGGTACGGGTTGCCCTTCCCGGTCTTCCCGCGGTGGTGGTCCTGGTGCCGGACTGGATGGTCTTCGGGCACAGCTTGGCCCAGGAGACGAGGTGTGCGGGGGTGGGGAACTGGCTCATGTCCTGCCCGATCCTCCGATGCCCGCGATCACCCATCCCTAGGGCGGATCGCCGATCAGATTAGGGCGGCCGTAACACGAGTACGTCGACACCCAGCGTGCGAGCTTCGAGCAACTTTGTGTCGGCGGTGACCAGAGGGGGATTGGCGGGATCATCGGCGAGCGCGTCGACAATCGCGGACGACTCCACGACGATCACGACGTCTCGCGTGTCCTGCGCATCTCGGCCACCGCGTCGGCAATGGTAGGACCACCGCGACGGTCACGCCGTGCAAGGCGCTCAACTATCTCGGCGTCGGCTCGGGCACGTCGCGCACCTGTAGCAGTGGCATACGCCTAAGGTATGCATTCTGATGTGCGGCATCATTTCTGGGGTTCGTGCTCGACGGCCTCCCGTGGCTGGTCCGGCAGGTCGATCACGGCCAGCGCGGAATCCACGCCTATGAAGTCGCTGCCGTTCCGGGTTAGCAGTGTCAGGCCGTGGCATGCTGCGGTGGCGGCATCTGCAAGTCCATCCGGCGTGGCCGTGGGTTGCGGCCGTGCTGGCGCACGAGGCTGGCCAGCGCCCCGTAGTACTCGGCCACCCTCACGTCGAACGGCAGCACCTCGAACCGGTCCAAAGTGGCCTGCACTCGCCGGCGGCGGGCCAGCTGCGTTAGCGGGTCGGTCGCGGCTGCCACGCTGTAGTGCAGCTCAGCGATCGTCACTGCCGATACCGCGACTTCGTCGGCGACCTGGGCTACCTGCACCGCCGCGAAGTCGATCACCACCGATGTGTCCAGCAGGGCACGACCCGGGTCGCGCAAGGTCAACGCCGCTCCCGGTTGAAGGGGTCGGAGGGCTCATCGGGACCGAAGATCTCATCGGCGGCAGCCAGATCGTTCCGCCATGCCGTCGGGTCGTGCACCGGCTCTTCGGCGAACACCTCAGCCAACTCGGCGACCGGCACGAACCGGCGCCTGGCCGAATCTTGGCGATGAGGCACCACGTCAGCCACGGGGCGACCGTTGACGGTCACCACGAAGGATTCGCCCGCAGCCACCCGACGCATCACGGCCGCGTTGTCATTACGCAGGTCAGACTGCCGTATCATCACGCTCATAGCGACAGTGTCGCGTTTTCGTAGCACGTTCGTTAGCCAGCGGGCGCGTCTTTCACGTCATGCAGCAGGGCCAGTGCTCGCACAGCACCGGCAAGCGGATCCCAAACGGGACCGATTGTGCAACGGAGACGCGGCTGCCGCAGGCACGGCGCGGCTGACCGTCTCCGCTTGGTCTCAGGCGTCACTCCGAGGTCGCCGCGCCATCGTCTGAGGTCGCGGCCGTCGAGGCCCGCGAAGAACGCGCCGTCGGTATCCTCGACGGCCCTGACCGCTCGCCAACGACATCTCGGCCATCCTCGGTGAATCGGACCTGCGTGGCCCGGGAGTCGTGCGGCGCGGACCGGCGCGATACCAGCCCGGCGGCCTCGAGCCTGCGTACCGCCTTCGAGAGCGTGATGGTGTCGAGTCCGGACCACACGAAGGCGAGCGGACCGCTCATGCTGAGCGTCGTCCGAATTTACAACCCGTCCTCAGTCTAAGCTAAGAGGCACTGATCACCACAGCCCTGCGGGACGCGGCCACACGCAGCGACGAGGTTGGGCGGACGGTCCGCCCCGAGCTGGGTGACGCTGTGTTCTCCTGGCATCTGGCGCAGAGCCGCACTCCACGACGCAACGGAACTACGACGACATCTCGATCCTCGAGCACTGCGGCACTTCCCCCGTGAGGAGCCGCGCGCGTACGTGGCCCGGCGTCACACCCAGCGGGCGTACCACGTCAGCCGCTCGCGCCACCGGTGAAGCGCCAGGACGCCAAGTGAACGCTCGGTGCTATGCAGCTGCCGAAGGACATCGGGGTCAGCTGCGCGTCCCGGCCGATGCCGAGCACGTTGCCCGGCGCGAACGCCTCGACGTAGGACTGGGTGAAGCGCAGGTTGCTGACCGGGCGCACCACCTGGCCGTCCTCCACCAGGAACACCCCATTGCGAGTCAGGCCGGTGGTCACCAGTGTCCGGGGGTCCAGCACCCGGGTGTACCAGGAGTCGGTCACCAGCAGGCCGCGACCGACCCGGCTCACCAACTCCGCCGGGTCGGGTGTGCCGGCCCCGAGGAACAGGCTGCTGGGTACCGGTCCGAAACACTCCCCACCCTCGATGGCGTGGCCCGTGCTCTGGGCTCCGGCGGCGGCCGCGGTCCGCCGGTCGTGCGCCAGCCCGGTCGTGACCCCCGCGGTGACGAAGTCGACCCGCCGCTTGGGGGTGCCCTCGGCGTCGAAGGGCAGGCCGACCGCGCCGGGGTCGGTGACGTCGTCCCAGATGGAAACCGCGGCGTCGAACTGCGCCTCCCCGACCCGGGCGAAAGACCGACCCTCGGCGACGGCCCGGCCGTTGAACCCGTACAGGCTCAGGAACAGCAACAGGTCTCCGACGCAGCCCGGGCCGAGGACCACCTCGTACTCCCCGGGCTCGATGTCGACGGCGCCGGCACCGGCGGCCGCGAGGTGGGCGGCCGTCTGACCGGCCGCCGCCCCGGCCAGGTCACCGACCGCGACGGACATCTGCCGCGCACTGCCGTCCGACCCGGTCGCTCTGGCGATGCCGTCCAGGGTGGCCGTGGTGGACCGGCCAGACAACCGCTGCCCCGCGCTGTTGGCGTAGGCCGCGTGTTCCGATGTGGTCTCGCAGAAGCCGGCCGCGTCGAGGTCGGCTACTGCATCGACGAACTCCGCGACCAGGCCGGCCCGGACTCCCGGCCCGGCGTCGGCGGTGGCCTGATCCCAGGACCCCTCCGGCGCCGGGCCCGACGGCGGCGCGAGTCCCGGCCAGGACGGATCCGCCGGCTGGACCCGGGCGGCGTCCACCGCGGCCCGTACCGCCCGGGCCAGCGCCTCCTCATCGACCCCGGTGGCCGTCGCGACGGCCGACTGGCCGTCGAGGGTGACCTTGACGCTGACCCCGACGGCGTCTTCCCCGACGTTCTGGTGGATGAACGAGTTGGCGAACCGAGTCAGCCCGGCTGTCCCGCTGCGCACCGTCACCTGGGCTTCGGCGTCGTTCCCGGCGGCCGCCCGGACCAGGGTCAGCACCCGGTCGCAGACCTCGAGTCCGGCGGTCATCCGCGGACCCCGACCCGCACGCCGCGGAACCGCGCCGGCACGGCCGGGTGCCCGGTGTGGCCGATTTGCATCGGCTGGCCCTTGCCGCAGTTCGCCGTGCCGTAGAACGTCCACTCCTGCGGGCCGCCGACCATGTCCATCGACGCCCAGAAGGTGGGGCCGACGCCGGTGTAGGTCGGGTTACGCAGCATCCGCCCGCGCCGGCCGCCGCGGATCTCCCAGCCGATCTCGCAACCGAACTGGAAGTTGAGCCGCTTGTCGTCGATGGACCAGGAGCGGTTGGTGTCCATGAGGATGCCGTCGTCGGTGGCTGCGATCATCTCGGCCAGCGAGGAATCGCCGGGCAGCAGCCCGACGTTGGTCATTCGGACCATCGGCAGCCGGTTGAAGCCGTCGCCGCGCACCATGCCACCAGCCGGTACGCCGGCGATCGCCGCGGTGTCCCGGCCGGAGAGCACCCCGACCCAGACCCCGTCGACCACGATCGGCACCGCCTGGGCCGGGGTCCCCTCGTCGTCGTAGCCGAAGGAGCCCAGCGCCCCGGGCAGCGTGGCGTCGGCGGTCACGTTCATCAACTCCGAGCCGTAGCGCAGGCTACCGAGCCGGTCGAGGTCAAGCCATGACGAGCCGGCGAACGCGGCCTCCCAACCGAGGATCCGGTCCAACTCGATGGCGTGACCGATCGACTCGTGGATCTGCAGCGCCATCTGGTCCCCGCCCAGGATGACATCGGTAACCCCGGCCGGACAGGCCGGCGCGGTGAGCAACTCCTGAGCCTCCGCCGCGACCCGCTCGACGTTGCCCGGAAGATCCAGGCGGCGTACCAACTCCCACCCCTCGGTGCCGTACTGTCCCCCGATGCCGGGATAGGACCGGCGCTGGGTCTCCCGCTCCCCCACGGCGGTGGCGCTCATCTCCGCCCCGCACTCCCGGATGCGCTGTGAGATCCGGGACCCTTCGCTGGTCACCAGCCACTTCTCGGTATCCCAAACCTGGTACGACGCCTGGGCGACCGGTACGCCCGCGCCGTGCATGCCGGCGGTCACCCCGACCAGCAGGTCGCCCTTCTCGGCGAGCGAGACGGCGAGCGGGTCTTCCTCGCAGTCGCTGCGCCAGGAGTCCTCCACGACCGCTACCGGTGCCAGGTCCAGGTGCCGTCCCGGTACGGCGGTCGAGGCGCGGGCGGTCTCGGCGGCTCGCTCACCGGTTCGGCGGGCGGCAGCCGCGGTGAGATTCGTGGTGGCCCAGAATCCCCAGGACGAGCCGATCAGGGCCCGCACGCCCACCCCGCTGCCCTCGGTCTGGCGCAGGCTCTCGACATCACCGTTCTGCGCGGACATCATCTCCGACCGGCGGAGCATCACCCGGGCGTCCGCGTAGCGCGCACCCGCGGCGAGCGCGGCCTCCACGGCGGTCTCCGCAACATCGAACACGCCACCCACGCTACCCAGTGGCGGCCGGCGGTCGGCGGAGTTAGGACCCGTTGAGCGGGTAGGCCCGGTACACCCGCTCCTGCTCCCGGCGGGCCAGGGTCGCCCGGTCGGTGGCGCACTCGTCGGGTCGGAGCCGGGCGACGACCTGGTAGAACCCCTCGTTCGGCAGGCCGTTGCTGGCCCCGACGACGAGGGAGGAGATCAGCGCGTTGTGGGTGTTGAAGCTGCGCTCACCCAACTCGGTGAGCAGCGCACTGATCCGGGCGCCCCTGGAGCCCGAGTCGCGGACGGCGGTCGCGAAGGCGGTGTAGGTGAGCGGCTTGCGTCGCCGGGCGGCGTCCTCCAGGACGGCCATCGCGTGATCGACCAGCGTCTCGTCCATTGCGACCGCCATGGAAACCTCGTCTCGCTCCAGGGCGCCGCCTACGCGACGCACCTCAGGATAGGCGCTAAGTACCTGATGGCCGGACCCATGGCCCACTATCGGGGGTCAAAGGGTGGCAAGCTACCCCGGATCGAGGCCGCCGGCGACGTACCGCCGGCGGCTACAGGGCGAGCAGCGCCGGGGCCAGCCGCCGCCAGCCGGCCCGGGGCAGCCCCTGCGGCTCGGGGTCCATCACCTGGACCGCGACGTGGTCGGCGCCGGCGTCGAGATGCGCCCGTACTCGGGCGGCGACCGTGGCTTCGTCCCCCCAGACCGCGATGGTGTCCACCAGCCGGTCGCTGCCGCCGTCGGCGAAGTCGGCGTCGGTGAACCCGAGCCGGCGCAGGTTGTTGGTGTAGTTGGGCAGCCGCAGGTAGGACGCGGTGTGCCGGCGGGCGATCTCCCGGGCCCTCGACGGGTCGGTTTCCAACACCGCGACCTGCTCCGGTGCGAGCAGCTTCCCGGGGCCGAGCCGCTCCCGGGCGGCTGCGGTGTGCTCTGGCGGTACGAAGTAGGTGTGCGCGCCGTCCGCGGCGTCCCGAGCCAGCTCGAGCATCCGGGGGCCCAGCGCGGCCAGCACGGTCGGCGCCGCCCCGCTCGGTGGTACCGCCCGGTTCGCCGCCCGGCCCCGCTCCATGGCCGCCAGGTAGTCCCGCATGAACGACCACGGTTTGTCATACCCCTGCCCCCGCACGGCCAGCAGCGGCGCGTGGCTGACCCCGATGCCGAGTACGAAGCGGTCCGGGTATGCCTCGGCCAGCGTGCGCTGCCCGGCCGCCATGGCCAGCGCGTCCCGGGCCCAGATGTTCGCGATCCCGGTGGCCACCACCAGCTCCTCGGTGGCGGCCAACAGCAGTCCGGCCGCGCTGAGCACCTCCCGGCCGACCGCCTCCCCGGTCCACAGCGTCCGGTAGCCCAGTTCCGCCACCTCTTCGGCGGCCGCCCGGACCTGCCGCGCCGGTTGGTAGTCCAGCTGTCCGGTCCAGATTCCCACCCGGCCGAGCGGGGGCGCGTCGAAGGTCACGCTGGCCAGGGTAGGTGGGTCGGCCGGTACCGAGCTGGGCCGGTCCATGGCCCGGCGGGGACTTCTCTGCCACCATGGAACCAACCCGCGGGCCGCGGCTGTACCCAGCTGGCCCGGGTCCGCGAAAGCTGGGCCGTACCGGAGACCCCGGAGCGCCCCCGACGAGGACAGGTGCTCGAGTGCCCGAGGGCAGAACCGCCGCAATGCCGACCGAGCCGACCACCCGACCGAGGCCGTCGCCGGCGACCGAACCGAGGAAGGACCGGGCCGCCGCGCAGCACACCTCGGTTTCCGCCGCCGGGCCGGAACTCGTCCAGCTGCTGACCCCGGAGGGGGAGCGGGTCGCCCACCCCGACTTCGACGTCGAACTGACCGACGAGGAGTACCGCGACCTGTACCGGGACCTCGTCCTGGTCCGGCGGATCGACACCGAGGCCACCGCGCTGCAGCGGCAGGGCGAGCTCGGCATCTGGGCCAGCCTGCTGGGCCAGGAGGCCGCGCAGGTCGGTTCAGGTCGGGCGCTCGCGCCGGGGGATTTCGCCTTCCCCACCTACCGCGAACACGGGGTGGCCTGGTGTCGCGGGGTCGACCCGCTGAAGCTCCTGGGTCTGTTCCGCGGGGTGAGCAACGGCGGCTGGGACCCCCGGGCGTTCAACTTCGGCCTGTACACGATCGTCATCGGCAGCCAGACGCTGCACGCCACCGGGTACGCCATGGGCATCCAGCGCGACGGCACCGACGACGCGGTGGTAGCCTACTTCGGGGACGGCGCGTCCAGCCAGGGCGACGTCAACGAGGCGTTCATCTGGGCCAGCGTGTTCAACGCGCCGGTGGTCTTCTTCTGCCAGAACAACCAGTGGGCGATCTCCGAGCCGCTGGAACGCCAGACCAGGGTGCCGCTGTACCTGCGGGCCAGCGGCTTCGGCTTCCCCGGCGTCCGGGTCGACGGCAACGACGTGCTCGCCGTGCTGGCGGTCACCCGGCACGCGCTGCAGCGCGCCAGGGAGGGGTCCGGCCCGACGCTGATCGAGGCGTTCACCTACCGGATGGGCGCCCACACCACCTCCGATGACCCGACGAGGTACCGGTTGGCGAGTGAACTGGAGGCGTGGAAGCTCAAGGATCCGCTGGAGCGGATGAAGGCCTTCCTGTACAAGCGGCAGCTGGCCGATGCCGCCTTCATGGCCGAGCTGGAAGCCGCCGCCGACGCGTTGGCCGCCCAGGTCCGGCAGGGCTGCCTGGACATGCCCGACCCGCCGACCCGGTCCCTGTTCGACGCGGTGTACGCCGGCGGCAGCCCGCTGCTGGAGGAGGAACGCGCCCAGTTCGAGGCCTACCTGGAGACCTTCGAGGGGAGCTCCTGATGGCCCAGACGACGCTCGCCAAGGCGATCAACACAGGTCTGCGCAGGGCGATGGAGGCGGACCCCAAGGTACTGATCATGGGAGAGGACGTCGGCAAGCTCGGCGGGGTGTTCCGGGTCACCGACGGGCTCCAGAAGGACTTCGGCGAGGGCCGGGTGATCGACACGCCGCTGGCCGAGTCCGGCATCGTGGGCACCGCCATCGGGATGGCGCTGCGCGGCTACCGGCCGGTGTGCGAGATCCAATTCGACGGTTTCGTGTATCCCGCCTACGACCAGATCGTCAGCCAGCTCGCCAAGCTGCACTACCGCAGCGCTGGCTCGTGTCCGATGCCGGTGACCATCCGGATCCCCTACGGCGGCGGCATCGGCGCCGTCGAGCATCACAGCGAGTCACCGGAGGCGTACTTCGCCCATACCGCCGGGCTCAAGGTGGTCAGCCCGTCCAACCCGATCGACGCCCACTTCATGATCCAGCAGGCCATCGCCTCCGACGACCCGATCATCTTCTTCGAGCCCAAACGGCGGTACTGGGAGAAGGCCGACCTCGACGAGACGCTGACCCCGGAGCCGCTGCATGCCGCCCGGGTGGTCCGCGACGGCAGCGACGTGACCGTCGTCGCGTACGGCCCGATGGTCAAGACCGCGTTGGAGGCGGCCACCGCCGCGGAGCCGGAGGGCCGGAGCCTAGAGGTCCTCGACCTGCGGTCGATGTCGCCGGTCGACTGGCCGGTGGTCTTCACCTCGGTGGCCAAGACCGGCCACCTCGTCGTGGTGCACGAGGCACCGATCTTCCTCGGCATGGGGGCCGAGATCGCCGCCCGGGTCACCGAGCGGATGTTCTACTCCCTTGAAGCGCCGGTGCTGCGGGTCGGCGGGTTCGACACGCCGTACCCGCCGTCCCGGCTGGAGGAGGAGTACCTCCCCGACCTCGACCGGGTGCTCGACGCCGTCGACCGCTCGCTCACCTTTTAGAGCGGGGTAGTAGTCGTGGCGCTCAAGCAGTTCAAGCTGCCGGACCTCGGCGAAGGCCTCACCGAGGGAGAAATCCTGAAGTGGCTTGTCCAACCGGGGGACACCGTCGGGCTGAACCAGCCGATCGTGGAGGTGGAAACCGCCAAGGCAGCCGTGGAGGTGCCCTCCCCGTACGCCGGGGTGATCGCCGAGTTGCACTACGCCGAGGGTGCGCTGGTCGACGTCGGCGTACCGATCATCACCGTGGACACCGAGCCGGGGGCCGGAGCGCCGGCGGGCGATGGGGCGCTCGCGGGCGAGCGGGCGCGAGCGGGCGGGAGCGAATCCCCGGTCGAACCGCTTGAAGTGCCCGGTATCCCGGCCGCCCTGGTGGCGCACCCGCCGGACGACGCCGCGGTCGAGCCGGGGCTGATCGGCGGCCCCGCACCGGGCGGGCGGACCTCGGTCCTGGTCGGGTACGGCCCCAAGTCGGTCACCGCGAAACGCCGGGCGCGCAAGTCGGGGCCGGCCGGCGAGGCGTCGCCGAGCGCCGAGCTGCCGGCAGCCCCCCCGCCGCCAGCCGCTCCCACCCCGCCGGCCCCGCCGCCCGCTCGGGTGTCGGCCGCGGCGGTCGGTGAACGTGCCGCCCGGCTCGTCGGGGACGGGGCCGCCGGCAACGGTGTCCTGGCCAAGCCGCCGGTACGCAAGTTCGCCCGGGACAACGGGGTCGACCTGCGCACCGTCCGTGGTTCGGGCCCCAACGGGACGATCACTCGGTCGGACGTCGCGGCCGTGGTCCAATCGGTCGCGGCCAAGGCGCCGGCAGCCGACGGTTCCGCCGAGCCGGCCGCGGCGCCGCCGGCGCCGGTGGTCGATCCGGCGTCGCGGGAATCCAGAATCCCGGTCAAGGGCGTCCGCAAGATGATGGCCGCGGCGATGGTGACCAGTGCCTTCACCGCGCCGCACGTCACCGTGTTCGCCACCGCCGACGTGACACCGGCCATGGAGCTGCTGACCCGGCTGCGGGCGCTGCCCGACTTCGACGGCGTCCGGGTCTCCCCGCTGCTGCTGGTGGCGAAGGCGTTGCTGATCGGGGTCCGGCGCCATCCGCCGGTCAACAGCACCTGGGACGAGGCCGCGCAGGAGATCGTGGTCAAGGACTACGTCAACCTCGGCATCGCGGCGGCTACACCGCGGGGCCTGACCGTGCCGAACGTGAAGGATGCCGGCCGGTTGGGGCTGCCGGAGCTGGCCCGGGCGCTGCAGGAGCTCACCGACACCGCGCGGGCCGGGCGCACCACTCCGGCGGACCTGGCCGGCGGGACCATCTCGATCACCAACGTCGGGGTCTTCGGGATGGACACCGGAACGCCGATCCTCAACCCCGGCGAGGCGGCGATCCTCTGCCTAGGTGTCGTTCGGCCGACGCCGTGGGTGTACGAGGGGCAGATCGCGGTCCGCCAGGTCACTCAGCTCGGGATGTCCTTCGATCACCGGATCATCGACGGCGAGTTGGGCGCCGCCTTCCTCGCCGATGTGGCCCGGATCTTGGCTGACCCGACGCTGCTCACCGTCTGGGGTTGATTGCCCGCCGAGAAGTGGTGCGGAGGTAAGGATGCGGGATCGACCGTCGATGCCGGCCGGCTACGGCATCACCGCAGAACGGGACGGTCTCATCGACTGGCCGGACGTCGTGGCCCGGCTCGTTCCGGCGCGCAATTACTGGCTGTGCACCACGCGGCCGGATGGTCGGCCGCACGCCATGCCGGTGTGGGGCCTATGGCTCGCCGAGGCCGTGGTCTTCTCCACCGATCCGGCCTCGCGGAAGGGTCGCAACCTGGCGGCCCGGCCGGCCGCGGTGGTGCACCTGGAAAGCGGCGACGACGTGGTGGTGCTCGAGGGGGTAGTCGAGCCGTTCGACGGTGACCCGGTCGCCTTCGCGGATGCCTACCAGGCGAAGTACGACGTCCGACCGGATCCCGGCCCAGCCCAGGGCGTCTACACCCTGCGCCCGCGGGTCGTGCTGGCCTGGCGGGAAGCCGACTTTCCGCGCTCCGCGACCAGGTGGGTGCTGGACTCCGCCTAGCGCTCCCGGCTGCGGCGCTCGGCGGACCACCAGTCCTGGCCGTCGCGGGAATCCACGCCGAAGCGGGGGCCGAGGATCGCCAGGACGATGAAGAAGATCAGAAGGTACGGTGCCATGAATCCAGCATGCGCCACTCGACAGGCTGCTGCCAGTGGCAGAACAGCCGAGGTGCAGAAGTTTTCTGCCAGACTGGGTGAGTGCCGAAGAATGTCGCGGTCGCACTGATCGACAATGTCGCCGCGTTCGAGTTGGGGGTGGCCTGCGAGGTCTTCGGCATCGACCGCTCCGCCCAAGGCGTCCCGAGGTACGACTTCGCGGTCGTCGCCGCCACCCGAGGGCCGCTACGCAGCGCCTTCGGCTTCCGCCTGAGCACGGAAGAGGGGCTGGACCGGTTGGCGGCGGCCGACCTGGTCGTCGTACCCGGCGCCGGAACGCCGGGCACCGACGGCGGACCGCGGGCGCTGCATGCCGCGCTGCGCGGGGTGTTGTCCCGCGGTGGTCAGGTGATGAGCCTGTGCGGCGGGGTGTTCGTGCTCGCGGCCGCCGGCCTGCTCGACGGTCGGCGGGCGGCGGCGCACTGGTACCACGCCGCCGAGTTGGCGGCCCGGTTCCCGGCGGTCGACGTCGACCCGACGGTGCTCTACGTCGAGGACGGCCCAGTGCTCACCTCGGCCGGCACTGCCGCGGCGATCGACCTGTGCCTGCACGTCGTCCGGCGCGACCACGGCCCGGCGGTGGCCAACATCGTGGCCCGCCGGATGGTGGTGCCGCCGCAACGCGACGGCGGCCAACGCCAGTACGTCGAGGCGCCGGTACCCCAGCACGCCGAGGACCACGCGTTGGCCGAGGTACTCGACTGGGTGGTCCAGCGCCTCGACGAGCCGCTGCCGGTGAGCCGGCTGGCCAGCCGGGCGAACATGTCGCC
This sequence comes from uncultured Actinomycetota bacterium, assembly GCA_963814355.1. GTDB lineage: Bacteria > Actinomycetota > Actinomycetes > JADGOV01 > JADGOV01 > JADGOV01. The sequence goes on along the minus strand of CAWFCZ010000016.1, from coordinate 66,822 downwards.
GCGGACCTTCGTCCGGCACTTCGCCGAGCTGACCGGCGCTACACCGCACCGCTGGCTCATCGAGCAGCGCCTGCTGCGCGCCGAACGCCTACTCGAGCAGGACCTGCCGATCGAGGAGGTCGCACGGCGGGCCGGGTTCGGGACCTCAGCCGCGCTCCGGGAGCAGTTCGCGCGCCGGCGCGGGATCACCCCGCAGGCCTACCGGCGCTTCTTCGCGCACCGGTAGGTCAGTACACGTCCCGGTTGCGGGTCACGGTGCGCTCCTCGACGACGTCGGCCCGGGGGGCCACTCGGCGCCGAGGCCCCCAGACCACCGTGCTGAGGAGCAACCCGAGGACGCCGGCCGCCATCAAGATGTACCCCACCACCTGGATGTCCAGGCCGGCGACCGTGGCGTTGACCGCGAAGGCGAGGATGGCGCCTGCCGCGATCAAGAAGATGCTGGCGCCGATCGTCATGACGACTCCCGAGGTGTCGATACGAGTGATGCCGATCTTACCCTTAGTAGTCACAGGTCGAACCGCCCCTCACCAAGGAAGGAAAGATAGCCACCGCGCCACGCTCCCAGCGCAACTACCGCCACGCGACATGCCCTACGCCACCGAGATCACCTGGGGTCTCAGCGGCGTCCTGTTGTTGGCCGCCCGGATCTACTTCGCGCAAACCTTTCGGCGGTTCGGCGCCCCTTCTGGTGTGGGGTGACGGTTCTACGGTCGAGTTGGTCAGTTGAGTGCTGGGCGCCGAGCCCGAGCAGGCCGGGGCACCGGCGTTTCGCCCGGGGCCGGGTCGGAAGCCCTGCCGACTGAGGTCGTGGCAAAGTCCTGACGGGGTACGTGCATCGTCGGATTTCAAGGGTGGTGAGTCTTTTCGGTTCGGTTGAGGCGACAGTTGTGCTATGAGCGCCGTGCGCCTCAGCGATGGTGAGTTGCTGCTCGCTGTCGCCGGTCGGGATCTCGGGGCGATGCGCGAGCTGTACGACCGGCACGCACCCTGGCTGTCGATCCGCCTGTCGAAGCGGTGCGGTGACCCGGACCTCGTGGCCGACTCGCTGCAGGACACGTTCATGGCGGTGTGGCAGAAGCCGTCGGCCTATCTGGGTCAAGGTGATGTGGCGGCCTGGTTGTGGGGTATCGCAATCCGTCGGCTCATCAGTCGGCTGCGGGGTCGTCATGACCCGGTCGTTGACGTGGACGCCGTCGACGCGGCTACGCCATCGGCCGAGGAGCAGGTGTTGGTATCGGTCGAGTATGGCGACCTCGGACAGGCCCTGGCCGCCCTGTCCCCGCAGATGCGGGCGGTGGTGCGCGCGGTGGTCCTGGATGGATTGACGACCAAAGAGGCGGCCCGGCTGCTGGGCGTGCCGGAGTCGAGCGTGAAGACGCGCCTGTCCCGGGCCAAGGTCCGGCTGCGGACCGCGTTGGTGGAGGGAACGTGATGATGCATTGGCACATCGATGATGTTGCATTGACTGACTGGTGCGAGCATCGCGAGACAGCCGCGCAAGCTGCATCGGTCGAAACGCACCTGCTGGCCTGCGAGCGCTGCCGGGACCGGGTCCGCGAAGCACACGTGCCTGGCACCGGTCAGGGTTCGGCCCTGGATCTCGCGTGGGGACGCATTCGTTCCACCATCCAGACCCCGCGCCCGTCACTGGTTGAACGCGGTCTGCGCCGGCTCGGGCTGTCGGCTGCGGATGCCCGGCTTGTCGCTGCGGCCGACGCGTTTCGTGGTCCGTGGCTGATGGGTGTGCTGACGATCCTGGCCTTCGTCGTACTTGCCGCCGAGTTCGGACGATCCAGCGGACAGGCCGTGTTCCTCGCTGTGGCGCCGATATTGCCGAGCCTGGCCGTGGCCTTGAGCTACGACCCCAGCGTCGAGCGGGCACTTGAGCAGGAGCTGATCACCCCGTACCCGCGCGTGCGGCTGGTGTTGCTGCGGACTATCGCCGTCCTCGTGATGAGTGTGCCGATCGTGCTCGCGATCGGCGTGATAGCGCCCGTCGGCGCGCCCTTCCTGTGGCTGCTTCCTGCGGTCGGCTTCGTCGCGGTCGTGCTGGCCCTGTCGACGTGGACGGATCCGCTGTGGGCGGTGGCGGCGGTCGGCGGGTTCTGGGTCGGTGTGGTGCTGGTGACGGCGCACGCCACCTCGGTCGCCGCGATGCTGCATGGCCCGTACCGGATCACCTATGTGGCCGTCGGCGCGGTGTCCGCCGGGGTCTTTGCACTGCGGCTGCGTCACCTGCGCGAACTGCGAACCGGAAGGGCCGGGCTGTGACCGCCAGCATCGAGATCGACGGCGTGGGACGCCGCTACGGCAGCACCTGGGCTTTGCGCGACGCGAGTTTCAGCCTCGGTCCAGGGCTGACCGGGCTGCTCGGACCCAACGGCGCGGGCAAGACGACGCTGCTGCGGATCTTGGCGACCGCATTGCCGCCGAGCACCGGCTCGCTGGCGCTGCTCGGCCTGGATCCGGCGGTGCCGGCCCAGCAGACACGGATTAGGCGGCGGCTCGGTTATCTGCCGCAGGAGCTCGGATTTCCCCGCGGTTTCACCGCGTTCGAGTTCGTCGACTACATCGCCGTGCTCAAGGAATGGACCCAGCCGGACACCCGCCACGACGAAGTCGCTCGCGTCCTCGACGCGGTCGGCCTGACCGCCAGCTCCACGAAGCGGATCCGTGCCCTGTCCGGCGGGCAGCGGCGACGTCTCGGCCTGGCGCAGGCGCTGCTCGGCTCGCCACAGATCCTGGTGTTGGATGAGCCGACGACCGGGCTGGACCCCGAGCAGCGCGCGACCTTGCGTGCCGTCCTGGCCGAAGTAGCTCGGGAGGCCGTGGTCGTGCTGTCCACGCACCAGACCGAGGATCTGGCCGCGTTGTGTGAGCGGGTCGTGCTGCTCGACGCCGGCCAGGTCAATTACGACGGGACGGTGATCGATTTCGTCGGCCAGGCGGCCGGCCGGGTCTGGCTGGCCGCCGGACCCGACCCGCGGGCTCGGGCGTCGTGGCGGACCGGCACCGGGCTGTACCGCAACATCGCCGAGCAGGCTCCGCCGGGGGCGGAGCTGGTCGAGGCGTCGCTGGAGGACGCATACCTGCTGCTGCGCGGCGGCACCGCAACCCAGGTATCAAGCCGATGACGATCGTCGAAGGCTACGTCCGCAGCTGCGCGAGCGGATTGACCGAACCGCTATGAGCGCCCTCGACACCGTGGTGCTGTCAGACGGACGCGACGCCACGGGCCTGGCGAGGACCGCACGCCTCGCTGCCCTGACTCGGTGTGAGATGCGCCGCTACCTGCGATACCCGTTGTTCGCGCTCGGGCTCGCGCTGACAGCACTGTTCTGCACACTGGACCTGCGCAAGACCATCACCGACCCGACCGGGCTGCCTCCCAGCATCACCGTATTTCTGGGGTTCTTCGGGCTCGCGATCGGTTTCCGGCTCACCTGCGCGACGCAGGGATCCGACGAGGTCCTTGACGTGACCCCGGCCTCACCGCAGTTGCGCACCGGTGCGCTGTGTCTGACGGCGCTGCTTGGTTTCGCCGCCGGCGTATTGGCACTAACCGCGATCCTCATCTTCCAACGGCCGGCCGGGCCATGGACCTACGGCGCGTTTGGGCCGTCCGACCAATTCGCCATCCTGGCCGGCCAAGTCGCCGTCTGCGCGCTCGGCGGCCCGCTGCTCGGCATCGCGGCGGCCCGCTGGGTGCGCCACATCTGGACACTGCCGATGCTGCTCATGCTGATGGGGGCCTGGGTGGTCCTGGTCAACGGCGTGGGCGCCACATATCCAAGGCCGCTGGTCGCCGTGCTGGTACGCACGCTCACCCCGTGCACCTACTTCCTCTCCTTCGACAGACAACCGCGGCAGGTGGAGACCTGGCGGGGATCACCGTGGTTCTTCATCGGCTGGCAACTGTGCCTGTGCGCGCTGGCCGTCACAGTCGCCTTGCTCCGCGATGCCGAGCCGCGCTGGCGCCGCTCGCTGCACCTGACCCTCGCCGTCGTCGGACTTGTCGCGGCGACGATGTACCTGCTGTCGGCCACCGGTGGACTCGACCATCCGGTGGCGACCCGCCCCGACGGTACCGTCATCCCGCTGTGAGCACCCGTCCCGCCGCGGTGTTGTTGCGCGCGGCCATCTGGCCGGCCGTGCTCAGCCTCACCGCCGGTGCCACCCTGCTCGGCGCCGCCGGAGTCGCGCTCGGACCGGCGGCGATCGGCTCGGTGGCGCTAGGGCCGGCGGCGACGCTGCTCGCCGCGGCCGCCGCATTCACCCTCGATGAGCCCTCTGCCGCCATCGTGGACGTCACCCCAACCAGCCGGATCCGCCGTACCGCAGCGCGGGCCTACGCATTGTCCGTCCCGCTGCTGGCCGGCGTGGGACTGGCAAGCGCGATACACACCCGCGACGCCGCCCTCTCAACGACCGAACTCGCGGCAGCCGTAGTCGGCAACGTGCTACTCGGTTTCGCTGCCGCGTGCGCCGCACGCCGCAGCAGCGCCGAACCGGGAATCCTGGTCGCCACCACGATCACAGTGACGTTCGTCGCAGCATCACTCATTCCCCCGATCGCACGGCGCGTCCAACTCTTCCCCACCTCGCCTACCGCATCCGTCTCCTCCACAACCTGGTGGACACTGATCATCGTCGCCGGCATCCTCACCATCGCCGCCGCCACACACCCAGCCGATACCGCACCCCGTCTGAGGTCAACGGTGCGAAAGGGGCATCGGGCGGGCAGCGGGGGGCATGATTCCGGAGGTGAGCGATGAGCAGTGGTACTGGTGTCTCAAGCACAACGCCGTCGAGCCGCGGGGCGGCTGCCGGGACGCCGACCGGATGGGGCCCTATCCGACGCCGGAGGCGGCCAGAAACTGGCGAGAGAAGGTCGCCGAGCGTAACGAGGCCTGGGACGCCGAAGACGACGAGTGAAGGCGCGGGGAGCCCGGCTCAGGCGTTGCTCGTCCGAGCTGTGGCCCGTTGCCGCAGCCGCTGCAGGTCCGCCCGCGGTCCGCCGTCGCTGTCGGTGAGGTGGCGCCAGCCGCCGTCGGCGGCCAGCTCCCAGCACACCACGTCATCGGAGAGCGCCTGGGTCATCAACTGCTCCAGGTAGCCCTGTGCGGTGTCGCCCTCCACCCGGACCAGCGCTTCCACCCGGCGGTCGAGGTTGCGGTGCATCAGGTCGGCGCTCCCGATCCAGACTTCCGGGTCACCGCTGTTGACGAAACGGTAGATTCGGGAGTGTTCCAGGAAGCGGCCGACGATCGACCGTACCCGGATGTTCTCCGACAGCCCCGGTTCGCCCGGCCGCAGGCAGCAGATGCCCCGGACCACGCACTCCACCGGCACGCCGGCCTGCGAGGCCCGGTACAGCGCGTCGATGCACTCCTCGTCGACCAGGCTGTTCATCTTCAGCTGGATGCCGGCCGGCCGGCCCTCCCGGGCGGAGGTGATCTCCCGTTCGATCCGATCCAGCAGACCCTGGCGCAGCCCGCTCGGGGCCACCAGAAGCCGCCGGTAGGAGGTCTGGCGGGAGTACCCAGTCAGCACGTTGAACAGGTCGGTGAGGTCGGCGCAGACGTCCGCGTTGGCGGTCATCAGCCCGAGGTCCTCATAGAGCCGGGCGGTCTTCGGGTTGTAGTTGCCGGTGCCGACGTGGGCGTAGCGCCGGACGCCACCCGGCTCGTGGCGGACCACGAGGGAGGTCTTGCAGTGCGTCTTCAGCCCGATGAAGCCGTACACCACGTGGCAGCCGGCCCGCTCCAGCGCACGGGCCCAGCCGATGTTCGCGGTCTCGTCGAACCGAGCCTTGATCTCCACCAGCACGACCACCTGCTTGCCGGCCTTGGCCGCCCGGATCAGCGCGGCCACGACCGGCGAGTCGCCCGACGTGCGGTAGAGCGTCTGCTTGATCGCCCGGACCTCAGGATCGGCCGCCGCTTCCTCGACGAAGCGCTGCACGCTGGTCCCAAAGGCGTGGTACGGGTGGTGCACCAGGACGTCACCGGCCCGCAGCACCGACCACAGGTCGATGTCCGGGTCGCCGAGCCTGGGATGCGTCACCGGCACCAACGGTTCGTCTTTGAGATCGGGCCGGTCCACCGCGTACAACTCCATCAGGCAGGACAGGTCGAGCAGCCCGTCGACCCGGACCACATCCCCGGCAGAGACCGACAGCTCGCCGGTGAGCAGGTCGAGCAGCGGTTCGGTCATGGTGTCCGCGACCTCGAGGCGGACCGCCGGGCCGAAGCGGCGCCGGTCGAGTTCGCGCTCCAGCGAGCGCAGCAGGTTCTCGTCCCGGTCCTCCTCCACCTCCAGGTCGGCATTGCGGGTCACCCGGAACAAGTGCGTCTCGGTGACCTCGAAGCCGGGGAACAGCTGGTCGAGGTGGGTGGCCACGAGTTCCTCGAGCAGCAGGAAGTTGCCGTCGCCGGCGTCGATCAGCCGGGCCAGGTTGTTCGGCACCTTCACCCGGGCGAAGTGCTGCTCGCCGGTCTCGGCGTCGCACACCAGGACGGCGAGATTGACCGACAGCCCGGAGATGTAGGGGAACGGGTGCGCCGGGTCGACCGCAAGCGGGGTGAGCATCGGAAAGACCTGTGCCCTGAAGTAGCGATCCAGCCGGTGTCGGGTGTCGTCGTCCAGATCCTTCCAGCCGACGATCTGCACCCCGGCTCTCGCCAGCGCGGGGCGGACCGACTCGGCGAAACATCGGGACTGCCGGTCGACCAGGGTCTGCGCCTTCGCGGCGATGGCGTCGAGCTGTCGGCTCGCCGACAGCCCGTCCGGGGAGGCCAGCGCGACGCCCATGGAGCGGCGACGCTGCAACCCGGCCACCCGCACCATGAAGAATTCGTCCAGGTTGCTGCCGAAGATGGCCAGGAACTTGGCCCGCTCCAGCAGCGGAATCGTCTCGTCCTCGGCGATCGCCAGCACCCGCGCGTTGAAGTCGAGCCAGGACAGCTCGCGGTTGAGGAAACGGCTGGCAGGCGGCCCGGCATCCCGCCTGGAGTCAGCCGGCGAGGCTTGCGCCAAGCGTCCGTTGTCCTCCGCCGGAACCGGTCGGTCCGCTGTCAGCAAGCTGGTCGCGTCGGCTGCTGCCGTCCCGGCCGTCGAGGAGGTGGTCACGCCGTCATCCTCCCGTACTCCGCCTCGCGCCGGTAGGGTCCGCGTCAGCTCACCAGGTGGCGGCACTCCCGCCACAGCTCGACGTAGGACGCCGCGGCCCGGCTGTGCGGCGCGCTGATGACGACCGGTTCTCGCTGCAGGCCCATCCGTTCGATCTCCGCCGAGGCGGGCACCGCCGCGGTGAGAACCGTGTCGCGGCCGGCGCTCATCTCGCGGATGACCTCGGCGTGGAGCCGTTTGCGGCCGTCGACCATGGAGAAGAACGCCCGGATCAGCGGCCGCCGGCCGTCGGAGCGGGCGACGCAGTCGGTGAGTTGGTCGTAGGTCCGGGCGGACAGCGGCGCCGGGATCAACGGCACGAGCAGCAGGTCCGCGGCGCCAAAGATGGCATCCGACACCAGGGACACGCTCGGCGGGCAGTCCAGCACGACCAGGTCGTAGTCGCCGGCCAGCGGAGCCATGATCCGCCGAAGCTGCCGCTCGGGGCGCTTGGCGCCGTCAAGTTCGAGGTCCATATGCCGGTAGGAGAAGTCGGCCGGCAACAGGTCGAGACCGTCGATGTCGGTGGATTTGATGGCGTCCTCGGCGTCGCGCCGACCGCTGATTAGCGAGCGGGCGCCGCCCTTGACCCGGGGCCGCACCCGGAACAGGTAGGTGGCCGCACCCTGCGGGTCCAGGTCCCACAGCAGCGTGCGCCGGCCGTCGACGGCTGCCAGCGCGGCGAGGTTCACCGCGGTGCTGGTCTTGCCGACCCCACCCTTGATGTTGTACGAGGCCAGCGTCTTCACGTGCCCGCGGCCTTCACGTCGTTGGCCGTAGCCGCAGCGCCGGTCAGGCAGGCCAGCCGACGGCGGTTCGCCGGGGCGGCGAAGGCGGCGAAGCGCTCGGCGAACTCGGCCCGGGCTCGTAGCTGGCGCTGCTCCAGCACGCCGCCGAGCCGACCCAGGGCGAGCAGGGTGGTCGCCGGCGCGGCGCCGTCGGCGAGCAGCAGCTCGGCGAAGTGGTCGACGGCGGTGCGCTGCACCGCGGTGTCCTGGAACTCCCCCAGGTTGTCCTGCAATCCTTTCAGGGTCGACACCAGGCCATCGGTGGCCGCGCGGTTGTAGAAGGTACCGAAGAACTCGACGAGGTAGCGCAGCTCCTTACACCGCTTGCGCAGGTCGTGCAGCGACTCCGACGGCGAGTCCGCGCGGATGTCGGCTCCGGCCCGCAGCACCCGGCGGCCGACCCGGCCGATTCGGGTGTCGGCCAGATCGCCGATCGGGGCTCCGGCTCGCGGACCGAGCTTCCCTGGCGCCGGGTCGGCTTGCCACCGGGTCCACTCGGTGCACAGCCGGCGGTACCGGGCCGAGCGCAGGTGTCGGGCCAGTTCCCGGGAAGCCCGATGCTGCTCGCGGACCAGCAGGTCGCGCAGCGGCTCCAGCTCCCCCCCGGCCCCGCCCACGCTTGCGGCGAAATTCGGGAACGTCAGCAGATACACATCGAGATCCCGGGTCGGTGTCGTGACGTCACCGAGCCACTTGAATTCGCGCCGGAAGCGTTCCTCCGTTGCCGCCGGCAGGATGCCACGAAGCTCCTTGAGGGCGGAGCGGGTGCGCCGCACCGCGACCCGGAAGTCGTGCAGGAACTCGGTGTCGAGACCGGCCAGCACGCCGTCGGTGTTGGCGGCCATGGTGTCCAGCAGTGCGCGGTAGATCGCACGCGCGGCTTCCCGGGCGGGTTGTTCCGGTCGCAGGCGCACCGTCAGTTTGCCCGTGTAGTCCCCGACCCGGCGGCCGGTGGCGGCCACCGCCGCGGTGAACAGGCTGGTCTCGGCCGGGGTGACGCCGGGGAGTCCGGCCAGCTCGTCGGCCAGCTTGCCGGCTTCCTTGGCGTAGCCGCGCAGCGGGAGGACGGTCAGCCGCAGGGGCGGCTTCCGCCGCTTCGGCGCACCCGCCACGGTGGGTGCGGCCACCACCAACCGAGCCACGGTCTTGTCATCGGCGTTGCGAGCGACCAGCACGATCTCCGATACCGCCAGTCGAGCCACCGGCAGCAGCGCCCGGACCCCCACGACGCCGGAGAGCTTCCCCCGTAACGGCTCGGGCAGGTCCCAGGCCAGCCGGGAGACGGCATCGCCGGCGGTCCGCAGGATCACCGTCCCGGCGGGTTGGGCGGACAGTTCGAGATCCTGCGCCGATTGCGTCAGCCGCAGACCGGCCCGGGACAGCGCCCAGTCAAAAGTGTCCAGGAAGGTGACCTCGTGCTCGCGGCGGGCACCGCCGTCGAGTCGCAGTCGCTCCCGCAGCGTCGTGGCCGCGACGGTAAGGCTGCCGAGGTCGGCGGTGTACTCGAGGGTTCCCCTCGGCCGCTCGGCTGGCAACGGATTCCTCCCGGGAGGTGACTGGCCGGATCGTAGCGCGCGGTGCAATCCGGATCCGGGTCCGAGCCGGTCAGGCGAGCGGAGTCACCCGCTCCAGGCTGACCAGGTCAGGCAACCGATCGGCTCCCCAGCACAGATGAGCCAGCCACGCCCCGCCCTTGCGGATCGCCGGATCGCCGCGCAGCTTGCCGTCCAGCGCCGCACACAGGCCACCCAGCAGGCCAGGTATCGACTTGCCCTGGCTGCAGACCACTGTCGGTAACCCGCTCGCGGCGACCTCGATCAGCCGGGTCACGGCGGCGGCCGGCTCGTCGCGGTAGCCCTCTTCGGAGAACACGTGCTCCTCGGTCAGCGGCAGCCCGGAGGCCATCATCACCGGGCGCAGCGTCTGGCGGCAGCGCTCCACGTCGGCGGTGAACATCCGGGCCGGCCGGTAGGCGCAGAGCAGCCCGGTCAGCGCCTCCGCCTGCCGCTGGCCCCGCTTGTCCAGCGGCCGCTCGCCGTCCTCGCCCTGCCAGGCCGAGCGGCGCCCGGCGCTGGCATGGCGGACGATCAGCAACGGCCAGCTGGGCACCGGGCGGGTCAGGAACCGGTCCAGTACCGGCAAGTCGTGGGGGAAGCTCAACCGCCGGCGGGCCTCCCGGGCGGGCAGCCAGTCCAGGATGTCGACTTCCTCGCCGGGGGTGAAGGTCCCCTCGGCGTGCTGCAACGACCAGTACCGGACCCGCTTGGGTTCACCGCCGACCCGGTACCGGATCTCCCCGAGGTTGCGCCCGAGGGCGCCGGTCGATCCGGCCTCTTCCGCCACTTCGCGTAGCGCGGCGGCATACGGCGCTTCGCCGGTGAGCAACTTGCCCTTGGGCAGCGACCAATCGTCGTAGCGCGGGCGGTGGACCAACGCGATCTCCACGCCACGTTCGGCCGGTCGCCACAGCACGGCACCGGCGGCCTCGATCAACGAAGTGTCAACCACCGGGCTAGCTTCGCACGGCCCAGTCCGGAGCGACGCGACCGGACGGGCGGCGTTCCTGCCCGGGTTCGCCGGGCAGGACACCTGCGCTGCAACAGCCGGGAGAGCGGTAGGAACTCCCGGCTGCTGGGTCTTCGGGCGCATCTCCATCCTCCAACGAACGCGTCGTCATGGCGGCTCTGCAGCGGGTGACTCTGCTCACGCATCGCTGGCCTCGGGCTGCTGTCCGGCCCATCGGGGGGGCCTCGGGGGCCGACGAGGCGGGAGTGCCGACAAAGACGCCAAACCCTGCCACAGTGGACGTCATGCAGCTATCCCGCGTCGGCGTGCGGCCAACCAGGGGCCTGCCGCTGCGCCCTCGGCTCGGGGAAGGTCGGCGCCGGTGACCGCGGGCGCCGAGGCGTTGGGGCAGTGGGACGACGAGCACCTGCTGGCGGTCGCCGGGCCGATCCGCCGGGTGGCCGCGGCCCGGTTGAGCGACCGGCACGCCGTCGACGACGTCGTACAGGAGACGCTGGTGCGATTGCTGGCGGCCCGCGACCGGCTCGACGGTTCCGCGCTGCTGCCCTACGGCATCGTCACCGCCCGGAACCTGATCAACGAGCACGGCCGGAGTCTCGATCTGCACCGGCGGCACGCGCCCCGGATGGTGGACCCGGCCGAGCCCGACCGGCCGGAGGAGGTCGTACTGCGACGGGAGGAGGAAGCCGCGATCGGCGCGGCGCTGGATGCGCTGCCCGACGCCGACCGACAGCTGCTGCTCGCCCACGAAGTCGACAACGTGGACACGGCGACGCTGGCGGCCGCCGGTGACACCACGCCGGGTGGGGTAGCCGCCGCGCTGGGCCGGGCCCGAGCCAAGCTCCGGGTCGAGTACGTCCTGGCGCTGCGGCGGGCGGAGGTGCCCACCCGGAGCTGCCGCCCGGTGCTGATCGCGCTCTCCGCCGGCGACCGCCGCCGCCAGCGCTCGCTGGAGGCCGGTCGACACCTGCTCGGTTGCCCCACCTGCGCGGCGGCTAGCGCTCCCCTGCTCGATCGTCGACGCTCGCTCGCCGGGCTGGCCCCGTGGCTCTGGGGGCCGGCACTGCTGGCGGCGCTGCGCCGCCAGGCCCGCCTGCACGCGGTGTCCTTCGGCGCCGCCACCGCCGGCGTGGCGGGGGTGGTCGCGACGGTGGTCATCGTGGTCACGGGGCACAGCCCGCCTTCGGCTACCCCGAGCGCGGCGGTCGGCCCGGTGATCCCGCGGCTGACCGTGGCCGGCCGGCCGTTGCGATTGGGCCCGCGAGGCTCGGTGGCCGGCTACGTCGGAGCGCCGGTACGGGCAGATCGGGTAGCCGTGCAAGCCGTCCCGGCCGACGAGGGTTTCTGGGTCGGCACCAGCGAGGCCAACCGGGTCTGGGTGCAGATGTCGACCAGCGGGGAGTCGGAGCAACACATCCGCGCCGGCCAGCGGGTCTCCTTCACCGGCGCGATGGTGCGCACCAGCCCGCGGTTCCCGGCCATCGCCGGGGTTTCCACCGACGAGGGCGCGGCGCAGTTGCGCGCCCAGGGGGCGCACATTCAGACCGCCAGCCGGGAGGTGACGATCTCCCCCGGTTGATCCGCGCGCCGCGTCATGGAGCGGCCCCGGACCCATTACAGGGATGTGACGACTACTGCGCTCGACCTTCGAAAGGCCGAGACGCCGCCGGACCCTCTGGCCCAGTTAGGGTCCGGAAGGCCGACGGCACCCGACGGCGCCGATCCGGCGTCGCCCGCGCCGTGCGTGATCCTGGCGGACGGTGCCGGGATCCCGCTGGTGGCCGAGGTCTCCACGGTCGGTCGCGGCGGCGACGTCGCCGTGCGACTGGACCATCCGGGGGTCAGCCGATTGCACGCCGAGCTGATTCGCCGCGGTCCCTTCCTCTACGTCAGTGACGCCGGGCTTTCCCGCAACGGCACGTTCGTCAACGGGGAACCCGTAGTGCAGTCGCTGCTCGCCGATGGCGACGTGGTGACGTTCGGCGGGCTCCGGATCCGGATCGCCGGGGCCGGGCTGCCGCGGGAGGGTACGGTCGCGACCTCGGCCCGGGCCGGTCGAGCGCTGAGCGGGCGGGAGGTCGACGTGCTGGTGGCACTGTGCCGCCCGGCTTACGCCGGCAGTGTCTTCGCCGCGCCGCAGACCGCGCTGGGCATCGCCGCCGACCTGGTCGTCACCGAGGCCGCCGTCAAGCAGCACCTGCTCCGCCTCTACATCAAGGTCGGAATCCCTCCTGGACCGGACCGGCGGACCCGGCTGGCCAACACTGTGCTGGCCACCGGTGCGTTGCATCGTCAACTCTGTGTGGCGATGTACGGGCCGGGCGGGACAGAGCATCCAACCGGCTGCTGAGAGCAGTCCGTCGGCGTTCGGTACGCTTACCGCGTCCGCCGTCGGCGGTCCGCCGCTACCCGTACGCCGAGTCCCGCCCCGGGTATGCGACGCCTCGACCCCCGGGCGGGAGTGGGGGACCCACCGCGCAGCCGGTCGGCCTGACGTCGCACGCTCACGGCCGTCCTTGGGGTGAAGCCGCGTTCGCGGCCGGGCAGCTCTCGCCCGAACCCGACAGCTCACCCCGCAGGCGCTGGAGAGACCGGCTTGTCGCTGTCCCGTGTGTACTTCCGGCCCGTGCGCCTGGCCGCGCTGGCGCTCAGCCTGATCTTCGTGATCACTGCCGTGCCCCCCGCCGTGCACGCCGCGTCGGCTGCTCCCCGGCCGCCGGTTCCCGGGCCGGCTGCCGCCCAACCCCTCACCGCCCGGGCGGCCGCGATCCGCCAGCGACTGCTCGCAGGTACCCGTCGCCTGGAGGCCAGCAAGGCCCGGCTGGCGGCCGCGCTGGCGCAGCTGCGGCAGGCCCGGGCCGCACAGGCTGCGGCCCGGCAGGGGATTGCCCGGGCCGCGGCCGGCCTGAACAACTTCGCCGCCGCGGCGTACCAGGACTCCGCGACCCCCCAACTGAGCGTGCTGCTGCTCGATGAGAAGGACCCCCAGGATGTGCTGACGGCTGCCGGGTACCTCCAGACGGCGGGCAACTACCAGGCGGAGAGGCTGGCCGATTGGCGCGAGGCACAGCTCCGGGCGGGATTGGCCGGTGTCTGGGCGGAACGGGCCGCTCGCCGGGCCGCCCAGCTCCAACGGCAGGTGTTCACCCAGGTCGCCGCCTTGCAGTCAGCGGCGGCGGTGGCCAGCGCGGCACTGGGTGGTGCCGGCGCCGCGCCCACGAGAGAGCTCCGCCGGCCCTTGCCGGCCACCGACCTGGCCAGCCTGGTCGCCGCCGGCTATCCCAACGGACTCATCCCGACCAGCGCGCTGTGTCCCATCGGCATCACGGTCGGCACCGCGCCGGCGGTGCTGCGCTGCGATGCGGCCGCCGCCTTCCGCCGGCTCGCCTCGGCGTACGCACCGGCGTTCGGCCACCCGATCTGTCTCACCGACTCCTACCGCAGCTACGCCCAGCAGGTCGCCGTCTACCGGCAGCGGCCGTCGCTTGCGGCCGTACCCGGGACCAGCAACCACGGTTGGGGACTCGCCGTCGACCTCTGTGGCGGCCTGCAGACTGCCGGCAGCCCGGCGGACCGGTGGATGCACGCTAACGCCGGCCGGTTCGGCTGGGCGCATCCGAAGTGGGCCGAACCCGGTGGCTCTCGCCCCGAGCCGTGGCACTGGGAGTTCGTCGGCGGGTGATGGTCGAGCTGATCGACGGCCGCTCCTCAGCGCTGCCGGCGGCGACCCAGGGCGAAGACCGCGTTGATGCCGACGATGCCGAGCCAGGACAGCGCGGTTGCCCCGGGGCCCCCGGTGTTCGCGGCCACGGCGGTGATCGGGATCGCCGTACCAAGGGACACCAAGGCGATGACGAAAGGCTGAGACTCCCCGGGGGTCTTGGGCCTGGGCTGGGCGGCGGCGGTTCGAGGGTCGAGCCGGTGCTGAACGGTCTGTTCGATCCGGTCGCAGAACGACTCGACGAGTTCCTTCTCATACGCCGGGCCCAGCTCGCGCCGCGCCTGCACCGAGGCGGCCAGGTCAGTGCGCAGGTTGGTTGGATGGTCGACCACGCCCGGTACGCTATCCGCCCGCGGCGGTCGGTGCCAGGGGTGTGTGGATCAGCTGGAACCGCGAGCCGACCAGCCGCCGTCGGAGGCGATGGTCTGGCCGGTCACCCACTCTGCGTCCGGGCTGCACAGCCAGCACACCAGCCGTGCGGTGTCCGCCGGCCGGCCCCACCGCCCGGCGGGAATGGCCGCCTCGATCCGAGCCCGCAGCTCGCCGGAGGCGTATCCGGTGTCGTTCGGCCCCGGGTTGACGCAGTTGACCGTGATCCGGCGTGGGGCGAGTGCGACGGCGAGGGTGGGTGTGAGCTGCTGGAGCACCGCCTTCGAGGCGATGTAGGGCAGTTCGGCGGGCATGGCGCCGTGGTACTGGCCGGAGGTGAACAGGATGAGCCGACCGCCCGGCCGGCCGTCGTGCTGCTCGGCGAAGTACCGAGCGAGGAGCAGGGTTGCCCGGGCGTTGACGGCGAAGGAGAGATCCAGCTCGGCGGCGGTGAGCTCGTGGAGGGACTGGCGCGCACTGCGGGCGTGATTCGCGATCAGTACGTCGACGTGGCCGAAAGCGGCGACTCCGGCGGCAAGGAGCTGGCGCGGCGCGTCCGGGTCGGCGAGATCGACCGGCAGGTACTCCGCCGCACCGCCGGCTCGGCGGAGTTCGTCGCGGATCAGCTCGCCGCCGCTCGGGTCGACGCCCCAGGGCTGCTCGGCGTCATGCGCCGACCAGCCGGTGAGCAGCAACCGGTACCCCGCCGCCGCCAGTCCGGTGGCCAGCGCCGCCCCGATTCCCCGCCGGCGGCTGACGCCGGTGACGACCGCGGTCCGACCGGCTGCGTCCATCGGACGAGGTTAGGCGCACGCTTGTCGCGCGGGTCGGTACCGGGCCCGGCGGGTTCCGGGTTCGGGCTGAGGCTGGGTTCGGGCGTGCCGGTTTCGGGCGAGGGTTCGGGGCTACGGCCAACCCCGCCCCCCGATCTGCCCAGCGGCCCCACTGCGCACCGCTGCCGGGCCGGGCCGGCGCCGGGCGGGGAGAGGCCCGCGCGGCGGAGTCGCTTGCGGTGCAGGCCACTCGGCAGTCCTCGGTCGAGGTCGCCGGCGGTGCCGGGTTGACCAGGTTCTCGATGCTGGCCACCGCGACCGTCGCCGACCCGGCCCGGCTCCCGGCCGCGGCAGAAGTCGTCTCCCAGCTGGGTGCGGCGAGCCGGCTCCGGCTGCGGTCTACCCGGCCGGGCCACCGGCGCACTGGTTGATGTGCGCCGAAGTGGCCGGGTGCTGGTGGTACCGCTAGCCCCCGCCCGCACCGGCGACCCGCGCCGGTGCCGCCCGATCGGCTGCTACCAGGCCGCCCCGGGCCTCACCACCCAGTACCGGAGGGACCGATGAGCACACCTATGACACCCGAGCAGGAGCACGAGTTCTACGCCCGGCCGGAGAACCAGGAACCGCAGGGCCCAGTCCGCCGACGGCCGGCATCCCGACTGTCCGCGATGGTGCCGGTCCGGTTCCCACCCGAGCTGCTCGCCGAGGTCCGCCGCCGGGCCGACGCCGACGACCGCTCACTGTCGTCGTGGATCCGCCGTGCCGTGGAACACGAACTCCGCGACACCGCCTGAGACCGCGCCGACCAACCGCGGTGCGAAGCAAGTATTGGACCGGCTTGGCTTGCCGGGGATGTCTACTCTGGACCTGCGGTGCGAGCACCGTCGGCGAGCACCACCGGCAAGTTCA
This sequence comes from uncultured Actinomycetota bacterium, assembly GCA_963814355.1. GTDB lineage: Bacteria > Actinomycetota > Actinomycetes > JADGOV01 > JADGOV01 > JADGOV01. Next base: position 50,563 of record CAWFCZ010000016.1, on the reverse strand, counting down.
AGCGCACGCTCGCGCGCTTCGGTCAGCGTAGGTTTCCACCACCTGATGCAGATAGGGGCGGCCAAGCGACTGCCATCGACGCGAGGGGTGGTGCAGTTCCGCCCAGACGAAGCCCAATTCTCCCAGCGAATCGAGATTGTTGCCGCCCGGTGGACTAGAGCAGTTCCGCCGCATTGTCGCCGTCGACCGACTGTCCATGGTGCCCAATTTGGCGGCGCTGCACAGCAACAGATTCGCCATCGCGTACGCCTCGAGCACATGCACCGGCCCGTCAGGGGTTCTTAGCCGGAGACCTCCCTCCTCGTCGCCTAGGGGAACACCGAAAGCGAGGCGCAGCCCCGGGCCAACCCCTCGCATGTGCGGGTTCCACTGCCGCCACGGCTTCTCCGTCAACGCAAGCAACTCAGCGGTCCGTTCCTCAATCGTTACCCGAGATCGGGGTCGTCCAGTTTCCATCGGGACGACAAGAATCCGGAGCGGTACTCCCCCGTCGCCAACGTCGTAGTGCGGGCTAACGGCGCGGCCCTGGGCTTCGTGGAATTCGACGCCGACCCGTCGACGACGAGCAGATCACCGGCGCCCAGACGCGCGGCCTCACCTGGCCCGGTTGCGGCGCCGTCCCAGCGCCAGCCGTGCTGGTGAGCCAGCCAGGCGGCCGATCAGGAGCTTTCGCGACGGCCAGGTTGAGGGGTCTTCCCGACCCCGGCGGCGCCGGTCATCAGCACTGGAGGGCGTGGTCGCCGGCCAGCGCCGACACCGCGTCGGCCTGCCCCGGGTCAAGCCGCGCCCCGTCGTGGCTGGCGCACGGGGCGGCCGCGTTGCTGGTACCGATCCTGGTACTCGTCGCCACCGCTACCCGGTTGTCGTCCGCCCGCCGCGAGCAGCGGCTGGCCGCCATCCGCTTGGTTGGCGCCACCCCGGGGCAGACCCGCCTGGCTGGTGCGGCCGAAGCCGCGATCGCCGCGGTTGCCGGCACAGTGTTGGGTTTCGCCGGTTTCACGGTGGCCCGCCCCCAAGCGGCTCGGTGGGGCATCGATGGCTCGCCGTTCTTCCCGGCAGATTTACACCCGTCGTGGGTGTCCAGCCTGCTGGTCGGCGTGGGCGTTCCGGTCCTCGCGGTACTGGCGGCTGTGCTCGCGCTGCAGCGGGTGCGGGTATCACCGCTGGGCGTCAGTCGCCGCGCCCCGGCCGGCCGGCCCACCTGGCGGCGGCTGATTTTAGTCACCATCGGGCTAGCCGGCCTGGCCGTGGTGCTGCCACGGTCGCAGCTTCCTCCGGCCTAGGGCTGATACGGCTTCTGGCAGTCACGATCACCATGGTGATCGTCGGCATCGTCGTGGCCGGGCCGTGGCTGACCTGTGACGGCGGGGGCCGGGGGCCACCCTTCGTTGGGTCTGCCGCCACGAGGTAGGACGAGGGCGCCTCTCCTTGACGCCCCCCGAGATCGGGCGGACGCCGACGCCTTTGGCCGGCAAAGGCCGCAAGCCCGACCTCGTACTCAGTCAGCCTGGCAACGGCGTCGGCGGTGTCGGCACGGTTCGGCCTCACCTACCGGCGGGGCCCACGGCGATGGGCGGGTCCCTGAGCGGCGGGCCGGGCCGGGAGCGTCCGACATCGACAGGGATTCCCGGTTGGCGAAGCTGGGTCGCGGCCGCCGGCCCGGGCAAACCAGCGCCGAGTTGGACCACGGGCCGACCGACGATTCCGGGGAGATCGCCCCCGACGCGGAGTGACCCCTGGACCGACGGCGAGACTGAGGCCATGACTCCATCCGGCGACCAGCCAGCTCCGAGCCTGCCCGTACCTCTCGAGGTGTTCACCGCGCCGGCCCCGATCGTGTCGGTGTACGTGACGACCGAAGGTGCGCTGCCCCATGCCGCCGACGAGGTCGCGGCCCGGTGGAAGGCGATGCGCGCCAGGCTGGCCGATGCCGATGCCCCGGATGAGGCGCTGGCCGCGATCGACTCGACGATCGAAGGCGCACACGCAGCCGGGCAGACCTTGGTCGCTTTCAGCAACGAGCACGGGCTGCTGTATCTGGCCCACCTGCCACGGCTTCTCGATCGTGACCGGGCGACCGTCGGCCGCCTCCCGCACCTGGGGCCGCTGCTGGCCGCCACCCAGCAGCTCCTGCCGTACGTGGTTGTGGTCACCGACCGGGTAGGTGCCGAACTGATCGCGGTCCTCCCCGACCAACCCGACCGGCAGACCACCGTGGCCGGGAACGAGCTGCACGTCACCCGCTCCGCTCCCGGCGGGTGGTCGCAACGCCGCTTCCAGCAACGTGCCGAGAACCGCTGGGAGGCCAACGCGCGCGAGGTCGCCGACGCCCTCACTCGGCTGGTGGATACCACCCACCCCCGTCTGGTGGTCATCAGCGGCGACGTCCGGGCCGTGCAATTCCTGCGCGAACAGGTGCCCAGCCGAGTCAGCCGGTTGCTGGCCGAGGTGCAGGGGGACTACAGCAACCTCGACGAGGCGCTGCGCCGCAGCGAGGAGCTGATCGAGGCCGCCGCCGCCGAAGACGTGGCCGCGGTCCTTGCGGTCTACCAGCGCGAGTATCAATCCGGCGGGCTGGGCGTTGCCGGGGCGGGCCCGACCCTCGAGGCGCTGTACGCCGGGCAGGCCGACACCGTCCTGATCGAACACCGCCTGATCGGACACCAGCCAGCCGCCCGGGCCGGCGACGGTGGCCAGCACGACGAAGGTGTATTACCGGCCTGGTGCGGGCCGGAACTGGCCCAGGTCAGCGCCACCGCCGAGGGCCTGCGCGCGGCCGCGGTGTTCGACCCGGAGCCTGTACCACTCGCCGACGCCGCGATCCGGGCCGCCGCCGGTACGGGGGCGGCGGTGCGCATCGTGCCGTCCGGCGCACTGGGATCCGCGGCTGGCGGGATCGCCGCCGTGCTGCGCTACCGCTGAGCCCGCCCCGATAGTGATCCTGCTCACCGGCGGCGCCGGCTTCATCGGCTCGCACATCGCCGACGCGCTGATCGCGGCCGGGCGCCGGGTGCGGATTCTTGACGCACTGCTGCCCACAGCGCACGACGGCATACCGCCGGGCCTGAACCCGGCGGCCGAGTTCGTCCGGGGCGACGTCCGGGACCGGGCCACGGTGGCCCTGGCCTTGGACGGCGTCGTCGCGGTCTGCCATCAGGCCGCGATGGTCGGGTTGGGCGTCGGGGTCGCCGACCTGCCCGACTACGTCGGCTGCAACGACCTCGGTACGGCGGTCCTGCTCGCCGGGATGGCGGCCGCAAAGGTGGAGCGGCTGGTACTGGCCTCATCGATGGTGGTCTACGGCGAGGGCGGCTATCGCTGCCCCCGGCACGGGGCCGTGCCTGCCCCGCCGCGCCGCCGGACGGACCTCGACGCCGGGCGGTTCGACCCGAGGTGCCCCGGGTGCGACGCGGCGTTGACGCCGGAGCCGGTGACCGAGGACGCCGCGCTGGATCCGCGTAACACCTACGCCGCTACTAAGGTCGCCCAGGAGCACCTCGCCGCGGTGTGGGCCCGGGTGAGCGGTGGGTCGGCGACCGCGCTGCGCTACCACAATGTCTACGGACCGCGCATGCCGCGGGACACCCCGTACGCCGGGGTCGCCGCTCTATTCCGCTCTGCCTTGGAGGCCGGCGGGGTGCCTCGGGTCTTCGAGGACGGCCGACAGCGGCGGGATTTCGTGCACGTCCGGGACGTCGCCCGGGCCAACGTGCTGGCCGTGCAGGTGCCGGGGAAGCCCGGGGAGCTGACCGCGTACAACGTGGCCTGCGGCACGCCCCGTACCGTCGGCGACCTGGCCGCCGCCCTGGCCGCCGGGTGGGCCGGCCGGTCGCCCGTGGTGACCGGGGAGTACCGGCTCGGTGACGTCCGCCACGTCGTCGGTGCGCCGGGGAAGGCCCGTGCCGAGCTGGGGTTCGCCGCGGAGGTCGACTTCGCCACCGGGGTACGGGAGTTCGCCCGGGCCCCGCTCCGACCGACGGCCCGCGATTCTCACCCGTAGTACGCCCAATCTACGGCGCGATCCTCTACCGTCACATCGTGCCGGACGTGATCCTCCCGTGCCTGGACGAGGCGGCGGCTCTGCCGTGGGTACTGTCCCGGATGCCGCCGGGCTACCGGCCGATCGTCGCGGACAACGATTCCTCCGACGGCTCCGCGGAGATCGCCAGATCAGCCGGGGCACTGGTCGTCGAGGTGACGGTGCGCGGCTTCGGCGCCGCCTGCGCGGCCGGACTGATTGCCGCCACCGACGACATTGTCTGCTTTCTCGACGCGGACGCCTCGCTGGATCCGGCGCAGCTGCCCAGGGTGGTGGACCCGGTCCGCCGTGGTCGCGCCGACCTGGTCCTCGGTCGCCGTGTGCCGACCACGATGCGCGCCTGGCCGCCGCATGCCAGGGCGGCCAACGCGCTGCTCGCCCACAGGCTGCGCCGCCTGACCGGGTGCGGGCTGCGCGACCTGGGACCGATGCGGGCGGCTCGGCGCCGTGACCTGCTGGGTTTGGAGCTGACGGAGTGGCGCTTCGGTTACTCTCTGCAAATGGTGACCCGGGCAGCGGCGGCCGGGTGGCGGATCGACGAGGTCGACGTGCGGTACGCCCCCCGGGTGGGGCGCTCCAAGGTCACCGGCACCGTGATGGGGACCGCACGGGCTGCTCGCGACATGCGCCGAGTCCTGGCCCAGTGATCTCCTACCCGGCCGGCGACGTGCACCTGCGCGTGCTGGCCAAGACCCCGCTCCCCGGGCGGGTCAAGACCCGCCTCTGCCCACCGCTCTCATCCCGGCAGGCCGCCCTGGTCGCCGCCGCGGCGCTCGCCGACACGCTGGAAGCGGTGGCGGCGACCCCGGCCGCCAGCCGCACGCTGGTTCTGGAGGGAGCCTGGTGGCCGGGCGTACCGGCCGGCTTCCAGGTCGTCCACCAAGTGCAGGGCACCCACGCCGAGCGGATCGCGGCCGCCTTTCCGGTCGGCGAGGGGCCGGCGTTGCTGATCGGCATGGACACCCCCCAGGTCAGCGCCGAACTCCTCGCCGCGGCCACCCGATCCCTGATGGCCGACGGGTCCGAGGCGGTGTTGGGCCAGGCCGCCGATGGCGGCTGGTGGGCGTTGGGGATGCGCGCGCCGGATCCTGGCGTGGTCCGCGACGTTCCGACATCGACGCCGGACACCGGGAGGCTACAGGCGGCCCGGCTGCGGGCTGCGGGATGGCGGGTGCGCCGGCTGCCGGTGTTGCGTGACGTGGACACCGTCGAGGACGCCTATGCGGTGGCCCGGGCGTGCCCCTCCGGCCGGTTCGCCGCCGCCTTCGCGGCCACCGTTCGGCCGCCGCTGGTGGAATCGGCCTGAGGTGACCGCATCGGTAGCGGGGGTGCCGCCGTTGGCGTTGTACGGCGCAGCCCTAGCCGCCTACGCCACCGACACCGGCCGCTCCGGCTGGCTGACCAGGGACATTTCGGGTCGGGTACGCCCGCTGGACCTTCGCCGATGGTGCACCGCCCGAACGGCCGGTGACGACGGGCTGCTGGACCGGTGTGTGGGCCCGACCTTGGACATCGGGTGCGGCCCGGGCCGGCTGGTGGCCGCGTTGCGCGTGCGTGGGGTTCGGGCCCTGGGGATCGACGTGGTGCCGGCCGCGTTGCGCCTGGCCGGGGCCACCGGGGCGGCGGTGCTGCACCGCTCGGTGTTCGACCCGCTGCCGGACACCGGCCGCTGGTCGCACGCGTTGCTCGCAGACGGGAACCTGGGTATCGGCGGGGATCCGGTGCGGCTGCTGCGCCGGGTGCGGGAGTTGCTCGCGCTCGACGGGTCGCTGCTGTGCGAACTGGACCCCCCGGGTACTCCGTCCGGTCCGGTCCGGCTGCGGATCGAGTCCCCGGTCGGGCGGGCCAGCGCCTGGTTTCCGTGGGCGCACGTCCCACCGGACGGGCTGGTGCCGCTGGTCGCGGCCGCCGGGTTGCGCTGCGCCGGGCAGTGGCGCGACGGGCCGCGGTGGTTTGCCGAGGTGACCCGGTGAACGGATCCGGATCGGGTTGGGGGTTGAAGGGGGCGCCATGGTGCGTCACAGTCGCGGGATGAGTCGCGGTGCCAGTCGCGCTGCCAGTCGCGGGACCAGGGTGGTCCGGGCGGCCGCCGGGGAACTCGTCGCCGGGCTGCGGGAGGGGCTGCCGACCCCGCCGGGGCCGTTCCGCAGAAGGTTCTGGCGCAGCCCGCTCCGCGGCCCGTGGCTGACCTCGGTCTTCGGCCTGGTGCTGCTCGGTGGGATCACGACGGTGTTCTTGACCGGGCTGCTGTCCTACGCGGCGTACAACCCGAACCTGCCGGGCAACGACAAGACGCCGGGCAAGGGACTGCTCGGGTTCTACCTGTTCTCCTGGCCGACGCATCCCTACTGGCTGTACCGGCTGGTGCAGGGCGTGCACGTCACGCTCGGCCTGGTGCTGATCCCGGTGGTGCTGGCGAAGCTGTGGTCGGTCATTCCGAGGCTGTTCGACTGGCCGCCGGTGCGGTCGGTCGCGCAGGCGTTGGAGCGGGCGTCGTTGCTGTTGCTCGTCGGCGGGGTGGTGTTCGAGTTCGTCACCGGCGTGTTGAACATCCAGTACTGGTACGTTTTCCCCGGCTCCTTCTACGCCCTGCACTTCTACGGCGCGTGGGTGTTCATCGGCGCCTTCGCCGCGCACGTCGCCTTGAAGTTCCCGCGAATGGTGAGCGCGCTGCGCTCCCGCCGGTTGCGCGACGAGCTACGGATCGACACTGCCGCTACCCGCCCCGAACCGCCGGACCCGGACGGGCTGGTCAGCCCGAATCCGGCGGCGCCGACGATGTCCCGCCGCGGCGCGCTGGGTTTGGTCGGCGCTGGGTCGTTGACGCTGTTCGTCCTCAGCGTCGGGCAGAGCCTCGGCGGGCCGCTGCGGCGCACCGCGCTGCTGGCCCCGCGCGGGGTCGAACCGGGCTCCGGCCCCAACGGCTTCCAGATCAACAAGACCGCGGCCGCCGCCGGGATCACCCCGGACCGAACCGGGTCGGGCTGGCGGCTGGAACTGTCCGGCGGCCCGCGGCCGGTCGCCTTCACCCGGGCGGACCTGCTCGCCATGCGCCAGCACACCGCCCGGCTGCCGATCGCCTGCGTGGAGGGCTGGTCCACGCCGAACCAGACCTGGTCCGGGGTGCCGCTGCGGGAGCTGGCCCAGCTCGCCGGGGTACCAGACCCGTCGGGGGTTCGGGTGGAATCGCTGCAAACCGGTGGGGCGTTCGGCGCGGCGTCGCTGCGCGGGAACCAGGTTGCCGACCCGGACAGCCTTTTGGCGCTGCGGGTCAACGGCGCCGACCTCTCCGCCGACCACGGCTACCCGGCACGGGTTATCGTGCCGGCCAACCCCGGCGTGCACAACACCAAGTGGGTGACCAGGATGACCTTTCTGACATGACCGCGAACGACTGACCTGACCGTGAACCGACTGACGTGATCGTGAACCGACTGACGTGACCGTGAACCGACTGACGTGACTGTGAACCGAACCGACCGGATGAGCCGGCTCCGCCGCTGGTACGGCGCCGGGCCGCTGCACCTGCTCGCGTCGCTCGCCGCGTTCTGTCTCGCCGGGTACGCCGTCCGCCCGCTCGCGCACGCTCGGCCACTGGCGATCGCGGTGTGGTTCGTCGGGGCCGCGGTGGCGCACGACCTCCTCCTGCTGCCGCTCTACGCGATCGCCGACCGCTCCCTGACGGCGCTGTGGCGCCGGTCCGGCCCGTCACCGTCGGCGGTGCCGTGGCTGAACCACGTCCGCGTTCCGGCGCTGGGCAGCGGGCTGCTGCTGTTGGTCTGGTTCCCCTCGATCTTCCGGCTCAGCGACACCTACCGGTCGGCCACCGGCCTGTCCACGTCCGGTTACCTGGCCCGCTGGCTGCTGATCAGCGCCGCCCTGTTCGCCGGCTCGGCGCTGGTCCTCGCCCTGCGGCTGCGCCGGCGCCGCCGCGTCAGTTGACCGTGGCCGGATCGCAGACCGTACGAACAGAACCCACGTCGGTCATCCGCAGCCGGCCCGTACTGCTGGCCGTGCTCGGCTGGGCCCTCCTGGTGGCCGCCGCGGTGGGAATCGGGTTGGCCTCGGAGCCCGATCGCCGGCTGAAGCTGGGCAACGTCCCGCCCTTCGTCGGACACTTCCGGCTGGTGCCACCGATCCGCTGGGTGGCGCCCCTCGTGGTCGCGGCGTTGCTGATCGGGGTCCTGCCGGTGGCCGCCGCGCGCTGGCCGTGGCGGCGACTGCTTGCGGCTTCGTGGCTGGCGGCCGCCGGCTGGGCGGTGGTGCTCGCGGCGACCGACAGGTGGTCGCGGCTGTGGACCCCGCTGCAGGACACCTGGGAATACCGCTCCACGCTGCCTGCGCTGCGGCATGGCGTCCGCCCGTTCCTGCGGACGTTCACCGCGGACCTGCCGACGTACTCGATCCACACCCAGGGACATCCGCCCGGGCCGGTGCTCGTGCTGGAGGCGCTGACCCGCCTCGGTCTGCGCGGGGCACGGTGGGAGGCGGTGCTGGTCATCGCCGCCGGTTCCTCGGCGGTCGCCGCGGTCGCGATCGTGGTCCGTCGGCTGGCCGACGAGGCGAGCGCCCGGCGGGCACTGCCGTTCCTGGTGCTGGCGCCGACCGCGCTGTGGGTGGCCAGCAGCATGGACGCCCTCTTTCTCGGCGTTACCGCGTGGGGTGTCGCGGTGCTCTGTCTGGCCGACCGGGGCCGGCTGCTCGCCTTGGCCGGGGGCCTGCTGCTCGGCTTCGCGCTGTACCTGTCCTATGCCCTGGTGGCGATCGGACCGCTGGCGCTGGTCGCCGCCCGGGACCGCCGCCGGTCGCTGCCGGTGGCCGCGGCCGGCGTGGCGATCGTCGCGGTGGCCTTCACCGCCGGCGGGTTCTGGTGGCCCGACGGGTTGTCCGCCACCCGGACCGCGTGGGCGGCCGGAGTCGGCCCGATCCGGCCGTACGGGTATTTCCTGCTCGCCGACCTCGCGCTGCTCGCCGTCCTCGTCGGCCCGGCCACCGCCGCCGGAGCCACCGGGCCATCCGACCGCCGGCTGTGGCCGGTCCTGGGCGCGGTACTCCTCGCCGTCGTCGCCAGCGACCTGGGCGGCTTCGAGCGCGGGGAGGTCGAGCGGATCTGGCTGCCATTCGCTCCCTGGCTGCTCGTCGCCGCCGCCGCGCTGCCCTCCTCCCGACGGTGGCTCGCCGCTCAGGCGCTGGTCGCGATCACGGTGCAGGTGCTCGTGCTGTCGCTGTGGTGACCGGCGCGGAAGGCCGGGTCGTCGCGTCGCACCTTCCGAAAACGCCGCGGCGGGGCTACCGTCACCGTATGGAGTGGCTGACCATCGAGATCTTCGACGAGGCGCATGCCGCCTGGCTGTGGCGGGACCGCCACGCCGACTCCATCGTCTCCGGTGCCATCTCGGCGGGTGCGGTGTACTGGGAGTGGCACGAGTTCGGCTTCGGCGTCGCGTTCGAGGCCTGCTTCCCCCACGACGTCGCCGTCGAGGCGTTCCGGGTCCTGCCTGCGGTGCGTGCGGCCCTCGAGCTGGCACCCGATCCGGTCAACGGCGTGTTGGTCTACCGCGGCCGCGGTGGTGGTTCCGGGGCTCCGGTGGCGCGACGGCCGCGACCGTATTCCGGCGCGGGTGTCATGGCGTTGCCCGAACCTGGGCCGGCCGACGCGATGCCCAACCCGGCGCCCGAGCTGAGGCGCTCCGCCACCGGCGCCACCTAGCTTTCCAAGAGTCAGGGCTCCGAGCGTCCACCAGGTCGCGGATGCGGGCACGCCGGACCTCAGGACGCCGTAGCGCTGGAACCAGAACCGAGTGAGTTGCTCCTCCGCGACGAACGAATGGCCTTGACTCCGCTGGAGTTCGCCGTCATGAGCCATCTGCACCCCAAACGCGCAAGGTCGTGAGCCGCGTGTCCTTGCCGGGTGACGTCTGGGGTATGACTACGGGGGCGGCAGCAACGTAAGCCATCTGAAAGAGGGGTACGTTCCGCGGGTGAGCTTCGCCTGGCAACCGCACGTCCTGCGGGAGTACGCGCTGATCGCGGACGGGGAACGCGGTGCGCTGATCGGTCCGGACGGTGCGATGGTGTGGCTGTGCTTCCCGCGCTGGGACAGCGCGGCGGTGTTCGCCTCCCTGGTCGGCGGCGGGGGCGGCTACGCCGTGCGTCCGGTGGAAGCCTCGGTCTGGGGTGGGCACTACGACGATGGCACCCTGATCTGGCGTAACCGGTGGACGACAACCAGTGGGCGGGTCGAGTGCCGGGACGCGCTGACCGTTCCGGGCCGCCCGGATCAGGCGGTCATCGTCCGCCGGGTCAGCGCCTTGCAGTCCCCGGCCGTGATCCGGGTACGACTCGCGCTGCGGACCGACTTCGGCTCCACCGGGGTCCGGGACCTGCGCCTGGACAGCGACGGGTGCTGGCGGGGTCGGCTCGGGGCCGGGTCGTTCTGCTGGGCCGGTGCCCCGGAGGCGGTCGTCGTACGGGACGGCCGGCATCACGATCTGGAGGCCGAGGTGCGGCTGCCGGCCGGCGAGACTCGTGACCTGGTGCTGGCAATCGCCGAGTCCGCTGGCGTCGCAGCGCCGCCGACCGACGCGGCCTGGGCGGCGGTGGAGGAGAGCTGGCGCCGCCGGCTGCCGCCCCGGGCGCAGCTCGGGCACGCCGCCCGCGACGTCCGGCACGCGCACGCCGTGCTCAATGGGCTCACCAGCTCCTCCGGCGCGATGGTGGCGGCCGCCACGCTCGGCCTGCCGGAACGGGCCGCCGCCGGGCGGAACTACGACTACCGGTACGCCTGGATCCGCGACCAGTGCTTCGCCGGTCAGGCGGTCGCTGACGGCCCGGATCTCACGCTGCTGGATGCCTCGACCCGCTTCGTCACCGGCCGGCTGCTCGAGCACGGCCCGAGCCTGGCGCCCGCATACCGGGTGGACGGCAGCCCGGTGCCGGATCAGTCCCGGCTCAACCTCCCCGGGTACCCCGGCGGGGCGGACGTGGTCGGTAACTGGGTCACCAGCCAGTTCCAGCTCGACGCCTTCGGTGACGCGGTGCTGCTGCTCAGCGCGGCCGAACGCGCCGACCGGCTGGACTCGGACGGTTGGACCGCGTTGCGCACCGCGGTGGCGGCGATCGAGGCCCGACACGGCGAACCGGACGCCGGGATCTGGGAACTCGACCCGCAGCTGTGGACCCAGTCCCGGCTGCAGTGCGCCGCCGGGCTGAAGGCGGCGTCCCGGCTGCCCCGGGCCGGCGGGCAGGCCTCGGGGTGGGCGGCGCTGGCGGACCGGATCGTCGCCGACGCCGCCGCCCGCGGCCTGCACCCTTCCGGGCGGTGGCAGCGTTCCCCGGACGATCCGCGGGTCGATGCCGCCCTCCTGCTGCCGGCGGTACGCGGGCTGTTGCCGCCGTCCGACCCGCGTAGCGCCGCCACCCTGGCGGCCGTGCTCGACGATTTGGTGCAGGACGGCTACTGCTACCGCTTCCGCCACGGCGAGCAGCCGCTCGCCGTGGCCGAAGGAGCGTTCCTGCTCTGCGGCTTCCTGGTAGCCCTGTCCCTCCTCGACCACGGGGACCCGGCGGCCGCGACCGGTTGGTTCGAAAGGACCCGGGCCGCCTGCGGCCCTCCCGGGCTGCTCACCGAGGAGTTCGACGTCAGCCAGCGGCAGCTGCGCGGGAACCTGCCGCAGGCCTTCGTCCATGCCCTGCTCATCGAGACGGCTGCTCGGCTTGAGCGGGTCGGCTTATGAACCTGCTGCCCGATCTGCCCTTCTGGGCGCAACTCCTGATCTTCCTGGCCAGTGCGGCCACCATCTGGGTCGCCGGGATCTTCCTGTCGAACAACACCGACGTGCTGGCTGACCGGCTACACCTCGGACGGGCACTCGGTGGCCTGATCCTGCTCGCGGTGGCCACGAACCTGCCCGAGATCGCCATCACCTACAGCGCCGCGGCGGCCGGGCAGCTCGATGTCGCGGTAAGCAACATCCTGGGCGGCATCGCCGTTCAGACCGTCGTCCTGGTGGCGCTGGACGCGTTCGGTGTGCGCGAGCGGCGCTCGCTGACCTACCATGCGGCCAGCCTGACCCTGGTCATCGAGGGTGGCGTGGTGCTCGCCGTGCTGGTCGCCGTGGTGATGGGCACCCAGCTGCCTGCGAACCTGGTCCGCTTCCGGCTCACCCCCGCCACCGTTCTGATCACGGCGCTGTGGGTGGTCGGGCTGCTGCTGACCCAGCGGGCCGGCAAGGAGCTGCCCTGGTCGCGCAGCGGCGAAGCCCCGGACAGCCAGTCGAAGCCACGCGGGCACTCGCAGGTACAGCACGCCCGGGACGCCACTCGCCAGGGGGTCAGTACCGCCCGGGCCGCGTCGGCATTCGGGATTGCCGCGCTGGCCACCTTGGTCGCCGGCGCGCTGGCGGAGGAGAGCGGGTCAGCGGCCGCGGATCACATCGGGCTGTCCGGGGTGCTCTTCGGAGCCACGGTCCTGGCCGCAGCGACCTCGCTGCCCGAGCTCAGTACCGGGCTCACGTCGGCGCGGGAGGGGGACTACAAGCTAGCCTTCGGCGACATATTCGGCGGCAACGCCTTCCTGCCGGTGCTGTTCCTGCTGGCCGTGCTGGTCTCCGGCAAGGCGGTGCTACCGAACGCGCATCGCTCCGATATCTACCTCACCGGACTCGGCGCCCTGCTCACCGTCGTGTACATGGCCGGGCTGATCTTCCGACCGGTGAAGCAGTACGCCCGACTGGGCATCGACAGCATCGCAGTGCTGACCCTGTATGTGCTCGGCGTCGCGGGACTGGTCGCGCTGTCCCACTGAGGAGACGAAGTGGGTAGCCTGGAGTGACACGCGGAGTGCCGGGAAGCCTGGTCGGCGTTCGGTTCGACATGCCGTTCGGTTGGACATGCCGTTCGGTTCGAGGGGCCAGGAGGCGGCCGGTGGAGGGGATGTTGGCCTTCGGCGTGGTGGTGTTCTTCGCCTCCGGGGCCGCCCTGCTCGCGATCGAGTCCCACATCTTCACCGAGCGGGTTCGGGTGCCGGCACCGGCCTTCTTCCTGGCCGCCGCCGCCCTGGTGGTGCACTTCATCCCCAGCGTGACCGAGCCCAGCGCCCAGAGGTCGAGCACGTCGTGACCGTGGCGTTGATGGTCATCCTGTTCGACGGCGGCATGCACATCGGCGCGCGACGGCTGCGCTCGGCGGCCGCGGCGGTGCTCAGCCTGGGTGTACTCGGCACCTTCGCCACTGTCGTCGGAGCCAGCCTGCTTGGTCCACCTGATCCTCGGCGTCAGCTGGTACGTCTCGGTACTGATCGCCACCGCGATCGCCCCGACCGACCCGGCCGTGGTGTTCTCCGTCCTCGGTCAGCGGGAGGTCGAAGGCCGCAGCGGCACAGTCCTGGAAGGCGAGTCGGGCGCGAACGACCCGGTCGGCATCGCGCTGATGGCGGCGCTGCTGTCCGCCGGGTCACTCTCCGCCGGTGCGCTCGGGCAGGTGGCCGGCACGTTCGTGCTCCAGATGCTGGTTCGGCGCGGCCGTCGGGATCGCCGGCGGTCGCCTGCTGCTGGTCGTCATGCGGCGGCTTCCGCTACCGGGTGAAGGGCTGCATCCGGTCCGCACCCTGGTCGGCGCCGGTGTGCTCTTCGGAGCCGCAACCGTCGCCCACGGCTCGGGCTTCCTGGCGGTCTTCCTGGCCGGCGTCGTGCTCGGCGACGAGCGGGCCCCGTACAAACGGGAGATCGAACGCTTCCACGCCGCGCTCGCGAGCCTCGCCGAGGTGGTCGCCTTCGCCTACCTGGGACTCACCGTGCACCTCGACGTGCTCGGCCGACTGGACGTCTGGTTGCCCGGTTTGGTGATCGGCGTGATGCGCTGGCGCTGGTCGTTCGGCCGGTGGTCGCCTACCTCGTTGCTCCTCCTGGCGCCGCTGGGGTCCGGGGAGCGGGCGTTCGTCATGTTCGCCGGTCTGAAGGGAGCCGTCCCGCTCCTGCTCGGCAGCCTGCTGGTGCCGCTGGCCGACGGCCAACGGCTGTACGGCATCGTGACAATCGTCGTCATGGTGTCGGTGCTGGGACAGGGGTTCATCCGTACCGACCGTCGCCCGGCTTCTGAAGGTCAGGATGAGGGTGGTCGAGCCGGAGCCGTTTGCCATCGGCGTACGGCTGCGCGAGGAGCCCGATGGCGCCCGTCAGCTCACCGTGGCCCCCGGTTCGGTCGCCGACGGCCGGGAGGTCGGCCAGCTACCCGGACTCACCGAAGGCACCTGGGTTTCCATCGTGCTCCGCGACGGCTCACTGGTCCCGGTCCGTGGCGACACCCGGCTGGCGGCCGGGGATCAGGTGCTGCTGCTCATCGACCCCGAGCAGGACACCGCCCGGATCGCCGCCCTGTTCTCCGACGCCGAGCAGTCGGGATAGAGCGGGCCGCCGCCCCTTACGGCTGTCGCCAACGTTCGGCGTCCTCAGCCAGCCGCATGCCATGGCCGGCGACGGCACGATCGACCCGCATGACGCCGTCGCCCACCGCGGGCACCCCGTCGAGGAGCAGCGGCTCGAGCCGGACGTGGTCGACGAACCACTCCACGTGGCGCAGATTGGGTACGGCGGCGGCGATGGGCAGGTGCAGCGCAGGAGCGCAGTGCCCGGACACGTCCAGCCCGGCGCTGGCCGCCACCGCGGCGGCGCGACGGAAGCCGGTGTACCCGCCGCACCGGGTGGCGTCAAGTTGCAGGCAGTCCACCACCGGGCACAGTGCCGCCGCGTCGTAGACGTTGGCGGCGTACTCACCGGCGGCGACGTCGCACCGGACTGCGTCGCGGACGGCGGCCAGCCCGGTCAGGTCATCGCTGGTCACCGGTTCCTCGAACCAGCGCACCCCCAGGTCGTCGTACGCCGCGCCCATCCGGCGGGCCTGGCCGCGGTTGTACCCGCCGTTGGCGTCGACCATGACCTCGACGTCGCCGCCGACGAGGTCGCGCAGGGCGTCCACCCGGCGCAGGTCCCGGTCCAGTTCGGTACCCCAGGACTCAGCTACTTTGATCTTGACGGCCCGGCAGCCGGCGGCCAGCCAGCCGTCGACCTGCTCGCGCAGCTGGTCCTCGTCCAGGGTGGCGAACCCGCCGCTGCCGTACACCGGCACGGCATCCCGGGCGCTGCCGAGCAGCGCCGCCAGGCAGACCCCGGCGACGCGCGCCTTGAGGTCCCACAGCGCGACGTCGACGGCGGACACCGCCTGCATCACCAGGCCACGGGTGCCGAGGTTTCGACACCCGCGCACCATCGCCGACCAGCAGGCGTCGATGTCCGCCACTGATTGCCCGACGACGGCCGAAGCCAGATGCTCCCGCACCACGCCGGCGGCGGCGCCGGTGCTGTAGGTCCAGCCCAGCCCGCTGACCTCACCGGCGCGCGCCGTCACGGTGACCGCGACGGTGGCGTCCCAACTCAGCGTGCCGTCGCCCTCCGGGGCCGGCGTGGGGAAGCGGTACACCGCGCACTCCAGCGCCTCGATCCGCTGACCCAGCCCGGCCGCCGCACCCGCCGGATCGCCGGAGCTCACCGGTTGCCTCGACTCCGGGCCAACCCGGCACCCGCCACCCCGACCGCGCCGATGGATCCGGCGGCCGCGGCCAGCACCGCCGCCCGCGACAGCCGGGACGGTTGGGCCGGGCGCGCGCCCCAGGCCCGCTCCGGGAGCGGCGCCCCGTCGTCGCCGGACAGGCCGGCCCGGAGCAACTCGGCGAGGTGAATCGCCCCGCGGCCGCCGGAGTTGCCCTGGGCGATTTGCGTGCGGCAGCTGAAGCCGTCGGCGAGCACCACGTCGTGGGCGTCGGCATCGCGCAGCGCCGGCAGCAGCACCCTTTCGGCGCAGGCCTCGGAGACCTCGTAGTGACCGGCTTCGAAGCCGAAGTTACCGGCCAGCCCGCAGCAGCCGGAGTCCAGCACGTCGGCCTGCACGCCGGCATCGGCGAGCAGCTGCTGGTCCGCGGTGAAGCCCAGGACCGCGTGCTGGTGGCAGTGGGTCTGGACCCGGGCGGTCCGCGCCACCCGCGGCGGCGTCCAGCCGGGGGTGTGCTGACCGAGGAGCTCGGCGAGGGTGACGGTCTGGTTCACCAGCTTGTCGACGTCGGCGTCGTCGGGGAACAGCTCCTTGGCGTCGGAGCGGAACGTCGCCGTGCAACTCGGCTCCAGCCCGACGATCCGGGTACCGGCCCGCAGGTGGGGGCGGAGCACGCCGACGGTACGCAGCAGGACCTTCTTGGCGATGTCGAGCTGCCCGGTGGACACCCAGGTCAGCCCGCAGCACACCGTGCCGGACGGCACGATCACCCGCCAGCCGGCGCTCTCCATCACTTCCACCGCCGCCCGGGCGATCGCCGGGTGGAAGTGGTTGTTGAAGGTGTCCGGCCAGAGCACAACCTCCCCACGGGAGTCGTCCCCTCCGGGCTGGCGGCCGGCGAACCAGTCCTGGAAGGTCTGCTCGGCGAAGACCGGCGCGGCCCGGTGCTCGTCGATCCCGGCGATCCGGATCGCCAGCGGGCCGAGTACCGGTGCGTGCAGGGCGGCGTTGACCACGCCGGGCGCGTAGGCTGCCAGCGCCGACCACAGCGGCAGCCAGCCCATCGCGTAGTGCGCCATCGGCCGCCGCCGCCGGCGGAAGTGGTGGAAGAGGAACTCCGCCTTGTAGGTCGCCATGTCCACGTCCACCGGACAGTCGGCCTTGCAGCCCTTGCAGGCCAGGCACAGGTCCAGGGCGTGCAGCACGTCCTTGGAGCGCCAGCCCTCCGCGATCGCCCCGCCGCGCTGGGCGCCGTCGAGCATCTCGAACAACAGCCGGGCCCGCCCCCGGGTGGAGTGCTCCTCCTCGCGGGTCACCATGTACGACGGGCACATCACCCCGCCCCCGTGCCGGCGGCACTTGCCGACCCCTACGCAGCGCAGCACCGCGCGCCCGAAGCTGCCCTCGTCGTGCGGGTAGCGAAACGCCGTCTCGACCCGGCCGTGGTCGTAGTCCACCCCGAGGCGCAGCAGGGAGTCCAGCGGGTAGGCCGCTGTGACCTTGCCCGGGTTCAGCCGGTCGTCCGGGTCGAAGATCGTCTTGAAGGTGCCGAACGCCCGGATCAGCTCCGGCCCGAACATCTTCGGCAGCAGCTCGGCCCGCTGCTGGCCGTCGCCGTGCTCGCCGGAGAACGACCCGCCGTAGGAGACCACCAGGTCGGCGGCCCGTTCGATGAACGCCCGGTAGGTCGCGATGCCCTCCGCGCTCTGCAGGTCGAACGGGACCCGGGAGTGCACGCACCCCTGCCCGTAGTGGCCGTAGACCGAGGCCTGCTCGTACCCGAACTCCTCATACAACCCGCGCAGGTCCCGCAGGTAGTCCGCCAGGTCGTCCGGGGAAACTGCGGAATCCTCCCAACCGGGCCAGCTGTCCGACATCCCCGGCCCCCTAGCAGTGGCGCCGAGGCCGGACTCCCGGATCAGCCACATCTGCTCCTCGTGCTGCTCGTCGTCGAAGAACGCCACGTCGTCGTCGTCGCGGCTCTTGCCCAGGGAGTCCAGCATCTGCTCGGCGTTCCGGTCGGCGTCGGCCTGGTCCTGCCCGCCCATCTGGACGAGCAGGTACGCGCCGCCGGTCGGCAGCTTCTTCAACGCCTCGGGGTTGAGGTGCTTCTTCTGCTGGAAGGCGATCAGCTTGTGGTCCATGCCTTCCAGCGCGATCGGCTTGGACGGCAGGATCTCCGGCACCGCGCGGGCGGAGGACTCCACGTCGGGGTATCCGATGAACACGGCCGTCTTCGCCGGCACCCGGTCCACCAGCTTGAGCTTTGCCTGCAGCACCACCACGCAGGTGCCCTCCGTGCCGACCAAGGCCTGGGCAACGTGGAAGTGCTTCTCCGGCAGCAGGCTGTCCAAGTTGTAGCCGGACACCCGACGGGGAATGTGGGGGTACGCGGTACGGATCTGGCCCAGGTACTCGTCCCTCAACTCGCGCAATCGGCGGTAGATCTCGGCTTTGCGCCCGCCGCCGCGCTCGATCTGGGCGTACTGCTCCTCGGAGGTCTCCCCGACCCACATCCGGGTGCCGTCGTAGAGCAGCACCTCGAGTTCGACGATGTTGTCCACGACCTTGCCGGTGCGCTGCGCGGTCGCCCCGCAGGAGTTGTTGCCGATCATGCCACCGAGCGTGCAGTGGTTGTGCGTCGCCGGCTCCGGTCCGAACTCCAACTCGTACTCGCGCAGCTGGTCGTTCATCACGTCCAGCACCGCGCCCGGCTCCACCACGCAGGTCTTGGACTGGGGGTCCACCGACACTAGCCGGTGACAGTACTTGGAGAAGTCCAGCACGACGGCGGTATTGGTGCACTCCCCGGCCAGGCTGGTGCCACCGCCGCGGGACACGATCGGCGCCCGGTGCCGCCGGCAGACCGCTACCGCGGCGACGGCGGCGGCGGCGGTGCGGGGCACCACCACCCCGATCGGCACCTGGCGGAAATTAGACGCGTCGGTGGAATACGCGCCCCGTGAACCGGGGTCGAAGCGGACCTCGCCGTCGACCTCGGCGGCCAGGTCCCGTTCCAGGGCGGCCACGTCGACGCCGCTAACGGACTGCTCCGGATCGGGCGGGCGCCGTACCGGATCCGGCAGGACGGCCGTCGTCATGACAGCAGTTCGTTGAGCTTGTCCTTGGCGATCGTGGCCACCGTCGCCGCCTTGTGTGGCTGGCCGCGTAGGAAGGCCTCGGTGAACGCCTTGGCCTGCTTGTACTCGATCTTGCCGGGCATCGGCGGCTCGTTCGGGTTGACGTCGCAGTCCACCAGCGCCGGACCGGGATGGGCGAACGCCTCGCGGATCGCGTCGGGCAGGTCACCGGGCTTGGTGATTTTCACCCCGTACGCGCCGCAGCCCCTGGCCCAGGTGGAGTAGTCCGCCTCCGGCTCGCGGTGCCGGACGGCGTACTCCGGATAGCCGAGGATCATCTGTTCCCACAGGATCTGGCCGTAGGAGTTGTTGTTGTTCACCACGACCTTGATCGGCAACTCTTGGCGAACCGCGGTGAGGAACTCGGCCATCAACATGGCGAAGCCGCCGTCACCCACGAAAGCGATGACCTGCCGACCCGGGTAGGCGTGCTGCATGCCGATGGCGTACGGCAGTCCGGGGGCCATGGTGGCCAGGTTTCCGGAGAGGTAGAACTCGCGCCCGCCGCGGATCGTCCAGTGCCGGGCCGCCCAGGTGGCTATGGTCCCGGAGTCGCAGGTGAGAATCGCGTCGTCGCCGGCGATCTCATCGACGCAGCCCATCAGGTACTGCGGGGCGATCGGGTCCCGGCTGGCGTCGCGCAGCGCCGCCATCTGCTTCCGCCAGCGGTCCATGCCCTCTTGGTGCTTGGTGAGGAAGGCGCGGTCCCCCTTGTGCAGCATCGGCAGCAGCGCCTGCAGCGCGAGCTTGCAGTCGGCCACCACCGGCGCCTCGGTCGGCAGCCGCATGCCCACCAACGACGGGTCGACATCGATCTGCACCACCCGCACCGACCCTGGCGTGGGCAGGTGCGTCGCGTAGGGGAAGGACGTGCCGACCATGAAGACGGTGTCGCAGTCCTCCATCACCTCCTCGCTCGGCCGGGTCCCCAGCAGCCCGAGACCGCCGGTGGTGAGCGGGGAGTCGTCCGGGACGACCATCTTTCCCGGCAGCGTCTTCACGATCGGGCAGCCCAGGTGGTCGGCAACGCCGAGCACCTCTTCGCGGGCGTGCCGAGCGCCGACGCCGACCAGCATTGCCACCTTCGACCCGGCGTTGAGCACCTCGGCGGCCCGGGCCAGGTCCTCCTGCGCCGCCGGCAACTGCGGGCGGCTCAAGGTCGGCATGCTGGCCGGCGACGCGCCGGGACCGACGTGCTGGTACGGGTCCTCCGACACCGGCGCGACCTGGATGTCGTTCGGGAAGGTCAGATGCGAGACGGTGTTCTTGGCCAGCGCGTTGCGGATCGCCAGGTCGACCACGCCCGGCATCTGCTGCGGGTTGGTGACCATCAGGTTGTACGCGGCGAGGTCCTGGTACAGCCGATCCAAGTGCACTTCCTGCTGGTAGTGCTGGCCGAGTACGTTGCTGGCCTGCATCCCGGTCAACGCCAGCACCGGCACGTGGTCGAGCTTGGCGTCGTACAACCCGTTGAGCAGATGGATCGCGCCCGGTCCGGAGGTCGCGCAGCACACCCCGAGTCGACCGGTCGCCTTCGCATAGCCGGTGGCCATGAAGGCCGCCGCTTCCTCGTGGTGCACCAGGACGAACCGCAGCTTCTCGCGCTGCCGGCGGAAACCCTCCATCAGCCCGTTGATGCCGTCACCGGGCAGCCCGAAAATCGTATCGACACCCCACGCCACCAGCCGTTTGGCCAAGCTCTCGCCGACGATCTCTTCCACCACATGCTCCTTCTCGAAATCTCACTCAGACGTCACATTCGGGCGGGCCCGCCGGGGGGCCGGTCAGGCGCGGGTGCGCCGGCCCAGCACGTAGGCCACGACGGCCAGCCCGCCGGACAGCAGCACCGCCGGGCTAAGTGCCGCGCCGGACAGCTTCTGCAGCCCGGCCTTGGGGTCGACCGTCGCGCCGGCCGCGTTCCCGATCACCGAGGTGGCGAGCTCGCCGACCCGATCCGCCACACGTCCCATTCCGCTCATGCCTGTCTCCACTTCAGGTGTAGGGCAGTACCACCCGAACTACCCAAAACCCCGGCCGTCATTCCTGATGGGACTCGGGCGGCTGGGACAGATGCGGATGATGGAGGTCGAAGGCCGGCCGGTTGGAACGGATGCGGGGTATGGACTGGAAGTTGTGCCGGGGCGGCGGGCAACTGGTGGCCCATTCCAGCCCGTTGCCGAAGCCCCACGGGTCGTCGCTGAGCGCGATCGGGCCGCGGCGGGAGGTCCGCCAGACGTTGTAGAGGAAGACCAGCGTCGAGGCGCCGAGCACGAAGGAGCCGATCGTCGAGATGGTATTCAGCGTGGTGAACCCGGCATTGGCGGGATAGTCGGCGTAGCGCCGCGGCATGCCCTCGATGCCGAGCCAGTGCTGGACGAGGAACGTCAGGTGGAAGCCGAGAAAGGTCAGCCAAAAGTGAACCTTGCCGAGCGGTTCGTTGAGCATCCGCCCGGTCATCTTCGGCCACCAGAAGTAGAAGCCGGAGAACATCGCGAACACCACGGTGCCGAAGAGCACGTAGTGGAAGTGCGCGACCACGAAGTAGGAGTCGGTGACGTGGAAGTCGATCGGTGGTGAGGCGAGCAGTACGCCGCTCAGCCCGCCGAGGAGGAAGGTCAGCAGGAAGCCGATGGCGAACATCATCGGTGTCTCGAAGGTGAGTTGCCCGCGCCACATCGTGCCGATCCAGTTGAAGAACTTCACCCCAGTCGGCACCGCGATCAGGAAACTGGTCGCCGAGAAGAACGGCAGCAGGACGGCGCCGGTGGCGAACATGTGGTGCGCCCACACCGCCATGGACAGCGCGGCGATCGAGATGGTGGCGAAGACCAGCCCCTTGTAGCCGAACACCGGCTTGCGGGAGAACACCGGCAGGACCTCGGTGACGATCCCGAAGAACGGCAGGGCGACGATGTAGACCTCGGGATGGCCGAAGAACCAGAACAGGTGCTGCCACAGGATCGGGCCGCCGTTCGCCGGGTCGTAGACGTGCGCCCCGAACTTGCGGTCGGCGAGCAGCGCGAACAGCGCGGCGGCGAGTACCGGAAAGGCCAGCAGCACCAGCATCGAGGTGACGAACACGTTCCACGTGAAGATCGGCAAGCGGAACATCGTCATGCCCGGGGCGCGGAGTGTGACTACGGTGACGATGAAGTTGACCGAACCGAGGATGGTGCCGAAACCGGACATGATCAGGCCAATGATCCACATGTCGGCACCGGCGCCGGGTGAGTGCACGACGTCGGAGAGCGGGGTGTAGGCGAACCAGCCGAAGTCGGCCGGACCGCTCGGGGTCAGGAAGCCGCCGAGGACGATGAGCCCGCCGAAGAGGAACAGCCAGTAGGACAGCGCGTTGAGCCTGGGGAACGCCACGTCGGGCGCGCCGATCTGCAGCGGCATGACGAAGTTGGTGAAGCCGGCGAACAACGGCGTCGCGAAGAGCAGCAGCATGATCGTGCCGTGCATGGTGAACAGCTGATTGTACTGCTCGTCGGAGAGGAACTGCAGGCCGGGCCGGGCGAGTTCGGCCCGCATCAGCATGGCCATCAGACCGGCGGCCAGGAAGAAGCCGAACGAGGTGATCAGGTAGAGGTACCCGATCACCTTGTGGTCGGTGGTGGTGATCCAGCGCAGGATACGACTGCCCCGCTCCGCCTTGACCCGGTGCTCGGGCGCGACGACCGGCGGCCCGAGAGCGACGCTCATGGCTTCCATTCGAAGCCCGCCGTGGGTCATCGTCAAGGGGTCAACGGGCTGTCTGCGCAGCTACGGGTCGCATTGTCGGCTCCGGCGAGGCCGGTGTCAGCCCACTGCCTCGTCGAGGGTCCAGCGCCCGGCGAGCGCCAGTTGGACCTGTTCGGTCAAGCCGGCGAGGGAGGCGCGTTCGGTGGCGTCGAAGTCCTGCCCGGCCGCGGTGGCCCGCAGCCGGGTGAGCTGGTCGGTGACTGACATTCGGTCCTCCGGCCGCTGGGCCACCCAGGCCAGGTCACGCAGCAACCGGGCCAGCCGGGCCAGGACGGCGGGGTCGGCCGCCCCGTACCGCCTGGGCTGGGCCACGGTGAGTTCGAGCAGCTCGGCCATGCTGGGGCGGCGCAGGACGACTCGGACGGTGTCGTCCTCATCGCGCAATACTCGGGGTCCGAGGTCGAGCCCGGCGAGTTCACACAGCAAGGCTGAGGAGTGGCCGAGGGCGTGAACCGCGGTCGTCGGGTCGTTGATTCCGGGCGAGAGGGCCTTCGTGGCGACATCGGTGAGTTGCCGCAACCCGTACCCCACGTCCTGCTCCTGGGTGCGTTCGAACCCGGTGGACACCGCCTTCGACACCCGGCCGCAGAGCCGGACCCACGTCGTGTCGTCGAATGCTCCGCCGGTCCGCGGCCACCCGACGCCGAGCGGGGTTCCGGCGATCAGGGAACTGCCGGGCGGCCGGTCGAGAAACAGGACAGCGTCGGCGTCGACCGCTGCTCCCAACAGCGCCGAGTCCGCCACCCGGACCAGGAATCCCGACGAGCCGGCCAGCAGCGAGCGGGCATCCGGCGGCGGTGACGGCAGCGCGGGGCCCGAGGAGGCGGGGTCGCGTTCGGGTAGTAGCTGCCGGGCGGTGTGGCTGGCCTCGGTGTGGACGTTGCGCAACATCCTCTCAACCCGGATCTCCCGAGCCAGATGAGCGAGGAAAAGTACCAGCCCGACAACGCTGGCCAGAGCCAGGAGGAAGGCCACGCTCACCGACACCTGCGGAACGAACACCTGGCGGCCTTCCCCGGCGGTACGCACGGTGCGCAGCACGGTCAGGGCGTAGGTGAACGTCGCGAGGAACAACGCCAGCGTCACATGGACGAACCGGTCCCGGGTAAACGTGCGCAACAGCCGGGGGGAGAACTGGCCGCTGGCCAGCTGCAGCGTGACCACAGTAAGTGAGAACGTCAGCGAGGTCACCGTGATCAGCGAGCTGGCCACCGTCGAGAGGACGGTGCGGGCGGCGTCCGCCCCGCCGCCGAACAGGTACGCGTTGACCGAGGCCGGGAGGTGGCGGTCGAACCGCTGGTCCACCCGCGGCAGGCCGACGCCCGCGAGGATGCCCAGTGCCACCCCGATCGTCGGCAACGGCCACAACTGGGTCCGCAACGTATCCAGAACACCGCTCCACGCCTGCCGCAACCTCGACAACACTCCTGGCCGCCCTTCCCGTGACACGCCGCTCTGTCCGGCCACCAGGCCATCACACCTCACCTCCGGCGCGCACGCCCAACACGCTTACCGGCGCCGGTACCAGGGCAACATCCACCGAAGCATCCGGCGGCATCTGGAGGACGAGAGTGGACATCACGGAGCTGATCCTCAACCAACACCACGAGCAACGGCGCGCCTTCGCCCTGCTCGATGAGATCGACCCTTCGGACGGCGAACAACTGGCCGCGGTATGGGCCCGGCTGGAGGTACTGCTCGAGGTCCACGCCGAAGCCGAGGAGCGGTTCTTCTACCCCCGCCTGCTGAAGGTGGGTACCGGCGGGGGCAGTGCGCAGGACGCGCCGAGTGAGGTCGAGGACGCGGTCAAGGATCACAACGAGATCCGTGACGGCATCCGGGAGGTGCGCCGGCACAAGCCCGGAACCCAGGACTGGTGGGCGGCCGTCACCAAGACGCGGGAGGCCAACAGCGACCACATGGCGGAGGAGGAGCGTGAGGACCTGTCGGACTTCCGCCGGCACGCCGACCTGCAGACCCGCCACGACATCGCCGTGCAGTTCATCACCTACGAGTCGCAGCATGCGGACGGCATCAGGGCGGAGGACAAGGACCCAGAGGAGTACGTGTCGCAGCACGGGTGAGCCGGCAGGCGGCCATCCCGGCTCTCGAAGCCTCGCGTCACCCGTCGGCCGGCTTTTGGTCCGCATTCCGCCCGCTACTCCGGTGATCCAGGCCCCGCCAGCCCCCGCCTGGTGGGGTCAACGAGCCCTGGATCACCGGGCGGGGACGGAGGCGACGGTCGGTACGACCGGCTAGACGTCGTTCTGGGTTGTCACCGCGTTGGGTTGCGTCGCGGCGGCGGCAGTGATCGCCGTCGAAGGCCCCGCGACGCTGGCCGGGCGGAGCCCAGGGCGGCCGTGGAGGCGACCGTCCGTTCTGCCGAGCCCGCCGGAATCAGCGTCGCGTGAACGTGACACTCCGCTGCACTGGCCGGCTCATCGAACGTCTTGCACCCGAAGTGCCGGTGACCCGCCACCTGATGGCGCCCGTCGTTCCGTCGCCACGGACCACCCACCCGGCCACGAGGCCGCGGTCGTTGACTGCAGCCGCCGCTCCACCGGAACGGCTCAGCGGCAGGAGTACACCGGACTTCCACATCACCGGGCGCGCGGTTACGCCCTCCGTGCCCACGATCGTGCCCCAGGTGTTGACTCCGAACGCCGCGCCGCTCCCGGAAGGTGCCCGCAACCCATGCACCATGCCGTGCCGCCAGGCGACCGGCCGCCCGTCGGACTGTCCGACGACGAGATCGCGGCGGTTGACGGCGAACGCTTGGTCGCCGTCGAGGCTCCCGCCCAGTGCCGGGAGCTCATGGAGTCCGCTGTCGTCGGAGAGCACCGCCCGCAGGCCTTCGCCGTTGTACCCGTGCTCGAACCATCCGGCCAGATGACCACGGTCGTTCACCGACAGCACCGCACCCCGCGACCACGCCACGATGGGGCTCTTGTCGCGCCAGATCACCGGGAGTCCGACGACGCTCGTGTTGACGTCGACATCGCAGTAGCCGCCGATGAGACCCGCGTCGTTGATCGAGGTCGCGGCGCAGCCGTAGATGAAGTCAGCGGGGGAGGGATCCGGGGGAGCCGGCAACAGGTACGTTCGCCCGCCCTGCCACAGCGTCGCGCTGTTGTGGAACGACATGCCGGTCGTCCCCACGATCTGCCCGGACCCGTTCACCGCGAGCGCGGCACTGGGCTCCTTCCCGCGGCGGTCGAGATCGGTGATCGTGGTGCCTCGCCAGACGACAGCGTGCACTACGCCGCCAGCGTTCGTGGCCGACCCGACGACGGTCCCGGCTCCATTGATCGCACGGGCCTTTGTGGCCCCCGATGCGCCGGGCAGGCCCGGCAACACCGTAGCTCCGACCCGGGACACCGCAGAGCGGATCGTCGGGCGCGGCGCCGCCTGAGCTTCCCAGACCGGGGCACCCACGCCCAGCGTCACGATCACGACGACCGCGGATGTGGTGAGCCTGCTCCGGCTGACAACGTTCACTACCGACTCCGGTGCCACTGGTAGTCCAAACTGGACATGCTCACTCGGGCCCCGCAAGCGTACGCGCCAGCGGCACGCCGGGCCGGTAGGCCAGGTGCCGGTAGGACGGCGCGGCCAGCACAGCCAGGTCGGCTCGGGCGCCGACCCCGAGGTGGCCGATATCCGTGCGGCGCAGCGCCCGAGCGCCCCCGGCGGTGGCGGCCCACACCGCTTCGGCCGGGGTCATTCGCATCTCCCGTACTGCCAGGGCGACGCAGAACGGCAGGGACGAGGTGAAGCAGCTACCCGGGTTGCAGTCACTGGCCAGCGCCACGGTGACCCCGGCGTCGAGCAGCCGCCGCGCGGGTGGGTAGGGCTGGCGGGTGGAGAACTCGACGCCCGGCAAGAGGGTGGCCACCGTGTTGCCGCCGGCCAGCGCATCGACATCCGCGCCGGTCAGGAAGGTGCAGTGGTCCGCGCTGGCGGCGTCCAGCTCCACAGCCAGCCGGACGCCCGGCCCGGTCGAGAGTTGGTTGGCGTGCACCCGCACCTCCAGGCCGGCGGCCCGGCCGGCCTGCAGCACGGTCCGGGCGGCGTCGCCGTCGAAGGCGTGCGGGGACGCCGGCTCGCAGAACACGTCCACCCAGCGGGCGTAGCGGGCGCACGCCGCCAGCATCGGCCCGGTGACCAGCTCGAGGTAGTCCCCCGGAAGGCCGGCGTACTCCGGCGGGACGACGTGCGCCCCGAGGAAGGTGGTCTCCGGGGTGAACTCGCGGGCCAGCCGTAACGCCCGCGCCTCGTCGGCGACCGTCAGGCCGTACCCGCTCTTGATTTCCACGGTGGTGCTGCCCTGGGCCCGCATCTCGGCCAGCAGCCGGGCCAGCCCGGTGCGCAGCTCGTCATCCGTCGCCTGCCGGGTGGCGGCCACCGTGGAGGCGATGCCGCCACCGGTGTAGGCCAGCCCGGACATCCGGGCTTCGAACTCGCCTGCCCGGTCACCGGCGAAGACCAGGTGCGCGTGGCTGTCCACGAAACCGGGCAGCACGGCGGACCCGCCGACGTCGATCCGCCGGTCGGCGGCCGGGGCCCGAGCGGCCGGGCCGACCCAGGCTACCGCCCCGCCGGCCAGCACCAGGGCGGCGTCGGCCACCAGGCCCAGCGGCGTGCGGCCCAGCGCGGGGTCGTTGGTGACCAGCTCGCCGATCCCGACGACGACGGTGCTCATGCCCACATCGGTTCGATGGCTCGGGCCAGCAGCCCGCCGACGTCGCCGAGGACGTGGCGCCCGGCGCTGACCACGACCGCACCGTCGCTGACCACGGTGTGCACCTCGGGCGCCCCGGCGACCGTCACGGCCTGCGCCGGGGGGCTGCCGGCGGTGCACGGGCTGTCCAGCCGGATAGCGACCAGATCGGCCCGCTGCCCGGCCGTGATCCTTCCCGCGTCTGCCCAGCCGAGCGAGCGCTGGCCCGCGACGGTGAGCATCGCGACCAGCTCGGCCGCGGTGAAGTGGCCGCGTACCCCGGTGGTAAGCCGCTGGTAGCACTCCACCGAGCGGGCCTCGGCGAGCAGGTCCGTCCGCACGTGCTGGTCGCTGCCGACGCTGAGCGGGCTCCCGGCGGCGCGGAGCGCGCCGAAGCGGCCGATGCCGTCGGCCAGGTCCGCCTCGGTGCTCGGGCAGGCGCAGACCCCGGTGCCCGTCGCGCCGAGTAGCTCGACGTCGCCGTCGCTGAGGTGGGTGGCGTGTACCGCGGTGGTCGCCGGGCCGAGAACCCCGCGCTCGGCGAGCAGCGCGGCCGGGGTACGGCCGTAGTGCTGCCGGCATGCCTCGTTCTCCGCGGGCTGCTCGGACAGGTGCACGTGCAGCGGGCCCCCGGCGGCCGCCGCAGCGACCTCCGGCAACGCCTCGGCGGGCACGGCGCGTACCGAATGCACCGCCGCCCCGATCCGCACCCGGTCGCTGCCGGCCAGACCCGCCCGGCGTTCCGCCCAGGCCGCCGCGTCCCGGTCGGCGAAGCGGACCTGCACGTCGTCCAGGCCGGTGTGGCCGCCGGCGTCCAGGCCGCCGGTGAGGTAGCAGGTGTCGAGCAGGGTGAGCCGCACCCCGGCCTCTGCGGCGGCCCGGACCAGCGCGTGCCCCATCGCGTTGCGGTCGGCGTACCGGACGCCGCCCGGCCCGTGGTGCAGGTAGTGGAACTCCCCGACGGCACTCACCCCGGCCAGCGCCATCTCCGCGTAAGCCGCCCGGGCCAGCGCGAGGTAGGAGTCGGGATCGAGCCGCCCGGCGAGGGCGTACATCTGCCGGCGCCAGGTGAAGAACGTGCCGCCGCCGGAGGAGGTACGGCCGCGCAGCGCCCGGTGGAAGGCGTGGCTGTGCGCGTTGGCGAAGCCGGGAAGCACCAGCCCGCCCAGCCGGTTGTCGCCGGGCTGGGCGGCGGCCGCCCGGCCGACCGCGGTGATCCGGCCGGCGTCGACCTCGACCCGGACACCGGCGGCGGGGGCCGCGCCCAGCCAGGCGTACTCGCACCAGTACGTCCTCACTCCAGCGCCTCCAAGGCGCGGGCCAGGGCGTCCACGCCGGCCAGGCAATCCGCGTCCTCGGCGTGTTCGGCGGGGGAGTGCGAGACGCCGGTGGGGTTGCGGACGAACAGCATCGCGGTCGCTACCCCGGCCTGGACCAGGATGCCGGCGTCGTGCCCGGCGCCGGTGGCCAGCACCGGTGCCGGGGTGCCGTCCGGCCCGGCGAGCAGCCGCGACAGCCGGTCGCGCAGTCCGCCGTCGAAGGCCGTCGGCGGCGTCCAGGACTCCTCGACCGGCGTCGCTGCGGTGGCGGCGGCCACGTCGGCGACCACGGCGTGTACCGCCTGCGGGTCCGGGCCGCGGGCGTCCAGCCAGGCGGTCACCGCCGACGGGATGGCGTTGACCGCGTTGGGTTCGACGCGGACCCTGCCGATCGTGGCCAGCGCCCCCCGGTCCCGCGCGGACTGCCGGGCGGCCTGGATCCCGGCGGCCAGGGCCAGCATCGGGTCGATCCGGTCCTCCAGCCGGGTGGTGCCGGCGTGGTCGGCCCGGCCGGGAAGGTCCAGCCGCCAGCGGCCGTGCGGCCAGATCGCCGAGGCCACCCCCACCGCCGCGCCGCCGTCGAGGAGGTTGCGGCCCTGCTCGATGTGCAGCTCCACGAAGGTGCCGACCCGGCGCAGGGTCTCCGGGTCAGGACCGACCGCGCCCGGGTCGCGGCCGGCTGCCCGCATCGCCTCGGCCATCGTGGTGCCGTCGGCGTCGCGGCGGCCCAGGGCCGCGTCGGGGTGCAGCGCGCCGGTGAGCAGCCGGGACCCGGCGCAGGCGATCCCGAACCGGGCGCCCTCCTCGTCGGCGAAGCAGGCCACCGCCAGCGGCCGGCCCGGTCGGAACCCGCCGGCCCGCAGCGTGTCGAGGGCGGCGAACGCCGAGACGATGCCGAGCGGACCGTCGTACGCCCCGCCGTCGGGCACCGAATCCAGATGGCTTCCGAGTACCAGACCGGGCCGGCCGGCGGCGACCGCGGAGTCGGGGTCGCCCCACCAGGCCCACAGGTTCCCGACTCGATCGGCGGTCACCTCCAGGCCCCGGCCGGTCGCCGCGCCGGTGAACCACTCCCGCAGCTCGGCGTCGGTCCTGGTCCAGGCGTGCCGGCGGTAGCCCCCGGTGGAAGCCGACCGGCCGACCGGCGCGAGGTCGGCCCACATCGTTGCGAAGCTCACGAGCCCTCGCGCATCGGCACCCGGACGTGCCGCTCGGCGGCGACCTCTTCGGCGAGCGGGTACCCGGCGTCGACGTGGCGGATCACCCCCATGCCCGGGTCGTTGCGCAGCACCCGGGCCAGCTTGCGGGCCGCCAGGTCGGTGCCGTCGGCGACGCTCACCTGCCCGGCGTGAATGCTGCGGCCGATGCCGACGCCGCCACCGTGGTGGATCGACACCCAGCTCGCCCCGCTGGCGGTGTTGACCAGCGCGTTGAGCAGCGGCCAGTCGGCGATCGCGTCCGAGCCATCGGCCATCGCCTCGGTCTCCCGGTACGGTGAGGCCACCGAGCCGCAGTCCAGGTGGTCCCGCCCGATCACGATCGGCGCGCTGAGCTGCCCGGCGGCGACCATGTCGTTGAAGCGCAGCCCGGCGACGTCGCGTTCCCCGTAGCCCAGCCAGCAGATCCGGGCCGGCAGGCCTTGGAACGCGATGCCCCTCGCGCCCCGCATCCAGCGCTGCAGCCGGTCGTTGTCGCCGAACAGCTCGCAGACCGCCCGGTCGGTGGCCGCGATGTCCGCTGGATCCCCGGACAGCGCCACCCACCGGAACGGCCCCTTGCCCTGGCAGAACAGCGGCCGGATGTAGGCCGGGACGAAGCCGGGGAAGTCGAAGGCCCGTTCGTACCCGCCGAGCCGGGCCTCGTCGCGGATGGAGTTGCCGTAGTCGAACACCTCCGCGCCGCCGTCCAGGAAGCCGACCATCGCCGCCACCTGGCGGGCCATCGACGCCCGGGCCCGGTCGGTGAACTCCGCCGGCTTCGCCTCGGCGAGGCGCTGCCAGTTCGCCAGCTCGATGCCCGCGGGCAGGTAGCTGAGCGGATCGTGGGCGCTGGTCTGGTCGGTGACGATGTCGATCTCCAGCCCGCGGCGCAGCAGCTCGGGGAACACCTCGGCGGCGTTGCCCACCAACCCGATGCTGGCCGCCGCCCGGTCGCGCTTGGCCTGCTGGCAGCTGCCGATCGCGGTGTCGATGTCGGGAGCGACCTCGTCGAGGTAGCGATGCTCGACCCGGCGCCGCAGCCGTGCGGGATCCACGTCGACCACCAAGCACACGCCGCCGTTGAGGGTGACCGCCAGCGGCTGCGCGCCACCCATCCCACCGCAGCCGCCGGTCAGCGTCCAGGTGCCGGCGAGCGTGCCGCCGAAGCGCTTGTCGGCCACCGCGGCGAAGGTTTCGTACGTGCCCTGCACGATGCCCTGGGTGCCGATGTAGATCCAGGATCCGGCGGTCATCTGGCCGTACATGGTCAGGCCGAGCTGTTCTAGGCGGCGGAACTCCGGCCAGGTCGCCCAGTCCCCCACCAGGTTCGAGTTGGCGATCAGCACCCGCGGCGCCCATTCGGAGGTCTGCATCACCCCCACCGGGCGTCCGGACTGGACCAGCATGGTCTCATCCGCCTCCAGGGTGCTCAGCGTACGGATCATGGCGTCGAAGCTGCGCCAGTCCCGGGCCGCCCGCCCGGTCCCGCCGTAGACCACCAGGTCGTCCGGGCGCTCGGCGACCTCGGGGTCGAGGTTGTTCTGCAACATCCGCAGCGGCGCCTCGGTCTGCCAGCTCTTCGCCGTCAAGCGTGGTGCCGCGGGGGGCACGTACCGGTCGGGATCCGTCCATGGTCCTCATCCTTACCTTGGAAGTGGGCTCAGCGCAGGCCGGGCGGGAGCAGGCTGCCGGCGGCCACCAGCTCGGCGACCGCCGCGATGTCCGGGGCCAGGTAGCGGTCGGGGCCGGGGCCGGGGACGCCGGCCGCGCGGACCGCGTCGCGGACGGCCGCGGTGGCCGGCGCCGGCTGGTGGGGGCCGCGCAGGTCCAGGGCGCGGGCGGCGGTGAGAATTTCGATGGCCAGCACCCTGGTCAACCCGTCGACGGCGCGGCGCAGCTTGCGGGCCGCCGCCCAGCCCATCGAGACGTGGTCCTCCTGCATCGCCGACGACGGGATCGAGTCGACGCTGGCCGGGACGGCGAGTCGCTTGAGTTCGCTGACGATGCCGGCGGCCACGTACTGGGCGATCATGTGTCCGGAGTCCACGCCCGGGTCACCGGCGAGGAAGGCGGGCAGGTCGTGGTTACGCGCCGGGTCGAGGAAGCGGTCGGTACGGCGCTCGCTCATGCTGGCCACGTCCGCCGCGGCAATGGCCAGGAAGTCCAGCACGTACCCCACCGGCGCGCCGTGGAAGTTGCCGTTGGACACCACCCGACCGTCCACCGTGACCACCGGGTTGTCGATCGCGGCACGCAGTTCCCGACCGGCAACCACCGCGGCGTGCTCGAGCGTGTCCCGCGCCGCGCCGTGAACCTGGGGCGCGCAGCGCAGCGAGTAGGCGTCCTGCACGCGGGTGCATTCCGGGCCGCGGTGGGCGGCCATCACACCGCTGCCGGCGAGCAGTGCGCGCAGGTTTGCCGCCGACGCGGCCTGTCCGGGGTGTGGCCGTAGCGCCTGCAGGTCGGCGGCGTAGGCGGCGTCGGTGCCCATCAGCGCCTCGACGCTCATCGCGGCCGCCAGGTCGGCGGTGGCCAGGAGCCGGCGCAGGTCGGCGATCGCCAGAACCAGCATGCCGAGCATCCCGTCGGTGCCGTTGACCAGGGCCAGCCCCTCCTTTTCGGCGAGCCGTACCGGGGTGATCCGGTGCTCCAGAAGCGCTTCGGCGGCCGGCCGCAGCGCCCCGCCGCCGTCCCGGACCTGCCCTTCGCCGATCAGCGCGAGTGCCACGTGGGCCAACGGCGCCAGGTCACCGGAACAGCCCAGCGACCCGTGCTCGTACACCACCGGGGTGAGACCGGCGTCGATCATGGCGGCGTAGGCCACGGCGGTGCCGAGCCGGATGCCGGTCCGGCCGGTGGCCAGCGTGGACAGCCGCAGCAGCATCATGGCCCGTACCACCTCGCGCTCCACCTCCGGGCCGGACCCGGCGGCGTGCGAACGGATCAGGCTGCGCTGCAGGTGATCCCGCTGCTCGGCCGGGATGTGCTTGGTGGCCAGCGCGCCGAAGCCGGTCGAGATCCCGTAATGCGGCTCCGGGTCGCCGGCCAGCTCCTCGATGATCCGGCGGCTCGCGGTGATCGCCGCGACCGCGTCCTCGCCGAGCCGGACGCCGGCGCCGCCCCGGGCGACCCGCGCGACCTGCTCGGGGGCGATCGGGCCGGTGCCGACGAGGACGTGATCTGTACTCATGCCCCCCATCGCACACCGGCGGCCGGTCGCACACCAAGGCGGTCCCGCCTGACAGCCGGCTGGCACAGACCGAGTTCGGTTCCACGCCGCCGGCGGCGACGACCTTTCTCACCGTGGCGAGCGGCGTGCGACCCTTCGTTCCGGCGGCGAACACGCCAAGTTTCCGGAGGCGCGCACCCGGACGCCAAGGCGGTGAGGGCTGTCAGCTGGGTTCTGACGTGCGAAGCATCGGGTGGGATCCGGCGAAGGTGATCCGCCTTCTATGCTGGCCGGTGGTGTGCCGAGATGCCTGGTCGGCGATGCCGCTGCCGTCGTCACGAGCGGAGCAGTGTTTATGCTGGCCCGTAATCTCGCCCGGCCCTTTCCGGTCGTCGGACTGGACACCAACGCGCTCGAGGCGGCCCGGCTGCTCGCCGAACGCAGGCTGCCCGGGCTGATCGTCCTAGACGTTCACGGGCGCCCCAAGACGGTGCTCCCCGGGTCGCAGGTGTTGCGGTTCGTTCTCCCTGATTACGTTCAAGAGGATCCAGTCCTTGCCCGGGCCTAGGACGAACGCCATTCGGACGGCTTGTGCGCCCGCCTGGAGGATTGCTCGGTGCGGGAGCTGCTTCCTCGGGAGCGGGTGACGTTGACCGTGGTGGACGGCGGGGCGACAGCGATGGAGGTGGCCGCGGTGATGGCCGGTCTGCACAGCCCGCTGGTGGCCGTGGTCGACGGTGAGGAGCTGCTCGGGGCGATCACCGTTTCCAGCTTGCTCAACGTCCTGCTCCCCCCGGCATGAGGCCAGCACTCGCGATCACCGTTTTCGCGGCGGCTTATCTGTTCATCGCCACCGAATGGGTCAACCGGGTCGTCGTAGCTCTCGCTGGTGCCGCCGCCATGGTGCTGATCGGGGCGACCGACGGCCACGCGGCCTTCTCGGGGGGAACTCCACCGCCATCGGCGCCAGCGCCAACGTCGTCGTGCTCGGCATCGCCGCGCGCAACGGTCAACCAATCAGCTTCTGGCAGTTCAGCCGCTACGGCCTGCTCGTGGCCGCCATCACCGTCCTGCTCTCCTGGCCGTACCTGTGGCTGCGCTACTTCCTGTGACCAGCGGTCGCCGCTCCGGTCCGATACCGGTCATCCCGGCGCTCCGCCCCGCCTCGACCCTTCCATGCCGTTGACCGCGGTGCGTGGGGGCGTCCGGGCGGCTGACGTCCGACGAGCAGCCAAGGAGCGCGGGTGAGCGCGTCCGAGCGTGCTGACCGTGGGCCGGGTCCCACACTGTTCAGCCGGGGCACCTGGCCGGAGGCCAGCCGCATCACCGAGATTCTGCGTCAGGAGACCGTCGGCGGGGCGCTGCTGCTCCTCGCGACCCTGCTGGCGCTGGCGTGGGCGAACTCGCCCTGGACCGAGACCTACACCTCGCTGCGTGACGCCCGTTTCGGCCCGGACTCGCTGCACCTGGACCTGTCCGTCGCGCAATGGGCCGCCGACGGCCTGCTCGCGGTCTTCTTCTTCGTGGCCGGGCTGGAAGTCAAACGCGAGTTCGTCGCTGGCGACCTCCGCGATCCCCGTCGGGCCGCGCTGCCCGTCGCCGCCGCGCTCGGCGGGATGGTCGTGCCCGCGCTGGTCTTTCTGCTGTTCAACCGCGACACCGGCGGCGGGGCGCTGCGTGGTTGGGCGATTCCGACCGCGACCGACATCGCGTTTGCCCTCGCCGTCCTCGCCGTCATCAGCAGCCACCTTCCCGCCGCGCTGCGCACCTTCCTCCTCACGCTGGCGGTGGTGGACGACCTGCTCGCGATCGCGATCATCGCGGTCTTCTTCACCACCGACCTGTCCGTCACCCCACTGTTGGTGGCGCTGGTGCCTCTCGCCGCCTTCGCCGTGCTGGTCCAGCGGCGGCTGCGGTCCTGGTGGCTGCTGCTCCCACTGGCGACCGCGACCTGGAGCCTGGTGCACGCCTCCGGCGTGCACGCCACCGTCGCCGGGGTGCTCCTCGGTTTCGCGGTCCCCGTTGCCCGCAGCGAGCGGGCCGGCGGCCCGGACGCCGGCCCAGGCCTCGCCGAACATTTCGAGCACCGCTTCCGGCCGCTGTCCGCCGGTATCGCCGTACCGGTCTTCGCGTTCTTCTCCGCCGGAGTCAGCGTCGGCGGACGCGCCGGTCTCGGGGACGCGCTCGCAAGCAGGATCGCCCTCGGCATCATCGCCGGGCTCGTGCTCGGCAAGGCCATCGGCATAGTCACCGCCGCCTACCTCGTCGCCCGGCTGACCGGAGCCCATCTCGACGAGGAGCTCAGCTGGATCGACGTGCTCGGCCTGGCGCTTCTGGCCGGGATCGGCTTCACCGTCTGCCTCCTCATCGGCGAACTCGCCTATGGCCCCACCAGCGAACGCGACGAACAGGTCAAGGTGGGGGTGCTCGCCGGCAGCCTGCTCGCTGCGGTGCTTGCCGCCGTCGTGCTGCGTATCCGCAACCGCGCCTACCGACATCTCGAGGACGCCGACTGTGCCGACCGCGACTCCGACGGCAACCACTGACTGCTCGGATGTCTCAGGTGTACCCCCCGCACATCGAGAACGAGGACGGTGAGGCTCGGGGCCAGCACGGATTGACCCCGGCGACGGCACTCAGCTTCGCCAGCAGGTCGCCCGCCCGGCCTCGGAGAAGGCACCTCGGCCGGTGACGTTTCTGCACCCGCCGGTGATGCCGTCGATCGTGCAGTCGGACTACGCGATACTGCGGGAGGAACCTACAGAATCGACGCTCCCGCGGGGGTGAAAGGGGACGACGCGATGTCAACCTTCGAGCTCAGTGGCCCCGACGGGGCGTTGCCGCTTCCGACGGTGACCGGCACCGAGGCCCCCCACGGTCTGGACATCGGCCGGCTGTTGGGGGAAACCGGGTACGTCACGCTGGATCCTGGCTTCGGCAACACCGCGGCGTGTGTGTCGGCGATCACCTTCATCGACGGTGAGGCCGGCATCCTGCGTTATCGCGGCTACCCGATTCAGGAGCTCGCCGGGTCGGTGCCGTTCCTCGACGTGGCTCACCTGTTGATCTACGGCGAGCTCCCCACGGAAAGCCAGCGGGACAACTTCACGCACAAGATTCAAATGCACACGCTCGTGCACCAGGACCTGCGACGGTTCTTCGACGGCTTTCCGCGGGACGCCCACCCGATGTCCGTGCTGTCCTCGGCGGTCAGTGCGCTGTCGACGTTCTACCAGGACAATGAAGACCCCTTCGACCCCGAACACGTGGAGTTGGCGACACTACGGCTGATCGCGAAGCTGCCGACGATCGCCGCCTATGCCTATAAGAAGTCGATTGGTCAGCCGTTCCTGTACCCGGACAACTCCCTGGGGTACGTTGAGAATTTTCTGCGGATGACGTTCGGTGTCCCAACCCAGCCCTACGAGGTGGACCCAGCCATCCCCGCTGCGCTGGACATGCTGTTCACCCTGCACGCCGATCACGAGCAGAACTGCTCGACGTCCACCGTACGCCTGGTCGGATCCAGTCGTGCCAACCTTTTCGCGTCGGTGTCGTCGGGAGTCAGTGCGCTGTTCGGCCCTCTGCACGGCGGCGCCAACCAGGCCGTCGTCGAAATGCTGCAGCGCATCTCCGATGATGGTGCGGACGTGCCCGCGTTCATCCGGCAGGTGAAGAAGCAAGAACCCGGGGTGCGGCTGATGGGCTTCGGCCACCGGGTGTACCGCAGTTACGATCCCCGTGCGGCGATCGTGAAGCGCTCCGCGGAGGAGGTGCTCCGCCGGCTGGACAGGCGCGATCCGCTGTTGGACATCGCCCTCGCGCTGGAATCAGCGGCCTTGGACGATGACTACTTCCGGGAGCGGCAGCTCTATCCCAATGTCGACTTCTACACCGGGGTGATGTACCGCGCCATGGGCTTTCCGCTGCCGATGTTTCCCGCGCTGTTCTCGATCGGTCGTTTGCCCGGTTGGATCGCGCACTGGCGCGAGATGATGCTGGACCCGGCGACGAAGATCGGACGTCCACGCCAGATCTACGTCGGCCAGCCGGAACGGCACTATACGCCGAGCTGACTGCTCGGCCGACGCGACAGCCGAAGCCTCCGCGCGGGCCCTGATGGCCGTTGGCAGGCCGCCAGGTGCGGATGGTGGTGACCGGGCAGGGCCACGACTGTTGGCCGAGGACGATGCCGAGTGGACCGTCCGAGGCGGCGATTACCGTAAGCAGTCAGCCAAGCGGAGCCATCCCCGAACGGTTACCCCTGCCGGGCGGACGCTGCCGGGAGCACGTCGGCATCCGGTCCCGGAAAGAACAACCCTTCATGCCCGTCGTCCCAGAGAACGACGAAAGGCGGAGAGCCGTCAGGCCCTTGGATCTTCCGTATCTCTCCTTGCCGGTCGGCGTTGCCGACGGAGTGCCCTCGAACACGTACTCGGTCACCGATGGAAGCGCGCATCGCGACCTCCTGGGCTGTAGCGACGTCCAACAGAGTTGATTGTCCCGCCGGTTGCAGCCCTGCGCTAGACCCACCAGGCCCTTCCTCGGGCCTGCCTTGGCGCGCCCGCATCCAGCCCGGACGGGCACTGTACGTCTCGGCAGGCGGCTCGGGTTTTCCGCCTGGTTCAGGTGGAATCCGCTGAAGCCGCGTTCCGTAGCATCGGACGGGAGTGGCGTCCGGACAAGGGGTCCGGGATTGGGGAAGCGGAGGCCAATGTCATGACCGATTGCGCACCTTTTCCCGCCGACCGCACGGTGGTCCTCACCGGCGCCGCTTCGCGGCGCGGCATCGGCCGCGCGACGGCGGACCGGCTGGCGAGTGACGGTTGGTCGGTGGCCATCCTGGACCTCGACGGGGAGGGGTCCACGCGGACAGCCCGGGAGATCGCCGCCGACCGGGGGGTACCCGCGGTGGGGATCGCCACGGACGTCGCCGACGAGGATTCGGTCGACTCGGCCATCGCCCAGGTGGAGGCCGTCCTGCCGCCGGTCGTCGGCTTGGCCAATGTCGCGGGTGTCAGCTCACCGGTGGAGTTCCTTGACGTCACCACCAAGGAGTGGGACCGGGTGTTCGACGTCAACGTCCGAGGCACGTTCTTCGTCACCAGGCGAGTCCTTCCCGGCATGATCGACAGGCGACTGGGACGCATCGTCAACGTCTCCTCGATCTCCGCGCAGCGCGGCGGTGGGACGTACTCCAAGGTTCCGTACAGCGCCTCCAAGGCGGCGATCATCGGCTTCACCCGGGCGCTTGCCCGGGAGATGGGGAGGCACGGCATCACCGTCAACTGCGTGGCGCCGGGACCGGTGGACACCGACATCATGGGCGGGCCACTGACCGGGGCGCGCAAGGCGCAGATGACCGCCGACATGCCGGTCGGCCGGGTCGGAACGCCCCGTGAAGTCGCTGCTCTGATCGCCTTTCTCCTCGGCGAGGATGCCGGCTACATAACGGCGGCGACCTACGACATCAACGGCGGGTTGCAGGTGTCCTGAGTTCCCGAGGCAGGACGGGAGGACGGCCTCGATGAGGGGCCCGGCTCGATGACGCGATTTCCGGGCCGGAAACTGCCCAGCGCCGCGGAGATCCTGGCTGCCGCGCCGGGCGTGGCCCCCCTCACGGGCGCCCGAGCGCGGATCCGTGCCGTGAACGCGCGGACGGGGCGGCGAATCGCCGTCCTCGACGATGACCCGACCGGTTCGCAGGCGGTGCACGGCGTGTCCGTGGTCACCGTGCTGGAGCCTGCTGAGTACGCCGCCGCACTCGCCGATCCCGGATCCACCTGCTTCATCCTGACCAACTCCCGGAGCCTTCCGGAGGCCGCGGCGGCCGCCGTGACCCTCGACGCCGGCCGCGCGCTGTTCGAGCTAGGCCGACATCTTCAAGCGCCGGTCACGGTGGTGAGCCGCGGTGACTCCACCCTGCGCGGGCACGTGATCTCCGAAGTGCAGGCGCTCGAGCAGGCTCGGCGCGACGTGCTCGGCCGAGGATTCGACGGGGTACTGTTCGTCCCCGGCTACTTCGAGGCCGGCCGCTTCACGGCCGGGAACGTGCACTGGGCGCGGGTGGGTCAGGACCTTGTTCCGGTCGGCGAGACCGAGTACGCCCGGGACGCCACGTTCGGCTACCGGTCCTCGGACCTGCGGGACTTTCTGGTCGAGCAGGGCGTGGGACCGGCCCGGGTGCACGCGTTGACGCTGCACGACATACGGATCGGTGGTCCGTCGCGGGTGGCCGAGGTGCTCATCGGGCTGACCGGCGGCGACTTCCTCGTGGTCAACGCCACCGGCTACGCCGATCTGGAGATCGTCGTCCTCGGCCTGCACGACGCCGAGGCCGGCGGCGCGTCCTTCCTCCATCGCAGCGGACCGTCCTTCGTACGCGCGCTGGCCGGGGTGGAGCCACAAGCCCCGCTCACCGCGGAGCAGATCTGGCCGGCCGGAGCACCGCGAGGCCACGGCCTGGTGGTCGTCGGTTCCCATGTCGCGTCGACCAGCCGCCAGGTCGCCGTCGCGCGGGCCCGCGGCACCCTCGCGGAGGTGGAACTGGTCGTGTCTACCCTGATCGAGGGCGGGGACCGGGACGCCCGCGTCCGCGAGCTCACCGAGCGGGTGACCGCCACCCTCGCGCACGCCGACGTGCTGCTCTTCACCAGTCGGACGCTGGTCACCGGCGCCGACGGCTCGACCAGCCAGGAGATCGCGCGGGCCGTGTCCGCCGCGCTGACCGACGTCGTGCGCGGCGCGATGCGCGCCCGGCCGGCCTGGGTCGTCGGCAAGGGCGGGACGACGTCGCACGACGTGGCGGTCCATGGCCTCGGTATCCGCCGGGCCGTCGTCCTCGGGCAACTGCTGCCCGGCCAGATCTCGGTGTTCCAACCGGTCGCGGCCGCCGCCGGGGCCGGCGGCATTCCCTACGTCGTGTTCCCCGGCAACGTCGGCGGGGAGAGCGCGCTGGCCGATGTCGTCGACCTGCTCCGCACCGGCGGGGCGACGGACCGCGCCGGTCAAGGTGGATAGTGCAAAGCGTGACGGTCGATGGATTGCGCGTAGTCGCCGGTGTTGCCTATCAGCGGCTCGGTCGCGGGGAACCCCTGGTGTTGCTTCACGGTGCCGGCGGTTCGCATCGCAGTTGGGATCCGGTGCTGCCCTTCCTGCAACCGCATCGAGACGTGGTCGCCATCGACTTGCCCGGCTTCGGACGTTCCCCGCGGCTGCGCGCGGCGGAGCCGCACACCCCGGCGATGATGGCCCTCGCGGTCGAGCGCCTCCTCGACGCGCTGGCTCTGGACAGCCCGCACGTTGCCGGTCACAGTTACGGCGGCTGGGTCGCGTTGCAGCTGGCCACCCGCGGCCGCATCGGCGCGGTCACCGCGGTGTGCCCGGCGGGACTGTGGCCCACGACGGCGCAACGCCGCGCCCGGCTCGAGCTTCGCAAGAGCCGGGCCCTGGCGGTTGCCTGCCGCCGCATCGCACCTGTCCTGCTGTCCAGTCGTACCGGACGGCGGGTGCTGCTCTCCACCTCCAGCGCCCGCCCGGCCGAGGTGGCGCCGGAGTTGGCGATCGCCGCCGCCGCCGATCTCGCAGCAGCCCCGGGATTCCTCGCGGTGTACCACGGGATGATGGGGGCCCGGTTCACCGGCGGCGCCGCGTTGAGCCTGCCGGTACACCTGGTGCTGGCGGCCAATGACCGCCTCCTCCCACCGGCCGCCAACAGCCACAGCGCGGAGTTGCCGCGACACGCCACCTGGAGCCTCCTCCCGGGCTGCGGGCATGCCCCGCAGTGGGACGACCCCGCGGCCCTGGCCGCCGCCATCCTGAAGAACTCGGCCGGGGAGCGGGTATCGCAACCAGCCGGATGACGCACCGCTGCGCGCTCAGGCTGCGGTCCCGAGCAGCAATCCCGCCCCTGGGTTCGCCAGTCGTCCTCAGGTCGCCGGTGGTGGCTGCCCGCCTCACCGGGCGTCCCGGCAGTCACGGACGGGGCCGGAACGCCGGGAACTCGTGAGTCACGGTCAGGCGCCGCTCTCGGAAGCGGTACACGGCGGCCGGTCGGCCACCGCCACGACTCGGCATCGTCGTGACATCCGTACGCTCGAGCACGCCGCGCCGCAGCAGCACCCGCTGGAGGTTGGTCGCTGACACGTCGTGGCCGAGAGCGGCTGCGTAGACCCCGCGCAGCTGGGAGATCGTGAAGGTCTGCGGCGCTATGGCATAGCCGATCGTCGTGTACGAGAGTTTCGCTCGAAGCCGCGCCTGCCCCGACTGGGCGAGCGAACCGTGGTCGAAACCGGTCGGCGGTAGGTCATCCACCCGGTACCACCTGGTGTCCGCCGGTAGCGCGGGCTCGGCGTCGGTGGGAATGAGACCGAGGTAGGCGGTGGCCAGCACTCGGCCGCGCGGGTCCCGCCGGGGATCGCTGCGGGTCTCCAGCTGTTCGAGGTGGGCGATCTCCTGCACATCGACGTTGGCGGCCAGCTGACGGGCGAGCGCTGTGCCGAGCCGCTCGTCTGCGGCCAGCAGCCCACCAGGCAGGACCCAGAAGCCCGCGTAGGGGTCCTCGGCTCGTTGCCAGAGCAGCACCTGCAACTGCCCGGTGCGAACGCGGAGCACGACGGCGAGTGCCTCGTGCGGGTACGCGGGCGACGGCGGGGGGCCGAGGCTCACGTCCGTCATGCAGGCTCCTCTCGTCATTCGCGGGCATGGTACCCTTCCCGTCAGGTTTGCGCCTGTTAGACGAAAACCCGGAGCGCCCTGGAGGCGACGTGTCATTGACCGAGCTCGCCTGGTCCGTCGATTCCCCGACAGAGATGACCGCGACCCCAGCGTGGGCAGCAGAGGTACGCCGCCTCGCAGCCGAGCGGGATGCGGTGATCTTGGCGCATAACTACCAGGCGCCGGAGATCCAGGACGTGGCCGACCATGTCGGGGACTCCCTCGCCTTGTCTCGGCTGGCTGCGGCGAGCGAGGCGAGCACGATCGTGTTCGCCGGCGTGCACTTCATGGCGGAGACCGCCAAGATTCTCGCGCCGGACCGCACGGTCCTCATCCCTGATCGGCGGGCCGGATGCTCGCTTGCGGACAGCATCACCGCCGCCCAGCTACGGGCCTGGAAGGCCGAGCATCCCGGAGCCCTGGTCGTCGCCTACGTGAACACCACGGCAGAGGTGAAGGCTGAGTCCGATGTCTGCTGCACATCGGCCAACGCCGCTGCGATCGTCGCCGGACTGCCACCGGATCGCGAGGTGCTCTTCTTGCCCGACCAGTTCCTCGGCGCCCATGTGCAGCGGACGACCGCTCGGCCGGGCATCCACGTCTGGATGGGCGAGTGCCACGTACATGCCGGCATCTCCGGCCCGGACCTGCGGGAACGGGTGGCCGCCGCACCCGAGGCGGAGGTCCTGGTCCATCCGGAGTGCGGGTGCGCCACGTCCGCGCTGTGGCTCGCCGGCATGGGTGACCTGCCGGCGTCGCGCACCCACGTGCTCTCCACCGGCGGCATGCTCGAGCACGCCCGGCAGACCGACGCCCGGCACGTCCTGGTCGCCACCGAGGTCGGCATGCTGCACCAGCTGCGCCAGGCCAACCCGCGGGCGCGCTTCGAACCCGTCAACCCGCGCGCCGTGTGCCCGTACATGAAAATGACCACACCCGCCGCGTTGCTGCGTTGCCTGCGGGACGGCGTCGATGAGGTGCACGTCGATTCGACCGTCGCGGGTCGGGCTCGGCGCGCGGTTGAGGCGATGATTGCGGTCGGCACGCCCTCGGCGGTCGCCGAGTGACCGGGCCCACGGTGCGGCGCCTCCCTGCGCCGGCGCTCACCTGGGAGCGTGAGGCCGATGTCGTCGTCGTCGGCGCCGGCGCGGCCGGGTGCTCCGCGGCGCTGGCCGCTGCTGGCGGTGGCCGCCGGGTCCTGCTGCTGTGCAAGGGCGCCCTCGGGTCGGGCGCGACGGCGCTGGCGCAGGGCGGGCTGGCCGCCGTACTCGATCCGGGTGACTCCTTCGACCTGCACGTGCATGACACCCTCGCGGCGGGCGCGGGGCTGTGCAACGCCGAGGCCGTACGCCGGCTGGTGGCCGCGGCTCCGCTCGAACTCGCGCGACTGCGCCACCTAGGCGCGGCCTTCGACGTCGACAACGACGACGTACGCGGGCAGCGGGCCAGACTCGCGCTCAGCCGTGAGGGTGGCCACTCCCGTGATCGCGTGGTCCATGCTGGTGGTGACGCCTCCGGCGCCGAAGTGGACCGCACCCTGGTCTCGGCGTTGCGGGCCTCACCCGTGGAGCTGCTCGAGCACGTGTCAGCCCTCGACGTCCTGCTCGACGGGACCGGCGCCGCCGTGGGTGTCACCGCTGGGCGGGTCGACGCCAGCGGCGGGCTCCAGGCCGGCGCGGTGCGTTCCCGGGCGGTCGTACTGGCAACGGGCGGCCTCGGGCAGGCCTGGGCGGCGACCACAAACCCAGCGGGCGCGACCGGCGATGGGCTATGCCAGGCGCTCCGGGCGGGGGCCGAGGTGCAGGATGTGGAGTTCATGCAGTTCCACCCCACGGTGCTCTGGCGCGGCGCGGCGGCTCGGGGGCAACAGATGCTGGTCACCGAGGCGCTACGCGGTGCCGGTGCGGTACTCCTCGACGCGGTCGGGAGACGGGTCATGGCCGACCGGCACCCGCTCGCCGACCTGGCCCCCCGCGACGTCGTGACCGCCGCGATGCAGCAGCGGATGGCCGAGGCGCCGGGAGGCGTCGCCACGCACGTGTTCCTCGACGCCACGAGGCTCGGCCGCGCCGTTCTGGAGCGCCGCTTCCCCACCGTCTTGGCCGGGTGTCGCGTGGCTGGTATCGACCCCGTCACCGAGCCGATACCGGTCGCCCCGGGCGCGCACTACGCCTGCGGCGGGGTACGGGCGGATCTGCTGGGGCGCACGTCGGTGCCGGGACTGTTCGCGGTCGGTGAGGTCGCCTGTACCGGCGTTCACGGAGCCAACCGGCTGGCCTCGAACTCGGTGACCGAGGCGCTGGTTGCCGGTCGGGGAGCCGGGGAGCTGTTGGCCGCCCGGCTGCCCACCGGTGGCGAACCGGTACCTGGGCTACACGGCTGGGGCGTCGCTGCCGCCTCGCAATCCGGCACCGCTCACGCGACCTCGCTCGGGTTGGGCGTGCTCCGCTCACCCACGGGACTGGAACGCCTGCTCGAGCAGCTCGCGGCCGTGCCCGCCGCGTCGAGTCCGGAACTGGACCTGGCAACGGTCGAGGCGACCGGCCTGCACACGGTCTCCACGCTGGTCGCGGCGGCCGCGTTGGCCAGGCGGGAGAGCCGCGGCTGCCATCGGCGCACCGACGCGCCAGCATCGCGGCCGGAGTGGGCGGACCACCTGACGCTGCGCCTCGATGGGGACCAGATCCGCGTGCGCTCGGCGCGTCGGGAGGCTACGGCCGCGTGAGGGCGTTCTCCCCCCGCGTGCTTGGCGCGCTTGAGGTGGCCGGTCTCGACCCGGCCGACGTGGAACGGGTGGTACGAACCGCGCTGGCGGAGGATCTGCGGCTCGGGCCGGATGTGACCACGGAGGCTACGGTGCCGCCGGCGGCCTCGGCGACCGCCCACGTCGTCGCCCGGGCCGCCGGGACTCTGGCCGGCCTGCCGGTCGCGCTCTGTGTCCTGGAGGCGGCCGG
Organism: uncultured Actinomycetota bacterium; assembly: GCA_963814355.1. Lineage (GTDB taxonomy): Bacteria > Actinomycetota > Actinomycetes > JADGOV01 > JADGOV01 > JADGOV01. The sequence continues at coordinate 6,020 of CAWFCZ010000016.1, read as the reverse complement.
GTCCGGTCTGGCAGCAGAGGTCCTACGAGGTGACGGGGAACGGGTTACTCAAGGAGCGGCCGTGCTGCGCATCACCGGCCCACTTCGTGCGATGTTGACGGCCGAACGGACGCTGCTGAACCTGCTGACACACCTCTCGGGGATTGCCACGCTCACCCGCGCCTGGGTCGATGAGGTCGCGGGCACCAGCGCCGTCATCCGCGACACCCGCAAGACTGTGCCGGGGCTGCGCCAGCTGCAGAAGTACGCCGTACGCTGCGGGGGCGGCGCCAACCACCGGATGGGCCTCGGGGACGCTGCGCTGGTCAAGGACAACCACGTCGTGGCCGCCGGCGGAATCGCCGCCGCTGTACGAGCGATTCGGTTACACGCGCCGGCCGCGACGCTGGAAGTCGAGTGCGACACGCTGGATCAGGTACGTGAGGCTGTCGCGGCCCGCGTCGGCGTGCTGCTCCTGGACAACATGACCCTCTCGGAAATGAGCCAGGCGGTGGCCCTCGCCAGGTCGGCCCGAGGCGTGCTGACCGAGGCCAGCGGCGGTCTTCGTCTCCAGGACGCGAGGGCGGTGGCGCAGACCGGTGTGGACTTCCTGGCCGTCGGGGCGCTGACGCATTCCGCACCCGCACTCGACTTGGGCCTGGACCTGCATACGGCAGGCTGATCCCGGGCCAGGCCGGCGTCTTCCTCGCTGGCTTGGGCGCGGCCATCCTGCTGGGCAAGCTGCGCGGCGATGCCTAGGCGCGAGTCGGGCTCCTGATCGGGAGCTCCACGGCGTGGTGGGGGACGCGGTCAGCGTGATGGTCCTTCAGGTGAGAGGGCACCGAGCAGCCGTTCCTCGTTCGCCAGGTGGGCTTGGAGCGCTTCGTCGACGGCTTGGCGGCCCTTGGCTGTGAGGGCGGCCATGGCGAACTGCCCGGTGACGGCCACGGAGCGCGTGTCGCTGCCCGCAACGTTCAGTTCCCAACGTCGATGAGTTCTGATCGCTCGTGGCTGCTGTGCGCTGGGCCAGGGCGCACGCCGCCGGTTCGAAGTGCCGGGCCGAGGGCTTCGTGAGCGTCCGGCTCGCGGCATGTCCAGGAACCTGGCGGCGCCCGGCCAGCTGGATCTGTACACAGCCCTAGTGCTGGCAAGGGGTACGACCGGGCGTGACCGATGAGTTTCGAGAGGAGTCGGGGTCTACTTGGGCATGACGAAGACAACGAGAGTGCTGAGTGTCGTGGTTGCGGTGGGTGACCAGGACGCCACGCTGAACCGGTTCCACACCCGGGTGCTGGGGTGCGAGTCCCCGTGACCGCTTCCTACACCTTCGACGTCTTCTCCAGCCTCGACGGCTATGGCTCCTATGGGGGCGACGGCGACTGGGGCGGCTACTGGGGCAAGCAGGGTCCGGAGTTGCTCGACCACCGTCTCGCCTTGTTCGACGCGGAGCAGCGGATGGTCTTCGGGGCCACCACGTTCCGGCAGTTCGTGCAGATGCTGGCCTCGAGCAGCGAGGGGTCTGAGGTGCGTGACCCGTGGGTCACTCGGATGCGAAGCATGCCGGCCACGGTGGTGTCGTCCACGCTGGAAGGACCCCTCGACTGGCCGGACGCGACCGTCGTGAGCGGCGACGCCGTCGACATCGTCGCCCGGCTCAAGGAGGAGTCCGGGGTACCTTTGCGCTCGCACGGCAGCCTGTCGCTGAACTGGGCGCTGATGGCCGCCGGCTTGGTCGACCGCGTCCAGGTGACGATCTTCCCGGTGATCACCGGCCGGACCGGAACGGATCCGGTCCTCGGCGGTGCCGCCGACTTCGACCTGGAACTGCTCGAGCACCGGAGGCTCGACGGCGACATCCAGGAGCTCGTCTACCGGCCCACCCTGCACGTCAATCGTCGCTGACACGAATGCCCCCCACCGATCCCGGCGCTGGCTCTGGCCATGGCTCGGAGGCTGGAAGAAGCGCTTCGCCGAGCCTGGGGGTTTGACAATGACTCCGACGGTCCAATCGTTCCGCACGCCCGGCGGCGTCACGCTTGGGGTCGAGCACTTCGGCGATGCGGCGGCGCCCCTCGTGCTGCTCGCGGGCGGCACGACCATGCTGTCCTGGCCCGACGCGCTGTGCGAGACGCTGGCCCGCGGCGGACGTCATGTGGCGCGATACGACCTGCGCGACTCCGGCGCGTCGACGACTGTCGACCCCGAGGCACCGGCGTACACGCTGCGCGACCTCGCCGCCGACGCCGCGGCGCTTGCTCGCGGACTCGATGACCGGCCGGCGCACCTGGCGGGCATCGGTGTCGGCGGGATGGTCGCCCAGGTCGCCGCGCTCGATCACCCGGACGCGTTCTCGGCACTCACCCTCGTCGGGACGCTGCCGGTTGCACCAGGCCCGGTCGACGACGACCTGCCCGACCATGACGCGGCGACGATGGCCCGGCGGTTCGCGCTGCCGATACCCGACTGGGCAGACCGCGCTGCCGTGGCCCAGTTCGCCGCCGCCGGCGCTCAGATCCTCGGCGACGACCCCGCCGCGGCCCGCGCAACCGCTGAGCGCATCTTCGACCGCACGCCGGGTACGGACCCTGCCGTCCAGACGGCCAACCAGATGGGCGTGGTGTTTTCCCGGCTCGACTGCGGGCCGCGCTGGCGTGAGAGCCTGCCCGAGCTTGCGCTACCGGCGCTCGTGGTGCATGGTCGTCGCGACCCTTTCTTCCCGGTCGGTAACGGCGAAGCGCTCGCACGGGAGATCCCTGGCGCGCGGCTGCTGGTGCTTGACGACGCCGCGACAGCGATTCCAAACTCGGGTATCGATGAGGTCGCCGCGGCGATGCTGGCGCTGTAAGCGGCCGCTGCCGATGCTGTCGTCGCGCGGTGGGGGTGCCCTGTGCCTGGCGCCCGCTCAGGCCGGAGGAGTCCACGGAAGTGCTGCTCGAAGTGAAACGGGACCCAGTCCACGAGGAAGGCCTCCGGCCAACTGACCACGACGGTCGCGGATACCGCAACGACAATCCCGGGTTCACGCGGTGGTCGCAATACCTGATCTTTGCGAGGTGTTGACGTGGTCATGCGCTTTTCCAATCAGTTGGTCGCGGAGCTCTATCAGCCGTTCTGGGCGGCGTGGCAGGGCGGTGAGTTCTTGACCGACGTGTCCGCGTTGGCGGGTACGCATCGCAAGCGAGGTCTGGCGTGGCTGCGTGCGGCTGGCGGTGGGCGCCCGCGCCGTGGCCGGGACCTACAGGGCCGATATCTGTCCTTCACCGAGCGGGAAGAAGTCGCGTTGGCTCGAGCGGCGGGTGAATCGATGCGCGCGATCGCTGCCCGACACGCGCCGTGGTCGAGACAGACACCGAAGGTGTCATCCGTCGCTTGGATGCGGGCGCCGAAGCACTGTTCGGCTACGGGCTGACGGAGCGCTCGGCCATCCTGTGGCCAGACCGTTCCGAAACCGTGTGCAATAGCAGTCTTCGCGGACGAGGGCAGCATAGGCGATCGCCCGTTCAGATCAAGATTTATTCGAGGCGCTCGGAACCTCTCGGGTCGAAGCCGGAGAGCAAATATCCCTTTCCCGGCGACGCTGACCGTGACCTGCTTGGGTTGGTGACCGAGCAGCGACGAACGAGGAGGTGCCATGCACATTGAGTTCCTCGCGACCGTGGCCCTGATCGCTCCCGATCCGATCAACAGCCGCAACCTGTATGTCGAGGCGCTGGGTCTCCCGCTGCGGGGCGAGGGCGACGGGTATTACCACAGCGAGCAGGTCGCCGGCTGCAAGTCGTTCGGGATCTGGCCGCTGTCCCAGGCCGCTCAGGAGTGCTTTGGAATCGACCAGTGGCCCGCGCAGCGGCCGATACCGCAGGTCAGCATCGAGTTCGACGTCGCCGATGCCCCTGCGGTCGACCCGGCGGCACGAGAGCTCGAGCAGGCCGGCTACGAACTGCTGCATGGAGCTCGCGAGGAGCCATGGGGCCAGACGGTCGCTCGGCTGCAGTCACCCGAGGGCGCGATCATCGGCATCTCCTACGTGCCCGTGCTGCACGACTGACCCCAGCCCGCGAATCCAGCAGCCCAACTCCAGCGGTAGCCGAACCGCGTATGGCGGCCGGGACTGCCCTCGCGAATTCCGAGCGGGTGCCGGTGGGGGATCGGTGACCGGAGGGGTATGTGGCGGTTGCTTTCGCCGTGTCCGGCCGCCTGGGTCAGCGGACGGCTTCGGTGAGGGTGTCGATGTAGCGGTCGAGGAGAGCGCCGTCCCGGGCCGTGGGTTGGGGTTTTCTCGCTCAGGACGACGGCGGCCAGGCGGGGGGCGCGGAGGAGGACGTGCAGGATTTAGAGCTCCCACCTCAAGGAGTACGGCGGTTCCGTCGTGCGGGCTAGGGCAGGCACGGGAGTCGACGCGTCAACGTCGAGTGCACGCCCACAGCGGCACCACTGCTGGTTACGGCTTCAACGGCTCGCCGGGCGCAGCAGATCGGCGGGCAACGACCCTGACATCCGGACCATGTCAGTGGCGATCCATCACCGGGACGAAGCGATGCGGTCCTCGAGTGCATCATGCGCCAGCTCCGAATCGTCCTGCCCTCCCGGGCGGCGACCTCGGCGGCCCGGTCTCGGACCGTTGGAGCGACGCGGAAGGCGATCTGCGGGGAGGCGCTCGCCTGCCCAGACAACGAGGGCTGGCCGGAGGAGCGCCGTAGCTGGTCGACGATCCCGTCAACAACCTCCTCGGTGAGCCGCGTTCCGTCCGCCAACCAGACGTCGTCCTGCTCGAACTCGGTGAGTGCCTTTGCTGGCACCGACCGGCGATAAGGACTCATGCCGACAACGATCAGCTGTCGACATTACAGCCGTCAAGCCGACACTCCTACCGGTGGGGCCTCCCAAAAGGGGGACAAGCTGCTACGCCGGGCGCACGTCCTCCGTCCCGGTCGCCGTGCCGACGCCGCGGTCGAGCCGACCGGCGCATCTTCGCTGCGGGGGCTCACGGCCTGCGACGGGCGTGCGGCCTCGGACAAGGGGTTTCGGCCGGCATCCCTGTCGAGGACCTCGAATAGCGAAACAATCGAAAGATCGCGGAGCATGGGGTGGCGAAGTTGGAACGCGGAGATTGATCGTGTAATGGTTGCGCCGCCCCAGCCTAGGGTGCACTGGACGTAAGCGTCGATGCTCAAGTCAGTGACGATCTCGTTCGGTGATTCCGATCTGCTGGCCGATGTCGCCGGCACGGGACTCGGGGATCAGCCCCCACACCGTCGGCCAACCGCGGGTCGAGCGCGTCCGGCGCCGATCGGCGGATGTCCCACGCATGGTGGTCGGCGTCGTGGGCGTTGTTACGGGCGACGTCCGCCGCGGTCTGCTCCCCACGCCCGGCGTGGGACAGGACAACATCCTGGCGGAACCCGAGCTGGACCGCCGCCTGCCAGTCGCGAACCGCGTGCTCTTGCGACCACAGCGCGCCGGACAAGGGTACGGCCGCGTACCCGCGGGCCTGAGCAAGCAGGTTCTCGTTGTACCCGGACACCTCCCGGTCGCCGCCGAGCGCGGCGCCGGCCAGGCGTTCGGCCCAGGTCCGCAGGTTGTCGGCAACGTGGCAGACGTACGCCCCAGCGCTCCAGGCGAGCGCCGGCACCCCGGCCACCAGGCGGACCGCGTCCGCCGGCGAGATCGACCAGTCGAAACCGCACTCCCGGCACGGGTCGCCGTACAGCGCGCCACCCCAAGCCTCCACGACATCAGCCTCCCCCAGCGGACCGGGCGAGGAACAGCGGCACGACTCGACGGTCCACCGCAACCGCGCTGGGTCTTCGGGCAGGACGGTCAGACGTTGTCTTGTCCGCCGCAATCCAGGAGGGCGGGTCCGGCGATGAGCTCGACCGGGATGGTCGCGTCGGGCTCGGCGCCCAACGGGTGGGCACACGGGGGTACCGGTGGTCAAGGGCGCCACGCCGACGACAGCGGCTAAACAGGCTCTGAGCTGCAAAGATGCAGGTCAGCTAGTGGAGCGGGTGACGGGAATCGAACCCGCACTGTCAGCTTGGGAA
>CAWFCZ010000015.1:0-182023 GCA_963814355.1 uncultured Actinomycetota bacterium | reverse complement strand
TATCCGCCCAATGCTGATCTTCGACGCTGACACCGACCCACACATTCGGCAGCGGCTCTCGCTTGCTGAGATACGACCGCATCCGCCCGTGCCGCTTGGTCAGCAGTTGGAAAAGGTGCTGTCCGGCCTCGGCCATCACGTCGAACACCTGCCGGATGTACTCGTCCGGCACATCATCGTGAAACAGGTCGCTCATCGAGTTGACGAACACCTTCCTCGGCTTCCGCCACCGCAGCGGCAGGTCGAGTTTGTCCGGCCGTAATTGCAGGTCGAATCCGCCCGCGAAATAGTTGCCTGCCACACCCCGGAACCGCTCGGCGAGAGTCTCGGCATAGCAGTGGTCACAGCCGGGACTGACCTTGGTGCAGCCGGTGACCGGATTCCAGGTGGACTCGGTCCACCCGATGCCGCTTCGGTCACTCATGCGGACACCTCCACAGCCTCCACAGCCGCCACGGTCGCCGTCATCGACTGCCCAGCCGCCTCCCACGATCCCCACTCGACGTCGATGACCTCGGAGAGTCGGGTGAGTGCCTCTGAGAGGTGGATCACGCCCCGATCACCGCTGATCGCCAGCCCGCCCCGGTCCAGCATGGTCAGCAAACCCAGCCTGACCGTGAGGTCCTCGGCTGCCTCCTGGAGACGCCGGAAGGCCACCCGAAGGTTTGCCAAGGCGCCCGGATATCCGGCCAGGACGTGGCACCGCCAGAGTGGTTCGACCTCGGCCAGTGTGCTCAGCGCCTCCTGCCACAGCTCACGGCGGGCATCGGTCAGCCCACGTTCGCGGACCTGGGCTGCCGCCAGTGCCTGCCGGGTCGCATCGGCCACCTCGGTGGGGTTGGCTGGCTCGGCCTCGCCGCTCAGCACCGCCCGCTGGAGTCGGCTGGCATCCTCCAGGTGCCCGTTGGCCGCTGCCAGCCGGAGTGCGTCAGACGCCCGGTACTGGTCGTGCAGCAGCCCGCTCAGCTCGGTAATCCGCCGGAGCACGCCGGCCAGCTCCTCGGGCGGGCAGAGATCACCAGCCAGCGCCGGAAGCTGGAGGTGCAGGCCACTGTCGCGTTCGGTCAGGCTCATTTCTGGCGATTGCTTTATCGACGCATTCTTGGTCGTCACGATTTACCTCTCGGGATAGGAATTGGCGGGGAAATCTCGGTGGACCCGGCCGCATTTCAGACACGCCCAGCCGCCGTTGCCGGTGGTGACCGACTTTCCTCCGCACCATGGACAGACCCGGCTCATGAGGGGGCCACGCGGCCGCTGCGTGGCTGCACAGAGCCGCCAGAATCCGCCGGGAGGGTGGATTTGGACCACCCAGGCCCTCCTCGGCCAGGGAGCGGCTCCCGCGCGGGCTTCCTGGGGCCATCCCCGAGGCCAGGAACCGCTCGATCCGGCGGTGGGCCTGACGACGGCGGATTCGGTCGCTCAGCGCTGTACGGAGTTGCTCGCGGGAGGCCGCCATCCACTCGATGTCCACGCTCTGCCGCTGGCCTCGCAGACTCTGCGTGGACCGCTCGACCACCGGCCCGGTCTCTACATCGTCTTCCGTGCTCATTCCGAGCCCTTCTGATTATAGAGAGTGATGACGAGGCTGGATTTCATGGGTTGGAACGACTCCCCCACAACCCGCACAACCATGAACAACCATGATCAAAAGGGGTTGTAGGGGTTGTGGGGGCATATCGCTGGATCCCTAGAACTGAGTCCAAGGTGACCGTGGGTCACGGTCATCTCCAGACTCCGGCCGCATCGCACCGTGGGCAGAGGACCTCTACAGGTCCCCTCCTCATGGAGTCATCGCCGGAGCCCATTCGGTCCAGGAGGGCCACAGGCAGCTAGTCCAGGACGTTGGGGGAAGACTTCGGTCCAGCGCATTGGGGCCACAGGGACGCTCTCCGGGGGCCGCAGAGTCTGTTCCTGGTCCACCTCCCGCCATGCCCGGACCGCATCGGAGACCAGCTCGGTCAGCCCGCCCTGGACCTCATCGGCATCTGTCCAGGTCTGTCCTGTTGATCCGCAGAGCCAGGTCCCAGCCCCGATCACCGGGGATCACGGAGATCTGGAACCAATCGGACCGCTGGAAGAACCATCCAATGAGTTCGTGATGAGCGGGCGGATTCATGTCGATCATTTCCTTCCCTTTTGGAAGTGTTGTTGTCGACTACAGAGAGTGACGAGAGGGCTGGATTTCCTGGGATGTAGGGATCCAGCGATATGCCCCCACAACCCCTACAACCCCTTTTGATCATGGTTGTAGGGGTTTGCGCGGGATTTGCGGGTGATCCATCAATCCATCACCAGTGACACTTGTGAGCAGCCGGATGGACCGCCCACTCCGGGGATGAAGGCCGTCCCGGCCGCTTGGTCCCGGTCATCAGTTGCCGCTCGATGAGGAAGCCACGGTCGGCCAGGAGGTCGACGGCGGGCTCGAACTCCTTCATGCTCGGGATCGCGGGCCGCCGGACCTGGCTGAAGAGCGAGCGAGAGCTGAAGTGGCGAAGATCGTGCTTGCGTATCCAGTCCAAGATGATCTCGGCCACCTCGATGGCCGGGTTGGCGTCCACGAACGCCATCACCGCGATGGCGTGGCTCGCGTAGTACTCGGCGATGGCCACTCCGGCCTGGGCGGTCGCAGCGCTGATCGGCTCCATCAGACGACCGGTCGTCGGACCCGCCGCGAGGTGGAGGAGGCCGGCGATGCGCACCGCCGTCCCGGCCAACTTCGATCCCCAGGCGACCAGTCCTGGCGAGCTGCCCAGGTCCCCGCTGCCGGGGCGGAGTCGAAGCTCCACGGCCTCCTGGAAGTCGCCGAGGGCGGCCGCTGCTGCTGCGACAGGGTCATCGTGGAGGCCCCGGCCCGCTGGGCGAGCATGACCGTCAGCTCCTGGATCGACCCGGTGTACATCTCCACCACGTCGGCGTCGGGACCATCCACGTCCGTCTTGCGCCAGCCGACGTTGTTCGGTGGCAGCGAGAATAGGAACCGGGCGACCAGGCCCCGCCCGACAAAGTCTGGGTCGGTGCAGACCCGCCGGAGGGTGGTGGGCTGGACGGCCAGCGCCATCGCGACGTTCGCTCGGGGGATCACCTCGGGCTCATCGAGCGCCCCTTTGCGGTGCACCTTCATCGGTGACCCGGTGTAGCCCTTCAGCAGCCACTCGTAGTTCGGGTCGCCTCGGGTGTAGCGCCCGAAGGACCCGAAGAGGCCGCCCTCGTCGGAGCAGATGCCGAGCCGCCCATGACGGGCCAGCAGGCTGACCGCCGCCTCCGGCGTCACGTCGTCGGCGATGATCTCGACCCTGGCCGGTACGACGATGGCAGCGGCCTCACTGGCGGCCTCGGCCGCCGCCTGCTCCAGGCATCGGGTGTCCGGGGAGCCCCGCTCGGCCTTGGCCGCCTGCGCCCTCAGCGCCTTGACCCGAGCCTCCGCGATGTCCTTCCGACCGGCCGCCTCCCGCCGAACGGGCTCCAGCCGGTCGGCGAGGGCCTTCTCGGCGAGGTAGACCGGGTCGGTGAGCGTGGCGTAGACCGGGGACTTCCTGGTCCCGGACTCGGCGGCGACCACGGTGTACAGGCTGAGCTGCTCCACGTGCTTCGCCCGGACCATCACCTCGGCCTTGCCCGTAACGCAGACCGCCAGGACCCCCAGCAGCACGGTCCCGGCCACATCCGGGCTGGTCTGGGTGGCCCGCGAGACCTCCAGCACCACGTCGCGATAGATCGGCGGCAGCACGGCCACCGGAAACTCCGGGAGGCTCTGGTCCGTCACCCGGAGCGGCCGGGGATCGTCCGCTCGCCGAGACACCTTCTGGGCCAGCCCGTACAGGTCGGCTGCGTAACCCTGGAGAAGCTCCGGCCGATCGGGTGGGTCGGCATTGGACATCCCGGAGGCCGTGGCCCGGCCGAACAGCTCGAACTGCTTGTGGGCGTACATCGACCGCAGGTGCATGACCGCCCACTCGATGGTGTCCTCGATCTCCGTGCCATCGGACAGCGGAATCTCAAAGTCGTCCAGGACGTGCGCCCAGACCTCCCGAATGGCCGGTACGGACGGTGCGGTGAGCCCACCGGACTCGTAGTAGCGGTCGATGGCCCAGGCGACCACCGGCCGGCCCTCCTCGGTCGGGATGACGTCGAGGTAGAGGCTCTCCTTGGCCACGTATTCGAGCCGGTCCACGTCGGAGAGCGAGGCGAAGAGGACCTCCTCGGCCTTGTTCACGGCCGGACCCCCGGACTTGCGTTCATGGCCGGGACCGGGCACTCTGATGGGCAGCGGGTGGCCCCGCCGGTAGATCCCGAGTGCGAGTTCTGGTCTTGTCCCCCATGATCCAATCGCGCACTGATCCCGGCGGGGCCTCGGCGTGTTAGCAATCTCAGCGCCTGTCTTTGACCCTCGGTTAGCGGGGGGAATGACGAGACGACCTGGGCGACGTAATCCTCTAGCCCGAAAGCTGTATTCACTCTGCTCACCTTTACGAATGCCGGTCAGGTCATGGGGCATTCACAGAAGGCGAGATGAATTGATGAACTGTGTTCTGTTCCTGTCCCGTTGGCGACGCTAGCTGAGCAATCGCCTGGCTGGCAAGCAGCCATTTCTAATTGTGCAATAGGCCCACTGATAGTGGAATGCACCAACTATCAGTGGGCAATTTCCCACAAGCATTCACAGGACGGACTATTTTCGGAGATAGGGCTCCGAGCCGATGGTTCCTGCAGGGATCACGCCGCTCAGCGAAAGGATTTCCTGCTCACTACCATCGGCTAGCTCGGGCTAGATCTCATTTCTGCTCCTGCATACAGAACGCCTCCCAGTCGGAGGACCTATATCTCAAAGCCCGGCCCAGCTTGATCGGGCGCGGGCCATATCCCCGATAGCGCCACGACCGGATCGTCTCCTCGGGGATGTTGAACCACTCGGCCACGTCTTTCACCGAGAGCCATTCAGGCCGATCGGCCTTCTTTTCCATTCCCGCACCTCCAGATAACTGTCAGGACCAGAATGCCGACCGCCCACGTGGGACAATGGAGATCAACACGGTTCCTGCCGTCTGGCCAGGACTGGGAAACCGGCTCCGACCAGCGGAGGCGGTGAGTGGCCGCGATGGGCCGTGGGAGCACATGTTGAGGATTGGAGCGCGCATGGCCTCGGTAGCCCGCCGGAAGGATGGGCAGTGGCGGGCACGTTTCCGGGACCCGAGCGGGAAGGAGCACGCCCGGCACTTCGCCCGCAAGCTCGACGCCCAGCGCTGGTTGGACGAGATGGCCGCCAGCCTGGTCACCGGCCAGTACGCGGATCCCCGAGCCGGTCGGATGACCTTCGGCGACTACGCGGAGCGGTGGCGGGCAGCGCAGGTCCACCGGGCGACCACGGCGGCTCAGGTGGAGACCAATCTCCGCCGTCACGTGCTCCCCTACTTCGGGGACCGGCCGCTCGGCGGTATCCGCCGGTCGGAGGTCCAGTCCTGGGTGAAGGGCCGCTCGGCCGTGCTCGCCCCGGCCACGGTGGAGGTGGTCTACCGCTACGTGGCCACGATCTTCCGGGCGGCGGTCGAGGACCGGGTGATCCCGTCCTCGCCGTGCTCACGCATCACCCTCCCCCGGCGGGAACAGCGCAGGGCGGAGCCGCTGGGCACCGACGCCGTGCTGGCCCTGGTCGAGGCGATGCCGGCCCGGTACGCCGCCTTGGTGGTCCTCGCCGCCGGGACCGGCCTGCGACAGGGTGAGGCCTTCGGGCTGACCGTGGATCACGTGGACTTCCTGCGCCGGACGGTCCACGTCGTCCAGCAGCTCGTTCTCATGCCCGGCGCACCGCCATACCTCGCCCCGCCAAAGACGGATGCCTCCCGCCGGTCGGTGCCCTTGCCTTCCGTCGTGGTCGATGCCCTCGCCCGGCACCTGACCTCCTACCGGCCCGGTCAGCACGGCCTGGTCTTCACCACCGAGCAGGGTGGGCCGATCCGCCGGACCTCGTTCTCCACCATCTGGCGGCCGGCGGCCAAGACGGCCGGGTTGCCCGACGGGTCGGGATTCCACGCCCTGCGGCACTACTACGCGAGCCTGCTGATCCGCCACGGCGAGTCGGTGAAGGTGGTCCAGGAACGGCTCGGGCACGCCAGCGCAGCGGAGACCCTGAACACCTATTCGCACCTCTGGCCGGACTCCGAGGACCGCACCCGGCAGGCCGTGGACAGCGCGCTCGGCGAAAAGATAAATATTCCTGCGGACTTCCTGCGGACTAGCGGAGATCTCTGAGCAGCATTTCCGCAGGTCAGAGGTGTAGGGCGGACGAGTCGGCCTGTAGGCCGGGTTCTGTGGTGCGGGATTCGGGCGAGCTTGTCGCCCGGCCCCGCACCGGCGGCCATCCATCTCCGGTCGCCGTTGCCGGCGACCTCCAGCGGTCTACCCGGGAACTCGGGCGGGCCACCCTCGAACGTCCCCTGTCTGACCTTGCTCCGGGTGGGGTTTACCGAGCCGCCCGAGTCACCTCAGGCGCTGGTGGTCTCTTACACCACCGTTTCACCCTTACCCGCGTCGACGCCTTCGCGCCGCCGCGGGCGGTCTGCTTTCTGTGGCACTGTCCCGCGGGTCACCCCGGGTGGGCGTTACCCACCACCCTGCCCTGTGGAGCCCGGACCTTCCTCGGCGGATGCCCGCAGGCACCCGACGCGACCGCCCGGCCGGCTCGTCCGCCGTCTGGCCATTCTACGGCGTACGCCGCTGGGTCGGACACTCCCGCGTCGTTGCTGTCGCGGTACACGTGGCGCTGGGCCGAGGGGCCACAGTGGTCGCGTCAGCCGGCGAGGCGAATCAGGACTAACTGCGCGAGATCGCCGCGATCTCCGTGCTTTACGGCGAGGTGTCGGCGCCAGGGTTCGGGCTGCTGCCGGCGGCGGGGTCGACGCGGTTTTCGACGTGGCCGGGAAGACTCCGGTCGACGAGCTCGTCGGCTTGGTACCCGAGCCGGCGCGGGTGCTGTCCATCGCCAATTTCGCGGCCTGTGCGGCCGGAGCTCAGGTAACCCGTGGGCGCGCGGACGGCTCGCGTACGGAGGCCCTGGCAGAAGTCGCTGAGCTACCGCATCAGTCTGGGCGGCCACGTCCGCGGAAAGCTTGTCCCGATTCCCTGAGAGTGAGTCACTCCACTGGAGCCGCACCTAATTGAGTTGGTCTGTACCGGCTCTGTCTCGACGACCGCGGGGTCGAGCTAGAGGTCGTAGTCCTCAATCTGGCGGACATGGCCGTCCGCATCAGTCATCCAGCCGGTGATCCGTCCGGCGCGCCCATGCCTGCCTCCCGCGCCACGATGGCTGCATGTCCCCGGTCAGTGAGCCGGAGCTTGGTCAGGATGTTCGACACCACGTTGCCGACCGTCTTGGGGGCCAGGCCAAGACGGTTCGCCACCTCTCGTGGGGACCGGCCCGCTGCGAGCAGATCGAGCACCTCCCTTTCTCGAGGGGTGAGCTCGGGAAACGGGTCCGCCTGACGTGGCGGGGCCGTCAACTGGGCGAGCACGCGTAGCGCGACCCCGGATCCGAAGACGGCTTCGCCGGCCGCGACCCCGCGGACGGCGCGCTCTATGTCTTCCTGCTCGGCTCCCTTGAGGAGGTAGCCGCGAGCACCGGCTCGCATCGCGGCGAACAGCGAGTCGTCGTCGCTGAACATCGTGAGCACACAAACTGCCGTTCCTGGCAGGAACCGGGACAGCTGGCGCAGCGCCCCGAACCCGTCCGTGCCGGGCATCTGCAGGTCCAGCAACACCACATCAGGCCGGTGCAGCACCGCCTCCCGGATCGTCTCCTGGCCGTCGACAGCCTGCGCGACCACCTCGATCCCGCTCAGTGAGCCGAGGAGCGCTGCGAGACCGTTGCGCATCACCGGATGATCGTCGGCGACCAGGACCCGGATCATGCCGCCCCGATCGGGATGCGGGCGCGCACCACGCCACCGTCGGGACCCGGCCCGCGCTCGCAGGTGCCACCGAGCTCCTCGGCCCGCTCACACATGCTGTGAGTGCCGACGCCGATGCCCCAGGGCTTGGCAGGGCCATCGTCATGCACCTCGACCTCGAGGGCCCCGTTGCGCACGCTCATCCGGATCGTGGCGCGAGACGCGTCTGCGTGGCGCGCGACGTTGGTGAGCGCTTCGGTGGCGATGCGATAGGCCGCAACCTCCAGGGCCGCGGGCAGCGGCCGGTCGAGATCGTTCTCCACCGTGACCTCCAGCGGCCCTCCATCGGCTCGGTACAGAGTCTGCGCGGCCCGGACCTCCAGCGCATGCACCAGACCCAGCTCGTGGACGGCGACGGGGCGGAGATCGTCCACGAGGCGGCGCACCTCGTGCACCGCGGTGCGCAACTCGGACCGCACGGTGGCGAGCAGCTCGGCCGACTCACCCGGATGGGAAGCGGAGGTGTTGGCGGCCGCGTCGGCGGAGAGGACAACTCCGGTGAGCAGGGTGCCGAGGCCGTCGTGCAGGTCGCGGCGCAAGCGACGCCGTTCCTCCTCGCGGGCGGTGACCAGCCGCTCGCGGGCGAGCTGCAGGTCTCGGGCGGCAGTGGTGGCCGACACCGCGACGGCCAGCGGGCCGGACAGCATGGCGAGCACACGGGCGTCAGCGGCCGCGAGCCTCCGCTCTCCGCTGCGCAGCCCCAGCTCGAGGGTGACTCGATCACCCAGCCTGAGCTCGACGAGCTCGTTGCAGGGGCTGCCCGACGAGCCGAGGATCTGATGCCCGTCGTCACGGATCGCGACGTAGGGCAGTCGCATGCTGGTGCGCACCGCGTCGAGACCGGCCGACAGGTCCGGCAAGGCACCGCCCACCTCGGCCGCGACGCGGGCCGGGTCTCCTCGATCGCCGTAGAGCACGCGCTCGACCGCGGTCTGCAGGCGCGCACGCAGCGGTAGGGCCAGCATGGCCACCAGTAGTGCCGACGCGACGCCGGCCAGCACCAGCACGAGCGCGGCGTACCCGGCAAGCACGAGGGCGGACAGCAGGAGGTAGGCGACGCCGCGGGCCAGGACGAGCCGGATGTCGAGCAGACCGTGCCGCAGGATCGCCACCGCGACACCGGCCGGCAGCAGCGGGATTGCGAACAGTACGACCAGCGGGATGCCCGCGACCAGGGCCCATGGCGCGACCGCTGCTAGCACGAAGCCCGCGGAGAGCACCACCCATAGCACCTGACGGCGCACCACCTCGTCACCCTTGACGTAGTGGGTGGCGAGGGCGGCGAGCCCGACCAGCATCGAGAGCACCCAGCGCAGCTCGCTGGCCGACCACAGCACCGACCACGCGCGGTCGACCGGCAGGAGCAGGAAGCCGTCTGGGAAGGTGCCGTCGGAGTGACTGTTGCCGTTCTCCAGCACGAACAGCGGCGACGTCACCGCGAACAGCGCGAACCACGGCCGCCAGCGCGGCGACGGCAGTCGCCCATCGGGCAGCAGGTAGAGCGATAACGGCAGGCAGACACCGATGTGCACCGGCCACGCGACGGCGAAAACGGTGACGAGCAGCCGGGTCAGCCAGAGCGTGTCCCCGTGGTCGATGGTGAGCTGGGCCAAGGTCGCACACGCGGCGCTGGCTGTCTGGCAGAGCCCGCCCACCAGGAAGAGCCATCCCACCGGATGAGCCGGGCGACACCACGCGACGATCGCGCCGCAGGCTCCGAAGCTCAGACCGATCACGAGGTTGCTCACCACGAACGCGTCGACCGCCTCGCCGAACGACCACCCGACCATGGCCCAGGCCACCGCCGAGACCCCCGCAAGCAGCAGGCAGCCACCCGCGAGCGTCGCGACGGCCGCCTTGATCTGCACGAACCGAGTCTCGCCCACCCGGCCCCCGCTGTCTCGGGCGATCTTCCCGAGCCGCCCAGGCGACCTCCCGGTGACCGGGGCGATAGGGCCTCGCGGTCAGGCAAACCGGGAACCGAGTATGAGAGCGCCCCCGCAGCCCCGACTCGCCGGAGGAAGACATGACCAGAAGCAGAAGCGCCGGACTGGTGATCCTCGCTGTGCTGTCCTTGGTCGACATCGCCGACCTCGCCGTGACCGACGGTGAGCACCCGCCCTACTCCATCGCGATCGCAGGCGCCGTTCTGGGCGCCGCCTCGCTCGTCCTGGTGGCGGTGGCGGGGCGCGGCCGCCGCTGGGCGCTCGCGCCGCTCGTCGCACTGCGGGGACTCTCAGCGCTGAGCGCCGTCCCCGCTTTCCTCGTCGGCCACGTGCCCACTGCCGCGCTCGTCCTTGCCGCTGCGATCGTGGCCGTCACCGTCGTCGGCATCCTGCTCGTGGCACTGCCGGCCCGCACAGCAGCGGTTGCAGTATGAAGCGCCCGCTGACGATCGTGCTGGCAGCCCTCGGTCCGGTGTGCGTTGCCCTCCTGCGCTTCCTGCTGCCCTACTACACGGCGTCCGACGGCACCGCCTCCGCCCGTGCCGTCGCCGCCCACCCAGGCCAGGAGAGTGCGGTGCTGTGGTTGGGTCTGGTAGCCACCCTCACCCTCGCGCCGGGTCTGTACGCTGTCCGCGGCGCCCTCCCGGCCGGCCGCCTGCGCGCCTGGGCGTTCGGACTCGTCGTGGTCGGCTACCTCAGCCTCCCCATCGTGCTCGTCGGCGACATGGTGCTGTGGACCGGAGCCTCCCAGGGTCTCGACCCAGCCATTACCGCCAAGCTGATCGACGGGCTGCACCCGTCCTACGGGGTCGGGCTAGGCGTCTTCGTGGCAGCCCACGTCCTGGGGACCGTTCTCCTCGGCGTGCTCTGCCTACGCAGCCGCGTGCTCCCTCCGGTCCTCGGCTGGGCACTCACGATCTCCCAGCCGCTCCACTTCGTCACCACCGTCTTCCTCGGCCTGGCCTGGGTCGACCTGATCGCCTGGAGCCTCACTGCGCTGGCTATGGCCTGGCTCGCCACCGCTGCAAGGCCCGCTCGATCCGTGGCCCTTCTCGTCGAAGCGTCCGACGTGATAGACCGTGGGCTCACCCAGGGTCTGGGCACGAGGAACGACGTCACTCCCACTCGCGACCTTCACTCCACAGCGCGGTCACGTGGAGGCGCGCACTGACCCCGATCAACTACACCGTCACGATCGCGAATCATTTCGCCAAAGCGGCGTTGCGCAGCCCGCCGAGTCCGATCCCGGAGGGCGGCCGCGAGCGCCGCGAATGCGGCGGCGAAACCCTGGGCCAAGGCGTCGGCGACGGTCGTCGGCAATGTTCATCGACAGGCGCGGACCATGCCCGCTCAGCACGTTCGGACCGTCCGCGTCCGGCCGACCCGGCCGCACGATCCGGGAGGCCCACCGCGGCCAACGGCCAACGATGTGCTGGGGGCCGCGCGGCGCGAGTTGGCGCGATTGCTTCCTGGACCTGGTGATGAACCGGCACCGACAGCCGCGGATCCGGGGTACAGCCGCTGGTGGTCTCTTACACCACCGTTTCACCCTTACCCGCGTCGACGCCTTCGCGCCGCCGCGGGCGGTCTGCTTTCTGTGGCACTGTCCCGCGGGTCACCCCGGGTGGGCGTTACCCACCACCCTGCCCTGTGGAGCCCGGACCTTCCTCGTCGGATGCCCGCAGGCACCCGACGCGACCGCCCGGCCGGCTCGTCCACCGTCTTGCCCACTCTACGTCAGCCAAATCTACGTCGGCCAAATCTACGTCGGCCCGATCCGACCGGCAGCCAGCACCCACTCCAGCAACGCCCGCAAAGCCGGTGGGGCCGTCGAGGAATCCACGGCCGCGCGGCGCAGCCCGGCGGCGTCGGTAACCGCCACCTCGTAGGTGAAGGCGTCCGGCAGGCCGGGGTGGGCCAGCAGCGGTGCAGACCCGAGGAAGGGCTCACCGGCGGCCACAAGGTGGCGTAGCTCATCCGCGGCCGCGACCGGCAGATCCGCGGTGTTCGCCGTCCAGGCCCGCGTAATACCGGTCACGCCGCCGCTTCGCCGGACGGTGACCCGCACCGGTTCAGACGGTGACACCGACCTCCCCCCACGCACCGCGCACGGCGGTCGACACCGACTCGTCGTAGGAATGCTGCGCCGCCCGTAGCGTCGCTTGGGCGAATCCGACGAACCGGGTGTGCGGCTGGACTCGTGGGTCGCGCAGCGCCTCGTACCAGATCGGACCGGCCCGGTCCCAACTTGAACCGCCCAGGGCCAGCGCGGCGAGCGCGAACGCCCGGTTGGGGATACCGGAGTTGATATGCACCCCGCCGTTGTCCTGGGCGGTGGTGACGTAGCCGCTCATATCCGCCGGCTGCGGATCCTTGCCCAGCACCGGATCGTCGTAGGCGGTGCCCGGGTCCTTCATCGACCGCAGCGCCTTGCCGTGGAAGTCCGGCAGTATGAGCTCGGCGCCGATCAGCCAGTCGGCCCGCTCGGCGGTCTGCCCGAGCGCATACTGCTTCACCATGCTGCCGAAGCAGTCCGACACCGACTCGTTGAGCGCGCCGGACTGGTCGAGGTAGGCGAGCTGCGCCTCGTACTGCGTGACGCCGTGCGTCAGCTCATGGCCGATGACGTCGAGGGAGGCGGTGAACGGGCCGAAGAGGGTGCCGTCACCGTCGCCGAAGACCATCTGGTCGCCGTTCCACTGAGCGTTGTCCCAGCCGGCGCCGAAGTGCACGGTGGCCAACATCGGCATACCAGCGTCGTCGATCGAGTCGCGGCCGAACACGTCGCGGTAGAAAACAAACGTGGAGCCCAGGCCGTCGTAGGCCTGGTTGACCGCCGTGTCCGAGCTCGGCGCGGCGCCCTCGGCGCGGACCAGCCGCCCGGGCAGGCTTTCCTGCTGACCGGCGTCGTAGATGGTGCGCTGCGGCTCGACCTGCGGGCCGGTGGCCAGCCGACCCGCATACCAGGGGGCCGCACCCCGCTGTCGCAGGGCATGCACGCGTTGCGAGCGGATCGTCGCGTCCAGGGACAGTGTCCGCACGGCCCAGTCCCGCTGCTCGGGCGTGCCGTTTCGGGCGATGGCCTCCACCAGGTACGGCGGGACCACACACTGTGCCGGATGCCTCGAGGGCATGCTGATCTCCACGTGAGTCGGTTACCGGCAGGCTAAGGGGCCGGTGTGACATCACGGGCGGGTGTGACCTCAGGGGTGGGCTGCCGGTAGTGCGCGACATCGTTGAGCCGCCGGAGCACGGCCGGGCCGTCGTCGTACCAGTCGATCTCGGTGAGCCCTACCGGATCGAGCATCATCCGGTGCAGCGCCTGCGGCGGGGCATCCAGCGCGATCCTCACCAGCGTCTTGATCGGTGTGACGTGGGAGACCGCCAGCACCCGCCGGCCGCCGAAGCGGGCCAGCAGGGCGTCCCGCGCGCGGCGTACCCGCTTCGCGGTGGCGCTGAAGCTCTCCCCGTCCGGCGGCGCCACGTCCGGTGAGGCCAGCCAGGCGGCCAGCTCGGCCGGCCAGCGCCGCGACACCTCAGTGAAGGTCGCGCCCTCCCACCGGCCGAAGTCCGTCTCGCGGAGGTCCTCATCGAGGGACAGGTCGAGCCCCAGTGCGCCGGCGACGATCTCGGCGGTGTGCCGCGCGCGGGTCAACGGCGAGCTGACCACGGCCGCGAACGGCGCGTCACCGGTGAGCCGGTCGGCGGCCGCCCGAGCCTGTTCCACCCCGACCGGTGCCAGGTCGATCTCGCCGGCCCCGCTGAAGCGGCGCTCCGCAGTCAGTGCGGTGGCGCCGTGGCGGAGCAGGACGGTTACCGTCGCCGTCCCGGTGGCTGCCCGCCATCCGTAGGACTGGCTGCCGGACTCGGCCGGCGCGTCTGCCGCCGCGGCCGGCGGCCGCGCCGGCACGGGCGCCCAGGTGGCGCCGCGGGCGGCGGCGTCCATCGCCTCGTTCGCCAACCGGTCGGCGTGGCGGTTGCGCTCCCGGGGAATGTGGCGGAACGTGACCGCCGGCAGGCTCCGGACCAACTCGAACGCCTGCATGGCCAGGATCCGCATGTCCGGGTGCTTGACCTGCCAGCGCCCGGACATCTGCTCCACGACGAGCTTCGAGTCCATCCGGACCTCGACCGCGGCGGGCCGGCACTCGGCGGCGGCCCGCAGCCCGGCGATCAGCCCTTGGTACTCCGCGACGTTGTTGGTCGCCCAGCCGATCCCGGCGGCTACTTCCCGCAGCACCTCGCCGGTGGCGGCGTCCCGCACCACCGCGCCGTAGCCGGCTGGGCCGGGGTTGCCGCGGGAGCCGCCGTCGGCCTCGACTACCAGCCGGTGGCCGCCGTCAGCCGAGGCCGTGACCCCTTCTCCCTCGCCGGGCCTCACAGTCCGGACTCGGCCGTGCGTACCAGAATGCGGCGGCACTCCTCGCACCTGATCACAGCCTCCGGCGGCGCCGACCGCAGCATGGCGATGTCCTGGCCGGACAGGGTCAGGTGGCAGCCGTCGCACCGGCCACGTAGCAAAGCGGCGGCGCCCACCCCGCCCTTGTCCGCCCGCACCTTCTCGTACAGGGTCAGCAGGTCCTCCGGAAGCTCCTGGGCGAGCATTGCCCGCTCAGAGGTGCGCAGCGCAACCGCCCGGTCAATCTCCTCGGTGGCGGTGGAGCAGCGCTGCGCGGTCGCCTCCCGTTCTTCGGCCAGCCGCTCGGCCTCGGCCGACAGGTCCGCGATCGTGGCCTGCAGCTGCTCCCGGGCCTCCATGACCGCCAGCACCTGCTCCTCCAGGTCGTCCTGCCGGCGGCGCAGCGAGGTCAGCTCGGATTGCAGGCTTTCCAACTCGCGCGGGGAACCGACGGCCCCGGTCTCCAGCCGCTGGCGGTCGCGCTGCGCCCGGTTCGCCACCAGGTCCACGTCAGCCTCCAGCCGGCGCTGGTCCTTTCCCAGGTCGCTGTCCTGCAAACCGGCGGCCGCCACCTCGTCGGAGAGCCGACCGATCCGGTCCTCCAGGTCGGCCAGAACGACCAGCTCGGGAAGCGTTCGGCGACGATGCGCCAGCCGGGCGAGGTCGGCGTCCGCGGCTTGCAGGTCGAGCAGGCGGAGCTGACGATCGGGGGGCGCGTTCACGTTCGCTCGCTCACAGTCCAGGGGTCGGTCACGACGGTGCTCACTGTCGCGGTCACCGTATCGGCCAGGTCGACCTGCAGTCCTCGGGCCGCGGTGGCCAGCCACGGCGCCTCGGTGGCCCAGTGCGCCGCGTCGAGGAGCCCGATGCCCCCGGCGCCGGCTTCCTCGACGGCCTCGGATGTGGGGTGGTGTCGCAGGTCGGCGGTGAGCAGCACGTCGGCGCCGGCCCGCGCCGCGGCCTCCGCGAGTTCGCCGCCGGAACCGCCGCACACCGCGACGCGGCGTACCGTCCGCTGCGGGTCACCGGCCGCGCGCACGCCCCAGACCGTAGCCGGCAACGCTCGGGCCGCGGTTCGGGTGAAATCGGCCAGCGTCCTCGCTTCCGGCAGCTCCCCGACCCGGCCGAGGCCGCGCGGACCCGGCAGCGCGGCCATCTCGAACACGTCGTAGGCGGGTTCCTCGTACGGATGCGCCGCCAGCAGCGCGCCGAGTACCGCCCGCCGGGCGGTCCGGGGCGCCACCATCTCCACCCGGGTTTCTCCGACGACCTCGATCTCACCCGGCCGGCCGATCGCCGGGGAGGCGCCGACGCCGGGCCGGAACGTGCCGGTGCCGGTCGTGGTCCAGGCGCAGCGGGCGTAGTTCCCGATCGTCCCGGCGCCCGCGGCGGCCAGCGCGTCGATCACCCGGTCGGCGTCGGTATGCGGTACGAAGGTCACCAGCTTGTCGAGGGTCTCGCCCTCGCCGCGCAGCGGTTCGACGTCCCCCAGCCCGAGCACCGCGGCCAGCGCGTCGGAGACGCCGGGTTTGGCCACATCGGCGTTGGTGTGCGCGACGTAGAGAGCTACCCCGGACCGGATCAGGCGGTGCACCAGCCGGCCTTTGGCTGTGGTCGCGCTCACCTCGTGCACCGGGGTGAGGAAGAGCGGGTGGTGGGTGACTAGCAGGTCGAAACCGGCGGCGATCGCCTCCCGCGCCACCGCCGCAACAGGATCCACCGCGAAGAGCACCCGCCGTACCGGCGCCGCCGGGTCGCCGGCCACCAGCCCGACCGCATCCCACGGCATCGCCCACGCCGGGTCGTAGCGGCGCTCCAGGGCGTCGATCACCTCGGCGAGCGGCGGCGCGGGCGGCTGGGCGACGGGCACCCGGGCAGGGTAGCCCGCGGCCCTCGCTACGACCCGATCACTACTGTCGATCCCATGAGTACCGACGTCCCTACCGACCGGCCGGTAGTGCTGCTGTCCCACCGCGGCCCGGTCTCCTTCCGCCGGGTCCGCGGCCAGCGGCGGGTCTCCCGCGGCGGCGGCGGACTCGTCACCGCACTGCTCGGCCTCGCCGGCACGCTCGGCGACGACGCGGTCTGGGTCTGCGCCGCGGCGACGGCCGAGGACCGCAAGGTGGTGGAGGAGTACGGGGACCGGCCGGTCCGCATCGCGCTGTCCGCCACGCCGCACATCGCCGAGGATGACGAAGCCTCCGATACGCCGATCATCACGACCCGGATGGTGGCGGTGGACAAGCGACGCCACGACGAGTTCTACGGCATCATCGCGAACCCGCTGCTGTGGTTCGTCCAGCACGGCCTGTACGGGCAGGCCCAGGAGCCGGTGTTGACCGGCCGCGACCACACCGCCTACACCCGGGGCTATCTGGCGGTGAACCGCAAGTTCGCCGATGCGGTGATCGCGCAGGTGAAGGCGCTCACCGAATCGACCGGCAAGGACCCGATCGTCCTGCTGCAGGACTACCACTTCTACCCGGTGGCCAAGCGGGTCCGGGCGGCCTGCCCGGACGCCACCATCACCCACTTCGTGCACATTCCCTGGCCCGGGCCGAACGAGTGGCGGGTCCTTCCCCCGCTGGTCCGCGAACAGCTCCTGCGCGGGCTGCTCGGCTGCGACATCGTCGCCTTCCACACCCGGCGGTTCGCTCGGAACTTCCTGCTGTGCTGCCAGGAGGTGCTCGGCCTCGACGTCGACCTGCGCGCGATGGCCGTCGACGTGGACCACCGGCGGGTCCACGTCCGGCACTACCCGATCTCCGTCGACCCGCCGTCGCTGGAACAGCTGGCGAAGACCCGGACCGTGGCCCGGCACCGCTCCCGACTGTCGGCCGCCTACCAGAGTGACGGCCGTCAGATGGTGCTGCGGGTGGACCGGACCGACCCGTCGAAGAACATCGTCCGGGGTTTCCGGGCCTTCGACGTAATGCTCACCGAACATCCGGAGATGGCCGGCCGGGTGACGTTCTACGCGCTGCTCCAACCCAGCCGACAAGACGTTCCGGAGTACTCCGACTACATCGGCGCGATCGGTTCGGTGGTCGCCGAGGTGAACGCCCGGCACAGCGCGGAGGGTTGGCAGCCGATCGTGCTGCAACTGGAGAACGACATGTCCCTCGCGGTGGCCGCGTACTCCCTCGCCGACGTGCTGCTGGTCAACGCGGTCAACGACGGCATGAACCTGGTCGCCAAGGAGATGCCGCTGGTCAACCGGCGCGACGGTGTCCTGGTGCTCTCGGAGAACACCGGGGCGCACGAGGAACTCGGGCCGTACGCGGTGACCGTGCACCCCTTCGACGTCCAGCAGCAGGCCGAGGCGCTGTACGAGGCGCTCACCCTGCCGGCGGAGGACCGCAAGCGCATGCTGGCCGGCGCGGTGGACGTCGTACGGAACAACGACGTTCACCACTGGCTGGCCGCTCAGCTCGCCGACGTGGCCGCCCTGGAGCGCTCGGCCGCGACCGGCTGAACCTCAGGCGCCGCCGACCGCGTCCTGCACGACGCCGGTCCCCCCGCAGGCGCTGCACTGCTGGCCGTCGAGAGTGCCGAGGCCGGAGCAGTCCGGGCAGACGTTCTCTCCGCTGCCGGGGGTTCCTTCGGCCGCCTGGTCGCCTGGGTTGGCCGACGACGGGTCGGTGCTCACTGGGCCTCCTCGGATGGTCCGGTGCTCGGTCGTGCCTGGTGTGTCAGCACGGACGGTACTGGGAGGCGGTGACCGTGGGCCCGGCAGGTGTTGATCCTGCGACCTCCGCCTTGTAAGGGCGGCGCTCTGCCGTTGAGCTACGGGCCCGGCCGCCTTCGACGCTAGACCACGCCGCCGCGCAGCACCCTGTCGAGCGCCGCTCCTACGTCGTCCCGCAACGCCTCAGACGCGCCGGCCGCCGCCGATGCCTCGGCTTCGCCGCGAGCCGCCGACCGGCCGTCACCGGTGGCTCCGCACGCCCGGCAGGCCGTCTCGCCCAGCGCCCGGTACAGCGCGGTGGAGCCGCACACCCGGCAGGCGTCCAGTTCCGCCGTCCAGTCCCGCCCACGTTGGCACTCCGGGCAGATCAGCACCTGCCCGCCGGCATATACCCCGCGCTTCCACGGGCTCGGGCCCCGAGCCGGGTCGGCCTGCCGAGCGCCGCAGCGGTAACACGGCACGTGGCGAGCCTAGAGGTCGGCGAGCACCTTGCGGTAGGTGTCCAGTTCGCGGGCGTCGGGGACCGCGTTGACCACCTGCCAGCGCACGACGCCGTCCCGGTCGATGATGAAGGTGCCGCGCAGCGCCGCGCCGATCTCCTCGCTGAACACGCCGTACGTCTTGGCCACTGCCCCGTGCGGCCAGAAGTCGGCGAGCAACGGGTAGTCGAAGCCCTGCTGCTGTGCCCAGGCTCGGTGGACCTGCACCGAGTCCACCGATACCGTCAGCACCTGCACGTCGTCGTTCTGCAGGTCACCGACGTTGTCCCGAATCGCGCAGAGTTCACCACCGCAGACGGAGGTGAAGGCGAAGGGGTAGAACACCAGCACGACGTTCTTGCGGCCCCGGTAATCCGACAGCGACACCGGCCGCCGGGATTGGTCGTAGAGCTGGAAGTCAGGAGCCTCCTCGCCCACCGTCAGCCCCCCGGTTGTTCCTGCGTTCCGATTGTCAGACACGTACTGGTCCTCCTGCTGATCGCTCGGGTTGCGCCGTCGCCACCGACGGAACACCATTGTGCGTGACGACGACTGAACGGCGCTCATGGCGCCGGGCTGGCCGACGCCGATCCGAATGACGTCGGGCACCGGGTAAGCACCGCCTGGGACGACTTCCCGCGCATCGCGGAGGACATGGATCTGGACCGGCCGTGTCGACTCCCGGGCTGGCGGGCTCAGAAGGTATGCGTCCCCCTCGGCGCCTGGCCGGAGCGGGCCGCGCCGAGCGCGATCACCGACGCCGCGCGGCGCGGCCTGGCGCTTCACGACCGTCGGGGTCCCCGGCTGGCGCACCGAGCAGGTCACCCCCGACTCGGGGCCGGCGATGCTGCCGCACACCGCGGCGGGGCCGGGCCGCCGACCTGCTGGACCTCTCCGCCGGCCGGGCCAACGCGGCCGCATTGATCGCCACACGGCGGGTTCAGGTGGACAACCTGCCGGCGTTTCTCCGGCTGGCGCCGTTGATCGAGTCTGCGCCGCACATTCCGGGAGGTGCGGCGCTGCGCGGCGCGACCCAGTTACTGCGCGCCGCCGGCGGTCTGCTCGGTCGGATCCCGGGGTTACGTTGACGGGTTGCCACGCGACGCCTGAGCACTTGGACACACAGTGCTGCCCTCAACCATGATTCTTTGAGCGTGGCGATCTTCGCGAAGCCCCCCGAAACGGGGGCACTGTGTGCCGGATTGCTCAGCGGCGGGCGCCCCCGGGCGACCGACGGTCACCGGCGGGCGAAGGTGGCGACAGTCAGCGGCGGGCACCCCGGGCGACCAGCCGGGCACCGGACCAGTCTCGCCCAGCGCTGATGCTGGAGGTCTGGGTGAGGCCGGCGGTGGGTGCCGACTCGCTGATCTCACTTGGTTCCACATGGCCCGGGCGCCCCGCCTTCGGCGAGAGTACCCAGATCACCCCGCCAGCCGACAGCGGCGTCAGCGCGTCGACCAGGGCGTCGACCAGGTCCCCGTCGCCGTCCCGCCACCATAGCAGGACGACGTCGACGACGTCGTCGGCGTCCTCCCCGACCAGATCGCCGGCCAGCGCGGCCACCCCGGCGCGCAGGGTTTCATCGACGTCGTCGTCGTACCCGATCTCGGAGACCACCTGACCAGGCTTGATCCCCAGTCGCCCGGCCTGGCCGTGCTGGACAGCCGCGTGGTCCGCGGTCGCGCTCACAGGTATGCCCTCCTCCGGTTGGTTGTCCGTAGTCCACCCGTTCCGGTCCGCTCGCGCAAGACCTGTCCGAGTATTACGCAGCAGATCATCCGGCGAAGCTAGCCAGCGAGAAAGGACAGTCGCACCTGGCGCCGCGGGTTGTCCACGTTAAGATCGACCAGCGCCACGCTCTGCCAGGTGCCCAACGCGAGGTCGCCGTCGATCACCGGGACCGTCGCGTACGGCGGGATCAAGGCCGGCAGGACATGGGACCGGCCGTGCCCGGCGGAACCGTGGGCGTGCCGCCACCGATCGTCCGCCGGCAGGAGATCGGCCAGCGCGGCCAGCAGGTCGTCGTCGCTGCCGGCGCCCAGTTCCAGGATGGCCACCCCGGCGGTCGCATGCGGGACGAACACGTGCAGCATCCCGTCGCCCTCGCCGCCCGCGGCACCGGCTCGTATGAAGCGACGGCACTCACCCGTGAGGTCGTACACGATCGGGCGGGAACCGGTAGTCACGTGCAAGAGCGTGGTACGCACCTGCCCACCCTGCCATCCGGTCCGCTCAGCGACGCCATGTGCCCGGCACCGGCTGTCTGTGATCACTTCAGGCCGTTCGAATCTGTCTCTGGCCCCTGCTATACTCGAACGTATGTTCGATACTGCCGCATCGGCAGGGCGGCTCGCCACGGTGTTTCTCCCGCGCCAGCAGGTGCCTCTTCCGGCCGGCCTGCGACCGTCGCATGACGGGCTGCGGATGGAGCTCGCCACGCTGAGGGCGGTGCCGCCGGGGCCGGAACTCGCCGGCCGGCTGATCGACCTCGGCGCTGCGCTCACCGATCCAGCCAGCCAGTTGAGGCTGCTCGGGCTGTGGGAGCGGTACGCCTCCTGGGTGTCAGCGCAGCAGCAGGCCGTACTAGCCGCCGTTGCCGGAGCGGAACCGGAACCGGCACCCGACGGCTCCAGCAGCGACGACTGGGTACGGGAAGAGGTCGGCTGCGCGCTGCGGCTCTCACCAGCCGCGGCGCACCGCCGGATCGAGCTGGCCAGGCGCCTGTCCGGCGCGCTCCGCCCGGCCCGCGACGCCCTCGCCCGCGGCGAGTTGACCTTCCTGCACGCGTTGACCCTCGGTGAGCAGGTTCGCGACCTGTCCGACCCGGCGGCCCGGGCGGTGACCACCCAGGTACTGCCTGGCGCCGGCGGGGCTTCGCTGGGTACCTTCCGCAAGGCGATCGCCCGCGCCGTGGCCGCCGCTGACCCCACCGCGCTGGAAACCGCGCAACTGCGGTCCCGACGTGAGCGGCGGGTGGAACGCTGGCGCGGCGCAGACGGGGCCGCCGTGCTGGCCGCGACCGGACCTGCCGTCGACGCTGAACTGATCTACGCGGCGCTCACCGCCGCATCCCGTGCCACGCGCATCGCCAACGAGGCTGACCGCACAGCCAGCCGCGCCTCCACCAGCAGCAACAGCCCAGGCGACCAGGACGGTTCAGCGGAGAAGCCGAGCCTCGACGCGCTGCGTTACGACACCCTGCTCGGCTGGGCCCGCGCCGCGCTCACCGCAACCGGGCCGGGCAACAGCCCGCCGCGCCCCGACACCGCCGCCACCAGCGGCTCGGACGCCGGGACCCGGCCAGCCGGCCCCACCCTGGATATCCACATCGTCATCGACCTCCCCACCCTCCTCGGCCTCGCGGAGCACCCCGCCGAGCTCTCCGGCTACGGACCGATTCCCCCGGCCCTGGCCCGCGAACTCGCCGCCGACGGCCGCTGGCGCCGCCTCGTCACCGACCCGGTCACCGGCCACCTCCTGGACTACGGCCGCCGCAGCTATCACCCGCCAGCCGCGCTCGCCGACTACATCACAGCCCGCGACCGCACCTGCCGTTTCCCGCACTGCACCCGACCCGCGGCCCGATGCGACCAAGACCATCAACAACCCTGGGACTTTGGCGGGACCACCAGTGCCACCAACCTGCACAGCCTCTGCCGCCGCCACCACCGGCTGAAGACCTTCACCCGATGGCGCTACCAGCCCCAACCCGACGGCAGCCTCGCCTGGACCAGCCCAAGCAACCACAGCACCACGATCGGGCCGCCCGCGTACGCCGCCCATCCCGACACCGGATAACGCCGCCGGAAAGCCAGTGACAGCAGGCGGACTCCCGTACGACCATGGGCGCAGCCCACCTTTTGCCCAGCTCAGTTCCGCCCGACTGGAGAGTCCCCGTGGCCCCCGACAAGGCTTCCGCACGTAACCGCTACGCCGTGATCAGCGACGGGCTGCCCAGCCAGATCCCGGACACCGACGCGGCCGAGACCCGGGAATGGTTGGAGTCCTTCGACACCGTGCTCGACGTCGCCGGACCCCGCCGGGCCCGGTTCCTCATGCTGAAGCTGCTCGAACACGCCCGCGAGCGCCAGGTCGGCGTGCCGGCGCTGCGCAGTACGGACTACGTCAACACCATCCCGGCCGAGGCCGAGCCGTGGTTTCCGGGGGATGAGCACCTGGAGCGGCGGATCCGGGCCTTCATCCGCTGGAACGCGGCGATCATGGTGTCCCGGGCGAACCGGCCCGAGGTCGGCGTCGGCGGCCACATCGCCACCTATGCCAGCGCCGCCAGTCTGTATGAGGTCGGCTTCAACCACTTCTTCCGGGGCAAGGAGGGCGGCGAGTCGGGGGACCAGGTGTACATGCAGGGCCACGCCTCACCCGGGATCTACGCCCGCGCCTTCCTGGAGGGCCGGCTGAGCCGCGAGCAGCTCGACGGCTTCCGGCAGGAGATCACCGCAGCCCCGAACGGGCTGCCGTCCTACCCGCACCCCCGGCTGATGCCGGACTTCTGGGAGTTCCCCACCGTCTCCATGGGGCTGGGGCCGCTGCAGTCGATCTACCAGGCTCGGTTCAACCGGTACCTGCTGCAGCGCCAGATTGCGGACACCTCCCGGTCTCACGTTTGGGCGTTCCTCGGCGACGGGGAGATGGACGAGCCGGAGTCCCTCGGGGCGATCGGGGTGGCCGCCCGTGATGAGCTGGACAACCTCACCTTCGTCATCAACTGCAACCTGCAGCGCCTCGACGGTCCAGTCCGTGGCAACGGCAAGATCATTCAGGAGTTGGAGTCGTACTTCCGCGGTGCCGGCTGGCACGTGATCAAGGTGGTGTGGGGCCGCGAGTGGGACAGCCTGCTGGCCCGCGACCGGGACGGCGTGCTGCTCAACGCGATGAACACCACGCCGGACGGGCAGTTCCAGACCTACTCGGTCTCCGACGGTGCCTTCATCCGGGAGGACTTCTTCGGCCGGGACTCCCGGCTGCGGAAGCTGGCCGAGGGACTCTCCGACGAGGAGATCACCCGGCTCTCGCGGGGCGGGCACGACTACCGCAAGGTGTACGCGGCGTTCAAAGCCGCTCGGGAGCACACCGGGCAGCCGACGGTCATCCTGGCCCAGACCATCAAGGGCTGGACCCTCGGGCCGGACTTCGAGGCCCGCAATGCCACCCACCAGATGAAGAAGCTGACCAAGGCGGAGCTGAAGGCCTTCCGCGACCGGCTCTACCTGCCGATCTCCGATGCCGACCTCGAGGGCGACCTGCCGCCGTACTACCACCCGGGAGCGGACTCCGAGGAGGTGCAGTACCTGCTGGAGCGTCGCCGGGCGCTCGGTGGCCTGCTCCCCCGCCGCCTGGTCCGGGCCAAGCCGGTGCAGCTGCCCGACGAGCGGGCGTACGCCCAGTTGAAAAAGGGCTCGGGCAAGCAGGAAGTCGCCACCACCATGGCCTTCGTCCGCCAGCTCAAGGAGCTGATGAAGGACAAGAACATCGGCTTCCGGTTCGTACCGATCATTCCGGACGAGGCTCGGACCTTCGGGATGGACGCGTTCTTCCCGACCGCGAAGATCTACTCCCCGACCGGGCAGAACTACGACCCGGTGGACCGGGAGCTGCTGCTGTCCTACCGGGAGGATCCGAAGGGGCAGATCCTGCACGAGGGGATCAGCGAGGCCGGGGCGATGGGCTCGGTGATCGCCGCCGGCACCGCCTATGCCACGCACGGCGTGCACATGATCCCGGTGTACGTCTTCTATTCGATGTTCGGTTTCCAGCGCACCGGCGACCTGATGTGGGCGCTGGGTGACCAGCTCGGCCGGGGTTTCCTGCTCGGCGCCACCGCCGGGCGGACCACACTCAACGGCGAGGGCCTGCAGCACGAGGATGGCCACTCCCACCTGTTGGCCGCGACCAACCCGGCCTGCGTGGCCTATGACCCGGCCTGGGCGTACGAAATCGCGATCATCGTGGCCGACGCGCTGCGCCGGATGTACGGGGGGACCGCGGACGGCGCATCAGGGGAGGACATCTTCTATTACCTCACGGTCTACAACGAGCCGAAGCCGCAGGTGCCCGCGCCCGACGTACCGGACCTCGCCCGAGGCGTGCTCGCCGGGCTCTACCGCTTCGCCGAGGGTCCGTCGCTCGCCGGGGGCAACGGCGATCGGCCGAGGGCGCAGATCCTGGCCTCGGGGACCGCGATCCACTGGGCCCTCGGCGCCCAGGAGCTGCTGGCCCGGGACTGGGGGGTGCAGGCCGATGTCTGGTCGGCGACGTCCTGGACCGAGCTGCGTCGCGAGGCGATGGACTGCGACCAATGGAACCTGCTGCACCCGTCGGCGGAACCGCGGGTGCCCTACGTCACCCGGGCCCTGGACGGCGCGCCAGGGCCGGTGGTGGCCGTGTCGGACTGGATGCGGGCGGTACCGGACTCGATCGCGCCGTGGGTGGGCTCCGACTGGACCTCGCTCGGGACCGATGGGTACGGCCGCAGCGACACCCGGCCCGCGCTGCGCCGGTACTTCCACGTCGACGCGCCCTCGGTGGCCCTCGCGGTGCTCGGCGCGCTCGCCGCCCGTGGGGAGGTCAAGCCCGACGCGGTCGGCGAGGCGATCGAGCGGTACGAGTTGCTGGACCCGGCCGCGGCTCCGCCGGAGCAGGTGGATCCGGACGAGCAGGCCGGCTGAGCGCCGGCGGGGCCGCGGCGTCGCGGCGGAGGAAGGTCGACCCGGAGGAATACGGTCGCGGCGCCCCGGGGTATGGGCAGGCCAGTTCCGGCGTCGGCCGTCACCGAGGAGGACAGATGCAGCGCGGCAGCGACAAGCACTCCAGGCGGGTGGACGAGGCGATGCGTAGCGAGACCGAGTCCATCGTGCGCGCCGGTCGGGAAAGCCGTGAGGAGTGGAAGTCCGCCGAACCCTCCGGCGAGGACGAGCCGGACGTCGACCTGGTGCCCAAGGCCACCCTGGTCGGCGGTACGCCCGACGGCATGGCGGCATGGCGGCCGACGACGTCGAGGGGCGCTCGGAGCTGGCGTCCTACCTGGGGAAGGACCTTTACCCGACCGTTCGGGAGCAGCTCATCGGGCGGGCCATCGACAACAACGCGCCGACACGGGTCGTCGACCGGCTGCGGGAGCTGCCGAGCGGACGGAGGTTCGCTACCGTGGGCGAGGTGTGGACCGCCCTCGGCGGCAGTGTCGAGGAGCAGCGCTTCTAGCCGACTTGCTCAGTCGCGGGCGGCGCGGCGCTGCACGCGGCCCGAAGGCGAGTACCCTTATACCTACCGAGGGTTACTCGTGGTCCCGGACCCAAACCGCTTCCCGTTCTCGGCGCACCAACCGATGGATGCCGCCGTAGGCTCCGGACGGGTACGTGCGATGGCGGATGTCCCCGCCGTTCCGGAGCTCGTAGCAGCCCTCGGCGAGCTGTCGTCCATGATGTTGGCCACCGCAGGTATGGAGACCATGCTTGCCCGGGTCGCCGGCTTGGCGGCCAGCAGCATCGGGGTACCGGTGTCCTGCGGCATTACTCTCAAGCACGACGGCCGCGCGCTTACGGTGGCCACCAACGACGAGCGGGCCGCCCACCTCGACGAGTTGCAGTACGCCGGCGGGCAGGGGCCGTGCCTGCAAGCCATGAACACCGGTGAAGCGGTCTCCGTACCGGACATGACCGTGGAAACCCGGTGGGGGGACTACCCGGCGCACCTGCTGGCCTCGGGGGTGCGCTCCTCGCTGTCGTTGCCGCTGAACGCCGATGGCCAGCAAGTCGGGGCGCTCAACCTGTACTCCTCAGACCTCGAGGCGTTCGATTCCGCCCGGGAGCGAGCCGCCTCCCTATTCGCGGCCAGCGCTTCCGGTGCGATCGGCATAGCCCTGCGGCTGGCCGAGCAGGTGGCCCTGACCGAGCAGCTGCGCACCGCGCTGTCCTCCCGGGCGGTGATCGACCAGGCGATCGGCATCCTGATCAGGGACCGGCGGTGCGGACCGGATGAAGCCTTCGACGTGCTGCGCGCCGCATCCCAGCGGCGCAACATCAAGTTGCGCCTGGTCGCGGAGGAGATGGTGGCCGCGATGAGCCGCAAGCCGCGCCCCGGCCAGCCCCGCTAGCCGCCGGCCGGCGGCCCCCCGCGCCCGGGCGGCGAGTCCAGCAGCAGCCGGCACCAGCTGTCGGCGAGCCAGCTCCCGAACCGTTGCGGTGACCAGCCCCGCTCACCGACCAGCAGCACCCAGAACTCCGTCGCGTTCAGGCTCCACACCACGTCGGCCACCTCGTCGTCCGACAGGTCCTCGCGCACTTCGCCGGTGGCCCGCAGGTCGGCCGCCAGCTCGCGCATGTTCCTGGCCCGGCGCTGGGAGATCTCGGTCCACAGGGCCGCGCAGGACGGGTCGCGGACGGCGGCTTCGCGCAACGCCAGGAAGACCGGGGCCAGCCGCTGCTGGATGCTGACCACGGCGTCGGCGTAGGTGGCCAGCTTCTCCGGGGCGGTACGGGCCGCGCGGATCCGCCGAACGTAGTCCCGCTCCGCGGCGGGAATCGCGGTGTCCGTGCCCGACAGGGAGGTCTCCACGAGCTCGCGGAGCAGTACGGGCTTTCGACCCACCGTGGCGTACACCGTGTCCACGGCAACCGACGCCCGCGCCGCGATCTCGGCCACCGTGGTCGTGCTGTAGCCCCGGGCGACGAACAGCTCCCGGGCCGCCGCCAGCACCGCCGCCCGGGTGGCACCGGCCTGCTCGATCCGCCGGGGCGCGTGGTACGGCCGGCTGGACCGCTTGACGGAGGACGTCATTGGTCCTAGTGTACCTCTTGTCATCCGAAGCTAGTTCGGATCAATAGGAGGAGGACTGGATCATGGTTTACGCATACACCCAGGACGTCCCAATCGGCGAGGAGATGTACCGCCGGATCGTCGACAACCTCGGCCCGGCACCGCTGAAGGGCTCCCTGCTGCACCTGTGCGTGCGCCGCCCGGAGGGCGGCTTGCGGTACATCGACGTCTGGACCTCGGAGGAGGACTGCGCCCGGGCCTTCGACGAGCGGATCCACCCGGCGGTGGACGCGGCCTTCGGCGGGAAGCGGCCGGAGGGCGAGCCCGAGGTGCACCGCCTCGACGTCATCGACGCCGCCGGGGCGCTGCTCGCCGAGACGGCGTCCTAGCCGAGGCGGGACCACAGCAGGTCGGCGAGGGCTTCAGCGTACCGCTCGACTAGACCCGCCGGTACGAAAATTGGCCAAGCACCCAGCCCACGCTTGTGCTGGCGTGGCGTTGAGGCCGGTTCCCCGACGATGCGAGAGACTTCCGCCATGGTGAGGAACCCTGCGGCACCCGAGGGATGCTTGGTGATGGACAATCTGGAGTTGCTCCAGACGATGCCGAACGCGTGCGTCGATCTCGTCTATATAGATCCCCCCTTCGCAACTGGCCAGACGCGACGATTGCAGTCCATCTCGTTGGGGTCGGGAGAACTCACCAGGACCGGTTTCGGGGGCAAGATCTACAATTATGAGATCCGCTCATCCTACCGATACAACGACGACATGCCGCTTGAGGAATACCTCGCCTTCCTCCACGAAAGACTTGTCGAGATTCACCGTGTACTCCGCCCCACTGGGTCGCTGTATCTGCATCTCGACTGGCACATCGCTCACTATGGCCGGTTCATGCTTGACTCCATCTTTGGCGAGGATCGCTTCCTAAACGAAATTATCTGGAGCTACGACTACGGAGGGCGCGCTCGAGACAAATGGGCGCGAAAACACGACAATATCCTCTGGTATGCCAAAAGTAAACAATGGACGTTCAATCGGGAACAGATCGACCGCATTCCCTATATGGCGCCAGGGCTGGTAGGTCCCGAGAAGGCGTCCCATGGCAAACTGCCAACAGACGTGTGGTGGATGACCATTGTCCCGACCAATGGCAAAGAGCGCACCGGATACCCGACTCAAAAGCCCCTCAAGCTTGTTGAACGCATCATCCGGGCTAGTTCCCACCCCGGCGACCTAGTTGCCGATTTCTTTGGCGGCTCAGGCACAACAGCTGTGGCTGCTGCATCGCTTGGCCGGCGCTATCTCTATGTTGATGTGAATCCCGAGGCGTTCAGTATCGCGCGAAAAAGGCTGACTGCGATCCCACCATCACTGCTGGATGCGGCTGCTCGATGAGCGCATCTGGGACAGATTTCGAGACATTCCTTGCTGCGAACCAAGACGCTCAAGTGAAGATGGGGGTGCGGGATGCCGCTACACCATGGGCGGGTAGCCCGTTCGAGTGGGTAATGTCACTCGCCTCTCGCAGTCGTGGAAAGGCAGGTGAGGTTCTTGTGGAGGCATGGCTGCGACGACTCGGTATGACAGTAATGCCTCCGACAAACAGTGGGCACGACCGAATTGTCAATGGCAAAAAGGTTGAAATCAAGTTCTCCACGCTTTGGCAGTCGGGGCAGTACGTGTTTCAGCAGCTACGCGACCAGGATTACCAACACGTGCTGCTCCTTGGCATCTCCCCGTATGAGGTATCCATCTGGCTGCCGCCTAAGGATGTCACATTCAGCCGTGCCATTCCTCAACACGGCGGCGCGACAGGCACAGACACGCGGTGGCTTCGCTTCGAAGCCACCCATCCACCGTCCTGGTTAGCCGAGTTCGGTGGAACCCTCGCTGAAGGCGCGGAGCACGTCCGAGCAGTCTTGTAGATCGCTCCCCGTCCCGATTCTGAAGTCGGCGGCACAGTCGGGGCACAGGGGCCACTGCTCCTCAGGGAGGAGGTACCACTCGTCGCGGAAAGGGTCCGAGCTGCGGAGTCCGCATCGCTCGCACCGAACGGTCACCACTGATACAGACTGACGCGCCCATCGAGCCCATGCAAGGACGACACACTCTCCTGTGGACAAAGTAGGGCACTCAGCCCGAGGCCCTCAGGGCGTCGCCGCGGTCCACGCCAGCAATCGGTCGGCCGTCCAAGTGTTGACCACCGACTCGACCGGCACGCCGCAGGCCGCCGCCCGCTCGCAGCCGTAGGGCTGCCAGTCCAACTGACCCGGCGCGTGCGCGTCGGTGTCGATGGCGAACTGGCAGCCCGCCTCGACGGCCAGCCGCAGGAGCCGCTTGGGGGGGTCGAGCCGCTCCGGGCGGCAATTGATCTCCACCGCGACGCCGAACCGGCGGCAAGCCGCAAAAACGAGCTCCGGGTCGAAATCCGACTCCGGTCGGATCCTGCCCCGCCGGCCCTGGGCTGTCACGTTGCGCCCGGTGCAGTGCCCCAGCACGTCGGTATGCGGATTGGCGATCGCGGCGACCATCCGCCGGGTCATCTCCGCGCGCGGCATCCGCAGCTCGGAGTGCACGCTGGCCACCACCACATCCAGCTGGTCGAGCAGCTCGTCGTCCTGGTCCAGGGTGCCGTCGGAGTTGATGTCCACCTCGATGCCGGTGAGCAGCCGGAACGGGGCCAACCGGTCGTTGATCGCGGCGACCACTCCCACCTGGTCCCGTAACCGGTCCGGCGAGAGGCCGCGGGCCACCGTCAGGCGCGGGGAATGATCGGTCAGCGCCAGCCACTGGTGGCCGAGCGACCGGGCGGCCACCGCCATGTCCACGATCGGGCTGCCGCCGTCGCTCCAATCCGAATGCGCATGGCAGTCTCCGCGCAGCGCCGCCCGCAACTCCGCGCCACCGGAGGCCACCGGCCGGCCAGCGGTGGCCTCCAGCCGCCGCTGGTACACCGGTACCTGCCCGGCGCCGGCCTCGGAGATCACCAGCGCGGTCACCTTGCCCACCCCGGGCAGCTCGGTCAGGCTTCCGTCGGCCACCCGCCGGGTCAGCTCCTCAGGCCCCAAGCCGGCGATGACGCCGGCCGCCCGTCGGAAGGCCATGACCCGGTAGGTCGGCTCGTGAGCCCGCTCCAACAGGAACGCGATCCGATTCAGTGCGGCAATGGCGGCCTCCCGCTCGCCGCCCGGCGAGGCGGCGGATTCCCCCACCGGGCGGTCCGGCTCGCCGTCTGCGATGGCCACGCCGGCACGGTACCGCGCAAGCCGTCCGCCCCGGGCGCGTGTCTGGCAGGCTCCAGTGATGGCACGGCGCAGGCCCCCGGCCGCCGGAACCCCGATGCAGCTGCGACCCGGCAGCCGGGAAACCGTGCGCCGGATGGAGCGGGCCAGTGGCCGGCTCGCCACCCAGGCGATCGCCGAGATGGAGCAGCGGCTGCCGTGGTTCGCCACCATGCCGGCCCGCCGGCGGTCCTGGGTCGGGCTGGTCGCCCAGGCCGGCTTCGCGTCGTTCGTGTCCTGGCTGCGCGACGCCGAACGCGGTGCCGACGTCGGCTCGGACGTCTCCGAAGTCTTCCGGGCGGCCCCGCGGGAACTCACCAGGACCATCTCGCTACGCCAGACCGTCGACCTGGTACGGGTGCTGGTCGACGTCGTGGAGTCCCAGGTGGACGCGCTGGCCGCACCGGGTGAGGAGGCGGTGCTGCGGGAGGCGGTGCTGCGGTTCAGCCGCGAGATCGCCTTCGCCGCCGCCGAGGTCTACGCCCGCGCGGCCGAGGCCCGCGGGTCCTGGGACGCCCGCCTGGAGGCGCTGGTCGTGGACGCCCTGCTGCGCGGGGAGTCCGACGACGAGTTGCGCTCCCGGGCGGCCGCGCTGGGCTGGACCGGCGCCGGACCGGTCGCGGTGGCCGTAGGCGGTCGGCCGGCCGGGGACAGCGAGGCCGTCCTGGACAGCCTGCAGCGGGCCGCCCGGTTGGATTCACTCGACGTCCTGGCCGCCGTGCAGGACGACCTGCTGGTCGTCGTCCTCGGCGGCGCCTCGGTGCCGGTGGCAGCGGTACGCCGGCTGCTCCCGGAGTTCGGCACCGGTCCGGTGGTGGTCGGCCCGGCGGTGGCCGACCTCAGTTCGGCCGCCCGCTCGGCGGAGGCGGCGCTGGCGGGCCTGCGGGCCGCGGCGGCCTGGCCCGGGGCTCCGCGGCCGGTGCCGGCCGCTGACCTACTTCCGGAACGGGCCATCGACGGCGACGCGGAGGCCCGCCGGCTGCTTCTGGAGGAGATCTACATGCCGCTAGCCAAGGCCGGGGGTGCGCTGCTGGAGACGGTGGGGATGTACGTGGAAACCGCCGGATCCATCGAGGGGGCGGCCCGGGCGCTGTTCGTCCACCCCAATACGGTCCGCTACCGCCTGCGGCGGGTCACCGACATCTGTGGCTGCCTGCCGGCGAATCCACGCGACGCGTTCACGCTTCAGGTGGCCCTGGTGCTGGGCCGGCTCGCTCCCGACCCGCCCTCGTTGTAGGTTTCCTACAACGACCGCGCCGGGACTTCGTGCACGTCGGGTGCGACGGCGCCCGGCCGGGGAAGGCACTGTTGAGAGATGTTCGCTCTCCTCGCCCCGGGTCAGGGCGCCCAAAAACCGGGCTTCCTGATCCCATGGCTGGAGGTACCCGCCATCCTGCACCGGCTGCGATGGTGGTCCGCGGTCACCGAACTGGACCTGATCGAGCTCGGCACCACCGCCGATGCGGAGACCATCCGGGACACCGCGGTGGCCCAGCCGCTGCTGGTGGCCGCCGGTCTGGCGGTGGCCGCGGAGCTGCTCGACGGTCCGGTCCGCGGTGCGGTCACCGCCGGACACAGCGTGGGTGAGTTCGCCGCCGCTGCGATCGGCGGAGCGCTGTCCGCCGAGGCCGCGCTGGTCTTGGTTCGGGAACGTGGCCGGGCGATGGCGGCAGCCTCCGCTCGTACTCCGACCGGGATGTCCGCGGTGGTCGGCGGTGATCCGGCGGAGGTCGGGGCTGCCCTGGAGCACCTGGGGCTGACCGCCGCCAACGCGAACGGTGCTGGCCAGACCGTCGCCGCCGGGCCGCTGGATGCCTTGGCCAGGCTCGCCGCGGACCCGCCGGCCAGGGCTCGGGTACGGCCACTGGCGGTGGCTGGGGCCTTTCACACCTCGTACATGGCTTCGGCCCGCGACGCACTGGCCGAGCTCGCGCCGGGGGTGGCGGTTCGTGATCCCCGGATGACGCTGGTGTCCAACGCCGACGGCGCGGTCGTCAGCGCCGGACCGGCACTACTCACCCGCCTCGTCGCCCAGGTGGCCGCACCGGTTCGTTGGGACCTCTGTACCCGCACCCTCGGCGACCTGGGGGTCAACGCGGTGATCGAGTTGCCTCCGGCGGGTACGCTCACCGGTTTGGTGAAGCGTGCCCTGCCCGGTGTGGAGACGCTGGCGCTGAACGCTCCGGCGGACCTGCCGGCGGCTCGGTCGCTGATCGCCACCCATCCCGCGGCTTCGGTGACCGAGCACGCCCCGGCCTGGCGGCTGGTGGTCGCCCCGCTGGGTGGAACGTTCCGTCGGGAGCCGGTGGCCACCGGAGACGTGCTGCCCTCCGGAGCCGCCCTCGGCGTGATCGACACCAACCGCGCCCGGCAGCGCGTCGAGGCCACCCACGGCGGCACGCTGGTCGAATGGCTGGCCGAGGACGGCGACCCGATCACCGCCGGCCAACCCCTGGCCCGACTGCATCCCGAGGCGGCGCACTAGTGACATCTCCCCCACAGTCCCAGCGCTGCGAGCTGTCCACCCCGGTCGGTGCCGCCGGCGCGCGCATCCTCGCGCTCGGGGATTACCGGCCGCCCCGGGTGCTGACCAACGACGACTTGGCTCGCCGGATCGACACCACTGACCAGTGGATCCGGGAGCGCACCGGCATCGCCGAACGACGGATCGCCGAGTCCGAGACCGTCGCGGACATGGCCACCGAGGCGGCTGGCAAGGCGCTGGCGGCCAGCGGCCTGGCGGCCGCGGATATCGACCTGGTGGTGGCCGCGACCTGTTCGGCGGAGAACCGGCTGCCCGGGGTCGCCCCGGTGGTAGCCGGACGCCTGGGTCTGCCGGCTCCGGGGGCCTACGATCTCAACGCCGCATGCGCCGGGTTCTGCTACGCCCTGGCGAACGCCGCGGACGCCATTCGCAGCGGCAATGCCCGTCACGCCCTGGTGATCGGCGCGGAGAAGCTCTCCGACATCACCGATTGGGACGACCGCGGCACAGCCATTATTTTTGCCGACGGCGCTGGCGCCGCCGTGGTCGGGCCGGCCGAGCGCCCGGGCATCGGTCCGGTGGCCTGGGGCAGTGACGGCGGCCGCAGCGACACCATCACCTGCCTGGCCGCCGACCCGTACCTGCGGATGGAGGGGCCGGCGGTATTCCGCTGGGCGACCACCTCACTGGCCGAGGTCGCCCGGCGGGCCTGCCAACTGGCCGGGATCACGCCCGCCGACCTCGACGCGCTCGTTCCGCACCAGGCGAACCTGCGCATCCTGGACTCGCTCGCCCGCTCCTTGGGCGTACGTGACAAGGTACTGGCCACCGAAATCGTCGAGGCGGGGAACACCTCGGCAGCCTCGATCCCGATGGCCATGACCCGGATGCGCGAGCGAGGGGAACTCGGCACCGGGGATCTGGCCCTGCTGCTCGCCTTCGGCGCCGGTCTCACCTACGCAGGGCAGGTCATCCGGATTCCGTAAGTCGCAGCACCGAAACGTCCGACACCGGGTTGGACGTCATCACGAAGGGAAGCACATGCCCGCCTCAGACAGTGACATCCTGCAGGGCCTCGCCGAGATCCTCAACGAGGTCGCCGGCGTCGACGTCGAGCAGGTCACCCCCGAGAAGAGCTTCATCGACGATCTCGACGTGGATTCCCTGTCCATGGTGGAAGTGGTCGTCGCCGCGGAGGAGAAGTTCGAGGTGCGCATCCCGGATGACGACGTGAAGAACCTGCGCACCGTCGGAGACGCGGTGTCCTACATCAAGTCGGCAGGTGTCGCCGCGTGACCCACGTGCACGGCGACGTCGTGGTCGTCACCGGCATGGGGGCGACCACGCCGCTCGGCGGTGACATACCGAGCACCTGGGAGGCGCTGCTGGCCGGGCGCTCCGGCGTCTCCCGGCTGACTCAAGACTGGGCCGAGGCCCTGCCGGTCCGGATCGCCGCGACGGCGGCCGTGGAACCGACCACCGTC
The DNA here is from genome assembly GCA_963814355.1 of uncultured Actinomycetota bacterium. Taxonomy (GTDB): domain Bacteria; phylum Actinomycetota; class Actinomycetes; order JADGOV01; family JADGOV01; genus JADGOV01. The sequence goes on along the minus strand of CAWFCZ010000015.1, from coordinate 147,544 downwards.
CTGGAACGCGTCGAGGCCCGTACGCTCGACCGTTCCCAGCAGTTCGCGCTCATCGCCGCCCGGGAGGCGTGGCGCGACGCCGGCTCCCCGGACGTGCCGCCCGAGCGGCTCGCGGTCGTACTGGCCTCCGGCATCGGCGGCGTGCTCACCTTGTTGTCCGCCTACGACATCCTCAAGGAGCGCGGCGCCCGACGGGTGTCTCCGCACACCGTGCCGATGCTGATGCCCAACGGGCCGGCGGCCACCGTCGGGCTGGAACTCTCCGCCCGCGGCGGGGTCCACACCCCGGTCAGCGCCTGCGCCTCGGGCGCCGAAGCCGTTGCGCTCGGCCTGGATCTGTTGCGCCTGGACCGCGCGGACGTGGTCGTGGTCGGCGGCACCGAGGCGTCGATCCATCCGCTGCCGCTGGCCGGCTTCGCCTCGATGAAGGCGCTGTCCAACCGGCAGGACGCGCCGGAGACCGCCTCCCGGCCGTATGACAAGGGCCGCGACGGGTTCGTCCTCGGCGAGGGGGCCGGGGTGCTCGTCCTGGAACGCGGGGCGGCCGCCGCGGGCCGGGGCGCCAAGCGCTACGCGGTCCTGGCCGGCGCCGGGATCACCTCGGACGCCTTCCATGTCGCGGCCCCGGACCCGGTCGGCGCCGGAGCGGCGCGGGCCATGACCATGGCGCTCGCCGACGCCGACCTGCAGCCCGCCGACATCGTGCACATCAACCCGCACGCCACCTCGACCCCGGTCGGCGACCTAGCCGAGTCCGGCGCCATCCGGACCGCGATGGGTGCCGCCGCCAACGGCGTACCGGTGAGCGCGACTAAGTCCCAAACCGGACACCTGCTCGGCGCCGCCGGTGCCGTCGAGGCGATTTTCACCGTGCTCGCCCTGCATCATCGGCTCGCCCCGCTGACCCGCAACTGCGACGACCCGGACGATCAGATAGACCTCGACGTGGTCCGCGTCGACCATCGGCCGCTGCCGGCAGCCGGGGCCGCGCTGTCGAACTCCTTCGGCTTCGGCGGCCACAACGTGGCCTTGGCCTTTCGGAGCGTGTCGTGACCCTGACCTCTCCCGGAATCGCCGACGGCGTCGCCGACGCGGCATCCTCCGGCACCGAGGCGCGCAACGGTGCGGCCGCGCCGCGGGAGGTCAACGGGGCGACCCGGGGTGCAACCCGGACGGTGCCGGACGCCCGCGGCCCGCTGGCTCGCCTCGACACCGTCTTCGACGACGGATCGATGACGTTGTTGGCGCCTCCCGATGACTCCGGCGTGCTCGCCGCCCGCGGCCGGATCTCCGGTGTCCCGGCGGTCGCCTTCGCCAGTGACGCGACAGTGCAGGGCGGCGCGATGGGGTCCGCCGGATGCGCCCACATCGTGGCCGCGTACGCGGCCGCGGTGGAGGCCCGGATTCCGATCATCGGCCTCTGGCATTCCGGTGGCGCCCGGTTGCGGGAGGGCGTGGTGTCGCTGCACGCGGTCGGCCGCGTCTTCTACGCGATGACCCAGGCTTCGGGCAAGGTGCCGCAGATTTCTGTCGTCCTCGGTCCGGCCGCCGGCGGCGCGGCCTACGGCCCGGCCCTGACCGACCTGGTGGTCCTGGGCCCAGCGGGGCGGGTCTTCGTCACCGGCCCCGACGTGGTGCGGTCGGTGACCGGGGAGGACGTCGACGCGCTGCGCCTGGGCGGACCCGAACCCCACGGCCGCCGCAGCGGCGTGGTGCACGTCGTCGCCGAGACCGACACCGAGGCGATCCGCTCCGCCCGGGAGTTGGCCGTGCTGCTCGCCGACCAGCGCAGCTTCGGCGCCGCGGAGGTGGCCGAGGTCGACCTCGGCAGCCGGCTGCCGGACAACGCCAGACGGGCCTACGACGTACACCCACTCATCGACGGACTGCTCGACGGGCCCGGCCTGGAGTTGCACGCGAAGTGGGCGCCGAACATCGTTACCATCCTGGGGCGTCTCGGCGGGCGCACCGTCGGGGTGGTGGCCAACAACCCGCTGCGCCTCGGCGGCTGCCTGGACTCGACCTCAGCGGAGAAAGCGGCCCGGTTCGTTCGGATGTGCGACGCGTTCGGGGTGCCGCTCGTCGTCGTCGTGGACGTACCGGGGTACCTGCCGGGCGTCGGGCAGGAGTGGGAGGGCGTGGTCCGGCGCGGCGCGAAACTGCTGCACGCCTTCGCGGAATGCAGCGTCCCCCGGGTGACGCTGGTCACCCGCAAGGCCTACGGCGGGGCGTATATCGCGATGAACTCCCGCGCTTTGGGGGCGACCCGGGTTTTCGCCTGGCCGACCGCCGAGGTGGCGGTGATGGGCGCGGTGGCCGCGGTGCGCATCTTGCACCGTCGGAAACTCAACGAGGTGACCGATGCCCAGCGCCCGGCGCTGGAGAACGAACTCGCCGCCGAGCACGACGCGTTCACCGGTGGCCTGCAGCGCGCGATGGACATCGCGGTAGTGGACGAGATCGTCGAACCAGGCGCGACGCGCGGAGCGATCATGGACGCGCTGGCCGCCGCGCCGGCCAGCCGCGGGGCGCACGGGAACATCCCGCTCTGATCGGTCCACGTGCGGCGCCGCGCCGGGCGCCACGCGGGCGCCAGTCCACCGTTCCGGCGCCGGCTCTGGTGCTGGCGGCGGTCGCCTCGGTCCAGACCGGCGCCGCGCTTGCCAAGCACCTGTTCGCCACCGTCGGCCCGGGCGGCACCGTCCTGTTGCGGCTGAGCCTAGCCGCGGTCCTGCTGCTCACGCTGAGTCGGCCCGCGCTCGCCACGATCGCTCCAGCGCACCGCCGGCTGACGGTCCTCTTCGGCCTGATCCTGGCCGGCATGAACTTCACCTTCTACGAAGCAGCCGCCAGGATCCCGCTCGGCGCAGCGGTAACAGTGGAGTTCCTCGGGCCGCTGGCCGTCGCTGTCGCCGGCTCCCGCCGGCCACCCGACGCCGTCTGGGTGGCGCTGGCAGCCGCCGGGGTGCTCGCCCTCACCAAGGGCGGGACCGGCCATTTGGCGCCGGCCGGCGTCGTGCTCGCCGCGGTCGCCGGCGCCTGCTGGGCCGGCTACATCCTGCTCGGCCGACGGATCGGCCAGGTCTTCCCCGGCAACGTCGGGCTGGCGTTGGCCTGCGCGGTGGGGGCGGTGGTGGTCGCGCCGTGCGGCATCGTGGACGGCGGCACGGCCCTGCTACGTCCCACGGTGCTGGCCGCTGGCCTCGTGGTCGCCCTGCTGTCCAGTGCACTGCCCTACTCCCTGGAGATCGCCGCCTTGCGCCGGATGCCCACCGCGGTGTTCGGCGTCCTGATGAGCACGGAGCCGGCGATGGCCGCGTTGGCCGCCTTCGTCGTGCTCGGCGAGCGGCTCGCGGCCCGTCAGCTTGTCGGAATCATGATGGTCTGCCTGGCCAGCGCCGGAGCCACCCGAACGCGACGCCGGCCAGCCTGAGTCGCGTCGGTGGGGTGCCGCGGGGCCGCCCCGGCGTCAAGTTCGAGTTGGGGACGTCGATACCACCGCCATGACGTCGACGACATGGCCGCCCCCCTCACACCGTCGGCCGAGCGCTGCGCGGACCCAGAGAACGTCCGGCATGACCCGCCGGACGCTGCTCGCCAGATCCAGTGCCGTGGCGGCCGGAGCGCTGGCCGCGAACCTCCCGATACCGCTGATTCGCCGGGCGGCCGCGGCCAGTGAACGACGGCCGGTGTCGATGGCCATGCATGTGCACTCGTCCTTCAGCGAGGGCAGCGCCTCGATGGCAACCCACCTGGCGCAAGCCGCGAGCAACGGCGTGGACGTGATCTGGTGGACCGATCACGACTGGCGGATGGCCGCCCGGTACTACCGGGAGGTCGTCCACTTCGACAGCCTGTCCGAACCCGAGCATGGCCAGCCGTGGGCCTGGACGCTGCGTCGTACCGGCTCTGCGCTGCTGGCCAGCAGCGACCTCACGGCCGCCGCCGCCGCCCCGGCCGACCCGAGCGCCACCAAATCCGGGCTGGCGTTGCGGGTCATGAGCACTGGGCCGGAACCGGCGAGTGTCCAGATGACGGCCAACACGCACCCGGCCCGGATCAACCTCAACGGCAACATCGACGGCCTCCAGCTCCACCTCGAGGTATGCCCGCAGCGGGTGGGACGGCTCGGCTACCTGGAGATCACCGTTCCGCTGTCCTACCATCCCTCATCGGGTGGGCGGCCCGCCGGCCAGTACCGACTGTGTTACCGCATCGGGGGCACCGGCCGGCCGGGCAGTCGCACCGCCGACGGGCTGGCCGGAATCGCCACGCTCGACGTCCCGACGGGCCGGTGGGCCTCGGTCACCGTCAGCCCGATGGCCGACGTGGGCCGGATCTGGCCAGATCTCGACGCCCGGGACATGGCCATCAACGGCTTCAGCCTCTCGGCGACCAGCCAAGGGAAGGCGCTGAGCGCGGGCCTGTTCGACTACGTACGTTTCCACCGCTCGGTGATCGGGGCGGCGGCGCAGGGCAGCCAGGCCGCAATCATGGCGGCCTACCGGTCCGCCTACCCGAACGTCACCCAGCACGCCGCGCTGGAGATCTCGCTCTACGACCCGCACGTCAACGCCTTCGGCGGCGCCCAGTCCCTGCCGGACTACGGCGACGTCCCGCTCAACCCGGGACGCAGCGAACCCGTGACCGCCGGGCTGATCAGCGCCGTGCACGCCGGCGGCGGGATCGCCTCCTACAACCATCCGTTCGGATCGGCTTCGGCGGGTGCGGCGCTGGGCACCCCGGCCCGCCAAGACGCCGCCCGGGCCGAGGTCGCCGCCGGGTTGATCCGCGGCCGGGCGCTGGGCGCGAATCTGCTGGAGGTCGGCTACCCGCGGCGCGGTGGGGTGACCATGGCTCGCCACATCGCCGCGTGGGACGCCTGCTCTCGAAATGCGATCTTCCTCACCGGCAACGGGGCCACCGACGACCACACCGGCACGGACTGGCGCGGCGGAGTCAACCGCTTCATCACCAGCGCCTGGTCCCCGTCGAGGAGCGAAGCCGACCTCACCGCCGCGCTGCTCGCCGGCCGGGCGTACGCCAGCGACCTGGTCGACTTCACCGGCACCCTCGACTTGCTGCTGGACGGCCAGTACCCAATGGGCTCGGTCACCGTCGGCAGGGCAGCCACGCACGCGCTCGCTGTGCTGCTCACCGGTGCCCCACCCGGTGGCGCGGTCCGCGTCCTGCGCGGCCGGGTCGACTACGCCGGCCCCGCCGTGCCGGACAGCAACGCGGTGACCATCGCGGTCCTCCCGGCCGCGGCCTTCGCGACCGGGCGGGTCGAGGTTCCCATCGACGGCAGTGCTCCGTGCTATCTCAGGGCCGAGGTGGCCGATGCCAACGGCCGGGTCGTCGCGCTGTCCAACCCGATCTGGGCACTCCGCAGTTGGCCACCCGGTGGCATCCCGGCGGCCCGGCGAGGTTGATCGTCGGGTTGGCTGACTCCAGCCGCTCAGCCCACCAGGAGCATGGTCAGGGTACGCGGGCCGTGGACGCCCTCGACCCGGTTCAACTCGATGTCGCTGGTGGCCGAGGGGCCGGAGATGAAGGTGATCGGCGCCGTCGGCGGCAGCCCGGCCACCGCCTGAGGCACCGAGTTGACCACGGCGTCGGCGTCCACCACGCACAGGTGCCAGTCCGGCACCAGGCTCAGCGCGCGGCGGCCGCAGATTTCGCCGCCGTCCAGCACGATGGTGCCGGTTTCGGCGATCCCCAGCTTCGCCCCGGTGACCGCCCCGTCGAGGCCGTCGAGCTCGGAGATCGACAATCCGTCGTCGACCACGGTGTTCACCCCGGCCACCCACTCCGGCGGCAGGCCGGCCGGGATGCCGACCCGGCGGTCGCCGACCTCGCCGGCGACCGCGGCGGCCAGGTCGTCGCGGGAGACTCGCCGGACTGTCGCCTTGTAGTCGGCGACCCGCTCCGCGAAGCGCTCGATCACCGCCTCGTCGTCGTAGTCGATGCGGTAGCTGCGGACCACCGCCTCCGCCGGGGCAGCATCGGACACCGCCGATCGGATCCTGGCCAGCACGTCCTCCCGGGCGCTCACGTACGGTTCTCCTTCCACCAGGAGCGGAATGACTGCGGCGCGACCTTGAGCGGCCCCCGTACCTCCGACCACGGGCGGAAAACGCTGCCGAACGGGCCCCCGAGCTTGCCGAGCCGCTGGGCAGTCTCGTATCGGCGCCGGTCGGCGAAGATCCAGGACAGGGTGCGGAAGGCCGCGTCGTTGATCGAGAGGTGGTCGTGGGACTCCACCGACTTCGACCGCAGGTGCACCAATACCGTCGGGATGTCGATCTTGACGGGACAGACTTCGTAGCACCGGCCGCACAGCGAGGACGCGTACGGCAGCGACTCGCTGCCTTTCATGCCCTGCAGCAGCGGGGTGAGGATCGCCCCGATCGGTCCCGGGTACACCGAGCCGTAGGCGTGGCCGCCGGTGCGCTCGTACACCGGGCAGACATTGAGGCACGCCGAGCAGCGGATGCACTGCAGCACTTGACGGCCGATCTCGTCGGCCAGCGCGGCGGTCCGCCCGTTGTCCATCAGGACGAGGTGGAACTCCTGCGGCCCGTCACCGGGCGTGACGCCGGTCCAGATCGAGGTGTAGGGGTTCATTCGCTCGCCGGTGGAGCTGCGCGGGAGCAGCTGTAGGAAGACCTCCAGATCCTGCCAGGTCGGCAGCACCTTCTCGATCCCCATCACCGAGATCAGCACGTCGGGCAGGGTGAGGCACATCCGCCCGTTACCCTCGGACTCCACGATGACGACCGAGCCGGTCTCGGCGATGCCGAAGTTGGCGCCGGAAACCCCGACCTTGGCGCTGAGGAACTTCTTCCGCAGGTGCTGCCGGGCGGCCATGGCCAGGTCGCGGGGCTCGTTCGAGGCGGGATCCAGACCGGAACGAGCGAAGATCTCCTGAATCTCGTTGCGGTTCTTGTGGATCGCCGGCACCAGGATGTGCGAGGACTCGTCGTGCCCGAGTTGCACGATGAGCTCGGCCAGGTCGGTCTCCCACGCGCTGATGCCCTGCTCGGCGAGCGCGACGTTGAGGTCGATCTCGTCGGTGAGCAAAGACTTGATCTTGACGACGGAGTCGACGTTGTGCTGGCGGACAATGCCGGCCACGATGGCGTTGGCCTCGGCGCCGTCCCGGGCCCAGTGCACGATGCCGCCGGCCGCGGTTACCGACGCCTCCAACCGCTCAAGGTGTGTGTCGAGGTCCCGCAGGGTGGCCGCCTTGATGGCTCGACCGGCCTCGCGGAGTTCCTCCCAGTCCGGCAACTCATCGACCACGCGCTGCCGCTTGTCCCGGATCGTGGTCGTCGCCTTACGGAGGTTCCGCCGGAGTTGGGTATCCGCCAGCTTGACCTTGGCGGCCTCGGGAAATGGCGTCAACCGGCGGCGCGGCCAGGGCATGGCCACGGTCCGCGTCTCGTGCTCACCCGACATGACGTCGTCACGGGAGGCCCCGTGCGAGGTCACCGGCTTGCTGTCCGGTGTACCGGGGGTCGCCAGGATGTCGGTCATCGGGTCCTCAGCTCGGTCATCAGCGGGCCGCCAGGATCTCGGCGATGTGGGTGGTGCGGACGCCGGCTCGGGCATGCGTCAGGCCGCCGCCGATGTTCATCAGGCAGGAGGTGTCCACCGCGGTCACCACCTCGGCCCCGGTCTCCATCACGTGACGCATCTTGTCGGCGAGCATCGCGGCGGAAACGTCCGGATTCTTCACCGAGAACGTGCCGCCGAAACCGCAGCACTCCTCCGACGCGGGCAGTTCCACGAGGTCGAGACCGCGGACCTCCTTGAGCAGCCGGTAGGGGCGGTCCCCGACCTTCAGCGCGCGCAGCGAATGGCAGGTGGAGTGATAGGTCACCCGGTGCGGGTAGCTGGCCCCGACGTCGGTGACCCCGAGCACGTCGACGAGGAACTCGGTGAACTCGTGCACCGGCGGGCCGTCGAGCCCGAGCAGCGTCGGGTAACCCTCGCGTACCGTCCCGGCGCACGAACCCGACGGCGTGACGATGGCGTCGTAGGAGGAGAACACCTCATTGAATCGCCTGGCCAGCTTCTCGGCTTCCGGCCGGTACCCGGTGTTGAGGTGCACCTGGCCGCAGCAGGTCTGTTCCATCGGGAAGTCCACCTCGCAACCGAGACGTTCCAGAACGGTGACGACCGACTTGCCGACGTCAGGGAAGAGGGTGTCGTTGAAACAGGTGATAAACAGGGCCACTCGCATACGGCTGCACCCTAAACCACCTGGGCAATCCGAGAGACGGGGGCCAGGTACCCGGCCCTGCGGTAGGCCTCCAACTCGGCGTCCCAGGCGCTGCCGAGCAGGCCGTCCAGTCGGGCCCGGAGGTCCCCGCCCGCATCGAGTGCCGAGCGGAGGTGGTCCTCGCCGACCATGACATCGCCGTTCGCACTGATCGGCGTGGAGAACAAGCCGAGGGCACCGGTATAGCTGTACCGCCAGCCGTCGCATCCCGGCGAAGCCAGCTCCACGACCTCGAACCGCAACGGCTGCCAGCCCTTGAGCGCCGAGGCCAACCGGGCGGCCGTGCCGACGCCGGCGTCCCACTCGCACTCGGCGCGCAGCAAGCCGGGTGAGGCGGCCGGCGCCCACGCCAAATCGATCGGTGCGCCGAGCACACGCGCCACCGCCCAGGTGACGTGCGGGCACAGCGCGGGTGGGCACGTGTGCACGTGCAATATCCCGCGAGCGGTCACCATTACCTCCGGAGTCTGCGACGAGGATCGCCTTCCCCTGCGGCCTCGTCATCTCGAGCGGTGCCTGGGCACCACGCCGGGAGCAACAGCGATGTCATTCTGCCCTATCCCGGGGCCGGCGCGACAGCGCTCCGAGGAAAAGATCGACCCGGCCGCCGGCTCAGGGCAGCAACCGGGACTCGCGGTGCGTCTTCCACTCCACTATCAGGTTGGTTGCGTCATCCTGTAGTTGACCGGTCTGATGGGTGAGCAGGGCCTGGGTCAGCCGGCGCATCACCTCCGGCGCCGCCTCGCCGGACGCGCTTTCCCGGATGACGAAGTCCGCCAGCCGGTCAACGCCGAAGAACTCCCCCTCGGCGTTGCGCGCCTCCACGACGCCGTCGGAATACAGCAGGAGGCGGTCCCCGGGTTCCAGCCACTGCTCGCAGACGCTCACGTCGGTGATGCCCAATCCCAACGGCAGCGCCGGCGGGCAGCTGAGCGGGACGAGGGTGCGCTGCCCGCGCACCAGCAGGGGGTTGGGGTGTCCGCAGTTGACCCAGCGAAATCGGCCGGAGGCCAGGTCGAGTTCACCGAGGATACCGGTGACGAACTTGTCCTCGCCGAACTCTTCCGCCATCACCGCGTCGATGTTGAGCACGGTGGCCGTGAGTCCCAGGTTGGAGCGCCGCGCGTTCCGGTACGCGGCCACGGTCACCGCCGCCAGCACCCCGGCGCCGAGGCGGTGCCCCATGGCGTCGAAAATGGCGAAGCGCGCGGTGTCGCCGTCCACCGCGTAGTCGAAGATGTCACCGCCGACCGTGTAACACGGCTCCACCCGGCCGGTGATGACCACCCGGTCGGTACCGAAGGTCAACGGCGGCAACAACTGCCACTGCATCTCGGCCGCGATCGCCATGGTCTCGGACCGGGCGACCCGCTGCAGCGAATCGCCGTACTGACCCTTGGCCGGCAGCAGTTCCCCGAGCAGGGTGGCGAACAGCACGCACCGGTCACGCCGATCCGGGTCGTCCGCGACCGCGGGCGGGAACGTCAGCCGCAGCACGCCCAGCCGTTCGACCGAGTCCAGGATCGGCACCAGCAACCGCCATTGATTGTCATACGTCGTGCTGATGACTTCCACTCGACGGAAGGCCCGCCCGCACAGCGAGCCGTCGACATCCAGCGGCAGAATGGCCTCACCGCCGACCGGGGGGAGGTGCCGGAGCTGGCGTTGGGCGTAGTCGATGAGCAGGATGTCCGCGGAGTCCGCGCCGAGACGGGTCGCGGCCGAGGCCACGATGTCGGCCAGCCGGTCCGGGCTGGCCAGCTGCGACTCCCGCAGGAGCTGGGCGAAGGCGGGAAGTGTCTCCATCTCGGGGAAACCTACCGCGAATGCCGGTACCGGCGGGGTTTCGGCGACCGCGCTGCCCGGCCCCGAACGCTCCCCGCTGCCGCCGCGGCAGGTGATCAGGGCCAGCGGCGGATCCGGGATCAAGGCCCGGTCCCGACCCGCAACCCAGCCCCGGATCCGTGATCCAGGGCTCACCAGCGACACCAGGCTGTGGCTGGCCGGGCCTGGATCACGGATTCGGGGGCGCACGGCCAGCCGGCGGCGCGGTCAGTTGTACGGATTGGTCAGCATGGCATCGAGGTCGATCCGCGGCCGACCCGGCGTGGCCAGGTTGGTGAGGGTCACCGTGTGCCTGCCGGGTTTCATGGCCGATACCCACACCACCAGGCGGTGCGTGGGGTGGGCGGCGAAGCTGTCGACGGTCGCCCGGGCGACCCCGTCAACGGAGACGCTGAACCGTCCACGGTTGGGCGCCTTCTCCACCACCAGCGCCAGCTGGTCCCCGGCCGCCCAGTGCCGACTGATCAGGGCCTGTGCTCCGGGAGCGGAGGTGTACTTCGTCTGGTCGCCGGAGAAGCAGGCGCAGTTCGCGACCGCCCACGAGCCGCGGTAGGTGACGTCCACCCCCGGGTAGCCGTAAGTCCAGCCGCTCTCCTGAGTGACCACCGGGGTGACGAGGGTCTCCCGTGAGGTCGTGTTGCCGGCGCAGTCCCGCGCTGTGATCCGCCAACTCTCGACCTTGAAACTGCCGCCGCCCTGCTGGTCGTCGTAGTCCGTGGTGGCCCGGGTGAAGGTGGTCCGGCGGGTGTTGGACACCACGACCTGCGGAGGCCCCCCGGCGTAGGTCTCCTCGATCGTGTAGCCGCAGATGCCGCTGGCGTCGGATCCGCGCCAGTGGACCCGCTGCATGATCGGGTACGTCTCCGGGTGGGCGCCGTCGGGGCCGGTCGAGTCACCGATGGCCTGGCCGACTAAGAACGAGGCGGCCCGTGGGACGGTCAGGGTGGGCGCCGTGTGGTCGGCCGCCGGTGCGGCCGCGGCTACCCCGCCCCCCAGCACGGCCAGGGCCAGGGCTGCAGCGGCGGCGGCCGGGTAGTTCGTCATGAGGCCTCCAGGGATCGAGCCGGCACCCGGAGTATCTCGGTGGCCACTGATGGGCGCACCTGAATATCGAGCCGGACGCCGGGCTGCCAGCCGACGTCATGCGCGTAGCGTCGCGCCATGACCTATCTCGCCGCCGAGGACCGGTACGACGCCATGAGCTATCGACGCTGCGGTCGCAGCGGTCTTCGGCTGCCGCTGCTGTCGCTGGGATTCTGGTGGAACTTCGGCGACGACCGGCCGCTGGAGACCTCAAGGGCGATCATGCGTCGCGCCTTCGACCTGGGCATCACCCACTTCGACCTGGCAAACAACTACGGCCCGCCCTACGGCAGCGCCGAACGCAACGCGGGCGCGATCCTGAGCAGGGACTTTCGGCCGTACCGCAACGAGCTGGTGATCTCGACCAAGGCCGGGTGGGACATGTGGCCCGGGCCCTACGGTGACCTGGGCTCGAGGAAGTACCTGCTGGCGAGCCTGGATGACAGCCTGACGCGGCTGGACCTGGACTACGTCGACATCTTCTACTCCCACCGGCCGGATCCGGAGACTCCGCTGGAGGAGACGATGGGCGCCTTGGATACCGCCGTGCGTTCCGGCAAGGCCCGCTATGCAGGCATTTCCTCCTACGGCCCGGAGCGGACGGCGCAGGCGGTGAGGATCTTGCGCGAACTCGGCACGCCGCTGCTGATCCACCAGCCGTCGTACTCGATGCTCAATCGCTGGATCGAGGAGGGTCTCCTCGACGTGCTGGAGCGGGAGGGGGTCGGCTGCATCGGCTTCACCGCGCTGGCCCAGGGGCTGCTCACCGACAAGTACCTCTCCGGCGTGCCGGCGGACTCCCGGATGACCCGGTACTTCTCCCTCACCGAGGAGGCGCTGACCGAGGACAACCGCCACCGGTTACGCGGACTGGCCGAGGTGGCGCAGCGCCGTGGGCAGTCGCTGGCCCAGATGGCGCTGGCCTGGGCGCTGCGTGACCCGCGGATGACCTCGCTCGTGATCGGTGCGAGCAGCGTCGCCCAGCTGGAGCAGAACGTGGCCGCGCTGGACCGGCTGGACTTCACCACCGAGGAACTCGCCGAGATCGACCGGTACGCCGTCGAGGGCGGTATCGACATGTGGCGGTCTCAGAGCCAAGCCTGAGGCCCGCGCGCCCGGATGGTGCCGTGGATACCCGAAGGTGTCGCGGCGCCCGAAGGTGTCGCGGCGCCCGAAGGTGTCGCGGCGCCCGAAGGGCTAGACGCCGCCAAGAAGGCGTGGCAGCATTTAGTTGTCTAGCGAACTGCTGCGGGAGGAACTACATGGACGGCGCACTGCTGCTGCTGCGGGGCACCGTGGGACCGCTGATGGTCGGCCACGGCGCCGGGAAACTCTTTGGCGTGTGGAACGCCGGGTATGGCATCGCGGGCACCGCCGGCTTCGTGGAGAGCCTCGGCTTCCGGCCGGGCAAGCCATGGGCCCTGCTTAACGGAGGGACGGAATTCTCGGCCGGTCTCGGCATCGCCAGCGGCCTGCTGACGCCGCTGTCCGGCGCTGGACTGATCGGTGTGATGGCGACGGCCGCCAAGACCGCACACGCCGGCAAGGGGCCCTGGGTCACCAACGGCGGCTGGGAATACCCCCTGGTGCTCGGGGCGGTCGGCGCCGCGCTGTCCTTCACCGGACCCGGCAGGTACTCCCTGGACCGGGCGTTCGGACTCGGGCTGTCCGGCCCGCGCTGGGGGTTCGGCGCCCTGGCCGTCGGACTGGCGTCGTCCGCCGCCGCGCTGGCCATCCGCCAGCCGCCCACACCGCAGCCGGCACCGGCCGATCCCGCTGCCCCGCCGCAAGAGTCGTAGCCGGCGAGATGTCGCCGCACCCGCGCCGCGATCACGTACCTCGGGCCCGGCCTCGGGCAAACCGGGTCGCAGCCGACGCCAGCGCCGGGGTTCGTGATCGTTTGCTCGTGAACAGTCTGTGGGGCGGGCGGGACTCGAACCCGCGACCGGAGGATTATGAGTCCCCTGCTCTAACCGGCTGAGCTACCGCCCCGCGACGATCACGCCGGCTCCCGCGACAGGACTCGAACCTGTAACCTGCCGGTTAACAGCCGGACGCTCTGCCAATTGAGCTACGCGGGACTGACAACCACACTGCCCAGGGCGGGCGTTGTCGGTTAGGTTACCTCAGACCGGTTCGTCAGCCGCGCCGGAAGGCGGGCTCAGGTCGCGAGGACGGCGGATCCCGCCGCAGATCAGGGGAGGCCGCATGCGCTACACGCTCTTGGTCGGCGCCAGCTTCGCGGCCGGCTTCGTGGCCGGCGCCCGGGCGGGCCGGGACCGGTACGACGCCGTGATGCGCCGGGTACGCGGCCTCAGGGACAGCCCCTCGGTCCATACCGCCGCGGGGGTGTTGCAGGGCCAGGCCGCGGGGGCGGTGGGGTCGGCGAAGCGGGTGGTCGCCGGCGCCGGAAACGGCCCGACGCCCGGCCGGGACGGTGGCTCGGACGCGCCGAGCACCGCGCCGCCCAGCTCGGTCAACGGCGGACGGCCGCACTCCGGCGACCCGTCCCGGTAGGTGTAACGGCCGCGGAGCGGGTACGCCGACGGCCATGACGACCAGCCGCATTCCGGAGCCCGCCGACCCCTTCGAGGAGGAGGGCCTGCCCGACACCGACGGCGTCCTCCCCCAGAAGGTGATCACCGGGGACGAGCAGGACGGCATGGCCGCTCCGAGCGACCGCCGGCCCTACAGCGACGGGTACGGGGTGACCGCATCCGAGCAGGCGCGCGGCGAGACCATCGACGCCTATCTCGCAGCGGAGGAGCCCGACGTCACCGCGGCGCTGGACGATCCAGCGGACACTTACTCCGATGCCGATACGGTTGCCGACCCCTTCCCGGCCGACGTCGAGGAACGTGTCGGGCGTCTCGTCGACGTCGACGAGGGCGCTCGGACGGACACCGAACCGGACATGGTCGGCTCCGACGTGGGCACCGACACCGGCGGGTTCAGCGCCGAGGAGCGTGCGATGCACGTGGAGCCCGAGCCGCCGGAAGCCGGGGAGCCGACGGTCTGAGCGGCCGGGACGCTCGCCGGCGACGGTACGATTTGCCATGGGTTTGCGTCGTTCTGACCCGTCCCGGCCCGGGATCAGCAGACGTCGCCACGGTCGCGGCTTCGCCTACCACGATGCCGCCGGGAACCGGGTACGGGATCGCCAGACGCTGGACCGCATAGCCGCCCTGGTGTTGCCGCCGGCCTGGACCGAGGTGTGGATCTGCCCGTACCCGAACGGACATCTTCAGGCCATCGGCACCGACGCCGCCGGGCGCCGGCAGTACCGCTACCACGACGAGTGGCGTCGGCAGCGCGACCGGGTCAAGCACGAACGGGTGATCGCGTTCGCCGAGGCCCTGCCGGCTGCCCGTGCCCGGGTCACCGAACACCTCACCCTGCCCGGCATGCCTAGGGAGCGGGTGCTCGCCTGCGCGGTGCGGCTGCTCGACCGTGGTTTCTTCCGGATCGGCAGCGAGGAGTACGCCGCCGAGCACGACACGTTCGGACTCGCCACGGTCCGCCGGGAGCACGTCACATTCGACGGCCCGGTGATCTGGTTCCACTACACCGCCAAAGGGGGGCTCGACCGGCGACAGCCCATCAACGACGACGCCGTGCGGGCGGTCGTCACCGCATTGAAGCGGCGCCGCGGCGGGGGTCCCGAGTTGCTCGCCTACCGGGCCGGACGGGGTTGGCAAGATGTCAAGAGCGTGGACATAAATATCTACCTGAGGTCGATCACCGGTGGGGACTTCACGGCCAAGGACTTCCGTACCTGGAATGCCACCGTGATGGCGGCCGCGTTCCTGGCCGCCGCGCGGCCGGCTGCCCAGAGCCCGACATCGAGCAAGCGCGCGGTGGCCGCCGCGGTCCGTGAGGTGGCGGGCTACCTGGGCAACACCCCGGCGGTGTGCCGCCGGTCCTACATCGACCCCCGGGTGGTGGAGTACTACCAGGACGGGGTGACCATCGTCGATCATCTCGACCAGCTCGGCGCCGGGGTCGAGGTCGGCGGTCTGGCGACTCAGGGCCCGATCGAGCCGGTGGTCTGCGCGTTGTTGCGCGGCGAGCTCGCTCGCGGCCGGCGGCGCGCCAAGCCGGACACCACCGGGAAGGAACCGGTCGGTACGGCCGCCGTCACCCGTTCGGCTTGATCGAATGTCGTGATTGCCCCATGTTTGCCATCGTTGCGCTCGGAAACACCAGGCGATGTGACCGCCACCCACCCGACGGCCATCGGACCCGCTCGGCCGTTGGCGGTGCTGCTGGACCGCGACGGAACGCTGGTGGCCGATGTGCCGTATAACGCCGACCCGTCGGCCGTCCGGCCGATGCCGACCGCGGCCGCCGCGTTGACTCGGCTCCGGGCTGCCGGGATCCCGACGGCCGTGGTGTCCAACCAGAGCGGTATCGCCCGGGGCCTGCTGACCCGGGCCCAGGTGGAGCAGGTCAACGCCGCGCTGGCGCGGGTCCTCGGTCCGATCGGACCGTTCTTCTACTGCCCGCACGGGTTAGCGGACGGTTGCGGCTGCCGCAAGCCGGCACCCGGTCTGGTCGAGGAGGCGGCGAGCGCGCTGGGCGTCCCGGTGGAGTCCTGCGCGCTGATCGGCGACATCGGCGCGGACGTCGACGCGGCGCTGGCCGCCGGCGCCCGCCCGGTTCTGGTTCCGACCGCGGCGACCCGGCCGGCGGAGACCGACGCCGCGCCGGAGGTGGCCGACACCCTGCTCGCTGCCGTGGAACTCCTGCTCGCGGCAGACACGTGAACACGTCTCGACGCGTGCTGGTCGCCCGCCTCGACAGCGACGGCGACGTCCTGCTCGCCGGCCCCGCCGTGCGAGCGGTCGCCGCCGCGGCTCGGGTGGTGCTGCTCTGCGGACCCCGCGGGTCGGCGGCGGCGGCGCTTCTCCCCGGCCCGGCCGAGATCGCGGTGTGGCGCTGCCCGTGGATCGATCCCCAGCCCCCGCCGGTCGACCCGGCCGAGAGCGAGGCGCTCGTCGCGCGGCTGGGAAGACTGGCCCTCGACGAGGCGGTGATCCTCACCTCTTACCACCAGAGCCCGCTACCGCTGGCGCTGTTGCTCCGCCTCGCCCGGGTCCCGCGGATCACCGCGGCCAGCGAGGACTACCCCGGCTCGCTGCTCGACGTCCGCCACCGGCTGCCCGAGGGTGGCCTGCACGAGGCCGAGCGGATGCTCGCCACCGTGGCGGCGGCCGGATACCGGCTTCCGGGCGGCGACGACGGGCGGCTGGCGGTGCGGCGCCCCCTGCCGGACACCCGGGCGCTGACCGGTGGCGGGGGGTACGTGGTGGTCCATCCAGGTGCGTCCGTGCCGGCCCGGGCCGCATCGCCGGAGCGGATGGCGGTGCACGCCGCCGGCCTGGTCGCGACCGGCCGCCGGGTCGTGGTCACCGGCGGTCCCGGCGAGCGGGAACTGACCGGGGCTGTCTCTAGGGTCGCCGGGGTCCGGGACCTCGGCGGCGCCACCGACCTCGCCGGGCTGGCCGACGTCCTCGCCCGGGCGGACGCGGTGGTGGTCGGCAACACCGGTGCCGCCCACCTGGCCGCCGCCGTCGGCACGCCGGTGGTCTCGCTGTTCGCGCCCACCGTGCCGGCCGAGCGCTGGGCGCCGTTCCGGGTACCGCACATTCTGCTCGGCGACCAGCGCGCCGGCTGCGCGGGGAGCCGATCGACGACCTGCCCGGTCCCGAGCCATCCATGCCTGGACGACGTCTCGACCGAGGCGGTGGTCGAGGCCGTCGACCGGCTGAGCGGGCCAGTCCCGGCACGTCGTTCGCCGCCGGTTCCCGGCGGGCTCGCCGGGCTCGCCGGGGGGCGATGTGACCACCAAGGCACGGCCAGGTGGCGACCGGCTGCGGATCGCCATGGTGTCCGAACACGCCAGTCCGCTGGCCGTGCTGGGCGGGGTGGACGCCGGCGGGCAGAACGTGCACGTCGCGGCGCTGGCCGGCGCGCTGGCCCGCCGCGGTCACCGGGTCGTGGTACACACCCGTCGGGACGACCTCGCCACGCCGCGCCGGGTGCCGCTGGGCACCGGCGTGGTGGTCGACCAGGTTTCGGCCGGGCCGCCGTCGCCGGTCGGCAAGGACGAGCTGCTGCCCTACATAGCGGATTTCGGCGAGGATCTGTACCGGCAGTGGCGTCGAGACCCACCGGACGTGGTGCACGCGCACTTCTGGATGTCCTGCCTGGCCGCGCTGGGCGCCGGTCGCCGGTTGGGTGTTCCGGTCGTGCAGACCTTCCACGCCCTCGGCGTGGTCAAGAGGCGGCATCAGGGCGCCCTCGACACGTCCCCGCCGAGGCGCGCCGAGCTGGAACGGTCGCTGGTCGCTTCGGTGGATCACATCGTGGCCACCTGTTCCGACGAGGCGTTCGAGCTGGCCCGGCTCGGGGCCGACCGGCACCGGGTGAGCGTGGTGCCGTGCGGGGTGGATCTCGACCTGTTCACTCCCGAAGGGCCGGTGGAGCCGCGGCCGGGCCCAGTCCGCCGTCGGCTGGTCTTCCTGGGCCGTCTGGTGCAACGCAAGGGCATCGGCACCGCGATCACGGCGCTGGCCAGGCTGACCGATAACGGTGTCGCGGACACCGAGCTGGTGGTGGCCGGCGGCCCGGAGCCGGCCGGGCTGGCCGGCGATCCGGAGGTGCGCCGGCTGCGGGCGCTGGCCCGCCGGCACGGGGTCGCCGATCGGGTGATCTTCCGGGGTCGGCTGGGCCGGGAGGCGCTGCCGCCGCTGCTGCGCAGCGCCGACGCGGTGCTCTGCGTTCCGTGGTACGAGCCGTTCGGCATCGTCCCGCTGGAGGCGATGGCCTGCGGCGTACCGGTGGTCGCCTCGGCCGTTGGCGGGCTGATCGACACCGTGGTCCACGGCCGAACCGGCGTGCACGTACCGCCGCGGGATCCCGACGCGCTGGCCGCCGAGTTGGCGGCGCTGCTCGCCGATGCGGATCGCCGGGCCGCCTACGGCGTCGCCGGTGCCCGGCGGGCCCGGGCCCGATACTCCTGGGACCGGATCGCCGCCCTCACCGAACACGCCTATGACGCCGTGCTACCGACCGCGCTGACCGGGGAGGCCGTCCATGACTGATCGAGCCGTCGGGACCGATCCAGCCGTCCGGACTGATCCAGCCCGGACTGGTCGAGGCGCCGGGACTGATCCGGCCGCCGAGCCGCCGCTGCTCACCGGCCGGGATCATGTTGCCGCGCTGCTCGCTGCGTTGCCGCTGCTGGACACCGAGGTGTTGGACGGCTGGGGCGCCACGCTGGCCGGCGTGCTGGTCGGCGGCGGGCGGCTGCTGGTCGCCGGCAACGGCGGGTCCGCCGCCCAGGCCCAGCACCTCACTGCTGAGCTGGTCGGACGCTACCGCCACGACCGGCCGGCGCTGTCGGCCCTGGCGTTGCATGCCGAGACCTCGGCGCTGACCGCGATCGCCAACGACTACGGGTACGACGAAGGCTTCGCCCGGCAGGTGCGGGCGCACGGGCGGCCGGGCGACGTCTTCCTCGGTATCTCCACCTCCGGGCGCAGCCCCAACGTGGTCGCCGCCGCGCTGGCCGCCCGGAATGGCGGCTTGATCACCTGGGCCCTGACCGGGCCGGGCCCCAACCCGCTCGCCGCCGCCACCACGGCCGCGCTGTGCGTCCGGGCGCCGAGCACGGCGACCGTTCAGGAGGTGCAGCAGGTGGCCGTGCACCTGATCTGCGCCGCGGTCGACGTGGAGGTCGGCGCCGCCCGACCGTCCTCCGCCTACCGGCCGGCCGAGGCCCGGGTCGCGTCGTGAAGCCGCTGCTGATCGTCGGCGACACGCTGCTCGACCGCGACGTCGCGGGCCGGGTGAGCCGGCTCTGCCCGGATGCCCCGGTGCCAGTCGTGGACGATTCGGTGACCTCCTCCCGGCCCGGAGGTGCCGGGTTGGCAGCCGTACTCGCCCGTCGCGACGGCCGTCAGGTGACCCTGCTCACCGCCCTGGCACCGGACGCGGCCGGCGCGGAACTACGCGAGTTGCTGACCGCTGAGGGCATCGAGGTCTGTGATCTGGGGCTCGCCGGGACCACGCCGGAGAAGGTACGGATCCGCGCCGACGGTCGCTCCCTGCTGCGCCTGGACCGGGGCTGCGGCGGGGCGGTCGGCTCGTTGACGGCGCCCGCCCGGGACGCGCTCCGGGCGGCCGGCGCGGTGCTGGTTGCCGACTACGGCCGCGGGGTCGCCGGGGCGTTGAGGTCGCTGCCCCGGGTACCGGTGGTCTGGGATCCGCATCCCCGCGGCGGCGAGCCGCCGCCCGGCGTGACGCTGGCCACCCCGAACGCCGTCGAGGCCGACCTGGTCGCCGGTCCAGCACCGGCCGCCGGGCTGGCCGGGCGTGCCGCGCAGGCGCAGGCGCTGCACCGGCGGTGGCGCGCGGGGGCCGTCGCGATCACGCTCGGGGCTCGCGGCGCGCTGCTGGTTACCGACGCCGACGCCGTGCCGCTCGTCGTGCCCGCTCCGCAGGTACCGTGCTTCGACGCCTGCGGCGCCGGCGACCGGTTCGCGGCCTCCGCCGCCGGGCTGCTGGCCGACGGCGCCCTGCCCTCGGAGGCGGTGACCGGAGCGGTCGCGGCGGCCTCCGCATTCGTCGCCGCCGGCGGCGCGGCGGCGGTTGCGGGCCGGTCGGGCCGGTCGGGCCGGTCGGGCCGGTCGGGATCTCCAGCGCACCGGGTGCTGCCGGACGCAACCCGGGCGGCGTTCTGCGCTGCGTCCGCGGGGCAGTTCGGCGGCGGGGATCCGGTACGCCGGGTACGGGCGGCCGGTGGCACCGTGGTGGCCACCGGCGGTTGCTTCGACCTCGTTCACGCCGGGCACGTCAGCCTGCTGCGCGGCGCCCGGTCGCTCGGCGACTGCCTGGTCGTACTGATCAACTCCGACGCTTCGGTACGCCGACTCAAGGGCCCCGGCCGGCCACTCAACTCCGCCGCCGACCGGGCCGCGGTGCTGCGGGCGCTGGACGTCGTCGACGACGTGATCGTCTTCGGCGAGGACACGCCGACCGACGCCCTGGCGGTGTTGCGCCCGGACGTGTGGGTGAAGGGCGGGGACTACGCGCTCACCGACCTGCCGGAAGCGGCGGAGGTGGCCCGCTACGGTGGCCAGGCGGTCGTACTTCCTTACCTGGCGGGCCGTTCTACCACCGCGATCGTCAAGGAGGCAGCCCGTCATGTCGACCCGGCCGGATGATCGGATGAACGGGGCGGTGGTTCTGGTCACCGGAGGCGCTTCCGGATTGGGGCGGGCGGTCGTCGAGGGGGTACGCACCGCCGGTGGCCGGCCGCTTGTGCTGGACCGGGTGGCCGTGGACGGGGCGGACTCCGAGGTGGTGGATCTGGCGGACACCCGGGCCGCCGAGGAAGCCACCCGCCGCGTGATCGAACGGGCCGGGCGCCTCGACGCGGTGGTCACCGCCGCCGGAACGGATCGTCCCGGCACCCTGGCCGAGGTGGACGGTGCGGTGTGGGACCGGATCGTGGCGGTGAATCTGCTGGGCACCGCGGCAGTGGTCCGGGCCGCGCTTGCGGCTCTGCTGGACTCGCACGGCACCGTGGTCACGGTCGCCTCCACGCTGGGGATCAAGGCGGTCAGCGACGCCAGCGCGTACTGCGCGTCCAAGTTCGGCGTCGTGGGATTCACCCGGGCGCTGGCCGCCGAACTGCGCGGCCAGGTCGGGGTGACGCTGCTGATCCCGGGCGGCATGCACACCGCGTTCTTCGACGACCGGGATGAGAAGTACAAGCCGCCGGCGGATGCCAAACTCAACCTGCCGCAGGACACCGCGGCCGCGGTGCTGGTGGCGCTTCGCCAGCCGCCGGGCTGCGAGATCAAGGAGTTGGTCGTCGCCTCCGAGCACGAGTCCAGCTGGCCGTAGTCGGCTGCACCCGAGCCGCCGGCCCGGGCTTGCCGTCGCGCCACCGTTCCGCGCCACCGTTCCGCGCCGCCGTCCCGCGCAGCTGAGCCAATCCGAACTCAGCCGCGGACCACCCGGCCGCGCGCGAAGCCCGCAGCGCGGCGGTTACGGCTGCCGAAGATGCCAATCGGCGTCCAACGCCCGCGCCACGATGCCGGCGGCGATCCGGGCCCCGTCCCGGCTCAGGTGGATACCGTCCCGGGCCCGGGCCTGGACGGTCCGGCCGTTGTCGTCGGGCAGGTAGGCGGCGTACTGCCCGCCACTGGACAGCCGGGTGGCCACGTCGACGTAGCGCACGGCCGGGAGCGCGGCTGCCGCCCGGGACACCGCGCCGTTGAGCTGGGCGTAGTCTCGCACCAGGCGCGGCGAGCGCGGCACCGGCATGCTTATCCAGTACACTCGGCGGGCTCCGCCAGCGGTGAGCTTGCGCATCACGATGGCGGCCCGTCGCTGGTACTCCGCGGCCCAGGGCGCAGACCCATCCCCCAGGATTTTCCCGTTGGACAGCCTGATGGATTGCCCGTCGTTGCCGCCCAGCATCACCACGACCGCCTCCGGGGCGGGCGCGCTCATCAGCCGCCCTGCCTCGCGCGCCCAGTCGAAGAAGTCCGGACGGGCCAGGCCGGTGCCGTACCGGGTGACCGTACGACCAGCTACCCTCCCACCGGCTGAGGTGGCCTTCAGCAGGGCCGGTCCGAGGAATTCGGTCATCGAGTCGCCCGCGACGAGCAGCCGCAACGGGTTGGCGGCGCTCGGCGTGCGGGTCGGCGCCGCCACGGCAGGCGCCCTCCTGCCGGTGGGCTCCGCGGTCGGCTTCCCGGTTGGTGTGGCCGCCGGCGAGGAGGCCGGTCCGGGTGTCGTCGGGCCACCCGGGCCCGGCGCGGAGAGCAGCGGGGACGATCCGCCCGCCGGCGGGTTGGAGTGGAAGACCCACCCGAGTACCCGCCTGGGTCGGTCCAGCCACAGCGCGTGCGCCACGGTGTGCACCGGGCGTCCCACGGCAAGCACCAGCGTCCGGGTCAGGCCCGGCTCCATGCCCTCCCCGGCCCGGACCATCGCTGCGGAGTTGAACACCATTGCCGTCAGCAGCGCACCCACCATGATCTGCAGAGCTCGGCCGGCGGGCATCCCGCCGGGATGCGGCGCCGTTCGGAGCCGTGGCCGGTACCCGGCGCGCGCCGCAGCCGGCTCGCCGGACGGCGGCGGTTGCGGGTTCCGGTCCAGAGTCGTCGTCACGTCGCCACCTCCTGGGACGGTCTAGAACCGGAAGTAGATGAAGGGCGCCACGCCTTGATCGCCGACCATTGTGAAGATCGCCACGAGGAAGGCGCCGAAGGCGAGGGCCTGGCGGCCGTAGGACAGTCGCTGGAACCGCACCTGAACCGCCGGCCAGAAACCCGACGGCAGGAACTGGGTCATCAGGCCGGCCCCGATGGCGAGCAGCACGACGGGGGTGACCAGCGTCGCCGGTCCCGGTGCCCAGGTGAGCAGCCGGCCGAGCACCTCGAAGGCGGTACCGAGGTCGGGGGAACGGAAGAAGATCCACGCCAGGCACACCAGATGGAAGGTGAGCAACATCCCCAGCACCGCCGGTGCCCGCCACCCGGTGGCCGGACGTGGCGGTGCGACCCGTTCCAGGGTGGCGAGCCCGCCGGCACCGGGGCTGCGGTCACCCTCCGGTGCCGGAAGAAGTCCGCCGGGCACCGGCTCTGGCCCGAATTCGCGACGGTCACGAAGCCACCGTTGCGCGACCAGCCCGGCACCGTGGATCCCGCCCCAGATCACGAAGGTCCAAGCCGCCCCGTGCCATAGGCCACCGAGCAGCATGGTGAGCATCAGCGCGCGGTACGTCCGTCGGCGGCCTCCCCGGCTGCCGCCGAGCGGGATGTAGAGGTAGTCCCGCAACCAGCGGGACAGGGTCATGTGCCACCGCCGCCAGAAATCCTGCAGGCTCACCGCGGCGTAGGGCCGGTTGAAGTTGTCCGGGAACCGGAAGCCGAGCAGCAGCGCCAACCCGATGGCCATCTCGGAGTACGCCGAGAAGTCGCAGTAGATCTGCACCGCGTAGCCGTACACCGCCACCAGGATCTCGGCGCCGGAGTGCTGAGCCGGCGTGTCGAAGACCGGGTCGACGATCCGGGTGGCGATCAGGTCGGCGATCACCACCTTCTTCACCAGGCCGCCGGCGATGAGGAAGAACGCCCGGGTGGCCGGGACGGCGCGCGGGTCCCGCGGCGTGCGCAGCTGCGGCAGGAACTCCCGCGCCCGCACGATCGGCCCGGCCACCAGGTGCGGGAAGAACGCCTCGTACACCGCGAAGTCGAGCAGCGACACCGGCCGGATCGTGCCGCGCCAGATATCCAGGACGTAGGACAGGGCCTGGAAGGTGAAGAACGAAATGCCGATCGGCAGCGCGACCTGCACCAGGGGCAACGGAGCGCCCAAACCGACGCGCTCCAGCAGGTTGTCCACCGACAGCACGAAGAAGCCGAAGTACTTGAACCAGCCGAGCAGCCCCAGGTTCCCGGCCACCGCCAGGAGCAGAATCCGCCGGTCCCGATGTCGGGCGAGCACCTGACCGGCCACCGCGTTGAGCAGCGTCGAGGCGGCGAGCAGGAGGCAGAACCGGGCGTCGGCGTAGCCGTAGAAGACGTAGGACGCCGCCAGGATGAACGGCTTCCAGAGCCGGGGATGCGGCATCAGCAGCCAGGACACGGTGGCGACGGCGACGAAGAAGCCCGCGAACTCGATCGTCGGAAAGATCACGTGCACCCCTTCCCAGCCGGTTGGGCTCACGCTAACGACGGGCTACGACAGAATTCCGCAGGCGCGCGGGCCGCAGCCTCCACCGGGTCCGGCAGTTCCCGGTGCCGGTATCGACCCGCACGGCGGCCTTCGACCGACGACGAGGGGTTTGTCCGCACCGATCCTCGGTGAGCATGGGGCCATGAAGGTCCTCGGCGTCAACGCCGTCTTCCACGACCCGGCGGCGGCGCTGGTGGTGGACGGCGAGATCGTGGCCGCCGCCGAGGAGGAGAGGTTCAACCGGCGCAAGCACGGCCACGACAACGTGCCGTTCGCTACCTGGGAGATTCCGCACCTCTCCGCCGCCTGGTGCCTGGCCGCCGCCGGTCTGCGCCCGGAGGACCTCGACGCGGTGGCGTACTCCTACGATCCGGCCCAGCTCCCACCGGCGGACCCCTCGCCCGAGGGTCTAATCGCGAACGAGTGGGAGGGACTGCGCACGCTCTACGCGCAGCGGGCGCCGCTGTTCCTGCCTGCCGCGCTGCCCGGCCTGGACCCCGGCACTGTCCGGTACGTGCCGCACCACCTGGCGCACGCCGCCTCGGCCGCCTTCGCCGCGCCCTACCCGGCGTCCAGCGTGCTGGTGCTCGACGGGCGCGGGGAAACCCGCTCCCACCTGGCCGGACGCAGCGACGGCAGCGGCATCGACGTACTCGCCGCCCAGGAACTGCCGCACTCCCTCGGGCTGCTCTACGAGGAGGCCACCGAGCACCTCGGCTTCCGGCGCTCCAGCGACGAGTACAAGGTGATGGCGCTGGCCTCCTACGGCGAGCCGGCCTGGCTGGGCGAGTTCCGCGAGTTGGTGTACGCCACCGGCGACGGCGGCTTCCGGGTCGAACCGATCGAGTGGGGGACGTTCGTCAAGCGGGTCCGCCCGGGCGCGGAGTGGACCGAGGACCACGCCAACCTGGCGGCGACGGTGCAGACCCGGCTGGAAGAGGTGCTGCTCGACCTCGCCGGGTGGCTGCACGGCCAGACCGGCGACCGGGACCTCACCATGGCCGGCGGCGTGGCGCTGAACTGCGTGGCGAACACCCGGCTCCACCGGGAGTCGGCGTTCGACCGGATCTGGGTGCAACCGGCGGCCGGGGACGCCGGCACCGCGCTCGGCGCGGCGCTGTGGCTGGCCCGGCAGGCCGGCGAGCTCGGCGCGCCGATGACCACGGCCGCGCTGGGCCGGGGGTGGACCGATGCGGAGCTGGAAGCTCATCTGCAGTCCGCGGCGGTGCCCTATGAACGGCCGCGGGATGTCGCCGAGACGGTCGCCGAGACGTTGGCGCGCAACGGCATCGTGGCCTGGTTCCAGGGCCGCTCGGAGTACGGGCCGCGCGCCCTGGGGCACCGCTCGCTGCTGGCCCACCCCGGGTACCAGGCCAACCTGGAGCGACTGAAC
This sequence comes from uncultured Actinomycetota bacterium, assembly GCA_963814355.1. Classification (GTDB taxonomy): domain Bacteria; phylum Actinomycetota; class Actinomycetes; order JADGOV01; family JADGOV01; genus JADGOV01. The sequence continues at coordinate 122,177 of CAWFCZ010000015.1, read as the reverse complement.
AACGTCAAGGGCCGCGAACAGTTCCGGCCGGTGGCCCCCATGGTGTCGGCCGACCGAGCGGCTGACATCTTCGAGGTCGGGCCGATCCCGTCGCCGTACATGCTGTTCACCCACGGCGTCCGGCCGCAGTGGCGGTCCCGGATCCCGACAGTGGTGCACGTGGACGGCTCGGCCCGGATCCAGACCGTGGACCCGGGCGAGGAGCCGCTCGTGGCCAGGATGCTGGCCGCCTTCGAGCGCCGGACCGGGCTGCCGGTGGTGGTGAACACCTCGCTGAACACCGCCGGACGCCCGATGGTCGACGACCCGCGGGATGTGCTGGAGTGCTTCGGATCGGCCCCGGTGGACCTCTTGGCGATCGGCCCGTTCGTGCTGCGCAGACCGAGCCGTACCGGGTGAACCGGTCACCGTCGGTGTCGGTGGTTGTACCGACCGTAGGAAGGGCGTCGTTGCCCGGGCTGCTGGACCGGCTCGCCGCCGTGCCGTGCGTCTACGTCGTCGACGACCGCCGGGATCCCTCCCGCCCGCTGCTCGCCGGGGCCTGGCCGAACCTCAGCGTGCTGCCCGGCCGGGGTGCCGGCCCGGCCGCCGCGCGCAATGTGGGCTGGCGGGCGGCCGGCACCGACTGGGTGGCCTTCCTCGACGACGACGTGGCGCCGCCGGTCGGCTGGTACCCCGCGCTGCTCGCCGACCTGGCCAAATGCGGGCCGGAGGTGGCCGCCAGTCAGGGCCGGATCGTGGTGCCGCTGCCGGCCGGGCGGCGCCCCACCGACTGGGAACGCAACGTCGCCGGGCTGGAGCGGGCCCGCTGGGCCACCGCGGACCTGGCGTACCGGCGGTCCGTGCTGGCCGGCGTCGGCGGCTTCGACGAACGCTTCCCCCGCGCCTACCGGGAAGACGCCGATCTCGGGCTGCGGGTGACCGGCGCCGGGTACCGGATAGCGCCCGGGCGGCGGCACGTCGAGCACCCGGTGCGGCCGGCCGACGCCTGGGTGAGTGTGCGGGTGCAGCGCGGAAACGCCGACGATGCGCTGATGCGCCGGCTGCACGGCCCCGACTGGCGGGTGCGGGCCGGGGTGCCGCCCGGCCGGCGGCCGTGGCACCTGGCGACCACCGCGGCCGCCGGGCTCGCCCTGGCCGGAGTGCTGCTCCGCCGGCCGCGGCTCGCCGTCGCGGGCGGCGGCGGCTACCTGCTGACCGTCGCCGACTTCGCCCGTCGCCGGATCGCCCCCGGGCCCCGCACGCCGACCGAGGTCGCGACCATGCTGGCCACCAGCCCGGTGCTGCCGCTGGCCGCTACCTGGTATTGGCTGGGTGGAGTGCTGCGGGCTCGGCAGATTGGGTGAACATCCTCATCTGGCACGTGCACGGCTCCTGGACCACTTCGCTGGTCCACGGCCCGCACACCTACCTCATCCCCCGGCTGCCCGACCGCGGCCCGGACGGTGCCGGGCGCCCCAGCCGAGCGGGCACCTTCCACTGGCCGGAGCACGCCGTCGAGGTATCGCCGCACCAGTGCCGGGAACGCGAGGTCGACATCGTCGTGCTGCAGCGCCCGCACGAGGAGGGCCTGCTGCCGACCTGGCTGGGTCCGCGGGACGTACCCAAGATCTACGTCGAGCACAACGCGCCGCAGGGCCGGATCGGCGAGCTGCGGCACCCGATGGCCGACCGCGCCGACCTGCTCCTGGTGCACGTCACGCACTTCAACGACCTGTTCTGGGACGCCGGGACGACGCGGACCACCGTGGTCGAGCACGGCATCCCCGATCCGGGCGAGCGCTACTCCGGCGACGTCGAGGCCGCCGCGGTGGTGATCAACTCACCGGTACGTCGGGGGCGGGTGACCGGCACCGACCTGCTGCCGCGCTTCGCCAGAGCCGGCCGGGTCGACCTGTTCGGGATGGAATCCGAGCCGCTCGGCGGGCTCGACCTGCCGCAGACCGAGCTGCACACCGCGATGGCCCGCCGCCGGCTGTACCTGCACCCGCTGCGCTGGACCTCGCTCGGGTTGTCCCTGGTGGAAGCCATGCACCTCGGGATGCCGATTGTCGGGCTGGCCACCACCGAGGCGGTGCAGGCCGTGCCCGGAAGGGGCGGCGTACTGTCCACCGACGTCGAGGTGCTGTGCACCGTCATGCGCGAGTTGCTGGCCGACCCGGATCGCGCCCGGCAGATGGGGCGGGCGGCCCGGGCGGCGGCGTTGGAGCGGTACGCGCTGAGCCGCTTCCTCGCCGACTGGGAACGGATCTTCGCCGAGGAGACGGCCGGCTGATGCGGCCATCCCGGTGCGGATAGCGATCCTGCGGGCGCTCGGGCTGGGCGACCTGCTCACCGCCGTACCGGCGCTGCGCGCGCTGCGCCGGGCGCACCCGGCGGCGGAGCTGGTACTCGGCGCACCGGCCGGCCTGGAACCGCTGGTCGGTCTGATCGGCGCGGAGCTGGCGGTCGCCGGCATCGGCCCGTTCCTGTCCACGCCGCCGGCCGGCCCCTTGCCGCCGGCAATGCAGGCCGCCGACCTCGCGGTGAACCTGCACGGCGCGGGGCCGCAGAGCGTCGCGCTGCTGCGCTCCGGCGCACCGGGTCGGCTGATCTCCTACGGTGTCACCTCGCGGTGGCGCGCCGAGGAGCACGAGGTCCGGCGGTGGTGCCGGCTGCTGGCGGAGGCCGGGATACCGGCGGATCCGGCCGAGCTGGCCCTGTGCCGCGGGCCGGAACCGTCCCCGGCCCCAGGCGCCGTGGTACTGCATCCCGGGGCCGCCTCCGGGGCCCGCCGGTGGCCGGCGGAGCGCTGGGCCGAGGTGGCGGCGGCGCTCGCCGGCGACGGCCGCCGGGTCGTGCTGACCGGCGGGTCGGCGGAAGTACCGCTGGCTGACGCGATCGCCGCCGCAGCCGGCCTGCCGACCGGGGCGGTGCTGGCCGGTCATACGTCGCTGCGCGCGCTGGCCGCGCTGATCGCCGGCGCCGCCGTCGTCGTCTGCGGGGACACCGGGGTCGCGCACCTGGCCAGCGCCTACGGCACCCCCTCGGTGCTGCTGTTCGGCCCCACGTCGCCCGAGCTGTGGGGGCCGCCGCCGCGCCGCCGCCACCGGGTGCTCTGGGCCGGTCAGCCCGGCAACCCGCACGCCGCCGAGCCCGGACCCGGACTGCTGGCCCTCAGCGCCGACGCGGTGCTAACCGCCGCTCGCGGCTTGCTCTGGCTGCCTTGCATGTAAGCTGCATGCATGGTGGCCCTACAAATCCGCGACGTTCCCGATGACATCCGCCGAACACTGGCCGAGCGAGCAGCGGCTCGCGGTCAGTCGTTGCAGTCTTACCTGTTGACGCTGGTCACCGAGGAGGCCCGTCGATCGGCCAACCTCGCGTTGTTGGAACGCTTCGCCGCTCGCCGTGACGGCTCGCAGCTGTCGAGCGGGCAGGTGACCGAGGCGCTCGACCAGGCTCGGGCCGGGCGCGAGTCCGTGCTGAGCGAGGCCGAGAGCGGGGCCCGGAGCGGCAACTTCGAGTGATTGTTCTCGACGCCTCAGTGCTAACCAACGCCTTCACCGACGACGGACCGGTCGGCACTCGGGCCCGATCCGAGCTCGCCCGCGATGCGCATTGGGCCGGACCCGAGCACCTGGTTGTGGAGGTCTTCTCCGCCGTTCGCGGCCGATGGCTCGGACAGAAGATCAGTGCAGAACGCGCGGCGGAAGCACTCAGTGCGATGGCCGCCGCCGCCATCGACCTGGTCGCCGCGGCTCCCCTGCTGGAGCGCATGTGGGAGCTGCGCAGCAACGTCACCGGCTACGACGCCGCCCACATTGCGGTTGCCGAGGCCTTCGGCTGCGCCTTGGTGACTGCCGACGCTCGTCTCGCCCACGCGCCCAACCTCCTGTGCGAGGTCCGCCTGGCCCTGCCGCGCCGGTGAAACCGCACGCCCAACCCTCACGGCGGTGGTAGGGCTCCGCTGGGAAGACCGAACTGCCAACGACACGGTCACAACTCGCCTATCGCCGCCTCCCGCAACTCCCGCTTGTGCTGTTCCAGGGCGATCAGCTCACCGAACGCCCGGTTGTATTGGGCCGCCTGCTCGACCGGGTTCATCCGCTGCAGGTGGGACTTCAGCGCGGTGATCCGGCGGGTCGCGGCCAACTCGCGTAGCCGGGCCAGGATGGCCCGGGCGTAGCCGTCCAGCGCGTCCTCGGCGGCCCGGGGCGGCTCGACCGCCAGCTCGGTGACCAGCGACCGTACGACGTCGTCGGCCGCGGCGGCCGACACCCGCTCGACCCAGGCCGAGGCGTCGGCCGGCGCGCTGCCCAGGCCACCGGCGGAGACGATCGCCTGGCGTACCGCGGCGTAGGCCGGTGAGGTGAAGTCCTCGGCCGCGACCGCGTCGAAGGCGGCGCAGAACCGCGGCTGCTGCAACGCCACCTTGACCGCCTCCCGCTCGACCGCCAGCCGACGATCGGCCGGGTCCGGTCGCCCGGCCCGGCCGTCCGCGGCGGACCCCGGCGACGCGGCCGGCGGCTGGTCGGTCCCCGGCCGGCGGTCGGTCCGGTCGCGGGCCTGGCGCGGCGCCGGCGGCCGCCCGGCGCACTCCGCCACCCGGGCCATCACCGGTTCGACGTCCATGCCGAGCAGGCCGGCCAACTTCCTCGCGTACTCCGGCCGCAGCGACCGGTCCTTGATCGAGGCGACCAGCGGAGCGGCGGTGCCCAGGGCGCCCACCCGGCCCTCGACGGTCTCCAGGTCGTAGCGGCGCAGCGTGCTGCGCAGCGCGAACTGCACCAGCGGCTCCCGGCGGGCGACCAGGTCACGTACCGCGGCGTCCCCGCGGGCGGTCCGCAGCTCGCACGGGTCCATGCCGTCGGGCTCGAGGGCGACGTAGAGCTGGGCGACGAACCGCTGGTCGTCGGAGAACGCCTTGAGTGCGGCCCGCTGGCCGGCCTCGTCACCGTCGAAGGTGAAGATCACTTCCCCGCGGAACTCGTCCTGGTCCATCAGCAACTGCCGCAGCACGGCGATGTGCTCCGGGCCGAACGCGGTGCCGCAGGTGGCGACCGCGGTGGGCACCCCGGCCAGGTGGCAGGCCATCACGTCGGTGTAGCCCTCGACGACGACGGCCTGCATCCGACGGGCAATATCGCGTTTGGCCAGATCCACCCCGTACAGCTGGCGGCTCTTCTTGAAGATCACCGTTTCCGGGGTGTTGAGGTACTTCGCCTCCACCGCGTCGTCGTCGTAGAGCCGGCGACCGCCGAAGCCCACCACCTCCCCGGCGCGGTCCCGGATCGGCCACAGCAACCGGCCGCGGAAGTAGTCGTACGGGCCGCGGGACCCCGACCGGGCCAGCCCGGCGGCCAGCACATCCTCCGAGGGGACCCCCCGGCCCTGCAGGTGACGGAGCAGGCCGTCCCACCCACGCGGGGCGTACCCCACACCGAAACGGGCGGCGGCCGCGTCGTCGAAGCCGCGTTCGGCGAGGAAGCGACGGCCCGCCTCGGCTTCCGGATCCGCACGGAGCCGGGCCATGTAGAACTCCGCCGCCGCACTGTTGGCGGCGAGCAGCCGGGTGCGTTGACTGGCCTGCTGGCCGGGCGCGGCACCGCCCTGTTCATAGCGAAGTTCGATGCCGGCCCGGGCCGCCAGCTTCTCGATCGCCTCGACGAACGTGAGCTGCTCCAGCTCCCGGACGAACTTGATCACATCGCCACCCTGCTGGCAGCCGAAGCAGTACCACAGCCCCCGGGCCGGGGAGACGGTGAGCGAGGGGGTCTTCTCCTCGTGGAACGGGCACAACCCCTTCAGCGACGCGCCGCCGGCCTTGCGGAGTTGCAGGTGCTCGCCGATCACCTCGGCGACCGGCGACCGCTCGCGGACCGCCGCCACGTCGGCGTCGCTGATCCGGCCCCCGCCCGCCATCGCCGCTCCTCTGCCGAGACCTCACCGATGCGCCAGTGGGCGGGGAAGAGCCCGACGCACCGCGATTCTAGGGCAGCCGGCCGACGGTTATCCGATCCTCGGGGTGATCCTCCCGCATGGCGACGCTGAGCGGATCCGGCGACGTCGGACCGGCCGCGTCCGGACCGGCAGGTCCGGGATCGGGCGCCTCAGGCGGGCGCCTCCCGACGCATCCGGTGGTGCGGTCCACCGCCGGGCACCTCGAAGACCGCACTGTCCACCGTGAACCCGTACCGCTGGTAGAAGCCCAGCGCCCCCACCCTGGCGTTGCACCAGAGCAGGCTGCCACCCGCGGCGGCCACGTGGTCGAGGACGGCTCCCAGCACCTGGGCCCCGCAACCGCTCCCCCGGGCGCGTTCCGCCACCGCCATGCCGCGCAACCGCCAGGCGGCTTCGCCGGTCACCGGATGGACCTGCGAAAACACGGTGGCCACCCCGACGACCTCTCCGGCCGCGTCGTAGGCGGCGAAGTGGGCAGCCGCGTCGTCCGCCGAGTACGTGACCTCCGACGCGGGTCGGCCAGGCCGGAGCACCGCGTGCCGCAGGGGGCGAACCGTCGTCACATCCGCCCGTTCGACGCGCAGCGTGGGACGCGATTGGGCGGAGGTCATGGCAGTGACAATGGTACGGCCCGACCGGCAGCGTGAACGCTAACCGCCGCGCGTGAGCCGGCGGTGCCAGCTCAGCGCCGAGGCATCGGTCAGCGAGGCGACCTGGTCGAGCACCACCCGCAACCGTGCCGCGTCGTCACCCGCCGCCGTCCAGGCCGGTCGTAGCGCCGGCTCCAGCTCCGCCGGCGCGTACCGGCCCAGCGCGCTCACCAGCTCGGTCAGCAGTTCACGCTGCCGCTCCTGGACGGCCAGCCGCCGCGGCATGACGTAGAACCCGGTGATCGCCTTGAGCAGCTCGCATTCGGCGCGTACCTGCGCCGGGACGACCAGCGAGGCGTCGTACCGGGTACCCGGCCCATCGCCGTACCGCGCCCTGGTGGCCCCGATCGCCGCCGTCGACAGCCGCCCGATCAGTGCGCTGCTCATCCGCTTGAGCGCGATCTGCGCCGTATGCGAACCGTCGTAGCCGCGCGGCCACCACTGTCGGGCGCGCAGCCCAGCCAACAGGTCGGACAACGCCCCCGACGAGAGGCAGCCGCTGGCCGCCGCGCAGGCCACCACGGCGTCGGCGTCGATCGCCCCCAACGGAATGGAGCCGGCGTGCACCCCGTCCTCCAGGTCGTGCACGGAGTACGCGACGTCGTCGGACCAGTCCATGATCTGCGCCTCGAAACAGGCCCGACCGGTGGGGGCGCCGGCCCGAATCCAGGTGAAGGTCGGCAGGTCATCGGGATAGACCCCGTACTTGGCCGGCGAGGCGGGACCCTGCCCGCGCGGCCAGGGATACTTCGTGGCCGCGTCCAGGACGGCGCGGGTGAGGTTGAGCCCGGCGCCGGCCACCTTCGCCTCCAGCCGGGTCAGGATCCGCAGGCTCTGCGCGTTGCCCTCGAAGCCGCCGCACGGCCAGGCACAGGCGTCCAGCGCGGTTTCGCCGTTGTGGCCGAACGGCGGGTGCCCGAGGTCGTGCGCCAGGCAGGCGGCGTCCACCGCGTCGGGGTCGGCACCCAACGCCCCGGCCAGTTCCCGGCCGATCTGGGCGCATTCCAACGAGTGAGTCAGCCGGGTCCTCGGAAAGTCGTCCTCCCCCACGCCGACCACCTGGGTCTTGCCGGCGAGGCGGCGCAGCGCCGCGGAGTGCAGCACCCGGGCCCGGTCGCGTTCGAAGGGCGTACGAGCCATCCCGGGCTTGGCGGCCTCGGGCAGCCGCCGCTGCCGCGCCGCGTCGTCGTACCCCGCGCTCATCTCCTCCGAGGTTACGTCGGCCCCTGCCCGAATGGCGCCGACGGTTCAGGCCGCCCCCGGACCGTGTGCCCGGTCGGAGTGGAAGATCCGGTAGTACAGGTACCCGGCGGCCTCCCGGAGCACGTAGCGGAACTGGGTGGCCCGGGTGTGCACCGCCGGCCCGGTGCGGGTCGGGGAGGTGGCCGCCCGGATCCCGAGATCGGTGGCCATCCGCCGGGACCGCAGCTCGTGCCATGGGTCGGTGACGATCACCGCGGTGTGCCAGCCGTGGCTCTCGAAGAGCGTGTCGACCGCCCGCAGGCTGTCCAGCGTGTTCCCGCCGGTCGGCACGGGCTCGACGGAGGCGCGGGGCACGCCGTGGCGGACCAGCCAGTCGGCTCCGGCCGACGCCTCGGTGTAGCGGTCGGCGGGCAGCTTGCCGCCGACGGTGACGATCCGCGGCGCCACCTTGGCGCGGTAGAGCGTCTCGGCGTGCGCCAGCCGGGCCGCGAAAATCTCCGACGGCCGTCCGTTGTACTGGCTGGCGCCGAGCACCACGATGGCATCGGAGCGCGGCCGGGAGTCTTCCCGGGCGACCTTCCAGACCAGGAAGCAGGTACCGAGGAAGACCAGCAACGCCAGGGTGACCAGCAACGCGACAAGCCGGCGTACCCATGCGAAGATCAGCACAGGCCACCCGGTACGCGAAACGGCGAAGGATCCGACGCCGCGGCGACGGACCCTTCGCCCACGCTCACTCCATCAGCGTAGCGGCGGTCAGCGGGTGTCGCTGCCCACCGTCTCCGCAGCCGCCCGGCCAGCCTCGAGCCGGGCCACCGGCACCCGGAACGGCGAGCAGGACACGTAGTCCAGGCCGACCTGGTGGAAGAAGTGCACCGACTCGGGGTCACCGCCGTGCTCGCCGCACACCCCGAGGTGCAGGTCGGGGCGCGCCGCCCGGCCGGCCTCGACCGCGACCCGGACCAACTCGCCGACGCCGTCCACGTCGATCGTCTCGAACGGCGACACCCCGAAGATTCCGAGCTCCAGGTACCGGGAGAAGAAGGCCGCCTCCACGTCGTCGCGGGAGAAGCCCCAGGTCATCTGGGTCAGGTCGTTGGTGCCGAAGGAGAAGAACTCCGCGACCTGGGCGATCTCGCCGGCCCGCAGCGCCCCGCGCGGCACCTCGATCATGGTGCCGATCAGCGCCGGTACGTCGACGCCGCTCTCCTTGGCGACGTCGGCCAGGATGCCGAGTGCCTCGTCGCGGACCGCCTCCAGCTCCTGAACGGCCCCGACCAGCGGAACCATGATCTCCGGCTTCGGGTCGAGGCCCCGCTTACGGCACTCCACCGCCGCCTCGGCGATCGCCCGGACCTGCAGGGCGAACAGACCCGGGATGACCAGGCCGAGCCGGACCCCGCGCAGGCCAAGCATCGGGTTCTGCTCGTGCAGCCGGCGCACCGCCTCCAGCAGCACCCGCTCCTTCTCTTCCACCGTCTCGCCCTTGGACTCCTTGACGGCGATCGCGACGGAGAGCTCGGTGAGGTCCGGCAGGAACTCGTGCAGCGGCGGGTCGATCAGCCGGATCGTGACCGGCAGCCCGTCCATCGCCGACAGGATGCCGACGAAGTCCTCGCGCTGTAGCGGCAGCAGCTCGGCGAGCGCGGCCTCGCGCTCATCATCGGCGTCGGCCAGGATGAGCCGCTCGACGTGCTTCCGCCGCTCGCCGAGGAACATGTGCTCGGTCCGGCACAGCCCGATGCCGGCGGCCCCGAAACGGCGGGCCCGCTCGGCGTCCTCCGGGGTGTCCGCGTTGGCCCGCACGCCCAGCCGGCGCTTGGCGTCCGCCTGCTCCATGATCTGGTGCACCGCGGCGACCAGCTCGTCGGAGTCGGCGGCCAGGGTGCCCTCGAAGTACTGCACGACCGGGCTCGGCACCACCGGCACCGCGCCGAGGAACACGTCGCCGCTGGTGCCGTCGATCGAGATCAGGTCGCCCTCGTTCACCGTGATCCCGGCCGGCGTGGTGAAGCTGCGGGCCGTCATGTCCACGTCGATCTCCTCGGCGCCGGACACGCAGGTCTTGCCCATCCCGCGGGCCACCACGGCGGCGTGCGAGGTCTTACCGCCGCGGTTGGTGAGGATGCCCTGCGCGGCGATCATGCCGTGCAGGTCGTCCGGGTTGGTCTCCCGACGGACCAGGATGACGTCCTCGCCCCGTTCGGCCCACTCCACCGCGGTCTCGGAGTCGAAGACCACCTTGCCGACGGCCGCGCCGGGCGAGGCGTTGACCCCGTTGGCGATCTTCTCGCGGGCGGCGCCCTCGTCGAAGCGCGGGAACATCAACTGCATGAGCTGGGCCCCGCTGACCCGCTGCAGCGCCTCCTCCGCGTTGATCAGGCCCTCCTCGACAAGCTGGGTGGCGATCCGGAAGGCGGCGCCGGCGGTCCGCTTGCCGACGCGGGTCTGCAGCATCCACAACTTGCCGCGTTGGATGGTGAACTCGATGTCACACAGGTCGCTGTAGTGGTGCTCCAGCTTGCTCATGATCCCCATGAGCTCGTCGTAGGACTTCTTGTCGATGTTCTCCAGGTCGGCGAGCGAGACGGTGTTGCGGATGCCGGCGACCACGTCCTCGCCCTGGGCATCCTCGAGGTAGTCGCCGTACACGCCGCGCTCGCCGCTGCCCGGGTCGCGGGTGAAGCCGACCCCGGTGCCGGAGTGCTCACCGATGTTTCCGAAGACCATGGCCTGCACATTGACCGCGGTGCCGAGGTCGGCCGGGATCCGCTCCTGGCGCCGGTACAGGATGGCCCGGTCAGCGTTCCAGGAGTTGAACACCGCCAGCACGGCCGCGTCCAGTTGCTCGCGCGGGTCCTGCGGAAAGTCCTTGCCGGACTGCTCGGAGATCACGGATTTGTACGACGCCACGACCTCGCGCAGGTCGTCGGCGTCGAGGTCGAGGTCGGCCTTGACGCCCTTGCGCTCCTTGACCCCGTCGAAGACCCCGTCGAAGTGCTCCCCGTCGATGCCGAGCACGGTCTTGCCGAACATCTGCAGCAAGCGGCGGTAGGAGTCCCAGGCGAACCGGTCGTTGTTGGCCTGCTTGGCCAGGCCCTGCACCGATGAGTCGTTCAGCCCGATGTTCAGGACGGTCTCCATCATCCCGGGCATGGAGAACTTGGCGCCCGAGCGGACGGATACCAGCAGCGGGTCGTCGGCCTGCCCCAGCTTCTTGCCCATCGCCTGTTCGAGGGTGCCCAGGTGGGTGGTGACCTGCTCGGCCAGTTCCGCCGGCACGCTGCCGCTGTTCAGGTACGCCTTGCAGGCTTCGGTGCTGATCACGAAACCTGGCGGCACCGGCAGGCCGATATTGGTCATCTCGGCAAGGTTGGCGCCCTTGCCGCCGAGGGCGTCCTTCATGTTCTTGTTGCCCTCGGCGAAGTCGTAGACGTACTTCGGCTGGTCACTGGCCACAACGGGCTCCTTGAGTTCTGCGGGGACGGCGTATGGTTTGCCGCAAAGCCTACCGAGGCCGGCTCGGCCCACCGGTACCAGGCTGTGACCTGGGCCTCATCGACCAGATCGACCACACCGGCCAGATCGACCACCGGCCAGATCGACCACACCGGCCAGATCGACCACCGGCCACACGCGCTGAGTGATCCAGGGCCGACGGGCCCCACTCCGCTGTGGCTGCCGAGGCCTGGATCACGGTCCGGTGGCCCGCGGAGCGTGGATCACGGTCCGGTGGCCCGCGGAGCGTGGATCACGGTCCGGTGGCCCGCGGAGCCCTCCGGACACCGCCGGGCGCCTCAGCAGGGACCGAGACGCTCGCTGAGATACCCGGTCACCGCATCCAGCGCCACCCGCTCCTGGTTCATCGAGTCACGGTGCCGGATCGTGACGGCCTGATCGTCCAGCGACTCGAAGTCCACGGTGACGCAATACGGCGTCCCGATCTCGTCCTGGCGGCGGTACCGGCGGCCGATCGCCCCGGCATCGTCGAACTCGACGTTCCAGCTGCGCCGCAGTTCGGCGGCGAGATCCTTGGCGACCGGGGTGAGCCGGGAATTGCGGGACAGCGGCAGCACGGCCGCCTTCACCGGGGCCAGCCGGCGATCCAGGCGCAGCACCACCCGGCGGTCCACGCCGCCCTTGGTGTTCGGCGCCACGTCCTCGGCGTAGGCCTCGAGCAGGAAGGTCAGCGCGCAGCGATCCACGCCGGCCGCTGGCTCGATGACGTAGGGCGTGTAGCGCTCGTCGCGTTCCTGGTCGAAGTAGGACAGGTCGACGCCGCTCGCCTTGGAGTGCACGGTGAGGTCGTAGTCGGTCCGGTTCGCGACCCCCTCCAGCTCACCCCATTCGCTCCCGGTGAAGTTGAACCGGTACTCGATGTCCACGGTGCGCTTGGAGTAATGCGAGAGCTTCTCGGCCGGGTGCTCGTAGTGCCGCAGGTTCGCAGGCGCGATGCCGAGGTCGGCGTACCAGGCGGTGCGCTCGTCGATCCAGTACTGGTGCCAGTCCTCGTCGGTGCCCGGCGCGACGAAGAACTCCATCTCCATCTGCTCGAACTCCCGGGTGCGGAAGATGAAGTTGCCCGGCGTGATCTCGTTGCGGAAGGACTTGCCGATCTGCCCGATGCCGAACGGCGGCTTCCGGCGGGCGGACTGCTGCACGTTGAGGTAGTTGACGAAAATGCCCTGCGCGGTCTCCGGCCGCAGGTAGGCCAGGCCCGAGTCGTCTTCGACCGGGCCGAGGTGGGTCTTCAGCAGGCCGTTGAACATCCGCGGCGGCGTGAACGCGCCCTTGGTCCCGCAGTGCGGGCAGACCACGTCGGCCAGCCCACCGCTCGGGGCGGCGCCGTGCTTCGACGCGTACGCCTCCTCCAGGTGGTCGGCACGAAACCGCTTGTGGCAGGACTGGCATTCGGTCAACGGGTCGACGAAGGCCTCGACGTGACCGGAGGTCTGCCACACCTCCGGAGCCAAGATCACACAGGAGTCCAGGCCGACCACGTCGTCGCGGCCCTGGACAACCGCCTTCCACCACTGCCGCTTGACGTTGTTCTTCAGCTCGACGCCGAGCGGGCCGTAATCCCAGCTGGCCCGCAGGCCGCCGTAGATCTCGCTGCTCGGGTAGACCAGACCACGCCGCTTGGCGAGGGAAACGATCGTGTCCATGCGGTCGACGTGACGCTGCGACTGGCCCATCTGCGTCTCCATCCGGCTGGCGGTCGGCGGGTCAGCATGCAGGCTACCTGTCGGTGCGGTCGCTGCCCGACGTAGTCACACCCTGCGGCCCCTCGGTACGCAGCACCTCGAAGGCGCTCGGCAACGGCCGCGCCCGGGCCAGTAGTGCGGCCGTGGCTACCCTGACCTCGAAGCTGGACACCGCCCGGCGGTAGTCCCCCACGCCGGCCCACTCCAGCACCAGCACCCAGGCGCCGGGATCGTCCACCGCCCGGCCGAGCCGGCCGCCGAGATAGCCGGGCCGGGCGGCCAGCGCCGCAAGCGTTGCCCGAACCTCGTCACCGAAGGCGTCCGCTTCCCCCTCGGCGACGGCGAATAACAAGACCACGAGCACAGCCCTACGCTAGAGCCGTGACCTGGCGGGCGGAGTTCACCCGACGCAGCGTGCGCCCCCTCCGGTTCCTCGCCGGGCTGCCCCGCTGGATGACGATCTTCCTCGCGGTAGGCGTTCTGCTGCTCGGCCTGGCAGTCCCGGGCGCGGTCGGGGCACTGGCGCTGGTGGTGCTGGCGCTCTTCCTCGGCTGGCTGCTGACGCTGGCCTGGCCGACCCTGCCAGCGGCCGCGCGGCTGTCCCGCATCCTCGTCGTGGCCGCCCTGCTGGCGGTGGCGGCCAGCCGCCTCCGTTAAGACTGAGAACGGTTCTCATTCTTGCTACACTCTGCTGGTGGCTGTCGCGTTGGCGTTGACGACGTTCGGGTCGACGCTGTTCGGTGGCCTGGTCGCACTCCGTAACGGCGACCGCCGCCACCTGCTGCTGGGATTCACCGCCGGCGTGCTGCTCGGGCTGGTGGCCTTCGACCTGCTCCCGGAGGTGTTCCGGATCGCCGGCATCACTCACGCCGGGGTGCCGCCGGTGATGCTGACCTTCGCCGGCGGCTTCCTGGTGCTGCATCTGGTGGAACGGGCGGCCGCGCTGCACCACGCGCACGAAAGCGAGTACGGCGACCACCACCACCCGCTCGTCGGCCTGGTTTCCGCGCTGGCGTTGGCTGCGCACTCCTTCCTCGACGGCGTCGGGATCGGCCTGGGCTTCCAGGCGGGTACTTCCGTCGGCATCACGGTGGCCATCGCGGTCATCGCGCACGACTTCGCCGACGGGCTCAACACCGTGACCATCATGCTGCTCAACCACAACAGCCGGCGCCGGTCGGTACTGCTCCTGGGGCTCGACGCGCTCGCTCCGGTCCTCGGAGCCGCGGCGACCTTGCTGTTCACGCTGAGCGATGCGGTCCTCGGCCTTTATCTAGGCTTCTTCGCAGGCTTCCTGCTGTACCTGGCCACCTCCGACATCTTGCCGGAGGCCCACGCCGATCATCCGTCCCGCCTGACCCTGGTCTCCACCGTGCTCGGACTGGGAGCGATTCTCGGGGTCGTGGCCATCTCGTGACCGGCCGAGGTGACTAGCCGCCGGGATGCGGTCAGCCAGGCGCTGGCCACCCAACCCACCTTCACCAGCGCCCAGGCGCTCCACGCCCGGCTGCGGGCCAGCGGCCAGCGCGTCGGTCTGGCCACGGTGTACCGCCACCTGCAGGCGCTGGCGCAGGCCGGGGAACTCGACGTCCTGCGCACCGACGACGGCGAGACGGTCTACCGGCGCTGCGCCAGCGGCCGCCACCACCACCACCTGGTCTGCCGCGGCTGCGGGCGCACCGTAGAGGTGGCCGACCGGGCGGTGGAGCGCTGGGCGGACCGAGTGGCCGGCGAGCACGGCTTCCGCGACGTCGAGCACACCGTGGAAGTCTTCGGTATCTGCCCGTCCTGCGCGCAGAGTTGACCCGACTTCAGCAGCCGGCTCAGGAGGGTCCGCGGGAAGCGTTCGGTACCGGATTGGGAACGGCGCCGCCGTAGCGGCGGTCGCGTCGGGCGTACGCCGCGCAGGCCGCCCACAGGTGGCGGCGGTCGAAATCCGGCCAGAGCGTGTCGACGAAGGCGAATTCGGCATAGGCCGACTGCCAGAGCAGGAAGTTGGAGATCCGTTGCTCGCCGCTGGTCCGCAGGAACAGGTCCACGTCGGGCATGTCGGGTTCGTCGAGATAGCGGACCAGGGTCCGCTCGTCCACCCGGGCCGGGTCCAGCCGGCCGGCCGCGACCTCGCCGGCGATCGCCCGGGCGGCGTCGGCCAGCTCAGCGCGGCCGCCGTAGTTGACGCACATGGTCAGGGTCAGCACGGTGTTGTCCCTGGTCAGTTCCTCGGCCTCCTCCAGCCGCCGGATCACCCGGCGCCACAGCCGCGGCCGCCGGCCGGCCCAGCGCACCCGTACGCCGAGCGCGTGCATCTCATCCCGGCGCCGCACCAGGACGTCTTCGTTGAAACCCATCAGGAAGCGCACCTCTTCCGGGGAGCGCTTCCAGTTCTCGGTGGAGAAGGCGTACGCCGACAGCCAGCCGATACCGAGTTCGATGGCGCCCTCGACGCAGTCGAACAGGGCGTGCTCGCCAGCCTCGTGCCCGGCGGTACGAGGCAGCCCGCGCTGTTTGGCCCAGCGGCCGTTGCCGTCCATCACCAAGGCCACGTGCCTCGGTACGAGATGCCCCGGGATGTCCGGCGGTACGGCCCCGGACGGGTGCGGCGACGGGGAGTGTGGCGGCGGGGAGCGCCGTCCGCGGCTACTCATCCGGACTCGACCAGCGGGAGTGAGCGCAGGCTGCGCTCTAGATGCCATTGCAGGTGGACGGCAACCAGCCCGCTGGCCTCCCGCCGGACCCGCTCCGAGCTGCTGTCGGCGGTGGTCCAGTTGCCGGTCAGCAGCGCTTCCATCAGTTCCAGGCTCTGCGCCGCCGGGTTCACCGCACCCGGCGGCCGGCAGGCCGGGCAGACCACGCCACCGAGCGCCACGGCGAACGCCCGGTGCGGACCGGGTGCCGCGCAGCGGGTACACCGGTCCAGCGCGACCTGATACCCGGCCGTCGCCAGCGCCCGCAGCACGAACGCGTCCAGGACGAGGCGGGCGGGGTGGGACCGGTCGTCCAGCGCGCGCAGCGCTCCCACCACCAGCAGGTACAGGCGAAGCGCCGGTTCCCGCTCCTCGGCGGTGAGCCGCTCGGCGGTCTCCAACACCGCGGTGGCCGCGGTGTGCGCCGGGTAGTCCGCCGCCAGCCGGGAGCCGAAGGCGTCGAGGGTCTCGGCTTGGGTGACGATGTCCAGCGACCGGCCCTCGTACAGCTGGAGATCGACCCGGGTGGCCGGCTCGAGTCGGGCACCGAAGCGGGACCGGGTCCGGCGCACCCCCTTGGCGACGGCGCGCACCCGGCCGGTCCGCCGGGTCAGCACGGTGATGATGCGGTCGGCCTCGCCGAGCTTCTGGGTCCGCAGCACCACCCCCTCGTCCCGGTAGAGCGCCATCCGGTCATTCTCGCCCTGCGGCTTCGCTGTGCGGGCGCGCCCCGCCGCCTGGCGTGCCCCGCGTCATGATGGTGAGCCTCAAAAACCCAGCCGGCGGAGCTGGCGGGGGTTGCGCTGCCAGTCCTTCGCCACCTTGACCCGCAGATCGAGGTACACCCGGGCGCCGAGCAGGCCCTCGATCTGGCCCCGGGCGGCGGTACCCACCGCCTTCAGCCGGGCACCTCCGGGACCGATCACTATGCCGCGCTGGCTGTCCCGTTCCACGTAGAGCACCGCGGAGATGTCGATCAGATCCCGACCCTCCCGCGGGGTGAGCTCCTCCACCACCACCGCGATGGAGTGCGGCAGCTCGTCGCGTACGCCGGCCAGCGCTGCCTCCCGGATCAGCTCCGCAACCATGACGGTGTCCGGGGAATCGCTCAGTTCGCCGTCCGGGTAGAGCGCCGGCCCAGCCGGCAGCCGGACGGTCAGCAGGTCGGCGAGCAGGTCGACCTGGAAACCGGTCACACCCGATACCGGGACAACCTCCGCCCAGTCACCCAACGCGGTGACCGCGAGCAGCGCGGCCGCCAGTCGGGACGCCTCGACGGTGTCCGCCTTGGTGACCACGGCGATCACCGGAGTGCGCCGCAACCGGCTCAGCTCGGCGGCCAGATAGCGGTCACCCGGACCGACCTTCTCATTCGCCGGTACGCAGAACGCGACTACATCGACCTCGGCCAGAGTGGCGCGTACCAGGTCGTTGAGCCGCTCGCCGAGCAGCGTCCGGGGCCGGTGCAGACCGGGAGTGTCGACCACCACAAGCTGGGCGTCGGGCCGGGCGACGACGCCGCGGACCGCGTGCCGGGTGGTCTGCGGCCGGTCACTGGTAATCGCCACCTTGGCTCCGACCAGGGCATTGGTCAGCGTCGACTTGCCGACGTTGGGCCGCCCGACGAAGCAGGCGAAGCCGCAACGGTGGACCTGCTGTGACGGGGTCATGGCTGGGCAGCGTACGTGCCGACCCTGCTCAGGTGACGATCCGCGGCCGCGGGGCATCGCGGCTGCCGCCCTGTTCCGGTACCCGCAGCGTCCGGCGGTTCAGCCACTCGGTAGTGGCCTCCGCGGTCATCGGTCGACTGAGCAGGTAGCCCTGCATGGCATCGCAGCCCATCTTGGCCAGCGCCCGTCTGACGTGCTCCTCCTCGACCCCCTCGGCGACCACCCGCAGGCCGAGGATGTGGGCCAGGTCGATCACCGCCTGGACGATCGCTGGTCCGCTGGCATCGGTGTTCATCGCCCACACGAACGACTTGTCGATCTTCAGTTCGCGCACCGGAAGCCGCTGCAGGTAGGCGAGGGAGGAATAGCCGGTACCGAAGTCGTCGAGGCTGAGCCCGACGCCCAAGGCGACCAACTCCTCGAGCACCCCCACGGCCCGTTCGAAGTCGAGGATCAGGCTGCTTTCGGTGATCTCCAACGTGAGCAGGTCGGCCGGTACACCGGAGGACCGCAACGCCTCGGCAACTTGGCGCGGCAATCCCGGCTCGTGCAGCCCCCGGCCGGAGAGATTGACCGCCACGCCGACCCGCCGCCCGCCGTCCAGCCAGCGCCGGGCCTGCCCGAGCGCCGCCCGCAGCACCACCTCGGTAAGGGCGCCGATCAGTCCGGTCTGCTCGGCGACCGGGATGAACTCATCCGGCATGACCAGCCCGCGCCGGGGCACCTGCCACCGGGCGAGCGCCTCCATGCCGAGAAGCTCGCCCGTGCGCAGCGCGACCTTCGGCTGGTAGTGCA
Source organism: uncultured Actinomycetota bacterium (assembly GCA_963814355.1). Lineage (GTDB taxonomy): Bacteria > Actinomycetota > Actinomycetes > JADGOV01 > JADGOV01 > JADGOV01. Next base: position 104,028 of record CAWFCZ010000015.1, on the reverse strand, counting down.
CCACGATCTCGCCGCTCTGCACGCCCCGGCGGAGCTCGCGGGACAGCGTGAGGCGGCGCAGGTTGGCGCCGTGGTCGTCACTGCTGTACAACGCCACCCCGGCGGCCGCCCGCTTGGCGGAGTACATCGCCACGTCGGCGTGCTGCAACAGGGTGATGGCATCGCGGCCGTGCTCGGGCACCACGGCGATGCCGATCGAGGCACCGACCTCCAGCGGGGTGCCCTCGACTTCATAGGGCTCCTTGAGGGCCACCCGCAGCGCCTCGGCCACGGTCAACGCCGCCGCGGCCGACCCACTCCCCGGCAGCAGGGCGGCGAACTCGTCGCCACCGAGCCGCGCCAGGGTCACGCCGGGCGGGAGCAGCGCGCCGAGGCGTGCGGCCACCGCGCCGAGCAGACGGTCACCGATGCGGTGACCGAGAGCCTCGTTGACTTCCTTGAACCGGTCGAGGTCCAGCAGCAGCACAGACCCAGAACCCCCGGCGGCCAGCAATGCGTCCATCTCGGCGAACAGCGCTATACGGTTTCCGAGCCCGGTCAGCGCATCGTGGCGCGCGTCGTGACGCAACTGGGCCAATGACCGGCCGGCCCGCAACGCGGCGTCGGCGTGCGTGGTGATGGTCTCCAGCATCCGGACGTCATCGACCGTGAAGGTCGACATCTCGCCGAGCCGGTTCTCCACCTGCAGCGCCCCACCGAGCCCCTGGCTGCCACCGAGAGGCACTATCACCGCGTCCCGGAGGTGCCGTTTCGCCAGCCAGCTACGCACCTTCGGTGACCGGCTGCGCCGCGGCAGGATCATGGGCTTGCCGGTGCGCAACAGCTGGCCGAGCAGGTCGTCGGTCGCCGCCTCGGACGGCGCCCGAAAGATCACCCGCTCGGCCCGCATCACGGCCGGGCACCGGTCGCCCAGCACGGCCCGGGTGGCCGCCTCGGAGGATGCCGAGGACAGCTCGCGGGAGAGGTCGTAGAGCTGGCCCAGGCTGTTGTGCTTGCGCAGCAGGGCCGAATGCGCCCTATAGGCAATCACCGTCACCGTCCCGAGGACCGCCAGCAGCACCGCCGCGGCCGGATCGAAGCGGACCACGATGAGCACGACCAACGCCAGGGTGGTGTTCAACGTGCCGGACAGCGCGACCGACCCGAGCACCCGCCGAATCCCGCTCGTCGAGATTGCGCCACCGAGGACCGCCATGGCCACCAGCACGGCGACCGTACTGGCGAGTTCGGCCGTCGCCATGCACAGGAAGGTCACCACCATGTCGCGCGGCCGCAGGGAACGTGCCGGAACCGCGAGGTCGAACAGGGACGCCGCGATCGCCGTCTCGGCGGCAAAGAGCGCAAGGTTGAACAGCGACTTGTTCCATGGGGTGCGGCGGATGACGAACACCACACCCGCACCGATCAGCCGAGCCACCACGAGGTTCAGCGCCGGCAGGACGAACAAGCCGAGCACCAGCGGCAGCTCGCTCAACGATGCCGAAACCGTTTCGCGCCGGAACTCCACGTGGACTTGGGTCGCCTCGGCGATCACGAAGGCGATCACGAACGGCGGTAGCAGCCACCAGGTGGCGGCGTGGTGGTGCGCGGCGACGGCGTTCGACGCTGTCACCGCCCCCAGCAGCACGGTCGCCGAGGCGAGCAGGCCGAGCGAGAGCAGCGCGAGGGTGGCCGCGGATTTCGGCCGGGGCTTCGAGGCAGACGCCTGCGGGTGTGTCGGCCGGGCCAGCAACGCCCGGCCGACCAGACGCTTCATGACGTCCCCTCGGCGGTCGCGCTGGGTATAACGCGACGTGTAGGAGTAGGCTACGCTGCGTTACCTAGCGACGGACCGTTCAACGAAGGCCCATTCAGGGACGGACCGTTCAACGAAGGACCATTCAACGACGGACCGTTCAACGACGGGCCGTTCAACGACGGACCATTCAGGGACGGGCCGTTCAACGACGGGCCACCGTGACGGCCACCGGACAGGTTCGCGGATGCGGCCACGGCCGTGCCCATGGAGGCACCAGCAAGGCTGACCGCGATGGCGGCGGTTGCCAGGGTGCGACGGACGGCGGGAGCAAGAGACATCGGAGGCATCCTTTTTTGTGGGGGACTCTGATGTCTTCGACCGTTGGGTTGGGCCGGCTTAGCGCCAATCGGGTGAGGCAGGTGCGCCGTCGGCGCGGATGGCAGCCACGACGGCATCCATCCGCCAGGTGGCGGCCGGCTCTACCGGCCGCGGCGCACCCCGGTAATCGTCCCGTCCGGGTTAGCGATCAGCAGCAACGGGCATCCGAGTTCGGCCAATGCCGGCTCCTCCGACGGGTGCCCGGCGCCGACCACCGCGGCCGCCTCCAGCATCTCACCGCCACTGGCCACGGCCGCGGCGATCGCGGCCTGCACGGCGCTGAGCCGCAGCGTCCGCAGGCTGACCGTGGCCGCCGCGTAGGTCCGTCCGGTGCTGTCGCGGACCGCAGCCCCCTCGGCCGCGCCGGTGCGGGCTCGGGTGGCTCGAGCCAAGGTCACCAGCTTGACGTCCTCAGGGCTTGATCCCGGTGGGGTGTCCGGGTCAGCGGAGCACCCGTCAGGCATCGGCGTGCGCCTGCATCGGAGCGATCCCGGCCGTGGTGAGTTCGCCGGTACGAGCCACCAAGACGGTGCCGACCCGGTTCCGCCGGCCCTGCCCGCTCTCGGTGGTCAGCCGCAGCCCCTGCACCTCGATCGTCGAGCCCGGGATGGGCACCCGGCCCAATTCGCGGGCCAGCAGCCCGCCCACGGTTTCCACGTCGTCGCAAGCCAGATTCGTGCCGTACAGCTCGTCCAGCTCCTCCAGGGACAGCCGCACGCTGACCCGGAACTCGCGCTCGGTCACTTTCTGGTGGCGTGGGGCCTCGACGTCGTACTCGTCGGTAATCTCGCCCACGATCTCCTCGAGGATGTCCTCGATGGTGACCAGCCCGGCGGTGCCGCCGTACTCGTCGATGACGACGGCAACGTGGTTGCGAGCGGCCTGCATCTCCCGCAGCAGTTCGTCCACCGGTTTGGTGTCCGGTACGAAGGAAGCCGGACGCATCACGGAATCGACCGTTTCGGTGGACTCGCCCTGCCGGTAGTCATAGCTGCGGCGGGCCAGGTCCTTGAGGTAGGCGAAGCCGACGACGTCGTCCTCGCTGTCGCCGACCACCGGGATCCTGGAGTACCCGCTGCGGAGGGCGAGGGAGAGGGCCTGGCGAACCGTCTTGGCCCGCTCGATGAAGACGATGTCGGTACGCGGGACCATCACCTCGCGAACTATGGTGTCGCCGAGTTCGAACACCGAATGGATCATCTGCCGCTCGCCGGCCTCGATGACCTGGCGTTCCTCGGCCAGATCGACAAGATCGCGCAACTCCGCTTCGGAGGTGAACGGGCCGTCCCGGAAGCCCTTGCCCGGAGTCATCGCGTTGCCCACCATGATGAGCACCTTGGGGATCGGCCCGAGCAACCGGGCCAGCGCCAGGGCGATGCCCGCGCTGGCCAAGCTGATCCGGTCGGCGTGCTGGCGGCCCAAGGTACGCGAGGCCACGCCGATGAGCACGAAGCTGAGCAGGGTCATGAGCGCCGCGGCCACCAGCAGCGCCCGCCAACTGGGCCCCCACTCCTCGATACAGACGAAGGCGACCAGCACGGTAGCCGAGAGTTCGGCCGCGAGCCGCAGCAACAGCAACACATTGAGGTAGTGCGGCGTCCCGGGAACGTCCTGGCCGACGACGGCGTGCAGTCGGGCGGCTCCGCGCCGGCCGCTGGCGACGAGTTCCGCGACCTTCGACCGCGACACCCTGGCCAGCGCCGCCTCCATGTTGGACAAGGCAGCGGCCAGCCCCACCAACAGCACTGCGGCGGCGACCGCCCCATAGTCCGCGGCACTCACGGCGACTCACTCCGCTCAGCCGGGGGCCAGACCGCGGGATCGGCGTCCCGGTCCGACATGTCAGGCGGTCGGCCGGGACGCCCACGCGAGCCGAGCAGCTCGGCCTGCCGGCGAAACATCTCCTGTTCCGCGGCCGGCTCGGCATGGTCGTACCCGAGCAGGTGCAAGATGCCGTGCGTCGCCAACAGGTGCAACTCGTCCTCGGCCGCGTGCCCGGCGGCGCGGGCCTGGGCACGCGCAACCTGGGGGCACAGGACCACATCACCGAGGAGGGTGGGGGCAGGTTCCGCGTCGTCCTCGGTACCGCGACCGCTGCGGAAGGCAGGGTCGAGTTCGTCCATCGGGAAGGCCAGAACGTCGGTGGGGCCCGGTTCGTTCATCCACCGCTCATGCAGCGCGGACATCGACTCTTCATCGACAAGCAGCACCGACAGCTCGGCGAGGCGGTGTACCCCACAGGAGGTCAGCACATGCTGCGCCACGGCGACCAGGGCCGCCTCGTCGATAACCACCCCGGACTCGTTCGCCAGCTCGATTGTCATGACCGGTCCTCAGCGCCGGGCGCTGCGGCGGGGACCGCCGGCCCGCTGGGGCGCCTCTGACTGCTCGGCGTCGTGGCGGGCATAGGCGTCCACGATGTCGCTGACCAACCGGTGCCGCACCACGTCGCCGCTGGTCAGCAGCGCGAAGTGGACGTCGTCCAAGCCGTCGAGGATGGTCCGCACCACCCGCAGCCCGGACGGAGTCCCGCTCGGCAGGTCGACCTGGGTGACGTCGCCGGTCACTACGATCTTGGAGCCGAACCCGAGCCGGGTGAGGAACATCTTCATCTGTTCGGCGGAGGTGTTCTGGGCCTCGTCGAGGATGATGAACGCGTCGTTGAGCGTACGGCCGCGCATGTAGGCCAGCGGGGCGACCTCAATCGTGCCGGTACTGATCAGCCGGGGAATGGAGTCCGGGTCGATCATGTCGTGCAGGGCGTCGTAGAGCGGGCGCAGGTACGGGTCGATCTTCTCGTACAAGGTGCCGGGCAGGAATCCGAGCCGCTCGCCGGCTTCGACCGCCGGGCGGGTCAGGATGATCCGGTTGACCTGCTTGGCCTGCAGCGCCTGGACGGCCTTCGCCATCGCCAGGTACGTCTTCCCGGTCCCCGCCGGCCCGATGCCGAAGACGATGGTGTGCGCGTCGATGGCATCGACGTACCGCTTCTGGTTCACCGTCTTGGGACGGATGGTGCGCCCGCGGCTGGACAGGATGTTGAGGGTCAGCACCTCGGCCGGGCGCTCGGCTCCGGCCCGCAGCATGGCGAGGCTGCGTTCGACCGACTCCGCGGTCAGCGCGCCACCGCTTTCCAGCAAGGCGAGCAACTCCTCGAAGAGTCGGACCGCGAGCGCGTTCTCCGCCGGGTCCCCGGTGATGGTGATCTCGTTGCCCCGGACATGAATGTCACTGTGGAAGGCACGCTCGACGACGTGCAGCAACTCGTCGCGCGAGCCCAGCAGGCTGACCATGGAGTGAGCGCCGGGCACGACGATGCGCGTCTGCGCCGGCGCGTCGGGCTGGTGGGAGGTTTCCGGCATGAGCTCGGCCGGCGGCCGCACCCGCTTCCGCACTAGGGGGCTGAAACGGCTCCATCGTACCCAGGGAATCCCGTATCGAAAGATCAGCCGGGCGGCCAGCCAAGACCGCGACCTCCCAGGATATGCCCGTGCACGTGCCATACGGTCTGGCCGGCGTCGCTGCCGATGTTGAACACCAGCCGCCAGCCGCGCTCGGCGATGCCCTCGGCGCTGGCCACCGTGGCAGCTTCCCGGACCACCTCGCCGAGCAGCTCCGGGTTGTCTTCGGCCAGCGCCCCCACGTCGACGTGGTGCGCCTTGGGCACGATCAGCACGTGCGTGGGGGCTTGCGGATTGATGTCCCGGAAGGCCAGCACGTGCTCCGAGTCGTGCACCAGGGTCGCCGGCACCTCGCCGGCCACGATGTCGCAGAACAGGCAGCTGTCAGTCATGGGCACCAGTTTCCCCTCCCGGCGCGAGGCCGGTGGGCAAGGCCTCGAGCGATCAGTCCCAGCGGCCGCAGCCAGCCAGGATCACCGCCGCAGCGGCGGTGGCCGCGGTTGCGGTGCGCAGCACCGACGGCCCGAGCCGGGCAGGTCGGGCGCCGGCGTCGGCCAACATGGCCAGTTCCTCGGCAGCCATCCCGCCCTCCGGGCCCACAATCAGCACTATCTCGCCCTCGGTCGGCAGCCGCAGGGCGGTCAACGGGACGGTCGCGGACTCGTGCAGCGCGGCGGCCAGCGCCGCTCCGCGAATACGATCGCGCAGCGTGTCCGCCGAACACGGCTCGCCCACCCGGGGCAGCCAGGCCCGCCGGGACTGCTTGGCCGCCTCCCGCGCCGTCGAGCGCCACCGCTGCAGAGCCTTCGCGCCTCGCTCGCCCTCCCAGCGCAGAACCGAGCGGCTCGCCGGCCAGGGCACGATCTCCTCGACGCCGACCTCGACCAGGGCGGCCACCGCGCGCTCCCCAGCGTCCCCCTTGGCGAGGGCTTGGACGACCACCAGCCGAGGCTGCGGGGTCGCTAGGAAGGTCCGCTGCTCCACCGCCACCTCGACCCAGCTCGGACCCACCGCGCTGATCACCCCGGAGGCCACCGCCCCGGCCCCGTCGGTGAGGTCGACCGGCTCCCCCGGTCGGAGCCGGCGGACCGCCGCCGCGTGGTGTCCTTCCGGCCCGTCGAGCCGGATGACCGGCGCGGTCAGGGCTGCCGCGTCGGTGAGGAACCGGGCCGCGGTCACCGACCGCTGAATGCCTCACGCAGGCGGGTGAACAGCCGACCGCCGTCCCGCGTGTCGCCGCCGTCGGCCTCCTCACCGCGGAGGCCGGCCAGTTCGCGGACCAGCCTCTCCTGCTCCGCGTCGAGCCGGGTGGGTGTGCGTACCTCGACGTGTACGTGCAGGTCACCGCGGGTCCGGCCGTCGGTGGACAGCCGCGGTACGCCCTTGCCGCGAAGGGTCAGCACCGCACCGGACTGCGTGCCGGGTCGCACGTCGATGGTTTCCGAGCTGTCGAGCGTGTCCAACGTGATCTTGGTGCCCAGCGCGGCGGTCGTCATCGGCAACGTCACCTGGCAGTGCAACTCCGAGCCGTCCCGGGTGAAGATCGGGTGCTCCCGCTCGGAAATCTCGACGTAGAGATCACCGGGCGGCCCGCCACCGGGCCCAACCTCACCCTTGCCGGAGAGCCGGATCCGCATGCCGGCCTCGACGCCTTTGGGGACCACGACAGTGATCGTGCGACGTGCCCGGACCCGACCTTCGGTGCCGCATTCCGGGCAGGGGTGCGCGATCCGGCTGCCGGTGCCGGCACAGGCCGCGCACGGCCGGGAGGTCATCACCTGGCCGAGGAAGGAGCGCTGGACGGATTGGATCTCACCGCGCCCGCGGCAGGTGGGGCAGGTCTCCGGGTGGGTGCCTGGCGCGCACCCGGAACCGTGGCACACCGGGCACACGTCGGCGGTGTCGATGGTGATGTCCCGGGTGACGCCGAACGCCGCCTCGCTGAGGTCGAGTTCGAGGCGGATGAGGGCATCGGCGCCTTGCCGGATCCGGCTGCGCGGGCCGCGGCCGCCGCCGGGACCGGCCCCGCCGAAGAACGCGTCCATGATGTCGCTGAAGCCGCCGAAGCCGCCGGTGAACGGCGAGCCGCCGGCGGCACTGGTGGACAGCGGGTCGCCACCGAGGTCGTGGATCTGGCGCTTCTCCGGGTCGGAGAGCACCTCGTAGGCCGCCGTGACCTGCTTGAACCGGTCTTGGGTGGCCGGATCCGGATTGACGTCCGGGTGTAGTTCGCGCGCCAGCCGGCGGTACGCCTTCTTGATCTCCTCCGGCGTGGCATCCCGCCGTACACCGAGAGCGCCATAGTAGTCGGGCACCTAACTCCTCACTCTTTGCCGGCGGTCTGCCCTCCGGCGGCTCATGATCCGGCGAGGATCTGGCCGACGTAGCGGGCGACGGCCCGGACCGCGCCGATCGCGCCGGGGTAGTCCATTCGGGTGGGGCCGAGCACGCCGAGCGCGGCCAGCGGCGCCTCGGAGGTGCCATACGCGGTGGACACCACCGACGTGCTCCGCAGGCCCTCGTGTGGGTTCTCCGCACCGATCAGCACGCTGACCGTGGATGGGTCGGTCGCCTCCCCCAGCAGGCGCAGCAGGACGACCTGCTCCTCCAGCGCCTCCAGAACCGGACGGATGGTGTAGGGAAAGTCGATGGAGAACCGGGTGAGGTTCGCCGTCCCGGCCAGCACGATCCGCTCGTCGGGGTGTTCGACAAGCGTTTCCAACATGGTGGACAACACGGCATCGACGACGGGCGCCCGGTCGCAGGGCAAAGCGTCGGCCACGTCGTCCAGCAGCGCCGGGGCCTCCACCAGCAGTCGCCCGGCGACCCGGTGGTTCAGCACCGAGCGGACGTCGGCGATCGTCGCGTCGTCGATCGGCTGGCCGAACTCCACCACCCGCTGCTCGACCCGTCCGGTGTCGGTGATCAGCACCAGCAGCACCCGGGCCGGGGCGAGCAGGACGAGCTCCACGTGGCGCACTGCGGAACGGGACAGGGACGGGTACTGCACGACGGCGACCTGACGGGTCACCTGGGCGAGCAACCGTACGGTGCGGCGGACCACATCGTCGAGGTCCAGCGCGCCCTCCAGGAAGGTCTGGATCGCCCGGCGCTCGGCGGCACTCAGTGGCTTGATCGAGGAGAGCCGATCGACGAACAGCCGGTACCCCTTGTCGGTGGGCACCCGGCCGGCACTGGTGTGCGGCTGGGCGATGTACCCCTCCTCCTCCAGCAGCGCCATGTCGTTGCGGATGGTCGCCGAGGAGACCCCGAGGTTGTGCCGTTCGACCAACGCCTTGGAGCCGACCGGCTCGTTGGTCGATACGTAGTCCTCGACGATGGCCCGGAGCACGTCGAGCTTACGGTCGTCGAGAAGACGGTCCTCCAGCATCGCGCCTCCCTTCGGGCGACCATACGGCGAGGCGGCTGGCGTTCTGCCAGCCTCAGCAGCACCCGCTGGCACTCCAATACTAGGAGTGCCAAGCCTACGTCGGTCGCCCCGCGAGCGGAGACCAGCCGTCGGCCAGCAGGCGGCTCACCACGCCGTCCGCGAGCAGTCGACCACGCCGGGTAAGCACGGCGCGCCCCCACGTCAGGGCATCGGCCGCGAGGAGACCGTCGGCCGCCAAGCCGGTCACGATTGCTTGGGGCAGTTCCGCGATGGGCAGCCCGGTGCGCAGGCGAAGCCGCAGCATCAGCCGCTCGGTCCAGCGCTGCTCGGCGGAGAGGATCTCTCGTCCCTGCGCCGGGGAACAGCCGGCCGCCAGCACCGCGGCGTAGCCAGCGGGATGCCGGCGGTTCCACCACCGCACGCCGCCGACGCCGCTGTGCGCGCCCGGACCCACGCCCCACCAGTTGCCGTCCTGCCAGTACCCGAGGTTGTGCTGGGAGGCGTGGCCGGGGCGGGCCCAGTTGCTGATCTCATACCAGCCGAGCCCGGCTGCGGTGAGTACCTCGTCGGCGCGCTCGTACCGGTCGGCCAGCACGTCGTCGTCCGGGGCGGAAACCTCGCCGCGGGCCACCTGCCGGGCGAGTCGGGTGCCGGCCTCGACGACGAGGGCGTACGCCGAGACGTGGTCCGGACCCGCCGCCAGGGCTGCTGCCAGGCTGGCCCGCCAGTCCTGCGGCCGCTCGCCCGGCGCGCCGTAGATCAGGTCGAGGCTGACGCTGGCGAACCCGGCCGCCCGCGCCCAGCCGACGGCCGCGCCCACCCGCCCGGGGCTGTGCCGCCGGTCCAGGGCGGCCAGGACGTGCGGCACGGCGGACTGCATGCCGAGGCTGAGCCGGTTGAACCCGGCGGCCCGCAGGCGTTGCAGGTACGCCCGGTCGACCGACTCCGGGTTGGCCTCGCAGGTCACCTCGGCGTCCGGCGCCAACCCGAACTCGGCTCCGATGGCCGCGACGATCCGGCCCAGGTCCCCCGCCGGCAGCAGGGTCGGCGTCCCGCCGCCGAGGTAGACGGTCCGCACCGCCGGGGTGCGCTCACCGAGCACGCGGCGGGCGAGGCGGATCTCGGCTATCGCGGCGTCGGCATAGGCCGCCTGCGACGCACCGCCGCCGAGTTCGGTCGAGGTGTAGGTGTTGAAGTCGCAGTAGCCGCACCGGGTGGCGCAGAACGGGACGTGCACGTAGATCCCGAACGGTCGGGCGGCCAACTCCGCCAGCGCCGCCGCCGGGAGCGCGCCGTCCGTCGGGGCCGGCTCACCGTCGGGCAGCGCGGCAGGCATCCACCCAGTCTCGCCCACCGCGCCGTGGCTCGGCCCGAATCGAGCGCGCCGCGGCCTACGACGCGGTGGTGGACAGCGCGGCGATGAAAGCCTCCTGCGGCACCTCGACCCGGCCCACCATCTTCATCCGGCGCTTGCCTTCCTTCTGCTTCTCCAGCAACTTGCGCTTGCGGGTGATGTCACCGCCGTAGCACTTGGCGAGCACGTCTTTGCGGATCGCCCGGATGTTCTCCCGGGCGATGATCCGGGACCCGATCGCGGCCTGGATCGGCACCTCGAACTGCTGGCGCGGGATGAGCTGGCGCAGCTTGGTGGTCAACGCGACGCCGTAGGCGTACGCCTTGTCCTGGTGCACGATGGCGCTGAAGGCGTCCACCGGCTCCCCCTGCAGCAGGATGTCCACCTTGACCAGCGCGGCTGCCGCCGCGCCGGCCGGTTCGTAGTCCAGGCTGGCGTACCCCCTGGTCCGGGACTTGAGCTGGTCGAAGAAGTCGAAGATGATCTCCCCCAGCGGCAGCGTGTACCGCAGCTCGACCCGGTCCTGGGACAGGTAATCCATGCCGAGCAGCACGCCGCGCCGACCCTGACACAGCTCCATGACGGCGCCGATGTACTCACTCGGCAACAGCACCATGGCGCGCACGACCGGCTCACGCACCTCGGCGATCTTGCCGGGCGGCCAGTCGCTGGGGTTGGTGACCACCCGCTCCTCGCCGGTTTCCAGCGCCACCCGGTACACCACGTTGGGGGCGGTCGAGATGAGGGAGAGGTCGAACTCGCGCTCCAGCCGCTCCCGGACGATCTCCAGGTGCAGCAGTCCGAGGAATCCGCAGCGGAAGCCGAACCCGAGCGCGGCGGAGGTCTCGGGCTCATAGTCGAAGGAGGCGTCGTTGAGTTGCAGCTTGTCCAGGGCATCGCGCAGCAGCGGGTACTCGCTGCCGTCGATCGGATACAGGCCGGAGTAGACCATCGGCTTGGGGTCGCGGTAGCCGGCGAGCATCTCCTTCGCCGGCCGGGTGGCCTCGGTGACGGTGTCCCCGACCCGGGAGTGGCGGACGTCCTTCACCCCGGTGATGAGATAGCCGACCTCGCCCACCCCGAGACCGGCCTTCTCGACCGCTTCCGGGGAGATCACGCCGACCTCGAGCATCTCGTGGGTGGCGCCGGTGGACAGCATCTTGATCCGGTCGTGGTCGCGCAGGTACCCGTCGAAGACCCGCACATAGGTGACGACGCCGCGGTAGACGTCGTACACGCTGTCGAAGATCAGCGCCCGGGCCGGCGCGTCCGGTGCGCCGGTCGGGGCCGGCACCTTCGCCACGATGACGTCGAGCAGCTCTCGGACCCCTTCGCCGGTCTTGGCGCTGACCCGCAACACGTCGGCGGGGTCGCACCCGATCACCCCGGCGAGTTCCCCGGCGTACTTCTCCGGCTGGGCCGCCGGCAGGTCGATCTTGTTCAGTACCGGAATGATGGTCAGGTCGTTCTCGATCGCCAGGTAGAGGTTGGCCAGAGTCTGGGCCTCGATTCCCTGGGCGGCGTCGACCAGCAGCACCGCCCCTTCGCAGGCCGCCAGCGAGCGGGACACCTCGTAGGAGAAGTCGACATGTCCGGGCGTGTCGATCAGGTTGAGGACGTGCTCGCGGGCACCGCTGCGCCAGGGCAGCCGGACCGCCTGGGCCTTGATGGTGATGCCGCGCTCACGCTCGATGTCCATCCGGTCCAGGTACTGGGCCCGCATCGCCCGGCCGGCCACGATGCCAGTGACTTCCAGCATCCGATCAGCCAGCGTGGACTTGCCGTGGTCGATGTGGGCGATGATGCAGAAGTTGCGGATGCTGGCCGGATCCGTCCGGGCGGGCACGATTCCGGACGTGGGCGGCACGCCGTCCATGGTCGCACGCTGCGGTCGAACCTCATGGCGGCGTGGATCACACACCTCACGCCGGGCGCCGGCTCACCGGGGCTGTGCCCGACGCCCGGCCAGAGGTAGGTGATCAAAGTCCGGCGGGTGATAATCTCGGCTCAATTGTGTGCGCGGACCCGCGTACCCCTCCCTTGAGCATCCAGAGGTTTTTCCGCGTGGCCAACATCAAGTCGCAGATCAAGCGGATCCGGACGAACGAGCAGGCCCGGCTGCGCAACAAGTCAGTCAAGTCGGCTCTGAAGACATCGATGCGCAAGTTCCGTGAGGCAGCGGACAGCGGCGATGCGGCCACCGCGCTACCGCTGCTGACCTCGGCCAGCCGGGCGCTGGACAAGGCCGCGAGCAAGGGCGTGATCCACCCCAACCAGGCCGCCAACAAGAAGTCGGCGATGGCCCGCCGGGCCGCCGGCCTCTAGCGGTCGCCTCAACCCGCCTCACCCGCCTCACCCCGGCCCGCGTCACCCGCCGCGGCGGGTCGCGGCGACGGTCATGACGGCCCGCTCCACGGCATACCCGGCGTCGGCCGCCGCGCCCTTCACCTCACCGTCGGCGGTGGCCACCGCCCGCAGCGCCGTGGACAGCCCGGCCGGTGTCCAGCCGCGGGACCACCGCAACGCCTTGTCCACTTTCCAACCGGGCTGGCCCAGCGCCTTGGCGATCCGGGCCGGCGAGCCCCGCCCCTCCCCCGCCACCCTGGCGATCAGCCGCAGGTTCCCGGCCAGGGAGCTGGTCACCAGAACCGGCGCCACGCCGGTCGCCAGAGCCCACCGCAACATCTCCAGGGCTCCGCTGAGATCGCCCTCGACCGCTCGGTCGGCCACCGCGAAGCCGGTCGCGTCGGCCCGGCCGCGGGTGTAGCGGGCCACGGCCGCTTCCCCGATCGTCCCGGTGGTGTCGGCGAGCAGCTGGGCGCAGACGTTGGCCAGCTCCCGCAGATCCGTCCCCACGCTGCCCAGCAGCGCCGTAACCCCCCGGGCGTCGATCCGTCGTCCGGCGGCATTCACCTCCGCCGTCAGGAAATCCGCCCGGTCACGGGCGCTGGTCAGCTTCCCGCAGCGCACCACCGCGTCGGCCCCCTCGGACAGCGCGCTCAGCAGCGTCTTCCCGCGCGTTCCGCCGTTGTGCGTCACCACGATGACCGCATCGTCGGCGGCGCCCAGCAGGCCCGGCAGTTGCGCGGTGAGGTCCTTGCCGGCCTCCTGCACGTCGCGCAGAACGAGGCAGCGCCGACCGCCGAACAGCGCCGGCGAGAGCAGCTCGGCCAGCTCATCGAGCGTCGTCGAGGCGGCCGCGGTGATGGTGACCTCGGTGTCCGGCTCGGTCGCCCGGGCAGCGGCCACCACGCTCGCAATGGCCCGGTCCACCAGCAGCTCTTCCTCACCGAGGACGAGGGTCATCCGGGGCGGCGTCGCGGTCACATCCGCCAGGATGTCAGCCGCGGGCATCCGACCCACATACCCGGCCGCCGTTACCCGGTCAGCCCCGGCCGACGGAATCCGATCCCCTCGGGCGGCGCGCGGGCCCGGGGTTGCAGCGGCCGTGGCGGGGCGGATGATGCCGAGGGGCTGCGCAGGACGCCGGCGACCGATAGATGGGGCGCAGCCGTGGTGGCGGCCCTCGCCAGCTCGGCAGGTTCACTGGCCAGCTCGGGTTCGAATCCGGCGCCCACCGTGGCCGGCCCACGACTCGACCGGCCGGCGACTCGACCCCCGAGGGCGGCAATCCCCGACCCGTGGCGGCCGAGTCCCACCACGGCCGCCCCCCGGCGCAGGAAGGCCACCGCACCGTCGCGGTCGGTGCGGAAAGCGCCCGCGCCGCTGGCGGCGAGGCGGGCCATGGTGCTGGCCGCCGGATGGCCGTAGTCGTTGCCGGCGCCTACCGATACCACCGCCAGCCGAGCGCCGACCCGGGCGAAGAGGTCCGGCACCTGCCGGCTGGAGCCGTGGTGGGGCACTTTGAGCACGTCCGCGGACAGGTCCACACCGGAGCTGAGCAACTCGCGCTGCGCCTCGAGTTCGATGTCGCCGGTCAGCAGAACGATGAAGCCGGGAAGGCGTACCCGAAGAACGATCGAGGAGTTGTTCGGATCGGAGTCCGTGCCGGCAAAGGGATGAGCCGGCGCTATCACCTGCCAGGACAGTGTGCCGACCCCGACGCGCTCGCCGTCCACCACGTGGCGTACCGGTACCCGGGCCGCGGCGGCCCAGCGCGCGACCCGGGCGGACTCTACAGGCGGCTCGCGCAGCGGGCCGATCTCGATGCCGCCGACCCGGCGGTTGCGCAGTACCCCCGGCAGCCCCTCCACGTGATCGGCGTGCTGATGGGTGAGGACTACCAGCGGAACGTCCCGGACGTGCAGAACCCGCAGGCAGCGGTCGATGGAGATCGGGTCCGGGCCGGTATCGACCACGACGGCCGTTCCGGGCCCGGCGGCGAGTACCAGCCCGTCGCCCTGGCCCACGTCGCAGGCGACCATGGCCCACCCGGTCGGCGGCCACGCCGGGGCGATCCGGGTGAGCGCACCGGCAGCGGCCAGCGACGAGACAAGGACAACTGCAGCCATCGCCCGCAACGGCCGTCGGCGGAGGACGGCAGCCGCGCCGGCCGTGGCCACGATGGCGAGCGCGGCCCCGGCGGTGCCCGCCGGCCAGCCGATCTGGGCACTCGGTACGCCGGCTCCGTAATGGGCGATCATCAACAGCCAGGCGGCGGGAAGCTGAGCCAGCCGGGCCAGCAGTTGGGCGACCGGCAGTCCGACCGGCGCGCACACCCCCACCAGCACCCCGACCACGGTCGCCGGCGGGACGGCGGGTGCGGCCAGCACGTTCGCCGGCACCGCGACCAGGCTCAGCCGGCCGAAGTAGGCGACTAGCACCGGCGTGCAGGCGATCTGGGCGGCCAGCGGCACCGCAATCGCCTCGGCGAGCCAGCCCGGCAGCCGAGCCGGCAGCCGAGCGCGCAGCGGCCGGGCGAGCAGCACGATCCCAGCAGTCGCCAATACGGACAGCGCAAAGCCGGCCGCCCGGGCCAGCGCCGGGTCGGCAAGAACCAATCCGAGGGTCGCCGCGCCCAGGGCCGGTAGGGCAGCGGACCGGCGGCCTCCCTGCAGACCGATCAGGACGACTGCGCTCATCACCGCCGCCCGCAGCACGCTCGGCGAGGGCCGGGCGACCACGACGAAGCCGAGCATCGCCAGCCCGGCCAACACACCCCCCAGCCGCCGCCCCGCGCCCAGCCGGCGAGTGAGGGCAAGGATGGTGGCCACCACGATTGCCAAGTTGGCGCCGCTGACCGCGACGAGGTGGGTGAGGCCGGTCGTGCGAAACTCGTCGAGCACCTCGGTGCTCAGCTGGCTGGTGTCACCGATCACCAGACCGGGGAGCAGGGCCTCGGGGCCCGCGGGAAGGGGCTCGACGCCTCGGCGTAGGCCGGCGCGAACAGCGCCGGCCAGCCGCTGGATGCGGCCCGGCGCCGACACGTTGGCCGGCGGCGCGCGAGGTAGGACGACTGCGCCCAGCGACTCCCCGGGCCGGGCCGGAGCCAGCCGAGCGGTCGCCGTCACGCGCTGCCCCGGCAGCAGTGTGGACCAGCCAGCCGCGGGCGCTAAGACGAACACCGGGGCCCGCAACCGGGTGGCCCGGCCGCCGACGTCCAAGCCCGTTATTCGGGCGTCGAACCGTACCCACCGCAGGCCGCCGGCGACGGCCGCCGGTCGGCCGGCAACGGGGGCCGGGTCCGAGGTCAGGACCAGCTCGACCCGGCCGGTGACGCCGGCCGCGGCAGCCCGGGTGAGCACGGCGGGCTTGGCGGCCGCGGTGTGCGTGCCCGCGCTGGCTGTTGCCGCGGCCGCGGCACAGCACATCGCGGCAGCCGTCGCGGCGTGCCGGAAACGCCCGGCACCAAGCAGAACCAACCCTGGGACGGCCAGCACGGCGGCCGCCGCCAGCGCACGGCCCGGTCGCGCGCCGGCAGCGACGGCGGCGCTGGCCCAGGCCGCCACCGCCGGGAGTACCAGTCGAAGATCGGTAACCGGGATGTCCGGCTGGTGGGTGCGTCCTGCCATCCCGGGACCGTAGGCAGCGCCGCCGCCGGGCGGCGTCCACGGTGCGGGTGCTGGGGACGGCCATCCCCGGTCCCGACTCGATGGCTGTGGAGAACCAGGCTCCGGCGAGTGGCCGGGCGTCCGCCACGGCTGGAGGAAGCCCTCAGCCGCAGGAGATCGTGGCACGCCAAA
Source organism: uncultured Actinomycetota bacterium (assembly GCA_963814355.1). Classification (GTDB taxonomy): domain Bacteria; phylum Actinomycetota; class Actinomycetes; order JADGOV01; family JADGOV01; genus JADGOV01. The sequence goes on along the minus strand of CAWFCZ010000015.1, from coordinate 87,623 downwards.
CCTCGCCCGGCCGAGGCGGGCTCGCCTCCGGCCGGGGCGAGGGCCAGACCGGGACGGCGATGTCCTCCCCAATCCTGCCCGGTCCTCACCCGGCCCTCCCCGGTCCTCACCCGGCCCTCACCCGCGGCGCTGTCTCGGTGGACGGGGCTAGACCCGGACCCGCTTACGCAGATCGGCGAGCTTCCGCTCCCCGATGCCGGTGACCTCGGCCAACTGCTCTACGGCGGTGAAGCGCCCGTTCGCGGTCCGCCAGTCGAGGATCCGCTGGGCCAGCACGGGACCCACGCCCGGCAACCCATCCAATTGTTCGCGGGTGGCGGTGTTGAGGTCGACCAGCTCCGGGGGCGAGCCCGTGCCGGCCGGTGCCGGTGTGGATCCGGCGGCAGTGGGACCGGTGCCCGCCGTCGCCGGACCGCCTACCACGATCTGCTGCCCGTCGGCGACGACGGCCGCCAGGTTGAGCAGCCCGGGGCTGGCGCCCGGTCTCAGCCCACCCGCGGCGGCCAGTGCGTCAACCACCCTGGCCCCCGCAGGCAGCCGTACAACACCAGGTCGACGCACCGGGCCGACGACATCGACCACGAGCAGCGCCACCGCCGAGGGCGCCGGGCCAGCGACGCCGGCGGCCGTTGCGGGCGAGGAGCGCACACCTGCACCCGGCGAGACGGCCGCGGACGGGCCGGCGGCGGACGGGTCGGCGGCCCGGAGGCCCGTCGAGGACACCGTCAACGGAGCGCGGACCTCGTGCGGCCGCGCCCGAAGCAGCACCACCGCGGCCGCCAGCACCGCCAGCAGCCCGACGATCGCCAGGGCCGCGGCCGCCCGGGCGCTCGGTGCCAATCGAGCGCTCCGGACGGCGAGCGGGATCCGGTCCGCGGCCTCGGCCAGCACGCGCTGCCGCAGGCTCCCGGCACGGGGTACGCCGTCGTCGGCTTCAGCAGGCACAGGCCGAGGCTAGAAAGGCAGGCCCCTCACGGTTGACCCGGACCGCAAGCTGTGGACGGCCGCACCGAACCGGCCGGGCCATGCTGTGCACAACCCGGGCACCGGCACCTGTGCCCCGCGCCGAGGGCCCGACCGCCGCCCCGTCAACCCAGCCGCCTGGAGGTCACGATGCCCAGCACACCCGGTCCGGTGTGTGCGGCGACCGTTGCCCCGACGTCGGTGACGTAGAGGTTCCGCAGGTCCGCGATCTCCCGCCGCAGCCTCTCGGCCATGGCGTTCGCCCGGTCGGGTACCGCGAGGTAGTGCACCGCGGCATCGACCGGTCCGTCACCGGCGCCGGCCACGGCGAGGTCGCCGAGCCGGGCCATGGCCTTGGAGGTGGTCCGCACCTTCTCGGCCATCGCGATCCGACCGTCGCTGATCCGCAGGATGGGTTTGACCGACAGCGCCGTACCGATGAGGGCCGCGGCGGCCCCTATCCTTCCCCCTCGGCGCAGGTACTCCAGGGTGTCCACGCAGAACAGCACCGACGTGCCGGCTGCGGTCGCTTCCGCCCGGGCAGCCACAGCCGCCATCTCTTCACCGGCCGCGGCCGCTTCGGCCGCCGCCAGCACGGCGAACCCGAGCCCCATCGCGGTCGAGCGCGAGTCCAGGACCATCGTCGGTACGGTCGCCGATCCGGCCGCCAACCGGGCGGTGTCGGCAGTGCCGGAGAGTTCACCGGAGAGGTGAATGGACACGACGGCCTCGGCGCCGGCGGCGGCCGCCCGGTCATAGGCCCGCTGGAACTCCGCCGGGGTCGGCCGGGACGTACTGACCGCCACCCGGGCGGCCAGGGCGGCCGCGACGTGGGCCGGTGTGACGTCGGTGCCCTCCAGGCCGGCGACGCCGTCGATCACCACTTGCACCGGGACCACGGTGATGCCGTAGCGCTGGGCCAACCCGGGTGGCAGGGCGGCCGTCGAATCCGTGACGACCGCGACCGGTGGCATACCGGGACACTATGCCGGGACGATGTTGACCAGTTTCGGCGGGCGGACCACGACCGTGCGGATCGCCCGACCGTCGAGGACCCGCAACGCCGGTTCCGACGCCAGGGCGAGAGTCCGTAGCTCGCCCTCGGAGATCGCCGGCGGCACCTGCAGCCGGTCCCGCACCTTGCCGGCCACCTGCACCACACAGGTCACGGTGGATGCCGCAACCAACCTCGGGTCAGCGCTCGGCCAGCCGGCCTCGTGCACCGTCGGCGCCTCGCCCAGCAGCGACCAAGCCTCCTCGGCGAGAAACGGCGCAAAAATCGACAGCATCCGGGCCAGCGCCTGGGCACCCTCCCGCACCGCCGCCGCGCCAGGCTCGCTGGCGAGGACGCCCCCCTCGACCGCCCGGCGCAGGGCGGTGGTCAGTTCCATCAGCCGGGCGATGGCCACGTTGAACCGGAAACCGGCGGCCAGTCCGGTCACCTCGTCGATGGTCCGATGCGTGACGACCCGCAGCACCGGATCCCCGGTGCTGGGGTCGGCATCCCGACCGGCTAGGCCGATGTCGCCGGCCAGGCGCCACACCCGGGCCAGCCACTTACCGGCGCCGGTCGGGGAGACATCGGCCCAGTCCACGTCCTCCTCGGGCGGGCCGGCGAAGAGCATGGTCACCCGCACCGCATCCGGACCGTACTTGGCCAGCTCGTCCTGCAGGTTGACCAGGTTGCCCTTCGACTTCGACATCGAGGCGCCCGCCATGATCACCTGGCCCTGGTTGAGCAGCGCGGTGAACGGCTCGGTGAAGGCCAGATAGCCCGCGTCGTACAGCGCCTTGACCAGGAACCGCGAGTACAGGCAGTGCAGGATGGCGTGCTCGACCCCGCCGATGTACTGGTCGACCGGCGCCCAGCGGGCCAACTCCGCCGGGTCGAACGCCGCGGCCTCGGGCTCCCCGCCGGGCAGCAGGGCCGGATAGCGCAGGAAGTACCACGAGGAGTCGACGAACGTGTCCATGGTGTCGGTGTCCCGGCGGGCCTCGCCGCCGCACCGCGGGCAGGTCGTCGCCACCCACTCGGCTGCCGACTCCAGCGGGGACAACCCGCCCTCGGGCCGCAGCGCGTAACCGGTCTCCGGCAGCCGTACCGGCAGCTCGCCGGTCGGTACCGGGACCTCCCCGCAGCGCAGGCAGTGCACGATCGGGATGGGCGCGCCCCAATACCGCTGGCGGGACAGCAGCCAGTCCCGCAGCCGGTAGGTGACCGCGGCCACGCCCAGCCCCTTGCCGGTGAGGTCGGCGGTGATCGCCTCGATCGCCGCCGTCTTGGACAGGCCGTCGTACGCACCGGAGTTGACCAGCGCGCCGTCGCCCGGCGTGGCTTTCCCGGTGACTGCCGGATCGGGCAACCCGGTGTCCACCACAACGCGTACCGGAAGGTCGAAGGCGCGGGCGAAGTCGAGGTCCCGCTGGTCGTGCGCCGGCACCGCCATGATCGCCCCGGTGCCGTACTCGGCCAGCACGTAGTCCGCGGCGTAGACCGGGATCCGCTCGCCGTTGACCGGGTTGATCGCGTACCGGCCCAGGAACACGCCGGTTTTCGGCCGGTCCTCCCGCATCCGGTCGATCTCGCTCTCGGTCCGTACCGTCTCCAGGTACGTGGTGAACTCTGCCCTGGCTTCGTCGGAGCACAGCTCCGTGGCCAGCGCGGAGTCCGCGGCCACCACGAAGAAGGTCGCCCCGAACAGCGTGTCCGGCCGGGTCGTGAACACTCGCACCGGCTCGGCGCGGCCGTCGATCGCGAAGTCCACGTGCGCGCCGACCGAGCGGCCGATCCAGTTCCGCTGCATGGTCAGCACGTGCTCCGGCCAGCGCCCCTCCAGGGCGGCCATGTCGGTCAGCAGCCGGTCGGCGTATTCGGTGATCTTGAAGAACCATTGGGTGAGGTTGCGCTTTGTGACCACCGATTGGCACCGCTCGCACCGCCCGGCGATGACCTGCTCGTTGGCCAGCACCGTCAGGTCGACCGGACACCAGTTGACCTGGGAGGCCTTGCGGTAGGCCAACCCGCGCTCGTAGAGCCGCAGGAAGATCCACTGCGTCCACCGGTAGTACTCCGGGTCGGAGGTGTGCAGCCGGGTGCGCCAGTCCAGCGACATGCCGAGCCGGCGGAAGGACTCCGCCTGCACGGCGACGTTCGCGTACGTCCATGCCCGGGGGTCGAGGTCACGTCGAAAGGCGGCGTTCTCTGCCGGCAGGCCGAAGGAGTCCCAGCCGATGGGGTGGAGCACGTTGTGCCCGCGCATCATGTCGTACCGGGCGATCGCGTCGCCGATGCTGAACGCTTCCGCGTGGCCCATGTGTAGGTCGCCGGAGGGGTAGGGGAACATGTCGACCACGTACCGCCGCGGCCGGGGATCCTCCGGCCCGCCGGCGGCGAACAGCCGGCGTTCTTCCCATACCGGCAGCCAGCGGTCCACCAGCCCATTGGGGTCGTAGCTGGCACTCATGCGATCTCCTTCGGGGCTCCCGTGGGAGGCACCGCAGCCGGACGGACGGGCGCCGGGCAGGAAAAAACCCCCCGGGAATCGAGGGGTCAGCCGCGCCGCTGCAGGAATCAGCGCGGCCCAGCACGCAGCAGTCTGCCGGCACGGTCCACTTGGTCAGCCTAGCGGGCGCCCGATCCGATGCGAACATCGGATCCCGCGAGCCACGGGGCCGGCCGCAACCCCCGTGTGCAACCGACCCCGCACGTTTCACGGTAAGGATCGGACGGAGGGGACATTACCGCCAAACAGCCGGATTCGGTGCTACGCCAGATGCCGCACCCACACCTTGCGGTGCTGACCGGGAGTGGAGCTAAGGGGATTCGAACCCCTGACCCCTTGCCTGCCGAGCAAGTGCTCTACCAGCTGAGCTATAGCCCCGGATTTGGGTACCATTTTACACTGCGGCCCGGTTAGCGATCGTCGCCGCGGCTGCCGGTCGCCTCGGCACCGGCGTTGTACTCGGCGAGTCGCCAGCCACGGCCGGCCTCGACCAGCACCGACCAGCGGCAGTTGCCCATCGGCCCGAGTCGCCACCAGTGCTCCGGCGGCAGCTCGAGGCAGGTGCCGATCACCGCCCGACAGGTACCACCGTGGGTCACCGCGAGCACCGAACCGGCCGCCGGTGCCGCGGCCAGCGCCGATGCCAGCGCCGCCCGGGCCCGGACCCCAACCTCGGCGTAGGTTTCGCCGTTCCCCCGGCGCACATCCATGCCGGCCAACCACGCCTCGAACTCGGCCGGGAAGGCGTCCTTGGCCTGCTTTCCGGTGAGTCCCTGCCAGGCGCCCAGGTTGATCTCCCGCAGCCGGGAGTCGGTATCGAAGGGCAGGCCGAGCGCCCCCGCGGTGCACGCCGCCCGGATGGAGTCGCTGGCCACCACCACATCCGGCCTGGTGGCCGCCAGAACGCGGCCGGCGACGGTTGCCTGCTGAGCGCCGACGTCGTCCAAGGGGGGATCGAGTTGTCCCTGAAACCGGCCCGCCGCGTTCCAGGCCGTGCGCCCGTGTCGCCAGAGCACGAGCCGACGGCCACTCAGGAGGCGGCCGCCGAGCCACCAACCCCGGCAGGCGCCGGCGTGAGCCGCGCCCCGGCCGGTAGCGGCAGGGTCGGGCAGTCCTTCCAGAGCCGCTCCAGCGCGTAATACACCCGCTCTTCGGCATGCTGCACGTGGACGACGACGTCGCCGTAGTCGAGCAGGACCCAGCGGTGATCGCGTTCGCCTTCCCGGCGCAGCGGTTTGGCACTCATCCCCGCCAGCCGCTCTTCGATGGCGTCGACCACCGCCTTGACCTGCCGGTCGTTCGGCGCCGAGGCGAGGACGAAGCAGTCGGTGATCACGAGTTGGTCACTCACGTCGAGGAGCAGGAGGTCGGAGGCCTTCTTGTCGGCAGCGGCCTCGGCAGCGGCCTCGGCGAGGGAGACGGCACGGGCGGTAGCAGTCACAGGCGGCTCGGGTCCGGGTCGGGAACGTTGAGCTCCAGTGTTTCACGGTCCCGCGACGGGTGACCGCCGTCCGCGTCCGGCCGCGAGTAGCACCCGGTCTTGGTGATGTACTGCACCACGCCGTCGGGAACCAGGTACCAGATCGGCAGCCCGTGCCCGACCCGGCAGCGGCAGTCCGTCGAGGAGATCGCCATAGCCGGGATTTCCACCAGGGACACTCCACCGGCGGGGAAGCCGGGATCGGCAAGCTGATGGCCCGGCCGGGTGACACCGATGAAGTGTGCCAAGGTGAACAGTTCCGCCGCCTCGTGCCAGGTCAGAATCTGGGCCAGCGCGTCCGCCCCGGTGATGAAGAACAGCTCCGCCGCCGGGCCGCGCTCCCGCTGGAGTTGGCGCAGCGTGTCGATGGTGTACGTCGGTCCCGGCCGGTCGACCTCCATCCGGCTGACCGAGAATTGGGGGTTCGATGCGGTGGCGATGACGGTCATCAGGTAGCGGTCCTCGGCCGACGCCACCCGCCGCTCGCTCTTCTGCCAGGGTGTCCCGGTCGGCACGAAGACGACCTCGTCGAGGGAGAACCTGGCGGCAACCTCGCTGGCCGCCACGAGGTGACCGTGGTGGATCGGATCGAAGGTGCCGCCCATCACACCGATACGCGATGACGCATTGGGGTTTCGCACCCTTGCGGACCCTACCGCCGCGACGCGCCGCACCGGCCGGGAGGCGCTGCGGGCAGCTCCCGGCCGGTGCGGCGGTACGCGATCCGGCTCAGCACGGTCCTTACGGAATCATGAACTTGAGCACGGTGGACTGGAGGAAGACCAGGACGGCCATGAAGGCCAGGAAGCCCAGGCTCCAGCCCAACACCTTGCGGAACAGGTCGCCTTCCCGACCGGCCAGTCCCACCGCGCCGGCCGCGATCGCCAGGTTCTGCGGTGAGATCATCTTGCCGAGCACCCCACCCGAGCTGTTGGCCGCGGCGTAGAGGATCTGCTTGGTCGTGTCGCCGTTGGCCGCGGTCTTCTGCAGGGCGCCGAACAGTGAGTTGGACGACGTATCGGATCCGGTTACCGCCACACCCAGCCAGCCGAGCACCGGTGAGATGAAGGCGAACGCGCCGCCGGCACCGGCCATCCACAGGCCGAGCGTGCGGGTCATGCCGGAGGCGTTCATGACGTATGCCAGCGCCAGCACCGCCATGACCGTGACGATCGCGAACTTGAGCTGGTCCAGAGTGGCCACGAAGGCCTTCAGCGCCCGGGCCGGGTTGACCGCCAGCACGACCATCGTGATCAGGCCGGCGATGAGGAGCAGGGTGCCGGCCGCCGACAGCCAGTTGAACTTGAAGTTCATCAGGCTCTGCGGGACACCCTTGGCGTTGACCAGGTCCAGTCCCGGCCACTTGAAGATCTTCGTGACCGACTCGATGCCGGTGCCGCTGCCACCGGGCTTGGCGGGCGCCTTTCCCTTGATCGCGTTGATCTGGGCGATGGAGAAGATCGCGATGATGATGAGGTACGGCGCGTAGGCCTTGAAGATGTCGGCCTTGGAGTCGACGATGTCGTCGCCGGTCCGAACCCGGCGCTCGAAGCCGGCGTCGGTCTGGTCCGACGCCCCGCCGGCCACCGGGTGAACCCGACCCGTGGCGTACCCGGCGTCGTCCGAGGAGTCCGCCGTGAAGTGTTCGGCCGGCTGCCACATCTGCAGGAAGCCGACGACCGCGAGCGCGGAGAGCAGGGAGGCGATGATGTCGGTCAGCTCGACGGTGATGAAGTTCGAGCAGATGTACTGGGCAAGGCCAAAGGTGACCCCGCAGACCATGGCAACCGGCCAGGTCTGCCGTACACCGCGGGCCCCGTCCACGATGGCGACCAGGGCCAGCGGTACGAAGATCGCCAGGATCGGGGTCTGGCGACCGACCATCGAGCCCAACGTGTCCGGCGAGAGACCGGTCACTGCGGGCGAGCCGAGGGTGATGATCGGCACGGCCAGGGCACCGAAGGCGACCGGGGCGGTGTTGGCGACCAGCGCCACGGTGGCGGCCTTCATGGGCTTGATGCCTAGGGCGATGAGCATGACCGAACTGATGGCCACCGGCGTGCCGAACCCGGCCAGCGCCTCCATCAGCGCGCCGAAGCAGAACGCGATGATCATCGCCTGGATGCGCTGGTCGTCGCTCACCTTGGCGAAGGAGCGGCGCAGCACGTCGAAATGGCCGGTTTCCACGGTTATGTTGTAGATCCAGATCGCGGCGACCACGATCCACATGATCGGGAACAGCCCGAAAGCGGCCCCGAGGAGCGAGACGTCCAGGGCCTGCCCGATCGGCATCGGGTAGACCACGACGGCGAGAATCACCGTCACGGCCAGCGAGAGCAGGGCCGCCTTCCAGGCCGCCATCTTCAGCACGCCCAGCAGGACGAACAGCGTCAGCAGCGGCAGCATGGCGAACAGCGACGACAGGAACAGCGAATGACCGACCGGTGTGGAGACCTGCTTGTACTGCCCCGCCAGCGTTGTCAAAGCAGGCGCGAGCGTCGCGACGTCCACCGAGAAGTCCCCTTCCGACTACGATTACGTGGGCTCGGACAATACGACCTAACGGCCCCGTTGGGGAGTTCCTGGGCCATGTCGTGACTGATGGACCAGGGCGGGGGCCGGAAGTCCCGAGAGGGATGCATCGACTATCTGTACGGTGTGCGTGACTGGAAGTAGATGGCCCATCCGGGCCAGGGTGGTGGCGATCTGCATCCAGCAGCCCGGATTGCCGGTCACCAGCACTTCCGCGCCGGTGTTCAACACGTGACGGGCCTTGCGCTGGCCTAGTTCGGTCGCGGCCGCGGGCTGGAGCAGGTTGTAGACGCCGGCCGAGCCGCAGCACATCTCCGACTCGGCGACTTCGACGAGGTCCACGCCGGGGATGTCGGTGAGCAGCGAGCGGGGCTGGCGGCGCAGCCCCTGGGCATGCTGCAGGTGGCACGGGTCGTGATAGGCCACCCGCAGCTCCAGCGGATGCCGCGGCGCCACCGGGCCGATCTCGACCAGAAACTCGGTGACGTCACGCACCCGCCCGGCGAAGTCCGCGGCGCGCTCGGCGTAGGCCGGGTCATCGCGCAGCAGATGCGCGTAATCCTTCATGTTCGACCCGCAACCCGCCGCGTTGGAGATCACGGTCTGCACCCCGGCGCGGGTGAAGGTGTCGATCAGCGCGCGGGCGAAGCGCAGCGCCTCGGACTCCCGCCCGGCATGGGCCGACAGCGCCCCGCAGCAGCCCTGCCCGGCGGGCACCACCACCTCGCAGCCCTCGGCGGCCAAGACCCGGACGGTGGCCGCGTTGACGTCCGGGAAGAAGGCGCCCTGCACGCATCCCAGGAGTAGCCCGACGGTGTGCCGGTGGGGGCCGATCGCCGGTGTCCTGGCCGGGATCGCCGGCGGCCGGCCGAGCGTGGGAGCCAGCGCCTCCATCGCCTTGAGCAGCGGCGGCATGGGCAGCCGGGAGACCACCGCCCCCACCCGACTCGCCTGGTAGGCGCGCAGCGGGCCGCGCAGCGCCCGGAGCCGTCTCGGGTACGGAAAGGTTCGGAAGATGAACTCCCGCCGGAGCCGGTCGGTCGCGCCCCGGCGGTACCGCCGGTCGATCTGCGCCCGGGTGGCCTCGATGAGCTTGTCGTACTGCACGCCGGAGGGACACGCGGTGACGCAGGCCATGCAACCCAGGCACTGATCCATATGCCGGACCATGGTGTCGTCCAGCGCCGCGCCCGCCAGCCCGGCCTCCATCTGGTAGATCCGCCCGCGTGGAGAATCCATCTCCTCCCCCCACAGCAGGTAGGTCGGGCAGGCCGGCAGGCAGAAGCCGCAGTGCACGCAGTCATCGGCCAGCCGCGCCTCCGGCGGATGGTGGTCGTCGAATGCCGGGGTCAGGGCGAACCCGCCGCCGGAGCCGTCGCCGATGGTGGCCGCCGTGGTGCTCGGGCCGAGCACCAGGGTCTCCGGGAGCGCGGCCGGGCGGGCGGCACCCACCGCCGCCGCGGCGGCCGCGGCGTGCGCCGGCTCGGCGGTGGCCGTCGCCGCGCCGGTCGAGGGATCCGAGCCGTACGCGTCATCGACGTGATCGGTCATCGTCCGCCCTTCCTGTTCAGATCCCCCCGACGTAGCGGCCGGGGGCCAGCCGCCGTTCCGGATCGAACCGTTCCTTCACCCGACGCATCAGGGGCAACGCGCTGCCCACCGGTCCCCACACGTCGAGTTCCGCCTTGCGTTCCGTCGGCGCAGAGCGGAGCACGACCGTGCCGTCGTACGGCGCCACCGCGGCTCGCAGCGTGGTCAGGTCGGCGGGTGCCAGGCTCGGCGTGGCGACCTCGAGGACTCCGCTGGCCGCCCGGCCGCGCAGGCTCACTGCGCCCGGCAGCCGGCGCACCGCGCTGAGGACCTGGGGCAGCGCGGCCAGCGCGAAGGAGATCGACAGGCCGATTCCCCCGGGCTGGGCGTCGGGTCCGGCCCAGGGCCGCTGTCCGAACTCCGCCGGCAGCTCCGTGCCGATCTCCCCGCCGATCAGTTCGGCCGCGACCTCCGCCTGTGCCCGCACCGACGGTTCGATGCTCTCGAAGAGGACCACGAGGCGCTCCTCCAGGACCTCCACCGCGGTCGGGGTAAGGGCGGAGTGGGCAAGGGCCTGCACGGTGTCGCCGGTGAAGGAGTCCGTGGTGACCACCCGACGCTCCGGCGGCCGGGGGTGCAGCCGCCAGGTGGTGGACACGATGACCCCGAGCGTCCCGAGCGAGCCGCAGTAGAGCTTCATCAGGTCATAGCCGGCGACGTTCTTCACCACCTTGCCGCCGGCCTGGGCGACCGTGCCGTCGGCGAGGACGGCGGTGACCCCGATGAGCAGGTCACGCGCGCTGCCGTAGCGCAGTCGCCGCGGGCCGGAAGCGTTGGCCGCGACGATGCCCCCGAGGGTGGCCGGGGACTCCGGCGGGTCCAGGCCGAGCAGCTGGTCGTACTCGCCGGCCCGCTGCGCCACCGCCTCCAGGGTGACCCCGGCGTCCGCGGAGAGCACGAGGTCCCCGGGGTTGTACTCGGTGATCCGGTCCAGCCGGCGGGTGTCCAGAACCACGTCCACACCGTCCGGCGGCGCCCCCCAACCGAGCTTGCTGCCGGCCCCGCGGGTCACCATGCGCAGTTCGCCGGCGGCCCGGACCACCTCCGCGGTTTCTCCCACCGAGGCCGGTTCCACCAGGTACCGGGGGACCACGCCGTCCACCGCGTCGCGCTCGGTAGCCTCCCGGACCACGTCACACGCTGCCCGCAGCAGCCGCTCCGGGTCGGTCCGGGTGCTGCCGGGCCCGGCCATCAGAAGACCTCCGCCAGCCCCATCTGCGCCAGCGGATGGACGCCCTTGCGCGGACCCGGCGCCTCACCACACAACCGCGGCGTCGGGAAAATCTTGCCAGGGTTGCTGATCCCGGACGGGTCGAACGCGCAACGCACCAGTTGCATGGTGTCCAGATCCTCGGCGGTGAACTGCCGTCCCATGTACTGCGCCTTGTCGATGCCGACCCCGTGCTCCCCGGTGATCGACCCGCCGAGGCGCATGCAGATGTCGAGAATCCCGCCGGCCACCTCGTGCGCCCGGGCCTCCTCCCCCACGTTGTCCTCGTCGAAGAGCACCAGCGGATGAAGGTTGCCGTCCCCGGCGTGGAAGACATTCGCCACCCGGATACCTCGTTCGGCGCCGAGCGCCTCGATCCCGTCCAGCGCCTCCGGCAGCGCGGTTCGCGGGATCACCCCGTCCTGGACGATGTAGTTCGGGCTGATCCGCCCGACCGCGGCGAAGGCCGACTTGCGGCCCTTCCACATCAGCGCCCGCTCCTCGGCGCCGGCCGCCACCCGCACCTCGAACGCGCCGTGGTCGGCGGCGATCCGGCGTACGTCGTCGAACTGGGCGCGCACCTCAGCCTCCGGCCCGTCGAGTTCGACGATCAGGACGGCTTCGGCGCCGGCCGGGTAACCGCAGTGCACCGCCTTCTCGGCGGCCTCGATCGCCAGTCGGTCCATCATTTCGATGGCCGCCGGCAGCACGCCGCCGGCGATGATGTCCGACACCGTGGCCCCGGCGTCGGCCACCGAACGGAAACCGGCCAGCAGGGTTTCCACGGCCTCCGGCTTGCGCAGCAGCCGCACCGTGACCGAAGTGGCGACCCCCAGGGTGCCCTCGCTGCCGACCAGGACGCCGAGCAGGTCATACCCCGGGTGCTCGATCGCCTTGCCGCCGAGGGTGACCTGCTCCCCGTCGGGCAGGACGACCTCGGCGCCGGTGACGTGGTTGGCGGTGAAGCCGTACTTCAGGCAGTGCGCGCCGCCTGAGTTCTCCGCCAGGTTGCCGCCCACCGAGCAGACCTGCTGGCTGGACGGGTCCGGTGCGTAGTAGTACCCCTGCGGCGCGGCCTCCCGGGTCAGCCACAGGTTGATCACTCCGGGTTCCACGACCGCCCGCTGGTTGGCGATGTCCACCTCGCGGATGGCCCGCATCCGGCTCAGCACGATCAGCACGCCGTCGGCCTGCGGCAAGGCGCCGCCGGACAGGCCGGTACCCGAGCCGCGGGCGACGAACGGGACGCCGTCGCGGGCGCAGCGCCGCACCGTCCGCCGGACCTGTTCGGCGGTTTCGGCCAGGACGACCACCGCAGGGGTCACCCGGAAATGCGCCAGGCCGTCGCATTCATACGTCTGGCACTGCAACCGGTCGGTGAGCACCCGCTCCGGGCCGATCTCGTCTCGGAGATCGGCGACCAGGTCACCGAGGCGACCGGCCGGCTCGACGGCCGGCGCTGGTGCCCTCTGCACGCCCGGCACGGCCACGGCTCAGTCCAGCATTTCGTACGCCGGCAGGGTCAGGAACTCGACGAAGTCGTCGGCCAGCGCGACCTCCTCGAAGATCTCCCGAGCCCGCTTGGCCAGGTCCTCCGGATACGCCCCGCCGACCGCCTGGCGAATCTTCTCCAGCTCCTCGTCCTCCAGCCGGCGCACCAGGTCGGCGGTCACCGTCTCCCCGTTGCTCATCGCCGCCTGGTTGTGCACCCACTGCCAGATCTGGGAGCGGGAAATCTCCGCCGTGGCCGCGTCCTCCATCAGGTTGAAGATCGCCGCGGCCCCGTTCCCACCCAGCCAGGACGTGAGGTACTGCAGCCCGACGCTGACGTTGTTGCGCAGACCGTCCTCGGTGATCTCCCCCGGGGTCTCACCGACCGCGAGCAGTTGGGGACCGGTCACCTCCACGTCGTCGCGCTGCTTGTCGAGCTGGTTCGGCTTGTCCCCGAGTACCGAGTCGAACACCTCGCGGCACAGGCTGACCATGTCCGGGTGGGCCACCCACGACCCGTCGAAACCGTCCCGGGCCTCGCGCTCCTTGTCGGCCCGCACCTTGTCGAACGCCGCGGCGTTGACCGCCTCGTCCCGGCGGCTGGGGATGAACGCGGCCATCCCGCCGATGGCGTGCGCGCCGTGGGCGTGGCAGGTCTTGACCAGCAGTTCGGTGTAGGCCCGCATGAACGGCACAGTCATGGTGACCGCGTTGCGGTCCGGCAGCATCATGTCACCGCCGCGCTCCCGGAACTCCTTGATCAGACTGAAGATGTAGTCCCACCGGCCGGCGTTGCAGCCGCTGGAGTGCTCGCGCAGCTCGTAGAGGATCTCGGAGATCTCGAAGGCGGCCGGGATCGTCTCGATCAGCACCGTGGCCCGGATCGTGCCGCGCGGGATCCCGAGCCGCTCCTGGGCGAAGAGGAAAACGTCGTTCCAGAGCCGGGCCTCCAGATGGCTCTGCATCTTCGGCAGGTAGAAGTACGGGCCCCGGCCGGCGTCGAGCAGGCGCTGCGCGCAGTGGAAGAGGTAGAGACCGAAGTCGAACAGGCTGCCCGAGACCGGCCCGCCGTCGAGGTGGGCGTGGCGCTCGTCCAGGTGCCAGCCCCGCGGCCGGATCACCAGGGTGGGGGTCTCGGCTCCCAGCTTGTACTCCTTGCCGTCGGCGCTGAAGTCGATCCGTCGCTCGATGGCGGCGAGCAGGTTGGCCTGGCCACCGACCATGTTGGACCAGGTCGGTGAGTTGGAGTCCTCGAAATCGGCCATGTAGACCTTGGCGCCGGAGTTCAGCGCGTTGACCAGCATCTTGCGCTCGGTCGGCCCGGTGAGCTCCACGCGGCGGTCGACCAGCCCGGGAGAGGGCGGGGCCACCTGCCAGTCGCCGTTGCGGATCTCCTCGGTCTCCGGCAGGAAGTCCAGGGTGCCGCCCGCCGCCAGCTCGGCGTGCCGGCGATGCCGCGCGTGGAGCAGGTCCAGCCGACGGCCGTTGAACTCCCGGTGCAGCGCGGCGACGAACTCCAGTGCCTCGGGGCTGAGGATGTCGGCGTACGGCTCGGCGTCGGCGGTGATCCGGATACCCTGCGCGGTTACCATCGGGCTCTCTCCTCGTTGTCGCGGTGGACCGGCTCGCGGGGGCCGGCGTCGCGGTGGGTCGGCTCGCGTTCCGGCCATCCTCCCCCCTAGCCTGCGACTCATGCAGATCGGCTTCTGTGGACTGGGTCGGATGGGTGCCGCCATGGCCCGGCACGTTCTGGACGGCGGGCACGAACTGGTGGTGTGGAACCGCTCGCCCGGCCGCGCAGAGGACCTGGTCGCGGCCGGAGCGACCGAGGCCGCCAGCCCGGCGCAGGCGGCCCGCGGCGCGGACGTCGTGGTGCTCATGCTCACCGGGCCGGCGGCGGTACGGGAGGTGCTCTTCGACCCGGACGGCGTGGACAGCGGAGCCGAGGAGGGCACCCTGGTGCTGGACTGCACCACGATCGGTCCGACCGCGGCGCGGGCCATCGCCGCCGAACTGGCCGAGCGCGGCCTGCGGTACCTCGACGCGCCGGTCTTCGGTACCGTCGGGCCGGCCCGGGAAGGCACGCTCACCGTGGTCGCCAGCGGCCGCGAGGAGGACTACGCCGAGGCGGAGCCGCTGCTGCGGTGCTGGGGGGAGCCGTCCCGGGTGCGCCGGATCGGTGACCTCGGCGCAGCCAGCGCCCTGAAGCTGGTGGTCAACACCGCGCTGGGAGTGCACGCCAGCGGGCTCGGCGAGGCGTTGCGGCTCGCGCGGGCTCTCGGCGTAGCGCGCGAGGAGGCGATGACGGCGCTGGGAACCGGGCCGTACGGCTGGATCCTGGGCTACAAGCGGCACATGATCGATGAAGCGGACTACTCCGACACGGCGTTCTCCCTCGACCTGATGGCCAAGGACCTGGACCTGGCGGTCACCGAGGCCGAGCCGGAGTTGCCGGTCATCGCGGCCGCGTTGGGCAACATCCGGGGCGCCTGCGCCGCAGGTCGCGGGGGCGAGGACTTCGCCGCGGTGATCGGCTGGCTGGCCGACGCCTAGCGCAACAATGCCGCCAAGACCTAGGCCGCCTCGATCTAGGCCGCCATGATCTAAGCCCGGATGTGACCCTCGCCGGTCACCACGTACTTGGTCGAGGTCATTTCCGGCAGCCCCATCGGACCCCGGGCGTGCAGCTTCTGCGTCGAGATACCCATCTCGGCCCCGAAGCCGAACTGCTCGCCGTCGGTAAACCGGGTCGAGCAGTTGACCATCACCGCGGCCGCGTCCACCTGCGCGGCGAACCGTCGGGCGCTGCCCTCCGACCGGGTGACGATCGCCTCGGTGTGCCCGCTACCCCAGCGCCGGATGTGGCGTACCGCGTCGTCCAGGGACCCCACCACGGCGACCGCGAGGTCCAGCGACAGGTATTCCGCCGCCCAATCCTCCTCGGTGGCCGGCCGCACGGCCTGGTCGTAGCCGGCGACGGTGGCGTCGCCGTGCACCGTCACCCCGGCCGCGCGCAGTGCCGGCAGCACGGTCGGCAGGAAGTCGGCCGCGGCATCGGCGTGGACCAGCAGGGTCTCCGCGGCGTTGCAGACGCTGGGCCGGTGGGTCTTCGCGTTGAGCGTGATGGCCAGCGCCGCGTCCAGGTCGGCACCGGCATCGACGTAGACGTGGCAGTTGCCCACCCCGGTCTCGATCACCGGCACGGTGGACTCCTCGACCACCGAGCGGATCAGCCCGGCGCCGCCGCGGGGGATGAGGACGTCGACCAGCCCACGGGCGCGCATCAGCTGCTTCACCGAATCGTGGTCGGTGCCCGGTACCAGCGCGATGGCGTTCGGCGGAAGGCCGGCGGCCGTACCGGCGGTGGTGAGGATGTCGACCAGGCAGGCGTTCGACGTACGGGCCGAGGCCGAACCGCGCAGCAGCACCGCGTTGCCGCTCTTCACCGCCAGCCCGGCGGCGTCCACGGTGACGTTCGGGCGGGCCTCGTAGATGATGCCGACGACGCCCATCGGCACCCGGATCTGGCGCATGTCCAGCCCGTTGGCCAGCCGGGACCCGCGGACCACCTCACCGACCGGGTCCGGCAGCCCGGCGACCTGGCGCAGCCCGCCGGCCATGGCGCTCACCCTGGCCTCGGTCAGGGTCAGCCGGTCGAGGAGCGCCTCGGTCATCCCCTCGGAGCGGCCGCGGCGGACGTCCTCGGCGTTGGCGGTCAGCACCTCGGCGCTGTGCGCCTCCAGCGCGTCGGCCATGGCGAGCAGGGCGGCATCCTTGACGTTGCGGGTGGCCAGCGCGAGTTCGACGGCTGCCTCGCGGGAGCGCCGGGCGACCTCGAGCACATCGTTCGTCATGCCGAGCAGCGTCCCATGACCTCGGCCCTGCGCGCGAGCCCGCCGAGCCACCTCACCGACTGATGTGCCTAGCGACTCAGCAGGACCAGGTCGTCGCGGTGGACGACCTCGCGTTCGTAGGCCGGCCCGAGTTCGGCGGCCAGGTCCCGGGTGGATCGGCCGAGCAGGGGCGGCATCTCCGCGGCGTCGTACTCCACCAGCCCGCGGGCCACCACGGTCCCGTCCGGCCCGGCCAGATCCACCGGATCACCGGCGGTGAAGGCGCCCTCGACGGCGAGGATGCCGGCCGGCAACAGCGACAGCCGCCGGTCGACCACGGCGGCCACCGCGCCGGCGTCGAGCACCAGCCGCCCCCGCGGAGCGGCGGCGTGCGCCAGCCACAGCAGGCGGGCCGGCATCCGGGCGCCGGTGGGGTGGAAGTACGTCCCCACCTCGCCGCCGGCCAGTGCGGCGGCCACGTCGAGCGCGTGGGCGACCACCACCGGCACCCCGGCTCCGGTGGCCAGCCGGGCGGCTTCCAGCTTGGTCGCCATGCCGCCGGTACCCACCGCCGAACCGCGCCGGGCCACGGTCACACCGTCCAGGTCGGCGCTGGAGCGTACCTCGGCGAGAAGTCGGGCGCCGGGTCGCCGCGGGTCACCGTCGTGCACCCCGCTGACGTCGGAGAGCAGTACGAGGGCGTCGGCCCGTACCAGGTGGGCCACCAGCGCCGCCAGCCGGTCGTTGTCCCCGAATCGGATCTCCTCGGTGGCCACGGTGTCGTTCTCGTTGACCACCGGTACGACGTCGAGGGCCAGCAACCGTTCCAGCGTGCGCCGGGCGTTGCGGTAGTGCGACCGGCGGATCACATCGTCGGCGGTGAGCAGCACCTGACCCACCCGGCGCTGGTAACGGGCGAAGGACGCCGCGTACCGCTCCACCAGCAGGCTCTGCCCGACGCTGGCCGCGGCCTGCAAGGTGGCCAGGTCACCGGGTCTCCGGGGGAGCCCGAGCGGCACCAGCCCGGCGGCAATGGCTCCCGAGGAGACCAGCACCACCGAGGCGCCCCGAGCTGCCAGTCCGTCGACCAGCGCGTCCACCCGGTCCGGGTCGAGGCCCGCGGCGCCGGAGGTGAGCGAGGACGATCCGACCTTGACGACGATCCGAGCGGCCGAGGCCAGGGTCGCCCTCATCGCCCGTCGAGGCGCAGGTCCCGGCCGCGGCGGCCGAGGACGTGCTCGGCGCCGGCGAGCAGCGCCGGCTCCCAGTCGAAGGTCACCTCGTCGATGGCGACGGTGTCCCCCGGCTCGGCCCCGGCGGCGGCCAGCGCCTGCTCGACCCCGAGGCGGGCCAACCGGTCGGCCAGGTAACCGACCGCCTCGTCGTTGCTGAAGTCGGTCTGGCGCACCCAGCGCCGCGGCTTGTCGCCGGAGATGACGTACGCCTCCTCGGTCCGCTCCACGGTGAAGCCGGCGTCGTTCACCGCCCGCGGCCGCAGCACGATCCGCTCCGGTTCCGGGTGCGGCCGGGCGGCTCGCGCGCGGGTCACGGCAACGGCCATCGCGAAGCGCAGCTCGCGAAGGCCCTCATGGGTCGCGGCGCTGCCGCTCCATACGTCGAAACCGGCGTGGGCGAGCATCGGGGTGACCATCTCGGCGAGTTCCCGGGCGGCCGGCACGTCGGTCTTGTTGAGCAGCACGAGCCGCGGGCGACCGGCCAGGCCGCCGTATGCGGCGAGTTCTGCCTCGATGGTGGCGATGTCGCTCATCGGGTCGCGGCCGGGTTCCTCGGTGGCGCAGTCCACCACGTGGACCAGCACCTCGCAGCGCTCGACGTGGCGCAGAAACTCCAGACCCAACCCCTTACCGGCGCTGGCACCGGGAATCAGCCCGGGGACGTCGGCGACCGTGAAGACCGTCTCGCCGGCGGTCACAACGCCGAGGTTGGGCACCAGCGTGGTGAACGGGTAGTCGGCGATCTTGGGTCGGGCCGCGGACAGCGCGGAGACCAGCGAGGACTTGCCGGCGTTCGGGAAGCCGACCAGGGCGACATCGGCCACCGTCTTCAGTTCCAGGACGAGGTCGGCGCTGCCTCCCGGTTCGCCGAGCAGGGCAAAGCCGGGCGCCTTGCGGCGCGGCGAGGCCAGCGCGGCGTTCCCCAGCCCGCCGCGACCCCCGGCGGCCACCACGTACCGGGTGCCGGCAGCCACCAGATCGGCCAGCGCGGCGCCGTCCACGGTGCGCACCACGGTCCCGTCGGGTACGGCTACCACGATGTCCCCGCCGTCGGCGCCGTTGCGGAAGTTGCCCTGGCCGGGCTTGCCGCTCTCCGCCCGCCGGTGCGGATGCCGCTGCACGTCGAGCAGGGTGGTGGTGGAGGGGTCGACGGCGAGGATGACGCTGCCGCCGCGACCGCCGTTGCCGCCGTCCGGACCCCCGAGCGGTTTGAACTTCTCCCGGTGGACCGAGGCGCAGCCGTGCCCGCCGTCACCGGCCCAGGCGTGCAGCACCGCGCGATCGACGAAGGATGCCACGGTGTTCCTCCCTTGCGGGAGAGCTGACGTCAGACCGCGGCGTCGACCGGCTCGGCGGCCCCGGTCGGGATGATGTTGATCACTCGGCGGCCCCGCTTGGTGCCGAACTGCACGGCGCCGGCGGCGAGTGCGAACAGCGTGTCGTCGCTCCCCCGCCCCACCAGCGAGCCGGGGTGGAAGTGCGTGCCACGCTGGCGCAGCAAAATCTCTCCGGCGTTGACCTGCTGACCGCCATAGCGCTTCACACCGAGTCGCTGGGCGTTGGAGTCCCGGCCGTTGCGGCTGCTGGATGCACCCTTCTTATGTGCCATTTTCGTCCTAACTCTGCCTCGTCGGGCTAACCCTGCGTCGCCGGGGTGCCGGACCCGTCGTCGGCGTCGCCGGTCTGGATGTCCGTGACCCGCAAAGTGGTCAGTTTCGCCCGATGTCCCTGCCGGCGCCGGTACCCGGACTTGTTCTTGAACCGCAAGATGTCGATCTTCGGGCCCTTGGCGTCAGCCACGACCTCGGCGCTCACGCGGACCCTGGACAGCGCGTCCCGGGCGGTGGTCACCGCGTCACCGTCGACGTGCAGCACCGCCGGCAGCAGCACCGTGTCCCCTGGCGGCGCGACCAGCCGGTCGACCGTGATGACATCGCCCACGGCGACTCGATGCTGCTTCCCGCCGCTACGGACGATCGCGTACACGAAAGAACTCCTACCGGATCCGAGGCGCACATGCCGACGGGCATGGCTGACGAGGGCATACACCACTGCGACGCAGTGGCGCCGAGACCATGGTACTCGAGGGGTTAGCCGAGAGCCCATCCGAGTGACTACCCGACGGCGTCCGTACCCGTCCCAACTACATCGGCGCCGGATGGCTCGAACGTCTCGGTGTCCGCCGGCTCCGCGTCGGCCGGAGCGGGTTCGGTCAGCTCCGCATCGCTCGACTCGGGGCCGGCCGCCCCGGCGACCGCATCCGGGCCGGCTGCGGTGTCCGCGGCGTCCGTCCGGTGCCGGGGAGGTGCCGGTTTGGGGACCGGTACCGGCCCGGACCGCTTGGCGGGCTCGAACGCGTCGATGATCTCCTTGATTCCCCGGCCGTTGCATTCCGGGCAGACCTGGGCGAACAGGTCCTGCAGGCCCTGGCCGACCCGCTTCCGGGTCATCTGTACCAGCCCGAGCGAGGTGACCTCGGAGACCTGGTGCTTCGTCCGATCGCGGCCCAGGCATTCCATCAGCCGCCGCAGCACCAGATCGCGGTTACTCTCCAGCACCATGTCGATGAAATCGACGACGATCATCCCGCCGAGGTCCCGCAGCCGAAGCTGGCGGGCGAGTTCCTCGGCCGCCTCCAGGTTGTTGCGGGTGACGGTCTCTTCCAGGTTGCCGCCCTTGCCGATGAAGCGGCCGGTGTTCACGTCGACGACGACCATGGCCTCGGTACGGTCGAAGACCAGGTAGCCGCCGCTGGGCAACCAGACCTTGCGGTCCAGCGCCTTGGCGAGCTGCTCATCCACCCGGTACGCGGCGAAGACGTCACCGTCCTCGGTCCACTGCTCCAGACGTTCCTGCAGGTCGGGGGCGACGTGGTCCACGTAGGCCTGGATTGTGTCCCACTCCGACTCGCCCTGCACGATCATCTTGGCGAAGTCTTCGTTGAAGACGTCCCGGATCACCCGGATCACCAGATCGGGCTCGGCATGCAGCAGGGTCGGCGGACTCGCGGCGGCTGCCTTCTTACCGATGTTCTCCCACTGGGCGACCAGCCGGGCCATGTCGCGAGCCAACTCCTCCTCACTGGCGCCCTCGGCCGCGGTACGCACGATGAGTCCGGCGTCGCGGGGCGCAACCCGTTTGAGGATCGACTTCAACCGGGCCCGCTCGCCCTCCGGCAACTTTCGACTGATCCCGGTGCGTTGCCCTTCGGGTATGTAGACCACGTACCGTCCCGGCAGGCTGATCTGGCTGGTCAGCCGAGAGCCCTTGGTGCCGATCGGCTCCTTGCTCACCTGGACGAGTACCTTGTCCCCGGACTTCAGGGCCTGCTCGATGCGGTGCGGCTTGCCTTCGAACTGGCTGGCGTCGTAGTTCACCTCGCCCGCGTAGAGCACGGCGTTGCGCGACTTTCCGATGTCGACGAACGCGGCCTCCATCGACGGCAGCACATTTTGCACCCGGCCGAGATAGACGTTGCCGACGAAAGAGCTGGCGCTGGCTCTCGTGACGTAGTGCTCGACGAGGACTCCGTCTTCCAGCACACCGATCTGGGTACGGTCGGCGCTCTCCCGGACGACCATGACCCGCTCGACGGCCTCCCGCCGGGCCAGGAACTCCGATTCGCTGATAATCGAGGGCCGCTTGCGCCCGGTGTCGCGGCCGTCACGGCGTCGCTGGCGCTTCGCCTCCAGCCGGGTGGAGCCCTTGACGCCCTGCACCTCGTCGTCGTCCCGGTTGCGCTTGGCCGCCTGGCGGGGCGCCCGGACGTGGACCACGGTGGGCACGGCGTCATCGGCCTCGGCCCGACCCTCGGCGCGAGGGTCATCGCCCTCGCCGGCCGCCCGCCTCCGGCGACGCCGGCGACGCCGTCCGGCGACCGTGTCCTCAGCCTCCTCGGCCGCCTCGGTTGCGCTCGCCGCATCCGGCGACTGGCGCTCCTTCGAACCGGTGGAGGCGTGCTCCGCGCCGGTCCGCCCGGCAGCGGCGCCGCCCTCCGTCTCGGCGGCCGTCGACGCGTCGTCTGCCTCCTCGGTGTCGCTGCGACCACGGCCCCGGCCACGGCGACCGCGGCGCCGGCGTCGGGTGGCCTGCTCAGTTTCCGACTCCGGATCGTCGGAGCTCCGATCCGGGCCGGCCGCCGCCTCCGACGCCACGTCGGCGGTGTCCCCTGCCGGCCGTGCAGGCTCGTCCGGTCCGGTCTGCGGACCAGGCTCGTCCGGTCCGGTCTGCGGGCCTGGCTGCGGAGCGACGAAGGACGGCGCGACGAAAGCAAGCGGTTGGAAGGCGGGGCTTGCCGGGGGCTCGGCCGGTGCCGTGTCCCCCTCTGCCGGTGACTCGACCGACCCGGAGACGCCCACCTCCGCCCCGGTCCCGGCGGGTGACTCGACCGGCCCGGGGGACGGCGCGTGGTCTGCTGGCGCGACCGGTTCCTCGGCCGGGGCAGTTGCGGCAGCCTTCGATGCCCGGGTAGCCCGTCGCCGCGTCGGCTTGCGAACCGCAACTTCGGGCTCGTCGTGCTCGGCCGCTTCCGCTCCGGTGGGCTCAGAATCCGGCGGGCTCGGATCCGGTGGGCTCGGATCCGCCAGACTCGGCTCCGGTGGGCTCAGGCGTGATGAGCACGGCATCCGGCTCGGCATCGGCGAGCGCCGGCGGGCCCGGTTCGCGGACCGCGGCCCGGCGGCGGCGCCTGGGCCTGGCAGCGGGTTCAGCCGGCGGCGCCGCGTCCGGCGCGGGGAAGCCGTCGACGGCGACTGCGGGTACCGCGGCCGAAGCGCCAGCGCCGTCCGCCGCCGCGGGGCCGGCACTGTCCTGACCGGCACTGTCCTGGCCGGCACTGTCCACGCCGGGAGCGGCTACGTCTGGTATGTCATCGAGCATCGGATGCTCTCCTGTTCGGGCTCTCGGGCGCGTGACACACGCGGCCGCGCAAGAGCAGCTTGGTCGGCCACTCCACGCGGGAGTAGCCAAAGTTCGAAGGCTGCGCCTCAGCCGCGCGTGGCGGTCGACGCGCCGACGGCGTCCCGCACACTCACCGAACCGGACTTCGCTCCCGGCGTCCCGTCGGCAGTCGGGGCGCTTCCCGCGGCGCTACGGCGGTCGGGCGCGAGCGGATCGGCGAGCCGGCCAGGAGTGAGATCTCCGTCAAGCAGCCCCTGCGCCAGCCGCGTCACCGAAGGCGGGACGGGCGGCGCGAGATCAGCCACCTGACGAAGCCCGACCAGGACATCGTCGGGTCGCACGGCAGGTGTGAGATGCCGAACAACCATGGTCAGTATCGCACAATCGTCGTCACCGGACACTGCGGCGCGCACCACCGCCGGCCGGGCGTTCAGCACCCGACGCCCGTCCTTGAGGACCCGGGAAACCGAAACCTCCTCCTTCGCCAGGAACCGGTCCAGCGCAACAACGGTGTCGGCGGCCGGGACCCCGGGCAGCCGCACCTCCCAGATCGAGGCCTCGATGCGGTCCGGCAGGGAGCCAGCAACCCCCTCGACCACCTCCAGCACGTCCAGCCCGGGCGGCAGGGCAGCGTCCAGCGCCGCTCGCACCGATACCGGCTCACACCTGGTGCTGACGGCGATCTCCAGGTACTCGGCTTCGCTCGCAGTACCGGTCGGCGCCGCTCCGACGTAGGAGATCTTGGGGTGCGGACTGAACCCGGCGGAGTACGCCATCGGTACGCCGGCCCGGCGCAGCGCGCGCTCGAAGGCGCGCTGGAAGTCGCGGTGGCTGGTGAACCGGAGCCGGCCGCGCTTGGCGAAGCGGATTCGCAGCCGCTGCACGGCGGGCGGTGGCGGTGGGCCGTCAGGCGTGCGGCCCATCAGCGCGTCCCCACCGTCATACCGGTGACAGCGGCAGCAGCGTCCGCCCGGTCGGGCCGATCTGGATCTCGGTATCCATACCGGGGCAGACCCCGCAGTTGTAGCACGGCTCCCAGCGGCAGTCCTCGACCTCACCGCCGGCGAGGGATTCCTGCCAGTCCCCCCAGAGCCATTCCTTGTCCAGCCCGGAGTCCAAATGATCCCACGGCAGCACCTCGACCCGCTCACGCTCCCGGGTGGTGTACCAGTCCAGGCTCACCGGTGTGCCGGCAAACTCTGCCTCACACGCCGCCGCCCAGCGGTCGTAGGAGAAGTACTCGCTCCAGCCGTCGAACCGCCCGCCGGCCGCCCAGACCCGGCGGACCACCCCGCCGACCCGGCGGTCCCCGCGCGAAAGCAGGCCCTCGATGATCCCCGGCCGACCGTCGTGGTACCGGTACCCGATCGCCTTGCGCATGCCCCGGTCCGCACCGATCGCGTCTCGCAGCCTCCGCAGCCGGGCGTCGGTGGTGGCGGCATCAAGTTGGGCCGCCCACTGAAACGGGGTGTGCGGCTTGGGGACGAAACCTCCGATCGACACCGTGCAGCGGATATCACTGCGGCCGGTCACCTGCCGGCCGGTCCTGATCACTTTCTGGGCGAGCTCGGCGATCTGCAGCACATCATCGTCGGTCTCGGTGGGGAGACCGCACATGAAGTAGAGCTTCACCTGCCGCCAGCCGCCGGCGTAGGCGGTGGTCACCGTCCGGATCAGGTCCTCCTCTGTGACCATCTTGTTGATCACCCGGCGAATCCGTTCCGAGCCACCCTCCGGTGCGAAGGTGAGCCCGGACCGTCGGCCGTTGCGCGCCAATTCGTTGGCCAGGTCGACGTTGAACGCATCCACGCGCGTGCTCGGCAGCGACAGCGAGGTGTTGGTGCCTTCGTACCGGTCGGCGAGGCCCTTGGCGATGACCCCGATCTCGGAGTGGTCGGCGCTGGACAGCGACAGCAGCCCCACCTCGGTAAAGCCGCTGGCAGCCACCCCGGCGGCCACCATCTCCCCGACCGCGGTGACGCTGCGCTCCCGAACCGGTCGTGTGATCATGCCGGCCTGGCAGAACCGGCACCCCCTGGTGCAGCCCCGGAAGATCTCCACGCTGTACCGCTCGTGCACGGTTTCGGCCAGTGGCACCAGCGGCTGCTTGGGGTACGGCCAGGAGTCCAGATCCATCACGGTGTGCTTGGCCACCCGGTACGGCACCCCCGGCCGGTTCGGCGCGACCCGCTGAAGCCGCCCGTCCGGCAGGTAGTCGACGTCGTAGAACCGGGGCACGTACACCGCGCCGGAGCCGGCCAGCCGCGCCAAGACCTCGTCCCGCCCGCCGGGGCGGCCCTGCGCCTTCCACTCCCGCAACACCTCGGTGATGGCCAGCACGGCCTGCTCACCGTCGCCGAGCACCGCCGCGTCGAGGAAGTCGGCGATCGGCTCCGGGTTGAACGCGGCATGCCCTCCGGCGATCACCAGCGGGTCGTCCTCGGCGCGGTCCCTGGCCTCCAGCGGGATCCCGGCCAGGTCGAGTGCGGTGAGGAAGTTGGTGTAGCCGAGTTCGGTGGCGAAGGACACGCCGAGGACGTCGAAGGCCCGGACCGGCCGGTGCGCGTCCACGGTGAAGGCCGGCACAGCGTGCTCGCGCAGGAGCGCCTCCAGATCCGGCCACACCGAGTACGACCGTTCGGCGAGGACATCCGGCGTCTCGTTGAGGACCTCGTAGAGGATCTGCACGCCTTGGTTGGGCAGCCCGACTTCGTAGGCGTCCGGGTAGAGCAGGCACCAACGCACCATGGTGCGCCCGGCCGGCGCGTCCCACTGCTTCACTTGTGCGTTCAGCTCGCCGCCGACGTACTGGATCGGCTTGCCGACCCGGGGCAACAGCGGCTCCAGCAGCGGGAACAGGCTTTCGACAGGCATCGGCATTCAGCGTAACCGGCTACCGGAAGTCCAGCGGGTACGGCGTCGATCACCCGCGGGGAGGGGCGCGGGCGCACCTGGATGAGGTATGGAGTGTCGAGACGGATCCGCGACCTTACGCGGCGGCTTGGTGCAGCCCCTCGGGTTGCGTGCCGCCTTCCGAGTGGACGGGGCCTTGCGGGTGGACGGGGCCTTGCGGGTGGACGGGGCCTTCCGAGTAGACGGGGCCTTCCGAGTGGACGGGGCCTTGCGGGTGGACGTGGAAAATCCGGCCGGTGGGGCTGGTCCACGTGGCGCGCCCGTCGTCAGGGTGGAGGGTCAGCCGCCAGGTGGTGTGCGTCTTCAGCCGGTGGTGATAACGGCAAAGCGGCCGCAGGTTGCAGGCACAGGTCGGCCCGGCAGGCCAGGGCGTGACGTGGTCCCAGTCGCAGCGGTAGGTGGATATGCCGCAGCCGGGGAAGACGCAGCGCAGGTAGCGCGACGCGAGGTGGCGGGCGAGCCGGTCGGGGACCTGGTACCCGTTGCCGTGGTCGCAGACCCACGGAGTGTGCCGGTCGGTGATGAGTGGGACGGCGTGGGGGTCACCGAGCAGCTCCACGGCGAGGGCGTCGGGGAGTGGGCCATCGCCGAGGAGCTCCACCGGCTGATCGTCGGGTGGTGTATCGCCGTCCGGGTGGTTGCCGGTATCGGCGAGGCGGGCGTGAGTGGCGAGGTCGCCGAGCAGGACGATCCCGGGAGCCCCATGGCGGGTACGGGGCAGGTCGGGGTCGTCGAGCAGGGTGTCGGCAATGGCGGTCAGCACGTCGAACCGGCGCTGGTCCAGCGTGTCGGCCCCGCCCCGGGGTCGCGTGTCGGACCCGCGCCGGGCCAGCAGGTCGCCGGCTCCGGCCGCACCCCCGACAGTGCCCTCCGGGCTGCCCCCGACAGTGCCGTCCGGGCTGCCCCCGGGACTGGCTCCTACGACTGTCGTGGCGCGGGCGACGGCGTCGACAGCGGCGTAGAGCCGGAGGATGTCGTGGGTGGGTCCCTCGGCGAGGAAGCGGCTGCGGCCATCGCCGAAGTGTTCGACCCAGGCGGTTCGGTCCCGAGCGGTGGCCTGATGCCGCTCGTCGGCGGTACGAGGGGAGAGCCGCAGGGCAGCGCGTCGGGCGGTGCGGGTGGAGTTCCGGCACGGTCTGCTCGGCGGCCCGGGGCAGCACCGCGCCCTCCAGGGCGGCCGCCGCATAGTCGGGAAGGTCGTGGCAGGCGTCGAGTATCCGGTACGCGCGGCGCAGGTCGAGCGAACCGGCGCGGAACGCGCCCATCGTGGCGGGTAAGCGCTCGAGGCTCAGCGCGGTGTCGAGGAGCATGTCGCCGCCACGCCGAGTCAACCGCAACACGCCGGCCAGCTCCGCGGCAGCGAACTCGCTCACCCCGTCTCCGCGCGAGCGCTCGCCGCCCGGCACGGTTGGCACCTCCGGAGCGGGCCGGCGGTGGGCGAACTCGGCGACCAGGGCGAGCTGCGCCGCATTGGCAGCGTTGATCACCCTCTGAACGGCGGCGATCCCACCGAGCAGACCGTCGCCGTCCAGCCGGTCGACCGCCAGGCCGCTCAGCTCTGTGACCACTGCCTCCGTGACCACTGCCTCCGTGACCACTGCCTCCGTGAGAAAAGTCTCAGACTCGAACATACGTTCGATGATAGCCACCAAATCCACTCGCGCCAAAGTCGAAACAGCAGGCTGTGGACAAGCTCGCGGCGGCCGCCGGCCCGGCACTGTACGGCCGAGAAACCTGACGTTAGTGTCGCGCTATCGCGCCGTAACACGACAGCGAAACACTTCGGCCCACCGGAGCCGGAGGGCTCGTGCAGCCGCCATGAGAGGTGCCATGTCCGCCGCGTCCACCTTGCAGAGCGAGCAGCGACTACCAGACGGTCGGGTGGCGCTGAGCGACGACGCCGTCATCGCCGGCAGCAAGTACTCCAACGGCGACCTGGCGCCCCTCCCGCTGAGTCGGCGGACCTGGACGACGTACAACTACTCGGCGCTGTGGATCGGGATGTCGCACAACATTCCGAGCTACCTGCTGGCCTCCGGGCTGATCGCCATCGGGATGAACTGGGTGCAGGCCGTCCTTACCATCGCACTGGGCAACGTGATCGTCCTGCTCCCCATGCTGCTCAACAGCCACTCCGGCACCAAGTACGGCATTCCCTTCCCGGTCTTCGCCCGCGCGCCGTTCGGTATCCGGGGCGCCAACGTGGCGGCGATCCTGCGCGCCTTGATCGCCTGTGGCTGGTTCGGCATCCAGACCTGGATCGGCGGCGAGGGCATCTTCGTCCTGGCCGGCGCGATCTTCGGGAAGAACTGGAGTCAAGCCGCCACCCTGGCCAGCTACCCGTGGACGCAGTGGCTGTCCTTCGGCATCTTCTGGGTGCTGGAGATGGCGATCATCGTGCGCGGCATGGACACCCTGCGCCGATTCGAGAACTGGGCGGCCCCGTTCGTGCTCGTGGTGGCCGTCATCCTGCTGATCTACATCGCGATCAAGGCGCACGGCTTCGGCCCGCTGCTGCACCAGCCGTCGACCCTGGGCTGGGGTCACAAGTTCTGGTCGGTGTTCTTCCCGTCCCTCATGGGCATGATCGCATTCTGGTCGACCCTCTCGCTCAACATGCCGGACTTCACCCGGTTCGGCCGCAGCCAGCGCCAGCAGGCCGTCGGACAGGTCCTCGGGCTGCCCACCACGATGACGTTCTTCGCCCTGCTGTCCGTGCTGATCACCTCCGGGACCCAGGAGATCTATGGGAAGCCGATCTGGGATCCGATCCAGCTCGCCGGCACGTTCTCCAACCCGGTGGTGGTCAGCTTCGCCCTGTTCACCGTGGTGGTGGCCACCCTGTCGGTCAACGTGGCGGCCAATACGGTGAGCCCGTCCTACGACTTCTCCAACCTCGCGCCGCGCTTCATCAGCTTCCGGACCGGTGGCATCATCACCGGGATCATCGGCATCCTGATCCAGCCCTGGCGGCTGCTCACCAACCCACACGTCTACATCTTCGTGTGGCTCGGCTTCTACGGTGGGCTGCTCGGCGCGATCGCCGGTGTGCTGATCGCGGACTACTGGATCATCCGGCGTACCGAGCTGCGGCTGGCCTCGCTCTACCTGCCCGCCGGCCGGTACTGGTACCGCGGCGGCTACAACTGGCGGGCTCTTCTGGCTTTGGTGGTCGGTGCCGTGCTCGCGGTGGGCGGCGCGAACTCCGCACCGGGGCAGGGGCCCTTCCCCGCCGACGGGCTGATCCCGGTGCTCAAGCCGCTGTACAGCTACAGCTGGGCCGTCGGCCTGGCCGCCGCCTTCCTGATCTACACCGGACTGTCGCTGGGCAGCCGGGAACGGGTGGTGTCCCTCGACGCCGACCGCGCCCCCATGGCCGGCTGAGCGTGCCCGCCAACACGGGTCTAGCCTGCTGTCTCTCCAACCGCTGACCGTTCGGCCTCGTCTCGAGGAGGAGCAACCGATGAGCAACGTCGTGCGTGCCGCACTCGTCCAGCACAAGTGGACCGGTGACAAGGAGTCGATGGTCAAGAACGCGGTGGCCGGCATCGAAGACGCCGCTTCCCGCGGCGCCCAGGTGGCTTGCCTGCAGGAGCTTTTCTACGGCCCGTACTTCTGCCAGGTGCAGGACCCGCAGTGGTTCTCCTGGACCGAGGCCGTGCCGGACGGCCCCACCGTGCACCAGATGAGGGAAGTCGCCCGGAACAACCGCATCGTGCTCGTCGTGCCGGTGTATGAGGAGGAGCAGCCAGGGGTCTACTACAACACCGCGGCGGTGATCGACGCCGACGGCACCTACCTCGGCAAGCACCGCAAGAACCACATCCCGCACGTCAACGGCTTCTGGGAGAAGTTCTACTTCCGCCCCGGCAACCTCGGCTACCCGGTGTTCGACACCGCGGTCGGAAGGATCGGGGTCTACATCTGCTACGAGCGGCACTTCCCGGAGGGCTGGCGTGCCCTCGGCCTGGCCGGCGCGAAGATCGTCTTCAACCCGTCCGCGACCAGCCGAGGGCTGTCGGAGTACCTGTGGCGGCTGGAGCAGACCTCCGCGGCGGTGGCGAATGAGTACTTCGTCGGCACCATCAACCGGGTCGGCACCGAACCGCTCGGCGATGACGTGTTCTACGGGACGTCCTACTTCGCCAACCCGCGCGGGGAGATCATCGGCGGCACCGCGTCCGACGTCGACGAGGAGGTCGTGGTCCGTGACCTGGACATGGACCTGCTCACCGAGGTTCGGAATCTCTGGCAGTTCTACCGGGACCGCCGGCCGGACAGCTACGGCCCGCTCGTCGCGCCGTAGGGGGTCATCGCGATGCGCACTCTGATTCGGGGCGGCACGGTGGTCACCGCGACCGGGGCCGGCCCGGCCGACGTCCTCATCGAGGACCAAAAGATCGGCGCCGTGGTGGATCCGGGACTCACCGACTCGCTGTTGCCTGGCGCCGATCGGGTGATCGACGCCGGCGGGCGCTACGTCCTGCCGGGCGGGATCGACGTGCACACCCACCTGGACATGCCCTTCGGCGGCACGGCATCGGTCGACGACTTCGAAACCGGTACCCGCGCCGCGGCCTGGGGCGGGACCACCACCATCGTCGACTTCGCCGTGCAGCAGAAGGGACAGGCGCTGCGCGAGGCGCTGGACACCTGGCACGCCAAGGCCGAGGGCAAGGCGAGCATCGACTACGGCTTCCACATGATCATGTCCGACGTCAACGAGGCCACGCTCAAGGAGATGGACGTCCTCGTCGGGGAAGGCGTCGGCAGCTTCAAGATGTTCATGGCCTACCCCGGAGTCTTCTACGCCACCGACGGCGAGATCCTCTCCGCGATGCAGCGGGCCGCGGACAACGGGGCCACGATCATGATGCACGCCGAGAACGGCATCGCGATCGACGTCCTGGTGGCCCAGGCCCTGGGCCGCGGGCAGACCGACCCGGCCTACCACGGGCTGACCCGCCCGCCGGAACTGGAAGCCGAAGCGACCGCCCGGGCGATCCGGCTCGCGTCGGTCGCCGGCGCGCCGCTCTACATCGTGCACCTGTCCGCGATGCAGGCCCTGGCCGCGGTGGTCCAGGCCCGGGACGCCGGGCAGAACGTCTTCGCCGAAACCTGCCCGCAGTACCTTTACCTCTCCCACGACGACTTGGCGAAGCCGGGTTTCGAGGGAGCGAAGTACGTCTGCTCACCCCCGGTGCGACCGGCCGAACACCAGCGCGAACTGTGGCGCGGGCTGCGGACCAACGACCTGTCGGTCGTCTCCACCGACCACTGCCCGTTCTGCTTCAAGGAGCAGAAGGAGATGGGGGTCGGCGACTTCTCGAAGATTCCGAACGGGATGCCCGGCGTGGAGCACCGGGTCGACCTGCTGCACTCCGGCGTACTGGCCGGCGAGCTGTCCCTGGCCCGCTGGGTGGAGGTGAACTCGACCACGCCGGCCCGGATGTTCGGGCTCTACCCGCGCAAGGGCACCATCGCTCCCGGCTCCGACGCGGACATCGTGATCTACGACCCGGCCGCCCGGCACACGCTGTCGGTGCAGACCCACCACATGAACGTTGACTACTCCGCGTACGAGGGGCGTGAGGTCACCGGGCAGGCGGTCACCGTAATCTCCCGCGGCCGGGTGATCCTCGACGACCTCACCTGGACCGGGACGGCCGGTGCGGGCCGCTTCCTGGAGCGCGGACCCAGCCAGTACCTGCGCTGACCCACGGCCGACCGAGGAGACCTTCATGGACATCGGACTGGTGCTGCAACCCGACCCGCCGGCCAGCCGGGTGATCGAGTTGGCCACCCGGGCGGACGCCAACGGCTTCAGCTCGGTCTGGACGTTCGACTCCGCCGTGCTCTGGCAGGAGCCGTTCGTCATCTACTCCCAGATCCTGGCCGCGACGCGCACCGTCACTGTCGGACCGATGGTCACCAACCCGCTGTCCCGGGACTGGTCGGTGACCGCGTCGCTGTTCGCCACGCTGAACGACATGTTCGGCAACCGGACGGTGTGCGGCATCGGTCGCGGCGACTCCGCGATGCGCGTGCTCGGCCGTACCCCCGCCTCGCTGGCCACGCTGTCCCAGGCGATGCGCACCATCCGGGAGCTCGCCGAGGGCCGGGAGGTGGACTACGCCGGCACGCCGGTCCGCATCCCCTGGGTGCGCGACGGCCGGTTGGAGATCTGGATGGCCGGGTACGGACCGAAAGCGCTGGAGATGGTCGGGCGGGAGGCAGACGGGTTCATCCTGCAGGTCGCCGACCCGGACATCGCCCGCTGGACCATCGGGGCGGTACGGGCGGCAGCCGAGCGGGCCGGGCGCGATCCGGGCGCGGTCACCATCTGCGTCGCGGCACCGGCCTACGTCGGCGAGGACATGGCGCACATGCGGGACCAGACCCGGTGGTTCGGCGGGATGGTGGGTAACCATGTGGCCGACCTGGTAGCCCGGTACGGGGATTCCTCCGATCAGGTGCCCCGGGCCTTGACCGACTACATCAAGGGCCGGCAGAGCTACGACTACTCCCACCACGGCAAGGCGGGCAACCCCAGTACGGACTTCGTTCCCGACGACATCGTCGACCGGTTCTGCCTGCTCGGCCCGCCGGAGCGCCAGCTGGAACGCCTCGCCGAGTTGCGTGAGATCGGCGCGGACCAGTTCGCCGTGTACCTGATGCACGACGCGGCCGAGGAGACCCTCGACGCGTACGCCCGCAAGGTGATCGGCGCGGTCTGAACGCGCGGTCCCCGGGCCGGCGCAGACCCCAGCGAGAGCGGGCTCAGCGCCGGGGCGTGGACAGCGCCACGTTCTCCAGCAGCCCGATGGCGACCAGGTTGGCGAACATCGCCGATCCGCCGTAGGACAGGAACGGCAGCGGCAGCCCGGTGATCGGCATGATGCCGACCGTCATGCCGATGTTCTCGAACGCCTGGAAGGCAAACCACGACACCACGCCGGCGGCAACCAACGCGCCGTAGGGATCGGGCGCCCGGGCGGCGATCCGCAACCCGCGCCAGAGCACCACCCCGAGCAGCCCGAGGATGCCCGCGCTGCCGAGGAACCCCAACTCCTCCCCGGCCACGGTGAAGATGAAGTCGGTGTGCTGCTCGGGCACGAATCGCCCCGAAGTCTGGCTGCCGTGGAACAGCCCGGTACCGAACAGCCCGCCGGAGGCCACTGTCAGCCGGGCCTGGGTCGCGTTGTACCCGAAACCGCGGGGGTCGTCTTGGGGGTGGACGAACGCGGTGAAGCGCTTGACCTGGTAGTCCTTGAGCAGGTGGAAGTGCACCACGCCGACGCAGGCCAGTACGCCGCCGAGCAGCAGCAGCGCGACCCAGCGCCGGGAGGCGCCGGACACGGTGAGTACGCCGATCACGGTGAACACCAGCACCAGCACGGTGCCGAGGTCCGGCTGCAGCAGGACGAGCCCGATCGGCACGGCGGCCAGGCCCAGCACCAGCAGGACCTCGGGGGTTCGTGGGCCGTCCGGGGTCGCCCGCCACTCCCCCAACACCAGGGCGAGCGCGAGCACGAGGGCCACCTTGGCGATCTCGGCGGGCTGCAACTGGAAGCCGCCGCCTACCACGATCCAGGAGTGCGAGCCGTTGATCGTCGCCCCCAGCGGGCCGAGGACCAGGACCAGCACGGCGCAGGCGAGGAGGTAGGCCGCCGGTGTCCACCGGCGCAGCCGGGCGCCGCCGACCAGCGCCACGCCGGTGCCCAGGCCGACGCCGATCGCGACGTTGACCAGATCCCGGTTGACATAGGAGGTGACCGAGGGGCCGCCCGATCCTCGGGTCGCCGAGGCGACCAGGACCGCCCCCAGCGCACAGAGCACCAGGGCGGCACCGAGCAGCACCCAGTCCGCCCGCGCTGCGGCGGTGTCCCGGTGCCGGACGCGCTCGGCCAGGCTGGGGCGCGCGGCCAGCGGAACCAGTTTCTCCGCGAGCGTGCTCACCGCGCCCGCCCGTCGAGCAACCCGGGAATCGCCGCCGGGGCGCCGATGCCGTACAGGCCTTCCCACACCGCCCGCACGGCGGGCGCCGCGGCCCGGGCGCCCTGGCCGGCCTTCGGGATGGTGACCACCGCGACGAACTGCGCCGGCCGCCCGGGCGGGCCGGCGAAGGAGGCGAACCAGGAGGTGTCGTGCTGGGGGTTGAGCCCGGACTGCGCGGTGCCGGTCTTGCCGCCGACGTGGACCCGGTCGAGCGGGAACCCGGCGAACGCGCCGGCCGCGGTCCCGGCTCGCGGAACGTCGTAAAGCGCGCTGACGATGTCGCTCCGCAGGCTGGCCGCGATCGGCAGCCGAGCCCGGACCGGAGCGGTGATCCGGCGCACCAGGTGACCGGACGGGTCGCGCACCTCGGCGGCGACCCGCGGTGAGAACACCCGCCCGCCGTTGACCAGCGCCGCGTACGCGGCGGCCAGTTGCAGCGGAGTGACCAGTACGGTGCCCTGGCCGATGTCGAAGTTCGCCTGGTCGCCGACCCGGAACTTCCATCCCTCGGTGCAGTTCTCCTGGTCCAGCTTGCGGATCGGGTCCCCCGGCTGGCGACGTTTCGCGCCGGCACACGCGTTGTCCCGGACGGAGGACTTCCAGCGGGCCAACTTCGAGGCCCGGGTCTCGATCAGCCCGGCGCTCTCCGCCGGCAGGTCGATGCCGGTGTCCACGCCGAGGCCGTAGGCCCGGGCCATCCGCTGGACCGCCTCGACCGGATGCTCGCCGCGGGCGATCCGCCGCTCGTCGGCATACCAGTCGGTGTTGGCGAACTGGTAGAACACCGTGTCGCAGGACTTGACCAGAGCGGTGTGCATGGTCAGCCGGCCGAGCGAGGTGCCCTCGAAGTTGTGGAACACCCGGTTGCCGACCTGCACTCCGCTGGGGCAGGAGTACGTGTCGGTGAAGTTCGCCGTGCCCTCGGTGACCACCCCGGACACCGAGATCGGTTTGAACGACGAGCCGGGGGCGTACTCGCCCTGGATGGCCCGGTTGAGCAGCGGCACGCCGGCCTTCGGGTCGGTGACGGCACGGTAGTCGGCCGCGGAGATCCCGCCGTCGAAGACCTCCGGGCGGTACGCGGGGTAGCTGGCCATCGCGACCACCTGCCCGGTCTGCGCATTCAACACCACCCCGGCCGCGGTGGTGGGGTGCTCGCCGTGGTTACGGGCCGAGGCGATGCCGACCCCGAGCGCCCGTTCCAGGACGGTCTGCGCCCGGGCGTCCACGCTCGTCACCAGGTCGTCGCCGGAGACCGGCGGCGTTTCGCCCACTGTCGCAGTGACCGCCCCGAGCGCGTCCACCGCCACCTGCCGGACGCCGTTGCGGCCGGACAGCGCCCGGTCGTAGGTCAGCTCCAACCCGGCCCGGCCGACCACGTCGTTGCGCCGGGTGTTCTGCGCCTCGGCGGGCAACCGGGAAAGCTCGGCGGCACTGATCGGGGCCACGTAGCCGAGTAGATGGGATCCCAGTGCTCCGGCCGGCCGGGGATAGGCCCGCGCGGTGGCGACCTCGGCGGCGACCCCAGGGTACTGCTCGGCGCGCTCGTCGATCGTCAGGGCGACGGCCGGGTCGACCTGATCGGTGACCGGGATCGGCTGGTAGGGCGACCCGTTCCAGCACGGCGACCGCACTCCGCCACCGCAGAGGGTGATCCGGTGCCGCAGGTCGGTGGCCGGCACCTTGAGCAGCCGGGCGAGGCGGGTCAACACCGCCCGGCCGCGGTCCGGCTGGCGGCTGAGCGCGAGCCGGTCCACGGTGATCTGCAGCGACGTGCGGTTGTCCACCAGGGGCCGCCCGGCATCGTCGAGGATCCGGCCCCGGACCGCTGGCACGACCACGTCGCGCACGTGATTGCGCACCGCCGCCCGCTGGTAACTTTCGCCGCGGGCCACTTGCAGGTACCACAGCTGCCCGAGCAAGGCGAGCAGCAGCCCCAGCACGCCGAACCGGAGCACCCCGAGCCGCACCACGTACCGGCTCCGGTACTCCGAGCTCATCGCAGGCCCCCGGCGGTGGCCGAGGGCCGCACCCGGGCGCGGCGGGGGCTCTGAGCCCACGATCGACCGGGTCGGCGGCCGGCGGCAACCGCCCCCCGTCCGTTGGCCCCGGAGAGGACCAACAAGACCGGCGCCAGCACCACGTTGTATCCGGTACCGGCCGCGACCCGGGTCAGCAGGCCGCCGCCGACACCCGCGCCGAGCACGATGTCCAGACCGGCGACGGCGAAGCCGGCCAGGGCGCTCGCCAAGGCGACCAACAGCAAGGACTGCGACCAGCCGCTAGGCCGGCGACGCAGCAGCCCGACCAGCTCCCCCACCACGACGAGAACCAGCGCGGAACGTCCCATCGGGGAGCTCGCCGGTGGCATGAGGTCGGCCAGCAGCCCGCCGGCGAACCCGGCGAGCATCCCGGCCACCGGGCCGTCGGCGAGCGCCACAACCGCGATCACGAGCGCCACCAGCGCCGGCCCTCCGCCCGGCAGGGACAGCCGAGGCAGCAGGCTGACCTGAACCACAACGGCAAGAGTGACCAGGCCTCCGGCGGCCAGTGCGCGCCGGAGGCTCACGGCGCGCGTCCGGTAGCTGCGGAGGGGGACGTGGCCGGCGGCAGGGACACCACCGGCGCCGGCTTGGCCGGCGCGACCGCCTGCCGAGGTGTGACCCGCGGCGCGCTGAGCACGACCCCGACCAGATCGAGGGCGGAGAACCGGGTAGCCGGGGTGACCAGCGCCCGAGCCGTCATCCCGGTCCGCGGGAGGACCTGAGAGATCCGGCCCACCAGCAGGCCCGCCGGATAGGGGCGGGCGTTGGGCGAGCCCAGGGTCTGCACCACCTGGCCGATCCGGAGCACGGCGTTCGCGTTCAGCACGTCGAGGGTCATCGGGCCGGCTCCTCCGCCGGTGAGCACGCCGATCTCTGCGGACCCGGCCAGCCGGACCCCGACCTTCGTTGCCGGGTCGACGGCCAGGCGCACCGTGGCGGTGGTAGCCGTCACGGACGTGACCCGACCGGCCAAGCCGGCCGCCGTCACGACGCCGGTATTCGGCCGGACTCCGTCGCGGCTACCGGCGTCGATGGTGGCGGTGTAGGACAGTCCCAGCGCGGCCCCGAATCCGACGACCCGAGCCGGTACGATCCGCAGCCCGGAAGCACCGGCGAGGCCGAGCAGTGCGCTCACCGGGCCGGCGGCGCTCGGGCGCCGGGCCAGTCGCAGTTGCTGGCGCAGGAGGGCGTTCTCCCGGGCCAGCCGGTCGACCCGGGCGCTGGCCCGGGCCCCGCGAGTGATTCCGGAGACCGTCCGGGTGAGCGGTCGGGTGCCGGCCGCGATGCCGGTCTCGATCGGACCCAGGACGGCGCCCGCGACGCCGCGCACCCCGGTCAACGGGGATCCGCGCCCGGCTCGGTAGTCCAGTGTGATCAGCACACTGCATGCCACCAGCAGGACAGCGAGCAGCAGCCGGGTCCGACGGAAGGTCTGCAGCATCGGGTCAGCCGTGCGCCTCGGCGAGCAGTACCGGCCGCAACGCCTCGAACTCCTCCACGCAACGCCCGGCTCCCATGGCCACGGACAGCAGCGGCGCATCGGTCAACTGCGCGGGTACCCCGGTGTCGGCCCGCACCCGGTCATCCAGACCGCGCAGCAGGGAACCTCCGCCGGAAAGCACGATGCCGCGTTCCATGACATCACTGGCCAGTTCCGGCGGGCAGCGGTCGAGGGCATTCTTGATCGCGTCGAGAATGGTCTCGACGGGCTCCACCATGGCCTGCCTGATCTCCGCCGCCGATATCACGACTGTCTTGGGCAGGCCGGAGACCAGGTCCCGGCCCCGGATCTCCGCCGACCCCTCGTCCGGCTCCGGCCAGGCCGAGCCGATCGCCATCTTGACGTCTTCGGCCGTGCGCTCGCCGATCGCCAGGCCGTGTTCCTTCTTGACATAGCTGATGATCGCTTGATCGAGCTCGTCGCCGGCGGTCCGGATGGACAGGCTGGACACCACACCGCCGAGGGAGATGATGGCGACCTCCGTGGTGCCGCCGCCGATGTCGACGATCATGTTCCCGGTGGGTTGTTCGACCGGCAGCCCGGCACCGATCGCGGCGGCCATCGGCTCGTCGATGATGAAGACCCGGCTGGCACCGGCCTGCATACCGGCGTCGACCACGGCGCGCCGTTCCACGCTGGTGATCCCGGAGGGGACGCAGACCACCACCCGCGGCTTGGCGAACTGCCGCCGCCGGTGGACCCGCTGGATGAAATGCCGCAGCATGCGTTCGGTGATGTCGAAGTCGGCAATCACTCCGTCGCGCAGCGGCCGGACGGCGACCACGCTTGCCGGAGTACGGCCGATCATGCGCTTGGCGGCGCTGCCGACCGCCAGCAAGCCGCCGGTGTCCACGTTGAGGGCGACAACCGACGGCTCGTTGAGGACCACGCCTCGGCCGCGGACGTAGACCAGCGTGTTCGCCGTACCCAGGTCGACGGCGATGTCCCTACCCAGCCACGTGTTCGCCCTGCCCACCATGCCGCCCCTCGTCACCGCCACGGCACGTGCCGTGATCGAAGCGTAGGGCCCGTCGGCGCGATCCGGCAGGCCAACACGCCGACGCGGGAGCAGAGCCGGTACGACGTGTCGACGGATGACCCGAGGTCTGCCGCGGCGGCCGGTCAGGGCATCGCGGGGATCACAACGTGGGAAAGAATAGACCGATCTCCCGGGTGGCCGATTCCGCGGAGTCCGAGCCGTGCACCAGGTTCTCCGTCAGGATCAAGGCGTGATCGCCGCGTACCGAACCGGGGGCCGCCTTCACCGGGTCCGTGACGCCCATCATGGTGCGCCAGGCCTCGATCGCCCGCGGGCCTTCGGCCACCAGCGCGACCAGCGGACCGGAGGTGATGAAGTCGACCAGCTCACCGAAGAACGGCTTCTCCCGGTGCTCGCCGTAATGCTCCTCGGCGGTGGCCCGGTCGAGGGTCTTAAGTTCCATGGCGGCGATCGCCAGTCCCTTGCGCTCCAGCCGCCCCACTACCTCGCCGACGAGGCCACGGCGCACGCCATCGGGCTTGACCAGGACCAGGGTGCGCTCGGCCACGACAGGAGACTCCTTCTTGTTGACGTGCAGCGGAATGGCTCTCGGAAAGGGGTGAGCCAGACCCATTCTCCCAGAGCGACCGGTGCCGGCCCGATGCGGCCACACCCCGGCGAGCATCGCCGGACTGAAGCCAGCCTGCGCGCCCGGGCGCGGCCCCGACTGGTCAGGCGAGCCGATCGAGAACCGCCGCCAGCGCGTCCTCCACCCGGACACGTCGAGCGTGCACCGCCCACCGGGCGCCGACCCAGCCACCGGCGGACACCGCCGCGCCGGCGGGCAGCCCGAGCAGCAGGAACTCCGGCCCGGGAATGGAGGCCAGGGCCACCGCTCCACCGGCGGCGAGCGGTCCTCCGATGGCGCCGGCCAACGTCGCGAAGCGGTAGGAGTGGAGGTCGACGCCGATCCGCACCCGGGTGCAGACCTCGCCGCTGGGTTGCACGGTGGCCATCAGCCGGCTGACGTCTTTCAACCGCATCTGGCCTTTGACATTGAGCCCGCGCTGCAGATCGGCGATCAGGCCACGCCGACGGACATACTCGCTGTCCGGGCCGAGGCGCCGGATCCGGTCGAAGCACTGCTTGTGCAGCACCGCGTCGAGCCGCGCGGCGGTGGCCTGCGGGGACAGCGGCACCAACCGCTCGGCCACCGCGCGAACCTCGACTCCCGGCCGGCCCGCGACGTGCGCGGATCGTGGCGGCACCAACGTGCCGGCCCGCCACTCGGTCAGCGCCTGGGCAAAGGCCGCATCGGAAACCCCCGCGTCGGCGACGACTTGGCGGACCGCATCCAAGTCGAGATCGGCCACGCCGCCGCGGTGGGTGTCAATCTCCACCGCACGCTGCACCAGCGCCGCTACCTCGGCCTCCGAGAGCCGACTCGCCCCGTCCGTCCGACCTCCCTGCCGGTCCGCCGTCACGCCGTCCACGGTAGCCCGCGGGCCGGGTCCGCCGATCCGCCCGATGAACCCGGCGGGCTCAGGGCCGACCGAGCAGCGCCCGGGCCTGGGCCACGGTCACGATCGATCCTGTGACCAGTACGCCCGCGCCGGACAGGCCGTCGGCCTCGGCCAGTTCCACCGCCGACTCCAGGGCTTCGGCCAGCCGGGGCTCGACCAAGACCCGCTCGGCGCCGAACACCTCCACGGCGATCGCCGCCAAGTCATCTGCCGGCAGCGTGCGGGTCGAGGCGTTGGTCGTGACCACCACCTCGGCGAGCAGCGGCTCGAGTTCGGCCAGTATTCCGGCGGCATCCTTGTCCGCCAGGATGGCCACCACGGCGACCAGCCGGGTGAAGCTGAACGCCTCGGTCAGCGCGGCGGCCATCGCCCGGGCGCCGGCCGGGTTGTGCGCCGCGTCCACCAGGATGGTCGGCGAGGTCCGCAGCACCTCCAGACGGCCGGGCGAGGTCACCGTCGCGAAGCCTTGCCGCACCAGGTCCGGATCGAGTTGCCCGGGGCCGGCGGCGTGCTCGGCCTGACCGCCGAGCAGAGCCCCCACCGCGGCCAGCGCGCACGCGGCGTTGCCGGCTTGGTGGGCGCCGTGCAGCGGCAGCCAGATGTCGTCGTAGTCGCCGCCCAGCCCGCGCAGGACGAGTTGCTGGCCGCCGACGGCGACCGATCGGGTGAGAATGCCGAACTCGGCACCTTCCCTGATCAACCGCGCCCCGACTTCGGCGGCCCGGGCGAAGAGCACATCCGCGGCCGGTGGTTCCTGCACGGCGCTGACCAGACTGGCGTGCTCGGTGACGATCGCCGCCTTCTCGGCCGCGATCTCCCCGATGGTGTCCCCGAGGTACGCCTGGTGATCCAGTCCGATGGGAGTGATCACAGCGACCGGGGCCTCGAGCACGTTAGTCGCATCCCACCGGCCGCCGAGCCCGACCTCGACCACCGCCACGTCGACCGGGCGGTCGGCAAAGTGCGCGAACGCCATCGCGGTGAGCACCTCGTAATAGGTGACCGGTTCGGCGTGGCGCTGGTCGGTGAGCGCCACAAGCGGCGCCACGTCGTCGTAGGCGGCGGCGAAGGATGCCGCGTCCAGCGGTACCCCGGCGATGGCGATCCGCTCGGTGACCGACGCCAGGTGCGGGCTGGTCGTCCGGCCGGTCCGCAGCCCGAACGCGGTGAGCAAGGCGTCGATCATCCGTGCCGTGCTGGTCTTGCCGTTCGTTCCGGCGACGTGGACCGACGGGTAGGCGCGCTGCGGGTCGCCGAGTAGGTGCAGCAGGTCGACGATGCGTTCCAGATCGGGCACTATCCGGGTCGGGATCCGGGCGTCCAATGCGGCCTCGACCCGGGTCAGGGCGGCGGCTGCCTCCCCGCCTCGGCCCGCCGGGTCGGTCACCGGCGGCTCATGCCGACGGCAGGGCGGCGAGTTGGGCGTCGATCCGCTCCACGTCCGCCTCGGCCGCGGCGAGCCGCGCCCTGGTCTTGTCGATCACGGGTGCCGGGGCCTTGGCGACGAACTGGGCGTTGCCCAGCTTTCCCAACGCCACGGCGCGCTCACTCTCCGCGGCCTTGCGATCCTTCTCCAACCGCCCGCGCTCGGCCGCCACGTCGATCACGCCGGAGAGGTCCACGCCGAGGGTGCAGCTCCCGGCGACCACCGGGGAAAAGGCGGGCGGCAACTCCTCGACGCGCTGCAGGCCGGAGAGCCGGGCCAGCGCGGCGACCTGGGACGCGAACGGCACCGTGGCGGACAGGACCACCGCCGGCAGGGTGGCCGAGGGTTTGACCCGCTGGTCGGAACGGAAGCGGCGCAGCGCGGTCACGATGTCGCGCAGTTCGGCGATCTCCGCCTCCGCACCGGGGTTGGCATAGCCGGGGTCCGCCGACGGCCACTCCGCGACCATGACGCTCTCCCGGCCGGTCAGCTCCCGCCACAGCTCCTCGGTGAGGAAGGGCATGACCGGGTGGAGCAGCCGGAGCAGCACGTCGAAGACGCCGCCGAGCACCGCCCTGGTGGCCGGTGCGCCACCCCCAGCGAGCGGCGACTTGGCCAGCTCCAGGTACCAGTCGCACAGCTCGTCCCAAGCGAAGTGGTACAGCGTCTCGCAGACCCGGCCGAACTCGTACGCCTCGTAGTAGCCGTCCACCTCCGACACCACGGTCTGCAGCCGGGACAGGATCCAGGCGGCTTCGGGGTCCAGCTCGCCGGGCCCGGGAATCGGCTCGGCGGTGGTGGCACCGTTGAGCAGCGCAAAGCGGGTGGCGTTCCAGAGCTTGTTGGTGAAGTTACGGGCGCCCTGCACCCACTCCTCGCTGATCGGCACATCGCCGCCCGGGTTCGCGCCCCGGGCCAGGGTGAAACGCAGCGCGTCGGCGCCGTAGCGGTCCACCCACTCCAGCGGGTCGACGACGTTGCCCCAACTCTTGGACATCTTCTTGCCGCGGGAGTCGCGCACCAGGCCGTGCAGCAGCACGTCACGAAACGGCACCTCGGGCAGCGCGTACGTGCCGAACATCATCATCCTGGCGACCCAGAAGAAGATGATGTCGTAGCCGACCACCAGGGCCGAGGTCGGGTAGAACCGGTCCAGGTCCACGGTGCGGGCCGGCCAGCCGAGGGTGGAGAACGGCCAC
This sequence comes from uncultured Actinomycetota bacterium, assembly GCA_963814355.1. Classification (GTDB taxonomy): domain Bacteria; phylum Actinomycetota; class Actinomycetes; order JADGOV01; family JADGOV01; genus JADGOV01. Next base: position 45,303 of record CAWFCZ010000015.1, on the reverse strand, counting down.
AGCCCGGAGGAAAACCAGGTGTCCAGCACGTCGTCGTCCTGGCGCAGGCCGTCCGCGCCGCAGGTGCCGCACGCTTGCGGGTCAGGCGAGTCGGCGTCCCGGGGGACGGTGACATGCCCGTCCGGGCAGTACCACACCGGGATCCGGTGGCCCCACCACAGCTGGCGGCTGATGCACCAGTCGTGCATGTTGTCCACCCAGGCGAAGTACCGGTCGGCCATCTCCGGCGGGTGCAGCACGGTGGCCCCGGTGCGCACGGCGTCCCCGGCGGCCTTGGCCAGCGTGGCCACCGCGACGAACCACTGGGTGGACAGCCGCGGCTCGATCACCGACTTGCAGCGGTCGCAGTGCCCCACGGCGTGCAGGTACGGCCGGCGCTCCGCGACGATCAGGCCGAGTTCCCGCAGCGCCGCAGTGATCGCCGGCCGGGCCTCGTACCGGTCGAGACCCTGGAACGGGCCGGGAGCGGTGATCACAGCCCGCTCGTCCATCACCGACGGTGCCGGCAGCCCGTGCCTGGCGCCGATCTCGAAGTCGTTGGGGTCGTGCGCCGGGGTGACCTTCACCGCGCCGGTGCCGAACGCCGGGTCCACCGCGTCGTCGGCAACCACCGGGATCCGCCGGCCGGTCAACGGCAGCTCCACCTCGCTGCCGACCAGGTGGGCGTACCGCTCGTCGCCGGGATGGACCGCGACCGCGGTGTCACCGAGCATGGTCTCCACCCGCGTCGTGGCCACCGTCAGCGGGCCGTAGCGGATCGAGACCAGCTCTCCTTCGTCCTCGGAGTGCTCGACCTCGATGTCGGACAGTGCGGTCATGCAGCGCGGGCACCAGTTGATGATCCGCTCGGCCTGGTAGATGAGGCCGTCGGCGAACATCCGGCCGAACATGGTCCGGACCGCCCGGGACAGCCCCTCGTCCATGGTGAACCGCTCGCGACTCCAGTCGACGCTGGCGCCGAGGCGGCGCATCTGGCGCAGGATCGCGCCGCCGTAGTTGGCCTTGTACTCCCACACCCGGGCCACGAAGGCGGTCCGGCCGAGGTCGTGCCGGGAGACTCCCTCCGCCCCGAGGTGGCGTTCCACGACGTTCTGCATGGAGATGCCGGCGTGGTCCATGCCCGGCAGCCAGAGGGTCTCGAACCCCTGCATCCGTTTGCGGCGGACGATGGCGTCGATCAGGATGTGCTCGAAGGCGTGACCGATATGTAGTGAGCCGTTGACGTTCGGCGGCGGGATGACGATGGAGTACGCCGGCCGATCGCTCGCCGCGTCGGCGCGGAAGTAGCCGGACCGTTCCCACCGGGCGTAGGTCTCGGCCTCCACGAGCCCCGCCTCGTACTGGCTCGGCAGGGCGGCTCGGCGGGCAGGCGGCTGGGTCACAGCGGCCAGTCTAGGAACTTCCGCCCGGCTCGATCGCCGGGCGGCTGGCGAGTCGGATCAGGCCGCGCCGTAGATGTGAATGAGCCCCAGTAGATCTCCCTTGCCGAGCGTGCGCTTGGAGAAGTCGCAGGCGCGGACGCTGGGGTACATGGTCAGCCCGGGGTCTGCGGTGGCGTGTCCGAGGCCGAAGGTGTGCCCACGCTCGTGGGTCATCACACCCGTCAAGTCGTACGCGTTGCGGCACCCGCGCGCCGACACGGCCCAGCGGTAACGGGAGTTGATGGCCGCGTCCGAGGCGGCGACCACACCGCCGGAGCTGTAGGTGCAGGTCACCGCGAGCACGCCACGAGCGGTGAGCGGCCTCCACCCGGTGACGTTGCGGCCGTCGTTGCCGGCACACTGGGCGGCCGCGGCGACCCCGGGCGCCGCCCGGGTGACTCCCGCGTAGTGCTGCGCCGTGCGGGGCCGCAGGCGCAGGCCGCAGTCGTTGTGGCCACCGGTGATGTTGCCAGTCGCGGCGGTCAGCGCCTTGGCCGCCACGCCGGCCACCGAGAGGGGAGCGCCGGTGGGATTGTAGGACCAGGTGTAGGCGCCCCTGACGTGGTAACCCCACAGGGTGTACGCGGAACTGCTGCACGCCGACGCGGCGGTCGTCGGAGCCAGCAAGCGCGTTGCGGGCGGCGCCCCGCGGGTGACGGTGACGTACCCGCTGGCGTCCCGGGCGACGGTGAGCAACACCGCGCCATCGGTGGTGAGAACCTCCGCGGACACGGCCTGCCCACGGGCCGGTAGTCGGACCGAGGCCGGGCCGTCGGTGATCTGAAGGTCATCGACGGCGCAGTCCGCGGCAGAGAAGCCGGTGCCGACGGCAGCTACCGAGGCCACGGCGCCCGGAGCGCACCAAGCTGGAGCCGCATTCGTCCCGGTGGAACGAGCGGGCGCTTCGCCGGCCGCCGGTGTCGCCACGGCCACCCAGCCAGTGCCGAGCGCCACCATCGCCGCACCGGAGAAACCCAACCAACGACCCAGCACGTGGACTCCCCACAGGCGACAAAGAACTCAGACCGGGATAAAGCTACCGCATGATCTGCCGCGCGTGGGACGAGTCCTGGGACTACGCCGACTTCTCCCGGCGCTCCCGCTTGCGGATCTCCGGGGTGATGCCCCGCGGGATCAACGTCGGATCGGCCTGCTCGGCAACCGCCTCGCGGGTGACGATCACCCGGGCGATGTCCTTGCGGCTGGGGATGTCGTACATCACCGACAGCAGCACCTCCTCCATGATCGCTCGGAGCCCGCGGGCGCCGGTGCCACGGAGGATGGCCTGATTGGCGATCGCTTCCAGAGAGTCGTCGCGGAACTCCAGATCCACGTTGTCCAGGTCGAACAGCCGCCGGTACTGCCGCACCAGGGCGTTCTTCGGCTCGGTGAGGATCTGCATCAGCGCCGGCCGGTCGAGGTTGTGCACACTGGTGATCACCGGCAGCCGGCCGATGAACTCCGGGATCAGCCCGAACTTCAGCAGGTCTTCGGGCATCACGTCGGCAAAGGCGTCCACCGTGTCGACGTCGCTGCTCGAGCGCAACGAGGCGCCGAAGCCGATCGACTTCTGGCCCACCCGAGAGTCGATGATCTTGTCGAGGCCGGCGAACGCCCCCCCGCAGATGAACAGCACGTTCGTGGTGTCGATCTGGATGAACTCCTGATGCGGATGCTTGCGGCCGCCCTGCGGTGGCACCGACGCCGTCGTGCCCTCGAGGATCTTCAGCAAGGCCTGCTGCACGCCCTCCCCGGAGACGTCCCGGGTGATCGACGGGTTCTCCGACTTGCGGGCGATCTTGTCGACTTCGTCGATGTAGATGATGCCGGTTTCGGCCTTCCGGACGTCATAATCCGCGGCCTGAATAAGCTTGAGCAGGATGTTCTCGACGTCCTCCCCCACGTAGCCGGCTTCGGTCAGCGCCGTGGCGTCCGCGATGGCGAAGGGCACGTTGAGCATCCGGGCCAGGGTCTGGGCCAGCAAGGTCTTCCCACAACCGGTCGGGCCGAGCAGCAGGATGTTGGACTTCGCCAGTTCGACGGAATCCTTGTCCTTGTCGCCGGCCTGGATGCGCTTGTAGTGGTTGTAGACGGCGACCGAGAGCGTCCGCTTGGCCGTGTCCTGGCCGATGACGTAGCCGTCCAGGAACTCGAATATCTCTTTGGGCTTGGGGAGGTCGTCCCAGCGCAAATCGGAGGATTCCGACAGTTCCTCTTCGATGATTTCGTTGCACAGGTCGATGCATTCGTCGCAGATGTACACGCCCGGGCCGGCGATCAACTTCTTCACCTGCTTCTGCGACTTACCGCAGAAGGAGCACTTCAGCAGGTCGCCGCCGTCACCGATACGGGCCACTCGGGAACCTTCTTCCTGTGCTGCGGTGCGGTCGCGGGCGCCCTGCCGTAGAGAGAACCGTACCGTCTGGCCGGGCGGAACGGACCCCTTTATCCGTCACCGGTCGCTGATTTCGACCGGTCGACGGTCAGGAGGTGAACTCGCCGTGCACCTTCCGGGTGGTGATCACTTCGTCGATGATGCCGTAATCCAGTGCTTCGGTCGCGGTCAAGATCTTGTCGCGTTCGATGTCAGCTCGGATTGCCTCCTCGTCGCGGCCGGTGTGCCGGGCGAGCATCTCCTCGAGCATCTTGCGCATACGCAATATTTCACGGGCCTGGATCTCGATGTCACTGCCCTGCCCGCCACCTTCGCTGTAGGGCTGGTGGAGCAGGATGCGGGAGTGCTCGAGGGCGAACCGCTTGCCCTTGGTGCCGGCGCCGAGGATGACCGCGGCCGCCGAAGCGGCCTGTCCCATGCAGTACGTCTGGATCTCCGCCCGGATGAACTGCATCGTGTCGTAGATGGCGGTCAAGGCGGTGAACGAGCCGCCCGGAGAATTGATGTACAGGTTGATGTCGCGATCGGGGTCCTCGGACTCCAGGTGCAGCAACTGGGCCATGACGACGTTGGCGACGCCGTCGTCGATCGGGGTGCCGAGGAAGACGATGCGCTCCTTGAGCAGCCGGCTGTAGATGTCGAAGGTGCGCTCGCCGCGGCTGGTCTGCTCGACGACGTAGGGAATGGTGTACGACATGGGTTTCGCTCTCAGCTCAAGGTGCCGGCGCCGGAGGGGACCTGCTTCGCGCCGGTCACCACATGGTCGACGAAGCCATAGTCCTTGGCTTCCTCGGCGGTGAACCACCGGTCACGGTCGGAGTCCTTCTCGATCTGCTCGACGCTCTGACCGGTGTGGTGGGCGATGCGCTCCTGCATCGTCTTCTTGATGTACAGCATGTTCTCGGCCTGGATGGCGATGTCGGAGGCCGTTCCGCCCAGGCCGCCGGAGGGCTGGTGCATCATGATCCGGGCATGCGGCAGGGCGTACCGCTTGCCGTTCGCGCCGGCGCACAGCAAGAACTGGCCCATCGAGGCCGCCAGACCGAGCGCGACGGTGGCCACATCGTTACTGACCCACTGCATCGTGTCGTAGATCGCCATCCCGGCGGTAACCGAGCCGCCGGGGGAGTTGATGTAGAGCCACATATCGCGGTCGGCATCCTCGGCGGCGAGCAGCAGGAGTTGGGCGCAGATCTCGTTGGCGTTCGCGTCCCCGACCTCCGAGCCCAGGAAGACGATGCGCTCGCGCAGCAGCCGATCGAAGACCTGGTCGCCCAGGTTCATGCCGGTGCCGCCGCGGGTCCGCCCGCTCGGCCAGACCGAACCATCCGACGGTACGGCGATGCCGGACGTCTGCGTCATGCTGTTCACCTGCTCGAGTCGGAGTGGAGTCACGGATCCGACCCTAGCCGCTGCACCGGCCGCCGACTGGCCGCAGCGCCGGTGTTCACCCTCAGCGCAGCGCCGTGCCCGGCTCAGCAGCACCGTCCGGTTCGGCGACGCTATCCGGCTCGGAGGCACTGTCGGTGGGCGCGTCGCCAGCGACATCCGGATCGCCTTGGGAGTCTTGATCACCCGCGTCGGGGCCAGAGCTGCCACCCTCCGTGACAGCCTCGTACTCGGCACTGACCGCCCCCAAGTCGACGGGGCGACCTGACGCATCGGTGACGACGGCCTGCTCGAGGAGCAGGGCGAGGGCCTTCCCGCGCACCACCTCGCTGGCCAGCGTGCCCAGCCCGCCGGAATCCACCACCTGTCGGGCGAAGGCGTCCGGGGCCACGTTCATCTGCCGGGCGCGGCGCACGATGTGGTCGGTCAACTCGGCCTCGGAGACCCCGACCTCCTCCTTGCCGGCCACCGCCTCCAGGACGAACTGCGACTTCACCGCGTCCCGGGCGAAGGCGGCGATCTCGGCGTCCAGGTCGTCCTCCGTCCGGTCCTCGGACTTCAGGTAGTCCTGCTTGCTGAGCCCGGCCTGCTCAAGCTGGGAGTCGATGTTCTTCACCCGCCAGTCGATCTCCGCCTGCACCAGGGTGTCCGGAAGCGGCACGTCGACCCGCTCCAGCAGGGCCGCCAGCACGGCATCCCGGGCCTCGACGCCCTGTTCGATCCGCTTGAGCTGCGCCATCCGCGTCCGGGCGTCGGCGCGCATCTCCTCGATCGTGTCGAACTCGCTGGCGGTCTGCGCGAAGTCGTCGTCGAAGTCCGGCAGCACCTTCTCCTTGACACTGCGCACGGTGGCCTTGACCGCTGCCGCCTGACCGTCGTGCTCCCCTCGGGTCAGCTCGCTGTCGAAGGTGCGGGTCTCGCCCTCGGACGCGCCGAGCAGCGCCTCGTCCAGACCGGGCATCAGGTCGTTGCTCCCGACCTCGTAGGACAGCCCGGTGGCCTGGGAACCGGGCAGCTCCTCACCGTCGATGGTGGCCACCAGGTCCAGCAGGACGTAGTCCCCGCCGGCCACCGACCGGTCCACGCCGGTGAGCGTCGCGAACCGTTCCCGCAGGGTGTCGAGCTGGGCATCGACCTCCGCGTCGGTCACCTCCGCGTCGGCTACGGTGACCGCCAAGCCGGCGTAGTCGGGCAGCTCTATCTCGGGTCGGACATCGACCTCGGCGGTGAAGACCAACTCCTCACCGTCGGTGAACTTGGTCACCTCGACCTCGGGTTGGCCGACCACCTGTACTTCGTTGGCGCGCAGCGCGTCGCCGTAGAGCCGCGGCACGGCGCCCTGCATGGCCTGTTCCAGGACGGCGCCGCGACCGACCCGCTGGTCCAGGATGCGGGCCGGCACCTTCCCCGGCCGGAAGCCCGAGATCCGCACCTGCCTCCCGATTTCCCGGTACGCCGTGTCCAGGTCCGGCTTCAGCTCGGCGAAGGGCACCTCGACCGTGAGCCGGACGCGGGTCGGATTGAGGCTTTCCACGGCGCTCTTCACGGTCGTGCTACTCCTCGGGGTGCGGCTGCTGAGTACGGGCTCGGTCGATTGTCAGGAAGTCGGCGGCCGATACGCAGTCGGGGCGGGGAGACTCGAACTCCCGATCTCCTGCACCCAAAGCAGGCGCGCTAGCCACTACGCTACGCCCCGCGGCGACCCCAGCAGTCTAGTGGACCGGCCACCTCGGGGACAGGATCGATCCGCGCCACCGGTCGGGGCGCCGCGGCATGGCATCCTGGGGTGGACGGTTCGCCTCCGCTCTTCCACATCGGGGTGCCGGAGCGTCGTCGCGGGCGTAGCTCAATGGCAGAGCCCCAGCCTTCCAAGCTGGCCATGCCGGTTCGATCCCGGTCGCCCGCTCCGCTCCAGCGCCGCAGGTCAGGGGCTTGTCGGTGTTGCCGACCGACCTGAGGTGGCCGAGTAGGAATTGTCCCCGTGCGGTCCCTAGGCCCTCGGGGCAGCTCTGGTATCCCCGGCCGTCCTCCAGTTGACACTTGATAAAGCGACTGCTTGAATAGGGGCGTGGGAACCACCGTCGGTGATCAGCAGCTCGATGCCCTGTTCACGGCGCTCAGCGACCGCACCAGGCGAGACATCGTGGCCCGGCTGAGCATGGGCGAGGCGACGGTCAAGGAGCTGGCGGAGCCGTATGCCATGAGCATGCAGGCCGTTTCGCAGCACATCCGGGTGCTCGAGCGGTCCGGCCTGATCAGCCAGGGACGGCACCGTCAAACCCGGCCATGCCGGCTCGAACCCGCGGCGCTCGAGGCCGCGCTGTCATGGATCGAGGAGAGCCGGCGCACGTGGTCAGACCGAATGGACCGGCTGGAGGCGCACCTCTCCCGCTTGCAGGACCGTGCGAACCAGTGAACGACGACGAACTCGTCTACCGGCGGGTCTTTCACGCGCCGCGCGAGCTGGTGTGGCTGTGCCTCACCGAGCCCGCCGAGCTCGCGCATTTCTGGGGGCCGAGCGGCATGGCCACGCCGATCGACGGCATCGTCGTCGAACTCCGTCCCGGTGGCCGCTTCGAGACCCTGATGCTCGGCGCGCACGGCAGCCACCGGATGGTCGCCATCTTCACCGAGGTCGTCCCGCCGGAACGGCTCTCCTGGGTCGAGCCGGCGACCGGGATGCACAGCACCAGCACGCTCAGCGACCTCGGCGACGGCAGCACCGCGGTCGTCATCCATCAGCGGAACGTGCCCGAGAAGATGCGCCTGCCCGAGGCCCGGACCGGATTCCTCACCTCCCTCGACAAGCTCGAAGCGCACCTCGCCCACCTCGCACAGGGAGACCCATCGTGACCGACTTACAGTCGTGGGTAGCGCCGACCTACACGAGGCTCGCCGATTTCCTCGCCGCCAGGGCCGTCGACACGTGGGACGCCCCCTCGCTGTGCGACACGTGGCTGGTGCGCCATGTGATCGCGCACGTGACCATGCCGGCGCGGCTGACGTCCGAGCAGTTCGGGGCCGAGATGGCGGCGGCCGGCGGCGAGTTCGCCGTCCTCTCCGACACCGTGGCCGCCAGGGACGCTTCACGCCCCGTGGCCGAGCTCCTCCGCCAGCTCCGATCGGCCAGGCTGCACGCGTGGCAGCCGCCAGGCGGCGGTGCAGCCGGTGCACTGAGCCATGCCGTCATTCACTCCCTGGATGTGACGATTGCGCTCGACCGGCCCGCGGTCGCACCAGCCGAGGCTGCGACCGCCGTCCTCGACCAGCTCACCGCCGCACGCGGCACCTGGTTCGGCGTGGACCTGACCGGCGTCCGGCTCGAGGCCGCCGACACCGGCTGGAGCTGGGGAAACGGCCAGTTGGTCCGCGCGGACAGCGGCGCTCTGGTGGCACTCCTCAGCGGCCGAGCACTGCCCGACGGCCGGACACTGCCACACGGCTGACACAACCGAGGCGGCCGACACAACCGAGGCCGACACGGGAGCTGACCAGCCCCTTGCGGTGCTCTCGGCGGACTCGCGAACTTCGTCTCGCTGAATATCACGGTGAGGTCGCCGCACCTGCACTGGCAGTGCCCTCATCGACCTCATGGCGTCGACGGGTCGCAAGGGGCATGGCGTGGACCACGAGCGGCCGGCCTCGATGGGCCGGCCCATGCGGTCACCGGCCAAAGCAACTCAATCCATGACGGCCTGCCCACGGCTCCTTGCCAGTGCCGGGGTTTTGCCCTACCGGTCCCGTACTCCGTGCATAGGCTGCCAGCACGATCGCGGAGGAGATGTGGTGGGAGCGGGCCGGGACATCATCGAGCGCAGCCTGGAGATCTACAACTCCGGCGATCTCGACGGGCTCCTGGCGATGTACACCGAGGATGCGCTGCTCATCGAGCCGGAGGGCCCGCATCAGGGCCGGGAGGCCATCGACCGGCGACTTCGCATCGAGCAGACCGCCTTTCCCGATCGGCGGATGACCCCGGTCATCTGGGTCGAGGAGGGCGACCGCGTTGTCGTGGAGTACTCCTGGACCGCGACCCACACCGGCTCATTGATCCGTTCCTACGGCACCCGGGTAGCACCTACCGGCGAAGAACTCTCGTTAGCGGCGGTCAGCATCTTCCACCTGCGGCACGGCCGGATCGCCGCCCATCGCCGCTACTTGGACCTGTTGCCGACGGCGATCTTGACCGGCGCGGTCTCCAAGAGTTCGGCGCCTGTCGCCAAGGCGTGAGTCGCCGGGCGAACTCGCCGGCTTGGATCGCCGAGGTACCGGGACGGCAGGCGCATCCAGCTCGATACGATTGCGACCGCCAGCCTTGGCCCGGTACAGCGCTTGGTCAGCCCGGCGCAGCAGGTCCTCGGTGTCAGGCCCGCGGCTCGTCAGCTGCGCGACCCCGGCGCTGAGGGTCAGCACCCCGTGGTGGGCGCTCGCCAGGTTGGGAATCGCCTGGCCCTCAAGCTTCTGCTGGATTCGGGCCACCGCGACGCCCGCGCCGGCGACCGACTGCTCCGGAAACACACACAAGAATTCCTCACCGCCATACCGGTAGCAGGTGTCGCCCCGACGGCAGGATTCGGCAAGCAGACGAGCCACCAGTTGCAGGGCCTGATCGCCGGCCTGGTGGCCGTGACTGTCGTTGAGACCCTTGAACTGGTCGAGGTCGAGCAGCGCCACGGAGTACTCGTGGCCGTATCGTTCCGCTCGGCGGCCGAGGGTCCCCAGTTCTTCCTTCATGGCGAGCCGGTTTCCCAGCCCGGTCAGCGGATCGCGCCGGGAGAGCGCGCGCAGTTCGGCGGTGACTACCTCGAGTCGGCGGTGCAGCGCCGTAACCCGCTCCGCGGCGATCAGCCGCAGGTCGATCTCGTGGCGCTGCAGCGGCTTCGCCAGGTAGTCATCGGCTCCGGCGAGCATGCCTTCGCGGACCTGGTCACGCTCGGCCAGGCCACTGGCCAGGATCACGTAGACGTACCCGTTGTGCCGCTCCGACCGGATCCGCCGGCACAATTCCAGGCCGTCCAGGTCCGGCATCATGCGATCGGTGATGACCGCGTGGAAACCGCCGTGCTGCAGCATTTCCCACGCCTCAAGGCCGCCGGCGGCCAGTGAGCATTCATGCCCCAGAGATGTGACGGTGGCCCGGAGCACCGTCCGGGACACCCTGTCGTCATCGACGCCGAGGATTCTCATCGCCGGTCCCCTCACGCAGCCGGGCGCCGGCGGCGCCGGAAGCTGCCAGCGCGGTCACGGCTGGACGGTGGCGCGGCGAGGAGGGGCACAGAAGCCCTATCGGCGACGTTCTCGCCGAGGGTAAGCCCGTTCGCCGGCAAACTTTACGTAGCTCCTCAGCGCATTACCCGGCGACTGCTCCCCGCTGAGCCGCTTGCGCCGACGCCGCCAGCAACTCGGCGAGGTGCAGCACCTTGATGCCGGACCGGCGGCGACGCAAGCCTGTGATCAACTGCCGCTGGCACCCCGGGTTGACGACCACCACGTAGTCGATGCCGGCGTTCTGCATCTCATCCAGCTTCGGGTCCAACACCCGCCGGCTGTCTTTCGGCCGGACCACCGAGTACGACCCGGCGGCACCGCAGCAGGTACCGGCGTGCGGCAGTTCGACCAGGTCGGCCACCCGGCGGATCAGCTCTCGGGGCTCGCGGGTGACCCCCATTCCGTTGCGCAGATGGCAGGAATCCTGCAACGCCACCTTGGCCCGCCGGCCATCCACCAGCAGCGGCGCCAGCGGCGGAGTGCCCTCCCGGATGAGGTACTCCGACAGCTCCATCACCCGCGGCCGGCCCAGGACGTCGGACAGGTGGGCGGCACATCCACCGGCCGTGGTGACGATCGTGCCGGGCAGCCGTTCCCCCAGCTCGCGGGCCAGCTGCCGGCCGCGCTCCAACTCGCCGTTGTGCGCGTGCAGCGCCCCGCAGCAACCCTGGTTGGTCGGCGCATCGAGTTCCGGGCGCAACGCTCGGGTCACCCGGCTGACCTGAGGGAAGAGCAGGCGCTCGAAGCAGCCCAGCATGAGGTGCGGTCCGCTGCGCCGGCGAGTGCGGGCATGCCAGCGGACGGTTCCGCCGATGGCGAAGCGCCAGGTGCGGTCCGCGAGCCAGATCAGCGGGCGGACCAGCAGCGGTCGCCGGGTGCCGGACCACTGGTGGTCCCGCCAGCGCTCCAGCAGTTCGCCGTAATGCACCCCGGCCGGGCAGACCGGCTCGCAGGCCCGGCATCCCAGGCAGAACGAGGACTCCTCGGCCAGGGTGGGGTCGTCCTCAGCGAGCTGGCCGGTCTCCAAGCCGCGCATCAGCGAGATCCGGCCCCGCGGTGAGGACTTCTCGTCCTTGGTCAAGGCGTACGTGGGACAGGCCGGCAGGCAGAAGCCGCAGGAGATGCACCGGTCCAGCAGATCCGGTGAGAAGATGCCGCGGCGTCGCTCCCCGGCGGTGACGACGGCCTCGGCCGGGACGTTGGTGTTCGCCTCGGCGACGTCCGCCGTCATGATCCAAGCTTTCCGGGGTTGAGGATGCCGGCCGGGTCGAAGGCTGCCTTCAGCCTCCGTAACAGCGCCATCTGGTCGGCTCCGAGTCGAGCCTGCAGATAGGGCAGCTTCGCCGCGCCCACGCCGTGCTCGCCAGTGATCGTGCCGCCCAGGTCGAGCGCGGCCTGAAAGACCTCGGCGAAGGCGTGCTCCACCCGGATCGCAGCGTCACCGTCGTCCGGGTTCACGCAGGCGGTGGGGTGCAGGTTGCCGTCCCCGGCGTGCCCGAAGGTGGCCACCAGGATGTCGTACTTCTCGGCAATGGCATCGATCCGGTCCACCATCTCCGCCAGCTTGGGCCGGGGGACGGTGGCATCCTCAAGGACGGTGAGCGTGTCGATCCGGGACAACGCCGGTAGCGCGCAACGCCGAGCCTCCAGCAGCGCCTCGGATTCGGCCACCTTGCCGCCGACCGTTACGTCGATCGCCGCTTCCGCACTACACCGCTGCGCCATCCGGTCCAGGTTGCGGCTGACCACGTCCGGCGCTCCGTCGTCGCCGAAGAGCAGCAGCGCGCCGGCGTCGCGGTGCAGACCGAGGTGCGCGTAGTCCTCCACCGCGCCGATGCACTTCTGGTCGAGAAACTCCAGGGTGGCCGGCAGTACACCATCGGTGATTATGCCGGTCACCGCCCTGCCGGCGTCGGCCAGCGAACGGAAATACGCCACCCCGGTCAGGCTCGTCGTCGGCATCGGCAACAGCGCGGTGGTGACCTCGGTGATCACCCCTAGCGTGCCCTCCGAGCCGGTGAGCAACCGAGTGAGGTCATAGCCAGCAACGTCTTTCCACAGCCGCCCTCCGGTCCGGATGATCTCTCCGGTGGGGAGCACCACTTCCAGTCCGAGTACGTAGTTGCGGGTCACCCCGTACTTCAGGCCCCGCAGCCCCCCGGCGCAGGTCGCCACGTTGCCGCCGACGGTGGCCACCGTCCGGCTGCCCGGATCCGGCGGGAACAGCACGTTCGCCGCCACCGCAGCGTCGGCCAGCGCCGCGGTCGTCACCCCCGGCTGGACCACGGCGAGCAGTTCGTCGGCGTTGATTTCCAGGATCCGGTCCATCCGGGTGAGCACCATGACGATTCCGCCGGAGGTGGCCACCGTGGCCGCGCACAAGTTGGAGCCGGCGCCGCGCGGCACGACCGGCACCCGGCGTTCGGTCGCCAATCGAAGGATCGCGGCAACCTCCTGGGCTGAGCCCGGAAATACCACAGCGTCCGGCCGGGCGAAGAACAACGGCGTCGCGTCCCTGGCGTAGGGCTGCAAGTCGCCGAGGCTGGAGCGGACGTGCTCGGCACCGACGATGCCGCGCAGGTCGGCGAGCAGTCGCTCGTCGACTTTGGACACCCTTGTCGGATCGGTCGTGGGATCCGAGGTCATCGTCATGCCAGCACCGCCGGACGTCGAGGGAGTGTTGCCCAATCGGTTCGGCTCGGGTCGTGCCGAATCGGGTTTCGGACAAGGTAGACCGGCGCCGGGACCGACTCGCGCGGGGGTGGGCTGCCGGCGCCGAACCTGGGCTGGCGCCCTGGCGGTCGCGAGTTGAGCACTTTGACACACAGTGCCGAGTATGGATCTTCTCCCCTGAGCGTGCGGATCATCAATTGGCGAGCCCGGAAGAGGGCATTGTGTGTCCAAGTGCTCAGCGACGCTTCTGGACTGAAGGGTGGCGGCTCCTTGCCGGGCATTGAGACGACGGCGGAACGGTTCTGGGCGGCGATCGACGTCGCCGGCGCGGCGCGGGACGTCGTGGCCCTTGGCGACGATCTCCGTCCGGGCACCCTGCTGGCGGCCTACCGGCACGGTTGCTTTCCCTGGCCGACACCGGGCCAGCCCCCGATACCCTGGTGCTCGCCGCGCGTCCGGGCCGTGCTCCCTACCGGCGCACCGCATATCTCGCGATCGTTGCGGGCCAGGTTGCGGCGCTGCGGCTGGACGGCCACGCTGGACCTCGCCTTCGACGACGTCGTACGGCACTGCGCCGCTCGAGAGCAGACCTGGATCACCTCGGCCATGGCCGCCGGGTACGCCGCCCTGCACCGGGCCGGCGACGCGCACAGCGTCGAGGTGTGGGACGACGAGGAGCTGGTCGGCGGGATCTACGGCGTGCTCACCGGCGGGGTGTTCAGCGGCGAGTCGATGTTCCACTCGCGGACCGACGCTTCGAAGGCGGCGCTCCTCGATCTGGCCGACCGGCTGGCCCGGGCCGGCGTGCGCCTGCTGGACTGCCAGCAGCCGACCGCCCACCTTGGCCGGATGGGTGCGGTGGTGCTGCCCCGTGACGACTACCTGCGCCTCCTCCGGCAGGTGCGAGACCAGCCGGTCACGCTCGACCCGTCGCGGCTCCTGGTCGCTCGGCTGGTGCGCCCGGCAGGTCAGGCCGCGGAGCCCACCCAAGGCGGCTGCTCGGCCGGGCACCAGTAGAGGTTGCGCCCGGCGAGCACCGAGCTCGCCACCGGCGCCCCGCACCCTCGGCAGGGCAGCCCGGCCCGCCGGTAGACATAGAGCGCGTCCTCCGGCGACGCCGGCCCGCGGCGGCGGCGGCGATCCGGCGCCCGGGTAGTGACGATCCGTCCGGTCCGTACGCCGGCCTGCATGCGGCGCCGCAGGTCGGCCCACAGGGCAAGGAAGCTCTCCTCCGGCAGCGACCGGCCGGGGCAGAACGGGTCCAGCCGGTGCAGGTAGAGCAACTCGGCGCGGTAGACGTTGCCGACCCCGGCAATCACGGTCTGGTCCATCAGCAGCCCGGCTATCGGGCCTCGGCTGCGGCGGATCCGGTCCCACGCCTTGGCCGGCCGGGCGCCGGTACGCAGCGGGTCCGGTCCCAGCCTGCCCTCGATCACCGCCTGCTCGGCACCGGTGAGCACCTCGCATGCCGTCGGCCCGCGCAGTTCCACGTACGCCGACTCGCCGACGATGCGGACCCGGACCGCGCCCCTGGCCGGCGGCGGCGGCAGCGGACCGGAGCGCCAGCTGCCGTACAACCCGAGATGGACGTGCAGCCGCAGGTCGGCGTCGAAGCGGTAGAACAGGTGCTTGCCGTACGGCTCGACGCGGTCCAGCCGATGCCCGTCGAGCAGGCTCGCGCCGGCTGCGAACCGACCCTGCGGGCTGCTCAGCGCGAGGCGTTGACCGGCGAGCAGGGCGGTGTGTTCGCGAGCCAGCCGGTGGATAGTGTGGCCTTCTGGCACGGGCGGCGGCTCTCCCTGCGCGGTTGGTCTACGACAGCCGCCCGGATGGGGTGACGGGTGGCCGGTTCCAAGGACTCAGCCCGCGGCGGGCTCCGCGAGCTGACAGCGGCGAGTGAGTCCACGCTGAGCCTGTCGGCCGCGATGCGTGCCCGGGACGTGTCCCGCCCGGAACCTAATGAGGGCCTCCTTCACGAGGCCGGCGAGTTCGGGGAGGGCGGCGGCGGCACCTCGCCACTGCGCTCGTAGGCGTCGAGTTGGGCGAGCCGGCGGGCATGGCGCGGGTCCCCGGAGAACGGGGTACTCAGGAAGATCTCGGCGAACGCCAGCGCATCGGCCGTCGGGTACATCCGGGCGCCCAGTGAAACCACGTTGGCATCGTTGTGTTCCCGGCCCAGCCGTGCGGTCTGCGCGCTGAACGCCAGGGCGCAGCGCACCCCCGGCACCTTGTTGGCCGCGATCGCCTCCCCGTTGCCCGACCCGCCGATAACGATGCCGGCGCTGCCCGGCTCGGCGACCGTGGCCGTGGCCGCCCGGAGCACGTACGGCGGATAGTCGTCGGCGGGATCGAAGGCGACCGGGCCGCAGTCGATCGGCTCGTGCCCCCACCCCGGCAAGGCGGCGATCAGTTCGGTCTTGAGCTCGAAGCCGGCATGGTCAGAACCCAGATAGACGCGCATGCCAGCACACCCTAGAGCCCAGCCCTGATTGGTTCCCCCGCGCCGGTTGCGGACGGGACGACTGGGGGCACACTGGGCGCATGCTCGACCAGGGGCGGCGGCGACGCGACGGTGACCCGTACGACGCCGCCGGGCGCCGGCTGGTGGCCACGGTGGCCCTGGCCGGCAGTGTCCTGCTGGTGCTGCTGGCCGTGCGCGCGGGCTATCTCGCCGCCCGGACCATGGGGTGGCCGGTGTGGCCGGTCGCAGCCGGCTGCGGACTACTCGCCCTGGCCCTCCCGGCGGTGTCCTTCTGGGTGCTCTCGCGCGACCGCTGAGGCCGATCAGTCGAAGACCGGCGAGGCGTCCCGGCTGCGCTTGAGTTCGTAGAAGCCCTCGGTACCGGCAATCAGGAGCACGCCGTCCCACAGCCGGCCGGCCGCCTCGCCTTTGGGTGCCGTGGTCACCACCGGCCCGAAGATGGACAGTCCCGCGACGCTGATGATCGGTGTCCCCACGTCGGTGCCGACCAGCGAGATGCCCTCGGTGTGCGACACCCGGACCGCCTCGTCGTAGCTCGGATCGCCCGCGGCGTCGACCAGCTCGGCCGGCAGGTCGGCGACTTCCAACGCCTCGGTCAGCGTGGCGGCATCCGGCGGCTGGCGACGGTTGTGCAGCCGGGTGCCCAGTTCGGTGTAGAACCGGCCGACCGCGGCCGGCCCGCCGTGGTCGAGGACCGCACAGCACACGCGTACCGGACCCCAGGCGGTCTGCAGGAACTCCCGGTACCGCTCGTCGTGGTCGCGGCCCTCGTTGAGCACCGCAAGGCTCATCACCCGGAACCGGGGCCGGATCCGCCGTACCGTCGCCGCTTCGAGCAGCCATCGCGAGGTCACCCACGCCCACGGGCAGGCCGGGTCGAACCAGAAGTCCACATCGGTGTCACCGGCGAGGTCGAGCTCGCCCGCATGGTCGGTCATGCCCGCCTCCTCCCCCGGCTGGGCTCCCACAACCCCGACCAGGGTTCCGACAACCCCGGCCGCTCTGGTCCGGCGTGCGAGGATCGCGGGGAGTTAGGTGCGCCGTTTCCCCAGCGGTGCCCGTTTCGTCATGTTGCCGTCACCAAGAGGAGTCGCTCACCCGTGAGTTCGAACAACCTGCATCGCGAGGAGGCCGCGCACCGCGCCCGGTTGGTGGCCGTCGACATGACGTCGGTCCAACTCGACCTGGCCTCCGCCCCGGATGGAGGGACCTTCCGCTCCACGTCGGAGATCCGCTTCAGCTGCACCGAGCCCGGAGGTGCGACGTTCCTCAACCTGACCGCGCCCGCCGTCGTCGAGGTGGTCCTGAACGGTCGGGCGCTCGAGGCCGCCGAGGTCTTCGACGGCAACCGCATCCAGCTCGAGGGTCTGGCGGCCGACAACGTCGTACGGGTGATCGCGGAGTGCGCCTACATGCGCACCGGCGAAGGGCTGCATCGCTTCGTCGACCCGGCCGACGGCGAGGTCTACCTCTACACCCAGTTCGAGACCTTCGACGCGCACCGGGCCTACGCCTGCTTCGACCAGCCCGATCTCAAGTCGGCCTTCCGATTCACCGTGACCGCCCCGGGGGCCTGGCAGGTCATCTCTAACATGGCACCGCGCGCGGAGCCCGCTCCCTCCGCCGGGGCACCGGGGGGCACGCGGGTCTGGCGCTTCGCCGACAGCCCGCGGATGTCGACCTACATCACCGCGGTGGTCGCCGGCCCGTACGCCGTTGTGCACGAGCGACATGCCGGCCGCGGCGGGGAGATTCCGCTCGGGTTGTACTGCCGTCGGTCCTTGGCGCCCCATCTCGACGCCGAGGAGATGTTCCGGGTCACCAAGGCGGGCTTCGCCTTCTTCGAGGAGAGCTTCCGCTATCCGTACCCGTTCGGCAAGTACGACCAGCTGTTCGTGCCGGAGTTCAACGCCGGCGCCATGGAGAACGCCGGCTGCGTCACCTTCCTCGACGACTACGTCTTCCGGTCCCGGGAGACCCGTTCCCTGTACGAGCAGCGGGCCGAGATCGTGCTGCACGAGATGGCCCACATGTGGTTCGGCGACCTGGTCACCATGCGCTGGTGGGACGACCTGTGGCTGAACGAGTCCTTCGCCTCCTTCATGGCGGTGTTCGCCCAGGCCGAGAGCGGCCTGTATCCCAGCGCCTGGACCACCTTCTGCAACCTGGAGAAGACCTGGGCCTACCGCCAGGATCAGCTCCCCTCGACGCACCCGATCGCCGCGGACATCGTCGACAACGAAGCGGTGAAGGTCAACTTCGACGGCATCACCTACGCCAAGGGCGCCAGCGTCCTCAAGCAGTTGGTGGCCTGGGTCGGCCGGGAGGAATTCCTGGCCGCCATGCGCGGCTATTTCCAGCGGCACGCCTGGGGCAATACCACCCTCGCCGACCTGCTCGGCGCGCTGGAGGAGGCCAGCGGGCGCGATCTGACGGCCTGGTCCGCCGAGTGGTTGCAGACCGCCGGGGTGAACACGCTGCGGGCGAACTTCACCGTGACCCCGGATGGCAGGTACGCCTCCTTCGCGATCGTCCAACAGGCCCCGGCCGAGCACCCCACGCTGCGCTCGCACCGGCTCGCGATCGGGCTCTACGACCGGACCGAGGGCACGCTGAGTCGCCGGCAACGACTCGAACTGGACGTGGTCGGCGCCCGGACCGAGGTGCCGGAGCTGGTCGGGCAACCGCAGCCGGACCTGCTACTGGTCAACGACGACGACCTGACGTACGCCAAGATCCGCCTCGACGACCGGTCGCTGGCCACCGCACGGGAGGGAATCGGTGAGTTGCCCAGCTCGCTGGCCCGGGCGCTGTGCTGGGCGGCCGCGTGGGACATGACCAGGGACGCCGAGATGGCCACCCGGGACTACGTGGCCCTGGTCCTCGGCGGCGTCGGCAGCGAGGTCGAGGTCGGCGTGGTGCAGACCCTGCTGCGGCAGGCCAAGCTCGCGGTCGACTCCTTCGCCGACCCGGCGTGGCGGGCGAGCGGATTGGCCGTGATGGCCGACACCGCCCGGGACCGGCTGCTGGGCGCCGAGCCGGGCAGCGACTTCCAGTTGGTCTGGATGCGCGCGTTCAGCTCCTCGGCGACCACCGCCGAGCAGGTGGCCCTGCTGAGCGACATCCTCGCCGGAGACCGGACGATCCCCGGGCTCAACCTGGACACCGAACTGCGGTGGACGGTGCTCACCCGCCTCGTCGTGCTCGGCGCCCGCGGCACCGAGGACATCGCGGCCGAACGCGTCCGGGACAACACCGCGGCCGGCGAGCGGCGAGCCGCCACCGCGCTGGCCGCCCGGCCCGACCCGGCGGCCAAGGCGGCGGCCTGGGCGCAGCTGGTCGACCAGGACGAGCTGCCCAACGCCATGCAAACCGCGACAGTGCTGGGCTTCCAGCAGCCGGACCAGCGCGACTTGCTGCGCGGCTACGTCGACCTCTACTTCGCCATGGTGGGCCGGATCTGGGCCGAACGGACGCTGGAGGCGGCCCAGACCCTGGTCGAGGGCCTGTACCCGTACTTGGTGATCAGCCCCGAGACGGTGACCGCGACCGACGCCTATCTGAAGCGCGAGCAGCCGCCGGCCGCGTTGCGCCGGCTGGTCCTGGAGGCCCGCGCCGGGATAACCCGCGCGCTGGCGGCGCAGGAGAAGGACCGGCTAGCCGGATGATCAGTGCGGCGCGGTGCCGAGGGCCGGCGGGGCGGCGCCGGTGTGGCTGGTGCCCGCGATCTCCCGGCTCTCCCCGGCGGCCTCGGCCAGCATCCGGATACCGGTGACGATGCCACCGGCAAGATCGCCGCCGACGAAGCTGGTCCGCATCGACAGGGCAGCCAGCGCACAGGCGCGGTCCGGTACCCGACGACTGGCGGCCGTACCGGTGACGATCTCCAAGCGGCGGTCACCGGGCGAGACCAGCATCAGCACCCCGGTCTCGGCTCGATCCCCCAGCGCGGCGAGCAGCCGCTCGGCATAGTCCCGCGGCGGCCCGTCGGGAGCACCGACGAAGACCGAGAAGTGCAGCCCGCTCTCGTTGCTCGCGGTGCTCAAGGCCGCGGAGATCTCCCGAAGCTGCCCGTCGGTGAACGCCTCACCAGTCGGCACTGGCACCTCCACTGCGTCGGACCGGGCGAACGCCGGCCAAGGCCCGCTCCGGGTTCTCGGCCCCGGCGAACCAGAGCGGGTCATGCGGCCAGGGCTTACCCGGACGGTACCGGGGACGGCGCAGCAGCCGAGGCAGCGCGGCCAGCGCGGAGATGACGAGCAACGCGATGAGCGTCGGCCACAGCAGCCGCAGCAGGATGCCCCAATTGCCCAACCCGCCACCGGCCACCTCGCCGCTGTCGTCGGCCCAAGCTGCCGAGCCGGAAGCCGCCAGCACCAGCACGGCGAGTACCAGGCCGCCGCTCGCCCGGGCAGCGGGTCGGCGGAGGTGCGAACGGCGGTCGGGCGGCACGGCGGGCGTCATCAGAACGACGTTAGCGGACGTCGGCCCGGCTGCGGTCGCGGCCCACGGCAGCCGCGATCCGCCGTACTCGGGCCGAGCCCTGGAGGTCCTCCAGAGTGACCGGCCCGTCCGGCCCGGCCACCGGCAGAAGCCAGTTGGGGTAGGCGTCCGTGGTGCCGGGCAGGTTGGGCTGGCGCAGGTCCCCGACCGCGTCCGCCGGTTGGGCGACCACCAGCCGGCACGGCGTCCGGGCCAGGAACTCGTGCATGGCCAGGACCGGGTCGGCGCCGTCGTCCAGCAGGCCTTCGGAATGCAGCAGCCCGAGCAGCTCGACCCGGTCGCGTTCGGCTAGTGCCCGCTCCTGCGCGACGGGACGGGTCAGCTGACCGAGTTCGTCGCGGACCCGGACGTGCTCGGCGGCCAGGAATCCGGCGGCGGTCGGCAGGTCGTGGGTAGTGACGCTGGCCAGCGCGAGTTCCCGCCAGTCCGCCGGCCGCTTGCGGTCGCCGTCGGCGCCGGTCACCGGGTCGACGTAGCGCTCGAACCAGAGCACCGCCGAGCCGACGATCCCCCGGTCGACCAGGGTGGTCTGGACCCGGCGCTCCACGGTGCCGAGATCTTCCCCCACCACGATCGAGCCGGCCCGGTGTGCCTCCAGGGCGAGGATGCCGAGCAGCGCCTCGTCGTCGTAGGCGACGAAAGAGCCTTCCGCGGCGGTCGAGCCGGCCGGGATCCACCAGAGCCGGAACAGTCCGAGGATGTGGTCGATCCGTACTCCCCCGCCGGCTCCCAGGATGGAGCGGAGCAGCTCGCGGTAGGGCGCGTACCCGGCCTCGGCCAGCCGTCGCGGGTGCCACGGCGGCAGCTGCCAGTTCTGGCCCTGCTGGTTGAACAGGTCCGGCGGGGCGCCGACTGTGGCCGCCCCGGCCAGCACGTCCTGCAGCGCCCAGGCGTCGGCGCCCCCGGGGTCGACGCCGACCGCCAGGTCGTGGACGATGCCGACCGGCATGCCGGCGTCAGTCGCCGCCTGCTGAGCGGCTGCCAGCTGCTCGGCGCACAGCAGTTGCAGCCAGGCGGCGAAGTCCACCCGGTCCCGGAGTTCCTCCCGGGCCAGGCGGGCCGCCGGGCCACCGGGATCGTGCAACTCCGCCGGCCAATCCGGCCAGGAGACGCCGTGCCGCTCCGCGAGGGCGACGAACAGCGCGTACTCGTCGATGCCCGGGGTGCGGCGGCGGTAGTCGACCAGCGCCTCGCGGCGTGCGTACGGCCACAGCAGCGCCAGGGCGGCGCCCTTCGCCGTCCACACCGCGTCGCGGTCCAGCCGGTCCGCCCTGTTCCGATCGCGCAGCGGCACGCCGAGCGCGTCGACCTCGGCGCGCAGCTCCGGCGGGGCGGTCAGGTATTCACCGGTGAGCTCGAGGCGCAGGTAGATCGGATTGACGAAGCGTCGCGAGGTCGGGTAGTACGGCGAGGGCTCCAGCGGCAGCACCGGGGCCACCGCATGCACCGGGTTGACGAGAACCAGGCCGGCACCGAGCTCGACCCCGCTCCAGCGGGCCAGCTCTGCCAGGTCGGCGAAGTCGCCGAAGCCCCAGGAGGATGCCGACCGGATCGCGTACAGCTGGATCATCCAGCCCCAGGCCCGCGGCGGCAGCGGCGCCCGTTCCGGGGTCACCGCCAGGGTGGCGGTCCGGCCGTTCACCCGGTCGGTCCGGCGCAGCCGATGCCAGCCGAGCGGCAGCTCCGCGAGACCGGCGACGGTGGTGGCCACCAGGCCGCCGTCTTCCAGCTCCACCGACACCGGCCCGGGTGACAGCCGCGGTGACCGGCCGAGCGTGGTGACCACCGTGGGCGGCAGGTCGGCATCGTCGGCCGCCTGGCCGGGTGGCGCATCGCCGCCGCCAACCGGGTCGGCCGAGCTGTCCACGCCGAGGGCGGCGAGCACATTGCGGATCGCCGCGGGCGCCACCTCGACCCGGCGGTGGCTCTGGTCCTCGTACTCCGTCGCCACGCCGTGCGCCGCCGCCAACGCCTTGAGCCGGTCCATGGCGCAAACGCTAGGTCACCCGCTGGAACGGGCAGCTGCCGGTCACCATCCAGGCGGGGTGCGGCCCACCTCCGGCCGGGCCGCGCACAGCTGGGCGGCCAGCGCGATCAGCGTGCCCTCATCCGCCGGGCGGCCGGCGAGCATCACCGACACCGGGAAGCCGGTCGCACTCCGGTACACCGGAAGGGTGATCGCCGGCTGGCCGGTGACGTTGTACATCGCCGCATACGGGGTGAAGCGCAGCTGCGCGGCGAAATCCGCCGCCGGGTCGGCGTCGTCGCGCAGCGCCCCGACCGGCGGCGGCAGGGTGGCCAGCGCCGGTACGAGCACCACGTCGTAGGTGTCGCTGCGTTGCACCGCGAGCCGGGCGGCCCGCTGGAGCTGGGCCAGCGCGGCGGCGTAGGTCACCGCCGAGGTCCCCCGGCCCCGCTCCCGGTGCCAGCGGGTGAGTGGGCGCAGCCGAGCCTCGTCCGCCGGCCCAACCGGCGCCATCGCCGCGCTGACCGACCAGACCGTCTCGAACACCGGAAGCTGCTCGGCACCAAACGGCGGCGCGGTGTCCTCCACGTCGTGACCCAGATCGGCGAGCAGCACGCTCGCCGACTCCCAGGCCGCCAGGGAATCGGCGTCCAGGACCGCGTCCGTCACCGCCGAGTCGCGGTAGCGCCCGATCCGCAACCGGCCCGGCGGGCGGTCGGCGAAGGAGGCAAAGGAGGTGTGCGGCGCCGTTGCCCAGTGCGGGTCGCCCGGGAACGGTCCGGTCATCGCGTCCAGCATCGCGGCGGCGTCCCGGACAGTCCGGGCGATCGGGCCGATGGTGCCCAGGCCGTGCAGGTCGGCGACCACCGGCCCGAGGCTGACCCGCCCGCGGGCCGGTTTCAGCCCGATCAGCCCGCAGCAGGCCGCGGGCGTCCGGATCGAGCCGCCGCCGTCGCTGCCCTGGGCGAAGGGCACCAACCCGGCGGCGACGGCGGCCGCCGCGCCGCCGCTGGAACCGCCGGCGGTCCGGGACAGGTCCCAGGGCGAGCGGGCCGGAGGCGCCACCTCCGGCTCGGTGTAGCACGGTACGCCGAACTCCGGCGTGTTCGTCTTGCCAAGGCTGATCGTCCCGGCCGCCCGGAGCCGGCGGACGACGTGGTCGTCGATGTCCGGGACGTTCTCGGCGAAGACCGCACTGCCCAGCGTGGTGCGTACCCCGGCGGTGAGGTTGAGGTCCTTGATGGCCGTCGGCACCCCGTGCAGCGGGGGCAGCGCCGCGCCGTCGCGGATCGCCCGGGACGCCGCCCCGGCGGCCGCGAGCGCGGCCTCGGCGGTGACCGTGACAAAAGCGCCCACGGCGTCCGCACCGCGCTCGATACGGCCCAGGTAGTGCTCGGTGAGCTCCACCGGGTCCAGATCACCGCGCCGGATGGCGGCCGCCTGATCCACGGCGGAAAGATCGTGCAGGTCGGCCATGCCGGCAGGGTACCTACCGCTCAGGCCGCGATCCCCGGCACGTAGGGCGCCCAGTGCGGGTGCACCTCCCCGAAGCGGGCCACCAGCACGTGCGTTCCGGCCGGTACCCTGGGCTGCACGTGCAGCCGCCAGCCGAGGTCGGTCAGCAACTGGTTGCCCTTGCGGCCGTTGCACCGGATGCAGCAGGCCACCACGTTGTCCCAGTCGTGCCGGCCGCCGCGGCTGCGCGGGATGACGTGGTCCAGGGTGGAGGCCTTCTCGCCGCAGTACGCGCAGACCCCACGGTCGCGGCGCAACACGCCGTGCCGGGTCAGCGGTACCGCTGAGCGGTAGGGCACCACGACGTAGCGGCTGAGCCGGATCACGGTTGGCACGGCGAGCACCAGCGACGCCGAGCGAATCTGCCCGCGCTCGGCGACGTGCAGCGGCTCCGCCTTGCCGACCAGGAGCAACGTGACCGCGCGCCGAACCGGCACCACACCGAGCGGTTCGTACGTCGCGTTCAGCACCAACGCGGAGGCCACAGCGCTAGTCAACCCGATGGGCGGCGCCGGTGGGAGAAGAATTGTCGCGCCTGCAACCTAGAGTCGGGCTCATGCCGGCTCCGACCTACCCGAGCGCCCCGCGCCTCGCCGTCGCCGAGGAACTCTTCGGCAACCCTGTCCCCGACCCGTACCGCTGGTTGGAGGACCCGACGACCGAGCGGACCCGGGACTGGTTGGGCGCGCAGGACAGCCTGGCCCGGGCTTATCTCGACGGGCTGCCGGGCCGGGACCGCTGGCGTACCCGGCTGGGTGCACTGCTCGGTGCCGGGTCGGTCACCGCGCCGGTGTGGCGGGGCGAGCGGTCGTTGTTCCTGCGGCGGCGGGCGGAGCAGGAGCACGCGGTCCTGATCCTGCGACTCCCCGACGGGGCGGAGCTCACGATGCTCGACCCGATGGCCATCGACCCCACCGGCACCACCACGCTGGACGCCTGGCAGCCGGATTCCGAGGGCCTCCGGCTGGCATATCAGCTCTCCAGCGGCGGTGACGAGGAGTCCGCTATCCGGGTGCTCGACCTCGGGAACGGCGCGGAGGTGGACGGGCCGATCGACCGGACCAGGTACTCCCCGGTCGCCTGGCTGCCCGGCGGCGAGGCGTTCTTCTACGTCCGCCGGCTGCCGCCCGGTGCCGTCCCACCCGGCGAGGAGCAGTTCCACCGGCGGGTCTTCCTGCACCGCCTCGGCGCCGACCCGGCGCACGACCAAGTCGTCCACGGCGATGGGCTGGACAAGACCAACTACTACGGCGTCGCGGTGAGCCGGGACGGCCGGTGGCTCACCGTCTCGGCGAGTGCCGGCACCGCGCCGCGTACCGACGTGTGGCTGGCCGACCTGCACGCCGGCCCACCCGACGCCCCCGCGCTGCGTCCGGTGCAGGTCGGTGTCGATGCCCGCACGTCACTGCACGTGGGCCGCGACGGGCGGCTCTACGTTCTCACCGACCGGGACGCGCCGCGCGGGCGGCTGTGCGTCACCACCCCCACCCAGCCGTCCTACGACACCTGGGCGGATCTGGTGGCCGAGGATCCGGAGGCGGTCCTGGAGGACTACGCGATCCTCGACCAGGCACCGGTCCCGGTCCTGCTGATCACCCGGATCCGGCACGCCGTGAGCGAGTTGACACTCGCCCGCCTCGCCGAGGGCGATCCGCTCGGTGGGGTGCCGCTGCCCGGCCTCGGCGCGGTCGGCGGGCTCTCGGAGCGACCGGAAGGCGGGTTCGAGGCCTGGTTCGACTACACCGACCACGTCACCCCGCCGAGCGTGTACCGCTACGACGCCCGCAGCGGCGTGGTGCGCAAGCACGCCGACCCGCCGGGCACGGTTGTGGTCCCGGCGGTGCACGCCCGCCAGGTCACCTACCCCAGTCGCGACGGGACGCCGGTACGGATGTTCGTGCTGTCGGCGGCCGCCGAACCGGACCGACCCCGGCCGGCCATCCTGTACGGCTACGGCGGCTTCGGCGTCGCACTCACCCCCGGCTACGCGGCCTCCATCCTGGCCTGGGTGGAGGCCGGCGGGGTGTACGCGGTGGCCAATCTCCGGGGCGGCTCGGAGGAGGGTGAACGGTGGCACCGGGACGGCATGCGGGAACACAAGCAGAACGCCTTCGACGACTTCGCCTGCGCCGCGGAGTGGTTGGTCGCCGACGGCTGGACCTCACCCGCCCAGTTGGGGATCTCCGGCGGCAGCAACGGTGGGCTGCTGGTCGGCGCGGCACTGACCCAGCGCCCGCAGGGCTACGCCGCCGTGGTCTGTTCCGCGCCGCTGCTGGACATGGTGCGCTACGAGCGGTTCGGGCTCGGCGAGACCTGGAACGACGAGTACGGCAGCGCCGCCGACCCGACGGAACTCGGCTGGCTGCTGTCGTACTCCCCCTACCACCACGTCCGGGAGGGGACGGCATATCCGGCGACGCTGTTCACCGTCTTCGACTCCGACACCCGGGTGGACCCGATGCACGCCCGGAAGATGTGCGCCGCCCTGCAATACGCCACGTCCGCTGAAGCCCCGATCTTGCTGCGGCGGGAGTCCGATGTCGGTCACGGGGCCCGATCACTGAGCCGCACCGTCGAGCTCAGCGTCGACACGCTGTCCTTTTTCGCCGCGCACACCGGCCTCGCCGCGCACACCGGCCTCGCCGCGCACACCGGACCGCCCCCCGCGCACGCCGAACCGCCCGCGCACGCCGAACCGGCCGCCTCTCCACCGGCCGGTTGAGCGGCCGGCGGGGGCGGCATCGATCGGCCCGGCAGGCCCGCCCGGGCTAATCGGCCAGTGCGGCGTCCAGGGTGATCGTGGTCCCGGTGAGCGCCTGGCTCACCGGGCAGTTCGCCTTGGCGTCCTCGGCGGCCGCGGTGAAGTCGGCCTCGGACATGCCCGGCACGCTCCCGCGCACCGTCAGGACGATCCCGGTGATGCCCTTGCCCGGCTGGAAGGTGACCTCGGCCGAGGTGTCCAGCGCGGTGGGTGCCGAACCGGCCTGGGACAGGCCGTTCGACAGCGCCATGCTGAAGCAGGCGGAGTGCGCCGCGGCGATCAGCTCCTCCGGGCTGGTCCGGCCGTTCGGCTCCTCGGCGCGCGAGGGCCAGGTGACGTCGAAGGTGCCGAGGCCCGAGGACTCCAAATCCACCGTCCCCTTGCCGTCCATCAACGAGCCCTCCCAGTGGGCTCGGGCGACGCGCTTGGTTGCCATGCCATACCTCCGTTGTTCGTCGGGCCGAGGGGCCCGTAACCATTTAGCGGCACCATCCTGCCCGCTTTGCGAGAATGGAACGCGTGGCCGAGGTGACCTTCTACGACGCGGTCGGCGGGCACGAGACCTTCCAAGCCCTGGTGGCCCGGTTCTACGCCGGGGTCGCGGACGACCCGGTCCTGCGGCCGTTGTACCCGGAGCCGGACCTGAGCGGCGCGCAGGACCGGCTGCGGATGTTCCTGGAGCAGTATTGGGGTGGGCCCCGCACCTATAGCGAGCAGCGCGGCCACCCGCGGCTGCGGATGCGTCACGCTCCGTTCCCGGTCACCCCGCAGGCTCGGGACCGGTGGCTGGCCCACATGCGGGACGCGGTGGACTCCCTCGGCCTGCCCGTCGAGGCGGAGCACCTGCTGTGGAGTTACCTCACCTCGGCCGCGCACTCCCTGGTCAACACCCTGGAGTAGTCGGCGTCGCACTCCGCGGCACGTCAGGCAGTCAGCCCAAGGACACCGGCAGTGCGAGGTAACCCCGCAGCGTGAGGCTGTCCCGACGTTGCGGCGGGCCGGCGAGGGCGATACGCGGAAAGCGTTCGAGGAGGGCGGGAAGAGCGATCTCGGCCTCCAGCCGAGCCAGCGCCGCCCCGAGACAGTAGTGAAGTCCTCCGCCAAATGACAGCGGCGCATTGTCCACCCGGGCCAGATCGAGCCGGTCCGGATCCGCGAAACGTTGCGGGTCCCGGTTCGCCGAGCCCAGATACGCCACCACCCGTTGCCCGGCGGCCACAGGTATGCCGCTCACCTCGGTGTCGCTCAGCACCGTGCGGCCGGTGATCTGCACAGGGCTGTCGAACCGCAGCAACTCCCGCACTGCACCCGGGGCGAGGGCCGGGCTGCGCCGCAGCAGATCCAGCTGGTCGGGGTGGCTCAGCAGCGCGACCAACGCGTTGCCCAGCAGGTGCGTGGTTGTTTCGAAGCCGGCAGCGAAGAGCAGCGCGGCGGTGGTGAGCAGCTCATCCTCGGTCAACCGCTCACCGTCGGACTCCGCCTGCACCATCGCCGTCATCAGGTCGGATTCCGGTCGCCGCCGGCGCTGGCCGGCCAGGTCAGCAAGGTAGTCGCGAATCTGCCCGGCTGCCGCGTCGGCCCGGGCCAGTACGTCGGCGTCGTAGACATCCAGCAGCAGCGTCCAGTCCCGGACCAGGCTCTGGAAAGGCGGGCGGTCGGCGGCGGGGATGCCCAGCAGTTCGCCGATCACCGCTACCGGCAGCGGGAACGCGAACGCGTCGATGAAGTCGACGGTTCCGGAGATTGCCGACAGCAGCCGCTCGGTGAGGGCAGTGATCGCCGGGCGCAGTCCGGCAACCCGACGCGGGGTGAACACTCCGCCGACCAGCCGACGGATCCGGGTGTGGTCCGGCGGGTTGATGTTGAGCAAGCTCGTGGAGAACTGCCGGAGACCGATGTGGTCCCGCCAGTTCGGCAGTCCCATGGCCACGAACAGCGCGTCCGGATCGGCGCGCCCGCACCTCGGGTGCCGCAGCAGCGCGTCGCAATCGGCGTACCGGGTGAGCACCAGCACACCGTCCGGCGCCTTCGCCAGCGGGGCAAGGCTACGGAGCTGGGCGTAGGTGGGGTACGGGTCCTCGCGGCCGTCCGCGGTGACCAGGGCGTGCAGCAGCGCATCGACCTGCGGATTGGCCACGATGGTCGGTGCGGCGTGGGCCACGATGACGTCCCGTTCTCCTCCGCCGGGTCGCAGACCTCGGACCAACCCGATGAACCAGCTGCGGCACTGACCACGCCGCGGACCGGAGCCTAGTGGTCCGGCGGCGGAGTACGCCACGCCTTTGAGGCCCCGGCCGGCTCGACTGCCCGCAGCGGCAGATGCCCGCCCCGCTCCCGCCGGTCAGGCTCGGCACATCGTCGGGTCGGATCAGTCGCGCCGCAGCTTGCGGTAGGTGACCCGATGCGGCCGGGCGGCCTCCGCGCCGAGCCGCTCGATCTTGTTCTTCTCGTAGTCGGCGAAGTTGCCCTCGAACCAGAACCAGCGGGCCGGGTCGTCCTCGGTCCCCTCGTACCCCAGGATGTGGGTGGCGAGGCGGTCCAGGAACCAGCGGTCGTGGCTGATCACCACCGCACAGCCCGGGAAGTCCTCCAGCGCGTCCTCCAGCGACCGCAGGGTCTCCACGTCGAGGTCGTTGGTCGGCTCGTCGAGCAGCAGCACGTTGCCGCCGGACTTCAGGGTGAGTGCCAGGTTGATCCGGTTACGCTCGCCGCCGGAGAGCACCCCGACCGGCTTCTGCTGGTCCGGGCCGCGGAAGCCGAAGGCGGCCACGTACGCGCGAGACGGCAGCTCCCGGGAGCCGACCTTGATGTGGTCCAGGCCGTCCGAGACCACCTCCCACACGTTCTTCTTCGGGTCGAGGCGGGCCCGGCTCTGGTCGACGTAGGACAACTGCACCGTCTCCCCCACCCGCAGCGTCCCGGCATCCGGCTGCTCCTCGCCGAGCACCATCTTGAACAGCGTGGTCTTGCCCACCCCGTTCGGCCCGATGATCCCGACAATGCCACCGCGCGGTAGCGCGAAGGACAGGTCGTCGATGAGCACCCGGTCGCCGAAACCTTTGCGCAGCCGGGCGGCCTCGATCACCGTCCCGCCGAGCCGCGGGCCGGGCGGGATCGTGATGGCGTCGTTCTCGGCCCCCCGGAATCGCTCGGCCTCGGCGGCGAGTTCCTCATACCGGGACAGCCGGGCCTTGCTCTTGGCCTGCCGCGCCTTGGGGTTGGACCGGACCCATTCCAGCTCGCGTTCCAGCTCCTTCTTGCGCTTGACGTCCTTCTGGCCCTCCACCTTCATCCGCTCGGCCTTGGTCGCCAGGTAGGTGGAGTAGTTCCCCTCGTACGGGTAGCAGCGACCCCGATCGATCTCCAGGATCCACTCCGCCACGTTGTCCAGGAAGTACCTGTCGTGGGTCACCGCGAGCACGGTTCCGGCGTACTGGGCCAGATGCTGCTCCAGCCACAGCACGCTTTCGGCGTCGAGGTGGTTGGTCGGTTCGTCGAGCAGCAGCAGGTCGGGCTGCTCCAGCAGCAACCGGCACAACGCGACCCGCCGCCGCTCCCCGCCGGAGAGCAGCGTGACGTCGGAATCGCCCGGCGGGCAGCGCAGCGCGTCCATGGCTTGCTCGATCTTGCTGTCCAGCTCCCAGGCGCCGGCATGGTCGAGTTGCTCCTGCAGCTCGCCCATCTCATCGAGGAGCTGCTGCATCTCATCGCCGTCGGCAAAACCGAGCTTCTCGGTTATTTCGTCGTACCGGGTCATCGAGGCCCGGAGACCGGCCACCGCCGCCTCCACGTTTCCCCGCACGTCGCGGGTCTCATCCAGCGGCGGTTCCTGCTCCAGGATCCCCACCGAGAAACCGGCCGACAGGGCCGCGTCACCGTTGGACGGCTGGTCCAAGCCCGCCATGATCTTGAGCACGCTGGACTTGCCGGCGCCGTTCGGGCCGACGACGCCGATCTTCGCGCCGGGCAGGAACGAGAGGGTGACGTTGTCCAGGATGACCTTGTCGCCGTGCGCCTTCCGCACGTTGCGCATGGTGTAGATGAACTGAGGCATGGGGAAGGGGCCAACGCTTTCGCCGGAGGAGTCTGCTGCCTCCAGCATGCGGGCTTGACCATGATCCTGGCCAATCGTCGGCCGCGTCCCGGCTACCGCATTCCTTCATCGGCGTCGATCAACAGCAGAACGGGTTCCCGGCGTCCGCTGTGGTGCAGCACATGCGGTCCCCGCGGACGGCTGAGCGTGCCAAGTCGTGGTCCAGCCGGGCCGCCTCCCCGGGGGTTCCCTGCAGGAGCACGGGCTTCCGGGCTGGCTGTCACGGCGAGGTTCGCCTACCCGGGCCGACATTTTCGCCGGCTCGGCGACGAAGGGGGTGCGGTGGAAGTCGATCGCGGCATCGAGGTGGGGCGCGCGCCGGGCGAGTATCGCAGCCGACAATCTGCCATCACCTCAGGGTGGCTCCGCGACGCCGGGCTGGTCGACTGTGAACGACGCGGCACCTGGGTCTGGTACCGGGCGCGCCGCGACGCGCTGAACGCGGTCGGCGGACTGGTTGCTCGGCCGGGCCTGGTCACCCACACCCGCAGCGGCACGCAGCTGTGGCTGGGAGAAGTCGTCGCCACCGCCGGCCTCGTGCTGGTGATCGTGTCGCTGGCCCGATCCGGACGATCCGGACAGACGCCTTGGGCGGTCGGCGCGTACATCGGCGCGGCATAGTGGTTTACCCCGTCGACGGCCTTTCGCCAACCCCGCCGTCGCAATCGGCCGTACCTTAAGCGACACGTTCGCCGGCGTCGCCCACGGCTCCCTGGCCGGGTTCGTTGCCGCCGAGTTGATCGGTGGCGTGCTCGGCCTCGGCCTCGTCGCAGCGTTGTACCCCAACGCGGGCGCGATCGCCGACCAGATCGTGATGCCGCCCGAGCGCGACCCGATGAAGGCAGCAAAGTGACCGTTCCCGAGGTGCTGTTCGAGTGCGTCCACAACGCCGGACGACGGGCCACGCGGCTGCGCCACGCTGCGTACCGGAGACTCTTGCCGCCCACTGGGAGTCAACTGATCTCGGCGTCATTCGGCGGCAGCCGGCGAGTGAGGAGCGGTCGGGCACGCCGCCGGTTCTCCCGCCAACGCTGGGTGGCGACGGCCTGCCCATCCCTCCTATACCGTGATCGTCACAGCCTTCGGCAGGAACACCTCGTGTGCCTGGTGGAAAGTCACCACCGGTTCGACGTCGACGCCGACCTTCGCCATGGCCGGCCCGAGCCGCGTTTCACCGAACACCTGGAATGCCTCCTCGCTCTCCCAGGAATCGATGTTGTGGCAGTCCCCGCCCTCCCACCAGGTGACGTGGGAAAGGCCGCCGTTGGGATGCTCGTTGAGCCAGTTCACGGCCGCCCGGACATCGTCGTACTGCTCCTTGGTTACGTCGGGCAGGAGGACATGTGCGATAACCGGCATGGCAACCTCCGTTGCTCTGAGAGACAACTGTGGGGAGCCTACTGCTCCAAGACCGGGGCGCTGTGGCCCCATACGGCCGCAAGCGAGCACCAGACCTCAATTCCCAAAGCCTGGATACCGCGGTGCCTCGTTAGGACGGCATGGACCTCACCGGCGCCCGCTGGAGAATCGACTGGTCGAGGCCATCTTCAAGCTCCGCGCTATTCCGACGCCGGACCCGACTGTCAGTACGGTCTCTATGCGCTACGGGTTGTCGGTCCACGTCGCGACCGAATCGCAAGAATCGCAGTCCTGTCCTTCGGTCCTCTGGACGGCAAGAGACTGCATCGGCGCCGGGCTGTCCACGCCGGCCGGTTGCGGAAGACACCCGAGCAACCGCAGGATGACAGGAGACAATATGAGGGCCGCGGCATCGAACCACCCGTAGCCGCCCGCGGCACCGCTCGGCGGGTTACCGATATTCACCCAGCCCATGATCGGGTCGACTACCGACCAGGTCCACGTGCCCAGCGCGGTGCCGACGACCTCGATCATCGAAACGACCAAGAATGCACCGACGAAGACCACCGGTTGTCGGCTCCGCGCCAGGAAAACGAGTAAGCACCCAAACCAGAACAAGCCGAGCACGTCACGCCGTGGAGCCAGCGTGACGCCCCACAGCGACCAGACCCCGCCGATCAGGACGGTGCCGGCGACGAGCGGGCGGCTCACACGGTTCAATAGCGCCGAACGGCCGATGCAGAGGGCGGCGAGGTAGACCAGTCCGTGTGCCGGTGGAACGAAGGCGGGGACGTTGTGCAGGCGGTAGACATACACGCCGAGCCAAGCGGCAAAGCAGTACTCGACCAGTGTCGCGAAGACGAGGACCACCGCGACCTGCACGCGGGTGCCAGTCGACTCTCGGCTCAGCAGGGCCAAGAGCAGAACCCAGGTGAACAGTCCAAGCAGGCGCTGGCCGGTCAGATCGACAACGCTGTCGACACCGAGGACGGATAGGATCCACGTCAGCACCACACCCGCGGGCACCAGGCCGCGCCACTCGGCCCACATGAGCTCGACGACCGCAGGGCCCTCCGCACCCGATGCCGAGATCGTCGCCACGGCGGCTTACCTTATCCGGCGCATCTTCATTTGAGCGTGACGGACTTCATTTGAGCGTGACGGACGGGTGTTGTCCGATCTGGCGGTGATGATCGCGTCCGGAGGTGGGTGCAGCCGAGATCTGGCGGTGTTGGCGGCATCATCAGCAGCGACCGTTCGGCCTGGTCGCCACAGGGCGACGGCGTGGCGGGTGCTGGAACGCGGCGACCCGGACGGGCTCGCCGCGATGCGCTCGTCCTGGGCGGCTGCGCGGGACAGGGCCTGGCGCGGCGGCAAGAGACACGCCGGCCGCTGCTCACGCCGTGCTCGGAGTCTGCGGTCGGAAAAGCGATCAAGTGGTCGTGGAGCGCGCCCGGCAGGATTCGAACCTGCGACCCGCGGTTTAGAAGACCGCCGCTCTATCCGCCTGAGCTACGGGCGCTCAGCACCAGTCTGCCCGCCGGCCGGGCGGGCGGAGGCCTCGATCACTTCACCATGAACGCTCCCCGGCCGGCGTTCATGGTGAAGGACCGTCACGGGACAGATCGCGTGGTGCACGACCTGATTGCTGACCGAGCCGAGCAGCAGCCGTCCGAAGCCGCCCATCCCCCGGCAGCCGACCACCAGATGTTCGGCGGTCTCCGATTCGCGGATCAGCACGGCGGCCGGCTGTCCCGTGGCCGTCTTGATGGTGACCGCCACCGCCGGTGGTCGGTGCCGGGCCTCGACGATGCTGTCCACGGCCCGCTGCGCGTTGGTCTTCAATGTGTCCAGATCTTCCGAGGTCACCGGGAGGTACGCCGGTGCGCCCCACGTCGACGGCACCGGCTGCTGCTCCAAGACCGTGATCA
Source organism: uncultured Actinomycetota bacterium (assembly GCA_963814355.1). Lineage (GTDB taxonomy): Bacteria > Actinomycetota > Actinomycetes > JADGOV01 > JADGOV01 > JADGOV01. The sequence goes on along the minus strand of CAWFCZ010000015.1, from coordinate 11,547 downwards.
CGTGCAATTCCCAGCCGTGGATCTCAGCCTCCTCCAGCGCCCAGGCAATGGTCTGCCGGGCACTGTCCGACCCATCGAAACCGACGACGATCCGGGCCATGCTGCACCTCCGTACGCCCCTCCAGCACACGCCCAGAAGGGCGCCCCGCGCGAGGGCATACCTGCTGCGGGAGGTCAGGACGAAGGACCCGCGGGCCTACGATGATCTCGTGAACGACCTGCTGGTGTGGATCGACTGCGAGATGACCGGCCTCGACCTGACTCGGGACGCGCTGGTCGAGGTCGCGGTACTGGTCACCGACTCAGACCTGGAGGTGGTCGACGACGGGTTCGACATCCTCATCGCGCCCCCCGCTGACGCCCTGGCGCAGATGCTTCCGGTGGTCCGGGACATGCACAGCGCCTCCGGCCTGCTCGCCGCCCTGGAGTCGACCACCACCACGCTGGCCGAGGCGACCGAGCAGGTCCTGGCCTACGTACGCCGGCACGTCCCGGAGCGCCGAACAGCGCCGCTATGCGGCAACTCGATCGGCACCGACCGCGCCTTCCTAGCCCGCGACATGCCCGAACTCGACGACCACCTGCACTACCGGGTGGTCGACGTCTCCAGCATCAAGGAACTCTGCCGACGGTGGTACCCGAGGGTCTACTACGCCGCACCGACGAAGACCGGCGGCCACCGGGCGCTGGCCGACATCGTGGACAGCGTGGCCGAGCTGCGCTACTACCGGTCGACGTTGTTCGTCCCGGAACCCGGGCCTAATTCTATGACCGCCCGGGCCGCCGCCGGTACGAGGCCGGTTTCGGTGCCCTCCGCCGTGGTACCGGACCAGGCGGCGACTGACTAGACTTCACCCGTGGCCGGTCGCACCGGCCGTTGGTGGGCGTAGCTCAGCTGGTAGAGCATCGGGTTGTGGTCCCGAGGGTCGTGGGTTCGAGTCCCATCGCTCACCCCAACACGACCTGTGGGTCTCGGGGTCGGTTTCAGGTCAGGTTGAGCCGGTAGCCGGGGTGTTCGGACTCAAAGAGTTTGACCGCCTCGGCAAGCTGCTCGGCCGAGGGCTCGGGCTCCCACGGTCCGAAGTACGCATGGCAGGTGATCGTCTGCCCATCGACTTCGAAGCGTTCCAGACCCGAGAAGTTCACGATGTTGGGACGCAGGATCTGCCCTACCCAGGTCTTGATCTCTTGGGCGTCTGCCTGGTTCAGCGTGTCTTGGACCGTCATGCCAGGGGAGTTTAGTCGGGCGATCACGTGGCTCCTCGGCTGGCCTCCTCCGGCGCTGCCCGGCGGTCGGGTCGTCGGGGCCGGCAGCGATCGGCTGCTAAAGTCGACTCGACGCGCCGCTAGCTCAACTGGCAGAGCAGCGGACTCTTAATCCGCGGGTTCGGGGTTCGAGTCCCTGGCGGCGCACCCCGGCTGACCTGCTATCTCGCCCCAATCACGATGGTGATCACTTCGCCCCGGCAGCCACGCAGGCAGCCACGGTGCGCCGAGAGCAGTGTGCGTCCCCCGGTAGACGATGGACACTGGGTTCCGGTGGCGGGGCGGTTCCGGAACGCTGTGTTCTGGTGCGCCAGCCGGTTTGGCCGCGCGATTTCGTCCAATCCAGCAAGGTCACCGAGTTTGACGGCGAGCGCTGCGAGGATACTTCCAAACGGCTGAGCGGTATGGAAGAGGATCACGGCGACCGGTCGCAGTGCCGTAACGGTCCCACCCATGCCGGCGGCGTAAGGGAGAAGCCAGTGACGGCGACCGACGCGGCGGCGCTGCCGGCGCCGGGAACGCAGATCCGCGTCGACGGCGAGCTCGTTACCGTCATCGCGGCGACTGAGACTGGCGACGGTGCCGACCTTGTCGTACGGCGCAGCAACGGCACGCTCGGCGACGCGGCCCTGTCGCGGGCCGACCTCGACGCTGCGATCGTCCCGGTCAATGACGCCGGCGGCGACTCCACGCGCGCGCTCGCGACGATGTGGGCCCGGTGGATGCAGCACGCGGTACCGCGGATCCGCTCGGCCGTGCTCGCCACGCGCCCGCTGCGGCCGTTCGCGCATCAGGACGAGGCCGTTTTTACCCACATGCTCGCTCAGCCGCGGTTGCGGTTCCTTCTCGCCGACGAGCCCGGCACCGGCAAGACGATCATGACCGGTATGTACATCGCCGAGGGCACTCGGCGAGGGCTCATCCCAGGCAACACTGTCGTCATCGTGCCGGCGCACTTGGTCGAGAAGTGGAAGCGCGACCTGCGGCGGTACTTCGCGATCGAGGCCGCTCAGATCACGCCGGAGGTCGCCCGCGACCCCCGCGACCTCGACCCGCGGGTGAGCGTGTGGGTCGTCAGCGTCGACCTCTACACCTACAACGCGGACGTGCGGCGCAAGGTCTCTGGCACCCGCGCGTCGTGGTCGCTCGCGGTCTTTGACGAGGCGCACCGCCTCACACCCACGTCGCAGTACCTCGGCGCGGCACGCGAGCTCGCCAACCGCACCCATCACCTGATGCTGCTCACCGCCACGCCGCACCGCGGTAAGGAGCAATTCTTCCGCGGCCTGCTCAACCTCCTCGACCCGACGCTGTACCCATGGGACTCACGCGAGACCGAGTACGACACGGCACTGCGCCCGTCCACGTTGTCGTTCCTGCGCAGGATGAAGGAAGAGCTCAAGGACCTTGAGGGCAACCCGCTGTTCCCGCCGCGATACGCCGAAACCGTCCCGGTCGACCTCACCGCGCTCGAGGTTGGCGCCTACAACGCTGTCATGAACTACGTCGACACCTACTACGGCGAGAATGCGACGCTGGCGCGTTCCATCTACGGTAAGCGGGCTGCGTCGTCGCTGGTCGCCGCGGAGGCGACGATGCGTCGCCGGCACGAGGCGCTGAAGCGACCGGCGTCCGGTCGTACCGACGCGCCCGTGCCCGACGAGTTCGCCGGCACCGACGGCGGCCTGTCGCTTGGCGTCGAAGACGACGACGCGTGGGACCGCGCCGAAGAGGTCGTCGTCAACGCGCGCAGTCACAACAAGAACGAGGAGCTGGCGGCCATCGACGGCGTCATCGCGCAGATCCGGCTCGCGAACATCTCTGGACCGTCGACGAAGTGGCTCGAGGCGCAGCGGCTCCTCGACAAGCACAGCATCGCGCCGGGGCAGGGTCAGGTGCTGATCTTCACCGAGTTCGCCGACTCAGCACGGTGGCTGGCCGGCCGGTTCGCTGACGCGGGCTTCACCGTCGAGACCCTCGAAGGCGCCGTCGGGCACAAGGACCGCGACAAGCTGCAGCAGCGGTTTCTTGCCGGCGAGTTTCAAGTCTTAGTCTCGACCGACGCCGGCGGAGAGGGCATCGACCTGCAGTCCGCGCACGTGATGATCGACTGGGACATCCCGTGGTCGCTGGTCCGCCTGGAACAGCGGATGGGGCGCCTGCACCGCATCGGCCAGACGAAGGCCGTTTACATCTACCACCTGGTCGCGCCCGAGACGCGTGAAGGACGGGTCCAGGAAGTCATGCTCTCGAACCTCGAATCGGCTGGTGACGCGCTTGGCGGGCGGATCTTCGACCTGCTCGACGCCACCGCCGCGCGGGCCGGATTCGACTACACGCAGGCTCTCGTCGAGGCGCAGCGCAGCCCGAGTGCGGCCGTGACCGTGCCCGACACCGCCGAGCTGCTCAGCCGCGCGCAGGAGCTTGTCCGCGATGAGGACCGGCTGCACACGCCGGCGAACACCGCCGCCGCGCTCGACCGGTTCCGCACTGACCGGCTCGAGGCGATCAACCCGGTCATCGTCGACGGGTTTCTCGACCAGCTCGCCGGCGCTCAGTCGTGGGCGCTCGGTCCAGGACCGGCCCGCGGCATTCGCACCGTCGTCGCGCGTGGGCTGCTGCCGGCCGCCCTCGGCGGCGACCGCGGGGGGCTCGTCGCCGCTGACGGCGCTGCGGTCCGGCACGCGATCAACGAAGGCGCGGAGGGTCTCGACGGCGTGGTCATACTCGGTCCCACGGAGGAGCCGTTCGGCGAGCTCGTCGACCTGGGGCTGCGGGTCGGTGAGGCCGAACTCGTGCGCGGCACCACGCTGGTCGACACAGGCTCGTTGACGAGCTACACGCTGCTGCTGTTCGACGCCGAGGTGGAAGTGCACGACGGCGTGCGGCGGCTGCGACGCAAGACGCCGTTGCTGGTCCGGTTCTCCGGCGCCGGCGCGTTCGAGACCGCGTGGGAGTCCCTCATGCCGCTGCGGCCGGGGCGGGCCGGCGAGCAGGGCCTGAACGCGGGGCTGACGCCCGCGATGCGCGCGGAGGGCACAGCCGAGGCGCGGGAGGCGCTGCGCCGCGAGGTCGACAAGTCGCGGGCGGAGCGTCAGGCGTGGGTGGACCGGGCCCGTCAGCAGCTCGACGAGGTCGAGTACCGCTACCTCGGCGAGCTGGAGGAGCTGCCGTTCGAGGTGCGCCGCGAGCGGATGAACCAGTTCGAGGAGCTCAAGCGCCAGCGGCTCGCGCAGCTCGAGGACATCGCTAAGGTCACGCCGACCGCGCCGCGGCTCGTCGGATGGGCCAGCGTCGTCGGCGGCGCGCGTGCGAGTGAGCTCGGGTACGACCCGGACAGCGAGGGGGTCGCGGTCGCGGCCGTGTTGGCGGAGCTTGAGCGCCTCGGCTTCGACGTCGACGACCGGCAGACCGCCGGCGTCGGGTACGACCTGCTGGCGCGGCATTGCACGACTCGCGAGCAGCGGCTCGTTGAGGTGAAGGGCTTCCAGGCCGGCCTCGCGCCGGTGTGGCTTGAGCAGCACGAGTGGGCGCAGGCGCAGCAGCGCGGCGATGAGTACTGGCTGTACGTCGTTGCCAACTGCGCGACTTCTCCGACTGTCGTCGTGCGGGGGCAGGATCCGGCCGCGCAGCTCGCGTCCGGACCGCGGCGCATCGAGAGGTTCCAGATCAAGGTGACCGACCTGCGTCGGCTGGTGGGAGATAAGCGTTGACCGCGACCGAGGACCGACCGGCGACTCATACCCCGGCAGGCGTCGACACGGTCGGCGTGCCAAGCCGACTCATCGACCACTGGTTCCCGTGCGCCGCCGTGGACGCAGCTGTAGGCACTCCCTCCGGCTCGGGTCGTAGCGAGAAGGCGCTGTTCACCTGGTTCGCCTCACGCCCCATTGCACGGCCCGTGCCGCGGTCCTCACCACGCTGCTACCCGACCGTAAGCACCTGCACGACGACGTGCGCGCCGCCGTCGAGCTCGGCAGCAGCAGCGCTCTTGATCGCCTGCGTGATGCGATCCAGGAGGAGTACCCGGTCGGGCGCCCCGTCGTTCTCGACATTTTCAGCGGTCGTGGCATTATTCCGCTTGAGGCCGCACGGCTGGGCGTCGTCTCGGTTGGGACTGAGCTCAGCCCGGTCGCTACGCTCGGGAGCCGGCTGCTCGCCGACTTCCCGCTGCGTAACTGGTTCGCAGAACCGGAGTTGCCCTTCGCCGCGGCACCCGAAGGTGCGCTGTTCAGCGAGGCTGAGCCGAATCTCCTCGCCGACGTCCGCGCGGTCCTCGCCGAGGTGGGTAGGCGCACCGCGGTACGGATGCGTGACTACTTCCCGCTAGTTCTACAGGTGCGACCGCCTGGGGCTATCTGTGGGCCGTGACGGTTCCGTGTGATCACTGCAAGCGCCGCTTCCCGCTCGTCGCGAGCATGGCACTTCGCTACCCATACAAGCGGACGGACGACGTCGGGCAGTCACTGCGCCTCCGGGTTGAGGGCGACAACTGGCACTCCGACGTTGTCGAGGGCGTGCCTGATCAGGAACCGACGTTCACGGCAGCCACCGGACGCAAGGGTAAGGCGGGGCGCTGCCTGTTCTGTAGCCATGTTCACGCGCTAGAGACGATCAAGGCGAAGGGCCTAGCGGGCGAGTACGCCGATGCGTTGCTCGCCGTTGCGGACAGCGGCGACACTCCGCGGAAAGTGTTCCGCGCGCCGACTGAAACCGACATCGCTGCAGTCGACACCGCCTCGAAGGCCGCTGCCGCTCTCGAACCCGTCGAAGGCTTGTCCGCGATCCCCGACGAGGTCATTCCTCCTGGAAACACAAACACGATTCAGGCAACCGTCTTCGGCTACCGGCGTTTCGGCGAACTAATGAACCCGCGACAGGCCCTGCACACCGCGGTCACGGTCGCAGCCATCCGCGACGTTTTCTCGGAGCTGCAGAGCGCAGGTTGCAGCGACGACTACGCTTCGGCGCTCGCCTGTTACGCGACCGCAAACCTTCCCCGCAAGATCCGGTACTCCACGCGTGGTGCCAAGTTGCGGCCCCATGGGAACGTGGAAGGCACTGGCCAGAACCGGGTGCAGGTTGGTGACATCTTCTCCAACGAGTCCGTGATCGTGTGCCAGCTGGACTACCTCGAGACCGGTCTCGGCGACGGCCCAGGAACGTGGGCCAGTGTCTCCGAAGTGGGCCTGAACGCGCTGCGAAAGGTAATCGCGGAGAGCACCGCCGGGCGACCGGCGCGAATTCGCCGCGCCAGTGCGGTCGCCCTGCCGTTCCGTGACGGCACCGTCGACGCCGTCGTCACCGATCCGCCTTACTACGACATGATCACGTACGCCGACGCCTCGGACATCTTTTTCGTCTGGATGCGGCGTGCTCTCGCGAACGTGGTTCCCGACTTGTTCGACGGCGCGGCTGGAGGGCCCGACGGGCTGCAGGACAAGACCGACGAGATCATCGTTAAGAGTCGTGACCGGGGTTCGGTAAGCGAGCACCGCACTCGGGCCTTCTACGAGCAGATGCTCGGACGCGCTTTTGCCGAGGCGCGGCGCGTCCTGCGACCGGATGGGCACCTTGTTGTCGTCTTCGGTCACTCCGATCCGGATGCATGGCGTCGCCTCCTGGGCGCTCTCCATGACGCTGGTTTCGTGGTGACGAGCTCGTGGCCTTCACGCACTGAGACCGCTGCCACTGGCGTTGCGAGCATCAAGGTCACCGTCACGATCGGCTGCCGCGTTGCCGCTCCGCAACGCCCCGTCGCGACAGCGGCGCAGGTGGACCGTGATGTCTCCGAGGCCGTGAAGAGCGCGGTGCGCGATTGGGACCGGGACGGCCTCGCACTGACCGACCAGTTGATGGCGGCGTACGGCCCGGCGATGGAGGTGTACGGCCGCTACGCGCAGGTCCTCAAGCCCGACGGCACGCAGGCCGAGCTCGACCGCTACCTGACACTCGCTCGTACCGCAGTGCGTGACGCAACTGCCCTGAAGCTCGACGAGCTGCCGCTGGAGACGTTCGACGCGCCTACGCGGTTCGCTGTTTTCTGGCACAGATTGTACGGCCGGACCGACGTGCCGAAGGGTGAGGCGCGATTCCTCGCGCAGGCCGACAACCTTCGCATCGAGGACATGCGTGGGCCGCTCCTCACCGAGAGCAAGAGCGGCTTCAAGTTGCGCTTCGACGCGCCCCACCACGTGTGGGACCGATCGTCAACGTTCGAGGTCGCCCGGGCGATGGCGGCCGCGTGGAACAAGGGCGCCACCGAGGCGGCTGCCGCAGTGATCACCACGGCGGACCGCCAGCCGACCGACGCCCACTTGTGGGCCGTGATAGGCGAGCTGGTCCAGCAGCTGCCGCCCAGCGACGCCGTCGCGAAGGCGCTCACTGCGGTTCAGCGCAACGCGGGCACCATCGGCACTCTCGCCCAACGGGTCGCCAGCGAGCATCGCGAGGCGGACGACCAGTTGAGCCTCACCTTCACGCACCCTGAGGAGTCCTGACCATGAGCCCGAGCACCGTGCCGCACTGGGTGGACGTGCTGACGCTTCGCGGCGAGGTGACCGGCTCGGACGGGTCGGTCGGCGAGTTGCAGATGAGCTTGCACAAGGCCGTTTACCAGACCGTCGACGTGCCTTACCGCAAGGTCGACTACTACGTGGACATCACGCAGCCGACACCGAACCTCGTCGGCTTCTTCGGTCGCGTCGCGCGGCGCCTAGGTACCGCGGCCGAGTCGACAGCGCTGTTCCATCTGGATCAGGGGATGGGTGGAGGAAAGAGCCACGCCCTCGTCGGCCTGTACCACATGGCGAACAACCCGGAGCAGCTTTTCGCAACCGAGCTCGGCACCCTCGTGCAGAGTGAGGCTGAGCATGGCGGCGCCGGCATTGACCTGAGCGGTACGAAGGCTGTCGTGCTCACCGCCGACTACTTCAGCCCCGGCAAGACGAACGAGATCTTCGGCCCGGCGACGAGCCTATTTGAGCGATTCATGTGGTCACTCGTCGAGGGCGATATGGACCGCTACCAGCGCTACGTCAACGCAGGCCCGAACAAGGGCACGCTGCAGGAGGCGCTGACAGACACCGGCCGGCCGGTGCTCATCCTCCTCGACGAGCTTATGGACTACGTCTTGCAGCTGTCCGATGCGACGAACATCGACCGTATGCCGAACGAGAAGGCCTTCCTCAACGCACTCATGGACGCGTGCGACGACGTCCCGCGCGTCGCGATGATCGTCGTGATGATCCGCAGCGAGCTCGACGAGCGCGGCTACCCGCCGATCGCCGAGGACTTCCGCGGCTACGTCGCCGAGCGTCTCGTCCGCAACGGCACGACCGTCGCCGTCACCGAGGCGCAGGACTTCGCCTCGATCATCCAGCGCCGCCTGTTCGAGACGATCACGCGGACGCTGCCGGTCGGCGACGTCGCGAATGCGTACCTCACCGCTGCCGAACACGGGTGGCGAGAAACGGTTATGGACAAGCTCGGCCCGAATCGCGGCGCCGGCGGCTTCGCCGACCGGGTCGCCGCCACCTACCCGTTCCATCCGGACCTGATGCGACTCGTGCGCGAGGAGTGGTCGCAGGTCCAGAACTTCCAGCGGGTTCGCTCTACGGTCGCGATTTTCGCCCGAACCGCGCTGCATTGGTTCCACGAGCACAAGGCCGGCCGTTGGTCGCCGACACTCATCGGCGTCGGCGACATCCCGCTCACCGTCGCGCTCGAGCAGGTCCTGTCCTCAGGCCTGCTGATGAACAACGACCGCGCGATCCAGGGCTACCGTTCCGTCGCGACGACCGACATCACCAGCAGCGACGGCACCGGCGGCCGCGCGGTGCTCGTCGACCAGCGGCTCCGCGCGGCCGGCGTCACGGCCCGGCAGACGTCGCCAGCGGTGCGGATGGCAACCGCGCTGTTCTGCTACTCGATCGTCGCGCGGCCGCGCGGCAGCCGCGGTGGGACGAAGGCCGAGATGCTCGCCGCGGTCTTCGACCCGCAGCCGATGCCCGGCACACCGTATACGGAGGCCGAGGAGATCTTCAACGCGCTTACCGGCGACGAGGGTCTCGGCGCGCTTGAGATCACCACGCCGCCGAACGCCCCCGCGCGATATTACTTGTCGATCAAGCAGACGCTGCGGATGTACTTCACCGCGTCACTGTCGCTGGTCAGTGCCGAAGCACGCGACGAGCTCGTGTGGGACGTCACGCAGAAGCTGGCTCACAAGGGCACGTTCGACCACATCCAGTTCATTGACGCGCCCGCGCCAACCGGGCCGATCGACATGGAGAACGTCTTCGAGAAGGTCAACTCGACCGACAACCGGCTCATCGTGCTCGACCCGCGACGGTGGACGCTGCTCAACGGCAAGGACGCGCAGAGCCGCGCCGAGATTACCTCGTTGCTCGGTCTCGGCCCGAACCCGCTGCGCGTCGACAACGCCGCCAGCTGCGTCGTTGCGTGCGTAAACACGCAGCGCCGCGACGTCGCCCGCAAGCGCGCCGGCGAGGTGCTCGCATGGTGCAACGTCGTCCGCCAGATCCACACGGACGAGGAAGACGAACTGCGGGAGGCCACCGCCAAGCGGGACGAGGCCGAGGCCAAGCTGAAGAAGGACCTCGTTAAGGCGTTCCAGCACTACACTTACCTCCTGCGCGCCGGTGACCTCACCGTCGAGTTCAAGCGGTTCGACGACGACGTGAAATCAAGCCTGCGCGGCGAGCAGGTGTGGGCCGCGCTGGTCGAGGCCGGCCGCGCCACGGTTCCGGCCGGGCTATCGGCGACGTACCTCGCGACGCTGCTCGACGGCTTCGACCGGGCGCTAACGCCACGCGAGGTCGTCCAGTCGTTCTTCAAGAACCCGTCGTTCCCGCTGGTCCCGTCGACCGACGAAGTCCGGCGCGCCGTCTACGAAATGCTGCACAACGGGTGGGAGCTTGTCGACTCCGACGGCAACCCGCTCGCCGTCGCCTCCCCAGCGAACCTGTCCATCAACTCGATCAGCCAGACGCTGCGCCGTCGCGTTGTTGCGCCCGCGACCCCCATCCCGTCAACATCGAGCTGTGCTGACGGGGGCATGTCGACGCCGTCGACTGCGACGGTCACTGTGCCGCGGCCCGGCGGCGACGTGCTCGTCGAGACCCCGGCCGACGACCCGTACCGCGCTGACCCGGGCACCCGCGCGACCGTGCCGATGCCGCCGGCCGGCGGTGGGCCGGTCACGTACAAGCGCTACATCGTCGAGCTGGCGAACCGCAGCATCGCCGACCCGACCGTACGTGAGCACGTTTGGCAGCTGCTGCGTGAGCTCGCCAAGGTCATAGACCTGGCTAACCCAGGCGACCACCAGCTCCTAAACCTGTCTGTCACACTCACGACCGCGGAGGGGCACCAGGGTTCGCTGGAGTCGAAGGCGCAGCAGGCCGGTGCTCGAGTGCGCGTAGAGGACGACAAATTTTGAGTGGCACCGTTACCGTGAGGCTGGCCTGTTGTGGTGGATGAAGGTCTCCCGCATTTCCGATCGGCCGAAATGTGCCAGGTAGCAGGCAGACTGCGTACAGCTGGACTGTTCATTCCGGAGTGGTGCGCGAAGATCACCCTCCCGCACGCATGACTTTCCCCCAGCATGTCACCGACAACTGATGCGCTATCGGACTGCCACGCGCCCAACCACCGCTCCGGTCAGCAGAACGTCGGTTACTTTTACTACGTCTCCTGTTTGGGGGGCTTGGACGGTGTGTGCGATGCCGCCGGAGACGGTGACGATGAGTTTGACGTGGCCGGCATCGGTAGCTGTCACGTGGGAGAAGACAAGGTCGCCGGTCTGTGCCTGCTGAGGCGGGATGATTGTGCTGGCCTGCATTTGTTCCCCGGCGGTGCGGGGCAGGTTGATCCCGGCTGAGCGGTAGGCGGCCCAGACCAGGCCGGAGCAGTCGTAGGAGTCTGGACCGGTGGCGCCCCACTGGTAGGGCTTCCCGAGCTGATTGAGGGCGTAGTTGACCGCGGCCCGCCGGGTCGGCCCGCCGCCGGGTCCGGGTGTTGTCGTCGACAGGCACGGTGTCGGTGATGCTACGGGGGTTGCGCCGCCGAGCTGGGCGACTGCCGCTTCGGCTTGCGGGAGGTACTCCCGGTATGCCCCGCTGGTCCAGGTGGTCCAGGCCGGCCAGCCTTGTTGGTCGAAGACGGCTTTGGCCATGTGTGCGTTGGCGATCGGGTCGGACCATTCGCCGGTGGCGAGGATCGCGGTGTGCATGCTGTTGATCTGCCAGAGCCCGAAGT
>CAWFCZ010000014.1:0-168166 GCA_963814355.1 uncultured Actinomycetota bacterium | reverse complement strand
CGCTTATGGGGAATTCCCCATAAGCGCCACACCTTCGCGCAGCGGCATGCCGACGCTGGCGTGCCGATCGACGTGTTGCAGGACCTGATGGCCCACGTCAGCTCGGACTCGACCCGGGCCTACTACGACATCTCCACCGCCCGACGCCGGGACGCGGTCGCGGTGATGCGCCGCTTCCGCTTCGACCGAAACGGCGTCCGCGTCGACACCGCACAGGAGGAGTTGCTCGACCTGGAGTACCAACGGGCCGGCCTCACCGGTGTAGCCGTTCCGCTTGGTGAGTGCAGCCACCCGGCGATGCTCAAACCCGGCGATGGGCGGTGCCCGGTGCGGTTCCGCTGCCTGGGTTGCAACCAGTTCTCCAGCTCCGTGGACCGCCTGCCGGAGCTGCGCGCCTACCTCGATGAGCTCCTGGCCAGTCGCGAGTCGATCCTCGCCGGCGATCTGCTCGACGAGTGGGCCAAGGAGGACGCTCTGCCGCACCAGGACGAGATTGACCAGGTCCGGGCGTTGGTGGCCCGCGCTGAGGCGCTCTTGGGCGAGCTGGACGATACGGAGCGGGAGCAGGTCACCGGTGCGGTCACCGTCTATCGGACGATGCGCGACACCATGCTGGAGCGCCGGGCCGTGGTCCCCGTCTCCCTGCGTCTGCGCGTCGACGGCCCGGTGGTGATTGGGTGACCCGGCCGGTGAGTACCGAAGACCCGCTGCTGCGCTCTCGGCAAGAGGACACTCGGAGCCGCCGCACCCGGTGCGAGCGGGCTCTGCAGCGCCTCGTCGCTCGCGGGGAACCGTTCACCGTCGCCCAGGTCGCCCGGCTCGCCGGGGTCGGGGAGAAGTTCCCCTTCCGCCATCCAGACCTCAAAGCCAAGATCGACACCGCTAAGGCCCGACTCGACCTAGCGGCCCGTCCCGGGCTGGATGCGGCGCTCTCCGCTGAACGAGACCACTGGAAAGGACAAGCCACCCGCCTCAACGCGCAGCTCCGCCGGGCCGTACAGCGGGTCGGTGAGCTCGAAGGCGAACGGGTCAGCGTGGAACGCGGCCTGTCCCCGCCGGCCGATGAACGCGACACCCTGCTCGCGGACCGCGCACATCTACGGTCCCAGCTCACCGTGATGCAACACCGCCTCTCCGACCAGGACGCCGAACTCGCGGCGGTGCGCAGGCTCAACCGCGATCTCGTCCGCGAGAACACCCGGCTCCAACCTGGCCCCTCAGAAACGCCCGCGAGCAGTAGCAAACCGCAATGAGCATCGGCGGGCACGTGGCTGCCCGGCCTGGGGTTCTGTCATCGGAAGCGGTACAGCCGATCAGCTGCGTCACGACGCACTTGGCGTAGATCCAATCGGGGTTCCTGGTTCAGCCGCAGGCCCACCGCTCGGCGATCAGGCCTGGCGAAGCGGCGGCGCGGGTGGGCCTGCAAGACCGCAACGAGCGGCCGCGCAGCCCAGGACCCGCCGTCGTATGCAGGCCCCGGACCGGTTGCTGCCACCCGGCCCCGTGGTGTCCGGCCGCCGCGTATGCGGTGGTCGATGACCGTGTCAGCCCGGCGCGACATAGGTCGGCGACGATGCCGCCTGGGGGTCAGGATGCCCAGCCGGAGCGATCGGTGGCGTCTTCGTTGATGTCACCGTCCTCGTTTGACGGTGGCCTGATGATGGGGCCCGTCGGCGGCGGCTCGGGGTGGGCCGAGGATCTGGCAGTCGCGCTTGGCCATGGCGTGTCCGATGGCCTGGGGGGTCAGCGTCCACTCGGCCGGGGGTGGGACAGGCCCGGTCCACCCGGCTTCCTGGAAAGCCTGCTCCAGGCCGGCGGGGGTGCACATGACCAGCAGGGTGGCGGTGTCGGAGGTGACGCGGAACGCGTGTGGGAATCCGCGGGGAAGCCAGCAGGCATCCCCGGTGCCGGCCTCACGCCGGTGCTTCCCGACCCAGACGGTGATCGTGCCGTCAGCACGTGGAAGACCTCGTCCTCGCGGTGGGGCACGTGTACAGGGGTGGCGTCTCCGCGACCGGCGTGATTGCGCATGATCATGAGTTGGCCGTTGCTGGCGGCGGAGTCGAGCACGATCTGTAGCGTCATTCCGCCGATCCAGCGAATCCACGGATGATCATCGGCGCGGCCGAAGAAGGCGCTGGGGGCCATTGCTGCCCTCCGTGATTCGTCGGTCGCGTGGCCGGCGGTCAGCCGGTGGTGGCGGTGGCGGGGTGTCGTTGGGTGAATGCGGCGATCACGTGTCCGAGTGCGTTGGGGCTGCGCAGCGGCAGGAGGTGGTCCTCGCCGTCGATTGTGGCGATCTCGGCGTGCGGGAGCATCGCGGCGACGTTTGCGACGAGCCGGTGCACCGGTGGCGCGCTGGCACCGCCCTGCACGAGCAGGACCGGTGCCCGCAGCCCGGACGCGGTGTGCTCATCGAACCGCCACTGCATGATCGCCGGGATCTCGTCCGCGAAGAAGAACCGGCACTCCTGCTCTGCCTGGGCCAGGCCCTCGGGCCCGAGGGCGTCGTGCAGCACGCTGCGGTAGTCCGGGCCGCAGATGACGCTCATGAAGGTGTCGAACGCGGCGGCCACGTCGCCGCCATCCGCGGCGGCGACCGCCGATCCGATCATCGGGCCGACGACGGTGTGGAGGAGTTCCAGGTCCTGCGGGTCGACCAGTGGGTCGATCAGCGGCGGCTCGGAGAGCACCAGGCTGCTGATCAGGTCGGGTCGGTCGAGCCCCAGCTGCATGACGATCGCCGACCCCGAGGAGTGGCCCACGATGTGCGCCGTCGGGATGCCGAGGTGGTCGAGAAGCGCCGCCGCGTGCGCCGCGTGATCGGCGAGGGTGACGTGAGCCGTTGGGGCGGGACCGGAGGTGTAGCCTGCGCGCACCAACCGGATCACCCGCGAGCCCTCTAGCTCCGGGCTGGCCGCCAGCGGGACGAATCCCGCGCCGAACATCCCGGCGTGGACGAGCAAAATCACATCTCCCGCGCCGCAGCTGTCGGCGTACTCGATGGTGGCTTCATCGACCACAAGCTTCTGCATCTCCCGCTCGGATGTGGACATGGAAGTTCCTCATTTCCGTCGACATGGCAGCTCAGGCGGGCAGGACGCCCCCTCGCCTGCGCGCCGTAAAGATCCGTTACAGTGAGCTTGTATCGAGGACAAGGGGACCATACCGAATGTCGGGACGATCCGTCAACGAACGGCGGCGCTACGACAACACCGGGCGTGAGAAGCAGGCAAAGGCCAATCGTCGGCGGATCCTCGACGCCGCGCACCGGGTGGTGCTCGAGCGTGGATACGCCGCGACCACCATGGCGCTCATCGCCAAAGACGCAGGGGTCTCGGTCGAGACGCTCTACAAGGGCTTCGGCAACAAGCCCGAGCTGATTACCCAGATGCTCGGTGCGGTGCTCGTTGGGGACGACGAACCGATACCGCTCGCCGATCGGCCGGAAGCCCGGGACGTTGCGGCCCAGACCAGCGGCGCTGCGATGCTCACCCATTACGCGGCCTGGTGCCGGCAGCTCTATGAGCGTCTCGGAACGCTGCCCGCCATGCTGCTGATCGCCGCCCGCTCCGGCGAGCCCGACCTCCAAGCCTTCGCGACCAACGTCAAGAACAAACGCCTCGAGGACTCGGCGACCCTTGCCGACCAGCTCGCCGCCACCGGTGACCTCCGCGCAGACCTCGACCGCGACCGCGTCCGCGACCTCATCTGGGCCTGCAACTCCCCCGAGATGCACCAACTGCTCACCCAAGACCGGGGGTGGTCGGCACTGGACTACGAACGGTGGCTCGCGAACGCACTGATCGCCGCACTCCTCAGGCAGCGATGATGGAAGGTCCCTCGAGCAGCGAGGACAGTAGGAGCACCCCCGCGCGGGCGGGGACGACACCGTGTGTCGGCGTACGACCTCATGTCCTGAGCGGCGTACGGCCTGACATCCTGAGCGTCTGTCTCTGATCATGGGATGGCGTCACCTCCAGGGAGAAGGATGAGGCGGTCCTTGAGTCTGATAGCTGCGGCCGTTGACGGCGAGGACGTCGCAGTGATGGAGATGAACCGGCACGGGTTTCCCGCCGCTCTCATCTGATGCTGCCAACGGGTTGGGTGCAGCGTAGTGATCGTGCTCGTACTCGGTGGGCGGGACCAATCGCGCAAGATCTTGGCTGATCCCACCGCCGCCACACGTGTCGCACCCGCGTGCGACACAGCCGCCCGTCCCGACTATCGAGGTCAGGTCAGCGCCCCATCTCCCGCTGGTGCAGGCGTCCTCAGATAACCGGGGTGTCGATGCCGATCAGCCGCACGGTGACGAGGCGATCCGCCCGGAGCACCTTCAGGGTGTCGCCGTCGACGACCGCCTCAACGCGGTACGGGCCGGCCGCACTCGTCGGCCGCGGCCCGACCCTTGAAGCTTGGGCGGAGCCGCCGCCAGGGGTGACGTTGCCGCTGGAGCGTAGCGGCTGCCCTGTGGCTGTGCCGCAGCCAACCAGCGACCCGATGAGCGCAAGCGTGATCATGCCTACGCGGCCGCGTAAGGCTACTCATTTCGTGGGGACGCGGCGGAGCCGTCGGCTGATTCTCACCTCCACCGGCGTCTCGGGCGACTGCGGGGCGCCGGCAGAGTCCACCGGCTCGATGACGCGGTATGCGGCGCCGCCGCGTTTGATGTCGGGGTGCATGACGAGTTCTGGGCGGCCGCGGGCGTCGGTGTAGGGCACGGTGTCCTCCTGTGGTTCAGGTTGGGGTGATGTCGGTGAGTTGGATGACGAGCCGGCGGCCGGTGCTGCCGTCCGGGCGCTGGTAGGTCGCCTCGTGGGTTCCGGCGACCCGCAGCCGCATGCCGCGCGGCAGCAGGTGGGCGGTGTCGTCGACGCTGTCGGAGCGGCCGAGGTACATGCCCCGCCGGGTCTGGATCTCGAAGACCGCGGTGCGCTGCGCGTCCGGATCGCCGGGTTCGATCTCGTGCAGGGTGTGCGCTCCGGCGGTGTACCGGTCGAAGTCCAGCACGGTGCCGCGCGGGAGCTTGTGCCGCACGAACCCTTCCAGGTTGCTGCGGTTGATCACTTCGGGCATGAGCACGTTGCTGTAGATCACGTGTCCGCGGTCGTTGGCCCGCTCGTACGCCTGCACCGCCCGGTCGACCCGCTGGACGGCCACCCGCTGCCCGTCGTCGAGCGCTTGGGCGTCGCCGGTGGCGTCGGACAGGGCGTCGTTGAGCTGCTGCCAGCGCTGCGGGCGGCTGAGAAGCCGGCTGACCGCCGCGTGCTGGGTGTCGGGTAGCCGGTCCTGCACCGCCCTCTTGGTGACCGAGCGGGCTTTGCGCTGCCGGGAGCTCAACGGCCGGCGGATCTCCCCCGATGCCGGCAGGGTCCGTTCCATCCGCGGGTGGGGCACGTCGCCGGTGAGGTCCCGCGGCATCGCCCGTTCCCGGTCACGCTGCTGGCGTCTCAGCCCGGGCATCGACTCCACCGTCCGGTCGAGCTCGCGGGCGCCGTCCCGTTCATCCCGGCGCTGCCGATGCACCTCCGGGTCGAGCACGACCGCCGACTTCCTTGAGGCCACCTCGGATGATCCACGGTCGGGGTCGACGACATAGTCGGGGTGGACCCGGCGGCTACGCACCACGACAGGCCCCGGGGGAACCGCTGCTTTCCACTTCTGAGGAAGGTGGTCACCGCAGGCCTGCTGTGACAGCCAGTTCGGGCAGGTTGACCCGCGGTGCGGTTGCCAGCCATGTCTGGGTACGCCCCTGTTTCACCACCCCCGCCGGGGTTTGCACCCGCCAGCCGTCGACGTGCTGCAGCAGCTCGGCGGCGAGCGCGGTGGCGTGGAAGCGGGTGGCGACGGTGGTGTGGCTGACGACTCGGCCCCGTTTCCGCAGTTCGGGCAGCGCCCGATCCGACCCGCGGCTGATCGCCACCTGCCGCAACCCCAGCGCGGGCAGGTCCAGGACGGCGACCAGGTGCGGTTCGAGCCACTTTCGGTCCCGCCACGCCGGCAGCACCCCGGTGTCGTCGGGCAACGCGATCCGTGCGATCGCGTTCCGCGCGTACCGCGCGGCGGTGGTCTCCTGTCCCAGGCTCTGCTCATCGGGTCGGACCGCCCGCCGGATCTGCTCGAGCCGGGCGGCGGGGGCCCGTACCCGCGCCCGGTCTTTGCCGTGCAGCCAGCGCTGCACGGTGCGCTGGCTGACCCCCAGCGCGGCCGCGGCCGTCGCGGTGTCCGGCCGGCCGCGGGAGTTCACGCCGAACGCCAAACCGAGCGTGACCCGCAGCCGGCGGTAGGTCCAGCGGGAGCCGCCTGCGGCGGCGGGTTCGGTCACCGGGTCAGCCGCCGGTGTCGTCGGGGTCACGCATCTCCAGGTTTTCGATGCGGTCGAATCCCCAGTCGTTGACGTACTCCTGGTCGGCGTGGCCTTCCAGCCAGGTGACGAACCCGCGGTCACCGCCGCGTTCGTAGGCGGACAGCGCCGCGTCGACGTCTTCCGGGGAGAGCATCAGGTCGACTTTGCGGAACCGCCGGTAGTCCCGGCCGGCCCGGCTGGGGCCCTGCTCGCCGCGGATCGTCAGCCGGGCGCCGTGCCGCGGCAGCGGTCCTTGCCGGACGCCGGCCAGCGACCGCCGCCGGCCGCGTTGGGTGGTGGCCGCCTGCCGTGCCCGGGCGGCGATCGCCCGGAGGTGTTCCGGGTTGGCCCGGTGCCGCTGCCGGCCGGCGCCGGCGAGCCAGCGTTGCACGGTGCGCTGGGTGACGCCGAGGCTTTCCGCGGCCGCCCGGGTGTTGACCCCGCCCGGGCGGCGGCCCTCCCCGAACGCGGCTTGCAGCATGCCGCGCAGGTCGGCGTCGGGTCGGCCGGTCACATCGCCGGCCCGGCCGGTCAGCGCGCCGAACAGGGTCTGCCGCAGGTCGGGAGTGAACCCAGGCCGGTCCATCAGGGCCGCTCGGGCCGCTGGCCGGCGACCCAGTTCGAGGAGCTGCCCGCGGGGCAGCACCCACCCCTGCTCCGGGAGGTGGGCCACGACCTCGAACTTCAGCGCCTGGTAGGGCAGTGTCGCTAACCCGCCGTCGCAGTCCCAGCAGCCGGTGACCTCCACCCCGGCGCCACCGCCCGCCGGGCAGCCATGCCGCTGGCAGTCGTAGGGCTCCACGACCTCGGTTCCGTCGTCGGCGACGGCGAGCGCGACCCGCTGCGTCCCGGCGCAGGTCGCGCACCGCGCCTGCGTACCGAGCGCGTCGACGAGCAGGGACAGCGCCAGATCAGCGGGGCCGGAGCCGGCGTAGGACCAGGACAGGCCGGCGGGCGAATGGCGTACGACGTGCCGCAGCAGACCCAGCGCCGCCCCGTCCCGTTCGACCGTGACCAGCCGCCCGCCGCCGGGCTGGTTGACGCCGTGCCCGCGGTAGTAGACCTCGCCGGGCTGCGGCGCCCGGAGCCTGATCACCGCTCCCCCATGGCCCCGGCCGCCGCCGGCGTCCAGTCGTGGTCGAGGGCCTCCTTGCCGCGGTAGTCCCGGCCGTTGAGGTGGGGCAGCTGGTCGGCGAGCAGCCCGGAGGCTTCCGGCTTGAACTGCCCGAAGCCGCGGCCGAGTTGGGCGGGTTTCCCGGGCCAGGCGCTCACCGGGTCCGGGTCGTCGGAGACGTACAGCAGCGTGTCCGCGGTCACCGCGACCGGCCACCGGTCGGTGTCCCGGCCGATCTGCGCGATCCGGCGCAGGATGTTCGCCCGCGCTTTGGCGACGATGTGGTGCCGCCGGTCGGGGGCGTAGCCGGGCCGGTTACGCATCCACTCTTCGCTGCCGAGCATCCCGATGGTGCGGGTGTAGACGACTTTCAGCAGGTCCCGAGCGGCCTGGGCGTCGGCGTCGTCGACGTCGAGCGCGGTCCGCGCGTCGCGGATCCGCTCATACCAGGGGTCGAGGACCCGGCCGTGTTCCGGCCAGGTGTAGGCGGCCAGGACCGGCACCTCATGCCCGAACTCGTACGCCAGCTGCAGCCCCGGGGTGGTGATCCACACCGGCCTGGCCGGCATGCCGCCGCGCGGGTTGAGCGGGTGCGGCATCCGCCAGTCCCCGGTCGGGGGCACCTCGATCTTCCAGTAGCCGGGCAGCTTCGGGTCGAACGCGCGGCCGTCGGGATGGTGCTCGGCCGCGCCGATGCCCGAGTTCGAGGCCGGCGATGCCGGCGGCGTAGGAGCCGCCCCGGTCATAGGCGTGGAGGTACCGGTGCTGCTGTTCCTCCCCGGTTGGCGGCCGGGACCAGTTGATGTCTTGTTCCAGGGTGGAGATCCGGGCTGGCGGCACCGGTTCCCGGGGGGTGAACAGCCGCTCGCGGTCCCGGGCCCGCAGGCTGATCATCAGGTCGAGGCCGGTGGTGGCCGGGCTCATAGCCCACGGCGCCCGCAGCGCGCCGGCGAACAGCGCCAGCCGCCGCGCCAGGCTCGCCGGCGCCGGCGAGTCGCCAAGGACGGGGATCTCCAGCGGGTCGGCGTTCATGGCGGGGATCAGCGCGACCC
Source organism: uncultured Actinomycetota bacterium (assembly GCA_963814355.1). GTDB lineage: Bacteria > Actinomycetota > Actinomycetes > JADGOV01 > JADGOV01 > JADGOV01. The sequence goes on along the minus strand of CAWFCZ010000014.1, from coordinate 159,654 downwards.
ACACGCCCGCGCTGCTCGCCGCGCCACACCCGGGTCCAGGTGCCCAGGCAGTCCCCGGCGCCGCCGAGTTGCCAGCCGTCGGCGAGGGCGGCGTCGCACCAGGTCGGCGCCGCGGGTGAGTTCCCGGATCGCGTCACCGCGTTTCGTCGGGTCGGCGGGCAGCTCGCCGGCGTCGATCCCCAGCCGTTGCAGCGCGGCGGCGGTCACCCAGATCTGGCCGGGTTCGGCGCGGCGGTCGGTGACCTGGGTGCCCAGCTGCAACTGCTGCACGAGCTCGGCGATGTGCCCGACGTGCCGCGGCGGGTTGGGTAGGTCGCGGCGGCTGCCGTCGGGCAGCCAGACGCCGTCGGTGTGCAGCACCGCAGCCGGGGCGGTGAACCGGCCGGCCGCGGCGGCCGGCCGGCGCACCGCGGGCGTCTGCCGTGAGGCGGGCGGAGCTGGCGTCTGGGAGCTTGCCACCGCGCCGGGCTCGCTGTTCTCCGCCGCGGCGGCCTTGGCCGTGTCCCCGGCGGGAGCGGCATGCCGGGGAGACGCGTCGCCGTCGGTCTTGCTGGGGCTGGCGGCGGTCGGCTGCTCGGCCGAGCGTCTGGCTGTCAGGGCGGCGGCTCGGGACGCGGCGGTGCTGTGCATCCAGCACGGGATGTGCATCGTCAGGTTCAGGAAGCTGACCGAGCAGCGGTCCCCGCAGACCAGGCATGGCTGGGCGTAGGGCATATGCAGGATGGCCGCGTTGAAGCCGTCAGCGTCGGGGTATCGCCTGCCCACGGGGAGCTCCTGGTGCAGCGGGCTGGTGAGGCCCTGGGTTGGTGTCGACGACCCTAGCTCAGGGTGCTGCGAATCGTCAACGACTGGCGGGGTAGGGGCGGGTGGAGTGGGGGGGTCGCCGTCCGGGCCGGTTCCGCCCCAGCCGCCGCCGTCCCGCCCGTTGCTGCGTCCGCCGGCGCCGGTCCGGTCGGGGCCCTCCGGCACGCCGTCGACCGGCAGAGAGGTACCGGTGGGGTCGTCGCCGAGGAGTTCAGCGAGCCGCAGGGCGGTGATCCGGACCCGGCGGTTGTCCTCGCAGTGCAGGGTGCGCTGCACGGTGAGCCGGTCCGGCCGGCCGGCCCGCTTCTCCCCGATGAGGACACCTTCGTCGTGCAGGGCACGCAGCGCGGTGCCCCGGTCGAGCTGCGGGGCGTCGGCCATCACCATGCCGGTCGCCTTGAGCACCTGGTCCAGCGCGGTCGACTCCACCAGCAGCTGCCGCCCTTCCCGCGCCGGGTCGTCGAGGACGTAGCCGAAGCGGACGCCTTTCGGTTCGGTGCGGTAGCGCGGGTTCCCGCCGTCGTCGTGGCCCATCGGGGTGCGCCGCCACCCCAACCGGCTGGCCAGCGGCCAGCTCGGCGCCTCCCCGGTCCGCACGTCTTCGACGTAGGCGAGCCCGGTACGCAGCGCGTGCGCGATCAGTTCCCGGACCCGGGCGCCGGTACGGGTTGGCAGATCCGGGTCGGCGCTGGCTTCCACCGCATCGTGCAGCGCCTCGTCGACCTGGGCGAGTAGCTGGTCCCGCTCGCCGGCGCTGATCGCCGCGGCCTCGGCGAGGAAGCTGGTCAGGCAGACCCACCCAGCCCAGGTGTGCCCGATCGCCTCCGCCTGCCGGTCGCTCTCCCCTACTGCCCGCAGCTGCTGGGCGTACCGGCCGGCTTCGGCGAGGCAGCGGCCCCGTGTGGCTTCCAGGTTCCCGGCCAGCCAGCGCAGCATCGACGCCATCAGCAGCGCCCGCCCGTGCCGGGACGTGTCGTCGTCGAAGGCGATCAGCTGTTCGAGGTTGATCTCCTCAGCCTGCAGCGGCACCACCAGGATCCGCTGGGCGCCGGATCCCGGTCGAGGCATCACCTCGCTGGTCACCATCGCGCTGGACCGGGGTGGGGTGCCGTCGAGGATCCCGAGCCCGTCCCGGGTGGAACGGGACCGCTGCTCCCCGTTGTGCACCAGCCGGGCGAACTCCTCCAACGTCTTCTGCGCCCCCGCCCAGTCCCGGGTGGGGGCGACGTCATCCGCCCAGTACAGCGCGTCTTTCGCGCTGTTCAGCTTGATCCGCAACGCGTTGAGGGTGTCCCCGTTGCCGCTCATCGACGTCGCCGGCTTCCGCCGGTCCCACAACTCCCCCCAGTGGTGCATCGCCAGCGACGCGATCGAAGTCTTGTACGACCCCGGCGATCCGATCAGCGCCAGCACCCACGGGTTCGGGCCCAGCGCCGAGCGGTAAACGTGCCCGAGCAGCGGCGCCGCCACCCGAGCGGGCAGCCGGCTGAGCATCCCACCAGAATGCTCATAGAACGCGGCCCGCAGCCGCTCCGGATCCGTGCACGGGTCGGGCAAGTCGTAGCGGGCCAACGGGCCGGTCAACAGCACCGGCACCTGCCGCACCCCGTCGGCGGTGATCGCCCCCTGGGCGTGGACGTAGGACCACTGCCCGTCGAGCTGGCGCCACCCGGTCGACCGGTACCGGGTCACCCGCCGAATACCGACGCTCACCGCTTTGATCGCATCCCGCAGCCGGGCCAGCCCGGAAGGTTTCGAGTCGTACAGCGGCGGCCCGGGCAGGCTCTCCACCCACCCGCAGTCCTTGTACTGATCCGCCGGCACCCGCAGCGTGCACCGGTCCCCGTTCGCCGGGTCGGTGTAGCTGATGGTCACCGCGGACAGCTCCGCCGGCGCCGGCGGGTTCAGCTCCCGCTGCTGCTCCAGCGCTTGGCGGCCCTGCAGCCGAGGCGCGTCGACTTCGACGGTGTCGGGGTCCTCCAGATACTCCATCTCCACGATCTGCACGTCCAGGCTGAGGACCAGCTTGAAGGTCTCCGCACCCTCCTCGACGGACTCGTCCTCGACGTCCCGCCGCCCCCGCCGGGCCCGCTCGACCTGCACAATCTGGCCGTTGACGAGCCGGTAGGTCGGGGAGTCGATCGCCACCCCGGCGCGGGCCTCACCGCCGGGCTGCCGATTGAATCGACCATCCGGCTCCTCCGGCTCCCCCTCGCCGGAGCCGCCGGTACGCCGGCCGCCGCTGTCCGCTCCCCCGGCTCCCCCGCCGGCCACCGGCGGCGGGCTCTCCTGCAACGCTGGCGGGATCGCGATCCCGGTGGCCTGGTGCGCGGCCCGGGTCGCGGTTCTCGCCTGACGGAGCACCTCGGCAGCGGCCTCGATGGCCTCTCCCGCCCACTCGGTGCCCGTCCGGGCGACCTGCCGCCGGACGTCGTCGACCAGATCACGCAGCGCCTCGAAGCGGATCTCGGCCTCGACGGCCCACCGCCGGGCGAACCTGCGCCGTTCCTCCGCCTTTTCCTTGTCCCGCCGGGCGTCTTCGGCGGCCGCCAGCTGCGCCTGCGTCTGAGCGAGCGCCTGCTCGACAGCGGCATGCTTGCGGCGAGCGGCGGCCAGCCCGGCCCACGCCGCGACCTCCTCCACGTGCACCGGCAGCAGCGTCTCCACGCTTCCACCGGCTTCGACGTGATCGGTGAAGTCGCTCTTCGCCGCGGCCGGCACCGGCAGGAACAGCCGGACGGTCGCGGCCACACCGGTGAGCTGCTGATGCAGGCCGACGCCTCGGTCCCAACCGGCGTCGTCTCGGTCCAGCACCACCCGGACGTCGGCGCCGCGCAGCACCTCCGCGAGCCCAGTCGGAAAAGCCCGCCCACCCTGGGTGTTGGTGGTGGCGACCAGTCCCAGCTGTTCGGCCGTCGCGACGTCCTTTTCGCCTTCCAGCAACCAAACCGGCGTCTCAACCCGGACAGCCTCCAGGACCTGCGGAAGCCGATAGAGCACCGGAGAGAAAGCGGGTGGCTTGCGCTTACGCCGGTCCTCACCGACAACGAACACCTGCCGGAACGTCTTATGCCGCTGTGGGCAGCCGGTGCACTCCTCGCGCACCACCTCTTGGACCAGCCGGCCTTGCGCATCCACGTACGGGTACGTCTCGACCGTCGCCCACGTGTGATCGACCTCCGAGACCGTTCCGGTCTCCCGGGCGCTAATCAGTGCCGGGAGCCGGCCGAGCCGGCCGCGCCGCGCGCCGCTACGCCGCTGCTGCGGTGACCGCCCGGCGCGTCCGCGTGGCGACGTGCTCGCGCGCGGGGGCAGCGGCTCGTCGAACAAGTCCGACATCGTCAAGCCCAGCACCTCGACGAGGTCCACCGCGCGGGCGCCGCACCCATGGCAGTTGAGCAGCACCATGCCGCCCCGGTCGCCCTGGGTCCAGCGCACCGACAGCGACGGGGTGCCGTCGTCGTGCACCGGGCAGCGGGCCATCGCCCCGTTCACCCGCTTCACGCTGACCGTGCTGCCCTGCGCCTGAAGCGCCTCGATCACCCGGTCGAAGGACGCGCGAACCCCACCGACGGGGGCGGCACCGCCCAGCGGCATCCCGGACAGGGCACTCGTCATGAGGCAGCGCTCAACCCGCCGCGGCGGCGCAACTTGCGCGGGGGGCTGACTCTCGCGCCGGGGCGGGGTACGCTCAGCACGTAGCACACCTGTGGGCCATCATTGGTCCTTCGGAAGATCCGGTCGAGTCGCCCCCCATTGCCGCCAAGCTGACGGGGGGCTTCTCGCTGTCCAGGGCTGGGCTCAGGCGCCCAGCGGCAGCGCCTCCTGCCGCCTAGGCCACGCCGTGACGTAGTCCGGCTCTTCCAGTTCATGGGCCCGGGCGAGTTGCGCCGCGATGTAGTCGCCCAGCGGAATGCCCGCCGCAGACGCGGCCCGCTCGTAGAGGGCGCGGTGCGTCCGGGGGATCCGAACAGTGATCGCTGACCGGTCACCCTTGGGGTCGGGACCCCGTCGCTTACCTGCCATAGCGCAGTTCTAGTCCTACCTCGACTCCGAGTATGTGATTTGGCGTTTCCGGGCGTGTCGCCCACAGTCATCCGCCACAGCCGATCCGTCACACCGGAGGAAGGTCACCTGACCGGGTCAGCTGTGACACCGAATCCGCGACAATCTCCATCCGGCCGCCGCTCGCCTACCGTGCACAACCGATGTGCGCAACACCTCCACGCGCGACCTACACCCCCAAGGGGTGGGGAGCGTGGGGAGCAAGCCATAAGCGCAGGTCGGAGCACCTAGACTGCTCCCCACCGGGGGTGGGGAGCGGGGTGGGGAGCTGGGTGGGGAGCAGCCAGTAAGACGCGGAAACGCGCGTCTTACTGCCGTTGCAGCGGTTTGAAAGACACGCCGTCGAAGTAGCAAGACACGGCCGGTTGTGCCCGTCCCGCTCCGCCAAGGGAGCGGCCAGCAAAACGGACAGACGTCTCTAGGAGTCCCCATAGGTGACCGTGCCGACTGAACCGACGCTGTCAAGAATCAGAAGACCTGCTGGGGGACACGCCGGGGGTCGCCCGGTCCCCCGCGTTCGAGCCTGGCCAGCTCGGCCCTACCGGCAGGCTTCATCACCAGTGGCCCAGTAGCGTCCGCGAGCTCGCCAGCCGAGTAGGCAGGGAGCAACTCCAGCAAGAGATCACAAATGACATCTTCGAAGACGTCCCGGGCGGCCTCGTGCAGCCGCCACAACTGCTTGAGCTCCCACGCCTGAATCAGCGGGTTGCTAAACGGTAGCCGGTGAAGCACCCGCCGGACATCGCCGTTGGTGCGTTCCTCCTCCGTCGTGCCCGCAGCGAACGTCAAGGTCGACGTGCAGTCAACGACCGTGAGCCCGAGCGCCTCGGCGGTTTGCTCCCACCCGAGCGTCTCGTACGCCTGCCGGAGCGGCGGCGCCATCGCGGTCTGGCACTGAGTGCTGTAGTCGCGCACCTCATCCTGATACTGCTGCAGTCGCCGCAGATCGGCCACGGTGCAGAAGTCGAGCCGGCCGCCGGTAGTCCGGGTGACGACGTCCATGACATGCCAACCGGCCCACTGGAAGCGCGACCGCCGGAACATGTGCTTATGCCAGGCCAAGTCGTCAAGCCACAGCGCAGCCCGCTCCTGGCGCACAACCGCCGGCCTCGTCACACCGACCATGATGCCCGCCATCTCACGCAGTGAGACCCGGAAGGCGCCCGCCCCGAACCCCGAACCGGGCCTTCCGCAAGATCGGCGAAGCGGCGCTCCGCTTGTGCCGGGCACATCGCCTGATCTCAGCCCCCTCCGCGTCGGCGACGGGTCAGGTCGGGGTCAAGGCCGACGTCGGCGAGTACCCGCGACAGACGCTCGTCATGCGGCTTCGGGGAACCGGCAGCGGCAACTGCATGCCGGTGCTCAACGATCGCGTCGACGAGAAGCTCAAGGACGCGCCGCGCCGCCGGGTTGAAGCCGCTCGCGGCACGGCCGGCCCACCCGAGGGGCCTGTCGTCGCCGCGCTGCAGCCGCTGCCAGGCGTCCTCGCAGAACCGGCTGAACTTCACCGCCCGCCGCCGCTGATACTCATCGAGACCGCCGCCTTCTACGGCGCGCTCGGCCTGATCGAGGAACTCCTCGAGAGTGTCGAATGCCCGATCGGCGAGCCCGTCATCGCTCCTCAGCAGAGCCCACAGCTGCTCCCACCGTTCCCGCTCTGGACCCGTCGGCTGTCGAGGTACGAGCTGGTCGCGGAGCAGGCGGGCCCAATCGTCCCGGGAGAGCTCCCGAAGCGTGTCAAGCTCGAGGCGGTCCGGGATCGCGGCCGGTGCCTTGACCCTGCTCCATGGCCGGTCGAGTTGCAACGGGACCTGCCCCTCACGTCGGTGTCGTCATGCCGCCCCGATCATCTCGCGGTCGAGGTCAGAGCCACTTCGGCGCGCCCGCGCGCGTTCCTCAGCCCGCCGCTCAGCGTTGCTCCGCCGGCACTGCCGGCACCGGCACCCCCCGCTGCGGTACCACCAAAGGCTGCCACGCCCGGCCGGGTGCAGCGCGCCAGCCTCGTCCACGGCAGCAGCCTGAGCCGCTTGGACTCGCAGCTTGCACTGGATTTGATCGGCGCGCCGTAGATCCACCGGCCGGCTCTCCGCAGCGAGCTGCTTGCGGCCCGCCGTCGTGGTCCCCGCCCAGTAGCCCTCGGAGTGGCTGGAAACTGCCCGGATGAGGCACTCCACCCGCGTGGGGCACACTGCGCACAACTGGGCCATCTGCTCGGGAACCAAGCCGAACTCGACGTCAGGTACCCAGTCGAGGTCGACCCTGCCGACGCACTGGGCCCGCCGAAGGTCACCCGGAAACGACTCGGAGGCGCCCCCTGTGTCGGAAGGTGCCCCCGGGTCAACCTGCATGCTCGCAGTGCGACCAGAGTAGCGGCTGGACGTCGGCGTTGCCGTAAGCATCAAAGCACTCCCATCGAGGGATCCGGCTGGTCAGGCCACGTCAACCTTGGTCGGGTCGGCGCCGTGTGCCAGCATTCCTACGCTGCTGCGAAATGTCAACTGGACGCGCGTGGCGTTGAGGAGGTGGCTGGGTGTGGCAACTCATAGAAGGCAGCAGCTGACCTATCCAGAGCTGGCCGCCCGGATCGAGCGAGCGCTCGGTGTACGCCCCGCGCTGTCCACGCTGCGCGCAGCCGCCGCGATGCAGGCCCGCGGCACGACCCGCACCCGCGTCACCGCAGGCCTGCCTGCTCCATCCCCCTCCCCCGACCCGACGGGTCGGACTGTCTTCAACGCCGCAGCGATCGACAGGTGGCTGGCACACCATCCACGCCGGCGGAATCCGGCAGCGGCAGGAACGTCTCCTCACGGTTCAAGCGAACCTCCGCCCAAAGGCGGTGGCCGGGGCACGCCAAGCAGGGTTGAGCTGGCGGCAGATCGCTGACGCTCTAGGCGAGGCGGACGGCACGACCTACACCCGGCAATGGGCTCAGCAGCGTTACGGCCGGAGGACCTGAAACGACCGCACCCCTCCAACAGCCGACGGCCGGCTACCCTCCTCCCGCCCGAGCACGTCCCGTAACCGCGGCGGCGAGGCGCGGAAAGGTCCGTGCGAACCACGTGGCAACTATCAAGCGCCGGCAAGATGGCAAAGTGGCCATCTCACCGACGGCGGCGGCTCGGCCGGCCAGCCGAGTCCCTCGTCGATGCGCTCCCGCGTCGGCTCCGCTGTGACGCTGGCGCCGTGGGATTCCAATTCCAGTCGGTTGCCCCTGCGCCAGCAGCTCAGCCGCATGGCGGGCCGCCACCAGGCCTACCCTGTACGCCGCTGTACGACCCGATGCGACGGGTAGCCTCGGGTGAGCCCCGCCGGTGCATCCCCCGTCATCGGCGGGGTCCCCTTCTGGGGGCCGGCCCAGCTCTTCTTTCCACTGCAGCCCGCCCTTCCGCTCAGGCCCTGCCGCCGCCTCGATCAGGACAGGCGACGGAGCTTCGAGCACGGGCGGACTGCCTGCGCCGCGGTCAGCCCCTGAACTTTGGCGTTGGATCCGGGACTGACGTGAGGTTGAACTGTGCGTCCACGAAGCAGCCCTCCATCTGCAGCCACGGCCTGGAGACGGTGTCGGCGCTCAACCGTCCCCGCGCCGGGTCATAACGTCCGCCCGCTGTCCCACGATCTCCAACAGCCACCACTCGTACCGGCTGCGTGATCACACTGTCGTGGTGCGGAACTGGCAACAGCCGCAGCACCGAAGTCGTCTCCGAACCACCGGAAGGCGTCACTTCAGCCGTGATGTGCCTGCCGAGGCAGCTGCCCCATGCTTGGCGAACAGCGTCGGCGGTAGAGGGGGCCAGGGAAGGATCCGCCGAGAAGACCACCTGGATCAACAGCATGGCACCGGTAATGGCCCCAGCCATCACAGCAACAGCAGCAACGGCCCAATAAGTACGCATCCTCAGACCTCACCTCCGAAGATTGCGCGAACACTCAAGCTGCCACGCTGTCGCCCTGACACTTGACTGAACTCCCAAGAGAGTCGAGGCCACGCGCCTGGACCCACCGGGCTCGCCACGTTCGAACCCTGGCCCATCGCATCCGTATAGGCGGGCTGCAGCGCCTCCTCGATCATATCGTCGCGGCTACGGCCGCTTCCCTCCGCCGGCGCCTGAGCTTGCCGCAGCACACCTTCGTCGACCTCGATCTCTGTCCGGACCCGAGCCATGACCCAGCCTGAACCCAGGGCGGACGCTGTCTCGTCCACCCCAACCTGCCGAGCACTGGCCACCGCACCGCTACACGATGCGCAAGATCAGCACACGTCGGTGCTCGCGAACCACCGCGTACAAGATCAAGCCCGCGCCCCCGCCGTACGTCGTCGTCCACTAATCGCTCGGCGCGTCGTACGCCTCCCGAGGCCCCCTCCGACCACTCCAGCAGCTGCTCAACCCGTTCATCGACCTGCCGCCGCGCCTCCTTCGGCAGCGTGTCGTACCGTTCCCGCGCGATCTCCAGCCACCGCGCAGTGAAGCGCGGCACCTACGCCTGCGTCCGGGGATCATCCCCGTTCGGGATCACCCCCACCCCGAGTCATCACCCGCCCGGGCACGGGCGACGAGTGCGCGCTCCTCTTCGCTCAGCGGGTTCGCCCGGATAGCAGCCACACCCCACCAGCGGTCCAGAACCAGGTCGATCGGCGCCAGATCGACCTGGTCACCGGCCCGCACCGCGGCCTCACGGAATTCCGCTTCGAACTGCGCGCACTCACCAGTCCCCAGCGCTGAACGGATCGCGCCAGGTGATCGCTCTACCCGCGTCGTCGCTACCGTCACAACGTAAGTATGCCCGCCAAATGCGGCTTACCCCTGCGACCCGCCGTCCCAAGGTAACGGGCGAGGGCGCCGGCGGCCGGGACTGAGCGCGACGCGTCAGTGGGTAACGAGCACTTGCATCTCGCCCACCTTGATCTGCGTGCCGGCGGTGAAGTCGAGGTTGATCGTGCCGGTCTGGCCGCCGCCTGCCCAGGTAATCAGCCAGTGCGACGTCGCCGAGATCGGGTAGGCGTCGCCGGACTTGCCGCGGCTAGTACGTGTGTAAGTATGACCACAGTCCGGCGAGTCCCGCTTTCCGTAGCTGTCTTGGTACGGCGTTCCCGGGCTCGTACAGGTAACGACGCTGCCGTCGCCCATCGACCACACCACATCGTGGACTTTTGCGGTCGCGGTGACCGTCACGCCGCCGGCACTCGCGCCGCGGGTGATGGGTCCCCACGTGTTGGGCGCCGGTTGGGCCACCCACATCCAGGCCGGCATCCCCACCAGCCCGATGCTCCCCGGCTTCGGCTCAGGGACGATACCGATGGCGATCGCTTTCAGACCCATGCTGGCGACTGCTTTGCGCGCGAGCTGCGCCGGGTCGGGAGGCAGACCAGCGGGCGGCGTCGCCGCCCAGAAGATGAGGATTCCTGTTGAGACTTATCGGTGCAGTGAGAAGCAGTAGTAGACTCGCGCCATCCGTATGCCCCGCCCACTCGGCCCCTCCGCGGGCGGCTGGGGTTCCATTCGTGCGCAGTATGAATCGCGGGCGTTTGACCAGTATGCGGTTGGGCTGTAGACCCCGCGCGTCGTGCAGGGAACAGTCTTGGGAGGAGAATAAGTGCCATCTGTGCACGCGCCGCCGCTACTGCGGCCGCCGCCCCTCCACCACCCCCGCCACCAGGACCGCCGGGGCCTGGGACCTCAATGACGCAGATGCCGGTCTTTCGATCGACCTTCTTACATCGAGGCGGCTCGGCGTATGCGACCTTGGCGCCCTGGACTACAAAGCTAACTGCCATAAGGATGAGAGCAAGCAGCAGCCTTACGCCGACGAGCACTGCTCCCCCTTGGTTTCCTCCCAGGCGACTCGCCATCCCATTGGATCGGGCCATCGGTAGTTTGCCACCCCAATTCGCGACAGCCCGCGCTCCATTCGCGTTGCGGTTACAACGGACTTGCCGCTGGCGTCAATAACGTTTACGCCGCTCACGTCGTAGCAAACCTTCAGCTTGACGACTGGGATGTGCGGCGGCTGCCGTTTCGGTTCGAACGATAGGTCGACGCTTCGGTCGCGTTCATCGAGATAACCTGCGTCGTCCCAATCTGGCGCCACGCGTTTGCTCCGGTACGTCACCAGCTCATTGCGGGCGTCGTTGAGGCCTGACCCCACGCTGACCTTTCTAAGCGCGGTCATGTCGCCTCGTGCGCTAGCACTGAGAATGTCGGTCACTCGGTAGTAGTTCCGGACGGCCTGTTCGGCCGCGGCCACCGCTTCTCCTCGCGGCGTCGTTGCCCTGGTGGCGGTCGGTGTGGGTGTCGAGGTCACCCCTGAGCTTGGGGAGGGTGTGTCCGTCGTCTTTGGCGCCGCCTGACTTTTCTCGGAGTTGCAGCCGGTGAGCAGCGTCAGCAGGGCAGCGCCGGCTGCCGCTGCGGCGGCTGGCGGCGTTGCGGCGGGCGGGCTGGTTGGTCATGGCTGCTCCTTCGACAGGTGTCGGTGTCCAGGATGCTCCGGTCTCGTCACAGTCTGTCCTCCGCGTGGTGTCACAGGGCTTCGGCGAGCGGGTCGACTCGGGCGGTGGTGGGGTCGCGTAGCTGCGCGAGGAGTGTCGTGGTTTCGTTCTCGAGGTCGCCGCCGAGTTCGCTGGTGATGGCGAGCAGGCGGGCGATGGCGTCTTGTTCGGCAGGCTGGTTGCCGCTGGCTCGGGCGGCGAGGATGCGTACCCGCCAGAGCCGTTCCATGCCCGGCTCGATGAGCAGCCCTTTGGCGGTGGCTTCTATGGCGGCGCGGTAGCGGCCTTCCATCAGCCTCCTGTGGGCGAGTTCGTAGGCGGCGTCGACGATTTCGCTGACCATGAGCTGGGCGGCGTGTTCTGCCCAGGCGTAGTAGCGGGGGTCGGTGCCGTAGAACGGGCGTTGCCGGATGAGGGTGAGGGCCTGCTCGAGCGCTTCGGAGGAGGCGCGGAGCGGCCCGTTGGGGAGGAGGGTGCGCCAGTCCTGCCAGTCGCTGCTGACCGCGTCGCCGAGCTGGTAGCGGCCGCTGGGTGGGTTCTTCGGCAGGAAGTTCTCGGCGCCGAGCCAGCGGCGGAGCCGGGAGATTGCCTGGTGTACTGCCTTGTCGTCGTACCGGCGGTTGCCGATGAAGTAGGCGTCGCGGATTGTCTTGGTGTCGCTGGCTGGGTTGAGGGTGAGGAACGCAGCGAGTTCGCGGTAGCGGCCGGCGTGGCTGCGTTGCGGCAGTGGGCCGCCCGCGTCGATGAGGTCGACGGGGCCGAGCACGAGGACGCGAGGCGCCTGAGCTGGCAGCGGGCGGGCGGCTGGGTCCTGCTCGGGGTGTTTCGGTGCAGGTGCGGCGGATGCGCTGGGCGGGGCGTTGGGCTCGGCGCCGAGCGTGGGTGTTTCCTGCTGGATGGGATGTTCGGCTATGTCGGTTGAGCCGTTGCTGGTCTGGTGCTCTACGGCGCCGTTGTGCGGCTGTCCGCGGCCGATGGTGGGGGTCGGTTCTCGCTCGTCGTTTGTGCTGCCCGTGTCGATGTCCCGGGTCGGCGGTGAGGCTGGTGGTGTGAGTTCGGAGGGGGCAGAGGGCTGGTCGATGCTGGTGGGGTCGGCGGATGCGGCGGTCGGTGTAGCGGCTGGCCCTTCGGTGAGGGCCGGGGTGGCGCCTGCCGTCCGGCTGGTCCGTCGAGGAGGTCGGGTCGTCCGCGGCGGCGCGCCCGCCATTGCGGGTGTGCGCTTCGGCCGGCTCGGTGGCCACGGCGGGTGGTTCGGGTGCCGCGGCCGGGAGGTCCTCCAGGGCCGGCTCCGGGGGTTCCTCGACCTCGGTCGGGTCGTCCTCGTCGGCGACGGCTAGGACGTCGAGCATCCGGCCGTAGGTTTCGTCGTCGATGCGCTGCGGGCGGATGCGCAGGCCGATCGGTTCGAGGGTGGCGGTGTCGCTGTCGAGGCGGATGGCCCACTCCCCTAGCGGCTCGCCGCTGGTGACCACGGCGATCGCGACGCGGGGCAGCTGGGCTATGAGTTCCTCAAGCTGGCGCCTCTGCCTGTGGGTGATCTCGGCGGCGAGTATCAGGATCTCGGGGGTCCACGCGTCGGGCGCGACGCCGGTGGCTCGTGCCGAGTTGAGGTCGGCGGCGCCTTCCTGGGCGAGGATCGCGCGGTCGGTGTCGGCGCGGGCGGCGAGCTCGTCGAGGATGTGTCCGACGGCTGGTAGGTAGCGGATCCGGCCGGTTTGCAGGGCGTCTTCCAGTTCGGGGTAGGCGCCGATCAGGGTGACTTGCAGGTCGTCGGCCCAGCGGCTGGTGGCGAGTTCGACGGCGACCGCGGCGAGCACCTCGCGGGTGGCGTGGTGTTCGCCGCTGACGGCGAGGGCGCCGAGGTGTTCGAGGTCGAGCAGCACATGTCCGTCTTCCTGGTCGTGTCCGACGGTGACGAGGCTCGGGTACGGGGCCGGGATGTGCGTGGTGTCGTCGAGGCTGGGGAGGTCGTCGACGTCGGCGGGCAGGGTCCATACGGTGGCGTCGGCGGTGCCGGCCCACGGTGGCGGGAGGGTGGCGGGATCGGCGAGGTAGAGGTCGAACTGTGCGGCGGTGAGCCGGGCGGCGCGTACGACGGGCAGCGGCTGTTGTGTCTGGGCGCAGTGGGCGGCGAGGCTGCGTAGGGCGAGGTCGACTGTGTCGACGCTGATCGGGTCGGCGGCGGTCCGTAGGTCGTGCTCGGTGGCGGCGGATTCCGTCCCGGGGAGCGGGATGGCGTGTCCGGGGCGCCGCCGCCGCTGTTGTGCGGCGCGCCGGGCTGCGAGGAGTCCGAGGACGCCGGCGGCGAGGAACGCTCCGACGCCGGTTGTGGTGCGGACCGGGAAGCCGTGATCGTCACCGGCGTAGTGACTGGCCGCTGGGTGGGCGGCGGCGGCGGGAGAGGTGGTGCGGGAGCCGGCAGCGGGGCTGGGTGCGGGGTGGTTTCGGGGTGCGCTGCTAGAGCTGACCGCGGGGTTGTTCGGGGTCGCTGCGCTGCCCGCGGCCGGTGCTGCGCGGGTTGGTGACTGATCGCGTGGGTTGGGGGTTACGCCCGGCGGTTCCTCATCGGGCTGCCGGGCCTGCTCAGGTGCTGGCGTCGTGCCATTGGTGGCTCCGGTGGAGCCGTTGGCGGGGATCCGTACGGTCCAGCCGACGTCGATGACGTCCGGGTCGGTCAGGTGCCGACCGCCGGGTTGGGTGATGCCTCGGCTCGCGTGGGCGATGTCGGGGTACCGCGCCGGGTCCCCGTACTCCTGCCCCGCGATTCCGGAGAGGGTGTCGCCGGGTTGCACCGTCCGCAGGTGCTCGCCGTGTGATCGCCCGCCGGCGGGCTTGCCCGCCGTCGAGGATCTGCTGGTGGCGGGGAGTTTCAGGATCCAGCCGGGGTGGATCCAGTGGCTGCTGGTGAGGGCGCCGCCGTCCGGTTGCCGTGCGCCGTAGTTGAGGCGGGCGATCTCCGGGTATCGGGCGCCGTCCCCGAGGGTGTGTTCGGCGATGGACCACAGCGACTCGCCGTGGAGGACGGTGTGGCTCCGGGCGGCTCGGCTTTGGCCTACTACCGGCCCGGCCGCGGCGCCTGGCGTGAACCGGATCGGTTGCTCCGCTGGATGAAATTCGACGGTGGATGCGGCAGCTGGCCGGTGGGAGGGCGCTTCGCGGGGCGTACGGGGTGCCGGTGCCGGCCGCGGCGGGCCGGTGAGCGGCGGCTTGTGAGGGTGCGGGTGTTGCGGCGCCGGCGACGTGCCCGCCGAGGGAGAAGAGAACCGCGGCGGTGCTGACGAGGCCGGCGGCGGCGCGCTGCTGCATCCGCAGCGCGGGGAGGTGGGGGGCGGGGCGGCGGCCGGCCGCGGCGACCGTCTCGATGAGCACGCTGAACGCGAAGGTGGCCCACCCGGCCCAGCCGATGAGGGCGAGCACGGTGAGGAACAGCGAGCCGTCGTCGGGGCGGAGCAGGTCCTGCCAGCGCGGTAGCTGGGCGAGCGGGTTGCCGGCGACGGTGAGGAGCGCGGCCGGGATGCCGAGTCAGAGGGCGAGGATGGTGAGCAGAGCGGCGAGGCCGAGGAGGCGGGCGCGTACGGCGCGGGTCACGGCTACTGCTCCCCGTTGAGTCCGCGGACCAGCCGGACCTCGGCGTGCCCGGTGGTGGTGAGCGTGCCGATACCGATCATGCTGAGGAACGTTGGGGTGTAGCTGGTGGTGGCGGTGACCTCAAGGCGGGTGCCGCCGGTGATGGTCACGGTGCCGGCGACGTGCGCGGCGGCGAGGTAGCCGGCGGCGGCTGAGCGGGCCGCGGAGGCGTCTACCTGCACGTTCTGCCCGCGGATGGCCGGGCCGGCGAGTACCGCTTCACCGCCGGTGCGGGCGGCTTCGGCGGCGACGTCGTGGGCGCGCTGCAGAGCGCGGACCTTGCCGCTGCCGTCCACGACCAGACCAACAGCGATCAGCAGGCCGACGGTGGTGACGACGAAGAAGAGTGAGATCGACCCGCGGTCTCCACCGACCCGGCGGGGGCGGATTCCGCCGGGCCGCACGCCGGCGGACCGTCGTGTCCTACGTGCCGCCGGCCGCCCGGGCCGGCGCATCGGGGTTGCTGAACCCACGGTCATCTCTCCCGGTAGGTGTCGAGCGGGCTGGTGCCGCTGGCGGTGACCGTGCGGGTGCCGGGCACGCCGGGCACCGCCAGATCGGACAGCCGCACTACGCAGGTGACTGTCGCGCCGACGGTGGCGGGTGTGCCGACGGGGTGACCGAACCCGGCGGTGTCGACCCCGACCTGGGTGCTGAGGCAGTCGAGGTGTTGCTGGGCGAGGGCGGCGCGGGCGGCCGCGTCGGCGGTGCTGTCCGCCTCGGGTTGGGTGCGGGCGATCGACGCGGTCCGGGCGGCTTCGTCAGCGGCCTGGGCGACGGCGTGATCGGCGAGGGCGACGCGGCCGGCGAAGACCAGCAGGGCGACGATCAGCGCGAAGACCGGCGCGAGCACCACCAGCTCGAGCACGGCGGAGCCGTCGTCACCGCGGACCCGACTCCTCATGGCTGCTGTGTGGCCTGCGTGAGGTGTTCGACCGGGCCGGTGGCGGTCTGAGAAACCGGTAGCCCGGGGAGGCCGGGGAGCAGGCTGAGGGAACGCCCGCGCACGGTGACGCTGGCGGAGACGGCGGTACGGGACGGTGAGATGGTGACGTCGACGAGCAGACCGTCACCGGCCTGCGCGGCGAACTCGTGGGCGGCGGCACCACCAGCGCTGGCGGTGCCGTTCTCCACCCGGGCGTCGCGGAGTCCTTCCTGCGCAGCGGCGAGCGCGACGGTGCGGGCGTGATAGTACAGCGCGCCTTGCACCACCCCGAAGATCATGAGCATGAGGGCGGGGAACACGACGACGAGCTGCAGCGTCGCCGACCCGCGTTCGTCCCGGCAGCGCAGCCGATCGCGCAGCCGGGACGGTGAGGCGGGCCGGGTCCGGGTCATCAGTGGATCGAGTGCAGCCGGGCGTTGACGGCGGCGCCGATGCCGGCGACGACTGCGGTGGCGAGCAGGAACAGCCCGAGGGCGAGGAGGACCACCTCGAGGGTGGCCAGCCCGGCGTCGTCGCGGTGTTGGAGTCGCCGCTGCACCCGGTCGCGGGTGGGGAGCAGCAGGCTGCCGAGGGTGACGTAGAGCTGGAGCATGGCGGGTCCTTCCCTGGGTGGCGAGGGTTCAACTTGCAGAAGGTCACGGACGGGGACAGTTTGTGACATCAGATGGGGTGGGTGCCTCCTCGGGGTGGGTTGGCTAGGGGGTGCTGAACAGGACGCGGAGCACGGCCGGTGCGGCGAGCAGAAGAAGGAACACCAGGCCCAGAGTTGCGAGGGGCAGTGTCATCCGCTCCCCCGCGGCGTTGGCCTTGGTGTGCTCGTTGTTGAGCAGCGCCGTGCGCAGGCTCGCGGAGCGGGCGCGCAGCGTCGCATAGACCGTCGCGCCCTGTTCGCCGGACAGCCGCATGATGTCGCCGAGGTCGGCCAGCTCGGGTAGGCCGAGTTCCTCAGCGAGCTGGCTGAGGCCGTCCCAGGGTGCGGTGCCGGCCCATCGGGCGCGGGCCAGCTCCTCGCGGAGCCGACGGAACACCCAGCTGTCACCGATGCTGGCGGCGGTCTCCAGTGACTGGGTGGAGCCGGATCCGCTGGCCCGTTCCAGCGCGACCAGGTCGATGTAGGCGCCGAGGGCGCGGGTGAACTCCTCGCGGGCGGTTTTGGCGTTGGTCCGGACGGTGACGTCCGGGATGAACGACATGGCAGCGGCCAGGAGCGGCCCGGCGAGCAGCGGAAACGCGAACGGCAGCCGGAGGCCGATCAGGCCGACGACGCCGGTGAGGAGGGCGGGGAACAGCAACCCGATCAAGGCGTACAGCGTTTTCTCGCCGAGGTAGCGGTGCACCGGGATGCGGAGCACCGCGAGTTCTCGGCGGGGTAGCCGCCCGGCGGCGGCGACGGGCAGGTTGCGGTGCACCCACAACCCGGCCCGGTCTTGCAGCCCGCCGCCGGTGACGGCGCTGGGAGTGGTCGCGGCGCGGTCCGGGGTGAGGCGGGCGAGGGCGGAACGCAGGTCGGGCTGGGCGGGCGCCAGCTGCCAGATGATCATTGTGACGCCGAGGCCGAACACGACGCCGTCAGTGATCGCGAGCTGCAACCCGGTCACTGGTTCATCTCCTCGGCAGCGACCTGCCGGCCGATGAACCGCGGGAGCGTGGCACCGGCGGCCATCTGCCGCATCCAGAGCAGCGCGCCGACGTAGGCGCTGAGCAGGAGAATCAGGATGAGCTGTCCGATGCCGCTGCCGTAGGGGGCGATGTAGCTGCCGTTGAAGGAGAACATCACCAACACCCCAACGGTGATGATCGTGATCCAGCGGGCCGCGGTTCGCGGTTTCGCCCGGTCCGCCTCGATCTGCCGCCGGATCCGCACGTCGTCGGCGACACTGGCGGCCAAACCCTCCAACACGCTGGCGAGGCCGCCGCCGCGGCGGGTGGCGCCGAGCAGCAGGCTGGCGGCGATCAGGTCGCCGGTGGCGTCGTCGAGGTCGTCGGCGAACGCGCGTAGCGCGGCTGCGGTGGTCCAGCGGGCCCGCAGCCGGGCGACGAGCGTAGCGACTTCCGGGCGGATCGCCTCCGGGGTGGAACGCAGGGTGGCGATGACGGCCTGCTCCAAGCCGACGCCGACGGTGAGTACGCCGGCGAGGCTCCGGGTCCATTCCTCCATCGCCTCCAGCCGGGCGATGGACGTGCCGTTCTGCGGTGCCATCAACAGGACGGGCAGGCCGGCGAGGGCGGCGGGCAGCACCAGCACGGCGACGACCCAGCCGGTGATCAGCCACACCAGCAGGCCCGCGATCAGGCCGGTGAGCAGCAGCGCCCGGTTGCGTGGGCTGAACCGGCCCGGACCGCGCGCCAGGCGGTGCAGCCGCCCGCCGCCGGTCCCGCCCGGGGTGGGGCGGGGTAGCACCGGAACCGGTCGCAGCCCGGCGGCGAGCAGCATCACGCCACCGACCAGCGACATCGCGGTGGCCGCGGCGAGCAGCGGCGTCATGCCACCCTGCCGGTGAAGGTGCTGGCGTCGAACCCTTCGAGGGTCAGTTCCCTCAGCCACTCCGGCAGGGTGCCGGGTACGGCGCGTCCGTCGGGGCCGGGGCGGTAGACGTCGGTGATGGTGGGTTTCCCGTCTCCGGCCCCTTCCAGGGCGAGGACCTCTGAGACGTAGCGGCTGCGCCGCCGTACCCCGCCTTGGACTCGGGTGTCGAGCTTGAGTTGCACGATCAGCTGGATGTTCATTCCGACCTGCTTGACGGCGTAGGATTCGGTGACGCTCGGCCCGATTTCCATGGCGAGGGTCACCATCCGGCCGATCGCGGAGTGGGCGGAACGGGCATGCAGAGTCGACATGCTTCCCGCGGCCCCCTGCATGGCCTTGAACAGGGCGCTGATCTCTTTCCCGCGCAGCTCACCGACGATCAACCGACCGAGGTTGTGCCGCCAGGCGTTGTAGAGGTGCTCGTCGAGGGTGACCTCGCCGGCGCGGCTGCCATCCGGTGCCCGCTCTCCGCTGCCGGGACGGGCTTCGAACGCGGAGACCCGCCAGTGCCGTTCCGGAAGTTCATGCAGATGAAGCTCGTACTCGGTCTCGAAAGTGCCCAGATGCTCGTCGACGTCGAGGGCGGCGCACAGCGCCCTTAAAAGCGTAGTTTTACCCGCGCCCATCGCGCCGCTGATGACCAGGCTGTGGTTGGCGCGGACCGCGGCGATGAGGAACGATGCGAGGTCCGCGCTGAGCATGCCGAGCTCGACGAGTTCATCGATGCTGACGTCGCGCAGCCGATGCCGGCGGATCACGACCAGCGGCCGGGGGGTGTTCCAGGCGCTGGCGGCGAGGCGGGCGCCGCCGTCGAGGCGTAGATGCAGGTGCGAGTGCAGTGGGCTGAACGGGCGGTCGTTGCTGCCGGTGCGGCTGCCGAGGAACTGCAGGAACTCGATGAGTTCCTCGTCGCTGTCGGCCACCGGTGGGCCGGCGGTGAGTCGCCCGTCGCTGTGCTCCAGGACGACCTTGTCGCAGCCGTAGACCTCGATGTTCTCGAGGTCGGCCTGGTCGACGAGTCCCTGCAGCCGGCCGAGGCCGAACAGGCTGTCGAAGACCGCCACGGCGAGGGTCAGCTGCTCCTCGGCGGTGAACGTTTCGTCTCCGGCGGTGAGCGCCTCGTCGGCGTGTTGGGTGAGTAGGTCGAGCACGATCCGCCGGCCGAGTTCATGCCGGCCGGTTTCGTCGAGCCCTTCCCGTTCGCGGAGCGCGGCGGCGAGCTGGTCGGCGGCTTGCTGCCGGAACGCCCGGACGAGGCCCCAGTCGATGACAGCACCGGGCTCCCGTCGCCCTCCATCCGGCACCTTGACATCGGGATGGGGGGGTCGACCCGTCGTCGTCCCCGGCCGGTGACCCAGTTGAATGGCCGGGTCGGCGAGCGCTCGCGCGGCGGGGGCCGTCGGGTGGGCGGCCGGTGTGGTGTCCGGTGCCGGGGTGTCGTCGAACAGCGGCAGGCTGGCCAACCTGGGTGGCGCGGCGGCGTGGTCAGGCACGAGCGTGGTCTCCGTCCTGCACGAGCGGCCCGGGGGCGAGCCGCTCGCGGCGGGTGGTGACGAGGGCTTGAATCGCGCTGGCAGCGGCGTGGACGCTGCGGACCAGCGCGGAGGACTGGAACCTGCGGCCTGGGGTAGCGCCGAGGCTGAACACCTCGGCGTTGACGGGGTCCCAGGCGACGGTGGCGCCCACCGGTGCGGCGACGGCGCCGCGAATTTCCTGGGCGGAGTACGGCTGCCCCTCCCCTACCAGCAGCAGGGCGAGAGCGTCGCTGCCGGTGCCCTGGTTGGTCAGCTCCTCACCGAGCAGCCCGGCCCGGGCCCGGGCCGCGGCGATAGCCGGCAGCGTGGTGCGGGTGGTGAGCAGTGTGAGGTCCGCTTCACGGAGCAGCGGGGCGGGTCCGTGCTGGGCGCCGATCCGCCCGGCGTCGACGATGACGTCTGTGCCGGTGCGGTCGAGCCCGGCAAGTACAACGGCGATCGGCTCCCACGCCGGCTGCAGCGTGGCCGTCTGCGCCGGGCTGGTGAGGCCGGCGACGAGGCGGACCTGGCTGTCCGGCAGTGGTATGGAGGCGGCGCGCAGCCCGTCGGCGAGCGCGCCGCGGCGGTGAGCGAGCGCGAGGTCGAGCAGGCCCTTGTCGTGGCGGACGACGCCGCGTAGGTAGCCGGCGAGGATGCTGCTGCTACCTGCGACGTCGGCCTCGAGCAGCAGGACCGGCCGGGGCCAGGCCAGGGCGAGCGCAAGGGCGGCGGTGGTGACGCCTGGGCTGCCTTTGGCGGAGGTCAGGGCGATGACCGCCATCAGCCGGCGCCGTCGAGGATGAGGACGACCCGGCCCGTGGCGGCCCGGGCGGCGAGGATGTCGGCCTCCGCGCTGGGGACGGTGACATCGACGATCACTGAACCGTCGTCGGATGGCTGGCGGGCGTCGATGACGGTCGCGGCCGTGGACGTGGGTGTGCCGCTGGGCGGGTCGTCCTGGGTTTTCGGTGCGTCGACGATCCGCACTTTGGCACCCTGGCGCAGCGGCTGCGCGGGGAGCTGCGCTCGGGTGAGGCTGATCCCGACCACGGACTGGCCGGGGGCCGGTACGGCTGCGGCTGTGACCGACTGCGGCGTGAGGAGGGTGCCGGCGGCTAGGTCGACGGCCGCGCGCCGGCCGAGGATTTGCTCGCGCCCGCTCGCGGCGACGGGGTGCAGCGCCGGGTCCGCGTTGATGCTGGCGGTGGTGAGGTCGCCGGCGGTGATGACGCTGCCGCGCTCGATAGCGGTCCGCGCCGCGAGCACGCTGTGGGTGTGCCCGACGGCGGTGCTCAGCCAGGCGGCGCCGGCGCCGCTGAGTGCGATCAGGGCGATGGCGACAGCAGTGAGGGCGGGCCGGCGGCGCAGTTTCGGCGGAGGGCTGATGCTCGTCTCTGCCGCCGGCGGGCGCTCCTTCACGCTGGTGCTGCCGGAGAGCCGACCCGCGAGCCGTCCGTTGGCGGAAGGCCTGCTGTCGCCGGAGGCGGGCCGGGGTGTGGCGGTATGGGAGGGCATGAGTGGTGGCCGTTTCTGAGGGGATCAGTGCGGGGCGCCGTCTGTAACCGGCGAGACGCCGGATAGCGTCGGCACAGCAGGTGTCGCGCTCCCCGGCTGGCGAGGGTCGATGACACGGTGGTGTTCGGGCTGTCGGCGCGTTCGTGGAACTGCTGGCGGTGGGGTGCCGTAGCGACCCGAACGGCGACGGCGGAGATGCATCCCTAACCCCTTCGTCCACTGCAATGGACATCATTACCTGTCTCAACAGTGCGTGTGTGGACAGTAGCAGGCGGGTGTGACAAGACTCGAAATGTGTGGTCCGCCGGCTTACCGTGGTGGAGCTAGCGCCGCCGCATGCCTTATCCCCACAGCGCGTGGGTGCGCTATCCGGCGCCCGCGCGCCCGCGCGCCCTCGAGTCGGTGTCCAGCCCTTCGGCGTGCCTGGTGTAGTCGATCACGCATTTGATCATGTTGAGGCTGTGTTCGGACAGGCCGGCTGCCCGGAGAGCGACGTCTCGTACGCCGGCGTCGCGGAGAGCAGCGGTCACGCTGAGCTGCGCCTCGATGCCCTCCGCTTGCGAGTCGTCGAGGAAATACGCGGCTGGCACGCCGAAGAAGTCGGCCAAGGCTTCCAGATGCTTCTTCGTCGGGTTGTCCCGACTTCCGGTCCGGAGCTGATGGATGTAGCTCGCGGAGATCGTCGTTCCGCCGGCCGCTTCGATCGCGGCGGCCACGTCCCGGTAGCTGTACTCCCCCTTCTCCCGCGGATGCACGACCGTGAAGAGGTGGCCGAGTTTCTCGGCGAGGGTCCTCGGCGTATCCGGACTCCCCTCCCCCATGCCGGTGGTTACCCTCCGCCGCTCCAGTAGCTCCTGAGTCGGCGGTCATCCTGTCAGGACGGTTACCGAGAGCGAGCCCCCAGGGGGTGAGGAACGTCGCCGGACCGCGCCCGGAGGAAGCGCGCCGGCAAGGCCAACTATGGGGTTTTGGCACGGCCGCGGTCGAAGTAGGCAGTGAGGGCGGCGCTGATCAGATGTCCGCGGCTGAAGGCGCCGAACTTCTCGACCAGTTCGTCGATGACGTCGTAGTCGGCTTCGTACAGCCGCACGTTCAGCGCCGTCAGGGGTCCGTCGGAGAGCCGGGCACCGCGGGAGGGCCGGGAGACGAACAACGATCCGCCGGTGGGGTCCCGGCGCTGGATGAGCTGATGCATCTGGTCGTGGGCCGACTCGAGCGCGGAGATAATGATCTCCCCGTTGGACCGGCCGCTGCGTTCGCGTTCGGCGATGATCCGGTCGATGAGCGCGGAGGGGACGTGGACGCTGCTCGAGCGGATCCGGTTCTTCCGTCCGGTGTCGCGGCCGGCCGATGTGGTACTGGGCTTCCGGCCCGTTCCGCGGGTCACCCGCCGGCGCGGAAGCTCGGGTGGCGTTTCCTCGCCCTGACCCGGCGGGGCTCCCTGATCCGTCTGAGCTGCAGCGGGTCCGGGCGACTCCTGCGTTCGTGGGGACCGCCGCGTGAGCAGGGTGGCGAGATCCGGGGCGTCGGCATCTTCAAAGCTGCGGAGCCGGCCAATAGGCAGTTCTCGGGCACTTCCGTCGGTCTTGGCGACCGGGTCGCCTGCGACGGTCACAGCCCTGTCCTGGCAGCGGTGGACGTCTCCTCGACGTCGGAGATGCGCAGCAGGATCTCGCGGGTGAGCTGTTCGTAGTCGCCGGCGAGGGAGTCCGCCGAAGCGGAAAGCGCGGCAGGTAGCGGGATGACGTTCCCCTCTCCTCGCCGGTTTCGCAGCAGCGCCAGCCGTTCCCGTCTGCTCGCGGTCACGTCGCGGGCGAGCTCGTGAGCGAGTTGGCCGCGGGCGCGGCAGTCGTGCGCCGCCGTCTCGCTGTGCCGGATGAAGGCGTCGAAGATAGGGACAAGATCGCCTACCTCCTCCAGCCGCTTCTGGGTGTTCTTGAGGACCCTGGTGGCGTTGGTCTGGTGCGCGAAGAGGACGACGCCCAGGTAGGTGAGCCGCGGGTTGTCTCGGCGCGCTTTCCGCACCCGTGGGCCCACCATCCTGAGCCCATCCCAGCCGGCAGCGTCGGTCTTGGTCGGGATGAGCACATACCGGGCGGTGTTCAAGGCCATGTCCTGTAGCACCGGGTTGCCGGGCGCACAGTCGAGCAGGACGAGGTCGTACGCGTCGGCGAGCCCGGCCAGCTTGGCCGCGAAGGATGAGGCCACTCCCCCACCGGGCAGATCCTGCGCCACTGGGGACAGGCTGAGCGCGGCGAGCATCTCCAGGTGCCGGCCACCGGGGATCACGTCGAGGTGTTCGCGAACTGCGGTGATGACCGGGATGTCCCCGTCGTTCCAGATCGCGTCGACAAGACCCTTGCCGTCGTCGTCTTGGCCGATGTATCCGAGGTCGAGCTTGAGGTTGCCGCTCAGGTCGAGGTCAACGGCCAGGACCCGGTAGTCGGCGGCGGCGAGTTGACCAGCGACGTTTGCCGTGATCGACGTCTTTCCCACCCCGCCCTTGCCGTTGATCACCGCGACCGTCCGGGCAAGCCTGTCGTCGGACCCGCTGGTCGCCAAGACGCGCTCACGCCCTTCCATGCTCCAACAAAGGTGCATCTCGCCCGATGCCCTGTGACAGTCGGTCGGCAACCTTCTCACCAAGGTGCCTCACACCGTAGAGACGTTTGGGTGCCGAATGGTGCAGGTAGGCGTCGACACGCCGGCAACCATGGCGCTCTGTGCATCTATGCGGGGCCAAGCTTGGGACCGAGCAGTAGGCAGGTTGCTAACTGAATGGGCCATGCTTGCGCCAAGATCGGACCAAATGTGTCCAGTGTGAGTCCAGGGGGTCGCCCTCAGGGGCCAGCGTTGGGGCCGCCAGCTAGGCCTCTTTCGCGACCGCGTTAGGCGAGGTGCTCGGAGAGCCGAGGCCAGAGATGAAGCCAACGCCGAGACAAGTTGCCTCATAAACGGGGCATGCATGGCCCAATCAGAATCCCAATTGGGCGGCCAGCTTGGGGCAAGGTCGGGCCCCGCCGCGGTAGCGCCGCTCTGCCGCGTCGACGCCCGCTCAGCCTCATCGGTGCCCGCTGTGGCAGGGAACGGCCTCGGGTCGGCTGGGTGGCGCCGCGCGGTTCAGGCGGGGGGCGGGCTGCCAGTGTGACCGGGCCCCCTGGGCGTCGGCGCGGACAGCGGCGATGAGTTGGCGGCGGGCGCGGCTGCACCGCTGTCTGAGCGCGGCGTGCTCGGCGACCGGCGGGACCCAACGTCGTACACGTTCCTTGCCGGGGCACTGGCCAGAGCGAGTGGTATATCTTCCGGTATGGATTCTCATACCACCCAGGACGCAGTGCTTGCCGAACTTGGCGACAAGGTGACCCTGGCGGTCGCGCAGAGCGTGGCGGGCGCTCGTGGCGATCTTGGATTGTATCGAGAGCTACGGCCGGCTTGGGTAGTGGACCACTCCGAGCGCGGGCTGGCCAACTGGATCCATGACCGGGTGTGGGCACACCTGATGCAGCGCCTTGACGGGGAGGCCGAGATAACCGTTGTTGATCGCGAGCCGATGAGAGTTGTCCGGGTCGGGACGAGGTACCTGATGCGCGTGAAGCGCCACGGGCTTGGCGACAGGATCAGCACCTATCCCACCCAGACGGCGTTGCAGTTCTATATGCAAGGCGAACAACCGCTGTTCCCGGAGATGGACGAGGTGCGGTTGGCAGCCGGCTATCTCTGGGATGCCGCGACCCGCTCGATCGGCGACGCGGTGATCTCGATGCGGGACGGACTGGACAACGTGGTGTGGAGCGTCGTCATCGCTTTGGAGCCGGGCACTGGCGCAGTCGCAATCCGGCCGATGCCGAGCGGACCGACGCCACCGATCATCGACGCCTCCGGAGCGGGGGATGAGACTGGAGAGGCCGATCCCGCGCCATGAACGGACTTGGCGAGGCGTTGATGACGGTGCGTCGAGCTCACGGCATCACCCAAGCCGAGCTCGCCGACTCGGCCGGGGTCACCCAGGCGGCGTTGTCTCGGTACGAGGCGAACCTGCGCGCGCCGGACGACACGGTGATCGAGGCGCTGGCCGCCGCGCTGGGTGTCACTGCGGCGTTTCTTCATCGGGCCGGCCGCGTGCGTGGGGCGATGGCCGTGGACGCGCATATGCGCCGCCGCGCCACCGCCAAAGCAACCGTGTGGCGCCAGCTGGAGGCGCAGCTGAACGTCTACCGGATGCACGCGGGGCAGCTGATGGAAGAGATCACGCTGCGCGCGGGTCAAACGGTCCCACGCTTCGATCCGATTGAGGTGCCCGCGGCGGACGCAGCCCGCATGGTGCGCATGCAGTGGCAAATGCCGATCGGTCCGGTGCGTGATCTGGTGCGATGGCTCGAGGCGGCCGGCTGCCTGGTCATCACGCAGGACTTCGGCACGGCCCGAGTCGATGGCATGTCGCAATGGGTTGACGATCTTCCAGTCATGCTGATCAACGATCGCACCCCGACCGACCGGTTGAGACTGACGCTCGCACACGAACTCGGCCATCTGTGCCTGCACTCGGTGGAGATAACCGAGGACATGGAGAGCGACGCCAACGCGTTCGCCGCGGAGTTCCTGATGCCGACGGAGGCCATCCGGTTCCAGCTGCGCAACGTGAGCACCGGCCGTCTGCATGACCTCAAACGCGAGTGGGGCGTGTCCATGCAGGCCCTGATCGAGAAGGCTCACGACATCGGCCATCTGCGTGCTGCCGAACGCACCCGTTTGTACAAGACGTTTTCGGCCAATGGCTGGCGTACGCGTGAGCCGCTGTCTGATTTACTGCCGCCGGAGACCAGTGAACTACCGGCTTCTATCGCTCAAGCGGTGCTGTCTCGTGGTTTGAGTCCAGACGAGCTCGCCCGCATCGCCGGGTTTGCAGCCGACGCCGACAACACCCTGTTCCGCCCGCTGTCGCCACGCTTGCGCGCCGTGTGAGCTCGGCTGATCAGCCAACAACCGACGCCTCAACCTGCTCTGCCTCCAACGACTGTCCGCCGGGGGAGGCACCGCTCTCGACCCGCCGGCCGAGGGGCGCTTGCTTCTCGCTTCCGGTAAATCTGACGTCAGGCTGAAACGGCTCAAGCTCGCGAGGATGCACCGCATCACCCGTGCGTCGTCCTTCGCTCGCTGATAGGGCCAGCGATGGGCGCCGTCAGCCCGGCTCGGCCTCATCGGTGCCCGCTGGGGCAGGGAACGGCCTCGGGTCGGCTGGGTGGCGCCGTGCGGTTCAGGCGGGGGGCGGGCTGCCAGTGTGACCGTGCCCCCTGGGCGTCGGCGCGGACAGCGGCGATGAGTTGGCGGCGGGCGCGGCTGCACCGCTGTCTGAGCGCGGCGTGGCTGATCCCGAGGTCTTGTGCCACGCCGGCTCCGCGGCGCCGGTCGCGGGGGTCCGGCAGGTAGACGCGGACGAGAACGGAGGCCTCTTGGCTGGTGATGGCCGCGACGTCGACGCCCCAGGCGATGACCTCCAGTAGGTCGGCGTCCGCGCTCAGGCCTTCGCCGAACAGGCGGGGCTCCTGGTAGCAGCGCAGGGCGAGCCGCTCGCCGGCCTCGTCCGGGTCGAGCGGGATGTCGGCTGGGGGTTTGCGGAGACCGCTGGTCAGCTGATGCAGGGTGTCCAGTGCGAGGTTTCCGGCGACCCCGGTCTGCCGGCGGTGGACGGGGTAGGCGTTGAGCACCTCCCAGAAGGTGGCGACAGCGATGTGCCGGCGGTCTTCGATCAGCCGGTCTTCGCTGGTGGTGGAGCGCATCGTGCGCACCATTCGGGCGATTTTGGGGAGCATGGCTTGCAGCAGGACGCGTCCGGCGAGTTGCTGTCCGGCCTGGGTGAGCCGGAGGAGGGCGAGGAGTAGGTCGTCCTCCGCGCTGCCGTGGGTGCGGTCGATGCGGTCGAGGAGTTCGCCGAGCGAGGCGGGTCCGGCGAGTATCGGCTCTGCCGTTCCCCAGCGGCGCAGGGTGTGAACGACTGACGGGAGGGCGCCGAGCCGGGTCCACTCCTGGCTGAGCCGCACGAAGATGCCGGCGCTGTTTCGGTCGTCGACGCCCGCGTCGAGGTCGGTGTGGGTTCGGAATAGCGAAATGTTGGGGGAGTGGGGGAGGCAGGACAGGGTCGACACAGTCGCTCCGGTTCCACGCAGTGACGGGGACGCCTCAGATCGTGGTTGCGGCTGGTTGCCTGATCGCTTGCCTGATCGACGGCCACCGGCTCCGGGATCATTGCCCGGCCGCTCGTGTTCCTTGCCCAGCCCGGCGGAGCGGCTTGCACCCGACCGGCTGGAGGCGCGTGCGAGCGCGGGACTGGTGACCGTGCCCGACGGTGAAGTCGTCGTAGGCGTCCTGTCACACGGCGCCCCGGGTGCGCACCTTTCTTCGGTGTCAGGCAACCGCGGTGGAGGTGACGTCATGGACAGCAACGTGGTTGAGCAGTTGAGTGATGCCGAGCCGGCGGGCGGTGAGCAGCAGCCGGCCGGCAGTGATGGGTGTCTACAGGCGGGCTGGACCAGCGGCTCGCGATTGGCGACCCTGGCCGTGACCGGGCTGCTGTGGGCGGCGCTGACCGCCGGGCCGGTTGGGCTGGCGCTGGCGGTCGTGCAGGCGGGCGGCCCGGCACGGCCGGCCGCGGCCGCGCCTGTGGTGGACCGTTCCGGCGAGCAGGCGGCGGTGGGGGAGTTCGCTCAACGTCTGGTGGTGGTCTGGCTGCAGAGCCGGCGGGGGCAGGAAGGGGCGCTTGCGCCTCTTGTGCAAGGCGGCAGCCGGGATGGTGTGCAGCTGCCGGACGTGCCATGGCGGGCGGAGCAGCCGGCGACTGCCGGGCTGCGGCACGTCGCTGGCGAGGCGTGGTCGGTGACGGTGGGGGTGACGGTGTCGCCGTTGGCGGCGCCGGCCGGGGCTGGGGTGCGGCGGTATTTCCAGGTGGCGGTGACGTACCGGGCGGGCGCGATGGTGGCGCCGATGTTGCCGGCCCCAGTGGCGGCGCCGCCAGCTGCGGCGGCCGAGGCGTTGGGTTACCGGTATCCGGTGGCGCCGGGCGGGGCGGTGAGTACCGCGGTGACGGGTTTCCTCGCCGCGCTGCTGACGGGCAGCGGTGATGTCACCCGCTACGTCTCTCCAGGGAGTGTGATCCCGGCGGTCACACCCGCCCCGTATCGGGCGGTGACCGTCGGCGAGGTGCTGGCGGATCGGGATGTGCCCGGATCGGCGCTGCCGGCGACCGGAGGTGACCGGGTGCGGGTGTTGGTCACCGCGGCGGCGGGGCCGAGCGCGCGGCAGCAGCTGAGCGTTCAGTACGCGCTGACGTTGACGGCGCGGGCCGGCCGGTGGGAGGTCACGGCGCTGGATCCCACCCCCGAATTGGCGTCGTCGGCGGGCGGTCCGCCGCCGGCGGGGAGCACTCCGGGCGTCCAGTCCAGCAACTAGGAGGAGCGATTTCATGTCTGTTGTTGTCCTCGCCCAGCAGAACGTTCTGGGCGCCGCCTGTGGCACCGGCATCCTCGATTGCCTGACCGCCAAGACCACCGAGCTCGGCACGCTGTTCCGGGCGCTGGCCTCGGTCGCGGGTGTCGGGTTCGTGCTCTGGCAGGGCATCTCTTCTCGTGGGGCGATGGCCCGGATCCTGATCAGTGGCCTGGCCGCCGGGGTGTTCGTGTGGATCGTCTTCAACGTGACGAACCTGCAGAACCGGGTGCAGGACGAAGTCGGCGCACCGGCGGTGCACCTGCACCGCGACCCGGGGGCTGTCACTGGGTTCACGGCCGCCGGCAAACTGCCCGGCCGGAGTCCGTTGGCGGCCGCCGCTGATCAGGTACCCGTTGTGGCCGACCGCCGCGCCGGCCAGGTGGTGGCGCGGTGGTCGTGAACGAGGCGCCCGCGGTGGAGGTGGTGAAGTGGTACACCCGGGCGCGGAAGTTCCCGCAGTTGATCGGCCGGACCCCGGACGGGCGCCGGATCCCGGGCGGCCCTTACACCTTCACGCAGGCGATCGGCGCGGGGGTGGTGCTCCTCGTCGGGGTGAACACGATGGGGTTGTGGGCCGGCTACGGGCTGATCGGTAACGGGCTGATCCTGCTCGGCGCCGCGTACGGGATGGTGCTGCTGCTCGGCCGGATTCCGGTGGGTTCCCGTAGCCCGCTGGCGGTGGTGTCCGGCGGTGTACGCGCCCTGGGCGCGCCGCGGGTCGGCCGGCTCGCCGGCCGGCCGGTGCGGCTGCGGCGGCCGCGGCGGGTGAGGCACCGGGTAGTGATCTCCAGCGTCCCGGCCGCCGCGGCGCGGAAAGGTGGGCCGCAGGCGTCGGGGAGAGCGATGCCGGATACCCCGACGGCTCCCGCTGATGCTGCCTCCGGCGCGGCCGCGCCGGTCGGGCGGAGCCCCGCGACGGTGGGGAAGGTCAGCGTCGCTACGCCAGCAGCACCGGCCGGCGCCGCCGGGACCACCCCACCCTCGCGGCGGCACCCCAGAACGTTCCGCCCGGCGCACCTGCCCGGGTCTGCCCTGCTCCGCCGCCGTCGGGGCACCGGGCCGGCTGGTGCCGCGCCGGAACTGCCGGCCGCGGCCCGCGCTGATCGCTGGCGGTCGAGGTTTGCCGCCGCCGCGGGTGGGCCGACCGTGCCGCCGCCGGCGTTGGAGCCGCCGGGTGCGGCGCCCCGCCCGCCTGTGCTGAGTGGGGTGCAGCTGATCCTCGCCCGCGCCGGTGCTTCGGCGGGGGAGAACTGATGCGTTCCCCGACCCGCGCGTTGGCGGGGAACTTGCGCTGGACCCGGTCGGGCGTGGTGTGGGCGGATTGGCTGCTGCATCCACTGCCGTACGGGTTCCGGCCGGTGAAGGACAAGAAGACGATCCGCGGGTTGCATCAGGCGCTGTTCCGCGCGTTGCCGGGCGAGTCGCTGCTGCTGGGGGTGTGCGCCGGCCTGGATCCGGCGGCGGTGGTAGAGCGGATGATCACCGATGTTCGGTTGCCGGACTGCCCGGAATGGGCGGCGGAGTGCGAGGCGACGTTGAGCACCCTGGATGAGATCGGCCCGGGGCAGCGGGTGCACTGGCTGAGCGTGCCGTTAGGGGCGCGGCGGGCCCGGGACCGGATGGTGGAGCCGTTCCGGGCTGCCGGGGCGGAGGTACGGGATGTGCTGGGGTTGCCGCGGGCGCCGATCGCCGAGGCGGAGGTGGCGCGCCGACTGGAGCAGGCGCAGCTGATCGCGGATGCGATCCCAGCGCCGTTCCGGGCCCGTCCGGCAAGCCCCGCCCAGATGGTGTGGCTGGAGCTGCACGCGCAGCAGCGTGGCCTGTTCCTGGACTTGGACCTGCCGCAGGCAGGGTCGGTGGATCCGACCGGTCAGCTGCTGACCGCCCGGGCGGGGGCGGCCCTTCCGGAGCCGCTGCTGGACGAGGGCGGGCAGAGCGATCTGCACCGCCGGGAACGGCGGAGTTGGAATCCGCTGCACCGGCGGTATCTGAAGGTGGCGCAGGCCGGCCGGGCGGATGATCCGCCGTCGTCTTATCAGTCGCTCCTGGTGCTGACCGATGTGCCAGCGGACGGGATGGTGTTCCCCGGGTCGGAGTTCATCGGCCGGATCGACGAGTGCGGGCTGGATGTGGACTGGGCGATGCGCCTGGACGTTCGGTCCTCCGCGCAGGTCGCCGCGCAGAACCGGCGGGCGCTGGTGAACCTCAACGAGCAGTACGGGCAGCGGGAAGGGGAACTCGGGCACGGGCTCAACGCGCTGGACCGGGCCGCGGCGGACCTGGCGGAGTACGCGCGGGTGATCGAGTCGGACAAGCTCGAGGTAGAGGTGCAGCCCACCACGGTCTTCGCCGTCGCCGCAGCCGACCCGGCGGGGGCGCTCGCGCAGGCCGCCGCTCTCAGTACGTACCTGGGCCACGCCGGATACAAGGTGACCCAGCCGCTGGGCTATCAGCAAGATCTGTGGTGGGCGATGCAGCCCGGGTCGGCGGCGACCAAGGCGGTGCGCGAGTTCGCGCAGATCACCACCTCGCGGGCGTTGGCCGCGGCGGTGCCGTTGGCAAGCAGCGACCTGGGGGACAGCAAAGGCAGCCTGCTCGGGTTGAACATCTCCACCGGCCGGCCCGGGGTGGTGCTGCACGACATCGCCGGCGCGTCGGACCGGGATGTGTCCGGCTCGCTGGCGATCGCCGGCGAACTCGGCGCCGGGAAGGCGCTGGCGCTGGACACTCCGATCCCCACCCCAGGCGGTTGGGCGCGGCTGGGGGACCTGGCGCCCGGTGACTGGGTGTTCGACGAGACCGGGGAGCGGACCGCGGTGCTCGCGGTGTCCCCGGTGATGATCGGCCGCCGCTGCTACCGGGTGGTGTTCTCCGACGGGTCAGCGATCACCGCGGACGCCGCGCACCTGTGGCCCGTGGTGCCCGGGCCGGTGTTCGCCGGCCCGGGCCGCCGCCCCGCCTCGCTGGGCGCGGGCGGCGGAACCAGGCTGCTGGAGCGCGCCGACATCCGACCTGGACCGTCATGGCCGGCGGGGGCCGCGGCGGTAACCACCGAGCAGCTGCGCCGCGGCGTGGCATGCGGGAAGCTCCTGCCGGCGATCCCGACCACCCGGGCCCTGCGGCTGCCCGAGGCGGATCTGCCGGTCGACCCGCGGCTGCTCGGCGGCTGGCTGGGCTCCTCACCGGACACCGAGCCGGCCGGGCCGCAAGCTGCGGAGCTGGCGGCGCTTGCGCCGGAAGGGGGCGGGCGGTGCATCCCGACCCGATATCTGCGGGGGAGCGTCGGGCAGCGCCAGGCGCTGCTCACCGGCCTGACCGCAGCCGCCGGCAGCCCGATCCCGGGCGGCGGAACGGTGATCCGCCTCGTCGGTGAGCGGCTCGCCCGCGGCGTACACGAACTCGGTTGCTCCCTGGGGTTTCGACCGGTGCTGCGGGAGACCCGGCGAAGGTGCGGCCGGGGAAGCGGGGAGGCGCCCTGGACGGTGCTGTTCCCGCCGGCCGCGGCTAGCCGCCACCACCGCATCGTCGCCGTGCACCCGGTCGCCTCGGAGCCGGTGCGCTGCATCCGGGTGGCCAGCGCCTCGAGGCTGTTCCTGGCCGGGCGGGCGATGGTCGCGACGCACAACTCGCTGACGTTGAAGACCCAGGCCGGTGCGGTGGTGGACCGCGGCGGGCGCGTGATCGCCGCGGACCGCACCGCGGTGGGGGAGTACGCGGCGTGGGCGAGTTCGGTGACCCGGGCGACGGTGGTCGACGTGAACGACCCGACGATGAGCTTGGATCCGCTGCGCCTGTTCGGCCCGGTGGTGGGGTCGCGGGTGACGCAGTCGTTCCTGACGCCGCTGCTGAACATCGCGCCCACCTCGGATCGGGGGGTTCTGCTGTCGGATGTGCTGGACCCGCCCTACCTCGCGGAGTGCCGGATCACCGGGCTGGGCGGGCTGCTCGCGCATCTGAAAGACGGGTGCGAACTGCCGGGTGCGGCCGAGTTGGCCCGGACGATGAACGTCTTCGCCCGCCGCGACTTCGGCCGGGTGATCTTCGACGCGAGCCTGCCGCCGCTGCCGATCGACGTGCCGGCGGTGGTGATCCGCACCCACACGCTGGAGCTGCCGTCGCGGAGCGAACTCGAGCACGAACACCTGTTCGCGCAGATGCGGCTGGAGAAGTTGTACGGGCGGGCGGTGTACGCGCTGATCGCCGCGCTGGCCCGGCAGATCTGTTTCAGCGACCCCAACACGCTCGGGTTGTTCGTCGTCGACGAGGCGCACCACGTCACCTCCAGCCCGGAGGGGGAGCGGGAGATCGTCGAGTTCGTTCGTGACGGCCGTAAACACAAAGCGGCGGTCGCGTTGGGATCCCACGACCCGGAAGCGGATTTCGGCAGCCCGACCCTCCGCGGGTTGATCCCGACCCGGATCCTGATGCGGCACCGGGACCGAACCCTCGCCAAACGAGGGTTGGCGTGGCTGGACCTGGACCCCGACGACGACGACCTGGTGCAGCTGCTCACCGAGGACACCTCCCCGGTCGGCCCGAACGGGGTGGCGGAGCACCGCCGGGGGGAGGCGTTCCTGCGGGACTCCTCCGGCAGCATCGGCCGGCTGAAAGTCCTCGCTCCCTCCCTGTCGGAGCGGAACGCGGCGGTCCGCACCTCACCACCGGAGAAGGACGCCGTCCCACGCGGCGCCTCGTGACCTCAGCTCCCGCCGGCCGCCGCAGCGACCGGGCCGCGCGCGCCGCCGGCGGGAAACCGGACCGGCCGCGGACCTGGCTAGCCGCCGGCCGTCCCGCGGCCAGGCGGCTCGGCGTGCTGGCGGTAGCGGTGCCGCTGCTGGTGCTACACGCAGCCGGCGCCGCGCAGGCCGCCGGCAAAAAACTCGGGTCGACGCCGCCGGCCCTGAGCTGGATCCATCTCGCCGACTCGCACGGCATCTCGGTGTGGAACTACGAGATGAGCTTGGACCGCGGCGGGGTCACCTCCCCGGGGAAGGTGATCTGGTCATTCCTGATCGACCTGGGATGGCAGTTCTACCGCTGCCTGGTGATCTTCGCGGTCTGGTTGCTGGACTGGGTGCTGAACTTCGGGTGGCTCCCGAAACTCGCCGCGCCGGTGCAGTCCCTCTCCGCCGGATTGCACAGCCTGGTCGCCCAGTTCGGGTTGACGCCGGTCCTGCTCACCGTCGCCGCGACGGTGTCGGTGTTGTGGATGGCCCGCGGCCGGTGGGCGCTCGGAATCTACGAGCTGTTCGCCAGCCTGCTCATCGCCAGCCTGGCGGTGGGGATGCTCGCCGACCCGGTCGGAGCGGTCGCCGGCGACTCTGGGCTGATCATGCAGAGCCGCGATTTCGGGTTGCAGGTGACGGACCGGTTGGCGGGCAACGGCCAGCCGGCCGGCGGCGGCGAGGTGGGCACCCGGATGACCGGGATGCTGATCGACACATTCATCCGGGTGCCGGATCGAGATCCTGAACTTCGGGGCGGTGCTGGACGGCGGGAAATGCCAGCGGGCGTTCGACGGTGCGGTGAAAGCCGGCCCGTACGGAACCGGCTCGGCCATCCGGGACGCCGTCGACGGCTGTGACAGTGCGCTGGGCGGCGTCGCCGCGAACCCCGGCTCGGGGCAGGCGATCAGCGCAGGGATCCTCAGCCCGGCCGCGCTGTTCGTGCTGCTGTTCGCGATCGTCCTCGCCGGTGCGGTGTTCCTCGCCGCGCTCTACGCGCTGTTCCAGGCGCTGAAAACGATCCTCACCCTGGTCACCGCGCTGCTGCCCGGTGAGGCCAGAGGCACGCTGTGGATGACGATCGGCGAGCTGGTGATGTCGCTGGTGACGTTGGTGTTCTGCATCGTGTTCCTCGCCGGCTACCTGCAGCTCATCGGTTCGGTGTTCACCGGCAGCAAACCCGGCGACGGCGTCATGGCCACATTCTTCTTCGTCGACATTCTGCTGCTCGCGGGGATCGTGCTGTTCTGGCGATACCGCAAGCGCCTGCGCCGCGCCGCGGAGCGGCTCGCGAAAGTGCTCGCTACCCGCCCGGGGGCCGGGCCGTCGGCGTTGCCCCAGCGGCGGCAGTTCGACCCGGCCGCCACCTACTACAAAGCGCGGCTGGCCGCGCGGACGGGACGCAGCGTCTCCGACGCCGCCGGCCACGTCGGTGGCGGGCTGGCCGGCGGGCGGGACAAGCTGTGGGACGCCACCGGCGGCACTTGGGCGCTGGGGAAGGCGCACGACCGGGCCGCCGCCGGCGGAACGAGGGTCCGGGCCGGCTCGGAGCAGCTACGGGCCGGGCTAGCCGCAGCCGCGAGAGGGCTACCGGCGACGGCCGGCGGGCCGCTGCTGATGGCGGGCGCGAAAGCGGCGGTCGCCGCCACAACGGCCCTCAGTGCCGGCGGCAGCGGCAAGGCGTTCGGTGCCAAAGCGGGCGTCGCCGCCACCGCGGTGCACACCCGGAAGGTCACCGGCGCGGCAAGCACCGCCGCCGCCCGCCGCGCCGCGCTGCTCGACAAGCTCACCCGCCCGGCGCCGGCCGGCCCGGGCCGGCCGACATCCCGCAGCGATATCCCGCCCCTCCCCCAGCACGGCTCCGGCCCGCCCGGCCCGCGGCCGAAGCCCCGCCCCGGCCACCGCACGCCACAGGCATCCGACCCGGTTGCCAACCCGGCGGCCGGGAGGCGGCCCGGTTCGGCGCCTCCGACCGGGCGTGGTGCGCGGCGTCCCGCCACCGCCGCCGGGAAAGTCGTCGTCATCCACCCGAAGTCTCCGCCCGGCGCCGGGGCGCCAGCTTCCTCCGCGGCAGCTGCGCCGGCGCCGCCCCCGGCCGGGCCGAAGCGGGCGACGCAGGTTGAGTCGCTGCGGGCGGCGCTGGACGCCCGCCGCCGCTGGACCGGCCTACCCCCCGCCGGATAAGCGGCGCTATGCCGACCTGGAAGAAGCTGACCGTGGCCGCCGCCGGCGGGGTAGCGCTGTTGCTCGGGCTGGTGATCGGCGTTCCAGTCCTACTGATCGCGGCGCTGCTCGGCTCGGCGCAGAGCGCCGCCGGCTGCACCACCACCAGCGGCGGTCAACTCGGGTCGAGTCAGATCGGCGATGCGGAGGCGAAGCTGGGGATGGCCTTGCCGTACAGCCGGGAGTACGTCGGCTCTTGGCGGGGCCGGGTGTCGGTCACCCCTGGCCATATCCCGGTGTTGTCGATCAAGGCGGCGGGGACGTCGTGGGCGGCGGTCGCCTCGGGTGCGCAGGATGCGGTGATCCGGGAGCAGGCCCGGCAGGTGGCCGCGATCCCCGGCCCCGTCTATCTCGCGTTCCACCACGAGCCGGAGAACGACCCCGGCATGGGCTCACCGGCGCAGTACGTCGCCGCCTGGCGGCGTTACGTGGCGGTGTTCCGCGCGGCCGGGGTGTCGAACGTGCGGTGGACGCTGATCTTGATGGCTGATTCGTTCAACGGGTCGGGGGCGACGGCGGATGCCTTCTACCCGGGTGACGATGTGATCGACGTGGTGGCCGCCGACGGCTACAACTGGCAGGGCGTCCGCCCGGGTGCGGGCCGCAGCTTTCAGCAGGTGTTCGCCGCCTTCTACGCCTGGGGCGCCGCGCACCGCAAGGCGATGATCGTCGCCGAGTTCGGGATGAAGGCCCTACCGGACCGGGCGCAGTGGATCACCGACGCGGCGGCGGCGGTGCGGTCGTGGCCGCTGCTGCAGGCCGTGTTGTGGTACGACGCCCGGGACTTCACCCTCGGCCCGGACGCGGTCGCCCCGCTCCGCGCCTTCGCCGGCAGCGCCCCGGCCGCCCCGCCGGCCGGCGGCATCCCGGCCGGCGGGCAGCTGTCGTGGGGGCAGGTGAAGGGCTACGCGGCGGCGGCCGGGTTCACCGGCGCGCGACCTGGATGTCGCGACCGCGATCACCGAGCCGGAGTCGGGGCGGGACCCGCTGGCCCGCAACCCCTCCGGCGCGTCCGGGTTGTGGCAGATCCTGCAGTCCGCCCATCCGGCGCTGTTCGCCCGCTACGACTGGCGGGACCCGGCGCAGAACGCGGTGATGGCCTACGCCGTGTACGCCGCCGCCGGCCGGTCGTTCACCCCGTGGGTGACCTACACCTCCGGCGCCTACCTGCGTTACCTCCCGGACGCGACGGCCGCGACCGCGGACGGCGGGTCCGGCGGTGTGGTGCCGGCCGGCTGCCCGCCGCCGGCCGGCGGCGCGGGTGGGGCCGCCCCGGGGGTGTCCACCGCCGGTATCCCGTGCGCCGCCGGGATCGACGCCGGGCTCGCCCAGGCCCCGGGCGGGGTGGCGATCCGGTTGTGCACCGTCGGCGGGATCACGGTGAACACCACCCTGGCCGGCCCGCTCGCCCAGCTGCTCGCCGCCGCCGGCGGCGCCGGGCTGCGCCTGGGCGGCGGCGGGTTCCGCTCCGAAGCCGAGCAGATCGCCCTACGCCGGGCGCACTGCGCGGACGTGTGGACCTCCCCGCCGTCCTCCTGCCACCCGCCGACCGCGATCCCCGGCACCAGCCAACACGAGTGGGGCCTGGCCATCGACTTCACCAGCAGCGGGCACCTCATCGGCTCCCACAGCGACCCCGCCTGGATGTGGCTCTCCGCCCACGCCGGCAGCTACGGACTGCGGAACCTCGCCTCAGAACCGTGGCATTGGAGTAGTTCCGGCAAGTAGGTTGTCGGTCAGCGGACACGGACAAGCGGCCGCTGGTTGTCGCGGTGCAAGGTCGGTTGGGGGCCGCGTTGTGGCAGCCGTGTTGGTGGCTGCAGCGCCGGCGCGTTCGTCTCTCTTCCGCTTGACGGCGACCTCACACAACTCAAGCCGCTCACGCATGAGGGCGCAACCAGCGGTCAAGCGCGCCGCACGCTGTCGGTGTCAGCGGCGACGACAAGCGTACGTGTGATGACGGGCAAAGCTGATCACCGGCCGTACTGATCACTGCTTGGTCAGAGTCGGGTTGCGCCGGGGGTGATGTCACCCGGGAACGATGGTGCTGGCTGATGTTGAGGCCGCAGGTTGGCGAAGTCGCGGTGATTGAGGGTGGCGACGGTCTCGATGTCGAGTCGTTCGCAGATGGCCACGATCGACGCGTCGGTTCCGCCGAGCCGGCGGTCGGCGTACCGCCGTACCAGCTCGGCCATGCGTCGCAGATCGCCGTGGACGAGGTCGACCAGTTGATAGGGGTAAGCCTCGCCCACTCCGACGTCATCGAGGAACGTAGCCTCTGCGCCAGCACCGAGCGTCCGGTCAATGAGGTAGCACGCCTCGGCCAGGACGGTCGGCGGAACCAGAAGTGTTTCGGTGGTGGCCATGATCCAGTCCCGGCACCGCGCGTGATGGCGATCGCTGCGGTCCGTGACGGCGTACAGGATGTTGGTGTCGACGACTATCACCCGGACGTCGCTTACCGGCCGAAGCCCTCGGCCAGCACGTCGTCGACACGTTCGGACACGTCATCTCGTCCGCTGGCGCCGATGCCGAGCGAAGTCGGCACCTTTCCGCGCTTTCCCTGCTCGGGCTGCTGCTGGCCGACCGCTTGTAGCAAGGCAAGGGCGCGGGCCACCTGCTCGTCAGGGAGTTCGTCGACGAGCAGGTGGAGTTGGTCTTTGGCAGTCACCCCGCCAGTATGGCCGCGGGCCAGAGTGGGGGGCCGACCTGGCGGGGCGGGTTCGATTGAGCTGGTGGCCGGATCGGTGGCCGGTTCGGGCGGGTGGAACCTCGGCGCGGGCCTGTCCCGCTGATCGATTGAACCGCCGATCGGCTTCTGGGCGCCTTGGTCGGGCCCTGCGGGAAATCGACCGCAGTCAGAACCTCTGCGAGAACCATGCCTGCGGTCGATTTTACGGAGGGGGTCAAGCGACCTGGTTGGGCAACGTGGGAGCCCGGGTAGCCCACCTGCTGGACCCAGTCAGCGCCCAACCACCTCCCCTTCTGGCCAGCGCTTCCTGGCCTTGTCACACCTTCCTGGCGGCACGCACCTTCCTTCGACAGAGCACCGTCGAAGGGAGAGCCGCCGTGGTGTCTACTGCCGCTCCGCGTCGAGCTCCGGTTCGCCGCCGGCCGGCCGGGCTGTTCGCCGCCCCGAGTCAGCAGCTACCTCTACGGCCGTCCAGCTGGGGATGGGGAGCCACCGTCTGCGTTGCGCTCGGGGTTGCCGGCTTCGGCGCGGCGCAGTTGCTCGGCTACCCGATTTTCGCGGTTCCGGCGCTCGGATCCGGTGCACTGACCGGGGTCCTCCGGGCGGTCACCGGCATGCGGTCGAAGGTCCGCGGACAGCTCGCTGATCGCCTGGTTGAGGCACTCTCCCCGGGGCTGGGGTTGCGCGGACCGGACCGTCGCGCAGTCCGGCTCAGCTCGTGGTGCTGGGGATGGCCCGGGGTGCCCCGACAGGTCGACCTGCGCTATGCCCCCGGCGTTGACGACACCGACCCGACGTGGCTGCCGGCCCTGCTAGCCGCGGTGAACCGGCGACTCCTCGCGAACTACGAGGTGGGGGGGCACGACCGACGCCGTTGCCGCATCCAGCTGCGCTGGGTACCGCCCGTGCCGGCGGTGGAGAAGCCCATGACCCAAGTCCGCGCCGAGCGGACAATCGTTGAGTTGCTGGGGCCGACCGCAACCGTGACTCGCGTCGAGTGGGCTGAGCAGGAACTTACGGCCCTGGAGGTCCGACACGAGGCGGCCACCAAGCTTGCCGGCTCGGGGTATCGGCACCGAGTCGAGCGGGTGGTGTCCACGTTGCTGCCTGGGCGTTGGCGGGCCAGCTGGAATCTGCAGCAGGACACTGTCCGGTTCGAGGTGAGGCCTACCTTCCCGGCCAGCGTCTGGCTTCCGGTGGAGCCGGTGAACCCGCACCAAGACGCCCTCGCGTTGTACGCCGATCTGCGGGTTGCGTACGGGGTCGACGAGGATGGCGGCGTTCTTAGTTGGCAGCCGACTGTTGACCCACATGTGATGATCACGGGGACGACGGGGTCCGGGAAGACGGTTGCCGCGCACACCCTGCTGGTGCAGCTCACCCGCCGTGGGGTGCCGGTGTGGGTGGTAGATGGCAAAGGTGTGGAGTTCCTCGGGTTTCAGGACTGGCCGAACGTGCAGATCGTCGCCACCGCAATCGAGGAGCAGGTCGCGGTGATCCATCGCGCTTGGGAGCTGATGGAGTATCGCTATGAGTTGGTGACCTCAGGCCGGCGCTCAGGAGAGCGACTTTCGAGCCGCTCGTCGTGGTCCTCGACGAGTACGCCGATTTCCGCGGGAACTTGCT
Source organism: uncultured Actinomycetota bacterium (assembly GCA_963814355.1). Taxonomy (GTDB): domain Bacteria; phylum Actinomycetota; class Actinomycetes; order JADGOV01; family JADGOV01; genus JADGOV01. The sequence goes on along the minus strand of CAWFCZ010000014.1, from coordinate 119,425 downwards.
CGACTGGTATGCCGGCGTGAAGAGCAAGGGTGATTCGACGCGGCCCCCGGTGTTGGCGAAGGTAGGTTCGCTGGGCCGCAAGGGTAGGACCGCCCGGATCCATTTAATTTTCGGCACTCAGCGCCCTGACCAGGAGTTCTTCGGCGGTGTGGGGACGTCGGACCTGCGTGACAACCTGCGGTTGCGGATCTCGCTCGGACGGCTGTCCCCGCAGGGCGCGATGATGATGTGGAACTCGCCGGCGATCGGCACTGCGATCCCCGTCGGGTGCCGAGGACGCGCGACCAGCATCAACGACGTCAACCAGGCCGTGGAGATCCAGACGTACCGCACTCCGGACCCCCGCAGAACTGCGGTTGGTAGCGAGGAGCAGCAGCTGCTGCACCAGCTGCGGCCCGACGTGGACAGACATGAGCGGCTGCTGATCGTTCCGCCCGATGCGGAGACGGAAGACGACGGGACCTCGCAGGAGCCGACGTACGCGGCCTTCGCACAGGCACGGTGGGTACGCGCTGCCGACCGGCCGGATCTCGACCCGGTCCGCCACCGCCAGGAGAGCCGGTGGGATGGCCGGCTGCTCGCCTCCCCCCTCGCGCCTCTCGGCCTCGTCTCAGCCGTACCGCATCCCGCCCGCACGCCCGGACCGCCCGGGGAGATGGCTGCCGTACCGCAACCGGCCCCCTCACCCACCACGCTTCGGTTGGTTCCCGAGGTGCAAGACGACGACAACGGCTATGAAGGCTTCGCACCGCCCGAGCTGCGGCCCGTCCAGGAACTGGCCGTCGGAGACCGCGTCTTGATCGACGAGAGCTCCGCCCTGTGGGGGGTGCTAGACGAAGAAGTCGAGCACGACCTGTCCGACCCGGGATGCATCGCAGTGTCGTGGCGCGGCGACGACGATGAGTGCGGCGTGCTGTCCGTGCCGGAGGACCAGCTGCTGTCGGTCTGTCGTCCGCTCGAGTTGGCCGACGCGCTGTGACCGCCGTCGCCCGCTGCTCCAGCGACACGAATGCCATCCCCCGGCAGCTGCATCTCATCTTCGAGTAGGAGACGTGCTCATGCCACGGGGTGTCGCGCGTAGCGCCGAGGAAGCCCTCATCGTCATCGCGGATATGGAATACGAGCCGCTCGTCGAGCCGTACCCCGGCCCGCGTCAAGATTGGCGCGTCCGCTGCCTGCGTTGTGGTCATCCGCGGACCGTCGAGCCGCGTGTGATCGCCAGCGGCCGACGGCCGTGCCAAGGTTGCGTGGTTGCGAAAGCCCAGAATGACGTTGCTGCTGCTGGGCTAGCTCCCGGGCAGCCGTACCCGGGCAGCTCCTCGCCGTGGCTAGTGCGCTGCCCCAGCTGCTGGTGGTCCGGCACCGTTGTACTGGACAAGATTCGCCAGGGCCGCCGAGGTTGCCGTGGCACGTGCGCGACTGCTCGGAGCGGTGCCCCTGGTGTGAGCCGTCGGCTCGACGCCCAGGCCGCCGCCGCGGACATGCGCGCCGCTGGGTTCGAGCCGCTCATCAGCTACCCCGGCGCGGCGCAGCCGTGGTCTTGCCGGCACGTGCGTTGCGGACAGGTGACCTCGCCGACTCTCGCTAACCTTAAGTACCGCCCGCTCAGCGGCTTCTGTGCGGAATGCAGTCCCGCTCGGCGACTGTCAGCCGCTCAGGTGGACGTGGTGTTCGCGGGCCTCGGGGTACGCCGGGAGGGCCAGTACCGAGACGCTCGCAGCCCGCTATCGATCCGCTGCCTACTGTGCGGGCTGCCGGACCGCCGCCGCTACGACGACATCTTGGCCACCGGCGTCGGCTGCTCCTTCTGCGCCGGCAAGAAGATGCACGCCTCCACCGCTGCTGCTCTTGCATCCAGGGCCGGCCTTGACCCGCTCGAGCCGTTTCCAGGCGCGACCAGCCCGTGGCGGTGCCGTTGCCGAAAGTGCGGGCGGCAGGTCACCCCACCAGCACATCAACTCCGCCGCGGCGGCGGATGCTCGACATGCGCGAACCGCGGGTTCGACGCTGGCGCGCCAGGCCTGCTCTACCTGCTCACCCATCACGGCCTTGGCAGCCACAAGTTTGGCATCACCAACACCGACACCCGGACGCAGCGAATCGCCACGTTTCGCCGCGCCGGCTGGCTGCCCCTCCGCACCTGGTCCTTCCCGTACGGCTGGCAGGCGCGGGATGCGGAGACGCACGTCAAGCGGGAGTTGCGTGTCGTCCGGCAGCTGCCACCTTTTCTGTCTAGGCAGGAACTCTCCGACGGGTGGACGGAGACCGTCGGTGCCTGTTCCCTTTCCACCGCAGACATGGCCAGGATCGCGGTTGCCGCTGCAGCGGAAGCGCGCGGGTCTCGCCGCGCCGAGCCGGAGGCGTACCGGCCATGACCTCCCGCGCCGTGTACACCTCGGACGACGACCTGTTCATCCTCGCGATCATGGGGTTCCTCGCCCTTGGCGGTGCCGCTGCAGCCGCCCCGCTGTGGTGGGCCAAGGGGGTTACCTGGCTGCTCGCCCACCAGGTGCTCGTGCCCCGTGCGGAGCACCCGTTGCTGACCTTGCCGCGCAGCGGCGGTGCCGGGCTGGATGTGCCACGTCTCGCCATACTCACCGCCGCGCTGCTGCTGTGCCTTGCCGCCGCGGGCGGCGCGCTTCGCCGTCATCTCCGCGCCGGGCAACTGCAGTGAGACCCATCTCCCGGGCGCATCTCGCCCGCCAGCTCGCCGCCGCGATCACCGAGGCGGCCTGCAAAGGGCAGGGCGTGCTGTGGGGGCAGTGGGAAGCCGCCCATGCGACCGCCGCGACGTCGGTCGCGGCGGAGGTGGCCGCCGCCCCGGCGATGGCGCTGTGCGCCGGCTGCCCGGAGACAATCCGCTGCGCGAGCCGCGCAGAGGTCGACCGCTACACCGGCCTGGCCGCCAGCGCGGCGTATGTCAACGGCGTCCGCAAGCCAACCGGCGCGGTTGTTCTCAACCCGGAGCCGCCGCAGCGGAGAGCCGGATGAGCTCTACTAACTACGCGCACACGCCCGCTGCGGAGCAGCGCCGCCTCGAGAAGGCACGCCGCAACGCCCGCCGGTGCTGCGCGCGGTAACCGTGGCGGAGCAGGACAGCCTAGCCTGCTCCTGCGCTCGATCGCCCGGCACGCCGGCGTCTTGGTGCCGCACGTCGACGCCGCCCGGCGGCAGCCCCACCTGGCGACTCGTCGTCGACCTGCTTCACGCCCGCGCCGGATGGGACCGCGCCCATGGCGAGGAACCACCCCAGCACGTGCTCTGCATCGGCCGCGCGGTCCTCCAGGCGCAAATGCAACCGGTGCGCGCCGCCAACGGCGCCGCCGCGCTGCGGGGATGCGGCGAGCCGCTCGACCCGGGCCTCGCCGCGGCCGGCCTCAAGCTGCGCCTCGCCTGCCCACTGCCAGGCGGCTTCGCTCGCCCCGCCACCGCAGCCGGAACTACCGGCGGCGTCCTGAGCTCCCGGGACCCTCCTCGCTGGGGAAGGCGAAGCGGGGTCCCGGGTCTCGCCCTTATTACCGGGGCGACCGGCATGGGGTGCGTCCGGGTGCGGGGGCGCGGGCCGGGGGGCGCGCTGTCTCGTCCCGGCCCGCGCGGTGCGCGGCTTATCAGATCAGCGGTAGGCCGTGGCGAACCGCTCGCTTCCCGCCCGCACGAGCTCGATCGCGGCGGAATCGGCGCGGGCCGTCGCCGCGTCGGCTAGCAGCCGGCTGGCCAGCTGCGGGGCCAGGGAGCACGTCTCCCCATCCGCGTCGGGGCCGCCGGTGAAGACCGCTGCCCCGAAGTAGGGCTGCGCGGCGTGGCCGTGCTTGGCTACCAGCAGCGTCGCCACCGGATTCGGCTCGCACAGGTAGAGCCCTTCGTCGTTGACCCACATGTCCGCGTCGTCGTTGAGCGCGACGACGTCGACCAGGCCGCCGACGGCCGCCTGTAGGTGCTGGAGCAGCCGGCCGTCCTCTGTCGGTGTCCATGTTTCTTGCCGGGCGCTGCCGTCGGTGTCGACGATGACGACGGACACCGCCGCGGTTTTGCCGTCGCTGCTGATGCTGTTGTTCATTGGCACGTCTCCTCGACGCTCGCGGGACTGGTCAGATCCCAGGTGGTGACACCCACGCTAGCCAGCAGGTACAACAATTCGCAGCACCCAGCTTGGGGTGACGGGACGCCTGGAGCCGGGGCGACCGGCATGGGGTGCGTTCGCCCCGGCTTGGCGTCCTGATGGGCGCTCTCCCCGGTCGGGTTCAGGCGGCGGGGGTGGCCAGGAGGGCGTCCGCGAGCGCCCGGTGCGCCGCCACGCCGGGTGCGGTCTGGTCGGCGGCGTCGAGTACTTCGGGGGTGCGGTCGTCCAGTACGACGGTCAGGTGGGCGCGGTGGCGGGTGAGCATGACGCACGCCCGGCCCAGGTCCGTAGTGAACCCGCCCGCGTCCCGGTATCCGGCGAGGGGGTGCAGGGCGACGGTGGCGGGCCGTTCCAGTCCCTGCAACTGGTTGGCGGTGCCGACCAGGATGCCGGGATGGTCGGCCAGGGTGGCGCGGATGGCGGCGGCTTGGGTGACGTGTGCGCAGACCACCGCCAGGTCCTCTTCGGTGACCGGGCGGCGGCCCGTCGCCGGTGGTGAGGGTGGTGTCGAGCAGGGCGCGCACCCGCCCGGCGCAGGCGGCGGTCAGCGCCGGGTCGCCGGGGCCAGCGGTCACGGTTACCTGCTGGTGGGCGATCTCAGGTAGGTCGTTTCCGTCGCTGGACAGGTGTTCGGGGGGGCGTCGGGAGGTGAACGGCAGGTGCGGATAGAACGCCGGTTGGATCAGTTCGGTCGTGACCGGCCCGAGCCGCCAGGTGTGCGCGAGAGTGACCACGCCGATCGCGTCGCCGTGCGCGGCGCGTAGCGCGTCGGGAGCGGGGACGTGCGGGCCGGCGGGCAGCGTGCGCCAGCGGGCTGTTTCGCCGGTCACGACCGGGTCGATCTGGCCGGGGTCGCCGACGCAGACGATCTGCCCGGCGTGCGCCCCGAGCGCGCCGAGGTCGGCGTAGGTCGCCTGCAAGCCTCGTCACGATCATCACGTCGCAGCCGACGTGCGCCGGGTCGCAGAACAGCCACCGGGCGGTGGTGGCGATGAGGATGCCGCCGCCTTGGTCGGGGTAGTCGGACCGCCGGGCCGGTCGCGACGGGGATGCTGCCGCTGTCCGGGTGGGGGTGTTTCGCGGGCCACATCAGTCGGGCGGGGGCGCCGTAGGCCGCTGAGGCGGCGGGCGATTTCGGCGGCCTGCTCGCGGGTCTGTGCTGCGATCCCGACGCGTAGCTCGGCGCGGTGCGCCAGCGCGGCGGCGAGCAGTGCGACCAGACGGGTCTTGCCCGCGCCGGGTGGGCTGGGTACGACCACCGCCGGGTCGCCGGACCATGCGGCGTGCAGCACGCGCGCGGTTTCCGGGGTGTGGAGGATCGCCTGACCCTGGCCAGCCGGTCCTCGCGGCGGCGGCGGCGTGTCGGGTCGGTGGGACGGCGCTCGGAAGCGGAGGGATGGTCGGGTGCTCCCCGGTGTGGGGGAGCGGCAGCGGCAGTGTTCGCATAGCGGTACCTCTTCTTCCGTACGTCGGGTGGTCAATCCCGTGGTGTGGTGTGGCCACGGTAGTGGTGGGCGCCGACAGAATCAGTCGTCCTCGGCTCCGGCGATGAGCACGTCCAGCGGCACGTCGCGGCGGGTCGGGGTCGGGGTGCGGCCGGTGGTCAGCCAGGACCGGCGTGTGCCGTACAGCCGGGAGTAGCGGCGGCGTCCGGCCCGCATGGTGAACGGGCTCGGCGCGGTCGGGGTGAGGGTGACCGGAGCGCCGGGCTCCGGGCGGTGTGCGCCCACCCCGGTCAGGGTCAGGACCAGCCGCCCAACCCGCATCCCGGTGTCATGGACTGTGCCGTGGAACCGTTCGGCCACCGTGTCACCGGGGGCGCCGGTCCAGCCGGTCACCGCGTTGCCGTCGCGTAGCCGGGCGTCCATCCGGTCACAGACCACGGCGAGCCGGTTACGGCTGCCGGGCAGGTTGTCCTCGGCGGTGCCGGTGACCACGTGACCGGTGTGCGCCGCGCGCCGCCGGTACAGCGGGTCGCCTAGCAGTGCGGCGGCGTACAGGTCGGCGGCGTCGCAGCGGGCCCGCAGTCCGAGGGCGGCTCGCCCGGTGGTGTCCGGACGCCGCCAGTCCCAGCCTTCGGCGTGTTCGCTCTGCGCTTTGCTCCACGCCCAGCTGTCGTCCTCGCCGATGCTGTCCAGTAGCGGCAGCGGCTCGCCGCCGCTCAGCCGGTCGAGCAGGGTGAGCAGGCCGCCGATGCTGTCGTCGGTCACGTCGAGCCACGCCCGCCAGGTCTCCAGGTTGGTCTCCGCGTCGGGGACGCTGCCGGTGATCCAGCGGGTGCGGCAGCCGTCCAGCAGACGGACGACGGCGCTGCTGCCGGGGAAGTCGCCCCGGTCGGCCGACCAGGCGATGTGCGTGGCGACTTCGCCTGCTGGGCCGTCCGGGTCGGCGCTGCGGGCGAGGGTGAGCAGCGCGGTCAGGGTGGCCGCGTTGTCGGTGACTAGCGTCTGCCACCGCTCGGCGGTGATCCGTACGCCGAGGTCGCCGAGCAGTCTCAGCGCGGCGCTGTCCCGGGCGGTCAGGGTGGGGGTGTCGGGTGCGGCGGCGGTGACCATGACCGACTGCCCGTGTTTGCGGGCGCGGACGGCCACCGGGGATGCGATGCGGGGCAGCGGGGAGTGCCGCAGCCGGGGCACGACGGCGCCGGTGCGGGCGGCGTGCAGGCGCTGCGCGAGGTCGAACCATTCCACGGTCACGGCCGTACCGCTGGCTGCGCGTCGCCGAGCTGCCCGGTTGTTCCGCGTTCGGCGGCGGCCCAGCCGTCGCGCAGCGCCTCGGCGGCCGATGCGGCGGCAGTTGGCACGTCGTTCTGCTGCCCGCTGGCCACCGCCTCGGCTTCGGCGGCGGTGAGCCCGGTCCCGGCGAGCAGCCGCGTGGCATACCCGTGCAGGGCAGCGTCTATCGGTGTATTCATCGGGTGGCTCCTGAACGTTGCGGGGTGGTCAGCCCCGGTGGTGGTGGGGTCACGCTAGCGGCAGGTGCCGACACTTCCGGCTGGACCGGGGGGCGGCTGTGCTCAGGCGGCGGGAGGGATGTGGACGGTCGTCGCCCACGGCGGCGTGCCGTGCGGTGGGCGGGTTGAGATGATCCCGCAGACCAGCCGGGCGGCGGTCGGCCGGTCCGGCCAGGGGGTGTCCCCGTCGGTGAGGACGACCACCACGTGCGGCGCTGGCCGGTCCGCCTCGGCGGCGGCGATGCCGACCCGCATGTCGGTGCCGCCGCCGCCGGTCAGCCGCACCTGGGCGGCCGACCGCACCCGCCGGGCGGTGGTCGTGGCGGCATCGCAGGAGAGCACCCGCACCAGGTCGCGGGCCACGCCGGTGGAGCGGAGCACGCCCTGGACCTCGCCCAGCGCCGCGTAGAGGTCGCCCTGCCCCATCGACCCGGAGGTGTCCACAACGATGCTGACCGCCACCGAGGGGCCGCGCATCGCGGGTTTCACCACGCCAGGCACCTGTCGACGCGCCGGGCGGGTGTAGGTGTAGTCGGCGCGGCCCGCCCGGTCGGCGACGGCGCGGCGGACCGCCGCCCGCAGTACCCGGTCCCACGGCACGCTGGGCGGTGCCAGTACCCGCGCCGCCCAGCGGTCCAGGCCGGCCGGGACGGTGCCGCGGCCGTTGGCGGCGGCGTGCCCGGTGACGTCGTGTGCGACCCGCCGCCGGACGAACTCGCCTTCGGCGGTGCTGATGCTCGGCGCGGCCGGGTCCTGCTCGGCGAGTTCGCCTGGCACTGCTGGGCAGCCCGCGCCGGACCCGCACCCGCCTCCGTCGTCCGCCCCCGCGTCGGCGTTCGCTCCGGTACCGGCCGGGGGGAGCAGGGTGGCGTAGTAGTCCTCCGCCAGGCCCCCATCCGGGCAGCCGAACGCGGCGGGTCACGACTCCGACTGGAAGCGGCACCCCGGCCGCGAGCAGGTCGTCGTTGATCTCCGCGTCCCCGGCGAGGTTCCACGCCAGATGCCGGTACGGCTGGGGGAGCGCGGCGGCCCGCCCGGCGTGGTCGCGGAGCAGGTGGCCGACCTCGTGCAGCAGGACGGCGGCGGCAACGCCGGGCGGCCACGCGTCCGGCCCGATCAGCCGCTCCGGGGCCAGGTAGAGCCGCCAGCCCCGGTCCACCGCGAAGGTGCCGAGGCCGGGCGCGGCGACCGGGGCGGCGGCGAACAGCGCGTGCATGAAGTACGGCATGCGCTCGGCGGCGACCAGCCGGGCCAGGCGGAACGCCTCCTGTTCGGCGGCGGTCAGCACCCGCACCGCCGCGTTCACGCCGCACCCGCCCCGGCCTCGACCAGCCCGGCCGCGACGAGGATCGGGGTGAACTTGCGCACCGCCGCCGGGACGGCGGCCTTCGCCGGGCGCGCCCGGCCGAGGGTCCGCGCGGCCGCCGCTGCCACGTCCGGCGCGCCATGCTCGGCCGCCGCCAGCAGCGGCCCCCACGCCTCCCGCCACGCCTCCGCGCTGCCACGTGAAGCCGCCCAGCCGACCACTCCGGACAGCACCGCCCACACCCGGTCCGGGCGGTCGCCCCACGCGACGATGCCCGGGTCGGCCACCACCGCCGCCGGGTCAGGCAGGTCGGCCTGCGCCCGCCACGTCAGATACTCCACGCCGACGCCTTCGCCGACCAGCCCGAACGTCACGCCCTGGATCGCGGCGTAGTCGTCGCCGCGCAGATACGCCAGCGCGCGGGCCAGCATGTCCCACACCCGCCGCGACGGCCACGGCCCGCCCGTCCCGGCAGCGCTGTCCGGAAACACGTGCAGCAGATCCGGCCGGGTCCGCACGAACCCGGTGACGGTGGCCACCATCGCCGCCTGCCGGGCCGGGTCCGTGGCCACCGCACGGGAAGCGGGCGGGGTGGACCAGCCGACCGTCATACCGTCCAGCCACTCCTCCACCGACGGGCTGTAAGTGACGTGGCAGAAGCGATTCGCCAGCGGCGGGGAAATCTCCCAGCCGTCCGCCGCCCGGTCCGGCGGGTTCGCACCGGCCACCACCCGCACCCCGCGCGGCAGCCGCAGGTCGCCCACGGTGCGATCCAGCGCCACGGCGAGCATCGCCGCCTGCACCGCCGGGGGGCAGGTCGTCAACTCATCCAGAAACAGATAACCCGCGCCCGCCTCCGCGAGCCGCTTCGCCCACGCGGGCGGGTCCAGCACCGCCCCGCCCTCACCGATGATCGGCAGGCCCGCCACATCGGCGGGCTCCCGAATCGACCCGAGCACCGTCTCGCACGCCACGCCCTCTGTCGCGGCGATGCCGCGCACCAAGCTCGACTTGCCCATACCGGGGTCAGACAACAGCAGCACCGGGACGCCCGCCCGCCCGCACGCGTCGATCACGGTCACCGTGGTCGCCAAATCAGCCATCACGAAACTCCTTACGGTCGCCAGGGTGGTCAGCCCCGGAAGTTGGTGGTGACATGCACGCTAGCCGCCGCCACCGACAAAACCGCCCCTCCCGAACGGGCCCTCGCCGCCGGCTCAACCGGCATGGGGTACGCCGGTCGAGCCGCGCTCCGACACACCCATTTGACGCTTCGCAGCACACGTTCCTACCGTCGTCTTCGACCACCAGTTCGGGCCTCACCAGCCCGGCCGGATACGGCAGGACGTGCCTGATGACCTACCGAAACATCGCCGGTGGCCACCTGGCCTTCGTGAGCGCCCCGACCCGCCGCGGGCTGCTGGCCAGCGCTACCACCGGCGCCCGTCAGTACGCCGGCACAGCAGCAGCCCCAGCGAGACGGGCAGCTGCTGCTCGGGAACCTCGCAGAGGATCCGCTGGCGGACCAGCCGCAGCACCCACCGCTGGCGCGAGCCTTCAATGTGGAGGGGAGTAGGCATCGGCGGACCACACGCCCCCGCTGCCGGCGGTCGTTGTCTTCCTAGAATGGCGCCGGCCAGCGCAAGCCGGTCCCCAAGGCCCTCGCGCGTCGCCGTTCACGGGTGGTGCCGGGCGGAGTTCGACCTCGAGGTGCCTGACTCCCGGCCGCGGGAAGGGTTGGTCCCCATCCCGCGCCGGGTGTCACGGGTCCCCGTCCCCCGCGGCGATACGACTCAGGAGCGCTGCGTGGATCTCTCACGCGTCGAGCGCCTCGACGGCTTCAACGAGCGGATGGCTGCCCGCGTTCCTCACGCCCGACCAGGTGGAGATGACCGGTGAATGACGCATCCGCAGCTGCGGCCGGCCTCGGGGTCCTCGCCGGCGTCGGCGGTGGACTGCTGACGCCAGCCGTGCTCCGGCGGCTACCGGCACCTGAGGACGGGCTTGAGCCCCGGCGCGGCTATTCGACTCTGGCCGGCACAAAAGGGCTGCGTTTCGCGCTGTGTGTCACCAGCGCGGTCACCTGCGCGCTGCTTGGGCTGAGACTCGGCTGGTCGGCGGCGCTACCGGGGTGGCTGTATCTCGGCGCTGTCGGGAACCTGCTCGCTGTGATCGACTGGCGTATCCGCCGACTACCGGCCGGCGTGGTCAACCCGTCCCAGATCGTCGTCGCTGTAGGTCTCGTCGCGGCCGCCGCCGCTACGTCCGACTGGGCTTTGCTTCTTCGTGCCGCAGCTGGCTGGGCGGTCGCCGGCGGGATCTTCCTCGGCGGCTGGCTCGTCCGGGCCGGTGACCTGGGATACGGGGATGTGCGGCTCGCTGCCCTGCTCGGTATGGCGCTGACCGGGTTGAGCTGGGTACACCTGGCCGTCGCGTTCTTCTTGGCCCTGCTGATCGCCGCCGGCGCCGGTGGGGTACTGGCGTTCACCGGCCGGTTGGACGCCGATCGCCACCTCCCGCTCGGCCCGTTCCTCATTGCCGGCGCTGTCGTCACGGTCCTGCTCGGGCCGGCCATCAGTTGAGCGATGGCCGACGGCCGACTTGGCTGCTTCCAGTCAGCACCAGCCTGACCTCGGTACTCCGGCGCTCATTGCGGCCGGCGCCTGCTGAGGTCCTGCTCAGGTGCGCTGCCGGACGAGCCACGGCGACCAGCCGACCTCCCGCCGTACCGGAACCGCGGCGGCGTGGAGTGCGTCGAGGACCTGTTCGAACGGCTCGCCAGTGAGGAGTTCGATCTGACGGGCCGGATAGCCCGACATCGAGGTACAGGACGCGGAGCAGTCCCACGGTCAGCCGGACCGGCACCGGGAAGCGGTCCGCGATGCTGCCCGGGCGGGGTCGTCTCGGCACGCGGAACCGCCGCAGGACGGCGCTCACCTCGGGGTCGGCGTACAGCGCGTCCAGCAGCTGGAGCGGCGCCGGCGCGCGCCGCGCCGCCGCCGCGGCGGACCGGAATGCCGGCGTCGTGCAGAGCTCGCAAGACTTGATGATCGGTTGTGTCCAGATGCGCGGCGATCTCCGGCGAGCTCCACGCGCGGTCCTCGTAGAGCTCGCGCAGCAGCGCGAGATCCCATTGACGGCGGTGCTCCCGGGCGGTACGCGGGCGGATCGGGATCCCCGCCTCGCGCAGCCACCGCCGCGCGACTGGCGTCGCAGTCCGGTAGCGCTTCGCGATCACAGCGATCGGGAGCTGCTCTTCGAGGTAGAGGCGCTGCAGCAGCTCGGCCGGTCCCGGTGCCGCTGGGAAGGCCGTAGCTCGACACCGGCAGCCTCCGCCAGCAAAGTTGCATACCGCTCGGCGGAGGGATCGTCATTCTCCAGGCTGAGCAGCCCGCTGCCGTCCTCGATTGATGGACACTTGTCCCCGCTGGTCTTAGGGTTCAACCTGACACTTCTCGGTCGGTAGGGCCCATGAGCGGGCAGCGGGTCGGCTACACGGGGTCAGCAGCCTGGACCAGAACGTCGACCGGTAGCTCGAGGCGAGGGTGCTGCTGCCCGACCCGACAGTGTCGGCCCGGATCGTCGCCTCGCTCAGCGACCAAGCCGTCACCCGGCCGCCGCACCCGACGCCAGGCAACGAGTCCGACCCGAGGAAGACGACCGGCACCGACCGCTCGGCCATGACCTGCATACCCGCCGGATCAGCGCCGAGCCGATCCCCCGCCCCTGCCGCTCCGGTAGCACTTCAACGGGGCTGAGCACCGGCACCTCAACGAGCCTTGGAGCGCTGTCGGAACGCGTTATCATTGCCGACCGGTCAGCGGGACTCGGTGACCACCTACTGTGGCCGGATGCTGCTGGAGGCGCGGGATGCGTTGCCGCTGCGGCCGCACCGCGTGCTGGTCGCCGGCACTTCCGGCGCCGGCAAGACGACTCTGGCCGCCCGCCTCGGACTGGTGTTGGGCTTGCCGCACGTGGAGATCGATGCCCTCTTCCACGGGCCGGGGTGGACGCCGCGGGAGACTTTCGCCGCCGAGGTAGAGGCCTTCAGCGCCCAGCCGGGCTGGGTTACGGAGTGGCAGTACGGCTCCGCACGGGCGCTGCTGGCCCAGCGCACCGACCTGCTGGTGTGGCTCGATCTGCCCCGGGCGACAGTGATGCGTCAGGTGGCCGCGCGGACTGTCCGTCGGCGCTTTCGCCGGCAGGTGCTGTGGAACGGGAACATCGAGCCGCCGCTATGGACGATCTTCAAAGATCGGGAGCACATCGTGCGTTGGGCGTGGACCACACACGCCAAGACCGCCCGGCGGGTCGCTGCCCTCCGTCAGCAGCGCCCGGAGCTGAGCATCGTACGGCTGCGGACCTGGGGTGAGGCGCAACGGTGGTTGGACGGCGCCGTACGCGACACCGTCGCAGCCCCGAGCTGACCCGATGTCGAACGGCGTCGAGGTCGAGATGCTCCACGGCGCCTCTGCCGTCGCCCCGGTCGGCCGTGCCGCCAGCTAGTCGATGGGCCAGCATCGGCGCCCCTCGACGGGTCCCGAAGTGCGGCGGTCAGCCGATCACCATCCCTCGATCCCACCGGTCCGGCTGTGGTTTCGGCCCGGTAGAACTATCGGATTTGTGGCATGTGGCCTGACCAGGCGGGACTATGGCGTGGTGGATGTGATCGGGGTTGGCGACCGTCTTGCTCGGGTCGCGGGATGCGTAGCGCGGCTGGAGGCGGAAGGATCACCGCCGCGGGCGCGTGCCCGAATAGGCGACATCGACGTTATAGACCGGGGTGTTGACACCCCTTGGTCGGTGCAGGCGTACGTGCCCCTGGTCGCTGCTGCGGAGGAAGGTCACCTATCGGAGGCGATGGCGTGGTGTGCGCGCCGAGCCGGGCAGCGGAGTTACGGCATCTGCGTCCGGGCCGGGGAGCGCGCGGCCCTGACCCGGTTCGGTCTGGTCGAACAGGATGTGCTGCAGGTCTACGCCATGGCCGCCTCGACCGCGTCCCACCTGCACCCGGACTCGGTCCCCGGGGCGGACATCGGCGAGCCTGCGGACCTTGCCGAACTCCTCACCGGCTATGGCGATTGGATGGGGAATCCGGCGTTGGCCCGCGGGCTGCTGAGGGCCAATGACCTTTCTCATCCGGCCCGCCGATTCCTGGTGTGCGGGGTCGCGGGCCGGCCGGTGGGGTGCGCCCTGATCTGGTTCGCGGCCGGCACAGCGTACCTGTCCGGGATCGGGATAGTCGCCGGCTTCCGCGGCCGCGGCTACGGCCGCGCAGTCACGGCGGCGGCCGCAAAGATCGGCGCTCAAGGCTGGCCTGGCGGCAGCCCGGACCTGGTGTGGATGCACGCTACCGATCACGGCGCGGCCCTGTACGAACGCATAGGATTCCGGCGGATCGACGTCCACGTCACTCTCGGACCCTGACCGCCACCAACACCCGATCATGCCGGGGATCGCACTATGCGAGGTGCAGTCGGGCACAATCGGCCGTCGCACCGAACGGATTCAGGTCCTCTGGCCGGAAGATAGACCGCGGCCGGGCAGCGTGAGCCGACCCCGTGCGGCGTGTTCCCGTGGGTTGCTGGTGCGGGTGCCTATGCGGCGGCGGCGAGGGTGACGTCGAATCCGAGCGCTTCGAGTTGTCGGACGTGGTTGCGGATGCGTCGTCCCTTGTCGATGCGGTTGATGAAGTAAGGGGGGCCGCGTGGTTCTGACCGCGCCGCGTTCGTCCGCGGCAGGCGGTGGCGTGGCATCGACGGCACGAAGCATCCACTCGGGCTGGCCGAGGGCTCCACGGAGAACACCAGCGTGGTCACCGATCTGTTGACGGGGTTGCGTGACCGCGGCCTGGACACCACCCGGGCGATCTTCGTGGGCATCGACGGTGGTAAGGCGCTGCGGGCCGCGGTCGTCCGCGTCTTTGATCATCCGGTGATCGGTCGCTGCCAACTGCACAAGATCCGCATAACGTTGCGGACAAGCTGCCCGATCACCTCGCCGCGACGGTGACCAAGCGGATACGGGCGGCCTACCACGCCGACCCGGCGATCGTGGCCGAAGCCCAGCTCGAAGCGCTGGCCAAGGAACTGCAGCGCACCCATCCCGGCGCGGCCGCGTCGCTGCGCGAGGGCCTGGCCGAGACGTTGACCGTGCTGCGGCTCGGTGTCTCACCGACGCTGGCGCGAACGCTGCGCTCGACCAACAGCATCGAGTCGATGATCTCCATCGCCCGGACCACAATTCCCGTAGGGGAACGGAACTGCCAAAGCGACCGTCGAAGTTACATGAAGCGGGTGCTGTCTGCACTGATCCTAGCCACTGTGACCACCAGCTGTGGCGCCTCGGCAACGGTCGGGCCCACCGCGGAGTCGCCGTCGACGAGTGTGGACGCCGAGGCCATCTGTCGCCTCGCTCTACCGGACGCGCACGTGATCGCTTGGGCACGCGCGACGGTTGGCAGACTACGGGCGTATCAGTACGGTGGGCCAGTTGCCCACCGGCCACTGGCGGCGGCCTTCCCGCACGCGGCCGCCGCTGCGGCCGCTGCCTGGTGCTTCACCGTCCCAACATCAAGAACCGTCGCAATGTGGGCCGCCCTGCCCGGTGCAGCGCCACTGCGAGCCATACAAGTTTCGGGTCCGATCGACCGGCAACCGGCCGGGCTACAGCCGGGGCCCTTGCAGGTGCCATAAGGACTCGCCGGGAAATTACGTAGGTTTGCCTGTTTGATTTCGGTAGAATTGTGGTATGAGGCTGCCGGGTGCCGATGGTGATCCGATGGCGACGCGGTTGGGTTTGATCCGGTCGCATCTGGATGAGCGGGCGTGGCGGTTGCTGCTGGGTGCTGAGGCCAAGGCGCTGGGCCGGGGTGGGATCAAGACTGTCGCTGCGGTGTGCGGGGCGCACTCGGACACCGTGGCGCAGGGGTTGCGGGAATTGGACTACGCCGAGCCGATCCCGGGCCGGGTGCGTCGTCCCGGGGCGGGGCGGCCGGCGAAGAAGGTCAGCGACCCGCAGTTGCCGCAGGCCTTGGATGCCCTGGTGGATCCGGTCACCCGCGGCGATCCGGAATCGCCGTTGCGGTGGACGACGAAGTCGACCTCGAAGCTGGCGGCGGAGTTGACCGGCGCCGGTCATTCGGTCTCGGCGCGGACGGTGGCCAACCTGCTGAAGGAGTCCGGGTACAGCTTGCGGGCGAACATCAAAACCCTCGAAGGCGCCCAGCATCCCGACCGGGACGCCCAATTCGGCTATCTCAACGCCCAGGCGGCGCAGTTTCAGGCAGCCGGTGATCCGGTGATCAGCGTCGACACGAAGAAAAAGATGCTGATCGGCAACTTCGCCGCTGCCGGTCGGGAATGGGAACCCGCCGCTGCGCCGAGGAAGACGAATGTGCACGACTTCCCCGACCCGGCCCTGGGCAAGGTCGCCCCCTACGGGATCTATGACATCACCACCAACACCGGCTGGGTCAACGTCGGTACCGACGCCGACACGGGCCAGTTCGCGGTCGAATCGATCCGTCGCTGGTGGACCGAGATGGGCAAGGCCGTCTATCCCAGCGCAGCACAGCTGTTGATCACCGCGGACTCCGGGGGATTCCAACGGCTCCCGGCTACGGCTCTGGAAAACCGAACTCGCCACCCTGGCCACCGAAACCGGGCTGACCATCACCGTCTGCCACCTCCCACCCGGCACCTCGAAATGGAACAAAATCGAGCACCGGCTGTTCTCCGCGATCAGCCGAAGCTGGCGCGCCCGGCCCATGGAATCCCACGAAGTGGTCATCGAAACCCTCAAAGCCGTCACCACGAAGACCGGGCTCACCGTCCACGCCGAACTCGACACCAACACCTACCCCCGCGGCATCAAGATCCCCAACCAAGACATGAAGACCCTCGAAACAAAAGGAATCCTCACCCGCCACGACTTCCACGGCGACTGGAACTACTCCCTCACGCCCGACACCACGACACGCCCGACACAACCCACCTAAAAACTGCGCGAGACCTAAGACGGCTAGGCGCTTGCGTGCCTCCGATCACAGGGTTGTTGTCATGCGGCTGCTGTGCGAAAGTCGAGACCAACCCGCAGCCTCCAGAAGAGCCAGGCGATTCAATGCGCCTGCCAACCGACGCAAACTGGCCACGCGGACGCGCGATCGGCGACCACGGCCAGATCCGCGCCCCGTGATGCAACGATGCTGGCGTGATCGGAGTGGGGTCGGTGTGCCGAAATGTGATGGTATTTCCGTCTACCAGCATCCGCGTCGCGTGCGTTGTGCCATCGCAGAGGAGAGGCGCTTGGGATCCGGCGGCGCGTGCGAGCCTCCGCCGGCCCGCGGCCTGCGCGCGCGACGCTGTGAGTTCCGAGGAGACGCCGTCGTCGCATCGGTAGCTCACGGAAAGGACGGCGCTCGCGCCTTCAAGGCCGAGATGTGGCGCAGTGCGTGCGATGCTGACGAACGGCTCGGCCGGGCTCGCGGCCGCAGTCGGGGCAACCAGCACACCCGCGAGGGTTACACCGAACGCCGCTATGCCCGCGTCCCGCAGCGTCATCATGCCCCCGCCATGCTGTCAAGGGCCACGCGAGGACGCAGACTGGGCCAGTTCCCGTGCTGATGCCGCCAGTACCGCGGCGTGAGTCGCCCGGCCGGGTCTGCGTGTACTGCGAGTCATCGGGACGATTCGGGCCCGCCCCGGCATCTCCGGGTCCAACGTCCGGCAACCAGCATCATTTATCCGTCAGGACCTGCATGTGCGTGGCCCGTTTGCTACGTCGTGGGCGCTGCGGGCGACATTGTCGCCCGCAGGCTGCAACGGCGACGGCAGGACCGACATCGCGCCGTCTGCCGGCCGAACTCACCGACGTGCGACTGACAGCCGCCGGCGAACAGCGGCCTGCCGTGGGTGCCCACCCGGCTCAACGCGATACACCCCGTACTCCGGCTGCCCCACCTCGTCCTCGCCGACTGCCGCCGGGAACAGCCGCCGGAATCGCCGTCGCGAACGTGTTCCTCTTCGACCTCGACGTCGTCTTCGAGAAGTGGCTGTCCGCCGCCTCACGGTTCAGAGCTCGAAAGCAAGCGCGGGGCGGGGGAGGTCGACGTCGGGAGCCGAGCTCCCGCGATGTCAGCGGTCACCGCGAATTGCCCGAAGACGGCCACAAGTATCTGCCCAGAGACGGCCACGCTGTCACGGAAAGTAGCCAGCATCGGTCGCTCGCATTGACGCTGCGTCGCGCCAGATTCGCGGTTGAGCCGGCCGGGTCTGGCGAGCAGCTGCCCGGCTTGGCGAATGTGGCGCCCCACTTCGTTACGTCGGGTGGGGGCGCCTCTGCGAAGGCGCGTTCATGCCCAGAAGCGGAAGTCGAGACAGTGTCCACTGCGGCCGAAGCCGACGTTGCGGGCCACTGGACGACCTTAAGCTCTCGATAGGCATGCCCGTTGTTCCACGCGTCCGGGAGGCTCTTGTCGAAGCGGACTGTCGGAGCGCATATGCGACTAGTGCGGCGGCTCGTTCGGGGCCGGCGCGTTTCCAGGATTGCGGGTTCTCCCCGCCGAGGGCTTGTTTGACGTCGCGGAAGCACACCTCGATGGACCAGCGTCCGGCGTAGCGGGAGGCGACTTGGGCGCCGGTGGCGGCCAGGTCGGTGGTGAGGAAGAAGTCGTCGGGTTGCACCCCGGTCGGGTCGCGGATGATGACCAGCCGGACCAGGTCGGTCTTGTTGACCGCGTACCAGAGCACGTCGAGGACGTGGACGAGGCGTGGCACGGGTTTGCCTCGCTCGTCGACGGTGACCGTGGCCCAGTCCCTCGTGCCGGCCTGGGCGGCCAGTTCGGTCGGGGTGGGTAGCCGGTCGCCCCTGGTGCGGGGCCGCCCGCGTTTGCTGGTGCGCGGCGGTGCGGGCTGGTAGAGGGCGGCGTCGCGGCGCATCCGGGAGGTGAGCTGGGTGCGGGGCAGGCCGGCCCCGGCCAGGCAGGCGTAGGCGCCGTCCGCGCACAGGTGCAGCTGCCGGTCCGGTAGCCATCCGGCGATCTCGCGGATCATCGCGGCCGCGTGCCCGACGGTGGTCGTGGTGTCCCGCTTGGTGTGCAGCCGGGCGTTGACCGGCAGCGCGATCGGGCCCCCGCCCCACGGCGGGGGGACCCGTAGGGTGACCACGACCAGGTTGAGCCCGAGCGCGTAGACGACGCGGCGCAGCGTGGAACGCACCGCGTCCCGGAAGATCCCGGCACCGTTGACCTGGGTTCCGGCCTTGTGGAACAGGGTGTCGTCACAGTCCAGGGCGATCACCCCGGTGGGGGCGAACCTGGCGACCGCGTGCACGGCCAGCGCCTGCCAGAGCCGGTTCATGCTCCAGGCGCCGTCCCGGACGAACCGGTGGTAGGCGTCGTGGGCGCGGCGGCCGGCCGGGTCGGCGACCGCGATCATCGCGGTGATGGTGCGCCGGCCGGGCGTGCACACCCACCCGGTGAGCAGGTCGGTGAGCAACGCGAAGCTCGGCGTGGTGAACAGCGCCTGGAAGCCGGCTACGCCGCTCCCGGGACTTCGCCCGGGAGTGCTCAACGCCTACTTCCCGCTGGGGCACAGCCCTGGTGGGTTCCGGGTGTGGTGGCGGAGATGGCATGACGACAGCGACGCGACGCTGGACGACACGCACCTGATGCGGCTGGCTGGTCGGTTCGCCCGCCGGGTCCGGGCCTGGGCCGGCGCGCACGGCGTGCCGGTGATCGACTGCACGCGGGACGAGCGGAAGCACCGGATCGCCGAGGACTACCTGCGCGAGCACCCGGTCGGGGTCGGGGTGTTCCTGGTCCTGGTGGCCCGGGCGCCGGCGACGGTGTGGAAGGTGAAGCGCTCCGCGTCCGGGGTGATCTGCAACCTGGAGAAGAAGAAGGAGTTCGTCAACCACTACTCCTTCCACATCATGGACCCGACCTGGGGACACCTGACGATCAAGATGAGCGGGCATCCGCCGTTCGGCGCTCAGGTGATCCTCAACGGCCACGAGTACGTCGCCTGCACGGCGCAGACGGCCGGCATACGCTTCGCGAAGGAGGGGAACTGCTTCACCCGGATCGGTGAACCCGGACGCCTGGCTCAGGTCGCAGACACCTTGTCCCAGCCCGGGACGATAGGGCGCCTGAGCCAGGTCATCGACTCCTGGATCTACACCGCCTGCCTGTGCTTCGGGCTGGACCTCGCCGAGCAGACCCGCAGCGGCTTCGGCTACGGCTACTCGATCTACCAGGTCGAGTACAGCCGGAACCTGATCTTCGCATCGGGCGCGGTGATGGAGCGGCTGTTCGACACCGTCGTCGACCGGACCCGCACCCGACTCGACGTGCCGAAGCTGCGCACCCTGTTCGGCGTGGCACATCGTCCGCACCGCGGCGCTGGTGCGGACCTCTCCCCTCGCGAAGCAGTCGTGATCGAGAGACCTCGGTGGAACCTCACCCTGTTCAAGGTCCACTTCGGGCTGTTGACCTTGAAGGGTTACACCAAAGGCGAACACGTGCTGCGGTTCGAGGCGATCGTGCACAACACCAGGGCGCTGGGCTGCCGCCGGGTCCTGGAGAACTTCCCGGAGATCGTCACCCGGCTCGCCGGCATGGTCGACCGGTTCACCGGGATGCTCGACTGCGTCGATGTCGGCTTCCTGCCCGACGGCGTCCTCGACGAGCTGCCCCTGCCGTCGCAGATCGGCGCCACCCGGGTCGGCGGCGTCGATGTGAACAAGACCCGGATCCGGGCCGCGCTGGCCGCCGTGCTCGCGCTGACGGTCGCGCCCGACGGCTTCACCGCCGGGCAGCTCGCCGCCAAGGTGCAGACCATGACCGGGCAGACCGACAGCGAGTACAGCACCCGGCAGGCCGCCTACGACCTGCGGAAACTGCGCGGCAAGCAGCTCGCGGTCAAACCCGGCCGGACCCGGCGCTACCACGTGCCCCCCGAGGCGGCCCGCACCATAGCCGCCCTCACCGCCCTCCGCGACCACGTCGTCGGACCTATCCTCGCCGGTGTCCGAACCCCCCGACGTGGTCGCAAGCCGGCCACATGGACCCGCGTCGACGACGACTACCAGACCCTCCGCCTCGGTATGCAGACCCTCTTCGAGGATCTCGGCATCGCCGCATAGACAACTTCTTGTCGATCGATTTCGCTCAAGCACCTAGCAGGCGCTGCCAACTGGCCGCTGATCCGCCGCCTCCGGTCGTCGCCGTCTCGGCCATGGTCGCCTCCCGCTCGATCCGCTATCCGCCGGCATATATACCGACGGATAGCAGGGAGGGTGGACCTCGACGCGGTAGGCCGTGACGTGTCGGGGTGTGAGGTGAGGCGGGCCAGTGCGCATCAGTGCCAAGCAACGGCGGGCACAGCAGCGGATCAGAGCCGCCATCAACCAGCTCGACCTCGCCCTGCTGGGCTCGGTCGAGGTCCGCCGGACCCGCTGCGGCAAGACCAACTGCCGCTGCCACGGCGACCCGCCCGAACTACACGGGCCCTACATCGTGTGGACCCGCAAGGTGAACGCCAAGACCGTGACCAAGGTCCTCACCGAAGAACAGCTACGCGACTACCAACCATGGCTGGACAACGCCCGCGCCCTCAGAACCCTGACCACCGACCTCCACGACCTCACCCTTCAGATCATCGACCAGGACGACCGCTGGCGGCGTCGATAACGCCAACCCCAGGTCCACCCCGCGGCCACGCAGAAGTGCGAAAGTCCACTGACTGCAACACCCAGATCTGGTTGAGCAGCTTCAGCTCTGCTGGTGTGTCGTAGCGGTGGTAGCCGACCACGGTGCGGACCACCGCCCAGTTCTTCTGCTCGACGTGGGCGCCGTCGTTGGAGTTCCCCGAGCGGGAGCGGGTGAAGGTGATCTTCCGTTGTTCGCACCAGTGCAGCAGATGGTGGTTGATGAACTCGCTGCCGTTGTCGCTCGACGCCCACGATCGGGAACGGCATGACGAGGCCGATTTCAGCCAGCGCCGCGATCACCCATTTGCGGGCCTTGTTGGGTGCCGAGCGGTTCTCGGTCCAGCCGGTGGCGATGTCGGTCACGAACGCTCGGCGAGCCTTAAGACCGGCGCCAGCCCGGCGCACGACACCCAGGTTCGGATCATCGAAGACGGCCGTAAAACCGTGACAGACTCGCATCCAGCGAATGCCCTTCTGCGCGGGTTGGATTTCTCTCTAGACAAGATCAATCCTCCCGCAGTAGAAGGGCATTCGTCCCTCACGACGCACCCGGCAACCCAAGCCGACGGTGGGTCCGGGCTTAGACAGGGCTCGGGCGGAGTGCGCCCGCCGGGTCGGGCAGGACGCCACGGATATGGCTCGGGTCGCTGCCAATCTCGGCGTCGGCTGGGGGCACCGTGATGCGCGCCGTCCGTGAGTACGGGCCAGCGGCTCCTCGACAGCAGTGGCTGCGCACCAATGTCTCGGTGCTCGGCCTGGATGAGACCGCGTTCCTGGCTGCGACCGCGACCAGCCTCACCCGGTTCGTCACCGGCCTGGTCGACCTGCGACCCGCCGGCGGCGGACCGGCCCGGCTCCTCGACATCGTTCTTAGTGGCACGGGCATTCTGAAGGGCAGGTGGATGCCCGATCGGTCAAGTCGGCGCTGAGGGCATTGCGCTGTCTTGCACAACCGACCCGTCCGGGGCCACGATGACCACGCGACAGGGCGCGTCCCTGGCGACCGTCCGCGTCACCGCCTTGCGAAGAAGGCCGGTCAGGGTGCGACGTCGGCGGCTGCCGAGGACGACCATACGAGCGCCGCATCTCCTTGCGCGCAGCACAACCGCCGGGTACCCGGCAACCAGCTCCTCCCGCATCGGCACATCACGGTCAGGGTCGGCATCGCGAGCGGACGCGACGGCGGTGTTAAGCACTTCGCGAGCGGCGTCGCGCTCGGACCGAATCCCGGCCCGCGCGTAGATAAAGTCGCTGAACGGTGAGACGGAGGCGGTCCAGACATGCACCACCTCGACGCCGCAGCCAGCGAATCCCGCCTCACGGATGGCCCACCGCAGTGCAGCCACGCTCCCAGGCGACCCGTCGACGCCAACCACGATCCACGCCGCGGTCTCGGTGCCGGACTCCATCACCGCCCCCGTCCTAACACGCCCTCTCGCCAATATTGCACCAGGTCTCGGTCCGGCGGCACCCGTAGAATAGGCGCAGTCGAATCCGCCGCCGCAGGTGACCCCACGATGGTGGCCGTCTCACTCGAGTCCGCACGTACCTGCCGATTCTCGTCCGCGTCTCGGCTTCGGTAGCACATCCGTCGCTGTCCCCGAAGAACTCCCAGGCTCGCGACATGGGAAGTGACACCCATCCGGTTAGAAAGCCGGCACCGACGATGTGGTTGCCGAACGCATAATGGGTCTTGAACAGGAAGGGTGCGCCCGGGGATCGCTCCGAAGCGCCGTCCCCCGCTCGGCTGCCAGGAGTTGACTTCCACCACGTCGCGCGCCTGCGGCTGCGCGGGCGTTCCGAGAACGCGGGCGCCCGGCTGCTGATGGTCAGCCCCGATGAGCAGGTAAAGGCGGTGCACGCCTATAAGGCCCGGTTACCGCGGGCTGTCAGACCGCCGGGCAGGGCCAGGCGGTCGGGAAGTGCAGGGTCAAGCGCCGGGCCGAGGTCGCCACCCCGTGCGGCAATCTTGATCAGTTGGGCGGGAATCGTCGCGGTACTCGCCCGAGCACGGAACAAGCGAGGCCACCGCGCCGGCGGCGCTGTGCAGGTTGAATGCGATGGTGGCACTTCGGCGGCATCGGAGATCCACTGTTGCAGCTGGGTTGAAGACCGCGCGGGGATAATGGATCGGCGTGCACGCCCCGCTCCGGGATCGAGGCATCGCCGCGCTGACCGCCTTGTCAGGCCACTTTCCGTCCTTGTTCGGCAGCGTGCTGGCCGAGGTCCTTCAGCAGGAACGTCTTCCCGGTGTTGGACGGGCCGCAGTCACCAGGTGCTCCCGTCGGGCCACTCATTCAGGGGGGTGCGGCTCCCGTGGAGGGACGTCAGGCAGCCCTCGGGATCGCCTCGTTGGCGTAGCGGGGCTCGTGGACCCGCTGGCTTTCCTTGTTGAGATGGAACATCCAGTAGTCGTCGAAGTCTCCGTTGCTGCGTAGCGCCCGGAGCTTCAGGATCGCTTCCGCCCCTTCCAGGCCCCACCGGGAGCCCGTGAGATCGAGCCGGTCCTTGACCAAATGGCGACATGCGCCCTCGATCACGCCGGTGGCGATCGGCCATCCCTGTTCGAGCGCGCGGCTGTAGTCGAGGTAGTCGCGTTTGGCGAGCAGGTAGTCCGCGCACGTGTCGGCGTTCTCCCGGGCGCGAGCATCCAGGCCCTGGCAGGTGGCTTTGCGCCGGATCGCGGCGGCGACCGTCGAGGCCTCCCCGCGCAGCACGGCGAGCGCTTTCTCGGCGACCCACTCCTCAGCGGCTGGGTCGCCTTCGGCGAAGAAAGACCAGGCGGAGGACCAGATGTATTCGAGGACGTGAACGAAATCGCAGACGATGTGCACCTGGACTTGACGGGCTTTCGCCTCGGCCTCGATGCGGTCGATCTGGTGTTTCGCGCCGTCGACCATGGCGATCCAGGTGCGCTGGTGGTCGGGGTCTCGGCGCTGCGCCTCGCCGAAGATCTGTGAGATGACCGTCGCGGCGTCGTCGACGACGCTCGCGGTGAGCCACTTGTTCTTCGCTGTGGGCGCCGGTGGCTTGCTCGCGTGGGGGTCGCTCCCGATGATGTCGGTGGGGTTGCGTACTACCGGCGTCGCGTTGTAGACGGCCCCCACTTCCGCCATCCGTTTGCGGTTGCGTTTCTCGCCCTTGGACAGGCGGGTCTTCAGTTTCCCGGTGGCTTTCGCCGCCGCCTTCGCGGTGGCCGGCCGCAGCGCGTCGGACCGCATCACGATCCCCTTACCGTCCGCGGACAGGACCAGGACATCACCGTCATCGGCGGGTGTGCGGGTCGGCTGCGCGTAGTAGGCCTCGAAGTCCACCACAGCCCGGCCCGCCAGCTGCTCGACCTGGCGTTTCCCGATCTCGACACCGGTCGCTCGCCGGAGCGCCGACCTCGCATCGTCGAAGCTGCCCCGTGCCGATTCGACGGCGGCGCGCTCGCGCAGCCCGTGGGAGTGGAGTTCGGGCGGGAGGTTCAACGCCGCGTCGGCTGGATACAGGTTGGCTTCGCCGCGGTGACGGTAGGCAAGGCGATCGACGTTCACCGCGCCGAACACCGTCTGCAGGGGCCGGCGATGCCCACGCTCGACGGCGCCCCGGCAGATGCCCGCCGCGTCGATGAGCACCGGCAGACGCACCTCCCGAGTGGTTCGGAGATCCAGATGATCCTGGTAGAGCACGCGGATGAGCTCCCGCGCATCGACGCCGAGACGGGTCTCCAGCTCGCTGTGGGTCAGGCCGGCGGCCTGCGAGCCGTGCAGGAAGCCCACCACCGACTCGAACCGTTCCCGGGAGCGGTCGAATGCGGCGTCGACGCCGCTCGACTCGCTCATCCTCGCCCGCCGGCCCGCCGAGCCGCCACCGCGTCCAGCAGCGCGGCCAGCTCAACCCGGGCCTCCGCCTCCAGCGCGTTCACCGCGGTGCGGTAACGGGCCACCGCGGCGGCGACCGCGGGCAGCTCCTCCGCGCGCAGCGTGAGCATCTTCGTGCGCCCACCGACGCTGTAGGACAGCGCCGGGGTCTCGTGCGGCGCGCCGGTAGCGCAGCGGCAGCCGGCCTTGCCGCACTTGCGCCGCAGCGTGATCAGCGACCCCGGTAGCACCCGGGGCTCTTTCCGTCGGGCTACCCGGACCATCCTGCCACCTCCTGACTGTTAGGGGACCACTAACAGTCAGGAGAGCACGCGGACAGCCCCAAGTGGTGGACCGCAGACAAGGCCGGCGTGTCGAAGGAACAGAGCGCGCGGACAGCACAGCGGGATTCGGGTCCTCAGTCGGCGAACCCCAGCTGAGCCCCAGCGCAACCCCAGCCCGGACCTCTGCGCAGACCGACGAACTAGCTGGTCAGAGCCCTACACAGCACCCCGAGAACGTCCCTCCACGGGAGCCGCACCCCATTCAGGGTGCGCAGCGCCCTGCTGCGTCGGCGCCAGGATCGTGCTGGCGTCGGCGTTCCACGCGGGGATCGTCTATCCGAGGGACACGCCGCGGCCGCCCGGCGGGTGGCCAACGCGCAGCGGTCCCGTAGCCGCCTCCTCGGTGAGCAACGTGCGGGGCACCTCGACCGCGCTTTCAGCACGCGGCGAGCTGCCGCTTACACCGGCTATTCGGTAGGGTGCCGTCGCGAACCATGCGTAGACCGAGTCCACGCTGGCCAGCAGCAACACATGCTGCAGTGCTTGTCCGGCCCGAAGCCAGTCGATTGTGCGGTCACCCGCGGTGGTGAGCACGGCGACCGCCGGCCCCTCGATACCGACTTGCGTGTCGTCGGGTGAGACGCCGTGGCCGCGGCCGAGGGAGAAGTCCCGTCCGGGGAACTCGGCGGGTACCGCACCCGCGGGACTGGTCAGATAGGCCGAGGCCGGTACGCCGTCCCGCCGGATGCTGCCCGGCTCGGGGGTCCAGGCCGCCAGTTCGGCGCGGTAGGCCGGATCGGCGCGTTGCTCGCGGTCGGCGGTGACCAGCAGCCGCCCGATGCTCGTGCGGGCACCGGGTTGCTCCACGAGATGCAGCGTCGCTCCTTCCCCGGCCGCCGCCTCTTGCAACCGGACCAGCAGGCCCCGGTCGACATCCTGTGGCAGGAAGGCTTGACGGTGGGTGTGCCGTCGGGGCACCGCCGCGAGCATGTCCTGCTCGTCGCGGCGGGCCGACCGGCCGTGGCCCAACGACACCGTCGCCAGGTGCGTCGGATCGACGGGGTCCGGCAGCAGCCGGACCTCCGGCTCGAAACCAACGCCGGCGATCGCCAGTCGCAGGCTGTAGAGCGCGGCGCCGCAGGAGAGGACCGACTCTCGGCCGGTCGGGTCGATGGCCGGGAGCAGACGGCTGCGGTCGAGTAGCAACTCGATCGACGTAGCGCCGACCCGGAACCGCCACGGCTGGCTGTTGTGCAGGGAGGGGGCACGGCCGGCGATACCCAAGACCGCCTCGGACATCGCGGCTAGCGTCGCCTCCGGAGTGCTCATCCCGACCCCTCGGTTAGCCCGGCAGCCCATGGCCGCCGGGCCGGTTTCGGCGCCGGCCGCGTCGGGGGAGTGCCGACGGTGCCCTCGACCTGGCGGGCGACGTTGCGGATCGATACGGTCGTCGCGCTCAGGCCGGTGTCGCCGGGGTGGCCGCCGACGGGGACCACCGACGCGGGCAGGCCGTCCTCTCTGGTCGCCGCGTCACGTACCCAACGGCGCAGCTCCTCGACGTAGGCCGGGTCCTGCTGCTCGGTCATCTCTGCGGGCTCCAGAGTAACGGTGAGCGCGACGAGATCCTCGCTGCGCTCCACCACGTGCAGCCAGCCGTCTCTGCGGCGGCCGCGGCGCGCAGATCATTGACCAGGCCGGTCGGTGAGCGGGCGGGAGCCGAAGGCACCGCGATGCTGCGGCGTTGGATGCCGCGGTCACCAGCGCCTGCTCTTGGAGGTGTCGCCACTCGTTCTCCGCCGACCGATTGCGCGGACTTCTTCGCCGGGACATCCGCAGCGCTCCGCCGCAGGACACGGCGAGCAGCTGGTAGGTCGGATTCGACGACCTTCCCACCGCTCTCGGTCGGGCACCGGCACGTTGGCGACGATCGCCGCTGCGTGCGCAGGTCGATGACGTCGCCGCTGGCGATGGACCCCAACGGTTGCTGTCGC
Source organism: uncultured Actinomycetota bacterium (assembly GCA_963814355.1). Taxonomy (GTDB): domain Bacteria; phylum Actinomycetota; class Actinomycetes; order JADGOV01; family JADGOV01; genus JADGOV01. The sequence continues at coordinate 92,215 of CAWFCZ010000014.1, read as the reverse complement.
GCAGCGACGGCGCCCGCGTTCGCCAGCTCAATCACCGGGTGGACGTCTCTCCAGGTCTCCTCGCCCGGCGGGTGCTCGATCACCGACCGGTCCTTGTTCCTGTTCGCCGCGCACGCCGCGCACCGCGGCCGCAGCTCGTGGCGGCGGATCGCCGCGGTGAACGCCTGGTACGACCCGGCGAAGCCGAGCGCGGTGACCTCGTCGAACAACGTCGTCGACCACAGATGCGGATCATCAGCCAGCCGCTGCCGGCAGTAGGCCAAGAAGTCGTTCATCGCCTCCGGCCGGCCCGGCCTGCGCTCACCCGGCACCCGCTCGCCCTTCAGATACGCACGGATCGTCTTACGGTCATGACACCCACGGATCGGGTAGGAGAGCCCGAAAACGCGTATCTTCTCAACGGCGTCCGCAGCCCGCATCCGCACGACTGGTTCGTGGTCTTCGATCGCGGCGAACACACCGCCGAAGAGCTCATGGTCTTTCAGTACGTCGGCAGCCACCTCGTCGGCGCCCCCGGTCGAGCGCCGGTCCGGCGGGTCCAGCAACTTACCGACCAGCTCGCTCTCCGACCGCACGTCTCGCACTTTACGGACCTCGGCGGCACACGGCATCTCAGGCATTCGGTTCCTTGGCTTACGGTGGAACGTGCAGCGGACGGACGACCGAAGTGTGGGCCCGATGGGAAGAGCCCACCCCGCGTTCTCTTCGCCGTCGGTGGGGGGCCAACGTTCGGCGCAGGCGGCGAGTGCGGTGGACACGGACTGCCGTACTGCTGTTGCCGAGGACTTGGCCACCGGGTGGCGATCAGCGGTCCCCCGGTCGGATCGACAGTCAGGGCCGGCAAGTGCTGCCCGCCCGGCCCGGGTCCGCGTCGTCACCTACGGGCGGAACGGCGAGTTCTTGGCGGATCCGAGCGCCAATCTTCGGGTGACTAACAGTCCGAGTGGTGTATCCGATCCCGCAGCTTGCAACACACCGCCTAAACCAAGAAGCGCCTGGGCACACAAGCTAGACCGGGGAGGCGGGCAGCCCCCCACGTCTACCCGAGTACGGCGGGCGGCGGCCGGAACCCCGCCATCTTCGTGCCGGGCTTGCTGGCACGCCTACCGGCGGGCCCGCAGCCTCCGGACACAGCGCCGGAGGTGGCCGGCGTACGATGGGTGTTACCGGGAATCGCTGCACGGCAGGGCATGTCCAGCACTCCCTGCCGAACGATCACGGCCGCGGTAACTCGGCTGGGGCAGGTCTTTCGACCATGACGGTGCACCGTGAGGACACGTTGTCGGCCGAGGTCGTCCCAGAGCCCGCCGTCCCGCGTCCCCTCCGAAGGCGTGGTGTTACGGTGCGGCCGTTCCCGTCGAGCCGCCGGCTGGTCACCGCCGCGGTCCGCGCGGGCCGCCGTATCCAGCCCATGCACGGCCTGTTCGACGTCGACATCACCAGCGCACTGCGCCAGCTCACGCAGGCTGACCCGCCGCTGTCGCTCACCGCGTACGTCGTCGCGTCACTCGGCCGTGCGGCCGCGAGCTCACCGGAGGTGCACGCTTTCCGCGGACTGGCGCGGCCGACTAGTGCAGCATCACCACGTCGACGTACAGACGCTGATCGAGGTGCCCACCGACCAAGGGCCGTTCGGGTTGGTCGCACGTCGTCCGAGACGCCGACATTCGGGGCGTGACGGAGATCAGCGCTGAGCTGCGGGCGGTCAAGGCCGACGTCAGTACGACCAGGAGCGGCCGGATGCTGAACACCGTCGCCCCCGCCGCCGGCCGGATACCCGGCCTCTATCGGGTGATGTACGCGGCGATGGCCCGTTCCCGCCGCGTCCACCTCGCCACCGGCACGGTGCAGGTCACCGCGGTCGGCATGTTCGCCGCCGGTGGCGGCTTCGCCATCGCCCCGCCCACTCTGGCGTCGCTCGTGGTCGTCGTCGGCGGCGTCAGCCGGCGTCCACGCGCTGTGGGGGACCGGGTCGAGGTACGTGATGTTCTGGATCTCACCGTCACGATTGACCACAACGTCGTCGACGGCGCGCCCGCCGCCCGGTTCGTCGCCGACTTCCGCCGGCTGCCTGCACACCGCCGCCGTACTCCCACCCGCACCCGACCCAATACGAACCAAGGACTATGGACATGAATAGGCTCGCTTTGCTAGACACCGCTCCAAGCGCGGCGGTGCCGGCTTCTGTTGACGGAACCCCGGTTGACGGGGCGCGGCGCGGCTGCCGCGCCTGTGGTCCTGGCTGACGGTGGCTGCGGCTCTGCTCGCCGCGGTCGGAAGCGTTATCGGCCTGGTCGCGCCGCACCGGATTGACGGCGGGGAAACCGCCGCCCTCGGCGATGCGGCCACGGCGCAGGACATCGTCAACCTGACCCTTGTGGCGCCGCTGCTCATCCTCCTCGCCGCAGGAGCGCGAAGAGGCTCGATACGGGCCTACCTGACTTTATTCGGCGCGTTGGCGTTCACCGTCTACAACTACGCCATCTACGCCTTCTCCATCCACTTCGGGCCGCTGTTCCTACTCTGGACCGCTGTACTCGGGCTGTCGCTGTTCGCCCTCATCGGCGGACTGACCACCTTGCCCGCAACACAGGGGGTCGGCAAAGTCGTGATCTTGGGCGTGTCGGTGGGTGACACGCCGGTGATGGTGTAGTAGCCGGGCGGACACGGCACCGCTGGTGATCATGAAGGGTTATTACGCCATCGTGATCCTCGGAGCGTGTGCCGTGCCCGCATCTGCATTGTCGCTGGTCTGCTCTAGCCCTCAAATAAGCGCGTGATGCCGGTGAGTGGACCGTCGCCGAGTTGATCATGCTGGGTGGTGGTTCGCGGGCCGCCTCGGGGTGTGGTGACAGGCTGGAGCGCGGTCGGAGGGGTGTTGGGGGGTGTCGTTGCGGGGTCGGCGGCGGCGGGACGGCTTGTGGTGGGCGGGTTTTCGGGGCTTGGGCAGGGTTGAGCGCCGCGGTGGGGTGTCCGCGGTGGGGGTGGGTTGGTTGGTTCGCGGGCCGGGTCAGCCGAAGCGGGTGCGTTCGGTGGTGGCCCAGACGGTGAGCAGGCGGTCGATGGCCGGGGTGTAGCCGATCAGGCGGATGGTGATGCCGCGGGCGCGGCGGGTGACCATGGCGGGGATGAGGATGATGGTGTTGAGGAATCGGCGGAACTCCATCCGGATGTAGTCGTGCCGGTCGCTCTTGCGGTGCATCATCAGCGCGAACCAGGACTTGATGTTCCAGGCCAGCGCGGCGATCACCATGTACGCCCAGTTCGAGACCAGGTCGTAGAGGGGGACGCGCAGCGCGTTGATCCCGCTCTTCAGCTGGCCGATGACGTTCTCCTGGTCGCAGCGCTCGTTGGCCAACTCGACGATCTGCTCGGCGGATTCGGCGGTCAGGGTGGTGATGTAGAAGAAGTACCGGATCTCCTCGAGCAGGACCTGCTCGCCGCGGGAGCGGCTGATGTTCTTGCGCAGGGCGATCACCCGGTAGGTCCGGGTGCATTTGCCGGGCCGGTAGGTGAACTCGGCGACGTCCTCGTAGTTCAATCGCAGGTTCAGGTACTCCCGTTCGGTGACGATAGCGGCCTTGACGTTCGCGCGGCGGGCCCGGACCTGACCGGTGGCGTTGAGGTAGGGTTCCGGCCTTTGCAGCCGCCGCCAGACCCGCTCGTCCAGGGCCTCGGCCCGGGTGCGGAGCGGGGTGCTGTTGTCCATCCCGAAGACGAAGTCGACCCGCTCGGCCCAGGCGTCGAAGTGGGCGGTCAGGGAGAAGTCGGTGTCCCCGCGTAGGCACACCCGCGGGGTGTGCGGGGCGACCAGGTCGATCGCTTTGTTGATCCAGTCGGCGGCCCCGGCGTGGCTGGGGACGTTGCCGGGCCGGTTGAGCAGGTACAGCACTTCCCGGGTGTTGGCCAGCGACACGATCAGCGGGTGATATCCCCAGATCCCCTTGAACGAGACGTCCATTCCGTCCTTGCGGGACCCGGTGGTGGGGGTGATGGTGCCGTCGACGTCGAGGTAGGCGACCGGGCCGAGCAGGTCCCGGCCCCGAGACGTCCACAGCTTCGGGCGGACGGTGTTGATCGCTTCCATCAGGGTGGTCACGTCCGCGGTGGTGAACCGGCGGCAGAAGTCCCCGGCGGTGGTGGGGTCGGGGACCAGGTCGGCGCCCAGGGCGTTCATGTACGCCGTGTCGTGCCGCAGGCGTTCGATGTCTTCCAGCCGGGTGCCGCCGCAGGCCACGTTGTAGGCCAGGTTCAGGACGTGGTCGGACTCGTGGTAGGGCAGGTGGACCTTCAGCAGTTCCAGGTCGGCGTCGATCGCGGTGGGCAGGCCGAGGCGGGTGACCAGCCGGTGCAGGGCGGCGATCCCGCCGAAGCAGGTGGCGTCCACGTTGCCGCCGACCTCGTAGTGCACCGGCCCGGCGGTCAACATCGGGGCCGGTTGCGGGCTCCAGTGCCCGGCCAGCCGGTGCCGGGCGGCGACCCGCCGACGTCGTCGGGCTGCGTTCCGCCGGCTCTGGTCCTGCGCTATCTTCTTCACCACAAAGGCCTTCCTCGCTGGGCTGCGTTGAGACCGCAAACCCGTGCAAGGTAAGGCCTTTGGCTCGTCCAGAGTCCCTCCGACACGCCGCCACGCTTACTGCAGGACTAGCCGGGTGAGGACCGCGCCGTTGGGGTGTTCGGCGACGTGGTCGACCTGCAGCGCGGCGAGCTCGGAGCGGCGGAGGGCGGCGACGAACCCGACGAGCAGGATGGCGGTGTCCCGGAGGCCGGCGAGGTCCGGCTTTACCGACCGGCCTTTCGTCTTCCAGGCCTTATGTATGGGGCAGGCGGCGAGGACGTCGAACAGTTCGGGGGGCATCAGTGGCGCGGCCTGCTCGGGTGGGGCGCCGTGGGTGCGGCGGATGCCTTCCCAGACGGCGATCACCCGGGCGTTCGCGGTCGGGTCGGGGGTGTTGCGGAGCCGGGCGGCGTACCGGATGGCGGACAGCCGCCGGCTCATGGTGCCGACCCGGGCGCCGTGCCGGGCGAGGTCGGTGAGGTAGCCGGTGACGGTCGCCGGCCCGGGCGGCAACGGCTGCAGGCCGTGCTGGGTGCACCAGGTGGTGAGCTCGACCCAGTCGCTGCGGCGCCGCGGGTCGCGCCCCGCAGCAGCCGTAGCCGCGCAGCGTGTTCGCCGCCCGGGCGGCGGCGACGTAGCCGGCCTCCGCGCCGGTGAGCGGCACCTCGTCGAGCAGGTCCAGCGGGTCGTTCCCGGCACCGCCGGCACCGCGGAGGAGCAAGAAGTGTCAGGCTGGACCCTAAGACCCGCAGCGGCGAGTGTCCATCAACTAGCGCGATGCGGCCCTAACCTGACGGCTTGGTCGCAGCTCTTCTGACGTCAGGCTGGGCTACACCCGAACCCGACTAGCCAGTTGACGCTCCTCCGGTGTCGGCCATTCTCATCGAGCTCCACTCGCATGAACATCCGCTTGCCGTACTGCAGCCCCCCACCTGAGGATTGCGCCGACCGACCTCGGCCGGTCCCGAGTCGCGGTGGCCGCGCCCGCCACAGATCATCCCCCGGAACGGATCGCCGCCAGCCCCCGTCTGTGGCTGGTGACAGGGTTATTACCGGTACCCCGAGGTGGGCGGGTTGAGCAGCTGGTAGCGCAGGTCGTGCACGTGCCGTCGAGCCGCCCCGCGGACCGGCCTTGGCGGTGGCAGCGGGCCGCCGGCCCTGCACACTGGGCGCCTTCGTCGGGCTGCTATCAAGGAACGCGAGTAGGGGGGTGCTACGTGCAGCGGATGAGCGCGCTGGACGCGTCGTTCTTGCTGTTGGAGGACGCCTCGACGCTACTGCACATGGGCTCCGTCGATATCTTCGAGGGGTCGGTCCCCAGCCAGGTCGAGTTCCACCAACTGGTACGGGGGGTGCTGCCGCTGAGTAAGCGGCTTCGGCAGAAGGTGCGGTCCGTCCCGTTGGACATGGCCCGGCCGGTGTGGGTCGACGATCCGCATTTCAACCTGGACTATCACCTGCGCCGGACCGCGCTGCCGGCGCCCGGCGACGACGACCAGCTGCGCCTGCTCGTCGGCCGGATCATGTCCCGGCAGCTGGACCGGACCAGGCCGCTGTGGGAGCTGTGGGTGGTCGAAGGGCTGGCCGGGGGCACCTGGGCGCGGATCAACAAGATTCACCACAGCATGGTGGACGGCCTCGCCGGCCTGGACATGGCCACCCTGATGCTCGACCGCGAGCCGGACAGTCCCCGGCCGCCGCCGGAAAGCTGGCAGCCCCGACCCGAGCCGTCCCACCGGCGGCTGGTCGTGGACGCCGTCGGCAGCCACGTGGCGAGTTCGACGGAGTCACTGCGTTGGGCGGCCACCGCGCTGACCCACCCCCGGCAGGCCGCGAGCCGGATCGGCGCCACCGCCAAAGGCACGGCGTCACTGGCCGGGCTCGGCCGCCCGGCTAGCGCCACGTCGTTGACCGGGCCGATTGGACCGCACCGGCGGTGGACCTGGTCCCGGGCCTCGATCGACGACGTGCAGACGGTGCGGCGGGCCTTCGGCGGCACGGTGAACGACGTCGTGCTGTCCTTGGTCACCCGCGGCTTCCGTGACCTGCTGCTCTCCCGCGGTGAGGCGGTGGACGGGGTGCGGCTACGCGCTCAGGTGCCGGTGTCGTTCCGCCGCCCGGAGCAGCCCGGGTTCGGCAACCGGATCGGGTCCATGTACGCCGAGTTGCCTGTTGGCGCCGCCGACCCGGTGCGGCGGCTGCACGCCATCAGCGCCCAGGTCGCGCACCTGAAGGACGTCGCGCAGGCCGCCGCCGGGGACGACCTGATGAGCCTGTCGGGGATGGCGCCGGCGCTGGTCGCGCCGGCGCTGCGGATCGCGACGAAACTCCCGCAGCACAGCATCGCCACGGTGATCACCAATTTGCCGGGGCCGCCGGTACCGCTGTACGCCCTGGGCCGGCGGATGCTGCACATGTACCCGTACTTGCCGCTCGGCGGTCGCATGCGGATAGGGGTGGCGGTCATGTCCTACCTCGGCGTGCTGCACTTCGGGTTCACCGGCGACCATGACAGCACCGCCGACCTCGATGTGCTGCGCCGCGGCGTCGAGGACGGGCTCACCGAGCTGCTCGACGTTGTCCCGAGTTGACTCGAAGGTGCACCGTGGCGACCCCGGTCAGTCGGGCGCGGGTTCCAGTGTGAACGTGGTAGCCGCGCCGCTCGGAGTTGGATCGGCTGCAAGTAGATCTCACCTGGGTAAGCCGCGGCGGGAAGTCCCGTCACTGCCAGAAAGCTGACCTGCAGAGCTGGCCTGCTGGAGGTTCGGGGAGAGTAGACACCGAACACAAGGGGGGCTGGGGTTATGGCGAGATGCTCGTTAAGGGCACCGGCCCGCTTGCTGGCGATTGCTGTTTTGACGGTGGCCGCGCTGGTGAACGCGCCCGTTGCGCTCGCCGAGGTCCAGGCGGCGGCGGCGGTTGAGCGGGGAGCTGCACGCCGAACTCGCGAGGCTCAGGGAGGAGCTCGCCACCGCTACGGCCGGGTTGGCGCGGGTCGAGCAGGACCGGAACACCGCGCTCGAGCGGGTCGCCGCCGAGGCGGCCGGGCGGGCCGCGGCGGAGGAACGCGCTCAGGCCGCCGGGGAACGCGCCCGGGTCGAGGCGGAGCGCGCCGGCCGGGCGGAGACCACCACCGTGGACGTGCGGACGCAGCTGGACGCCCCGCCCGCGGGCAGCTCGACGGGTTCCGGGAGCAGGTGGCCGCGCTGACCGGCCGGGCCGCGGCCGCCGAGGCGGAGCGGGACGCCGCCGAGGAACGTGCCCGGGTGGAGAGGGAGCGTGCCGATCGGGTTGAGGCTGGGGGGGCTGAGCCCTGATCCACCGTCGGTGGTTTCTGCGGTGCTGGAATGGGCGGTGTCGGGGTGTGGGCAGGGCGGGGCGGCCGGTCTTGCCCGGCTTTTCCGTGTCTGGTCTCCGGTCGCGTCGTTTTCGGCTGGGTGGTCAGGGAGTCGCTGGTGGTGGGGGTTCTGTCGCGGCGGTGAAGATCGCGGTCCAGCCGGTGCCAGGGCCAGTCGGCTGGCAGGTGTTCAGGTTCATTGGGACTTCGTGGGGTCGTTGGTTGGTCTCATTGATGTTGCGCATTTCCCGGTGGAGGGTGCGGGTGCGGGTGCTGCCGGTCGATCATTGGGTCGTGGGCGGCTCTCGGTCCACGCCCAACCGTTGGAGGCGCTGCTCAACCCCAATGAGACTTGCCCAACCCGCTGCCCACCTTCAGTGGAACAGGGCCAACTTCAGCGGGAACGGACATGCGCCCGACATCGCATCAGCGGCGACCCGTTGGTGGAGCGCCGATTCGATCTTATGTCAGAAGTGTGACAGGCGGCACCTTCCTGCCTCAACTTCACTTAAGACAGGACACCTCCGCTTGTTTGAGTGCTTCTCGGGTGGCCGCGCACGTTACCACCCAAAGGGGGCGGCGAGGGTGATCAGCACGCTACCTTCACCTCCCGTCTAACCCCGTCGGCCGCCTTACCCGATTGATCCGCGAGGCTTTCTTGGCCATGGCCGGGCGTCTCGTGGCTCCCCTGGAGGCGGATTCGTCGAAGACGCGGCCGGGAAACTATGGCGTGGGCAGCGTTGGGCCGGTCAGCGGCTCGCCGACGGTCCCGGCGGGGTTGTAGTACCAATAGTTCGCCCCGCTGGTTCCTATGGCAGAGCCCACCCAGTCCCGGAGAGCCGGGTCGGTATCCAGCAGCGACAGAGCCCAGTCGATCGTGCTCTGGCCGCCGCCGTTCGGGAAGGCGATGCCGAGGGAGGTGTCCATGCCGGCGATGGCCCCGTTGGCGTAGATCGGCGCTGTACCGTTGTCCACGTTCTGCACGCCGATCATGGCACTGAGCACCATGGCCGCGGTGTTGATGTCGACTCCCGGCGGCACCGGAGGCAGGCCGGGCAACAAGGGCTGTTGCGCCGCGTCGGCTGCCCCGCCAAGCAGAGTGTTCACGGTCGGGTTGGTTGTCAAACCGCCGTCCGCGAGGGCTGCCCCGGCGGTCACCGCGCCGGTCATGATGGCACCTGCCGTGAGCGTTCCGCCGACGGCCGCCCGGACCCATCCGCGCTTCTTCATGATTTCCTCCTCGATTCGATGAACTGCTGGCGAGGACGACTCTGCTGGCGGGGCTGCCCACGCGCCACGAAGGAGACCCACAGGACCAGGCACATCTCGAATCTGTGAGTAAGACCTGACCCCTGGCCAGCGCTGGGATGTCTCTGCGGCGGCTATCAGGCCTGCTTGAGCTTGAAGTGGCTCGTGCCGGGCTGGGCTTGGGTAGACGGGGCCGGCGGTCGCCGCGCCTGGAGGAAGCAGCGCGTTTGCCGCTGTCTTGGGCAGCCGCTCGGAGAAGGGCCGCCGTATCGCGGTCGTCGACCGCGGGTCGTGGATCGTACGTTGTGATCGGCTGCCCGCCCGGCGGGTGATTCACCCGGCCGTGGTCGTCCAGGACTCAGCTGTGATCGTTCGGGGCGATTGGGCGGTCCGCCGAGCCTAGTGCAACGGCGAGTGCGGCCGGCAGGTCGAGCTGGCGGGCGGCGGCGGTCAGTGCCGCGATCTCGCTGGAGGGCAGCGCGGCTGCGACGAGGAGAAGCGCGTGGTCCCGGCTCCGCCGGTCGTAGGGGGTCGGAGGCATGCCGGTGCGATCCCGCAGCGTGTCCGCCACGGCGAGGAGACTCGCCGCCGCCGCCGGCCGCCGGCTCGCGATGCTGTCAGCGAGGGCTTCCAGTGAATAGACGATCCCGCCGAGGTCCGCGAGGTCGGCCCGCAGCGTCAACGCCTCCCGATGAAGGGAGATAGCACGGTCGCGATCACCGATGCCGCTGGCGATGCGACCGAGTGAGTCGAGGGACATCGCGATGCCGGCGTTGGAGTGCAGCTGCCGGAACAGGTCGAGCGCCTCGCTGACCAGCCGGTCCGCGGCGTGCAGTTGACCGTTGCAGTCCAGCGCGACTCCGAGGTTGTTCAGTACCAGCGCCCGTTGGAGACTGGCCTCGCCGGTGGGGAGCCGTGCCAGGGCCTGCTCGTAGTGGGTGGTGGCGTCGCCGTACCTGGCCTGGTCCAGGGCGACGTTGCCGAGGTTTGTCAGTGCCTGTGATGCGCCGGCGGCGTCACCGGCGGCTTCGTAATGGGATAGCGACTCCGCGTGGAGTTGCTGCGACCGGTCAGCGTCGCCCTGGTCGCGGGCTAGGTTGCCCGCCGCGCGCAGAACGGCGGCCCTGGTGTGGGTGTCCTCGACGGGTTGGGCGAGGACTGCGTCCAGCCAGCGCCGTCCTTCCGACAGCAGCCCGCGCAGCTCCCAGTAACGCCAGAGTGCGCCCGCGATCTGGAGCGCAAGCTCCGGAGCGGCTGCGGTGCTCCAGGTCAGGGCGCCGCGGAGGTCGTCGAGGGCGTTGTCGAGGCACTCGAGGGACCGCGGCTGCTCGGGGCCGTCAAGCCCGGTCGCGGCGCTGACGGCAACGGTCGCCACCCATTGGGCGTGGTGCCGGCGGATCGCGGGGCTTTCCCCGCTTTCGTCGAGCCGTTCGGCGGCGTACTCGCGGACGGTCTCCAACAGCCTGAAGCGCGGCTCCCCCTCCGCTGCTGGAGCGGGTTGTACAAGGCTGTTGTCGACAAGGGAGTTGATCTCGTTGATGAGCGGGCCGGCGGCGCAGACCGTCTCCGCTGCCGCCAACGTCCACGGACCGGCGAAGACAGATAGCCGGTGCAGGACCAGCGCCTCCCGGTCGGGGAGCAGCCCGTGGCTCCAGTCCAGGACCCGCCGCATAGTGCGCTGACGCTCGGGCAGGTCCACCGGCCCCCGGTCGAGGAGCGCGAGCCGTTCGGTGAGCCGGGACAGCATCGTTTGCGGTGGTAGCAGCGGGGCGCGAGCCGCGGCCATCTCCAGCGCCAGCGGGAGACCGTCGAGGCCTGCGCTGATCGCGGCGGCGGCGCGAACGTTGCAAGGTTCGGGCTCCCACGCGGCGCCGGTCGCCGTCGCCCGCTCCCACAGCAGCCGCACGGCGGGGAAGCCGAGCAACCTCTCGGCGTCGTCGTCGTCCGGATTTGCCGGCAACGCCAGCGGTGGCACCGGGAAACGGCGTTCCCCCCGCACGCGCAGGGCGCTTCGACTGGTCGCGAGGACGGCCACCGCCGGGCAGGCCGCGACAAGGTCGGCGATCAGCTGGGGCGCCCCGGGCAGGTGCTCCACGTTATCCAGCACGATCAACCGCTCCGCGCCGTCCCGTAGCCGGTCCACCACTTCGGCGAGAAGTGGGCGGCCGGTTGCGGTCTGCCGCACCCCGAGGCTCCGAGCAATCTCGGCTACAACATCCCGCGAGTCGGTCAGAGCGGCCAGGCGGACCACGCTCACCGCCGCCGAACCCGGCGGGTCAGCCGCGACCTCCATCGCCAGCCGGGTCTTCCCGACCCCGCCCGGGCCGGTCAGCGTCAACAGCCGGATCCCCGGCTGACGCAGGAGACCCTGGATGGCGGCGACCTGCATCTCACGGCCGATGAAAGCCGTCGGCGGCGGCCCCCACGTCTCGGCCCCGACCGGGTCTCCCGCCACCGGGACGCCCCGTCCGCTCCGCGCGGTGGCCACGAAGTCGGCGCGGTCCTGATCGCTAAGCCCCAGCCCATCAGCCAGCAGCCGGAGCGTGTCGCGGCGTGGGGTGGCGTTGACCCCCCGCTCCAGGTCGCTGACCGCGCGGGTGCTCAGACCCGCCCGTGCGGCGAGCTCCTCCTGCGTCAGCCCGGCGGCGTTGCGGCAGCGCCGCAGCGCACGACCGAAAGGCGACGCGCCCACTCCGCCCCCTTCCGCCCGGTCCTCCGACCACATCCTCGCCAGCCCGGAAGACGTGGGTGCACCTGTGCCCATCCTTCATGGTCAGCGGCCGCCGAAGTGCCGACGCTGGTGTCAGCGGCAGCCGCCGCGGATCCGCGACAGCACGAAGGGAGAACGCCGATGGGAACGATGTCCCAGGACCTCGCCAAGGCGCCGCCGCCGCCGCGGCCGGGTCCGGGCCAATGACCGAACCCGACCTGCCGCTGCCGACCGGCTACCCGCAGCTGCTCGAGGAACTGAAGACCACGGTGACTGCTGCCGCTGGGGGCCCAGCGGGTGGTGAACACGTAGGGGCTCACTGACGTGACGTTCGGTGTGGTGGCCCCTGACCGTGGCCATGTCACGGATGGAGAACCCCGAAGCGGTCACCGGCTGGCTGGCCGCCACCGCGCGCACCGGCTGCCCGAAACCGACTCCGCGTTGCCGCGTCTTCTGTCGGCGACTCCCGCCCCTACCGACCTCGACATCGCCGCCACTCTCGGCATGCTGATGGCCGCGATCGGACCGGCCCGCACCCGCGCCGTCGCCCGGCTGCGCGCCGAACTCGCCGCCGCCGACCCTCCGCGCCTGGACCGGCCGACCCCGGGGGAAAGCAATGAGCCTCTGGTTGGCGGACAACCAGGCGGCTGATGGGGGGCGTGCGGTGTCAGGCGTCGGCCCATTTCAGGCGGACGGGCCATCCGGGGTATTGGCCGGTCGGCGCGGCTGGGCGGGCGTTGTACGGCCAGCATTCGAAGTGGAAGGTTCGGGCGGCCTTGTCGATGCGGAGGACTCCGTAGCCTTCGCTTTTCAGGTGTCGGTCGCCGATCTCTTGCCGGGTGCCGGGGTAGGCGGCCCGGTAGGTGGCGAAGGGGACGCGGGGGTTCGCCACCGCCAGGACGTGCAGCCGGTTGCCGTAGGCGTCGGTCACGTCGCCGGTGTTCGGCGTCGCATCGGGGTGGGCCAGCGCGGTGGCGGGGGTGAACCAGCGTTGCCAGGCGGTGCCGACGGCGGGGGAGGTGAACTGCACCGGGCCGTCGGTGAAGCCGTTCAGGCCATGCCGGATCAGGGTGGCGAGGTGCTGGTCTCCGCTGAGCAGCACCGCCCCGGCCTGCTTGATCAGACGCAACGCGCGGTCGCGGGCCGCCGGCGGGTAGCCACCGGAGTCGGGGTCGCGGCGCATGGTGCCATTCGCGGTGGTCTTCACGCAGGCCCACGGCGTCTGGGTGAGGCAGACCTTCGGCAGCCCCGGGTCCATCCGGCTCCAGGCCTGCAGGAACGCCTCCTGGCGGGCGCCGAGCAGGTTGAGCGTGGCCTGGGTGTCCGGGGTCGCGGCGGCGGCGCGGCCGCCCTTGCCGCCGCTTTTGAACTTGCGGTCCTCCACCCAGGCGAGGCTCACCCCGCCGAACCGCATCGTCCCGTAGTAGACGGTGATCCCTCGGTCGGCCGGGGCGGGGTCGTAGGGGTCCGGGTTGTGCCCGCACTGCACCCGTTGGACCAGGTTCAGCCAGGACGGGTCGTGGACGTACCCGCCTTCGGCGAAGTCGCCGTGTGGTGCCGGCTGGCCGCCGTGTCCCCACAGGTTCGGCTGGTAGACGTCGTGGTCATCGACGAGCACGATCGCTGGCAGGTCGCGGGTGAGGTCCCGGAACGCCCACAGCCACAGGTACCAGCGGTAGAGGTAGTCCAGGACCGGAGCGGCCGACCGGTCGGCGGCGGTGGGCCGGTTCTCATAGAACTGGTCACCGAGCACCGCCAGCAGATCCGGCCGGGTCTGCCGGATCCCGGCGGTCACATCCGCGTACGGGAAGTACAGGTTCGCCGACGTGTAGAGGCCGAGCGGGCGCTCGCCGCGGAGCCGGCCGAGGAGCTGGCTGGTGTCGTCCAACGGCCGGAAGGAGTGGATGCTGCAGTTGATCACGGCGATGGACACCACGTCGGCGGCGATCGGGTCCCGGCGAACGGTGCCGTGGTACTCACCGGCGATGTCGGTGCCGTCGGCGTAGACCACCCGGTAGGGGGTGTCCCGGCTGGCGTCCCAGCCGGGGACGCGGAACACCGCGCTGTAGCCCGGGCCGAGCCGGGCGACCGGCCCGGTCCGCCAGGCCCCGCCGGGCAGCCGATGGTCCAGGCGGACCGTTTGCGGGTCGTCCGCGCCGACGGGAAGCAGCTGCGCGCTGAGCTTCAGCGTGCCCCCGGACAGCGACCACAGCGTGCCCAGGACTGGACCGACGGCGCGCTCCGGCCGGTGCCGCGCCTTCGCTCCGGTGACCGACAGCCCGGCGAACCAGTACCGGGCGCCGCCGCCTTTGGGGAACTCGGTGGAGAACAGCGACACCCCGCCGCGCAGCCGCGCCGCCGGCACGTTCCGCAGCACCGCGGACGCGAGCGGCCCGCCGGACTTGGCGTCGGTGGCGGTCGCGGTGATGTGGTACCGGCCGCCGGGCTGCGGCGCCAGGTCGATCCGCAGGTCCGCCGTGTCACCGGCTGCCCTCGGCCGGCCGGACCAGGTCTCGGCGGCGGCCGGCAGCACCGCGTAACCGAACTGGTCGCCCTCGTCGGAATGGTCCCGGAACCGAACCCGGCCGTCGGATTCATGCGTGCACATCAGGCCGCCGCCGGTGCCGGACGCGGCCTGGACGAGCGCCCGGGCCGGGTACGCCGCGTCCGGGGCGGTGCCCAGCAGGACGGCGGCGAACCCCGACCCGGAGGCGAGGGTGCCGTTCCGGACGGTGATCGTCGCCGCCTCGGCGCCGGGGCCGAGCTCGGCGGTGAGCAGGCTCAGCGAGCGGCCGAACGGCTTGTCGCCGACGCACTCCAACCGGCCGCCGGCGTGCCGCCAGTCCTGCAGCCGGTTCGCCCAGAAGTCCCGGCCCACCCACACCCGGGTGCCGGCGGGGTCGTGCGGCGAGCTGCAGCCGGCCACCGCCGCCGTCGAGGCCACCCCGGCCAGCCCGGCCGCCGGCCACCGGCTCGCCGCGGCGCCCGCGAGCAGCGTCCGCAGCACCGACCGCCGGCTGATCCCGGCACGCGACTGTTCCCAGCTCATCCGCCGTACCCCCGTCCCAAGCGCCGTCACCCATCAAGGAATGCAGTAACCCATAGTGATGGAACCGCGCCAAGTGGGCGAATCGGGTGGACGGCGGTCGGCTGTGGGGCCGCCCTACGGCTGTCCGGCCTTGGCAGCCACCGCGCGGGCCGTCGCAAGCCAGCAATGGTACCGATGACTGGCGCGTAACTGGTTATGGATAGCCTTCAGTCCAAACGACAGGACCGCTCGCGAAAAAGTCATCCGGGCATATCGGAAATAGCCTCCTGCATGGCAGATAACCTTCAATCATCATCCGGCGGGGGAGGCATGTTCCGGCGAACACGCGCCGCCGCCGCAGCCGCGGCGCTGCTGCTGACCCTGGGCGCAGCGGCCGGCTGCGCCGCGCACCGGGAAGCCGACACCGGCAAACCCGTCGGCGATGGCATGCCGGTCGGGGCCACCTCCCGCGACTGGGCCTGGTTTGACCGGGCCGTCGGCCCGGTCAGGATCTACCGCAACTTCGACGCCGGCTTCCACTACCGAACGTGGCCGGCGACGAAGGCGCACGCGCTGCATCCGAACGCCCCGCGGTACGACTACAGCTTCAACCTCCCGCCGGCCGAGGTCGCCGCCGGCCAGTGGGACGCCCGGCTGCGGACGTTCCTCGCCAGCACACCGCGGAACACGATCCTGTCCATCTGGCACGAACCGGAACAAGAAATCGCCCGAGGGCTGTTCTCCGCGGCGCAGTTCCGGAACATGATGATCCGCTTCAAGGGTCTGGTGGACGCGCAGGACACCCGCGACGGCGGCAGCCGCCTGGTGTCGGTGGTGCTGATGGCCGCCACGTTCGCCGGCTTCAAGGGGCGCAACCCGAACACGTACTGGCCCGGCAGCGCCGGCGCGGACCTGATCGCGGTCGACGCGTACGGGTCACCATCCGGCACCCGTACCGCCGCCGCCCCGGCCGGCTACACCGACGGGCGCAGGTGGAAAACAGCCGCGGCGCTGCTGCGCCCCGTCGACACCTTCGCGGCCGGCGAGGGCACCCGCTGGGGGGTCTCCGAATTCGGCTACCTCGTCGACATCCACCACCCGGCGCGCAAGGCGCAGGCCATCACCGAAGCCGTCGCCTACGCCCGATCCCACCGCGCCGTCATGTTCGAGTACTACGACTCCTACGGGTCACGCGCCGACTGGCGGCTGCGATACCAGAACCCGCGGGCACCCGCGACGTCCGACACCAGTGACGCGGTCAAGGCGCTGCACGCCGCGATCGCCGGCTCGTAAGGCCGCAGCGGCCGGCGTCCCGGCGGCGGCCCCCGCTCGGATGGGGGGTCGGCGACAGACTTCGTGCTGCAAGGTTGCTGCAACACCGGCCCGGGCAGCGGGTGACGGGCAGCCGGGTCAGGTGCCGCTGTTGCACTCCCGCGACGAGACCGGCTGCCTCGCCGTGGAGCACACCACCGCGCCGACCGGAGCCCGACCGTGCCGGTCGGCGCGAACTGCAGCTTCCGGGGCGGCACCAGCCAGTCAGCGCTGAACGCCTTCGCTGCGATGGCCAACGATCCCTACCGCGCCCGTCTCCTGGGCGGCTCCGGTGCGGCTGTTTCTCCGGTGGGGGAAGACTCGCGCGCCGACAGACTCGGTCGAGCGCGGCGGCGAGGTCGGCGCCGCGCTGAGCGAAGTCCCTCCAAGTACCCGCTGTCGCTGCCAAGTGAGGTGTGGCGGAGGCGAGGTCGCAGCGGCGGGAGGATCACTCGCGGAGCCGCCCGGCGCGGACAGCGAAGGTGGTTAAGACACCGTCGGACCAGCCGGCGATGTCCGCGTCGTCGGGGTCCAGGCCGCTGACCCGCTGCGGGCTGCTGATTCAGTCCAGCCCATCGCGGCTATAGTCGGCGGTCGGACATTCATAGCGATCATCGCGATGAATCGGCTGGTGAGCTCCACGGCCTCGATCCCCATGCAACGCATCTCGTCAAAAGACGGATCGAAGGGCGAGCGGGAAGAGGTCCGCCACAAGCGCATCCTAAAGGCGAGCTCCATCCGGGGTCCGAGTCGCGGGAGTGGGCGGACGCTCGGTGTCAGTCCTCCGGCGAGTCCGTGATGTTCGAGGATTCCTCCGCGGTCCGGCCTGTGAGGGTGGCCTGGAAGCGGCGGGCCGCCGCGGTGACCGCCTGCTGCTGCTCTTCGAACGCGGCTTGGAGGCGGCCGACGACGTCGAGGACGGCGTGTTCCTGCTCCTCGAACGCCGCCTGCAGGCGGCGTGCGAGCTCCGTCGATCCGGCGGTCAACTGCAACCGCTCCACGGCCTCCTCAACCGCCGCCCGCTGTTCGGTGAAGACCGACTGCAACCGCTGGCTCACGTCACTGCTGTTTAGCCGGTCGGCGGTCTCGGCGACGGCGTGCTGCTGCGACTCAAAGACTGAGTGGATCTTGGCGAGGACGTCGCCAGGCTGGAGTCGGCTGACAACCTCGGTCAGCATCTTCTGCTGCGCCTCCAAGATCGGCTGAAGTCGCGTCGCGTCGAAGAGGGACTGCACCCGCGCGGAAATGTCGCCTGGGAAGGACGCGGAGCTCGAATCATTCGACTGCTCGGCCACAGGGGCCCTTTCGGTGTCGGCGCCTCGGCCCGGTGCTCGCGCCGGATCGCGCTGTCAGCCTGGCACTCCCGGTACGTCCGGGACGCTCCGGGGGCCGCGGGGGAGCGTCGTCGGCGTGGCCGGGAAGGTCGGGCGAGGCGTTTCCGATCGCTCGGTTTCTGATCGCTGGGTGTGCCGGCGGCGGGCGGCGTGTTCGCGCCGCAGAGCCACCGGTCGACCGCCGCCTCGCCCGGCCGACATCGCCAAGTGCCTGGTCGTCGCCGACGGCGTGCAAGGCGCGACGACCGGACCCGGCGTAGCTGGGAGCCGGCCGAAGGATTAGCACCGCCTGCCCGGGTCGGGTAGGCCGGCCGCCGGCCGCATGGTTGGGTTGCTCGGCGTGCCGCCACCGATAACGAGTGCCATGGAGACCGCGTGGAGCGGATGAACCTGCTGGACGCGTCGTTCCGGCTGATGGAGAACGCCGCCGCCCCGCTGCACATGGGCTCCGTCGCGATCTTTCGAGGGGCCGGCTCCCGGCCGCGAGGAGTTCCGCCGGCTGGTGGAGGGGACGCTCCCAATGAGCCGGCGACACCGGCAGAAGGTCCGGGTGGTCCCCTTCGACCTGGCCCGGCCGGTGTGGGTCGACGACCCGCGCTTCAACCTCGATCACCACCTGCGCCGGACCGTCCTGCCGGCGCCCGGCGGGGACGACCAGCTCCGCCGGCTGGTCGGGCGGATCATGTCCCAGCGGCTGGACCGGTCCCGGCCGCTGTGGGAGCTGTGGGTCGTTGACGGGTTGGCTGAGGGCGCGTGGGCGCAGATCAACAAGGTCCACCACTGCATGCTCGACGGCCTCGCCGGCATCGACCTGACCACATTGATCCTCGACCGCGGGCCGGCCGATCCCCGGCCGGCGGCGGCGGGCTGGCAACCCAGACCTGAGCCGTCGAGCCGGCGGCTGATCGCCGACGCCGTCGGCAGTCACCTGGCCCGTTCGGCGGGGTCGCTGCGCTGGGCGGCCGATGCGCTGACCCACCCTCGGCGGGCCACCACCCGGATCGGCGCGACCGCCAAAGGCACCGCGTCCCTCGCCGGGCTCGGGCGCCCGGCCACGGCGACGTCGCTGACCGGGCCGATCGGCCCGTACCGGCGGTGGACCTCGTCACGGGTGTCCTTGGAGGAGGTGCTGGCGGTGCGGCGGGCCTTCGGCGGCACGGTGATACGACGTGGTGCTCTTTCTCGTCACCCGCGGCTTGGCGACCACGGACCCGCCGGTGCACGGGACAGCCGCGCCAACCTGGAGGTACTGCGCGCCGGCGTCGAAGCCGGGCTCAGCGAGCTGATCGAGGCCGTCCCGTAGGTGGTGGGTGAATCGGCTCTCCGGCGTGGCCGGCGGTGGGGCCCACGTCGGGCCGGACCGACCGGTTCGCCGACCGGCTCCGCCCGCACCCTTTACCCGCACCGCTATCAGGAGGGAGCAGCCTCCGGTGGTCAGCGCAGGCCGAGCCGGACGGGCCGACGCCGCCCATCGCCGCGGCGACCGTGCCGGCGCTGGTAGAGGACCTGGCGGCCACGGACCAGCCCGCCGAGCGCGACCCCCACGCCCACCGCCAGCACGGCCAGCACCCGCAACCGCGAGTCGGCCGACAGCAGATTCCGCACGACACCAGCCCCCATCGGCGAGCTCCGGCATCCCCCGGGTGTCGGAGGGCACCGGCTGACCATTCTCCCCCACCGCCGGCCTTCCGACCGCCGAAGAGGCAGACCACAGCGGCAACAGCCGGGTCCGGCAAAGCCCGTTGCGGGACCGACCGCAGCACCCGCGGGCGGCCACCGCCAACGCGTAGCCGAGCCAGGGTCGGTTACGCCGCGTACGCGCGGTGCAGGTTGCCGACGAGGCGTTCGCTGTCCAGCAGCTCGGCATACCCCGCCGAGGTCGCTCTGTCGGGCGGCGTCGAGCGGGCCGAGGTCGGCTCCCGGCCGCGGCGGGCGACGTCCTGGACGAACCGCAGGTAGCCGGCGACGGTGTCGATGATCTCCGGCCCGCAGACCGTCCCGTGCCCGGGCACGATCGTGGCCACGTCCAGGTCGCGGAGCGCCTCGACGGCGGCGAACGCGCCGCTGACCGACCCTTGCAGCAGGAACGGGGTGCCGCCGTTGAACAGCAGGTCGCCGCTGAAGCACAGCTGCGGGTCCGGGATTCACAGCAGCGAGTCGTTGGTGGTGTGCGCCGGGGTGCCGACGTAGCGCAGCTGGCAGGCCAGGTCGTCGACGTAGAGCGTGACCTCCTCGCGGTAGGTCAGGAACGGCGGCGCTAGTTCAACGTCGCCCCACTCGACCTCGGTCCAGTACGGGGCCGACTTCGGCATCCCCCAGTTGAGCAGCGACTGCCGGACCCCGTCCTGCGCGACGATCGTGGCGCCGCGGAACAGGTAGTTGCCGAAGGTGTGGCCGCCGTCGTGATGGGTGTTGATCAGGGTGCGGAACCCGTCCGGCTGCGGGATCTCCTTCGGCTTCGGCATCGACGAGCCGGTGCGGGCAGCGATCCTCACCCTGCCCGCCGATGCGTGGACACCGGCCCACGACATCAACGGCGACCCACGTGAGGGCGCCTGGATCGCCGAGATCACCGACCTGCTCGACCTGTCGAAATGGCCGGACCGCTCACGTGTCCTCGTGCGCCGCGAACGCCCACACCCCGGCGCCCAGTTACGGTTCACCGACGCCGACGGGCACCGCTTCACGGCCTTCATCACCGACGCCCAACGCGGCGGCCCGAAGGCACAACACGCCGACCTGGAGGTGCGCCACCGCGCCCATGCCCGAGTCGAGGACCGCATCCGAACCGCGGGGCAAGGCGACCGGCAAGGCGACCGGCCTGCGGAACCTGCCCTGCAAGGGCTACGCCCAGAACAAGGTCTGGCTCGAACTCGCCCTGGCCGCAGCCGACCTGCTGTCCTGGACGCAGAAGATCTGCCTCGACGGTGACCTGGCCACCTGCGAACCCGCCGCCCTGCGCTACCGACTCCTACACAACTGGTCGACGTCGCCGGCGAGTCAGCAGATCCACCCAGGCCGGCCTTTGGCGAGCTTGTTGCTGCTGGTAGGCGTGCAATCCTGCTTGGGTAACATCACCTTTCGTCTGCGGGCCGCCATGCGACCGTCGAGTAGAGGGGGTGGCGGGAGTGCGTTGGCCCGGGGGAGGACGTTCGGGTTGGTTGGTGGCCGCGCTGCTCGGCGTCGTCCTGGTCGGGGTGGCGATTCTGGCGCTCCAACACCGCCGGGGCGGTGAGAAGGCTCCGGGCGTCGCGCGGTACACGGCTCGCCCGGCGTGGCGGTTTTCGGCGTCGGGCTTAGACGGGGGCGGCTTTCAGAACGTGGTCGCCTTCGACCCGATGGATCCGGCGGTGGTGCTCTCTGGGGCCGACGTGAGTGGTCTGGCCCGTTCCACGGACGGCGGCCGGATCTGGGTGCGGGTGAACGCGGGCTTGGCCGCGACGCCGGGCGGGCAGAGTGTGGCGGCGCTGGCGTTCTCGCCGCACCGCCGCGACGAGGTGTTCGCGGCGACCGGTCGGCATGGCGTGGGCGGCGGCGTGTACGCCTCGCTCGACGGCGGTGTGAGTTGGCGGCTGCGCTCGGCGGTGCCGCAGTTCTCCGGCGGCAACAACCTCACGGCCGGTTCTGGCAAGCATCCCCGTGCTACCGGGCAGCTGCTCGTGGTCGACCCGCGCAGCGGAGCGCTGCTCGCTGGCACGTTCCGGCAAGGGTTGATGCGGTCCACTGACGGCGGCCGCAGCTGGCGGTCGCTCGGTCTGACCGGCATGTCGATCCGTTCGGTCGCCGTCGGCGCTGACGGCGTCGGGTACGTCGGCACCGCGGGCCGGGGCGTGTTCGCGGTACGGCAGCCGTTCGGCGCCGCGTCGGTCACCCCGTTGCCGGGTTCGCCGCGGACCGTTGAGGAACTGCGGGTCTTCGCCGGGAAGCTCTACGGCGCTGCCGGGTCCGGCGGGATCGTGCTGTCCGCCGACGGTGGCGCGACCTGGTCACCGTTGGGCGGGGGGACGGTTCCGGTCGACCCGATCTGGGAATCCCTGGCGGTGACCGGAACGCCGCAGGCGCCGGTGATCTACGCTGGTTCGGCCGGCGCCGTCGGCGGGAAGGCCCCGATCGTCCGCTCGGTGGACGGTGGCCGCCGATTCTCGGTGCTGACGCGCAAGGCCGCGTTCTCCGATGCTGTGGGCGGTGCGGGGGGGCCGCGTTGGTGGCTGGCGACTCGCAAGGCGGTGATGCCCGGCGGGGCGCAGTACGTCGCGGCGGACATTGCGGTGTCACCGCTGGACTCCCGCCGGCTGCTGATCGCCGGGCGTTCCGGGGTGTGGGGCTCGGAGGACGGCGGGGCGCAGTGGTCTCCGCTGGTCCGCGGGCTCGGCGTCACGATCAACTCGGCGATCGTCACCGATCCGGGTGACCCGAACCGGGTGTACGTGGCGACCACCGACTGGGTGCTGTTCACCTCCACCGACGGGATGCGGACGGTGCGGCAAACCCGCCCGCCGGGGGGTGGCGTCGGCTATGCGTTGGCGCTGGACCCCGTGGCCCAGAGCAACGGGGTGTACCGGCTGTACGTGGGTACCGCCGGAAAGGGCAACACCGGCGGCGAGGTCTGGGCCACCGAGGATGCGGCGACCGACCGGTTCACCGCCCAGGGACTGAACAGCGCCACCGGCGGTAAGGCGCCGCTTGGCCTGGTGGCCGGCCGGGCGGGGAACGAGACGGTGTTGGTCGCCGCGGTGCGCAAGAGTGGGATCTGGCGCCGCTCGGCCGGCCGGTGGGCCCTGGTGGAACCGGCCGCGATGCGCGCCGCGGTGCGGCCGGTGTCGATGGCTTGGGTCGGGCCGAATGTCTACCTGTACGACCCCGGCGCCGGGCTGTGGCGCTCCACGGATGAAGCGAAGCACTGGTCGCTGCTCTGGCCTCACGGCGCGGAGCTGACCGAGTCGAGCAGCCTCGCTGTCGACCCGAAAGACCCGGACCGGGGCTACGTCGCCGGCGATCGGCTCTGGCAACTCGACGGGCTCACCGGTTCCCCGCGTGCCCGGCTGCTGGCCGCGCCGACGGCGGGAGCCATCACCCTCGCGCCGGACGGCACGCTCTACACCGCGACCGGTGGCGGTGTAGAGCAGCCCCGCCTGTTCCGGGTCAAGGGTGCAGCACTTCTCGACGTCTCCGACGCTCGATACCGCGCGGAAGCGGTACGTCCGAACGCGATCACCATCGGCCGGGACGGAAAGGTATACGTCGCCCTCCGCGGAACCGGCGTGCTCGTCGGACAATAGGCAAACAACCGATGACGCAAACAGCCCACCATGGCTCGATCGGCACCCAAGCTGGCACGCCACTACCAGTATGTCGTTAGCGCGGATTTCCACGCAGGAGGTTCGGCGCAATGTTCAGGTGAGTTCGTAGCGGATGATGCGGTTGCCGAGCCAGGGTATGCGGGTGTCGTCGGGGAGCGTGGCTTTGCGGAGTACGGGGGTGTAGGCGCGGCGTTCGAGGCGGACGGTGATGGTTTCGGTGGTGGTGGTGGTGGTGATCTGGCCGGGGGTTTCGAGGAAGCGGCGTTGGATCACGTCGGGGGTGACGTTGCGGTAGCCGGGCAGGCGGGCGCGGAGGGCGGCGAGCAGGGCTTGGGCGAGAACGGCGAGCATGATGTCGAGGTCGATGTTGAGGTTGACGGTGGTAGACAGCGCGTCGGTGTAGAAGGCGCGGATGATCTCGGCGAGGCGTTGTTCGATGGTCATGCGCCGGGCGTAGCGGGTGATCAGGACGCGGGCGGTGGCGCGCTGCTCGTTGGTGATGATCACGGTGGGTTGTTCGTGGCCGAGTCCGGTGACGACGAGTTGTCGGGCAGTGCCGGGGTAGCCGGTGTGAGGGTAACGGCGGCGTCTTCGTGGACGCGGGGCCGGTTGTGCGGGCCGGGCCGGTCCAGGGTGATGGTGGTGTAGTCGGCGGGCCGGAGGCTGTCGATGTGTCGCAGCAGGGCCGGTGAGCGCATGCGCAGGGTGAGGAACTTGATCCCGCGCCGTCGAGTTCGCCGAGCACTGGGTGGGTGGTGACTTTCTGGTCCATAACCAGCATGGCGGGGTCGTGCCCGGTGACCTGTTTCCAGTGGTCGCAGAAGGTGATCGCTTCGCGGGCCTGGCTGGCTTTGGACAGGTCGGTGTTGGCGTAGACGAGGTTGTGGGTGCCGCTGTCCTGGGCGAAGAAGGTGAGCACGGAGCGGGCCCGTTGGGAGCGGGTGGGGACGTAGTGCTTTTCCAGCGCGGGGTCGTGGCCCCAGTGCATGACGGCGTGGAAGTCCAGATCGAAGATCGCCTGGTCGTTGGTCGCGAGCCCGTGGCTGATCAGCTGCTGGTCGAGGGCGGCGAGGAAGTGCTGCTGGTGGTCGTGGGAGAGGCGATAGGAGACGCCGGTCTGCAGGAATCCGAGCACCTCCGGCCACCAGGCTTCGATGGTGGCGGCGAGCCGTTCGAGTTCGGGCATGTCGGAGCGGGCGCACCAGTCGTTGAAGCGGTGCAGCCGGTGCGCGACGTCGTGGCGCTGCCCGCCGGTGCGGGCGGTGGCGAGCAGCGCGCGGAGTTCCTCCTTGGCGATCCAGGCGGTGAGGATCTGCCCGCTCGGGTCGCCGTCGAGAAGACCGTTCCACATCGTGGTGAACTGTTTCTCGCTGAGCCGTTCCCGGCCGCGCAGCAGCCGGCGGCGGGCAGCCCACGCCGGGTCGATTTTTCGCCCGCGCCGGCCGTGGGTGTCCCAGGTGACGCGCCGGCGGACGTCGGTCACGGCCTGGTTCGCCAGGCGCACCAGGTGGAAGTGGTCGGCCACGATCAGGGCGCTGGGCAGCGCCTCGCGCACGGCGGCCCGGTACGACGCGAGCCACATTGTATGCCCTCGCTGACCTCTCTGACCACGACGACGTTCTCCTGGAGCAACTTTACCGACGGTATGTCCTGATGGATCACGTTGGCGCGCACGGGATCGTGCATACACGTCCTCCCCTCGAAGACCGGCCGCCCGTGGCTCAGCCTCGAAACGCTCTCGAATATGCACGCGCTCAAGAAAAGTCAATGCTGTCTAGAGAAGGCGAGGAGTAGCCACAGTAGCTGGAGCCTCGGACGTGAGCTACTCGCCTCCCGCTGGCCATACTCTGCGGCTGCCTTGGGGCGACGACTTGCGAATCATCACGGTTGTTGAGGAACATGATCTGGTCCCGGAACCGGTCGACGGCCGTCCCACTCGACGGGGTCATGCCGACGCCGGTGGCGAGTAGCTCCGGGTCGGTCCAGCCGCGGCCGCGGAGATGGTCGGACAGCGCGGTGCAGCCGGGCGGGGCACAGCCGAGCTCGTACGCCCCCTTGTAGGTGCCGTGTCAGGCTGTCCGCGGCGGCGACCAGGCGACCGACTCGGTCTCGACTAGGTCGCGCCGCGGCAGTACGGCGTCGTGACGTGTGGCCCCGAAGTCCTCTGATTGCGGTTGTCGGTGGGAAACTCGGGTCGTTGATGCCCGGTTCCATCACGGTGGCCGCGGACCCCAGCGCTTTCGATCCCGGACTCTCCACACCGCTTGCATAACTATCCAGGAAACTGCATACTTGGTTCCATGGGCATCACCGCCGCCGTGGCCGGCGCCAGCGGGTACGCCGGCGGCGAGGTGATCCGCCTGCTGCTCTCCCACCCGGCGATCCAGGTCGGCCCCCTGGCGGCCGCCAGCGCGGCCGGCCAACCCGTGGGTACGGTCCACCCGCACCTTGGCCCGCTGGCCGAGCGTCGCTTCATCGCGACCGACCCGGCGGTCCTCGCCGAGTCCGACGTCGTCTTCCTCGCGCTGCCGCACGGCGAGTCCGCGGCCTTGTCCCGAGCCCTGCCGGCGGGCACTCCGGTGATCGACCTCGGTGCCGACCACCGGCTCACCGAGGGCGCCGCTTGGCGGGCGTTCTACGGCGGCGAACCGGCGCCGGCCTGGCCGTACGGGCTGCCGGAACTGCCGGGCATGCGCCCGGTGCTGGCCGGCGCCCGCCGAGTGGTCGCCCCCGGCTGCTATCCCACCGCCGTGGCGCTGGCGATGGCCCCGTTGCTCAGTTCCGGCCTGGTAGAACCTGAGGACATCGTAGTGGTGGCCGCCAGCGGGACCTCCGGCGCCGGCCGGGCGGCCAAGCCGAACCTGCTGGGCAGTGAGGTGATGGGTGACGTCTCGGCGTACAAGGTCGGCGGCGCCCACCAGCACACTCCCGAGATGGAGCAGACCTTGGCCCAGGCGGCCGGCGAACCGGTCACGCTGTCCTTCACCCCGCTGCTGGCTCCCATGCCGCGCGGCATCCTGGCCACCGCGACCGCCCGGCTGCGCCCCCGGGTGGACGGTGCCGCGCTGCGCACGGCCATGGAGGCGTGCTACGCCGGGGAGCCCTTCGTCACGCTGCTGCCGGCCGGCACCTGGCCGAGGACCGCGGCCACCTACGGCTGCAACGCCGCCCACCTGCAGGTGGCCGCCGACACGCACGCCGGCCGGGCGGTGGTGGTGGCCGCGCTGGACAACCTCGGCAAGGGCGCCGCCGGGCAGGCCGTCCAGTGCGCCAACCTGATGCTCGGCCTGCCGGAGACCGCCGGGCTGTCCGCTGTCGGGATCGCGCCGTGAGCGTCACCGCCGCCGGCGGCTTCCGGGCCGCGGGCGTGGCCGCCGGCCTGAAGGCGAGCGGTGCACCGGACGTCGCCCTGGTGGTCAATGACGGCCCGATCGCGGCGGCCGCCGGCGTCTTCACCCGCAACCGGGTCCAGGCCGCGCCGGTGCTGTGGTCCCGCGAAGTCTGCAAGGCCGGGGCGCTGCGGGCGGTCGTGCTGAATTCCGGCGGCGCTAACGCCTGCACCGGGCCGGCCGGGTTCGCCGACACCCACCACACCGCCGAACACGCCGCCGCCCTGCTCGGCGTCGGAGCCGGTGAGGTGGCGGTCTGCTCCACCGGGTTGATCGGGGAGCGGCTGCCGATGGACAACCTGCTCGACGGGGTCGCCAAGGCGGTGGCCGGGCTCGGCGAGGCCGCCGGCGACGCGGCGGCGGAGGCCATCCGGACCACCGACAGCGTGGCCAAGCAGGCGCACCGTGACTCCGGCGGCTGGGCCGTCGGCGGCATGGCCAAGGGGGCCGGCATGCTCGCTCCGAGCCTGGCCACCATGCTGGCCGTGCTCACCACCGACGCGGTCGCCGACGCCGCGACGCTGCGGTCCGCCCTGACCGAGGCCGCCGCTACCACCTTCGAGCGGGTCGACTCCGACGGCTGCCTGTCGACCAACGACACGGTCCTGCTGCTTGCCAGCGGCGCCAGCGGCGTCACCCCGGGGCACGGCGAACTGCTGGCCGGGGTCACCGAGGTCTGCGCCGATCTTGCCGGACAGTTGATCTCCGACGCGGAGGGAGCCGGCAAGGACGTCGCCATCGAGGTACGCCGGGCGGCCAGTGAGGTCGACGCCGTCGAGGTCGGGCGGGCGGTGGCCCGCAACAACCTGCTCAAATGCGCGCTGCACGGCGAGGATCCGAACTGGGGCCGGGTCCTGGCGGCGGTCGGCACCACGGCCGCCGCCTTCGACCCGGCCCGGCTCGACGTGGCGATCAACGGGGTCTGGGTCTGTCGCGGCTGTGCGCCGGGTGAACCGCGCGAGCTCGTCGACCTCTCCGGCCGCCGCGTCGAGATCACCATCGACCTGCACGCCGGTGAGGCGGCGGCCACGGTATGGACCAACGACCTGACCGCCGCCTACGTGCACGAGAACTCGGCGTACTCCACATGAGCGGATCCGCCCGGTGATCCCGCAGGTGGTGCACGACAAGGCCGCCACCCTGGTCGAGGCGTTGCCCTGGCTGGAGCGGTTCTGGGGCCGGACCGTGGTGGTGAAGTACGGCGGCAACGCGATGACCGACCCGGCGCTGGAACGCGCGTTCGCCGAGGACGTGGTCTTCCTGCGGTACGCCGGCATTCGCCCCGTCGTGGTGCACGGCGGCGGCCCGCAGATCAGCGCCCACCTGGACCGCCTCGGGGTGCCGAGCGTGTTCACCGGTGGGCTGCGGGTCACCACGCCGGAGACCATGCAGGTGGTGCGGATGGTGCTCGTCGGCCAGGTGAACCGGGATGTGGTCGGGCTGATCAACGCCCACGGCCCGTTCGCGGTCGGCATGTCCGGGGAGGACGCGCACCTGTTCACCGCCGAACGCCGCGGCGCCGTGGTCGACGGTGAGGAGGTCGACGTGGGCCTGGTCGGAGACATCGTCGACGTCCAACCCGGCGCGGTGTCCAGCCTGCTCTCCGACGGGCGGATCCCGGTGGTGGCCACCGTCGCCCGGGGCCGTGACGGGGAGATCTACAATGTCAACGCGGACACCGCGGCGGCCGCGCTGGCGGTCGCCTTGGCCGCCGAGAAACTGGTGATCCTGACCGACGTGGAGGGCCTCTACGCCGACTGGCCGGCCAGCGACGAGGTCATCTCACACCTCGACGCCGAGCGGCTGGCCGCCCTGCTGCCTACCCTGTCCAGCGGCATGGTGCCCAAGATGTCCGCCTGCCTGCGGGCGGTCAGCGGCGGTGTGCCGCGGGCGCACGTACTCGACGGCCGGGTGCCGCACGCGGTACTCCTCGAGGTCTTCACCAACTCGGGGGTCGGGACCATGGTGACCCCGTGAACGCCGAGCTGACCGGGCGCTTCGCCGACGCCTTCATGGCGAACTACCCGCGACCCTCGTTGGCTCTGGTGCGGGGTGAAGGCGCCACCGTCTGGGACGCCGACGGGCGGGAGTATCTGGACCTGCTGGCCGGTATCGCGGTGAGCTCGCTGGGCCACGGCCATCCGGCGCTGATCGAGGCGGTCACTCGCCAGGTCGGTGTGCTGGCGCATACCAGCAACCTCTACGCCAACCTGCCGGCGATCACCCTTGCCGAACGGCTGATCGGGCTGCTCGGCGCACCCGCGAGCAAGGTCTTCCTGTGCAACGACGGCGCGACCGCCAACGAAGCCGCGATCAAGGTGGCGCTGCGCCACCACCCCGACCGGCGGCGCTTCGTGGCCGCCGAGCGAAGCTTCCACGGCCGCACGCTGGGCGCTCTGGCGCTGACCGGTAAGCCGGCGATCCGTGAACCTTTCGATCCGCCGGCACTGACGGTGACCTTCGTGCCGTACGGGGACGCCGACGCGCTTGCGGGCGCCGTCACCGACGACACCGCGGCCGTCTTCCTTGAGCCCACGCTCGGCGAGTCCGGGGTGGTGCCGCCGCCGGCCGGCTACCTGCGCCACGCCCGGGACGTCTGCGAACGAACCGGCGCGCTGCTGGTGCTCGATGAGATCCAGGGCGGTATCGGCCGGACCGGCCGCTGGTTCACCTGCCAGCACGAGGACGTGGTACCCGACGTGCTCACCCTGGCCAAGGGGCTCGCAGGTGGCCTGCCGATCGGCGCCTGCCTGGCCACCGGGACGGCCGCAGCGGCCTTCGGTCCCGGCGACCACGGCTCGACCTTCGGCGGTAACCCGGTGTCCTGCGCCGCGGCGCTGGCGGTCCTGGACACCATCGAGGACGATGGCCTGCTCGGGTCGGCCACCCACGTCGGCGGGATGCTCGTCGAGGGCATCACGGCGCGGCCCTCGCCGCTGGTGGCCGGGGTACGCGGCTGCGGGCTGTGGTTGGGCATCGCGCTGACCCGCGACATCGCCCCGGCGGTCACCGCCGCCGCCCAGGACGCCGGCTTTCTGATCAATGCCCCGGTACCCGATGCCATCCGGCTCACCCCGCCGTTGGTGCTGTCCGCGGCCGAGGTGATCCGGTTCCTCAGCGCGTGGCCCGACATCCTCGCGGTGGCCGCGGCGGCCACCGAGGGCACGCCATGAGCCCGCGATGAGTACCCAGCCGCCGCCGACGCGCATCCTGGTCGTCGAGGACGACCCGAACGTGCGGGGTTTGCTGCGTACCCTGTTCGACGCCGAGGGCTACCAGGTCGCGGTGGCCGCCGACGGCCTCGCCGGGCTGTTCGAGGCCAGTGCCCAACCGCCCGCGCTGATCTTGCTGGATGTCATGATGCCCGACTTCGGCGGTGTCCGGGTGCTGGAGGAACTGCGGGACAACCCGGCGCTCGCGGCCGTACCGGTGATCGTGGTGACCGGGAAGGTGGAACTGCTGCCGACCGTCGCCGAGCTGATCGGCGAGGCGAACGTCTTCGCCAAGCCGTTCCGGGTACGCGAGCTGCTGGCCCGGGTCAGCGAGGTTACCGGCGGACCCGGCCTGCAGCCCGGACACCCGATCCGGCTGCCGGACTGAGGGGACGGACACCGATGACCACGACACGGATGGCCACGACACCGGTAACCACGACACCGGTAACCGCGACACCGAGAACCACGACCGCCGTACCCCCGACCCGCCGGACCCCGGTCACCAAGTCGGCTCGCCAGGCGCTGATCCGGTCGCTGCTCGAAGGTGGCCAGGTCCGTTCTCAGGCCGACTTCGTCCGCCGGCTCGCCGCCGCCGGCGTCCCGGTCACCCAGGCCACGCTGTCCCGGGATCTCGACGAGCTCGGAGCCACCAAGGTGCACGGCGCCTACGCGCCGGCCCGGTCGGAGCTCCCGGACGCCGGATCGTCGGGTCCGGTGCGCCTGGCCCGGCTACTCGGCGAACTGTTGGTCACCGCCGAGGGCTCCGGCCAGTTCGCGGTCGCCCGGACGCCGCCAGGAGGGGCAAACCTGCTGGCCAGCGCGCTGGACCGGGCTGCACTGCCGGAGGTGATGGGTACCGTCGCCGGAGACGACACAGTCCTGGTGATCTGCCGTACCAGCTCGGCGGGCGAGGCGCTGGCCCGTGAGCTGCTCGACCTTGCCGAATCCCGCGCCGGGGCGAACCCGCCGCGCAGCACCCGACCAACGATCATTTCTGAGGAGAAGCCGTGAGCCCGTCCCGTGTCGTCCTGGCCTACTCCGGTGGCCTGGACACGTCCGTCGCCATCGGCTGGATCGCCGAGCGCACCGGCGCCGAGGTGATCGCTGTGGCCGCGGACGTCGGCCAGGGCGAGGACCTGCCGGCGGTCCGGCAGCGGGCGCTGGCCTGCGGCGCGGTGGAGTCCATTGTGGTCGACGCCCGGGCCGAGTTCGCCGCCGACTTCGTCGCGCCGGCGTTGCGGGCCAACGCGCTCTACCAGGACCGCTACCCACTGGTGTCCGCGCTGTCCCGGCCGCTGATCGCCGGCCACCTGGTCCGAATCGCCCGGGAACGGGGCGCCGATGCCGTCGCCCACGGCTGCACCGGCAAGGGCAACGACCAGGTCCGCTTCGAAGTCGCGGTCGGCGCGCTGGCCCCCGACCTCGCTGTCTTGGCGCCGGTCCGGGACTCCGGGATGACCCGAGACAAGGCGATCGCCTTTGTCGAGGAGAAGGCGCTCCCGGTGCCGGTCACCCGAAGCTCGCCGTACTCCATCGACCAGAACCTGTGGGGCCAGGCAGCCGAGTGCGGCGTGCTGGAGGACCCGTTCGCGCAGCCGCCGGAGGAAGTCTTCCAGCGCACCGCCGACCCGACCGTGGCCCGATCGCCGGAGGAGGTGGCAGTGGGCTTCGAGGACGGCCTGCCGATATCCCTGGACGGCCGCCACCTGGACCTGGTCGCCCTGATAGCCGAGCTGAACGTCCGGGCCGGCGCGCAGGGCGTCGGGCGCATCGACCTGGTCGAGGACCGGTTGGTCGGGATCAAGAGCCGTGAGGTGTACGAGTGCCCGGCCGCGATCACGCTGATCACCGCGCACCGCGATCTGGAGGACCTCACCCTGGAGCGCGACCTGGCCCGGTTCAAGCGTTCGGTCGACCAGCGCTGGGCCGAACTCGTCTACGACGGGCTGTGGTTCTCCCCGCTCACCCGCGCGCTCGATGCCTTCCTGGCCGACGCCAGCCGCCGGGTCAGCGGCGAGGTCAAGGTCCGGCTGCACGGCGGCCTCGCCCAGGTGGTCGGACGGCGCAGCGCGGCCTCGCTGTACGACTTCTCCCTCGCCACCTACGACGCCGCCGACACCTTCGACCAGGCCTTGGCGAAGGGCTTCGTGGACCTGTGGGGGTTGCCCAGCAAGGTGTGGGCGGCCCGGGAGGCGCGCCTTGGCGCGCCGGTGAAAGATTGGGAGGGGTGAGCAACAGCTCGACGGACGCCCCGGCGGGCGCCTCGGCGGGCGCCGGCCCGGAGGGCGCCACCACCAGGCTGTGGGGCGGCCGGTTCGCCGCCGGGCCGGCCGAGGCGGTCGCCCGGCTGTCGATGTCGGTTCAGTTCGACTGGCGGCTGGCGCCGTACGACATCGCGGGCTCCCGGGCGCATGCTTCGGTGCTGGCCGCGGCCGGGCTGTTGGACCCCGAGGAGTTGGCGCTGGTGCAGGCGGCGCTGGACCAGCTGGAGGCCGACGCGGCCGCCGGCCGGTTCCGCCCGACTCCGGAGGACGAGGACGTCCACACCGCGTTGGAGCGCGGCCTGCTGGAGCGCCTCGGGTCCCTCGGCGGCAAACTGCGGGCCGGCCGCAGCCGCAACGACCAGGTGGCCACCGACCTGCGGCTGTACCTGCGGGACCACGCCCGGCGGATCGTCAGCGCGGTGGCGGCGCTGGAGACCGCGCTGACCGGGCAGGCGAGGCGACATCTGGACATCCCGGCGCCGGGCTTCACCCACCTGCAGCACGCCCAGCCGGTGCTGTTCAGCCACCACCTGCTGGCCCACGTGCACGCCTTTGGCCGGGATGTGGACCGGCTGCGGGACTGGGACCGCCGGGCGGCCGTCTCACCGCTGGGTGCCGGCGCCCTCGCCGGGTCCTCGTTGCCGCTGGACCCGGCCGCAACCGCCGCCGCGCTGGGCTTCGCCGCGGCCTTCGCCAACTCGATCGACGCGGTCAGCGACCGGGACTTCGTCGCCGAGTTCCTGGCCGCCACCGCGCTGCTCGGGGTGCACCTGTCCCGGCTCGGCGAGGAGGTGGTGCTGTGGACGACCACCGAGTTCGGCTGGGTCGACCTCGACGACCGCTACGCCACCGGTTCTTCGATCATGCCGCAGAAGAAGAACCCCGACGTGGCCGAGCTGGCGCGCGGCAAGGCCGGCCGGCTGATCGGGCATCTGGTCGGCTTCCTGGCAACCCTCAAGGGGTTGCCGCTGGCCTACGACCGCGACTTGCAAGAGGACAAGGAGCCGGTCTTCGACGCCGTGGACACCCTCCTCACCCTGCTGCCGGCGGTCACCGGCATGATCGCGACCATGCGGGTCCGCACCGAACGGCTGGCCGCCGCCGCGCCGGCGGGGTACGCGCTGGCCACCGACGTCGCCGAGTACCTGGTCCGCGCCGGGGTGCCGTTCCGGGCCGCGCACGAGGCGGTCGGCCACCTGGTGGTGTGGTGCGGGGTGCACGACTGCGAGCTGGGCGAGGTGTCCGACGCCGACCTGGCGCGGATCAGCGAGCACCTCACGCCGGGGGTCCGCTCCGTGCTGTCGGTCACCGGCGCGCTCCGCGCCCGGGAGACCCCCGGCAGCACCGGCCCGGACCGGGTGGCCGAGCAGCTGGCCGACGTGGCGTCGTTGATCGAGGAGCACGAGGCGTGGGCCCGGACCGGCTGACCCTCCCGGCGGCCTGCTATGACCGGCCGGTGCTCGCGGTGGCCCGCGACCTGCTCGGCGCGCTGGTCGAGCGGGACAGCCCCGAAGGTTTGGTCACGCTGCGGCTCACCGAGGTGGAGGCCTACGACGGCCGCAACGACCCCGGCTCGCACGGCTTCCGCGGCCAGACGCCGCGCAATGCCACCATGTTCGGTCCGCCCGGGCACCTGTACGTGTACTTCACCTACGGCATGCACTGGTGCATGAACCTGGTATGCGGGCCGCCGGGATCGGCCGCTGCCGTGCTGCTGCGCGCCGGCCAGGTGCGGACCGGTTTCGAGCTGGCCCGGCATCGGCGCCCCGGGGCTGCGGACCGTGACCTGGCCCGCGGCCCGGCCCGGATGACCAAGGCACTGGGCGTCACCGGTGCCCTGGACGGCGCCGACGTCACCGATCCGACGGGGCCACTGCGGATCCGCCCCGGGCGGCTGGAGCCGGCGGAGACGGTAAGTACCGGGCCGCGGACCGGGGTCGGCGGGGACGGAGCCGCCTTCCCGTGGCGATTCGCGCTGCTCGGCGACCCGACGGTAAGCCCGTACCGGTCGGCCACCCCGCGCCGAGGTTCGCGAGAGGAGACCGGTGTCCGACGGCGACGCTGAGGTTCCCGAGGTCGACCTGCTCACCGCCGGCACCGCGGCGGTCCTGCCGGCCGGGGCGCTGGCCGCGAAACTCGCCGAAGCCCGGGCCGCCGGTCGGCCGTTGCGGGTGAAGCTGGGCATCGACCCGTCCGGCTCCGAACTCACCCTCGGCCACGCCGTCGTGCTGCGCAAACTGCGGCAGTTCCAGGACTGCGGCCATCTCGCGGTCCTCATCGTGGGGGACTTCACCGGCATGGTGGGGGACCCGACCGGCAAGTCGGCGGTGCGCAACGCCATGACCCGCGAGCAGGCCCAGGCCAACGCCGCCACCTACCTGGGTCAGGTGCTCCGCATCCTGGACCGCGAGCGGGTGGAGGTACGGCGCAACTCCGAGTGGCTCGCCACCATGACTATGGCCGACGTTATCGAGCAGGCCCGCGAGCTCACCGTCGCGCAGTTGCTGGAACGCGACGACTTCGCCCAACGGTTCGCCGCCGGACGGCCGATCTCGCTGGTCGAGTTCCTCTACCCGCTCCTACAGGGCTACGACTCGGTGGCAGTACGGGCCGATGTGGAGCTCGGCGGTACCGACCAGACCTACAACCTGCACGTCGGCCGGGTGCTGCAACGCGCCCACGGCCAGCCGCCGCAGGTCGTGCTGACCGTTCCGCTGCTGGAGGGTCTCGACGGGGTGGAGAAGATGAGCAAGTCACTCGGCAACTACGTCGCCCTCGAGGACCCGCCGGCCGAGCAGTTCGGCAAGCTGATGTCCATCCCCGACCCGATGATCGGCCGCTATGCCACGCTGTGCGCCGGCCTGCCACCGGCCGCGGTCGCCGAACTGGCCGCGGCGGCCGCCGCCGGCGGGCCGGCCGCCGCGGCCGCCAAGCGCACCGTCGCCCGCGCCGTGGTGGCCTTGTACTGGGGGGACCCGGCGGCCCGGGCGGCGGAGGGGGACTTCGATGCCCGCTTCAAGGTCCACACCGCGCCGCCCGACGCCCCGGAGCACCCGGTACCGCCGGGTGAGGTGGTCCACCTGCCCGCTCTGCTCACCGACGCGGGCCTGGCGGCCTCCCGCAGCGCCGCCCGGCGGTTCCTCGCCGACGGGGCCGTCCGCCTCGATGGCGTGGCGCTGCCGGCCAGCCCCGACATGGCCCGATCCGAGCTGATCGGCCGGGTACTGCAATGCGGGCGCCGACGGGTCGTCCGGCTGGTCGATCCGGCGAGTTGACCCCCTCACGCCGCGTCGCCTAAGGTGGGGGACACCGCGAGATGCGCACGCCGGCAGGGGCTGGCGGGCGTTCGCGGGCCCCAGCGGGCCAGGACAAACCGACGAGTCTCTCGGCGGCATCATGAGGTAAGCTGGGACAGCGCGGACACGGACGGTCGCAGGATGTAGGCGGCGGTGCGATCCTCGCAAACAGGTAGGCCGCCCCGAGACGGACCGCAAGGTCCCGACGGTGCGCGCTTGCTCCTTGAGAACTCAACAGCGTGCCGAAAGTCAGTGCCAAACCCCGTCACTCGGGTCATTCGGCGACCACAGATGTGGCCGACCGTGCCCGGGGGCGGAATCAATTTGGTGCGAATTTGATGCTTCGCCAAGCATCATTTCACGCCAGTATCACTTTCCCTAGTCACCAATCCGCTGCTCGCAGCGGCTGGTATATGACATCTATGGAGAGTTTGATCCTGGCTCAGGACGAACGCTGGCGGCGTGCTTAACACATGCAAGTCGAGCGAGGCGCCCTCTTCGGAGGGTGTCCTAGCGGCGAACGGGTGAGTAACACGTGGGCAACCTGCCCTCAGCTCTGGGATAACCCCGGGAAACCGGGGCTAATACCGGATATGACTTCGGTCGACATCGACCGTGGTGGAAAGAATTTCGGCTGAGGATGGGCCCGCGGCCTATCATGCTTGATGGTGAGGTAACGGCCCACCATGGCGACGACGGGTAGCCGGCCTGAGAGGGCGACCGGCCACACTGGGACTGAGACACGGCCCAGACTCCTACGGGAGGCAGCAGTGGGGAATATTGCGCAATGGGCGAAAGCCTGACGCAGCGACGCCGCGTGAGGGATGAAGGCCTTCGGGTTGTAAACCTCTTTCAGCTCCGACGAAGCGAAAGTGACGGTAGGGGCAGAAGAAGCACCGGCCAACTACGTGCCAGCAGCCGCGGTAATACGTAGGGTGCAAGCGTTGTCCGGATTTATTGGGCGTAAAGAGCTCGTAGGCGGTTTGTCACGTCGGCTGTGAAAATCCGGGGCTCAACCCCGGACCTGCAGTCGATACGGGCAGACTAGAGTTCGGCAGGGGAGACTGGAATTCCTGGTGTAGCGGTGAAATGCGCAGATATCAGGAGGAACACCGGTGGCGAAGGCGGGTCTCTGGGCCGATACTGACGCTGAGGAGCGAAAGCGTGGGGAGCAAACAGGATTAGATACCCTGGTAGTCCACGCCGTAAACGTTGGGCGCTAGGTGTGGGGAACCTTCCACGTTCTCCGTGCCGTAGCTAACGCATTAAGCGCCCCGCCTGGGGAGTACGGCCGCAAGGCTAAAACTCAAAGGAATTGACGGGGGCCCGCACAAGCGGCGGAGCATGTGGCTTAATTCGACGCAACGCGAAGAACCTTACCAAGGCTTGACATGCAGGGAAATCCGGCAGAGATGCCGGGTCCGCAAGGGTCCTGCGCAGGTGGTGCATGGTTGTCGTCAGCTCGTGTCGTGAGATGTTGGGTTAAGTCCCGCAACGAGCGCAACCCTCGTTCTATGTTGCCAGCGGGTAATGCCGGGGACTCATAGGAGACTGCCGGGGTCAACTCGGAGGAAGGTGGGGATGACGTCAAATCATCATGCCCCTTATGTCTTGGGCTGCACACATGCTACAATGGCCGGTACAAAGGGCTGCGAAACCGCAAGGTAGAGCGAATCCCATAAAGCCGGTCTCAGTTCGGATTGGGGTCTGCAACTCGACCCCATGAAGTCGGAGTCGCTAGTAATCGCAGATCAGCAACGCTGCGGTGAATACGTTCCCGGGCCTTGTACACACCGCCCGTCACGTCACGAAAGTCGGCAATACCCGAAGCCGGTGGCCCAACCCCTTGTGGGAGGGAGCTGTCGAAGGTAGGGCCGGCGATTGGGACGAAGTCGTAACAAGGTAGCCGTACCGGAAGGTGCGGCTGGATCACCTCCTTTCTAAGGAGCACCTGGCGATGCGAGAGCGTCGTCCAGACCCAGTTCGGATGTTCATGCCGATCTGGAGCTCATGGGTGGAACGCTGACCAATCGGCCGCATGACACTACTCAAAGTCCACTAGTACACGCCGGTCCGCCGGCGAGGAACGGGACGGCGTGAAGTGCTCAGGCGGTCCAGGCACGCTGTTGGGTCCTGAGGGAGCAAGCTCTCCTCAGCGACCTGACCCCCAGGCCGTACCGCCTCGCACGTCGAGGTCGGCGGCCGAAGCGCGGGGGTCGGGCCTCGCCCGTCTCTTGAGAACTGCACAGTGGACGCGAGCATCTTTGTGGCCAAGTTATTAAGGGCGCACGGTGGATGCCTTGGCACCAGGAGCCGAAGAAGGACGTGTGAGGCTGCGAAAAGCCTCGGGGAGCTGCCAACAGAGCTTTGATCCGAGGATGTCCGAATGGGGAAACCCGGCAGGAGTCATGTCCTGTCACCCACACCTGAACACATAGGGTGTGCGGAGGGAACGTGGGGAAGTGAAACATCTCATTACCCACAGGAAGAGAAAGCAACCGCGATTCCGTGAGTAGTGGCGAGCGAAAGCGGAACAGGCCAAACTCGTCCCGTGTTAAAGCCGGCAGGCGTTGCGGGGTGAGGGTTGTGGGAGCCTTCAGTTGGATCTGCCGATCCGACGGAGAGTGACAAAGTACGGCACTAGTCGAAGACCATGCGAAAGGGTCGCCACAGCGGGTAACAGCCCCGTAGACGAAAGTGACCGCACCTCTTGAAGGATTTCCCAAGTAGCACGGAGCCCGTGAAAGTCCGTGTGAATCTGGCGGGACCACCCGCTAAGCCTAAATACTCCCTGGTGACCGATAGCGGACAAGTACCGTGAGGGAAAGGTGAAAAGTACCCCAGACGGGGAGTGAAATAGTACCTGAAACCGTGTGCCTACAAGCCGTGGGAGCGTCGTTCCGTCTTTATGGCGGAGCCGTGACCGCGTGCCTTTTGAAGAATGAGCCTGCGAGTTTGCCGTACGTGGCAAGGTTAACCCGTGAGGGGCAGCCGTAGCGAAAGCGAGTCCGAATAGGGCGCATCAGTCGCGTGCGCAAGACCCGAAGCCAAGTGATCTACCCATGGCCAGGTTGAAGCGCGGGTAAGACCGCGTGGAGGACCGAACCCACCAGGGTTGAAAACCTGGGGGATGAGCTGTGGGTAGGGGTGAAAGGCCAATCAAACTTGGTGATAGCTGGTTCTCCCCGAAATGCATTTAGGTGCAGCGTCGCGTGTTTCTTGCCGGAGGTAGAGCACTGGATGGTCTAGGGGGCCTACAAGCTTACCGAAATCAGCCAAACTCCGAATGCCGGTAAGTGAGAACGCGGCAGTGAGACTGCGGGGGATAAGCTTCGTAGTCGAGAGGGAAACAGCCCAGACCACCAGCTAAGGTCCCAAAGCGTGTGCTAAGTGGGAAAGGATGTGGAGTCGCACAGACAACCAGGAGGTTGGCTTAGAAGCAGCCACCCTTGAAAGAGTGCGTAATAGCTCACTGGTCAAGTGATTCCGCGCCGACAATGTAGCGGGGCTCAAGCACACCACCGAAGCTGTGGCATTGCTGCACGGCTCGGCGTCACCCTCGTGGTGACGTCCAGGCGCAGCGATGGGTAGGGGAGCGTCGTGCGGCGAGTGAAGCGGCAGGGTGACCTAGTCGTGGACGCCGCACGAGTGAGAATGCAGGCATGAGTAGCGAATGAGGGGTGAGAAACCCCTCCGCCGAATGACCAAGGGTTCCTGGGGCAGGCTAATCCGCCCAGGGTAAGTCGGGACCTAAGGCGAGGCCGACAGGCGTAGTCGATGGATAACGGGTTGATATTCCCGTACCCGTCATGATGCGCCCGTGCCGAATCCAGTTGTGCTAAGGGCCCGAAGCCGGGCCGTCCTTCGGGATGGACCGGTGGAGCGCCCGACCCCGGCTGGTACTAGGCAAGCGAAGGGATGACGCAGGAAGGTAGTCCAACCCGGGCGTTGGTTGACCCGGGGTAAGGGTGTAGGGCGAGGTGTAGGCAAATCCGCACCTCATGCGCCTGAGACCTGATGCCGAGCCGATCTAGGCGAAGTGGATGATCCTATGCTGCCAAGAAAAGTCTCTAGCGAGTGTCATGGCGGCCCGTACCCCAAACCGACTCAGGTGGTCAGGTAGAGAATACCAAGGCGATCGGGCGAACTGTGGTTAAGGAACTCGGCAAAATACCCCCGTAACTTCGGGAGAAGGGGGACCGTGTGGCGTGTAGGAGCTAGCCTCCGAAGCGCGGCGCGGTCGCAGAGACCAGGCTGAAGCGACTGTTTACTAAAAACACAGGTCCGTGCGAAGTTGCAAAACGATGTATACGGACTGACGCCTGCCCGGTGCTGGAACGTTAAGGGGACGGGTTAGTGACTCTTTGAGTTGCGAAGCTCAGAACTTAAGCGCCAGTAAACGGCGGTGGTAACTATAACCATCCTAAGGTAGCGAAATTCCTTGTCGGGTAAGTTCCGACCTGCACGAATGGCGTAACGACTTCAGCACTGTCTCAACCACAGGCCCGGCGAAATTGCACTACGAGTAAAGATGCTCGTTACGCGCGGAAGGACGGAAAGACCCCGGGACCTTTACTACAGCTTGATATTGGTGGTCGGTTCGGCTTGTGTAGGATAGGTGGGAGACTGTGAAGCGGGCACGCCAGTGTTCGTGGAGTCAACGTTGAAATACCACTCTGGTCGTACTGGTTGTCTAACTTCGGTCCGTGATCCGGATCAAGGACAGTGTCAGGTGGGTAGTTTAACTGGGGCGGTTGCCTCCCAAAATGTAACGGAGGCGCCCAAAGGTTCCCTCAGCCTGGTTGGCAATCAGGTGTCGAGTGCAAGTGCACAAGGGAGCTTGACTGTGAGACAGACATGTCGAGCAGGAGCGAAAGCTGGGACTAGTGATCCGGCACCGGTGTGTGGAAACGGTGTCGCTCAACGGATAAAAGGTACCCCGGGGATAACAGGCTGATCTTGCCCAAGAGTCCATATCGACGGCAAGGTTTGGCACCTCGATGTCGGCTCGTCGCATCCTGGGGCTGGAGTAGGTCCCAAGGGTTGGGCTGTTCGCCCATTAAAGCGGTACGCGAGCTGGGTTTAGAACGTCGTGAGACAGTTCGGTCCCTATCCTCCGTGCGCGCAGGAGACTTGAGAAGAGCTGTCCCTAGTACGAGAGGACCGGGACGGACGGACCTCTGGTGTGTCAGTTGTCGTGCCAACGGCACTGCTGATTAGCCACGTCCGGAAGGGATAACCGCTGAAAGCATCTAAGCGGGAAGCTCGCTTCGAGATGAGGTCTCCCACAGGGTTAACCTGGTAAGGCCCCCGACTAGACCATCGGGTTGATAGGCCGGAAGTGGAAGTGCGGCAACGCATGCAGCTGACCGGTACTAATAGGCCGAGGGCTTGACCACAACACCTTCCCGGCGAAAGCCGGGAGCGCTTGCGTCCACTGTGCGGTTCTCGAGGTACGGTCGAGGCCATATCTCAACAGAGTTTCGGCGGTCATGGCGAAGGGGAAACGCCCGGTCCCATTCCGAACCCGGAAGCTAAGCCCTTCAGCGCCGATGGTACTGCGTGGGAGACCGCGTGGGAGAGTAGGACGCCGCCGGACATTCTTTCAAGAGGGGACCGCCCTGTGGCGGTCCCCTCTTGCATGTTATGGACATGTCCCGCTGGGGCATTCGCGACTGGAGGTGAGCCCAGTGGGCCCGGCGCCGAGTGAAGACCCGCGACGTCGAGGCGGCCGACCCGACCGCGCCGCCCGCAACTCCGCGAAGCCAGCCACCCATAGCGATAGAGCGCCACAGCGCCGCCGCCCGTCGATACCAAGCGTGCCTGCCCCGCCGATACCAGCCGACGTGGCAGCCACCGACCTCCCCCGCGAGGTGCTCGCCGAGTTACGCGAGCTTCCCGCGGAGCGACGGGACACCTTGGCCCGGCACCTGGCCGCTGCCGGCGCGCTGCTCGAGGAGGACCCGGACTCGGCGTATCACCACGCGGCTTATGTCCGCCGATCTGCGGGGCGACTGGCCTCGGTACGCGAGGCGGCCGGCGTGGCGGCCTACCGCAGCGGCCGGTACGCCGAGGCGCTGAGCGACCTGCGGGCCTACACCAGGATGACCGGCGATCCCCGTCACCTGCCGGTGATGGCCGACTGCGAGCGGGGCCTGGGCCGCCCGGAACGAGCCCTGATCCTGGCCCGGAGTTCGGAGGCCGCCCGACTCGGGCGGGCCGAACGCATCGAGGTGCGCATCGTCGCGTCCGGTGCCCGCCGGGACCTCGGCGACCCCACGGCCGCCCTGGTCGAACTTCGCGGAACGGAACTGGACTCCCAGCAGGTCAGCGCCTGGACGCCGCGACTGTGGTACGCCTACGCCGAGGCGCTGCTCGCCGCCGGCCAGCGGGAGGAGGCCATCGGGTGGTTCACCTCGGCCGCCGCGGTGGATTCCTACGGCGAAACCGACGCCGAGCGTCGGCTCGCCGACCTGAGTCCCGCCCCGGCCGACTGACGGCAACACTGTGGCCGGACCACGTGGGACAGCGTGATACGGCGCCGTAGCGTCTCGACCCCAGCGCGCTGATCGGTCGGCCAACGGGCACCCGGGCTGATCTTGTGCGGACGGTCAGAGCAGATGGATGTGGCACCGGGTGCCGGGTGCCTGAGCCAGGCGGGCGTCCGTGGTCAGGAGGCCGGTGGCGTCGGTCATCTCGGCCAGGGCCACGTACGTGGCGTCGTAGCCGCTCAGGTTGTGCCTCAGCGCCCACATGCGTGCGCGGAGCCAGTCGGCGGGAAATCTGGTGAGGGTCATCGCCGTGAAGCCCTCCAGCGCCAGGTCCCCTTGCCCCTCGCTGAGCAGGCCTCGACGGACCAGGCCGCGCAGTACCTGCGTGACCTCGCTATCGATCAAGTGTGGCGCGGCGAGCTCCTCTTGGCCGAGCAGGTCAGGATCGAGATCTCCGGCCAGCAACTCCACGATGACGCCGGCGTCGACAACTCTCACTCGCCGCGGCCCTCGTGCAGCACAGCCAAGATCAGCTCCCGGTCGGGTCGACCCTGAACCTTCTGCTGGGTCCGGCGAATGGACGTGGCGTTGTCGCGCACGACCTGTGGCCGTTGGGCCAGGTGTTCAAGTTCGCGCAGAATGTACTTCGTCAGCGAGAGCCCCTCGCCCTGCGCCGCCTTGACCAGGGCGGAGTGGACCTCATCAGGGACGTCGCGAATCTGCATGACCTTCGACATCGTCCGATCATAGCCCGAGTGGGTGCATGTTGCACCCATATTCGTCTCGCAAAGCGACCCCTGGCGGGCAAGATCCGCCGAGGCGTCGTTGCGCCTCTCGGGCGCGCGCCTATCGCCTCCAGGCCTGCTCCCACCACTGGAAGCCCTCGGGCGGGTCCGGTAGCTGGTGGAGCCTAGGCCAAAACGCCGCCAACCCGGGGGAACCACTCGTCCTAGCGGTCACCCTTCGGTCAGCCCCCGCATCAGCAGGCCGGTCCGGGGCTTCGGGGTGAACAGCGTCGACTTGCGGGGCATCCGGTTACCCGCGGCGGCCACGGCGGTCACCGCGTCCACCGGAGTGGGGTTGAGCAGCAGCGCCGTCCCACCGCTGGCATCCGCCGCGGCCAGCGCCTCGGCCGTGTCGTGGGCGAAGCCGACCACATCCTCGGTATCGGGGAGGTTCCACAATCGGCCGATCAGCAGCCGATGGGCCACCGTCACGTCCAGTTCGCGCCAGGCGGTCGAATGGTCGGCGGGTACCGCGTCGGCCAGCGCAGCCGGATCCGGGTCGGTCAACAAAACGTACCGGCCGCGTGCGGCGAGCAGGAACGCCGGCCCGGCGGCGCCGGCCAGCCGAGCCGGTGCCTCCTCGGGCGGCACGTCGGCGACCGTGAACGCCGCCCCGGCCGCCTCGGCGGCGGCGGCCAGCGACAACCCGGGCAGCACCCGGTGGATGGCGTGCACCGCCGGCCCGAACGTGCTCGCGTCCACCAGCAGCGCGAGCCCGTAGTCCCACGGGCCGGCGCCGTGACCGGCCGCGCGCCGGTCGGCCTGGTAGCGCAGGTAGGTGGCGTAGCGGTGGTGCCCGTCGGCGATCACCGCCCGGCGGGGCAGCAGATCCACCGCGATCGCCGAAAGGACGGCCGGGTCCCGCAGCGCCCACACCCGGTGGGTCACGCCGTCGGCCGTGGCAGCCGTCATCAGCGGCTCGGCACCGTCCACCCCGGCCACCGCGGCACTCGCGGCCCCCCCGCCGGCGTACACCAAAAAGATCGGCTCCAGGTTGGCCTCGGTCGCTTCGGTCAGTGCCAGGCGGTCGGCCACCGGCCCGGCCATGGTGTTCTCGTGCGGCAGGATGATGCCGTCCTCGGGGGCGGCCAGCCCGACCGCGCCGACCAGGCCGCGCTGCGCGTGCCGGCCCTCGTCGTCGGCGTACGCCTCCTCGTAGACATACAGCGCCGGTTCGCCGTCCGGCTTCAGGATGCCGGCGCGTCGCCAGTCGGCCAACGTTTCGGCGGCGGCCTGATAGCGGCTGCCCGGTGCCCCGTCCCGGTCCCGGGGGAGGATGAGGCGCACCACGTTGTACGGATCGGAAGCCTCCAGGGCGCGGACCGCGGCGTCGTCGAGCACGTCGTAGGGCGGTGAGGTCACGGCGGCCACCTCGGCGACACGCTCGCTGTCGTAGCGCAGGGCGGCAAAGGGCGCCAGGATCAAACCACCCGGTCCCGACTCGGCGCGTTCGGCGATGCCGGCGGGAGCAAGGTGAGCGACCATAGACAGATCGTAGGTGGAGCGGCGGGCGGAGGACGGATGGCCGGCGGAGCGGTGTCACCGAGCGGCGAGGTGTACGACTGGTACCAGCGTGGCCTCGGCCTGCTCGACGCCGGTGACGCGGCGGCCGCCGCCCAACTCCTCACCCACGCCGCCGACGCCGAGCCGGCCGCGCGCAGCGTCCGCGAGGCGCTGGCCAGGGCGCTCTACGACGCCGGGCGTTACGACGAGGCGCGCATGGCGTTCCGCGAACTGGTCGCCGCCGACCCGGTCGACGACTACGCGCGCTTCGGATACGGCCTGGCCGCCGGCCGCCTGGGGGACCACCGCGAGGCGGTGGAACAGCTGGCGCTGGCCGCCGCCATGCGCCCGGAACTCGATCATTACGGCCGGGCGCTGCGGCGGGCCCGGGCGGCGCTGACCGGCCAGCGTGGAGCCTGAGGTGACGCCGGAGGACCCGCTCGCCACCCGGTACGACGTCGTGCTCCTGGACCTCGACGGTGTGGTGTACCGCGGCAGCGAGCCGGTGCCGGGTGCGGCGGAGGCGATCGACGCCGTCCGCCGGCGCGGCGTGCGGGTCGCCTTCGTGACCAACAACGCGTCCCGGTCGCCCGCGCAGGTGGCGGATAGGCTGTGCTCGCTCGGCGTCCCGGCCACACCGTCGGAGGTGGTCACCTCGGCGCAGGCCGCCGCGGCCGAACTGGCAAAGCGGTTCCCGGCCGGCGCCTCCGTGCTGGTGACCGGCTCGCCGGCGCTGGCCGAGGAGGTGCGCGGCGCCGGCCTGCGCCCGGTAAGCGCCGCGACGGACCGGCCGGTGGCGGTGGTCAACGGGTTCTCCGACGGGCTGGGCTACGCCGAGCTCTCCGAAGCGGCGTTGGCCATCCGGGCCGGGGCCTGGTGGCTGGCGACGAACCTGGACGCCACCATTCCCACCACGCGCGGGCTGCAGCCCGGCAACGGCGCGCTCACGGCGCTGCTCGCCACCGCGACCGGTCGCACTCCCGAGGCGGCCGGCAAGCCCGCCCGTCCGCTGCTCGCCGAGGCGGTCCGCCGGACCGGCGCGCAGACCCCGCTGTTCGTCGGGGACCGCCTGGACACCGACGTCGCCGGTGCGACGGCCGCCGAGCTGGACAGCCTGCTGGTGCTCACCGGGGTGGCCGACGCGGCGGCGGTGCTGGCCGCACCGCCCGCGCAGCGTCCGACGTACCTGGCCCGGGACCTCGGCGCCCT
Source organism: uncultured Actinomycetota bacterium (assembly GCA_963814355.1). Classification (GTDB taxonomy): domain Bacteria; phylum Actinomycetota; class Actinomycetes; order JADGOV01; family JADGOV01; genus JADGOV01. The sequence goes on along the minus strand of CAWFCZ010000014.1, from coordinate 47,237 downwards.
GCTGAGCGGGTACCCGCCCGTGCGGGCCACGGCGGCGGCCGCCAGCTGCGACGGCTGGCGGGCCCATGCCGACGGGGACGCCTTGGCGGTCACCGGCGAGGGCGACCCGGTGGACGCGCTGCGGGCGCTGGCCGCGTTGAGCTGGGCCTACGCCGACGCGCACGGCCGGCCGAGCCGGACGGCGTCCGGCCTGCCGGCCATCTAAAGGCGCGGGACGCAGCCCGCCAACCAGCCCACCTCGAGCGATCCGGCCCGGACCCTCGGATCCCCGGTGAGGCTTTGTTGGACTAGAGCCTCGTCCGCGCGTCAGTCCCGAGTTGAGATCTCACCACCGATCCCGAGCTCATTGCCGTCGGCGTCGTGGAAGACGTACTTCCAGACCGTGCCGTACTTCTCGACGTCGATCGGTTCTATCCCCCTCTCGCCGATCCGCGCCGCCTCCAACGACGGGTCGTCGACCCAGATCATGCTGACCGCACCGCCGGCACGGTCGGGTGCCTGGACGATGTACACGTATCGGTCCTCGGCCAGTTGCCAGACCGCCTCGACGCCATTGGGATAGAAGGCAGGCTCCGAGCCCAGCAACCGCTTGTACCACTCCACCGCGCTTGCGTAGTCGCGAACCGGGATCCCGGCGAATACCCCCACCGCCACGTCTGCCTCCGCTCGTTGATTCGCCGGCCCTCGGTCACGTCGAAAGCCGGCCCGTAGGGACCAGACCCACTCCGGCACCTGGACGACGGGTGGCTCTGAGCCATCTCGCCGAGTCCGCTGCAATCCCGGTGCGGACGGTGCGGCGCTGGGCGGCGAGCTGCCGGGCCGACCCGATCGTAGCCGGACTGCAGCGGCGGAGCCGCCCCGACCGCGGTCACTACCCGCCGTCCGAGGCGAAGAACGAGCCGACCACGAACTGACCGGGTCCGATCGTGGTGACCTGCACGCTGACCTCCTCGACGATGCCCACGTACTCATGTCCCATCGGCCGCGGCCCATCGATTGCCTCGACCGAGTCATGGTCTCGCGTCGCCGACGGTACCGGCCGCGTCGGCGTCACCGCCGGGACTCGCCCGCGCCGGGGCGGTGCGGCCTCACCGGGCGTCGACCCACGACACGTCGTCTCGCGACCGTGAGAACTTAAGTGATTTGACTAATGTTCTAGTACAGCGTAACAATCGGTGGAGCCCAGGACCGGCTTCTTCGAGGGACCGTTGTGATCGACTTTCATGTGGACAGGGCCGGCAGTGTTCCGGCCTACGCCCAGCTTGTGCGCCAGGTTCGGGAGGGGATGCGGCTCGGGCTGCTGCGGGCGGGTGACCAGCTGCCGACGGTGCGGGAGGTCGTGGCCTCCTGCACGGTGAATCCGAGCACGGTGCTGAAGGCCTACCGTGAGCTGGAGCTCTCCGGACTGGTCGAGGCCCGTCAGGGCGCGGGGACCTTCGTGTCGGGGTCGCTGGGTTCCGCTGATCCGCACACCATGGCGCGGTTGCGGCTGCGGTTGGCCAAGTGGCTGGTCGAGGCGCGCCAGGCCGGCCTGGAGGAGGAGGACGTACAGGCGCTGTTCGCGTCCGTCGTGGTCGACTCCGGCGCGCAGGGCCGCCGGTCGGGGACCACGTGAACCCGGTGGAGGCCCGCGGCTTGGGCAAGCGGTATCGACAGGCCTGGGCGCTTCGGAACTGCACCTTCACGCTTCCGGCCAACCGGGTCATCGCCTTGGTGGAGGCGAACGGGGCCGGGAAGTCCACCTTGATGTCGATTGTCTGCGGGCCGCTACCGCCGACCCATGGCGAGACCTGGACCCGGTGGCACGGCGTGAGGTGATGGGCGAGATCCTCGCTGAGGTTGCCGAGACCGCGATGACCATCATGCTGTCCACCCACGTCGTGGCCGAGCTGGGCGGCGTCGGGGACTATCTTATGGACCTCCTCGCCGAACACGTGCGGCTGACCGGCCCCAGGGCGGATGCCCCACCGGGCGCCGGCGAGGTCGTGCAGGTCAAGCATTCCCAACGCCAGTCCACCTTTGTCGTGCGCACCGGGCCGGGGCCGGGCGCTGGCGAGCGTCGCCCCGGGCTGGCAGTGCGAGTCGTTGACCCTGGAGGAGCTGATCCTCGCCCACCTGAAGGGTTCCGGAGCCGCGTCCGGGGCGGCGGTAGGAACGGCGACCCTGGCGGCGCTGTCATGAGCGCCGCGACGCTGCCCCTCCCTCGACCTGTCAGGGGAAGGCACCCCGTTCCGGCGCCGGCATCCTCGGCCTGCTATGGCTGACCTGGCGGCAGCACCGCTGGACGATCCTCGCCGGCTCCGCCCTCAGCGGCGGCCTGACCCTCGGGATGCTGCGGACCTACAGCCAGATCAGCTCACTGGTCCACCAGTGGCCGGTCGACGTTCTGCAGCCGCACGTGGGCGCGGGCGAGTTCCTTGCCGTCCTCGCGGGTGATGAGGACCTGCCAGAGCTGCTGCACCCGTCCCTGCTGCAGGGGGGTGGCAGTGACCCGGACGGTGCCGCCGGCAGCGGCGCGGAGGAAGTCGGTGCTGTTGTGCACCCCCACGGCGAACTGCCCGCGGTCGGCGACCGCGGCGGACGCGCCGACGCTGGCCGCGGTCTCGGCCGCGGTGGTGTACAAACCGCCGTGAACCACCCCCCACGGCGTGTGGTGGGCGGAGGTGAGTTCGATGGTGCCGCTGACCCGGTAAGCGGTCACCTCGCCGAGCTGGAGCCCGGCGGCTTGCAGGAAGCCACCGGTCGCCGCGAGGTCGGGCAGTTCATGTTGCTGGCTGACAGCGGCGGCCCGCCCGCCGGGGGATGGCGCTGTGTCGGTTCTGACACTGCGGTCTGTGGTCATCCGGGTCCTTCCCCGATGTCGCCGACGACGTCCGTTGGGCTTTCAAACGAACCTTAGGGTAGTCAGTTGGAAATAGCAACCGACTGGCCTAGGGGGCGGGTGCCCCCCCCACAGCGGCTACCGGCCAGCCCTCGGCTGCAGCGGCCCAGTGCGATCGGCCGAGCGGGTCCGCCCGGCGTCGGCAGCGTCCACACGTCGTAGCGCCGAAAGTCTGGAACGATCTCGTGGATCCGCCACGGGCCGGCTGCTGTGTTCGCCGTCCGAGAGCTTCATCGTGCCCACCCATGCTGGTCGGTAGCGCCCACGACCAGCACCCTCATCGAAGTCTCCGGCCTGCTCGGGACTGAGGTGTCCAGACGTTGCAGTGCGGAGGTGTGTGACACCCTGCCGAGGCCTGACCCCCCGGAGCCAGCCTCGGCGCGGGTCGGTCGGGCCGTCCGCGAGATGCGCAGTGGCGGACCGGCCGACCTACCGACGCGACGGCTGGCACGGACCGCACCACAGCCGGTCTAGTTCACAGCATCGTCCGCAGCTTCAGCAGGTCCAACATGCTGGCGTCGATCTTCAACCGGCCCCGGGCCCAGGCCGCCGCGAAGCTGAGCCGGCCGTCGGTCAGGGCCACCAGGTCTTCCGAGCTCACCGTCAACCGTACCTGGGCCTGCACCGGCAACCCGGCCTCCACGGTGGACACGTCGTGCAGGGTGCCGTCCCGCAGTTGGCCGACGAACGTGGTCGCCAGGTCGGGTACCCGGCAGGACAGCCGCCGGTCCAGCGAGTGTCGCCGCCGCACCTCGGGGTCGACGGACGACAGCCGCTCGATGAGATGGTCGAGCGCCTGCCGGCACTCCTCGACGCTGGCCACCGGGGGACGTTACCGCACGGCGATCGGCCAACCGGGCAGCCGGGCGGTAGCGTTCCTTACCAAGGCCCACGATGACCGGCACCGACGGGCACGGCGGCAGGTGGAGAACGGAGAGTACGGGTCATGGTGATGGATGCGTTGCGCGGTTACCTTCAACTGGCCAACGGCGTGACCGAGATGAGCCGGCAACGGGCCACCGCGATGGCGAAGGCGATGCTGTCCTCGCCGGAAGCCACCCGCGAACAGGTCGCCACGCTGGCGAATGACCTCGTCGAGGCTTCCAAGGCCAACCGGGACGCGGTGGCCTCGCTGGTGAAGTACGAGGTGGACCGCGGACTCGGCCGGCTCGGCTTCGCCACTGCCGAGGAACTGACCGAAATGACCGCACGGGTCCGCTCGCTGGAGTCCGAGGTACGGGATCTGCGGCAGGCGGTCGCGGCCGCCGAACAGGCCGCCAAGGCTGCCGCGCAGGCCAGTGAGCAGGCCACGGAGCAGGCCAGCGAGCGAGAGAAGGCCACCGGACCGGCTAGACGGTCATCGCGGGCCAGCGCGACGCGCAAGGCGCCGACCTCGGCGGCCGCGGTCAGCGCTGGGGGCGCACCTGCCCGGAAACGGCGGCCGGCGAAGTCGCAGACTGGGGACGGGGACGGCGCCGCGTGATGTCTACCTCTCCGCCGCCCACGGAGCCCGGTGTCGGTGAACCGCCCGGGAACCCGGCACCGGACGCTTCGGCCGATCCGCTGGTCGCGGCGGCACTGGAGCCGCTGGCTGGGGCGACCGGCCTGAGCCCGGAGGCGCAGCTAGGCGTCTACTCCGAGGCCCATGCCGCCTTGCAGGCCGCCCTCGACGCCGAGATTCCCTGAACAGCGCCGTCGGGGTGGCTCGCCGCGCGCGGCTGGACGCGGAGTTGGTGCGCCGCGGACTCGCCCGCTCCCGCGGGCACGCCGCGGAGCTGATCGCCGCCGGTCGGGTGCGCGTGGCCCGCCAAACTGCCACGAAACCGGCCACCGCGATCGCCCCTGAGGAGCCACTGATCGTGGCCCCGGCCGAGAGTGGGCCGGGATACGCCTCCCGCGGCGGGTACAAGCTGGCCGGCGCCCTGGACGCTCTCGCCGTGCCGGTGGCCGGTCGCAGGTGCCTGGACGCCGGCGCCTCCACTGGCGGGTTCACCGACGTCCTGCTGCGCCGGGGGGCCGCGGCCGTGGTGGCCGTCGATGTCGGCTACGGCCAGCTGGACTGGCGGTTGCGGGGTGACGAGCGGGTCCGGGTCCTGGACCGGCACAACGTCCGCGACCTGTCCCCCGCCGAGGTTGGCGAGCCGGTGGATCTGGTGGTCGCCGACCTGTCCTTCATCTCGCTGGTCCTCGTCCTACCGGCTCTGGTCGCCGCCGCGGCCCCGGAGGCGGATGTGCTGCCCATGGTCAAGCCCCAGTTCGAGGTGGGACGCGGCCGAGTCGGATCGGGCGGTGTGGTCCGCGACCCCGAGCTTCGGGTCGAAGCGATCCGCCGGGTCGCCGCCGCGGCCGCCGACCTCGGCCTCGGGGTGGCCGGGGTGAGCGCCAGTACCTTGCCCGGGCCGGCCGGAAACATCGAGTACTTCCTGCACCTGCGCCGCGGGGCACCCCCGCTGCACTCCCGACCTCTGGACGCGGTCGTCTATGGCTGCTGAGGACCGGCCGGCGCGCCGCGAGGTGCTGCTGGTCGTGCACACCGGGCGGGCCGCCGCCCGGCGAAGCGCCGAGATCGTCCTGGACCATTTCGCCGAGGCCGGCGTCGCGGTTCGCGTCCTGGCCCACGAGGCGGCCGCGCTGAGCTGTCCAGCCGCGATCGTGGTACCCGACGATGCCGCCGCCGCCGAAGGTGTGGAGGTGGTACTGGTCCTGGGCGGCGACGGCACGTTGCTGCGGGCCGCCGAGATCGCCCGCCCGGCCCGGGCGCCGCTGCTCGGGGTCAACCTCGGCCGGGTCGGATTCCTGGCCGAAGCCGAGCGGGCTGACCTCACCTCGACGGTGGAACGGGTCACCGCCCGCAGCTACCAGGTCACCGAACGCATGACCCTGGACGCGACCGTGACGGTGCCAGGTGCGCCGGCCGGCGCGGGCTGGGCACTCAACGACTGCTCAGTGGAGAAGGCTGCCCGGCAGCGCGTGCTCGACGTGGTGGTGGAAGTGGACGGCCGCCCGCTATCCCGGTGGAGCTGCGACGGGGTGATCGTGGCCACCCCAACCGGCTCCACGGCGTACGCCTTCTCCGCCGGCGGGCCGGTGGTCTGGCCGGAGGTCGAAGCCGTTCTGGTGGTGCCGATCAGTGCGCACGCGCTGTTCGCCCGGCCGCTGGTGGTCTCCCCGTCGGCAACCGTGGCGCTGGAGCTGGCCGGGGAAGTGAGCGGCGTGCTGTGGTGCGACGGCCGCCGCTCGGTGGACCTGCCGGCCGGTACCCGGGTCGACGTCGCCCGCGGACAGAAGCCGGTACGACTCGCCCGGCTGCATTCCGGCTCGTTCACCGACCGGTTGGTGTCGAAGTTCGGCCTGCCGGTGCAGGGTTGGCGGGGCTCGGGTTGGCGGGGATCCGGCTCCGCCGAGCGCGCCTGATCGACGCGGCCCGGTCGCGCACCTATCGTCGGAGATGTGCTGTGCGAGATGCGCATCCGCGACCTCGGGGTCATCTCCGACGCGGTGCTGGACTTCGCACCCGGGCTCACCGTACTGACCGGCGAGACCGGGGCCGGAAAGACCATGGTGGTACAGGGTCTGAGCCTGCTCCTCGGAGCCCGGGCCGACGGGGGGCGGGTCCGACCTGGCGCAAGCCGCCTGGTCGTCGAAGGTCGGTTCGCCATACCGTCGCAGGCACCGGTTGCCGGCCGCGCCCAGGCGGCCGGCGCGGTGCTGGACGAGGGTGACCTGCTCGTGATGCGGACCGTGTCGCCGGAAGGCCGTTCCCGAGCATACCTCGGCGGCACCGGCGTACCGGTCGGGCTACTGGCCGACCTCGGTGCCGAACTGGTGGCCGTGCACGGCCAGTCCGACCAGCAGCGCCTGCTCCGGCCCGCCGAGCAGCGGGCGGTCCTCGACGCCTACGCCGGGCCGGCGGTCGCCGAACCGCTGGCCGGCTACACCGCCGCGTACACCCGACTCGCCGAGGTCGACGCCGCGCTAGGCACGCTGCGGGAGGCCTCCCGGGAGCGGACCCGCGAAGCCGAGGTGCTGCGCTTCGGCCTCGCCGAGATCGAGGCCGCCGACCCGAAGCCGGGCGAAGACGTCGACCTGGCCGCGACCGTGCAGCGTCTGGCCCATGCCGATGCGCTGGCGCTGGCTGCCCATACCGGGCACGCCTTGCTCGCCGGCGACGACGCTGATCACGGTCCGGACGCCGGCACGTTGCTGGCCACCGCCCGCCGCGGTCTCGACGCCCCGGCGGGGCACGACCCGGCCCTGGCTGCGCTGCGCGACCGGATCGCCGAGATCGGCTACTTGGTCACCGACGTGGCCGCGGACCTCGCCGGCTACCTCGCGTCGCTGGACACCGAGCCGGCTGCCCTGGCGGCGGCCACCCAGCGCCAAGCCGCCGTGGCCGGGCTGACCCGCAAGTACGGGGCCGACGTCGATGCCGTGCTGGAGTGGGGCCGCCGGGCGGCACAGCGACTGGACGCCCTGACCGGCGACGACGAACGGATCGAGTCACTGCAGGCCGAGCGCGAGGCGTTGCTGGCCACCCTCGCCGAACTGGCACTGCGGCTGAGCACGGCCCGCACGCGGGCCGCCGATTCCTTCGCCGCCGCGGTGGCGGCGGAACTCACCGGTCTCGCCATGCCGCGGGTTCGGGTGGTCGCCTCGGTGTCCCAGCGGACCGCCCCGGACGGTCTTACGGTGGCCGGGCGCACGCTGGGCTTCGGCCCGTACGGGGTGGACGAGGTGACGCTGCTGCTCCAGCCGCATCCCGGGTCGCCGCCGCGGCCGTTGCACCGCGGCGCCTCCGGTGGTGAACTGTCCCGGGTCATGCTCGCCGTGGAGGTCGTGCTGGCCCTGTCGATGCGACGCGACGCCCCGGTGCATACCTTCGTGTTCGACGAGGTGGACGCCGGTGTCGGTGGCCGGGCGGCCGTCGAAGTGGGCCGGCGCCTCGCCCGGCTCGCCCAGTTCGCCCAGGTTATCGTGGTCACCCACCTACCCCAGGTGGCCGCGCACGCCGATCATCACTTGCTGGTGGAGTCCGCGACCGGGGAGACGGTGACCTCCGCCGGAGTGACCGGGTTGACCGGATCGGCCCGGGTGGCGGAATTGTCCCGAATGCTGGCCGGGCGCTCGGACAGCGCGCTGGCTCGCGGTCACGCCGCGGAACTACTCGCCTCGGCCGGACAGCCTGTCACCGCCGGCCCCGACCGATGGTGACCGGCGCGCCGTGCGGCGACGACCCCGCCGACCTCTGGCAGGATCGAGACCGATGCGTATCGCCACGCTCCGACGTAGCCGGCCGACGCTGCCCGGTGTGCTCGGTGCCGCCCGGGTCGACCGGCGTACCAAGAACCTGACCCGGCGGCTGCGCCCTGGCGAGATCGCGGTGATCGACCACGTCGACATCGACCGGATGAGTGCCGAAGCACTGGTCAACGGCGGCGCGGTGGCGGTGGTCAACGTCGCGCCCTCGATCAGCGGCCGGTACCCCAACCTCGGGCCGGAAATCCTGCTGGCCGCCGGAGTGCCGTTGATCGACGGCGTGGGTCCGGAGTTGCTCGGTCTGGTTCGCGAGGGCGAAGTGATCCGTATCGACGGCGACGCGATCTATCTCGACGGCCGGCGGATCGCCGCCGGCACCCGGCAGAGCGTCGAGTCGGTGGCTGCCGCGATGGCCGAGGCCCGCGCCGGGCTGGCCGTCCAACTCGAGGCCTTTGCCGCCAACACGATGGACTTCCTCCGCCGGGAGCGTGACCTGCTGCTCGACGGCGTCGGGGTACCGGAGATCCGGTCCAACCTGGACGACCGGCACGTCCTCGTCGTCGTTCGCGGCTACCACTACCGGGAGGACATCGCGGCGCTGCGGCCCTACATCCGCGAGTACCGGCCGGTGTTGATCGGCGTGGACGGCGGCGCGGACGCGCTGCGCGAGGCCGGTTACACGCCGGATTTCATCGTCGGCGACATGGACTCGGTCACCGACGACACGCTGCGCTGCGGTGCCGAGGTGGTGGTGCACGCCTACCGCGACGGCTCGGCCCCGGGCTTGCAGCGGGTCGCCGATCTCGGCGTGGACGCCGTGCTGTTCCCGGCCGCCGGCACCAGCGAGGACATCGCGCTGCTCCTCGCCGACGACAAGGGGGCCAGCCTCATCGTCACCGTCGGCACGCACGCCACCCTGGTGGAGTTTCTGGACAAGGGACGGGACGGGCAGGCGAGCACCTACCTGACCCGGCTGCGGGTCGGTGGCAAACTGGTCGACGCCAAGGGCGTCAGCCGGCTCTACCGGAGCCGCATTCGCACCTCCTCGCTGCTGCTGCTCGTCCTGGCGACCTTGATCACCCTGGCGGTGGCCGTCGGTATCTCCACCGCCGGCCACGTCTACTTCGCGCTGATCACCGATCGCTGGTCGGACGTCACGCACTGGCTGCACGGGGTCTTCTCTTGATCGACTTCCGGTACCACCTGGTATCGATCATCGCGATCTTTCTGGCGCTCGCGGTCGGCATCGTGCTCGGCACGACCACGATCAACCAGACCGTGCTGCGCAACATCCAGTCCGAGGTCAAGCGGCTCAGCAACGACAAGGCAACCCAACGCGACGCGATCGCCGCCTTGCAGCGCGGCTCCGCCGGTCAGCAGGCCTTTATCGCGGCCTCGGAGCCCTTGCTGGAGAACCGGGCGCTGGCGGGCCAGCGGGTGGTCCTGATCGTCGCCCCCGGCTCGTCCGGAAACGCCCGCAGCGGCCTGCTGGACGGCCTCGGCCGCGCCGGTGCGGTGATCACGAACGACATCCGGCTGACGAACAACTTCACCGACCCCAAGCAGGCCAACGCGCTGGACGATCTGGCCACCCGCCTAGTGGTACCGGGCAAACTACCGGCCAAGGCGAGCGGCGCAGCGCTGGCGGCCGCCGAACTGGCCGCGGTCCTGCTCACCAAGCCCGGCGCCCGCCCGGCCAGTGCCGACGCCATCCAGACCACGCTCGCCGGCTTCGCTAATGGCGGCTTCCTCAGCGTGGCCGGCACGCCCGGTGGGCCGGCTTCGCTGGCCGTGGTGCTCGTGCCGTCGGCGCCGGCAACTCCGGACGAGTCCTCCGCGGCCACGGCCAAGATCATCGTGGACCTGGTGTCCCGGATGGCCGCGCGGGCCGCCGGCACAGTGGTCACCGGTCCGGTCGGGGCCGCCCAGCCGGGGGGGATGCTGTCCGCCGTCCGGGGTGACCGGACCGTCCGGCAGCAGGCTTCCTCGGTCGATTCGGTGGACTCGGCGCCCGGGCGGATCGCGGCTGTGCTGGCGATACGCGACGCGCTGGCCGGCCACATCGGCGCCTTCGGCTTTGGCCCGGGCGCGTCCAGCCCACTGCCCCCGACGCCAATGCCGACCGCCTCGTCGGCGAAGTGAGCCGGCCCGTCGATCCCGGGCACGTGGCGGCGGAACCGGGCTGGGGAAGGCTGGCGGGGTCCTGGCGCCGTTCATCTTCCCCAGCATCCGCCCGGTGGCCGGCGCGGAAGGCTGCCCGCTCCCTGATCGTCGGGGTGTCCGCCGGTGCCCTCACCGCTCGAACCGTGTTCAGAGCGCTGGCCGCGGCCGACCCGCCGACGTGGCGTCGTACCAACCACCGCGGCGCCGAGGTCACCCTGGCCGCTGGACCGGCGCTGATCGCCGGTACCGTCGCCGGCGCCGTCGCGGCCTGCCCGGCAGGCGGGGCGGCGGACCTGCGAGCCGTGCTGCTCGCGGTCTCATCGGCGGCCCTCGCCGGGGGCTACGACGACGCGTACGGCTCGGCGGAAGAGCGTGGGCTGCGCGGCCACCTGTCCGCGCTGGGCTCCGGCGCGGTCACCACCGGCGCGGTGAAAATCGCCGGAATCGGGACTGGCGCGGTGTGGGCGGCCCGGTGCACCGGGCGGTCGGCCCACGGACGACTGGTTGCCGCGGGCTTGATCGCCGGGTCGGCGAACCTGGCCAACTTGCTGGACCTGCGCCCGGGTCGGCTCGCCAAGGTGGCGGTGCTGGCCGGCGTACCGCTGCTGGCACACCCCGCTGGGTGGCCCGCTGCCGGCGCCGTCGGCGCGGCCACCGCCTTGTTGCCGGTCGACCTCGCCGAACGCGGCATGCTCGGCGACTCCGGCGCGAACGCGCTCGGTGCCGCGCTGGGGACGGCGCTGGCGCTGCGCGGCGGCCGTCGGGCCGGGGCGCCCATCTTGGCCGTCATCGGCGCGTTGACCCTGGCCAGTGAACGGGTGAGCTTCACCACGGTCATCGAGCGCACGCCGGCGCTGCGCTGGTTCGACCGGCTCGGCCGGATCGGGTGAACGGGCCCCCGGCCGCGCCGGAGCCGGGCGCGGCCGGGGTTGGGCGGCCTCGAGGCCCCCTGCCCGGAACCAGCCTCGCCGGGGCGGCGCTGGCCATCGCGGCGGTGACCATCGCCGCCCGGGCGCTCGGCTTCGGCCGGGTCGTGGTCTTCGCCCACACCGTCGGCGCCGGGACCTGCCTGGGTTCGGCGTACTACACCGCCAACATGGTGCCCAACATCGTCTTCGAGGTGGTCGCCGGCGGCGCCCTGGCCGGTTTGGTGGTGCCCGTGCTGGCCGGGGCAGCCGAGCGCGGCGAACGCGAGGTCGTGTCTCAGGTCACCGCGGCCCTGCTCGGCTGGTCGCTGCTGCTCCTGCTGCCGCTGGCGGTCGCGGTGGCCGCGCTGGCCCGACCGGTGCTGAGCGTGCTGTACGCCCCGACAACCGGAAGTTGCGACCCTGCCGAGGTGGTGGCCATCGGGTCCAGGATGCTCGTGGTCTTCGCCCCGCAGGTGCTGCTCTACGGGCTCGCCGTGGTGCTCACCGGAGTCCTGCAGGCCCACCGTCGCTTCCTCGGACCGGCGCTCGCTCCACTGCTGTCCACCCTGGTGGTCATTGCGGCGTACCTGCTCTACGGGGCACTGTCGGCCGGTCGGTCCGACGACGTGACCGCCCTGTCCGCGGCGCGCGAGTTCAGCCTTTCCGTCGGCACCACCCTCGGTGTGGTGGCGCTGGCGCTGCCGTTGCTGGTGCCGCTGCGCCGGGCCGGCGTGCCGGTAGGACTGGGGTTGCGCTTCCCACCGGGCGTGGCGCCCCGGGTCCGGCGGCTGGCCTACGCCGGCGCCGCCGTGCTGGTCGCCCAGCAAGTCTCCGTCGTGGTCGTGCTGCGGCTGTCCGACAGCTACGCGCCACGCGGCGGCATCGTGGTCTACACCCTGGCCTGGACGCTGTTCCTGCTGCCGTGGGCGGTCCTGGCGGTACCGGTGGCGACCAGCGCCTTCCCGACGCTGGCCGCTCGGGCCCAGGCGGGGGACCGGCACGGGTACGCCGCGGTGGCCGCGCCGAGCACCCGGGCGGTCATCCTGCTGTGCGCCGCGGCGGGCGCGATGATGGCTGCCGCGGCGGCGCCGGGGGCGCACGTGCTGATCGCCGGCAGCCGGGGCGACCCGGACCCGGCCGAGCTCGCCGGCGCCATCACCGCCTTCGCGCCGGGGCTTGTCGGCTACGGCCTGGTCGCCGCCCTGGGCCGGGCGCTGTACGCCCGGGGGAACGGCCGGGCCGCCGCGCTGGCCACCGTCGCCGGCTGGCTGGCGGTCGTCGGGGCCGACGTGGTGCTGGTACCGGCGGCCGGGCCGGGCCGGGTCGTCGCCGCCCTGGGCGCGGGCAACTCGGTCGGGATGAGCATCGCGGGTCTGCTGTTGCTCGCGGGGCTGTACCGGCACGCCGGTCCCGATGCGCTGGCCGGGGTCGGCCGGACGGCGGCGGCCGCGCTGCTCGCGGCGCTCGGCGGCGGCCTGGCCGGGGCGGTAGCCAGTAACCGGGTCGTCGCCGCGGCCGGCGAGGCGAGCCTGACCGGAAACCTGCTGGCCGCGCTGGTGGCCGGGGTGGTCGTGCTGGCCGTTTTCGTGGCCGCCGTGGGGGTTCTCGACTCCGGCAGTCTGCGGACATTGCGGTCCCGCCGGTACGCCGGTGGCTGAGCCGGGCCGCCCGCGGGTGCTGCTGGTGCTGGCGACCAGCACCGGTGGGGTGGGGCGCCACGTCGCCTCGCTGGCCGCCGGACTGACCGCGCGCGGCTGCGCCGTCACGGTGGCCGGACCGGCGGCGACCGAGGAGCTGTTCGGTTTCCGCCGGGCGGGCGCCCGGTTCCGCGCCGTCGAGATCGCCGGTCGCATCCGGCCGGTGGCCGACGCCCGGGCCGCCAGCGGGCTGCGGCGGGCGCTGCGCGGGCCGCAGCGGCCGGATCTGGTGCACGCCCACGGGCTGCGGGCCGGTCTGATCACCGCCCTAGTCCGGCCCCGCACCCGGCCGCTGGTGCTCACCCTGCACAACCCGGTTACCGCAGCCCCCGGCTCGCGCCGGCTGCTGGTCGAGGCGCTGGAGCGGACCGCGGTCCGTTCCGCCGACCTGGTGCTGGCGGCCTCGGCGGATCTGGCCGGCCGGGCTCGCTCGCTAGGGGCCGACGACGTCCGGTTGGCACCGGTGGCCGCCCCGGCGCTGCCGGCGGCGCGGCGGAGTCCGCGGCAGGTGCGGACCGAGTTGGACGCCGAGGGGCGCCCGTTGCTGCTGGCGGTCGGCCGGCTGCATCCGCAGAAGGGTTTCGACGTCCTGATCGAGGCGGTGACCGCGCTCGCCGGACGCCGGCCGCCGCCGCTGGCGGTGATCGCCGGAGACGGCCCGGCGGAGTCCGCGCTACGCGCTCAGATCGAGGCCGCGGGCGCCCCGGTACGTCTCCTCGGCCGCCGCACCGACATCGCCGACCTGCTCGGCGCGGCCGACCTCGTCCTGCTGCCCAGCCGGTGGGAGGCGCGCGCGCTGGTCGCCCAGGAGGCGTTGCGGGCCGGCCGGCCGCTGGTCGCCACCAGGGTCGGCGGCCTGCCCGGCTTGGTCGGGGACGGTGCGGTGCTGGTGGCTCAGGAGGATGCCGGGGCGTTGGCGGCCGCGGTGGCCGGCCTGCTGGACGACCCGGTAGCCGCCGCCGCCCTGGCCGAGCGAGGTCGCGTCCAGGCCTCGACGTGGCCTACCGAGGCGGACATGCTCGAGGCGCTGAGCACCGCCTACGTCGAACTCGCCGGGCGCGGCTCGTCCTGGGGAAACTGATCGGGGCGGGAGTACCGGCATGAATCCCCAACCCCTCCGACGCGCCGGACCCGCCGTCCTCGGTCCGGCCGGCGAGCTGGGGCGTTAGCATGGACTCCCGTGGACAGCCGGGTTTCCCCGGCTGGCTGATACCCACGGGAGACGCATCTTGGGCTCGCCGCAACCCACCCGGCACGTTTTCGTCACCGGAGGCGTCGCCTCCTCACTCGGCAAGGGCCTCACCGCCTCCAGCTTGGGTCGGCTGCTCAAGGCGCGGGGCCTGCGGGTCACCATGCAGAAGCTTGACCCGTACCTCAACGTCGATCCAGGCACGATGAACCCGTTCCAGCACGGCGAGGTCTTCGTCACCAACGACGGCGCGGAGACCGACCTGGACGTCGGGCACTACGAGCGGTTCCTCGACGAGGATCTGCACGGCTCGGCGAACGTGACCACCGGGCAGGTGTACTCCACGGTGATCGCCAAGGAGCGGCGCGGGGAGTACCTCGGCGACACCGTGCAGGTCATCCCGCACATCACCGACGCGATCAAATCCCGGATCCGGGCGCTCGCCGAACCCCCCGATGTCGACGTGGTGATCACCGAGGTCGGCGGTACGGTCGGCGACATCGAGTCGCTGCCCTTTCTGGAGTCGATCCGCCAGGTCCGCAATGAGATCGGCCGGGCCAACTGCTTCTTCCTGCACGTGTCGCTGGTGCCCTACATCGGCCCGTCAGGGGAGTTGAAGACCAAGCCGACCCAGCACTCGGTGACCGCGCTGCGGTCCGTCGGTGTCCAGCCGGACGCGATCGTCTGCCGCTCCGACCGGCCGCTGCCCACCGCCCTGAAGCGCAAGATCTCGATGCTCTGCGACGTGGACGAGGACGCCGTGGTCTCGGCCGCGGACGCGCCGTCGATCTACGACATCCCCAAGGTGCTGCACGCCGAAGGGCTCGACGCCTACGTGGTGCGCCGCCTCGGCCTGCCGTTCCGCGACGTGGACTGGACCGACTGGGACGACCTGCTCCGTAGGGTGCACCGGCCGGCCCGGCACGTCACCATCGCGCTGGTCGGCAAGTACATCGGGCTGCCGGACGCCTACCTGTCGGTGACCGAGGCGCTGCGGGCCGGCGGCTTCGCCGACGACGCTCGGGTGGAGATCCGCTGGGTGCCCTCCGATGACTGCGCGACCCCGTCCGGGGCGGCGGCAAAGCTGGACGGCGTCGACGGGGTGCTGATCCCGGGGGGTTTCGGGGTACGCGGCATCGACGGCAAGGTCGGCGCGATCCGGCACGCCCGGGAGCACGGCATCCCGGTGCTCGGGCTGTGCCTGGGACTGCAGTGCATGGTCATCGAGGTGGCCCGCGACCTGGCCGACCTGGCCGGGGCCAACTCCACCGAATTCGACCCCGACACCCAGCACCCGGTAATCACCACGATGGCCGACCAGTGCGAGGTGGTGGCCGGCCGCCGGGACATGGGCGGCACGATGCGCCTCGGCCTCTACCCGGCCGAGCTGGCAGCGGGCACCCTGGTGGCACGGGCCTACGGCACCGACCGGGTCGACGAGCGGCACCGGCACCGGTACGAGGTGAACAACGCCTACCGCGACGCCCTGCGCGACGCCGGGATGGTGTTCTCCGGGACGTCCCCCGACGGTCGGCTGGTCGAACACGCCGAGCTACCGCCGGAGGTCCATCCGTTCTTCGTCGGCACTCAGGCGCATCCGGAGTTCCGGTCCCGCCCGACCCGGGCGCATCCGCTGTTCCACGCGTTCGTCTCCGCGGCGCTGGCCCACGCCGAGCATCGGGGCACCGCACTGGCCGGGGTCGACCTGACCTCGGTGGGACACGGCCGGTGAGCGGGTCCTCGCCGCTGGCCGACCGCCCCGCGGCCTATCCGATCACGCAATCGCAGGAGCATTTCTCCGGACCGGTGATCTCGGTTCGGACCGATACCGTGCAGATGCCGGACGGGGAGGCCGCGAAGCGGGATTACGCTTTGCACCCCGGAGCGGTCGGAATCATCGCGCTCGATGCCGAGGACCGGGTGCTGCTGCTCCAGCAGTACCGGCATCCGCCGCGCCGGCTGCTGTGGGAGCCGCCGGCCGGGATCCTCGACGTCGTGGGCGAGCCGCCGTTGGCCACCGCGCAGCGCGAACTCGCCGAGGAGGCGGGCTGCGTGGCGCAGGAGTGGTGGCTGCTGGCCGACCTGCTCACCTCGCCGGGAATGAGCGACGAGGCGCTGCGAATCTTCCTGGCCCGCGGGCTGTCCTCGGTCGCCGAGAAGGACCGCTACGTCGGGATCCACGAGGAGGCCGACATGCCGATCGAGTGGGTACCGCTGGACGAGGCGGTCACCAAAGCACTCGGCGGGGAGCTGCACAATCCGACCGCGGTGGTCGGCATCCTGGCCGCGTACGCCGCCCGGGAGCGCGGCTGGCGCGACCTGCGACCAGCGGACGCGCCGTGGGCGGAACGGCCGGGAGGGGGCGGCACCAAGGCCTGAGGGCGGGGGACGTCGAGCGCCACCGAGGCGTCCTGGAGGACATTCGGGACCCCACTGCGCATGGTCATCGCATTAATCGGCGTGGGCGCGCAGGGCCTTCGCGTACCACTCCCAGGCGTCTACCCCGTCGTCTGACATGAAGCTCTCCGACCAGCCGTTGACGATGCCCACGAGCTTCCAGTATCGGAAGACGCGCCGGTCGGTGAACGCGTCGATGCGCTCGGCGACCTGCGTTCGGCTTCCCCCTCCGCCTGCGGCGGTGGCTTCGACGCGTTCGATCACGCCCAGCGCCTCGGGGGAACGGGGGTTGATGCCATCGCGGGCCGCGGCGCCGGCGTGCTCGACGACAGCGTCGACCGCGAAGTGGGCATCATCTGGCTCGGCGGGCTCCGTACGTGCGCGCTCGGCCATCCCCCGGCTGGCCTGGACGTAGTCGGGGTCCCGGACCAACGCGACGAGCTCGACCCAGGCCGCGAGCTGGTCGGCAGTCGGATCGTCGGGCAGCTCGGGTGCGCCCTGGCGGTACCGGTCCGCGACGGGGCTTGCACTGTCGCCGAACACGGCGTCGAGGTAGGCCTCGAGAATGCGACGGCGCTCCTGCGCGGTCGAGGTGGTCAGATCGGTCATGTGCGCGAGCTCCTTCGGATCGGTGAATCGGGCAATGGCACGCAGCACTGCGCGCTGCAGGCGCAGCATGCGGATCTGGGCGTCGATGGCGCGCGCGTGGGCAGCGGCGACGTCGGTGAGCGGCGCCTCGGCGCTCAGCACGCGCTTGACGTCGTCCAGCCCGACGCCGAGCTCGCGCAGCGTACGCAGCAAGCGCGCCCGAGCGACCGCATCGGCGTCGAACAGCCGGTAGCCCGACGTGCTCCGTCCGGCCTCGGGCAGCACGCCGGCGTCGGCGTAGAAGCGCAGCGTCCGCACGGAAAGACCCGAGAGCGCCGCAAGCTGACCGATCGTCATGCCCACAGGATGACGTCTCCACCAAGTGGAGGGTCAAGCACGCAGCAGACGGACCCCGGTGGGGGGATGTCGACATCGGCACTTGACATGCAAGTGACTGCTTGCCTATTCTTCTGGCGTGTGGGCGACGTGTTCAGGGCCCTGGCGGACCCGACGAGGCGCGCGATCCTTGACGAGCTCGCTGAGCGTGACGACCAGACGCTGTTCGAGCTGTGTTCGAGACTCACCGCCAGGCACCACGTCGCCTCCTCTCGACAAGCGGTTTCCCAGCACATCGACGTTCTCGTCGACGCCGGGCTGGTCGAAACCCGACGCGAGGGCCGGTACCGGTTCCACCACTTCCACCCAGCACCCCTCGAGCAGATCGCCAACCGCTGGCTGCAGCGGCGAACGGAGAAGCCATGAAGATCGCACTTACCAGCGTCCTCGTCGATGATCAAACCAAGGCACTCGCCTTCTACACCGATGTTTTGGGGTTCCAACCCAAGACGGACATCCCGCTCGGCGAGCACCGCTGGCTGACCGTGGTCTCACCCGACGCGCCCGATGGCACCGAGCTCGTGCTGGAGCCCGACGAGCATCCCGCCGTCAAGCCGTTCAAGACGGCGCTCGTCGAGGACGGCATCCCCTTCACCTCCTTCGCCGTCGAGGATGTCCAGCGCGAGTACGAGCGGCTCCGCGGGCTTGGCGTCCACTTCACTCAGGAGCCGGCTCACATGGGATCAGTCACCACTGCCGTGCTCGACGACACCTGTGGCAACCTCATCCAGATCACCGCGCCGCACCGCGACAGCTAGCCAATTCCGATCGATCGCCCGTAGGTAGACATCGTGGCTCGCGTGGAGCACCACCCGCGCACTGGAGCCGGCGGTCACAGTCCGGTAGCACCCAGCGTGTGTTGGGCCTTAGACGGCGGCCGTTCACGGCTTCGCGAGCAAGGCGCCCAGCTACTGCTCGGTGCGCTATCTCTAGCCCATCTATGGGCTAACTCACGGGATGAGAACGGTTCCGCGCAGCGAGGCCAAGGACAAACTGTCGGCACTGGTCGACAAGGCCGAGAGCACGCCCGAGATCGTGCATATCACCAAGCACGGCCGTCCGGCAGCCGTGCTCATGTCGGCTGACGACCTCGAGTCCTGACGCGAGACGCTGTTCTGGCTGCAGCAGCCCTGGCATCTGCGAGGACCTGACCGAACGTGACCGCGAGTGCGAGACCGCCAGAGGCTCACCGGCGACCGGCTACGCGCCCGCTATGGACACCCGTCCATGTGACCACGCCTGGTGACGACACGCGTCCCTGGAGCGTGGTCGCGACCAGCCGCTTCGACCGGGATGTTGCCCAACTGCCACCGATGGTGTCCACGGCTCTCGTGACGTTCGCGACGGCGGTGCTGCCCGAGACGCTCGCCCGGATCACCAAGCCGCTCACCGGCGACCTGGAAGGCTACCGGTCCGCCCGGCGAGGCGATAACCGAGTCATCGTTCGGCTCGACCACTCCGCGCTATCGTGCACCGCGCCGCCCATCGCGCCCACGTCTACCGGCCAAGCTGACGCCCAGGTGGCCCGGCGGAGGAGCCGGCCAGCATAGCGACCGGCAGTGCGGTCGGGTCGAAGACAGCATCCCGACGCGGTACTGGGCGCGCTCGCGTGTCCACTCGGTCGCCACCGGGGTGCAGGCGGGGTTCGGGGTACTTCACGTGGACGTCCGGTGACCCGTCCCCGGCCCGGGTGGCAGCGGCAGCATGTGGTGTTGGGCGCACCAGGGGGTGACTCGGCCTAGTCCGTCCGGTAGCCGCGCAAGCTGTTCGCCGGGCCAGGGCGGCGGTGACGTAGCCGGCCCCGGCCCCGGCCCCGGTCAGCGGCACCTCGCCAAGCGGGTCCAGCGGGTCGTTCCCGGCAACCGCCGGCACCGCGGCGGGAGGTCGCTCGAGCTGAGTCACAAGCCCGCGGCTGGCGATTCTTACAGAGGATTCCGGCATTATCCCCCTGGGTAAGGAAGGGGGTCATCCGCAGACTTTGACTCCCCTGAGTCAACCGCTACTGGGCGGTGGCGACGTCGACATGAGGACGCTGACGCCGAGACCGGGAGCTCTGGCGAGACGGGTGTCGCCGGTGACCAGCGCAACCGCAGGCGTCGCGCGATGACGACGTACAGCGCGTCGGCCACGGTGATATTGCGGCGCAGGCTCCACGCCCGGGCAGCAGCGGCGTGGTATCGACCCGGCGGACGCGCAGGGCGAGGATTTGTCGCAGCGCCGTCTCCGCGTCGGCGGTGGAGAGTTCACCGCGCAGTTCCATCCGCAGTAGTGCAGCGGCGCACTCGAGGTGGAAGTGGTCTGGAACCGCGATCTCGTCGGCGTCCATGATGTGGCGCGCGCTAGTCGGCTGCCGTCGTCGGTCCAGAGCGCGATCTCGACGCCGGCGGAGGCGTCGAGGACGACCGGCACCGGCTGCTCAAACCTCGTTGAGCTCGCGGGCGGCCGCCAAGTGGTCCGCGACTCGCTGGCGGAGCCGGCGTGGCGATGGCTGGCGGACGGCCTGCACCCAAGCCTGAGGATTCAGCTGACTGTCGTCGTCGCTCCGCTCCGGCAGGAGCACGACGCCCTCCGGAGGGTGATCGAAATCGACGTCAGCCACGCGTCTCAGGGTAGCCGCCCCTCCGCGAAGCGATCGCCAGGAGTGTGATCTTCCGCGCTAGTTGGCGGAGTTCTAACGGTATGCGGCGTGGTTGGTCTAACTAATAGAGACTGGTCGGCTCAGTGCCGACGGCCAGGCACATCGCCTCGATCGCCATCGCTTCCAGGCTGCTGGCCAGCACCGCGCAGTTTCGGCAGTTGGCCGCGCAACCGCCTCGCCGCGCGTCGGCCGTCGATCCCGAGAGGCCAGGCCGCGGGGTCGACGTCCGGCTGCGTCTCCGGCGCCGCATAACCGATCAACGTGACCTTGCGCGCCATCGCGTCAGTATGCCGCTCGCCGCGGCGCGATTGTCGTGCCAGCGGCGGTTCCCGATCGCTGGCCCTTCCCGGTGAGATCACCATGCGATCATCGCCAGCGTGTCCGATGATGCTTGGGCGGTGTTGGCCGACCCGTTCGTCGACGGGGCGTACGCGTCAGTCAAGGGGCAGGTACGCACCCACGTGATCCACCAGCACCTGCTGGCCCACCTTCGTGAGCCGCCGGCCTCGGTGCTCGATGTCGGCGGAGGTGCCGGGCATCAATCGTTGCCGCTGGCACGGCTGGGCTACGAGGTTACGATCCTTGATCCGTCGGCGACCATGCTGGCGAGGGCCGCACAGCGGCTGAGCGCGGAACCGACGGCAGTGCGGCGCCGCGTCCGGCTCGTCCAAGCCGCCGGCGAAGCTGCGGAGGCGGCGACAGGCGGCGAACTGTTCGACGCGGTGCTCTCCCACGGGGTCCTGTTGTACCTGAAGCGGCCGGAGCCTATGGTTCGGGCCCTGTGCCGCCGCGCTGCTCCCGGCGGCATCGTCTCGATCATGGCGCTGAACGCCAAGACGCTGGCCATCCGACCGGCGTTGGACCAGCGCTGGAACGACGCATTGACGGCCTTCGACGCCACCGGCGAGCTCGGCGTGCTCGGCACCGACACGCGGGGCGACACTGTCGAGCACCTGTCGATGCTGCTGCGCCACAGCGGGGTCACCGCCGAGGCGTGGTACGGCGTGTGGCTGTTCAGCGACTGGCTGGACCTGCCGGCTACTGCAACCGACATCGCCGCCGTCGCCGAGGTCGAACTGCAGGCCAGCCGACGCGACCCGTACCGGCAGCTCAGCCGAGTCTTCCACCTCCTCGGCCGCCGCGCTGCGGGTCGAGTGTGACATGGCAGCCGACGGGGCCGGCGCGTTCACGGTCGGCATCTCGTGCCGGCCACCGCGCCCGAGGCATCCGCGGAGGCATCGATCGGCGATGATGTCGCTGTGCCGAAGACCCCCTTTGAGGTGCTTGAGCGTGAGCTCAGCGACGCGCGTTCGGGGCCGGCCGCCCGGTACGCGGAGGTCCTCGAGCGGGTGCTCGCGGTATGCGAGTCCGATCCGCGCGCCACGGCGTACTTCGACACCCTGGAGCTCCACGACGAACTCGCCGAGGCGTACGACCAGTTGGGTCGAGTAGATGACGCGCTGCGGCACGCCGACGTTCTGGCTGCGGCGCACTACAAGTGCGCCCCGGACCCACGGTGTCGCCGGGCTGAGATCCTCGTTCGCGCCGGGAGGCTCGACGAAGCGGCGCCGATCTGGGACGAGGTCGCCCGCGACACACCAGACGACGTGTGGGTGTACAACAACGCCGGTCTGGAATACGGCGCCGTCGGCGATCACGAGACCGCGCTGCCCTGGTTGACGCGCGGGCTGGAGCTCGCCGTGCGCTCGGGGGATCCGGAGCGGCTCGTGGGTCAGCTGCGAGAACTGCGCGCGGAGAGCTTGGCGGCGGTCGGCCGTGAGACCGACGACCTCCAGGTTGCCGCGCCCGCGGCGCCGCCCTCGATCCCGGGTACGACCTCGCCGGCGGCGTGGCGGCGATTCGAGACGCTGCCGATGTCGTGGGCCTGGCTACCCGAGGCGGAATTCGCCGACGTGCGCACACACTGGCCTGACATCGCCGGCAGCGAGTTTCTACAGCAGGACGGTCTCCTGATCGGGCATGCTGATTACTGCCGTCGGTTTGAGCGGCGTATGCGCGCTGCGCGCGAGACGAGCGTCGCCGTGATTCACATCGCCCCGATTCGGTGGTCTGAGTTCACTCGATGGGTGGAGCAGGAACGGCCGGATTCCGACGATCCATCGCAGCTGCGGGCACAGTTCGCGGCCGACCTCTGCCGTGACAGTTCGCGCGTGATCGCCTGGCCCCCCGGCCGCAACAAGCCGTGCTGGTGCGGCTCTGGGCTCAAGTACAAGAAGTGCTGTGCCGCTCCCGACCCGGACACGTCGCGGTGAAGACGATTCGGCTGCGGGTCACGCTTGTGGAGGTCGTGCCGACGGTGGTACGAGTCATCGACGTCCCGGCCACCATCACGCTCGCCGAGCTGCACGACGTGCTGCAGGTAGCGGTCGGGTGGACGGACTCGCACCTACACCAGTTCCGTACGGAGACGGCGACGTACGGTGTCCCCGATGCCGACTGGGACGACGAGCAGCTCGACGAGCGGGGCGTGCGACTCGCCGACCTGCCGACCCGGTTCGGGTATGCCTACGACTTCGGCGACGGCTGGGAGCACGACGTCGAGATGCTCGGGCCGGGAGGCGAGCCGGGCTGCGTCGACGGGGCGGGCGCCTGCCCGCCGGAGGACTGCGGAGGCCCGTACGGGTACCTCAACGTGCTCGCCGCTTTGGCCGATCCGAGGGATCCCGAGCACAGGTCCATGCGGGAATGGGTGGGGGACCGGCTCGTCCCCTTTGACCGAGCGGTCACGGGGCGGCGAGTGCGGGCGATGGTCGGCGAGGTTCCCGGCAGCGTCCGCCTCGTGCTCGACCTCCTCGCCGGCGGCGTGAAGCTGACGCCGGGTGGGCGCCTGCCGCGCGCGGTTGTCCGAGAGGTGCAGGCGCTACGGCCCGGGTGGTACCCATTGGGCCGTCCGGCTTCGATCGAGGAGGACCTGCTGCCGCTGGCCACCTTGCACGACCTGCTGCGACACGCCCGGCTGGCCCGGCTGACCAAGGGCGTGCTGCATCCGACGAAGGCCGCCGGCACCGACGCCGAAGTGGTACGGCGGCTGCGGTCGTGGTTCGAGCCGGGGGAGTTCCACACCGTCATCGCCGAGCTCGCCGTCGCCCTCGTCGCAGCCCGCGGCCCGCGGCCGCTTACCAGCCTGGCGGGCGAGGTGTTCGCACTCCTCGGCGGCGGCTGGGTGCGCGGTGGCGACCCGCTCACCGCGCGAGATGTCCAGAACTCGCTCGGCGCGATCTCGCACCAGCTCCAAGCGCTCGATCTTGTCGAGGTGAGCTGGCCGGTGTGGTCGGCGGGTCCGTCTGCCCGGTCGCTACTGCCGGGGTCAACACTGCTCGCCGATCTCGTCTGATATCCGCGCCGGTAAGGCTTTGCCTGTCCCGGTCGAGGTTTGTCATGCCGGCCCAGACGCACCTTGCCGCGCGCAACCGTCGTAAGCGGCTCCCTCACTTTCCTTTATAGCAAAGTCCGGCCGCGCTCATGAGGGCCGAGATTCCGATCTAAGGTGACGAACTTTGGATCGGAGCCGATGAGGTGAACACCTTGATTGCCAGCGCTTTTGACCTTCCCGACCACCTCACCGCCAAGGCCGCCCCGACGCTGATCGCCGGTGACGAGCGGCACTTCGCGGCCATCGCGGAGAGCCTCGAACAGTCGATCGCCGACCTGTCCGACCGCCTCGACGCCGAGCGCAGGGCGCCCGGCGGCGTGGGCCAGGAGGCGATGGACCGGGACATGGAGATCCACCGGCTGACCGCCCGGCTGCGCGTCCTGCGGCGCTTCGGTTTGGACCTGTGCCTGGGACGTATGGTCAGCGCGGACAACTCCGAACCGGTGTACCTCGGGCGGCTCGGCCTCACCGACGGTGCGGGTCGCCGGCTGCTGGTCGACTGGCGTTCCCCCGCGGCCGAACCGTTCTTCGGCGCGACCCACGCCAATCCGATGGGTCTGGCAAGCCGCCGCAGGTATCGCTGGACCCACGGTCGGATCAGCGACTACTGGGACGAGGTGTTCACCCCGAACGGGCTTGACGGGCACGCCGCGCTCGACGACCAGTCCGCCTTCATCGCCAGCCTGGGCGCCAGCCGGTCGCCCCGAATGCAAGACGTGCTCGGCACCATCGCGGCCGACCAGGACGCCATCATCCGCGCGGATTCCGCGGCGCTCTCGTCGTCGACGGCGGTCCGGGTACCGGGAAGACCGTCGTCGCTCTGCACCGCACCGCCTACCTGCTCTACTCCGACCCTGCCCTCGGTTACCGCCGGGGTGGCGTGCTGTTCGTCGGTCCGCACCAGCCCTACCTGGCCTACGTGGCGGACATCCTGCCCAACCTGGGCGAGGAGGGCGTGCAGACCGCCACCCTGGGGGACCTGGTCACCGAGGGTGCGGCCGCAGCGATCGAAACCGACCCGAAGGTGCGCCGCCTCAAGTCCTCCGCGGAACTGGTGACGGCGATCGAGACGGCCGTCAGGTTCTACGAGGAGCCGCCCAGCACGGGGATGACGGTCACAACCGACTGGGACGACATCTGGCTGAGCGCGGCGGATTGGGCCGCGGCGTTCGCAGCACCAGAACCAGGTACGCCGCACAACGAGGCGCGCGAGCAGGTCTGGGAGGAGCTCATCAGGATCCTGATGGACTCCCACGGCGGCGACGTCTCGGCTGACCTGCTCCGCGCGTCGCTGCTGCGCAACGCCGAGTTGCTGACGACCTTCAACCGCGCATGGCCGCTGCTCGAAGCGGCTGACCTGGTCGCGGACCTGTGGTCGGTACCCGCCTACCTGCGCAGGTGCGCCCCCTGGCTCAGCCCCGACGACGTCCGGAAGCTGCAGCGCTCCCAAGCCCAGGCCTGGACGGTGTCCGACCTGCCGCTCCTCGACGCGGCACGCCAGCGGCTCGGCGACCCGGCGGTGGCCCGACGCACGCGTTGGCACAACGCCGCCATCGCCGCCGAACGCGAGGAGATGTCCCACGTCATCGACCACCTGATCGCGACCGACGACTCCGAGATGGCGGTGATGTCGATGCTGCGCGGCCGGGACCTCCGCGACGCCCTCGTCGACGAGACCGCGCTGCCCAGAGTCGACCCGGACCGGCTCGCCGGCCCGTTCGCGCACATCGTCGTTGACGAGGCTCAGGAGCTGACCGACGCACAGTGGCAGATGCTGCTGCTCCGCTGCCCGTCCCGGAGCTTCACCATCGTCGGAGACCGTGCCCAGGCCCGGCACGGGTTCACCGAGTCGTGGCTGGAACGGCTCACGCGGATCGGGCTTGGCCGGGTCGACCTGGCCTTCCTGAGCATCAACTACCGGACGCCGGTCGAGGTGATGGCCGAGGCCGAGCCGGTCATCCGGTCCGTGCTCCCGGACGCCAACGTGCCGATCTCCATCCGCAGCACCGGCCTTCCCGTCGTACACGGATTTGCTGCGGACCTGAGCTCGATCCTGGACTCGTGGCGCGCCGCGCACGCCGACGGCATCGCCTGTGTCATCGGCGATCCCACGCTTCCGGCGACGTTCCGCGTCCGGTCGCTGACCCCGGAGCTGTCGAAGGGGCTCGAGTTTGACCTGGTCGTCCTCATCGACCGAGAGGCGTTCGGCAACGGCATCGAAGGAGCGGTCGACCGCTATGTCGCGATGACCCGAGCCACCCAGCAACTCGTCATCCTGACGAGCTCCTGACGAGTTCCTGACGTTGGCCCAACCTCGTCGTGCCTGGCCTCGCTTCGGCGACGATTCTGCGTTCCGCCGTGCATGAAGTACCGTCGCTGGCGCGAACATCGACGCCATCGTGCGCTGCGAGCCGCCGTGAGGGCGCACGTCGACCGGTTGGGTGGCGTTGACCCAGTGGGGGACGCCGTGCTGCCGAATCCAGGTTCGTCCTGATGTGGACGACGGGCGGCGAGTCTTCGGCGGTCGAAACGCTACTTGCACCGGCCTTCCCACGATGGTGTGGAAGGTATACGGCGAGCCGTGAGGCCCCGGTGGCTTGGGAGAATGAGCCGCCTCTCGACGCTGGGACGGCCGGGCGCGTCTCGTGTACGCCGGACCGCCGGGGTTGGCGGGCGGCCGGGCGCTTCTCGTGTACGCCGGGCCGGCGATGGTGATCCAGGCCGCGGTGGCCACAGCGGGGGGTGGCTGGCCGGCCCTGGATCACCGGGGCTGGTGGACGGGTTGGGCGCGACCGTTGAGTACGCCGGACCGCAGACGGTGATCCAGGCCCCAGTGGCCACAGCGGGGGGTGGCTGGCCGGCCCTGGATCACCGGGGCTGCTGGCGGGCGGCCAGCCGCGGACGACCTGTGCCGAGCAGTGCCACCCGCGGCCTCCGCTACGAACCGACGCGGTGGCCGGCGGTGTAGACGTTCATGGACGGGTCGCGCAGGAAGCCGACCAGGGTCAGCCCGGCGTCGGCGGCCAGGTCCACCGCGAGCGAGGACGGCGCGGACACCGCGGCCAGCATGGGGATCCCGGCCATCAGTGCCTTCTGGGTGAGTTCGAACGACGCCCGGCCGCTGACCACCAGGACGTGGCCGGACAGCGGCAGCCGGCCTTCCCGGTAGGCCCAACCGATCGCCTTGTCCACCGCGTTGTGCCGGCCGACGTCCTCGCGCAGGCAGCGCAACTCACCGGCCGGGGTGAAGACCCCGGCGGCGTGCAGGCCGCCGGTACGGTCGAACCCGCGCTGCGCCTCCCGCATGGTGTCCGGCATGGCGAGTAGCGTCGCTCGAGGCACTCGCAGCGGGTCGGCGGCCACCTGGTACGGGCTCTTCAACCGGACGCTGTCGATGCTGGTCTTGCCGCAGATCCCGCAGGCGCTGCTTGCCGGGAGCGTCCGGCCCAGCGAGGTCGGCAGGACCACGGGCGCCCCGGTGCCGGTCCGCACGGCCACGTCGACAACGTTGAGCGTCTCGGTGTCCGGGCAGAACCGCATGGTCGCGATCTCGCCCGGGTCCCGGACCACACCCTCGGTGACCAGCAGCCCGGCGGCCAGGTCGAAGTCATCGCCAGGCGTCCGCATGGTCACCGACACCGCGGTACCGTCAACCCGGATCTCCAGCGGCTCCTCGACGGCCAGGGTGTCCGGCCGCCGTACCGGCCGGTCGCCGTCGAGGCGCAGTACCGGCCGACGTGTGGTCACCCGGCCCATGGCACGCACTCTACGTCCGGGGGTCCGAAACGCTCCGGCACGTCGGATGTTGGCAGCTGTGGTATCCGGGGGTACCGTCGCTGCCAGCGATCTGGAGGCGGCCGATGGGACTCCGAGGGCGGCTGAGGTCCTGGCCGGGCTACCGGCAGGCTACCGGCGGTGACGTGCTGGGCCGTGGGTCCGCCGCGATGTCACCGCATACGGCGGAGCTGGCGCCCCGGACCGCAACCGCCGACCGGGTGGTGAAGTCGATCTGCCCGTACTGCGCGGTAGGCTGCGGGCAGAACGTGTACGTGAAGGACGAGCGGGTCATCCAGATCGAGGGCGACCCGGACTCGCCGATCAGCCGGGGCCGGCTGTGCCCGAAGGGGTCGGCCAGCAAGCAACTGGTCACCGGCTCCGCCCGGGAGCAGCGCGTGCTCTACCGCCGGCCCTTCGGAACCGAGTGGGAGCGCCTCGACCTCGACACCGCGATGGGGATGGTGGCCGATCGGGTACTCGACGCCCGGCAACGCGGCTGGCAGCAGACCGACGAGCAGGGCCGGGCGCTGCGGCGCACCATGGGGATCGCCAGCCTCGGCGGCGCCACCCTGGACAACGAAGAGAACTACCTGATCAAAAAGCTGTTCACCGCGCTCGGCGCGATCCAGATCGAGAACCAGGCGCGGATATGACACAGCGCAACGGTTCCCAGTCTGGGGACCTCCTTCGGCCGCGGCGGGGCCACGACCTTCCTCCAGGACCTGGCTAACGCGGACTGCATCATCATCCAGGGCTCGAACATGGCGGAATGCCATCCGGTCGGGTTCCAGTGGGTGATGGAAGCCAAGGCCCGCGGCGCGACCGTCATCCACGTCGACCCGCGGTTCACTCGGACCAGCGCGGTCGCCGATGCCCACGTGCCGCTGCGCGCCGGCTCGGACATCGCCTTCCTCGGCGGCGTGATCAACTATGTGCTGCGAAACGGCCTGGAGTTCCGGGAGTACGTCGAGCGTTACACCAACGCCAGCTTCATCGTGGGGGAGGACTTCGCCGACACCGAAGACCTCGACGGGGTGTTCTCCGGCTTCGACGCCGAGAACCGGTCCTACGACACCGCCTCCTGGCAGTACCAGGGGATGGCGGAGCCGGCGGCGGCCGGCAAGCGGGCGCCGGAGGAGGCCGGCAAGCCCACCCACGAGCACGGCAGCCACGGCGCCGTGCTGGAGATGGGTGACGGCGGGCCGGAGACCGACCCGACGCTGACCCATCCCCGGTGCGTGTTCCAGATCCTCAAACGCCACTTCGCCCGGTACACCCCGGAGATGGTGGAGGAGGTCTGCGGCACGCCGAAGGAACTATTCCTGCAGGTGGCGCAGGCCTGGGCGGCGAACTCCACGCGCGAGCGCACGACCGCGCTGGTGTACTCGGTGGGCTGGACGCATCACAGCGTCGGGGTGCAGTACATCCGCACTGGGGCGATCCTGCAACTGCTGCTGGGCAATATCGGCCGCCCGGGCGGCGGCATCCTGGCGCTGCGCGGGCACGCCAGCATCCAGGGGTCCACCGACATCCCGACGCTGTACAACTTGCTCCCGGGTTACCTGCCGATGCCGCAGGCCACCGACTCCGACGACCTGGCGGAGTACCTTACCGCCATCACCGGCGAGGGCCAGAAAGGCTTCTGGGCGCACGCCGATGCCTACACCGTGAGCCTGCTCAAAGCCTGGTGGGGCGACGCCGCGCGGGCCGACAACGACTGGGCGTACCACAACCTCCCCAAGATCAATGGTGACCACGGCACGTACCAGCAGGTTTTCGACATGCTGGACGGGAAGATCCACGGGTACTTCCTGGTCGGGGAGAACCCGGCGGTCGGCTCCGCGCACGGCAAGCTGCAACGGCTGGCGATGGCGAAGCTGGACTGGCTGGTCGTCCGGGACTTCTCCCTGATCGAGAGCGCCACCTTCTGGCAGGACGGGCCGGAGATCGCCACCGGCGAGCTGGCGACCGCCGAGGTTGGCACCGAGGTGTTCTTCTTCCCGGCGGCCGCGCACACCGAGAAGGACGGTAGCTTCACCAACACCCAACGGCTGGTGCAGTGGCACCACAAGGCGACCGAACCGCGGGGCGACCAGCGCTCGGACCTGCACTTCTACTACCACCTCGGCCGGATCCTCCGGGAACGGCTGGCGGACTCGACCGACGTGCGGGACCGACCGCTGCTCGAGTTGACCTGGAGCTATCCGACGTCGGGCACGCACGCCGAACCCAGTGCCGAAGCCGTACTCGCCGAGATCAACGGGGTCGACCTGACCACCGGGAAGCCGCTGTCGTCGTTCAACGCCATGAAGGCCGACGGCACCACGGCCGGCGGCTGCTGGATCTACACCGGGATCTACGCCGACGGGGTGAACCAGGCTGCCAGGCGCAAGCCCGGTGGCGAGCAGAGCTGGGTCGCTCCGGAGTGGGCCTGGGCCTGGCCGGCGAACCGCCGGACGCTGTACAACCGGGCCTCGGCCGACCCGGACGGCAAGCCGTGGAGCGAGCGCAAGGCCTACGTCTGGTGGGACGCCGGGGCGGGGAAGTGGATCGGACACGACGTCCCGGACTTCGTCGCGGACACCCCGCCGGACTACCGGCCGCCCGAGGACGCGCAGGCCGAGCAGAAGCTGGCCGGGGACGACCCGTTCATCATGCAGGCCGACGGCAAGGGCTGGCTGTACGCGCCGAGCGGGCTCGTCGACGGGCCGATGCCGACGCACTACGAGCCGCAGGAGTCCCCGTTCCGCAACCCGCTCTACGGCCAGCAGGCTTCGCCCTCCCGGCAGGTCTTCCAACGTCCGGAGAATCCGTCCAACCCGAGCCCGCCGGAGCCGCACAGCGACGTCTTCCCGTACGTCTTCACCACCTACCGGCTCACCGAACACCACACCGCCGGGGCGATGAGCCGCTACCTGCCCTACCTGGCGGAGTTGCAGCCGGAGATGTTCTGCGAGGTGAGCCCGGCGCTGGCGGCCGAACGCGGGTTGGCGCACGGCGGCTGGGCGACGATCGTCACCGCGCGCAGCGCCATCGAGGCCAGGGTGCTGGTCACCGACCGGCTGGCGCCGCTGCGGGTGCAGGGGAAGGTGCTGCATCAGGTCGGGTTGCCCTACCACTGGGGGCAGGGCGGCGGGCTGAGCACCGGGGACTCGGCGAACGACCTGGTCGGGGTGACCTTGGACCCGAACGTGCACATCCAGGAGGGCAAGGTGTCCAGCTGCGACATCCAGCCCGGCCGCCGGCCGACCGGCCCGGCGCTGCTGCGCTACGTCGAGTCCTACCGGGAGCGGGCCGGGGTCACGGACGCGACCGGCAACCTGGCCCGCACGGTGCCGCCGGACCGCTCGCAAGGGAACCCTCGTTGACCACCTCCCGGACCGCCGGCGGGGTGCCCCGCAGCCGGATCGCCACCAACAGCCTGTTCGGCCCGGTCGACCCGGCGCCGAACGCCGGGTACGCCAAGCCGCCACCCCGGGTCGGGTTCTTCACCGACACCTCGATCTGCATCGGCTGCAAGGCGTGCGAGGTGGCCTGCAAGGAATGGAACCTGATCCCGGAGGACGGGATCGACCTGCTCGGCACGTCCTACGACAACACCGGCACGCTCGGCGCGAGCACCTGGCGGCACGTCGCGTTCATCGAGCAACAGTCGGGGGGCGAGCCGCCCGACCGCCCCCCGACTGCGACGACCGGCGGCGTGGCCGCCGGGTTGGCTGACAATCAGCCAAGAAACACTGGCGTTCGTTGGCTGATGTCCTCCGACGTCTGCAAGCACTGCACGCACGCCGCCTGCCTGGACGTCTGCCCGACCGGCGCGCTGTTCCGCAGCGAGTACGGCACGGTGGTGGTGCAGAACGACGTCTGCAACGGCTGCGGGTACTGCGTACCGGCCTGCCCGTACGGGGTGATCGATCAGCGCCACGGGCCGGCGGAGGATCCGGCCGTCGGCCTCGCCCAGAAGTGCACACTGTGCTATGACCGGCTCCGCGGCGACCTGATGCCGGCATGCGCCATGGCCTGCCCGACCGAGTCCATCCAGTTCGGGGAGCTGGAGGACCTGCGGCAGCGGGCGGCGGCCCGGCTGGAGACCCTGCAGGCCGCCGGGATGGCGAGCGCGCGCCTCTACGGCGAGGATCCCGACGACGGGGTGGGCGGGGCCGGGGCGGTCTTCCTGCTGCTCGACGAGCCGGAGACCTACGGCCTGCCTCCGGACCCGGTGGTCACCACCCGCGACCTGATGGCGATGTGGCGCCGGGCGGCGCTGGCCGGTGGGACGCTGCTGGTCGGAGCCGTGCTGTCCTTCGTGTGGCGGACGCCGTGAGCGGCGGCCGCGACCGACCGGGCGACCGTCCGGGCGGCCGACGTGCCGGCCGGGGTGGTGGCCGCGGCGAGCGGCGGATGGTGCCGGATCCGACCTTCACCTCCTACTACGGCCGGCCGATTCTGAAGGCTCCGGTCTGGTCGGCGACCGACATTGCCGGGTACCTGTTCCTCGGCGGTCTGGCCGGTGGGTCCTCCTTGGTCGCCGCCGGTGCCGACCTGACCGGGCGGGCCCCGCTGGCCAGGGCCGCCCGGATCGGTGCGCTGGGCGCGGTATCGCTGTCCGCGGGCGCCCTGGTCCACGACCTTGGCCGGCCGTCGCGGTTCTACACCATGCTTCGGGTCCTCAAGCCCACCTCACCGATGAGCGTCGGTTCCTGGATCCTCGCCGCCTACAGCCCGCTGGCCGCTGGCGCCGCCGCCAGCGAGGTGCTGGGCCGGGCGCCCAGGACCGGTCGGCTGCTCGGTCTGGGCGCCGCGTTGATCTCGCCGGCGTTGACCAGCTACACGGCGGTGCTGCTGGCCGATACCGCGGTACCGGCCTGGCACGAGGCGTACCCCGACCTGCCCTTCGTGTTCGTCGGCAGCTCGGCGGCCAGCGCCGCCGGCCTCGGCCTGCTCACCGTGCCGGCGCAGGCCGCGCCGCTGCGCCGGCTCGCCGCCTTCGGCGGCCTGCTGGAGATCGGCGCGTCGCGACGCATCGTGCACCGGACGAGCTTCGTCGCCGAGGCGTACCGCGTGGGCCGGGCCTGGCAGCTGTTGCGGGCCGCGGAAGGCGCCACCGCGTTCGGCATCGCCGCGGGCTTCCTCGGCCGCGGCCGGCCGCTGGTCTCCCGGCTCGCCGGGCTGTCCCTGCTCCTCGGCGGGGCCTGCGAGCGGTTCGGGCTGTTCGAAGCCGGGATGACCTCCGCGAGGGATCCGAAGTACGTGGTGGTCCCGCAGCGCGAGCGGCTCTCCGCCGGGCGCCCGGTCCGGGCGAGCCCGCACTGACCTCGGTCAGACCGACCTGTTGGGGATTGCGTGCGCCCGGGCGCACGCTTTCGACAACAACTCCGGCGCTTCAGCCCACGAGCAGGGTGACGCCTTGGCGTGCCGGCAGCAACTCGCCGATCACCGGCGCGCCGGGTACCTCACCGGCGATGAGCAGCCCGCCGGAGGTTTGGGCGTCGGCAAGCAGGAGTTGGTCCAGCTCCAGAGTCGCTCGGAACTCGGTGTGCGGTGATACCCAGGCCAGGTTGCGACGGGTACCTCCGGAGATGTAGCCGTCCTCGGCCGCCTGCCGGGCGCCCTCCAGGTAGGGCACCGCGGCCGGGTCGACCCGGGCGGTCACACCGCTGGCCCTGGCCAGCTTGTACAGGTGGCCGAGCAGACCGAAGCCGGTGACGTCGGTGGCGCAGGACGCGTCGGTCGCGAGGGCCGCCGCGGCGGCGTCCCGGTTCAGCGCGGCCATCGTCTCTACGGCCTGCCCGAAGACCTCGCCGGTCGCCTTGTGCCGGGTGTTGAGCACGCCGATGCCCAGCGGCTTGGTCAGCGACAGCGGCAGCCCAGCCCGCCCGGCGTCGTTGCGCAGCAGCCGCCTGGCGTCAGCAACCCCGGTCACCGCCATGCCGTACTTCGGCTCCGGGTCGTCCACGCTGTGCCCCCCGCCGACCACGCAGCCGGCCTCCCGGGCTACGTCCAGGCCGCCGCGCAGCACGTCACGCGCCAGCCCCAGCGGTAGCAGCTCACGCGGCCAGGCCAGCAAGTTCACCGCCACCAGCGGGCGGCCGCCCATCGCGTAGATGTCCGAGAGCGCGTTCGCGGCCGCGATGCGCCCCCAGTCATAGGGGTCGTCGACCACCGGAGTGAAGAAGTCGGCGGTCGCCAGGATCGCGGTGTCCCCGTCCAGGCGGACGGCGGCCGCGTCGTCGCCGGCGTCAAGCCCGACCAGCAGATCCGGGGACGGTTCGCCGAGCAGCCCGCCGAGGACCTCCTCAAGCTCACCGGGGGGAATCTTGCACGCGCAGCCGCCGCCGTGGGCGTACTGGGTGAGCCGGACCCCGGCCGTCACGGACGTCATAGCGGCAGCCTAGGTTCCCCCTCGCGGCCCGGTGACTGCGCGGCGGTAGTGGGGGCATGGCGGTGCCCCCGCGGCGATCGGCCCGAGGTGCTGACGCCAGCGGCGTGACCCCGCCCACTCGTGATCCGGGCCCAGCCAGCCACCGCCCGTGGTGGCCCATCGGTCCTGGATCATGCCGGCCGGACGGCGAGCGGAGGCGAGGCGGTGCACACGCCCTCGGCGCTGAGGAAGCAGTGACAGAGGGGCTCGACGAAGCCCATCAGGCCGACCTCGACGGTGACGCCGTGGCGCAGACGCGCAAGGTCGTGGGCAACGCCAGGCGACACCGTGCCCAGCGCCCGGCGATGGGACCGATCGAGACATCACGGCGGCGCCACTCCCTCATGAACCGGGGTCACAACCGACTGCACGACCAGCTTCGGCGCGGGCCGTTCCGCCGCGTACGGTGCACTCGGAGGTGTGTGGGTGCCTGGTGGCCCTCCCGGTCTTCAAAACCGAGGTGTCCGAGGATCTCGGGCAGGCGGGTTCGATTCCCGTCCACCTCCGCCACTGCCGGTCTCCCGCACGTACTGCGGCGTTTCCGCACTGGTGCGCGATCGTTGCCGCCCGGCCACGCCCAACGGCCTGGGCGAAAAGGGTGGCCCCGGGCGTACCGGGCCGCCGACCCCCTCACTACGGTAAGTCGAGCCGGTTACGCGGGCCGCTGTCGGGAGGCTGCCGCGAGCCGTTCGACAGAGGAGAGCAACACCATGGTCGTCATCCACCCGTCCGCCGGCAACACGCTCACCCTTCGGGTATCCCTGCAGCGCATCCCCGGAACGCTCGGCCGGCTCACGTCCGCGCTCGGCGGAGCCGGTGCGCTGGTCGACGCCATCGACATCCTGGACCACCAGGACGACGTGATCATCCGGCAGATCCAGGTGGAGACCCGCGGCGAGGCCCACGGCCAGGAGGTGGTGGCCGCCGCCCGGGAGGTCCACGGTGTCGAGGTGCTCTCGGTCACCGACCGGGTCTTCGACCGGCATCGCCGCGGCAAGATCGAGGTGACCCCGAAGTTTCCAGTCCTGACCCGGGACGACCTCTCGATGGCCTACACCCCCGGCGTCGGCCGAGTCTGTTCGGCCATCGCGGCCGACGTGGAGCGGGTCTGGGACTACACCATCAAGCCGAACTCGGTGGCCGTGCTCACCGACGGTACGGCCGTGCTCGGGCTGGGCGACATCGGTCCGGAGGCGGCGATGCCGGTGATGGAGGGCAAGGCGATGTTGTTCAAGCAGCTGGCCAACGTCGATGCCTACCCGGTCTGCGTGCGAACCTCCGGGGTGGAGGAACTCGTCGCCGTCGGCAAGGCGATCGCCCCCGGCTTCGGCGGCATCAACCTGGAAGATGTCGCCGCGCCGGTCTGTTTCGAGGTCGAGCGCCGGCTACAGGACGAGTTGGACATCCCGATCTTCCACGACGACCAGCACGGCACGGCCGTGGTGTCGCTCGCCGCGCTGTACGGCGCCGCCGAGGTGGTCGGCAAGAAGTTGGCAGAACTCAAGGTGGTCTGCCTCGGTATGGGGGCCGCCGGGGTGGCCTGCGTACGGCTCTGGCAGCACGCCGGCGTCACTCATGTGGTCGGTGCCGACCGGCACGGCATCATCTCCACCGACCGCACGGACCTCAACCCGGACAAGCGGGCAATCGCCGAGGTGACAAACCCGGCGAAGCTACGTGGCGGCGTCGAGGAGGCACTGGCCGGCGCCGACGTCTTCCTCGGGGTCAGCGGACCGGGCCTGGTCAACCCGGAGTGGCTCGCCACCATGAATCGAAAGGCGATCGTCTTCGCGCTGGCCAACCCGATCCCGGAGATCATGCCCGAGGAGATGCCGCCCAACGTCGCGGTGGTGGCCACCGGGCGCAGCGACTACGCCAACCAGATCAACAACGTCCTGGTCTTTCCCGGTGTTTTCCGGGGGCTGTTGGACAGCCGCGCCCGCGGCGTCGACATCTCGATGAAGGTGGCCGCCGCCCAGGCGATCGCCGGCATCGTCGCCGAAGACGGCATCTCCTATGACCACATCGTGCCCTCGATCTTCGACACCCGGGTGGTGCCGGCGGTGGCGAAGGCAGTTTCGGAAGCGGCGAAGGCTGCCGGGCTCGCCACAGCGGCTCCGGCGCCGACGATGATGTGATCCCACGGTCAGTCGGCGGCGCGACCGCCCGGGCGGAAGACGGCCATCGTCTCGGCCAGTGAAGTCTGCACGCTGGTCCACTGCTGGCCCCACACCCGGAGTGGCTCCAGCGACCGTTCCAGGATCTCCAGCTGGTTGTCGAAGGAGGCCAGCTGGGACTGCAGAGCCTGGACCATGGCGCGCTTGGCGTGGACCTCCTGGAGGAACATCTCCAGTTGCGCCCCTGGTCCCGGGGTCTGCTCCATCAAGCCCTGCAACGACGACACCACGTCGCCGAAGGCCCGGGGGACCGGCGCGCTCAGGGCGCCGAGGGCGTTCAACCCGGTACCGCCGGTGGACCGGACCAGGTCGGCGAAGGCCCGGGTGCGGTGCAGGACGTCCTCGGCGGCCGAGCGCATCATGCGCGTCACGGCATCGTCGGACCTGGCACTGTCGGACCTGGCACTGTCGACCACCGGTGGCTCCACTTCGCTCGGGACTACTGTAGCCCTCGGGAACGATCAACGAAGCCGTTGGACCGTCACGCCGCACGAGATACCACCCACTCAGAACCGTGGGTGCGCTCAGCTTGACAGGTGCCGAAGGTTCGGCCAGGCCGCGTGCCAACCGCCGATCACGCCGGCGCAGAGGAACACCGCGGCCCGTTGGGTCTCCTCGTTGCTCACCGGTCCCACAACGCGGCGGAAGAGCGTGCAGCCGGAGAAGTAGGCGCTCGGCGCGCCGTCTTCCCATACGACCACGACGGGAGCGACACCAGCTGGTGGAGGTCCCCACAGCCCGTAGCCATTGTGGCCACTCCAGGCATGCGGGAGACCTCGGCTCGGCCCGTAGCGGTCCACCGCACCCGCTTCCCCGTAGTTGCTCGTGAAGATCCCTGTCCGGGCGCGTGCCCGCACGGGAACGGACCGGTATGCCGCCGCCACCTCATCGACGAGCGGTTGCCAGCCAGCGGTCTCGCGCAGGTTTTCCCCGAGCCCGCTCCAGATCGAGGCGTCCAATGTGTGGGCGGAGAGGACCGGCACGGCCGCCGGAAGGATGAGCGCCGCGCTGACCAGGACCGCGCCCAGCGCCCACCAACACCTGCGCCCTCGCCGTTCGGCGACCACGGAGCCAGTCGCGATGAGCACCGGGTAGATGCCGGCCGGGTAGTAGCCCTGCCCGGCCGTGAGGATGAGGACGGCGAGCACGACGAGCCAGGCCCACGCCAGCACCCGGTAGGCCCGCCACGCATCGTCGCGCCACAGCGAAACCACGCCGGTCACCCACAGATAGGCCCCACCGAGGCTGAACAGCACCACCTGTAGGGAGAAGAAGCCGGCCCGCTGACCGGGTGTGCCGTACTCCGCGCGTATCTCCCGGGCCAAGGTCAGTTGCGGCCACCCGTGCGCCGCCTGCCAATACAGCACCGGCGCCCACGCCGCGACCGCGACGGCCACCCCGACCCACAGCCAACGACTGCGCAGGAGGGGGCGGGCCTGCGGGGTCAGGGCCATCCCGACCAGGACGCCGAACGCCAGCACGACGGGCAGCTGCTTGTTGAGCAACCCGACGCCGGTGACCGCGCCCATGGCGACCCACAGCCGTGGGTCGTCGGTCCGAAGCATCCGCACCAGGAGCCAGCTGATCGAAACCCAGACCAGCAGATCCACCGTCGAGGTCAGCAGGAGGTGCCCGGACAGCAGAGTGAACGTGCCGGTTCCTACCGCGGCCGCGGCCAGGCCCTGGGCGCGTCGGCCCCCACCGAACTCACGGGCCAGCAACCCGCTCAACACCGTGACGGTCGCCGCGGCGAATAGGGCGGGCGCTCGGAAGACGATCAGCGAGCCGTGGCCGAGGCTGTCCATCCACCGGGCCAGCAGCGGCGTCAGCGGCGGTTGGTCCGGGTAGCCCCAGGCCGGATGCCGTCCGCAGGACAAGAAGTACAGCTCGTCGCGGTGGTACCCGTATCGCCCGCTGACCACGACCAGCAGCACGGCGACGCTGCCGACGACCGCGGCCAACACCACGGGCGACCGGGGGAAGCTCCCCGCGCCCCGTCGTCCCTCCGGTCACGAACCGCCGCCTTACCTGCGCCGTATCCTCTGCCGCCAGCATCCACCGTCCGGGTCGCGGTCGAGGATCCGACTGCGGTGGAGGGCGTCCATCGCGGGTACCTCGGCGACTGGGTCCGCGTGATGAGCGGGCCATCTTGACGGTCCTGTGAAGCTATGCAATGGTTTAGCTATGGCGGTAGATAAGCAGGCGGTGGATAGACCGGACGGGGCTTCGCCGATCGAGTTCCGCCTCGACCCGGAATCGGGGGTGCCGACGTATTTGCAGCTCGTACGCCAGGTCGAGCACGCCCTGCGGTTGGGCTTCTTGGTGTCTGGTGACCGGCTGCCGAAAGTGAAGGATGTCGTCGCTGCACTTGCGATCAACCCGAACACGGTTCTGAAGGCCTACCGTGAGTTGGAGCACAAGGGGCTGGCCGCCGGTCGGCCCGGTCAGGGCACCTTCATCGAAGGCACCCTCGACGTTGTGCCACTGCGTGACCAGCAGGCGCTGCGCCGCGGGTTGGACCGCTGGCTGACGATGGCCGCCGACGCCGGAGTGGACGAGGAGGGAATCACCGCGCTGTTCAGCAGCGCACTTCACGAACTGGCCCGGCGGGGGGCGGTGATCGCCTCGTGAGCGCGATCGAGACTCATGAACTCGGCAAGCGTTACGATCGCACCTGGGCGTTGCAGAGGTGCACACTGGCGATCCCGGCGGGCCGCGTCGTCGCGCTGGTCGGGCCAAATGGTGCCGGCAAGACCACATTGTTGCACTTGGCGGTCGGACTCACGGTGCCGACGATCGGTGAGATCATGGTTCTCGGCGAGCTGCGGCCGGGCTCAGTGCAGGCGCTGAACGGGATCGGCTTCGTCGCGCAGGACACCCCGCTCTACGCGAACCTGACCGTCGCGGACACCTTGCGCCTGGTCAGCAACCTCAGCTCGGGCTGGGACCAGGCCAACGCGCTGGCTCGACTCGACGAGCTCGCCATACCGCTCAACCGCCGGGTGGGCAAGCTGTCCGGCGGCCAGCACGCCCAGGTAGCGCTCGCGGTCGCGTTGGCCCGCCACCCGCAGCTGCTGATCCTCGACGAACCGGTAGCTCGGCTCGACCCGCTGGCACGTCACGACTTCATGGCCGCGCTGATGCGGGCTGTGGCCGAAGAGGGCCTGTCGGTGCTGCTCTCCTCACACGTCGTCGCCGAGCTGGAGCGCGTCTGCGACTACCTGGTGGTGCTCGCCCGCGGCGCCGTACAGATGGTTGGTGACGTCGAGGACCTGCTGGCCGGCCATCGGGTGCTCACCGGCCCTACTCCCCAGGCCGACGCCGTCGCCGCGGCCCTGCCGGTCATCGGCCAACGGCGCGCCGAACGGCGGACCACCCTGCTCGTGCGGGCCGGCCCGACAACCCCGCTGCCGCCCGACTGGCAGGTCGAGCCCACCAACCTGGAGGAGCTTGTCCTTTCTTACCTGCGTGCCCCGGAGGCAAGCGCACTACCAGGACCAGCGATGACTGAGCCCAGCCGCGTCAGGGCGGCGTCGTGACCGCCATCAGCGTCGAGGCGGGAGGCCACGGCTGGCGGCCGCCTCGGCTACGCGGCCTGCCCTGGGTGACCTGGCGCCAACACCGCGCCGCCCTCGCCGCAACCATCCTGCTGCTCGGCGGGTTCGGAATGCTGATGCTGATCACCGGGTTGGCCATGCACAGCGCCTACGCCAAGGCCGGGCTGACCAGCTGCGGGAACCCGTCGGGCTCCACCTGCGAGGTGCCATTCGGCATCTTCAGCCACGAGTACGAGGGCTGGGCCCAGTTCCTGCCCCGGTTCCTCGAGTTTCTCCCGGGCGTGCTCGGCGTGTTCGTCGGTGCCCCGCTGGTCGCCCGGGAACTGGAGTCGGGCACCTTCCGCTTCGCCTGGACCCAAGGCCGCACCCGAGTGCAGTGGATCACGACGAAGCTCATCCTGCTCGGCGCGTCGCTCACCGCGCTGGCGCTCATCTTCTCGCTGCTGTTCAGCTGGTGGTTCGGGCCCTGGCATTCGATCATGGGCCGCATGACCGGCGGGCAAGCCTATGAGATCGAGGGCGTCGTTTTCGCCGCCCGGACGCTGTTCGCCTTCACCCTCGGCGCGCTGCTCGGCGCGCTGATCGGGCACACCGTGCCAGCGATGGCGGTCACCGCGGCCGGCTGGCTGGCGGTGGCTTGGCCGTCGGTGGTCTACCTACGGCCGCTGATCATGAAGCCGATCATCGCCCCGGAGAGCGCCTCGATCGGTATCAGCAAGACCTGGACGATCAGCTCCTGGATCCAGGATTCCTCGGGCCATCGCCTCAGCCATGACCGCCTCAACGACCTCGCCCATCAGGCGCGCAGCAGCGGCATCACGAGCAGCGACTCGTTCGAAACCTGGCTTGTCCACCGCCACTACTCGCTGTGGGACTCCTACCAACCCGACGGCCGCTTCTGGCACTTCCAGATCATCGAGGCTTCGAGTTACGTCCTGCTCGCGCTGCTGCTTGCGGCCGCAACCGTCTGGTGGCTCCGCCGCGGGTTGCGCGCCTGAGGGCTGCTGGCGACGACCAAGGTCATGTCCCGTGAGCGTCCCACGGCGGGCGCGACCCACCCTGACCGGGGACACCCCACCGCGCTGCGGCCGACTGGCCCACCCGCGCCCTCGTGGCCGCCTACCGATCCCAGAACGAGGTCGAATCCGGGCTCCGGCAGATGTAAGACCCGCCGGCGTCGTCAGCTGGCGCCGGTTGGCCGCAGGCACCGTCAGCCCGGCATGCAGCGACCCGTTGCGCGCGCTGATCGGGTTTCCTGGTGGTTGTAGCAGTCATGCCGCCAAATCGGCGTCGCCGTTCAGCCAGCCAGCCGAAGCCGCCGGCGACGTCGTGGCGGACACCGGAGCGGCAAGGGCAAGCACGGACAGCAGCTTCGCCACCGCGGCGAGCCGTCGTAGCGGAACCCTGTCGTGATCGCCATGGCGGCTCCCGCGGCTCGAGCGCTTGAGCGCCTCCCGGTGGGGCTATGGGGCAACTCCGGCAGCCCCGCCGCCGCGGCCGGGCTCACGCCCGATCGGCGAGGCCCACCCAACGCGATGAACCGCACCAGTTCGGCGCGGGACAGCACCACCACACTGGGCCGTACCAGTCAACACTGGGCGATCTTCTCCTCCAGGGCCGCCGCGAGTTCGGTCGATTCGTCAGTCAGCACGCGCGCAAGTCGCGGCCGTACCGGCCCGACCTGGTCCATGTCTAGTTAGCGACCGGGGGTCAAGTCGCGATAGCGGGCCTCGAGCAGGCAGTACAGGCCGTAGCAGAACAGGCCCATCGCCAGCGCGCCCAGACTGATCGAGCCGTACGCGGAACGGGCCACGGACCGGAAGGTCGCGTCCAGTCCCTTGGTCTGCGCGGGCCGGCCCAGCACTGCGGCTCTGAGTATGAAGACACCGACGAGCACGAACACGGTGGCGCGGGCGACGCAGCCGAAGGCACCGAGAGCCCGCGCGGCGGAACCGAACAGTCGGGGCTGCAGCTGGGTGGTGAATCGTTCCTGGAAGGTGAGCCGTATCGACCGCCGGCCCAGCTCGGCGCCGGCGACCACTACCGCGATGCCGGCCAGCAGCAGGAGCAACCGGCCGGGTCCGGTGCGTAGCAAGGGGGCGGTGATTGCGGTGTTCTGCCGCTGTTCGGAGCCAGCGGTGCCGGCCGGTCGTCGTCTCCCGACGAGCAGGGAGATGGTGCTGATGCTGAACGCCGCGTACAGCAGGCAGCCCCAGGTCGAGACCACCCGCTGGCGCCACCGATTGATCGGGTGGCCGGCGTAGCGGGGTCGAAAGACCGCTTCGACCAGCTGGGTGAGCGCGTAGCCGGCGAAACCGGCGGCGAGTAGCAGCAGCGTCGCCCTACCCCAGGACTGTCGGGTCGCCTCCTGGACTGCGCCGGTGCCGCTGGCCGGTTCGGCGGCACGCCCATGGGCGGCTAGCGCGAGGCGAAAGGCAAGGTACCCCACGAGGAGGTAGACCGCGCCGCGGGAGACCAGACCGAACTGGGACACCGCGCGCAGCAACCGCCCGGACGTTCCCGCCGCGAGGGCATCCCCAGCAGCAGTCAACCTAGCGCTGGGCGCGTCCTGCCGACCCGGCGGATCCTGCATCGGCTCGCCTCGCCTCCTACCCGCGGCGGTGACCCGGCGGGGGACCTCCGCGGGTCGACCGTATTCCACTGATCTCCCCCGGCTTGGCACAACCGGGTCGGCACGTTTGGGTGCGGAAGTCCGGCGGTGTCGGGGTCCCGCTGAGGTTCCCCAGCTTGACGCAAGCGGGGAAAGCCGTTGGTCGCGGGAAGCCAAGAGTGTGTCAACAGCGGCTGAAAACTGACCCCCTGGCTGCGGTCGAAAACTGACCCCCGGTGGGTTGTTTATCGATTGTTGGGTCATTCGGGGTTGAGTAGCTCGTCGGTGGTGATGATGTCGCCGCAGCTGGTGCAGCACCCGCCGTCGCCGAGTCGGCGGGTGAAGATGTTGCAGTCGGGGCAGCGGCGTTCGCCGAGGAGCCGTTCGGTGCAGTGCGGGCATTCATAGACGCCGATCTCGGTGCGGGTCCGTCCGGCGGGCGCGGGTGGCGGCGGGATGCGGATGGGGTTGGCGCGGCGGCGGTAGGCGGCTTGGCGGCACCGGTTCGAGCAGTAGACGCGGGCATGGCTGGTCGGTAGGGCGGCGGCGCAGTGTGGGCAGGTGGCTGCCGTAACGGTGCCGTCACGCCACGGGGCGGCTGGTGGGGTCGCGGCCGGGAGCTCGCGCTCTGGCGTGGTCATTCCTCGCCGCCCGGGCTGGTGGCGGGGATGCGGCCGAGGTCGCGGTTCTTGAGCCGGTAGCTGTCGCCCTTGAGGGAGATGACTTCGGCGTGGTGCACGAGTCTGTCGATCATTGCCCCGGTTCTCTTGGGGTTGCGGGGAGTTCCCCTGGTCAGCGGCCTGCGGCTGTGTGTCGCACGTCGTTCACTGGTGTGGTTGGCCGGTTGAGTTCGGTCATCAGGTCACGGTTCGTGGTCCTGGCTGCGTCGAGGTTGTCGGCGATCTCGCGGGTCTCGTTCTCGAGTTCGGTGACGCGTCGGCGGAGCCGGTGGTTGTCGGTTTCGAGTTCGGCGGCGCGTTGTTCGAGTCCGTCGAGTAGGGGGCGGGTGTCCCAGCCTCGCGCTGCGTCGGCGGCGGCGCCGAGGTGGTGGGCGAGCCGCTCGCGCAGCGCGTCGGCGTCGACGGTGAGGTGACGGAGCTGCTCTTTGGCGTTGGCCAGCTCGGTTCGCAGGCTCTGTTCGGTGACGAGTGAGCGGGTGGGTAGCTGCCAGTGGCGCTGGTTCCCGGCCTGGCGTTGTCGGTCGCGGGCGGCGGCGATGGCCGCGGCGATCTGCCGGTCGGCGTAGAGCAGCGATACCGATACTCCGGCGCGGCGGGCGACGGCGGGGAAGGTGATCGTCTCGCCGCTGTCGGCGGCGGCGCGGACGGCCTGGGAGGCGCGTTGGCGTTTGGCGCGACTGTCGTTTCGGCGGGCGCGGGCCAGCGCGGCGCTGTTGTCAGTCATGGTCGGGTAGCCGGCGGCCGAAGGCGACGGGGACTGACCGGCGGGCCTTGCGGGCGGTCGCGCAGGCGTCGTCGATGACGGCGCGGTCGTCGTCTGGCAGCGTGTCGAGCAGCCGCTGGTGGGTGCGCACGTGTTTGTCGATGACCTCGAGTTGGCGGCTGATGTTCTCGGTTGCCCAGTCGGTGGCCCCGGCGGCGAGCATGGCTTCTCGTTGGCGTCGCAGGTCGTCGGCGTAGCCGCGCAGCTCGGGCAGGTAGGAGGGGTCGGACTCGAAGTGCGGGCAGCCGGCGCACTGGTAGCGGATGGGGCAGGCCTGGCCGCCGGCGCGCACGTTGGTCGGCTCGGAGCACTTGCCCATCGGCACCGCCACCCACGACAGCTGCTCGTTGAGGCGGGCGACTGACGAGGGCTCGCCGGTGACCGGACGGGTGACGCCTCGGTTGTCGACGGTGTGGCGGGCTAGGGCGTCCATGGCCGCGCGTTTGCGTTCGTCGCCGACCCGGTAGTACCCGAGCGTGGTCGATAAGGCTCGGTGATCCATCAGGTCGCGCAGCACTGAGGGCGGGACCCCTTGATTGGCCAGGGTCTGGGCGTAGGTGTGCCGGAACGCGTGCGGGTGGATCTTGCGCCGGTCGAAGGGAACGGGCTCGCCGTTCTCGTCGAGCGGGCCGGCGTCGATGCGCGGCAGGCCGTCGACCCAGGCGCGGATCCAGGCCAACAGCAGGTTCCCCGACATGTGGTGGCGGCCGTCGACGTTCTTGTGCGGTCGGGGCAGCAGCCATAGCCGTCCGCGGTCGGCGGCGGGGAACCGGGCGGCGACCCAGTGTTGTTGGGCGCGGATCACGGCGACCAGCCCGGTGTCGGCCAGCGGTAGCCGCCGGTCGAGCCGTTCGGCTTTGTGGTTGTCATAGACCAGCACGTCCTTGCCGTACTCGTCGACGGCCAGGCAGTCCAGGTGCAGGCCGGCGACCTCGCCGACGCGACGTCCGGTGCCCTTCAGAAGCTGGTAGCCGAGCACCGCCATCTGCCCGGCGTGTTCGCCGAGCGCGCCGAGGGTGGCCCGGCGGGCGGTGCCGGCGGCTCCGGGAACTTGGGCGAGCGCGTCGAGCGCGTCGTCGAGCTGGGCGACGACGTGCGCGGGCAGCGCCCGCCCGGGGGGTTCGCCGATGC
Source organism: uncultured Actinomycetota bacterium (assembly GCA_963814355.1). GTDB lineage: Bacteria > Actinomycetota > Actinomycetes > JADGOV01 > JADGOV01 > JADGOV01. Next base: position 2,613 of record CAWFCZ010000014.1, on the reverse strand, counting down.
TGCCGCGGCGGGCGTCGCCGCGGCGGAAGGAGAACGTCGGCCCGATGCCGGGAAGTAGCCCGAGACCGCCGGCCTCCCGCAGCATCAGCGCGCACTCGTGGACGGCGGCGAACCGGGCGTTCGGCCCGAACGTCCGTCCGGACGGCCGGAACCGTGGGTCGTGGATGCGGGCGAGGAACCGGTCGATGTCGCCGCGGGTGAGGGCGGCTGGGTCCGCCCCGCCGCCCGGGCCGGCGGCCAGCACCGAGGAGAACACCGCGATCGATCCGACGCGGTGGCGCACTGTCTGGTCGGCGACCCGGCCCAAAGTGACTGCGGCCCAGGCCTTGGTGGACTCCCGTAGCCAGTCTTGTCGGATGCCGGTGAAGTCGAAGCGGCCGGCGTGGCCGAACAATCGCAGGTCCCAGTTGTCGCGGCGGCGTTCGGCATCCTCGTCGGCGTAGGCGAGACGAACCCGGTCGGCGGCGAAGCGGGCGAACCGCACGTGCGCGGCGTCACCGATGCCGTCGAGCGCCCCGAGGTCGAAGGCGGTCACCGACCCGACGCCAAGAGCGCGGAGCTGGTCGACCCACGGCCGCATCCCGCCGGTGACCACGCTGACCTGTTCGGCGGCCCGGCAGCCGATCGCGTAGACCAGCTCGAGGCGGACCAGGGCTGGCAGTCCGCGCAGGCTGAGCACCCGGCTGTTGGCAGGCTGCCGGACGTGTGCCTTCCACCGGGCGAACACCGCGCCGCGTGGGCGGCCGCCGGCCCGCCACATCTGGTAGTGCACCGAGCACAGGCCGGACTCGGCGTGCGCCGCGCCGAGATAGCAGCAGGCGGCCTGGCACGGCCCGAGATCGGGCAGCGGGCGCGCTCTCACCGCGCAGAACTCGGCGAAGCCCAGCCCGCCTACCCGCCGCCGTTCCCAGGCATCGGAATGGGTGTGGCAAAGCCCCCATCGGCCCTGCGCTGGCCGCGGACAAGAGCGGCCGTCGGCCCCGCCGACCTGACAATGCCGCTGCGAGCACCGGCGGCGTTCGAACGGCGTCGGCCGACCGCCGGTCAGCCAGTCGGCGACGTCGGTGATCATCGAGGCGGCGAACTCGCGGCGATGCGTCGCGCAAAGCAGCTCCGATCCGTAACGGTCGGCCGGGCAGCCGGCCACCTCACAGCGCAGCACCCGGGTCAGCTGCCCACCCGGCCGCGGCAAGATCAGCTGGCGGTCGGGATCCCACTCGCCGGCGAGCCAGTCCGCACCCATCAGCCCGGCGAGCCGTGCCACCCGCCAGTCAGCAGCCGGCGCGGCCGCCGGCCCCGGCAGTGCCGCGGCGGCCGAGACCCGGCTCACCGCCCGCTCCGAGCAAGATCGTCGACGGCGGCGCGCATGTCACCCCAGCGGGCATGCAGGTAGACGTCCGTGGAGCGCACCGACGCATGCCCGAGTAGCTCTTTGACCAGCGCCGGGTCCTTGGTCAGCTGCGCGACCTCGGAGGCGAAGCTATGGCGCAGCATGTGCGGGCGGACGTAGAAGCCGACCTTGCCCGACAGTCGGACGAACAGCTGCTCGACGGCGTCCAGGCTCAACGCGCGGCCCAGCGGTGGCCGCCAGAGGTTGACCAGCAGGTAGTCGCTCTGCTCGGCGGCCGGCACCCGATCGCGCGCCGTCCGGTAGGCGTTGTGGCAGCGGACCAGACCGGTGGTCACCGGCACCACCCGCGGCCAGATCGACTTCGCCAGTGCCTTGTTCTCGTTGTCCTCCCGGCGGATCACGTGCAGGTGCGCGCTGCTGACCGGGCAGCCCAGATGCGCCGCCGTCGGGACCAGATGCAGATCGGCCAGATGCAGGCCGCACAACTCAGCGACCCGTAGCCCGGTCGCATAGAACGCTTCCACCACGAAGCGGTCGCGGACGTTGTCGCAGACGTCGACGACTGCGCCGACCTGCCCGGCGCTCAGCGTCGCCGGTGGCCGTTCGGCCCGCCGCCGGCGCACCACCCGCCGGTCGACGACCGGCCGGCCGGTTCGCTCGCCGCGATCCCAACCCGGCGGGGCGAACCGCAGCTCGACACGCGAACTCAATCGCGCCGCGGCTTCCGGTTGGCACCAGCCGTGCGACGCGCCGAAACGGACGAACTCGACCACCACGGCGAGGATCCCGTCGACCGTTCCCGGCGAGCGGGCCGATTGCAAGGCGGCGATGTTCGACCCACCCTGGCGACGGCGACTGCGACCGCGACGGTGTTTGCGTGACCGCGTCCGCTCCAGCCAGCGGCCGAACGCGCCCAGCTGCTCGCCGCTGGGCGCCACCTCCTCCGCGCCGGTCGTCGATGTCCAGCACAGCCACAACGCCAGCCGCCCCGCATACGTCCGGGCGGTGCCGACCGAGCCGCCGCGATCGATCACCGAGCGGAGATACTCCGCGGCCCGCGCATGCTCGACGTAGTCGTCGTCGACGACGGTCCAGCCCTCCCGGCCATCGGCCGCCGACACGGTGCGCTGCGCCCAGTACTCCACGGCTGTGCAACGTAGGTGGCGGGTGTGACAAGAACGCCAAGAGAACGCTTCCAGCACAGTCGATTCGACCGGCTACTTGGCTGTCTCGGAGGCCTCGAACTCACCCCAAGAGAACCG
>CAWFCZ010000013.1:0-18134 GCA_963814355.1 uncultured Actinomycetota bacterium | reverse complement strand
GATCTCGATCTTCGGCGAGCAGCGCTCAGGTGAGCGCGCCGGATCGTCTGATGATCGGCGCGTACTCGCGGTCGCCCTTGAGTCGGTTGCAGTGCGGCGGCACGTTGTGGTGCGCCGGCGCGAGGTTGTGCCGGTCCTCGGTGCCGCCGCGGGCGATGGGGACCTTGTGGTCGATGCTGTCGGCGCCGGGCTGGCCGCAGATGTGGCAGACGTCGGACTGTTTGAGGAGCCGGCGGTTACGGTCCTGCCGGGCGCGGCCGACGATCCGGGTACCCCCCAGTTCTTCACCGAGGGGGGCCCGTCATTTTCTGGGGTGGGGCGGTCGCCATTTCCTGGGGGTGGGGGGTGGTCATTTCCTGGGGGGGTGGCCGCCTGGCGGGTGGCAGCCACGCCCCGCTGGCGGCCAGCGCGATGACGGTGATGGCGGTGAGGCCGGCCCACAGCAGCAGCACCCCGACGACACCCACGGGGCTAGGGAAGCTCGGCGGCCGGGACGTCCACGGCCGGCGGGGTGTCGACGGGTGGGGCGGTCAGCTGGTCGATGTCGTCCTGCGCGGCCATCAGCGTCTCCTCGATACGGGACCGGTCGGGCGGTGTGCGGCGCGTCGGCGGACCCCCGGACGTGGGTCAACCCGCCCGGGTGGGGGCGGGTTGCGGGCAGGCTGCGCACACCTGCCGATCACCATACGTGACAGGTCGGTCACGGGTGGACATCCGTTCGGGTGAACCGCCGGCCGGGCGTGTCACCACCGGCGGCGGCCTGCTCGGCGGCGTAGGCGGCGACGACGCGGACCGCCGCCGCGAACCCCCGACGCCACACCGGCCCCGGCTCCTGATGCTCCCGGCAGCACCCGGCGAGCCGGTCACCGAGCTCCCGCCCGGCGAGCAGTCTCCCCGCCGCCACCCCGGCCCGGTAGGCGGCGGTGACCTCGTCGCTCACACCGGCATCCCGCCCGCCGCCCGGTAGCCGGGGCACGGGCAGACCACCCGGCGGAACGTGACATCGGCCAACACATGCACCCAGCAGGCGCTGACGGCACGGTCGCCGTGCTCCCCCAACGGATGCCCGCAGACGCAGCGGCCGCTCACACCGGCATCCCGTCGACCGTGGTCCGCACCAGCCACTGGTAGTCCTCCCACCGCCACAGCCGCCCACAGCCGGCGCAGGCCACGGTCTCCTCACCGTCACGCCGGGACAACCCGCCGGCGCACGTCGGGCACGGCACCGGCAGCCGGTTCACCAGCGGCGCCAGCCGCAACGCGGCGACGATCTCCCCGTGCAGGCCGAGCAGCGCCTCCGCCGCCGCCGGCCCACCCCACAACCCCAGAAGTGCCCCTTGGTGGCCGCCCACGTGCCGCAGGGCCGCCTCGCAGCCCCGCAGGTGGTACGACCGACCCCCGTACACCCTCGGGCGGTGCTGCGGCGCTCTCAGCGCGTCCTCGCAGCGGCACGCCACCCGGGCCAGGTCCTGCGCCAACGCGAGCAGCCCGATCCGCAGCGGCACCCCCGGCGACCGGGACCCCGACACCGGCTCACCCCGGCCACCACCCGGGGCGAGCTCCGCCTGCAGCCGCCGCCACAGCGCCGGCAGCTCCCGCAGCGCCCCGTCGAGCAGGCCGGCGCAGCGCGGACACCACACCGCCGCGTACTCGGGCAGCGGCCGGCCGCAGCCGACCCGCGGGCAGACGTCGGTCACGGCCGGGCCAGCGCCGCCACGGCGTCCCGCGCGGCCCGACGACCCGGCGTGTCACGGTCCCGGCCCGGCAGCGGATCCCGGATCGACGGCGCCGGCGCCGGCACCGCCACCCGGTCCGCCTTGCAGCCGGCGCAGCCGTCCGCCCACTGCCCCGGGTGCTCCGGGCACCACTCGCCGGGCCGCGGCGGCAACGGCACCCGGTCATCGGACCCCGCACCGGTGACGGGCCGCCACCACGGGCCCGCCGCGTCGAGCCGCGCCGGGGTCCGGGTCAGCGGGTCCGCCGCCAGGTACGCCAACGCCACCGCCGTGTCCTGAAACCCGCGGTGAGCGTGCCGCTGCGTGAGGAGCGTCCGCAGGCTGGCCGCAGGCCAGTCCGGGCGCAACGCGTGACCAGCCGCAGCCAGCCGGGTGATCTCACCCTCGGTCATGATCCAAATCCAATCTCTCGCGCGGTACGTAACTTGGCTTTGGTAGATCAACTTCAGTACAAGAGCTCCCTGCTCCCTGCTCCCTGCTCCCTGCTCCGCGGGCGCGCGCGAGAGTAGTGAGGGCTCACTGAAGGCTCACTGAATTCGCACCGTGAGCCGACGGCTTCTTCTCATGGATCGGGCAGGGCGGCAGCCGCGACTCCGACGGCCGGTTGATCCGCTGGTGGTTACGCCATTTCACGGCGTGCAGGTAGCGCATCCCGTCGACGTCGTAGCGGCACAGCGGTGGCTCTTTGCCGTCCGTCAACGTGGTGGCCATCAGCGTCAGCCAGGTGTCGAGCTTCTTCCTGGTGACGGTCCGGTCGAGGGGAAACAGGTCGGCGGTGAGCAGCCGCAGGTCGTCCCGGCCCCGGCCTTTATCGTCCAGATAGCCGAGGAGCAGCACCCACGCGTAGCGGCACGGGATCGGCCAGGAGGCGACGGTGAGGTCCGTGCGAAGCTCCGGTTTGATCGACCTGATACGTCCCACTAGAGACTCTTCTCGAGGTGCCTTATCAGCTGGGCGATCTGCTCCGGGTCAAGGTGGCGGGCGAGGTTGGCGGCGAGGTCCTCGGCGCTGTCCACGGGCACACTGATCTTTCGGCGCCGGAAGCCTGCTTGGATAGCGGCCGCGTTGGCGCTGAGTTGGCCGTTGAGTACGGCTTCTGCGAGGTCGGGCCGGTCCCGCTTGAGCCGGCGAATGGTGTAGCTCTCCCCGGTCCCGCCACCGTTAGAGTTGATATTATCAACTCTTCCTCGGCCTCTGCCGATCTTGCCGAGCTTCGGGAGCTGTAGCTCCTCGTCGTCATGGCCGTACAGCAGCCAGCGCGCCCGCTTGCCTTCACCGCCGAGGTCGGCGATACGAAGAAACTGGTTCTCGGTCATGCCGAGACCGCGCGGTGTCGGTGTTGTCAGGTAGGCGTGGAAGGACCGGAACCCTTCATCCACGAACGCCTGCGTCTCGTCAATCCGGCGGAGGAGAAGAGCGAACGACTTCGGGTTAGCGCCGTCGCTGGATGCTGCTTCGCCTAGCAGGGACAGCAGCCGTCTGGACTCGCTGAACTGGTAGGAGACCTCGCGCGCCGTCATAGCCCACCGCGTCGAGCGAGAGTGCTCTGCACATGCCGCAGGTACTTTTCTGCCTCGACCGCAGTGGTGAGGTCATCGGTGCTCTTGATCCCTGACTCAAACGACTCGTTGAGGTCTCGGGTCAGCCGGGCTCTGATCGCCGGATAGTCGTGATCGTCGGGGCTGTGCCCGCATGCCCGGAGGTACTGGCCGATTACGAGTGAAGCTTGCCCCTTCCAGTGCTTGACCGTTTCGCGGTCCGTCTTTGGCGTGCCGCCAGTCGGCCGAGGGGGAAGAGCCGCGGGCTGGGCGGCAGGGGCTGCCACGTTGAGCTTGTCTAGTAGAGCGCGCATCTGTTCCGGCGTGTTGATCGGACCGAGTTCGTCGAGGATCTGCTGGTTAGCTGCGAAGTCGCTGGCGGACATGTCGTGGTCGTTGGTGGCACCGCGGACGCCGGTGACCTGCGCGTCCTCGAGGTAGCCGCTTCTGACCTTCGGCCCACCCCCGCCACCACAAATGATGTCCTGCCGCAGCCGAAGCCCCTTGTTTTCCTCGGTTCGCAGGTAACTGATGATCTCCTGCATCGGCGGGTCGTCGGGCACGATCAAGTGCAGACGTTGCCGTTCGGCCGGCTCACCTGCCCTCGCCCACACACGTCCTCCGCGGAAAGTGAGCTGGATGATGTGGCCGGGGTGCCGGTAGTTGGTCAAGACGCAGACGACTGTGATCTCGGGCAGGTCGTAGCCGATGAACGCTTTCCGCACGGTCACGAGGACGTCGTATGGCTGGCATTTGAAATCACGGAGGGCTTGCTCGGCCTGCGCGCCGTCCTCTGAGATGGCGATGGTCACCCGGAGCCCCGGATACCGCCGCCTCAGATAGCGGACGACTTGCTTCGCGTCCTGCTGCTCCATGCAGGCGATCAGAGCCCGGTATCGCGGGTTCGTCTCCTGTACCAGACGGAGTCGTTTGACGGTGAGGTCGCACATGGGTTGCCACACGGATTCCCGCCGGAGTACGACAGCCAATGCAGCACGTTTCTCTGCCGGCAGTTCGTGCGAGGCGCTCAGGTCATACTCAAGTCGCTCCTTATTGTCGGGATGCCAGGCGATCCGGCATTCATGCAGGAGCGCATCAAACCGGCGCAGGTAGTCATGCGAGATGCCGTTCTCGTAGCCGGCGCTGACGTCGGGAAAGACCTTGAGCAGGCCGCTCGGCTGCCGCTGGTAGTACCGATCACAGAGGACGAGTGGCCTGCCGTCTGCTCGGTCCGCTGTGCCGCTCAGCAGCAGGGTGTGTTTGGCGTATTGCGCCATGCTCTCGAAGTACTGCCCAGCCCGGGGGCTACCGCCGTCGCTGCCGTGGGCGGGCGCTCCGAGGAACTGGGCTTCGTCACCGACGAGGAGGAACCGCCCGCGGTGCTCCTCAGCCCACTCCCGGTGCGTGTTCGGATCCGTCACCAGCGACTGGTAGGTCGTTACGAACCCTTCACGCCGGACACCAGGCGGCAGCAGCGGCGGCCTGTTGTCCCGATGGCGTAGCCGTTCGAGGCGGCAGCGGGCATCGAAGCTAGCGAAGGCGCCGACATCCTTGCCGTCCGCGCCGACGTGCCGCCAGCCCAACTCCGCCTGGTGCGCGAGGGTCAGCCGGGGGGCGTAAACGGCCACGTAGTCAATGAGGTCTTCCCGCATGAGTTGGGTGGCCGCGCCCTGGTAGGCGAGAGTCTTTCCAGATCCGGGCCATACGAGGCCGAGGGTCGTCGACTCACCCGCTACGGCTCGCACTTCAGTGGCATTGATCAACTCGGCCTGGAAATGCCGAGGGGTGAAGGTGTCGTTCCATGACATTGATGAGCCCTTTCGGCTGTTGCATTGCGGACAGAGCGCCTGCGCGTTAGACAGGCGCGTCTTCGGTACGACTGAGAACGGGATGACGTGGTCGGCGTGCCAACCGTCGCCAAGCGGGTCGCCGCAGCTGGAGCATCGGCCGCCCGCCGCGATGTACAGAGCGGCCCGTTGCCGCCGGTTGAACCGGCGCCTCACGTCACGCCACTTCTTCGGCTGTGCCGCCCGACGGTGCGGCGGCTGATCTGTAGCCGTGCGGCGATCTCGGTGTGGGTGAGTCCGCGGGTGAGTAGCCGCCGGATGGCCGCCGTGCGTTCGGCGGTGGTGAGCGGGTCGGGTGGGTGGCCGGCGGCGGCTCGGTCGACGGCGACCGGGTCGGTGGTGGCTTGCCGTCGGCTGTCGGTGTAGCGGGTGTGGGCGGCTTTGCAGTCGGGGCAGCGTGGTTCGCGGCGTCGGCGGTGGGTTTGGTATCCGGCGTCGGTGCCGCAGGCGGCGGTCATGGCGGCTCGAACAGGGTGGGATGGTCCAGTGGTGGGCAGGTGTGCGGCCGGTACCCGGGGTGGCGGTCGATGACTTGGGTGGGGGTGAGCCGGTGGCCGTTGGCCTGGTAGATGTGGCCGGGTGCGACGGCGCGGGGTTCGGCGTCGAGGATGGCCGGCCGGCGGCGGCCGCGGCGGCCGGTGTGGATGATGGGCTGCCCGCAGACGGGGCAGCGGGCGGTCATAGTTCCGGCTCCGGTGGTTCGGGTTCGTCCTGGTCGCTGTCGCCGAGCTCGGCGAGCGCGTCCAGCACCCGGGATGCTTCGGCTTTGGTGAGGTCGCTGCTGGTGGTGATGTCCCGGCCGATCTGGTCGACGCAGAACGCCAGCCGCAGGTCGCGGTCGGTCATGCCGGCCTCGTTCATCGCGGCGTGCAGTTTCTTCGACTGCTGCGGGGTGATGGGTACGTCCGGGGGTCCGGGTTGGGATGGTTCGGCGGCCGGCTGGGCGGCTGGTTTCTCGGCGGTCTGGCTGTCGGCGGGGGGTTTGGCGATCTGCCGCGGCTGCTCGAGGTCCGGTTCGGCCGGCGGCGGTGCGGGGGCGCGGCGGGCGGTGCGCGGCCCGCCGTTGCTGGTGGTGCGGTTGAGGGATGGCCCGGCGGTGGGGGTTTCGTCTTCGAGTTCTTCGACGCTGCTGGCGATGCCGAGCAGTGCGTCCGCGGCGATCCGCCGGCACACGTCGGACTGGGCCCGGGCGAGCAGCATCGCCTGCGGGTCGGTGCTGTACTTCTGGTTCTTCAAGTAACCGGCCTTCTTGGCGCGGTCGATCGTCCACACAGCGCGTTCGACGGTTGATCCGCCGCGGCGGCGGCCGCACACGATCGCCCGGTGATCCGTGAGCTCCTCGGTCCAGACTTGATGGCCAGCGCCGAGCGCCACCGCCAACAGCGTCCGCGCGTACATGGCAGGCCGGCCGGAGATGACGTACACGCCTTGCAGCGCCTGCAGCGGTGAGAGGCCGGCTTCGGCGCCGTAGAGGATCGCGGCGGTGGCGGCGTCGGCGTTGCCGCGGAAGTGGGCCGGCACGAAGTCGGTGCGGCACAACGGGACGGCGAGCTGGTTGGCCGCGCGGGCCGCCTCCGCCCAGGCGATGAGCGACGCGGGGGCGTTGGGCTGTTCGGTTACGGCGACCGGCCGGTCGTCGCGGAGGCTGAGTTCGGTCATGCGGCGCCTTCTTTCTGCACGGGGGGCGCGGGGAGCGGTTCGCTGAGGTAGTGCTCGATGCGGTCGATGGCATTGCCGACCCAGGCGATGTGGAGGAAGTCCTTCCACGCGGCTTCGGGGTCAGTGACTTCATGCAGGTCGGCACCGTCGTCGCGGATGTGAAGAATGCCGAGCCGGTCGACCGTGGGCATCGGCTGCTCCTGGCCGTCGGTGTCGACGTAGAACTCGGCGTTGGCGTAGGCGGCGACCTGCACCGCGTTGTCGCCGTACACGGCGGCCGCGGTCTTCCAATCCAGGAGCCACACATCGCCGGCGATGCGGACGATCGCGTCGAACGTGCCGGCGTATCGCCACTTGCGGGAGGCGCATGGCCGTTCGGTGAGGATCACCTCGGGGTGCCATTCGTCGAGCCAGCGGACGTAGGCGTCGACGTGACCGACGAGCGCGTCGGGTACTTCGACTTCTTCGCCGTGGATAAGCCGGTCGGCGAGGGCGTGGACGTCGGTGCCGCGGATCGCGGCCTTGTCGCGCCGGTCCCAGGGAACGGATTTGAGTGCGTTGACCATCGGGCCGCGGCCCATGCCGCGGAGTTGTTCGACGGCGGCGTCGTTGTCGGCGACGAACTCGGCGACCATCTTCGCCGACCAGTAGATGAGCGCCTTCTTCGGCAGACCCTTACCGATAAGCGTCGTAACCCCCGCGACGGGCTTGGAATCCAGGCGGTACTTGTGCGCTTTCTCGTTGAAGGTAAGCGTCACCGCTCCGCCATCTCCCCGGTGTCGTCGTCGCCAAGGACGTGCCGGCGCAGCGGGTCCCGGAGGCCGAGCCGTGGGCTGTCCTGGTCTCGTAGCGCGGTGCAGGCGCGGTTCCAGCCGTCCCGGCGGCCGCGCCAGTAGGCGCAGTCCGGGTGGCTCTTCCAGCAGCCCTCGTAGTGGGTGCCGTCCTGCTCTTGGCGGGCCTCGAAGTACTCGGCCGGTGTCTTCATGGCGGTACACGGCCACACCTCGCCGCAGCCTTCGTGGCCGTCCCATCCGCAGTAGGTGACACCGTCGTCGGTGAACGGGCGGTGCACCGGCGCGTGGCCGCTCACGGCTTGAGCTCGAGGGCGGCGATCAGCCGGGCGATGAGCGCGTTCCGCACGGCGTCCGCGCCGGGGCCGGCACGGTCGTGCGCCCACAGCAGGATCTGGTCGGCGCGTTGCTCGGCCCGGTTCACCGGCTGCCCGGGCACCGGCTGCCAACTCACCGTCTGCCCGCTCACCGGTCACCGCCGGTGTGGTGGCGGGCCATCCGGGCGGCGATCGCCCGCGGCGGCACCCCGGCCTGCTGCATCGCCCGGACCTCCTCGACGCGGCGCCGGCGGGCGGCGTACACATCCCCGACCGGTGGCGGCGGGCATCGGCCGGCGAGTTCGGCGACCAGCTCGGGGGTGATGTCGGCGTGGTCGCAGGCGAGGCGGCGGGCCTCCGCCGGATCCCCGGCGTGCACCGCCCGGGTGACCTCGTCGGCGACGGTGGTGACCCGCTGATCGAGTCCGGTCATGGGCATGGCAGTTCTCCAGGTCGTTGTGGGCAGCGCTCGGCGTGCCCGGACAGGTAGCAGGGGTCGCAGAAGATCCAGGTGCAGTCTTTGCTCACGCTGTGGACGGTGTTGCGGCATTCGCCGCAGGCGCACGGCACCTCGTGCACGCCGAAGGAGACGCCGAACACCGGCGGGCGGTTCACTCCGCCACCGCCGCGACGAGGATCCGCGCGCCCGGGATGTGCAGCGCGCCGACATCGCCGACGTGGATTTTGACGGCGGTGACGGCGACGACCTGGCTGTCGTCGCGCCACACCCCGGCGTCGGTCAGCGCGTCGAAGATGGCCCGCACGATCTTGTCGATGTCGCCGGATCGCCGGGTGACCGGCCACGTCCGGCGGAGTTTCGGCGCGCTCTTCGGCCGGTCGAACGTGGCGATGATGTCCACCGACACCGGCCCGTCCAGCCGCCCCCGGCCGGGCATCGCGTCCAGCGCGGCGGTCTTCACCGCCTCCCGCCACGGCTTCAAGGTGACCGCGTTGTCATCGCGCATCCCGAACCGGGTGCGGGTCTTCGACCCCTGCGTGATCGGCCGCCCGAAGGCTGTGATCAGCAGCACCCCGGGGTCGTCGGTGCCGGTCACGGCTGCGGCTCGGATGAGGAGGGCTGCCGAAGGTGGTAGTCCCGGACCACGCTCGCGATGTTGTGCATCGCCAGCGCGGCGTCCTTATCGCGGGACTGTTCCAAGCCCACCACCTGGCAGGCGAGGTAGACGGCGATCTCCTGCAGTTGCCGTTTCGGTATGCCCTGCCATAGGTGTTCGGTGGCGGCGATCGCCTGGTCCCAGTTCAACGCGGGGCCGTAGCCCTGGTCGATGAGCTGCACCGCCGCGTGCGCTGTGTCGACGGTCCGGCGGAGGTCCGGTACGGCGCTCATTCGGCCACGTCCCAGAACAGGTCGGCCTGCGGGAACGGCCGGTTACTCCAGACGACTTCGACCCGGTCGCCGTCAGATTTGGTGCGGCCGTCGCGAATGCCGTTCCCGGTCCAGGCGCTCAATTCAGCGCGATGCCAGTCGCGGTAGAGGCCGTCGTCGTAGAGCGGCGACGCATAGCCGGAGAGGACGACCGCGGCCTTGCACCCGAGGAGCGCGCCGGCCAAAGCCGAATGCTGCTCGGCGGTGCGCATCTCGACGCCGTAGTTGTTGCCCCACCCTCGGGTGCTGGCCAGATACGGCGGGTCGCAGTACAGCAGCACACCAGGGTGCTGGCCGTACACGCCGATCAGCGTGAGCGCGTCCCGGGCTTCCAACGACACGCCGGCGAGGCGCCCGGCCACAGATGGGATTCGGTCGACGTAGCCGGCGAGATAGCCCGGCATCGACACCGACGACCCGGATGGCTTCTGGTAGTGGCGCCAGCCGGTGCGCCGCATGGTGCCGTTGCGGCCCTGCGTGAGCCGGACCCAGACGCGGCGGGCGCTTTCCAGATCGCTGCAGGAACCGAGGTCGTACGAAAGCTGATGCTCTGCCCGGGAGTGCGGGGTGAGCGCGCACACTCGCATCAGATCGTCCGGCTGGTCACGGAGTACCCGCCAGAACGTCATCAGGTCACCGTCGAGGTCGTTGACCGTTTCCATCGGCGACCGCGGCTTGGCGAGCAAAACGGCCAAGCTGCCAGCGAACGGCTCGACGTAGTGCCCGTGGGGCGGGAACAGCGCGACGAGCCGAGCGGCAAGGGTTGTCTTGCCGCCGTAGTACGAGAGGGGCGGCTTCACCGGGCCGTGTCCCAGAACCAGCCCGAGCCGAGGCGGGCCACCCGGATCGGCATCCCGGACGCGATCGGCACCGTCGACCCGCCGGTGTACCGCGCGGCCACCCCGGCGGTGCGCCGGATCGTGCCGTTGATGCTGTCCGCGGCCCGGCAGGACCCGCCGGCGTAGCGGCAGGCCGCGTCGGGCGGGGCGACGCAGCCGACGGCGAGGACCACCCCGGCCCCGCCGGGGTGGATCTCCACCCACAGCACGTGAGCCGGTCGCGCCCCGGCGGCGGCAGCGGCTTCCCCGTCCACCACCACCGCCGGGTGCGCGCCGGGGTCATGCCCGGCCGGCGCGAGGGGGGGCACTGCGCCGGCCGGCGTCATGGCGGTCACGCTTCACCGCACAGCGCGTCGAACGTGGAGTACTCGAGGGCGTCGAGGACGTTCAGCACCAGCTCGGTGAGCGGCAGCCGGTGCACCTGGTCGCACGGCAGGCACGGCCAGGTCAACGACCAGCCTTCCGGCAGGCAGGCGATCACCGTGTCGTGCTCCGGGATCCGCATCGGGATGTCCAGCACCGGGCAGCGGAAGTCGAGGATCACCGGGCGCGTCCTTTCTGTACGGTGGCGGTGGGCTTCGTGCGCCCCGCCCGCCCCCGGTTCCCATCACCGGGGGCGGCGCCAGCTAGCCGGTGTTGACGGTCCTGCCATCGGGCCGGTCGAACACCCGGCGGACGACCTCATCGACGGTGATCTCGTCGTCGGTCATGTGCGGCAGCAACAGGCGGCACTCCAGGTCGTAGGCCTTCAGCGCAGCCTGCGCGGCTGCGATGTTGTCGACCTTCACCACCCGGCCGGCGACCAGGTCACCCCGGGTACACACGCTGATCGGTTTCGTCACGCCATCGCGGACGGTGACCGCCGCCGGGAGACCGGCGAACAGCACCCCCTGACCGAGCGGCGGCGCCGGGGCCTGCGAGCGGGCCTTGATGTAGGCGGTGATCTGGCTGGCGACGAGTTCGGTGACGTGCGCGCCGATCACGCCGTCGTGGTCGGCGATGAACTGCTGCGCCGCGTCGGCGTGCACGATCTCCTCTCCGCCGGCGAGGAGCCCTTCGACGTAGCGGTTGATGCTCTTGGACAGCAGGCTCATGAGGTGGGTTCCGTTTCGTCGGCGGCGGCGAGGAAGTCCCCAAGCCACCGATGGGCGGCGCGGATACCGTCGACGTCGCCGCGGGTGATGGCCGGGATGTGCCGGCCCAGGTCGCGCGGGTCCTGCCCGGTACCGGTGATCTGCTCGGCGGCGTGGGAAAGGCCGACGACGGCGAGGCCGTAGGGCCGTTCGGTGGTCCAGCGGTCGACGGTGCCGTCGGCGGTGAGCCGGTCGGCCTGCTCCGCCCACCACTGCTCGGTGTCGGCGACCCGCTCGGCGATGGTCCGCTCGCCCTCGACCGGCCCGGCGTCTGCGATCCCCGGCTCGGGCCGGCGCGGGCGCGGCCGGTAGGTCTTGCCGTCGGTACCGGTCACCGGGCCAGCTGGTCCAGATGGACCACCTGCGGCGTCGCGTCCTATCGTCTGGTGGCTCTCGCCCAGCGCCGAGCCGATCGCCCGGGTCGACATGCCGGCCTGCCGCATGTCGGCGACGATCTCCCGACGCTGCTCCCGGCTGACCGGCACCCGCGCCTCGCCGTACTCGCCGTCGAGGTACTCCCCCCAGCTGCCGTACCCCAGGGCGATCCAGTCCCGCTCCCGGTGCGCGGTGATCACGTCGACCTGCCAGGCGGCGATCGTCACGATCGCGGCGCGAATCCGGTCCGCGCGCTGCTCGGCGTCGGCGCGGGCGGCGGGGGTTCCGGCCGGGCGCGCCTCGAGCGCGGTCACCGCCGGCCCCGCCGTGGTGGGAGGGCTTCGCGGCGGTTCAGCGCGAGGTACTCGTCGATGTCCTTTTGGGTGAACAGGACCCGGCGGCCGGCCTTGGTGGAGGCGATCTTCCGCTGGCGGGCGAGGTCGAGGACCGTGATGCGCTGCACCCGCAGTTGCTCGGCGACCTCCTCCGCCCTGAGGTAGCCGTTCACCCCGTCACCTCGCAGACGGGGAGGACGTCGGTGTCGAGCCCGAGGTGATGCTCGAGGGCGCCGAGAACGCTGACGGACACCCGGTTACGGGCACCGGTTTCGATCTGGGTGAGATAGCTGCGGCTGATGCCGACGCGGGCGGCGAGGTCCGCCAGCTCGATGCGCTGGGCGACCCGGATGGTTCGGACGAGGGGGCCGTCGATCGGCACGTAACTACGGTGTGTTGACCAGGTTGGCACGTAGAGCAACGTAGCTAGGCGTGCCCATAGATCGCCATAGGTTCACGAAGAAAGCCCTAGCAATATCCTGCGACTAGGCAAATGTGGCCCCATCAGGACACAGCAATAGGGGCAACTAGGGGAAGTTGGATGATAAGTATGGCAGTAGAAATAGGTGGCAACATGGAGCAATGCGGCGGGATTCAGGCGCGCGCCGACGTCTCGCCACGGCGGTACGCCGTCGGCGCCTGGCGCTCGGCCTGAGCCAGCAGAGGGCTGCGGACCTCGGCGGGATGACGGCGGTGACGTGGGCCCGGGTCGAGGCCGGAAAGCCGGTACGCGAACTCACCTACAGCGGCGTGGACACCGCGCTGGAGTGGCACCCGGGCTCCGCCGAGGCGACCCTCTCCGACGGGCAGCCGACCCCGCTGACCGGCAGCGGCCGGCGCAGTGGCGGGGACCGGCGGCGCGACCTCACGCCGTCGGCACCGGAGGACGCGATCGAACGGGACCCCGCCCTGAGCACCGCCGAGAAGGAAGTGCTGCTCGTTATGCTGCGCCACCTCCGGCACCTGAATAGCCCGCCCGCATAAGAACGCAACCGAGAAGAGCGGGATAACCAGCGGTGTTCTTTAGCTCTCCCGGCCACCGGCGGCGATTAGTGCCGACATGGCGCCGCGGGTGCGCTCGTCGGCATCGGGCCACAGCCGCGCGTAGGGGGCGAGTTCCTCGGTGCTGGCGTGCCCCATCCGGGCGGCGATGGTGTGCGCATCCAGGCCGGCGCGGATCAGCCCGGAGGCGTAGAAGGCCCGGAGGCCATGGAAGTCGGCGCGTTCGACGCCGGCGGCCTGCAGGATCCTCGGCCAGGTCCAGGAGCACCACTGGTTGCGGCGGAGGCGCTTCCCGTCCGGACGCAGGAAGATCGGCTCGTCGGGGTTCGCCAGCCGCCCGGCGGTGTAGCGCCGCAGCGCGGCCGCCACCTCCGGGGCGATCGGGATGGTGCGCCGGCTGGCCCCGGTCTTGGGTGGGCAGAAATACGGCTCGCCCCGGCTGGGGGTGCGGAGCTGCTCGGCGACCGTGACGGTGCCGAGGGTGAGGTCGAGGTGGCGGCGCCGCAGCCCGAAGACCTCGCCTTGCCGCAGCCCGGTGAACGCGGCGACGTAGATGAGGGTGCCGTAGCCGGCGTCCTTCCGGCCGGCCGCCGCGACGATGTCCAGCACCTGGTCGACGGTGAAGACCTCCCGCGGGTCGATCACCTTGGCCGCCGGGTTGGGCACCGCCACCCGGTCGCACGGGGACTTCCGGAGTCCTTCGTCGACGGCCCGGCGGAACACGATCCGGGTGATGGTCCAGACGGTGGCCACGGTGCTGGGCGCCAGCGTCCGCTGCCATCCGGCGATCATCGGCTCCAGGTGCCTCATGGCGGTGATCGACCCCATCGGGACCTTGCCGATCACGGGGATGACGTGGTTGCGCAGATGACTCGTGTAGGTGTCGCGGGTGCCCTGGGAGCCCCAGCGCTTCCCGGCCAGGTAGAGCTCGGCGAACTCGCCGAACGGCGTGTCGGCCATCTCGTGGGCCTCGGGTCCGATGCCGGCGCGGCGGTCGGCGCGGCGGTCGGTCTCCCAGTCCCGGGCCGCCTTCTCGGTGTGGAACCAGGGGCCGTCGCCGAAGCCGTAGGCGCGGCTGCGGTAGTGCCGGTGCGGCCTGCCGTTGCGCGGGCAGGACTGGACGAGGCGGGGCGGTCGGAGGGCCATGACAGCGACCGTACCGGCGCTGTCAACCGTTCGGGTTCCGCCGTTTGGGGGCCATATGGGGGCCACGGCTAGGCCGACTAGCCCTCTGACCTGCGGAAACACAGCGAATCGCACTGCACCCGGCCTACAGGCCGACTCGTCCGCCGCTACCCTCTGTGACCTGCGGAAACGGCCCTGACCTGCGGCTATGACGCTTTGTGATCATCGTGTTACGTCGTTTGGACCGGTGATCGTCACGCTCAGTCGGAAAGTTTGGGGGCCATATAGGGGCCACGGAGGGGTGGAATCCGTGGCCCCGAAAGGTTTAGTGGCACTGGCCTCGGGCCCGGGCGGCTATGGCTAGATGCGGCTAGGTGTTGCTACGTTGGGTTGGGCCGTGGTTGGCTGTGCGTCACAGCCGACACATTGGAGCGCCGCGATGGTGGAGAGCAGTACAGCCTCGGGGCCGGGACGGCGCGACCGAGCAGCTGGGGAAGCTGTCGTGGCGCCCTACCTGCTGCCTATGACAGCCGACAAGCCGACGCTGGAATGGCAGGAACGGTTCGTGCAGGCGGCCGTGAAGCTGATGATCCAGAACCGGATCCCGATCCCGCGGGAGGCGTACCTACGCGGCGGCGATGACCACGATGACGCGCGGGTTGTCGACGCGGATCTCCTTGATGAGACCGCGGAGCGCTGACCCGGCCTGCTCGGCGCTGATCCCGGCACCCATCAGGGCGTCGAAGCTCGGCGCCAGCGCGGCGCGGGTGCGGAGCACCTCAGCTTCGACAGCAGCCGGCGACGCCGCCGCGAGGTCCTCCAACGCGCGCAGCCGCCGGGCGGCGGCGTCACGGCGGAAGAGGGCCGGCCGGTGAGCGCGGATGAGGCGTCGGTGATAGCGACGACGGCGGCGATCGCGGCGGCGCTGGCGCGGTCGCTGGACGAGTTCATGCTTGCGCCGGTGGAGATCACCGGCGTGGAGGATGACCGGTTCCTGATCCGGCTGCGGTCCGGTCGGGTGCTGCAGGTGAGCGTGCGGCTGGTCGCCGGGGTCGGTGGCCGGTGAGCGGCGTGGAGGCCGAGTTGGTGTTCTGGTCGGAGGTGGCGGCGGAAGAGGGGAGGGCGCGGCACGGTTTCTACCTGGCGGGTGCGAGTGGGACCGTGCAGTTCCTCTACTGGACCTACCCGGCTGGGTCTCGGACCGCCGAGATGATGGGCGGCCGGGTGCAGGGCGTCGACGTCGGCTACCACTCCCCCGTGCCGCGCTATCGGCAGCACCCGGCGCAGACCGCTCCCGGTGAGCGGTGCCCGTCCCTGCGCGGGCCGCTGGCCGCGGCGCCGTGCTTCTACGACGGGTCGGGGCTGGCGGGCATCCGGTGGGCGGAGCTGATGGTCGGCGCCGATGGGGTGGCTGACGCGGAGCAGGTCCGGGAGCGTCTGGCCGGCTACTACCGGAAGGTGTTCGGGGAGCCGCCGGACCCCGACGCTTCGGCCGAGCCGTGGATGTCGCCCGAGGTGCGGCTGGCGCAGCTGCGGGAGTTGGGGGCGAAACTCGAAGCCCAGGCCGAGGAGATGGGGCTGTGACCGGCGACGACGTCACCCAGCCGGACTACGGCGTCTACCGGCAGCAGGCGAGCCAGCCGTGCTGGGAGTGCGGATACCGGACGGACGCGGCCGGGGAGCTTCCCGGGGCTCCCCGGCGCCGGCCGGCGGCGGGTGACTTCTCGATCTGCTTCCGGTGCGGGGAGGTCGCGGTGTTCACCGGTCAGGGGCTGCTGAAGCGTCAGCCCACCGAGGCGGGAGCTGGTGGAGTTCGCCACCGACGCCGACTCGGTGGCCGTGCAGACGCGGAGATCCGTGTCGAGAGGCCGCTGGGGTGATCGCTGCTGGTCGACCCGGAGACGCCGTGAGCGAGTCGCTCGATCCGCGCGATGCAGTGCCGATGATGCTCTACCCGAATGGCGGTATCGGTTGTATGCCTGACGTCCGACGCTTAGGTCATGACAACATTCCGCCGGTTGAACACCCGGCTGATCATCCGGCTCGATGAGCCGACCGTCCTACGACTCGACAGCCTGGTGGCCGCCGGCGAGCCCGGGCTGAACCGGTCCGACCTTATTCGCAGCGCCATCCGGATGTACCTCGACGCGCAGGACAAGGGCACCTCATGAAGGCGCAGCTGGTTGCGCTGGCGTTGCTGCTGCCGCTGGCAGCGTGCGGCGGGTCGAAGGCCGGCGGCCCGTCGGCGGCCTCGGATGTGCAGGTGACGTTCTGCGGGCCGGACGACGGCACGTGGGGCGGGCGGAAGGATGTGGCGGTGCTGGCGTTCGACAACAGCACGGCGAAGCCGGCGGGCTATGCGGTGCTGGTGTCGTTCACCCACGACGGCAAGGAGGTGGACCGGGGGCGGGCGAGTGTCCGCGGCGTCCAGCCCGCGCCGGGGCATCGGAACGTGCGGGCGGCGAAGGCGACGACGGTCGCCTACCCGGAGGGTGCGGTGGAGTGCACCGTCAAGAGCGTCACCCGGAGCGGCGGGTAGACGCACCCGTCACCCGGTGAGTAGGTCCCGGATGGCGGTCATCGTCGCGGTGCGCCGTTGGACGTCGGCGCGGAGCCGGTCGGTCTCGGTGCCGGCGGTGGCGAGTTGGGTGGTGAGGGTGTCGACCTGCCGGCGCAGCGCTGCTGTGGGGTCGGTCCAGCGGGCGGCTGCCTGCCACACCGCCTGGGTGGCCGGGAGCCGGTCGAGCCGGTAGTCGTTGCCGCCGGTGCTGGAGTTCCAGAGGGTGTAGAAGGCGGCGCCGTTGGCGCGGCACCAGCCGATCGCCTCCGCGTACCAGTCGGCGTGGGCCCGGTCGACGGTGCCCGGGACGACCCTGGCCCCGGTCTCGAAGACGCCCCACGGCAGCTGGTGGGCGGCGCTGATCGCCCGGCAGCGGCCGTACATCTCCGCCGGGTCGCGGGTGGCGTCGCTGTCGGCGTACACGTCCCACCCGATGCCGTCCAAGCTGGCGACGAGCGGGGCGCTGAGGTAGTGGGCGGGGTCGAGCCCGGAGCGGGGGTCGGCGGTCCAGCCCATCAGGACGTGCCACAGCTGGATCCTGCGGGTCTTCCCGGCGGCGTCGATGATGGCCCGCAGGTCGCGGCGTAGCAGGCGGCGATCTCCGAGGTGGCCAGCGGGTTGTTCTCCGGCTCGTGCTGGAAGGTGATCACGGCCCGGTCGAGGCCGGTGACGAGCCGCCGCAGGTTGGCCTGGCTGCCGGCGCCGCGCCAGGACTTGAACGAGATCAGGGGGATGGCGCCGGAGGCGGCGACGGCGGCGACCTGGGGGGCGTCGGGTGCGGGGCAGATGCCGGCGGAGTAGATCCGGCCGGTCTGGAGCGGGCCGAGGGTGGTCTGCAGGCGCGCCCAGGCGGCGGGCCAGGTCTCGCCTTGGTTGGGTTGGACGGAGCTGCCGATCAGCACGGGTGTCTCCAGCGGGGTGGGTGTGCTCTGGTTGTCGGCAGGGTGGGCGGGGTGGTGGATCGGCCGGCCGGGCACGAGCGAAACCCCCCGCCCGGGCGGGGCCTCGGCGGAGACCCCGCGGCGGGCGGGAGGGTGGGCAGCGGACAGACCGGCAAACTGGTCTTCGGCCTGGACGGCTCCGGCGGCGAGTTCTACACCGCCGGCTCCTACGACTTCGGCCCGGCCGCCCTGGTGATCCCGCTGACAGACCGCCGGCTACGCCTGGACGAGGCCACCGAGCTCATCGAGCGGGCATTCCACCGCGACGAGCATGCCAGTCGGGACGGTGCGTACTGACCGCCGATTCACCACCGCTGGCCGACAGTGGCGACACGCTCGCCACCGCCGGCCGGCGGTGGTTACATGCGCGGGCCGCCGAGCGTGAGTGCGCAGCCGCCGCCCGGCGGGCCATCCGGGAAGCGGTAGCCGCCGGCATGTCCGAGGTGCGGGCCGCCGAAGTGGCGGGGGTCGACCGGATGACGGTCCGCCGGGCGCTCGGCAAGCTCTGAGCGGAGCCGGAAGGCGGTGGCCCACATCAGACGGACATCA
>CAWFCZ010000012.1:0-36637 GCA_963814355.1 uncultured Actinomycetota bacterium | reverse complement strand
GGTGCTGGTGTCGTTCACCCACGACGGCAAGGAGGTGGACCGGGGGCGGGCGAGTGTCCGCGGCGTCCAGCCCGCGCCGGGGCATCGGAACGTGCGGGCGGCGAAGGCGACGACGGTCGCCTACCCGGAGGGTGCGGTGGAGTGCACCGTCAAGAGCGTCACCCGGAGCGGCGGGTAGACGCCCACGTCACCCGGTGAGTAGGTCCCGGATGGCGGTCATCGTCGCGGTGCGCCGTTGGACGTCGGCGCGGAGCCGGTCGGTCTCGGTGCCGGCGGTGGCGAGTTGGGTGGTGAGGGTGTCGACCTGCCGGCGCAGCGCTGCTGTGGGGTCGGTCCAGCGGGCGGCCGCCTGCCACACCGCCTGGGTGGCCGGGAGCCGGTCGAGCCGGTAGTCGTTGCCGTCGGTGCTGGAGTTCCAGAGGGTGTAGAAGGCGGCGCCGTTGGCGCGGCACCAGCCGATCGCCTCGGTGTACCAGTCGGCGTGGGCCCGGTCGACGGTGCCCGGGACGACCCTGACACCGGTCTCGAAGACGCCCCACGGCAGCTGGTGGGCGGCGGCGATCGCCCGGCAGCGGCCGTACATCTCCGCCGGGTCGCGGGTGGCGTCGCTGTCGGCGTAAACGTCCCAGCCGATGCCGTCCAAGCTGGCGACGAGCGGGGCGCTGAGGTAGTGGGCGGGGTCGAGCCCGGAGCGGGGGTCGGCGGTCCAGCCCATCAGGACGTGCCACAGCTGGATCCTGCGGGTCTTCCCGGCGGCGTCGATGATGGCCCGCATCGCGGCGTAGCAGGCGGCGATCTCCGAGGTGGCCAGTGGGTTGTTCTCCGGTTCGTGGTTGAACGTAAGCGTGGCCCGGTCGAGGCCGGTGACGAGCCGCCGCAGGTTGGCCTGGCTGCCGGCGCCGCGCCAGGACTTGAACGAGATCAGGGGGATGGCGCCGGAGGCGGCGACGGCGGCGACCTGGGGGGCGTCGGGAGCGGGGCAGATGCCGGCGGAGTAGATCCGGCCGGCCTGGAGCGGGCCGAGGGTGGTCTGCAGCCGCGCCCAGGCGGCGGGCCAGGTTTCGCCCTGGTTGGGTTGGACGGAGCTGCCGATCAGCACGGGTGTCTCCAGCGGGGTGGGTGTGCTCTGGTTGTCGGCAGGGTGGGCGGGGTGGTGGACCGGCCGGGCACGAGCGGAACCCCCCGCCCGGGCGGGGCCTCGGCAGAGGCCCGGCGGCGGGCGGGGGGGATTGGGTGGGGCGGGGGTCATGGTGAGGCCGAGAACGGTTTGGTGAGGTAGCCGAGGGCGCGGGCCGTCAGGCCGGCGGATCGGCCTCGGGGCGGGCCGCGCTCACCCGGACGGGCGCGAGGGGGGTGCCGTCGGAGGCGCGCGGGTGCAGCACAGGGGTGACCTTGGCCCGGGTGAGGAAGGCGGCGGCGATGGGCGCGGCGGCGGCGACGACGGTGAGGATCGCGGTCTGCTGTGTGCCGGAGAGGGGCAGGCCGAACGCGGTGAGGACGGCGAGGAGCGCGGCCGCGGCGGCGACGGCCCCGCCGGCGGTGAGCGCGGGTTCGCGGCCGCCGCCCATCAGGCGGACATCAGTGTGGCGAGGCCGCGGGCGTCGGTCCGGCCGGTGCGGCGGCCGGCTTCGACGGGGGCTGCGCGGTGGGGCCGGCCGTGACGCGGACCTGCGCGGCGAAACGCTCGGCCGCGTCGACAATCCACTGATCCGCCGAGTCCACCTTCGGCAGCGTCCCCTCCAAGGCGTGACCCGCCCACCACATCACAGCCGCCGCGATCCGGTCCCGGCCCGGCGGGTTATGCAACTGCGCGCCGAGGTTCGAGTCGCGGTGCGCGTACCTCAGGAACGTCTCCGCCGGGAACGGCTTGCCCATACCGTCACCGGGTAGGGCGGACACGATCTGGTGCGCCCACACCGCGGCCGCGACCGCGGCGATATCCGCCGACGTTAGTGGCATCTCACCCTCCAGGGCTGATCTAGCGGTAGGTCCGACGATCCCGTCAGGGGTCAGGCCGTGGGCATGTTGGAACGCGCGGACGGCGGCTTCCGTACCGGGCCCGAAACTGCCGTCGACGGTGACCGCGGAACCGGGGAAAGTGTTGAGCGCCTTCTGCAAGGCGGCCACATCGGGGCCGCTGTCACCCGGGCCGAGCGACCGAGGGCCTGCCAGGGTGCCGCCCATCGCGGCGAGGACCGCCGGCAGCTGCGCCCGACGGACCGGGCCCGGGCAGTCATGACCCGACTGGTTGAACTGGCTGAACTGCTGGTGGTATCCGACCCCGGCCGCCGGGGTAGGTGAGGTCAGCATCCGCGGAGGCACACCTAGCCAGGTGAGTATCCCGGCGGTGGCTTTGATCTGCTCCGCGCTGAACGGGGTACGGTTCGTGCCGTTGTCCTGATGTTCGATGCCGACCGCCCAACGGGACAGGGCGTACGCGTGGAACACGACCAGGTCGGTGTCGACGTACTGCTCGACGGTGCCGTCTAGGAACACTTGGAACTGCGCGCCGACTGTTGAGCCTTTAGCGGCGACGCTCGACCACCAGCCGTACAGGCTGCTCCCAGGCCCACCGTTGGTGTGCAGGCATGCGGCGGCCACGCTCTGCCGCCGGCCCAACCCGCGGTAGGCGACCGGTTTACGTACCGCGCCCGGATACCAGCCCATCAGACGGCCGTCTGGTGCAGCGCCACCGGGACCACTCCCTACTTCAAGGTTTCAGCAGTACGGTGATCACGATGCCGGCGATGCCGAGCAGGACCGTCGCAAGGCCCACCATCGCGGCGATGGCCAACCCGACGTACGAACGGTTGCCCTCCGATGACTCCGTGGACTGCGCCTTGACGCCTTGAGCCTCGTACTGCGCCCGGCGCAGATCCGCGATGTCCTTCTGGATCGGCTCCAGCGCTGCCGCGAGGGCAACCGTCGCCGCCGTCGCCGCCGCGGCGACCTGCGTGCGCAGGGTCTCCGCGGAGGTGGCGACCTGGGCGGCCAGAGTGGTCGCCTGGGTGGCGCTGACCGAGGCCGCCTGCTGCACCGCGTTCACGTCCACGGCGCGGATGGCGTTGATCCGGTCCGCCTCAGCGACCCGTAGCTTCTCGGCGAAGGCGGCCCGGAGGTCGCCGATCTCCCGAGAGTGCCTGGCCTCGGCATCTCGCAGGTCATCCTGACGCCTCGTCGTCGACTCGACCAGTCCGACCACATTGCGGGTTGGGTCGACCTCGACGCCGGGCCTCATGAACGCCTGCAGCTCGGCCAGCGGATCCTCACGGGACTTGGTCATGATGCCATCACGTCGACGGGCCGGCGGGGGCGCTTGACCGCGCGATCAGGCGACCCACGACCGTGCGGTGATCCGATCGGCCAGCGTCCGCGGCGACACCTGCCAGCGGCCCACGGTGGGGCAGTAGACGTGGCCGGCGGCGGTGGCGGTGACCGTGACGTACTGGCTGCAGATGAACCGGTTGCGCCGGCCGACCGGCAGGGCCGGTGACGACCGGCCGAGGCAGCGGGCGGCGAGGTTGAGGATCGCGGGCCAGTCGTAGCCCGCGCCGATGAGGCCGATACCGGCCTGGAGCACCGTCCGGCGGTAGTCCTCGGTGAGCGGCTCGTCGTCGTTGAAGACGGCGCCCATCTTGACGTAGCGCTCGAGGTCGGCGTAGCCGACGCCGCCCGGCCGGGCCTCGAGCACGCGGCCCTCGGTGGCCACCAGGAAGGCGTGACCGTACGGGCTGGCGGTGCCGTGCTCGATGATCCACCCGGTGACGCTGTTGGACGGGACGCAGCCGTAGGTACCCGCACGCTGGCCGACCATGTGCTCGTCCCCGTCCTTGGAATCGGATGACCCCCGCGGGGTCGTAGCTGGGTGCAGCCTCCCTAGCCCACCCTTTATGCGGCGCCGCTCATGAAGGCGGAGAGGATGTAGTTGGCGTGCCGGTCGAGGTTGTTCCGGGCCCGGTCGTAGCGGATCGTCATCCGCGGGTCGCTGTGCCGGGCGGCGATCTGCACGTCGCGCAGCGGCACCCCGGCGTCCAGCATCGTGGTCACGAACGTATGCCGCAGGACGTGGGGATGCACCCGGAAGGGGATGTTGGCGGCCCGGGCGATCCGGGTGGTGATCCGGGTGGCGGCCGAGCGGTCCAGCCGGCGTCCGGTGCGGGTGGTGAGGATCGGGCCGGCCGGGCGCGCCGCGGCGGCGAGGTCGACGGCGCGGGCGACGGGTGGCGGCAGCGGGATGACCGCCGGTTTGCCGCCCTTGCCGAGGACGACGCGCAGGGTTCGGTGGCCGCGTTCGCTGCCGAGGTGTTCGATGCTGGCGGCGCAGGCTTCGGAGACCCGCAGGCCGAGGAGGCCGAGCATGACGACCAGCGCGTGGTCGACGGGTGTGCCGTCGCGGGAGATGGCCAGCATCTTCTCGAACTGCAGGTGGGACAGGCCGAGGGTCTGCGACTCGTCGGGTTGGGTCGGGCGGCGGACGTACTCGGCCGGGTTGGCGGCGGTGAGGCCGTCGATGACGGCGAAGCGGTACCAGGAGGAGACGGTGCCGAATCTGCGGGCCACGGTCTTGGGGGCGTAGCGGCGCTCTTCCTGCATCCACCGGACGTACACCTCCAGGTGCGCCCGGCTGGCGGAGAACGGGTGCAACTGCCGGGCCGAGCACCAGCCCAGATAGGTGCGGATGTCCTCGGAGTAGGCCCGGCGGGTGGCCGGGCCGTAGCGGGCGAGGAAGCCGGCGGTGGCCAGGTGCAGGGGGTCGAGCTCGGTGTGGAGCGGGGCGTGGAGCGGGGCGATAGTGTGCGCGACCAAGGTCGCTCACCTCCGAACAGGCGAGTGGCTGAGGCCCTCGTCGACGCTCCAACGTCGGCGGGGGCCGTGAACCGCACAGCCTAGATCGGGATCGGGCGAAACGGTGCAGAGCCCGCACTAGCGGGCGGTTCAAACGAAGAACACGCCCAAGAAAGGCCTACTGGAAACAGTAACGCCGGGCGTGAGCGTGGCGATGGGGAACGTGCTCGCCACGCGAAGACACGGCGAGACCGATGCGGAGTCGGTGAACATGCCGGAGATGGTCGTAGCGGCCGAATATGCCTTGCCTGTTGTGTTATCAATTGCCAACGCGAAGTAATAGGAAGTCCCAGACACTAGAGGAACACCCGGGGATACAACTTCTGTGACGGCGCCGGCAGCAGGCATGGCCGTAGAACCTTTCGACCATAACAAGGTCCCCGTCACACTCAAGATGCCAATGTCGTAGTTACCTGACTGCACATTACATGCCCACTTGATATGCCCGCAGGTGAAATTCACGTCAGGGGTGAAACGAACGATACAAGTATCGTTAGCGGTCGGCACAGCACTGCCTTGGGCGAAACCAGCCGCCAGCGCGCCGAGGCTATTCCCAAGACTCGTGACGATCTTATTGCTAGGTACCGCTGAAGGCGGCTGCGTGACGATACCACCAAGCGAACTAGTGTCCTGCCAGGCCGTCCCATTCCATAGGTAAGGATCGACGGAACAGCCGGTGGAGGCGCCGTCAACACGTAGCGGAACGGTGCAGTTGATGGTACGAAGATTCGTTACCGAACAGTTGACCGCGCCAGTTGTGTAGCCCATCGTCAGACCGGCTGCTGGCATGTTAGAACTTGACGTGCCGACCACGAAGAACCCGGCAGCGCGGCTATTCGTCCCACGTAACACAACGTCATAGTCGCCGGATGAAGTGCGCCTGCTTCGGGTGATGAAATTGGAGAACTGGCAGTCTGTCCCCCAGAGGGAGACAACCCGCTCCGACGCGAGCATCTCTACGAAGATATTCGACATTGTGACGCGGGTCGAAGTATACGTGCCATCTTGGAGGCTGAAGGCCCCAGTAGCTCCACCAGTTGGTACGAGAACACTTGAACACTGCGAACCGATGACGTTCGAGACTGCGCAGTCCTGCAGAGCCAGGCCGTTGAAAACGCCGGCACAGTTGATAGACGTAAGGTTACTGAAAGTCCCGCCGGTGACGTACTTGAACTGGTAGGCACAGCCATAGGCGTTGTTCTTAGAGACGCAGTTAGTGACGGTGATGTTCTGGCTGAAGAGGGCGGCGTCCCCAGTCACGTAGATCGCGTGAGTGGGGTTCACAACGATGGTGCCGCTCGAAATCCCTGATGAGTTGACGTGATCGTGGGAGTTGAGCCCGTTGACAGTCAGCCCGTCCTGGCCTTGTAACAAGATGCCGTGGTTGACACCATTGCACTCGACGTTCTCAATGACGCCGCCGGAGCGAAACCCGCTGAATGAGCTAGTGACGGTCGTCCAGTGAGAATAGTTGAAACCCATCTGGAAGCCGTCGGCGAGCACGTTGCGGACGGTGGTCTGGTTACTGTTGCTGTAGACCGCCGCGGCATAGGCGTAGCGCATGTTGCCGCGAAAGGTGCTACCTCCCATTCCGTCAGTGACAATGTTGCCGCTGTAGGAACAGTGGAAGCCGTCGACGGTCACCCCGTCAGCGTCGAAAACATCGAACACCGGCGTCTGCGCAGTGTGCTGCCGTATCTCGCAGGCAGACCGACCGGCACCCTGAACTCTCGTACCGGCCTTGACCGCCAACGCGCCAGTGATCTTGTACCGGACCGACGGTGGCGGAAATACCACCGTGTAGCCAGGGATGGTGCAAGTGTTCAACGCCGACAGGATCGCCGCCGTATCGTCCGTGGTGCCGTTGCCCACGGCCCCGTAATCCTTGACATTGATGACAAGTTCATCCTTGCGAACGACGCCCTTACCGCCCACTGTCAGCGCCGCATAGGTGCCACTAGCGTGCGCCTGGGTCTCCAGCAGGGCGTCGGCCGCGGCCCGGGCGGCGGTCTCGGCGGCGACCTTCGATGTGGCGTCGGCGGCGGCGGCCGTGGTCGCCGCGGTCTGGGCGGCGCCGGCCGCGCCGGCCGTGTCGTAGGCGGCGGCCGCCGTGGTCGCCGCCGTGCCGAGGCCCAGGTTCGTCCGGGCCGTTGCCGCGGAGGCCAGATCGGCGAGGTTGGCCGCCCGCTGCGCGCTCGCGGCGATAGCGGCGGCCTGCGCGGCGTCGGCGGCGCCGGCCGGGTCGAACAGGGTCGAGGACTCGGTGGCCGCGGTGCCGAGTCCGAGGCTGGTCCGGGCGGCCGCGGCATCCGCCAGGTCGGCGAGGTTGCTAGCCCGCTGAGCGCTCGAGGCGACAGCAGCGGCCTGCGCGGCGTCGGCCTTGCCGGTCGCGTCGGCGGCGGCCGCGGCCCGGTCGCCGTGCGGGTCGTCGGCCGCGTCGTGGTCGGCAAGCGCGGCGAGGGCGACCGGGTCGGTCTCCGGGGCGGGGTCCGGGCCGGCCGGTCCTTGCGGGCCCGTATCCCCGGCCGGGCCCTGCGGGCCAGTAGGGCCGGTGAATCCCCGGCCGCCGTCGTACACGGTGAGCGTGGTTCCGGCGGTGTCGGAGAGGATCCCACCGGGCAGCTCGTAGACGGTAATCCGCACATCAGGCACGCGACACATCGCCCTTCACTTTGACCCGGCCGGCCAGATAGGTCCGCACGAACCCGTCAGATGTGCGGGTGATCTCCAGGTCCCAGAAGGCGGTACCCGCGACCAGCCTCTGGGATTCCACGGCGGTCAACTCCAGAGCGATGACCCCGGTCGTCGGATCGGCAGAGTCGGCGGTGACCTCGGCCATCACGGCCGGATCGTCCGCGGTGAGCCTGATCTCGCAGTCGAAGGTGTGCCCGCTGAGGTCGCGTGCCGTGGCCACACCTTCGGCGTCGACGTCCTCGACCAGGACCGACCAGATGCGGGTGTCGCCCCGGTAGAGGGTCAGCGGGTAGTCGCCGGGCATCTCGCTGACGGTAGCCATCAGTCCTCTTTTCGGCTGGTGCTCACGAATACCGGATAACGGTAATATTCATGCTGGTAAGGTACGCCACGGATGATCCAGACATCCCTACGGAATAGCTACCCCGGAAAGTGTCGCCTACCGAGCACGGCCAAGGTGGCACAGCCGCAGAGACGTATAGGCTCTGGGCTGATGAAAAATCGTTGACGGCGCAAGCCCTCCCGTTAGCAGGAGCCCCAGGAGTCCGCGCGGTCAACATAATCGCCCGACCAGGCTCGACAGAGTTGACGCCCATAGTGACAAAGGCCGCGTAGATTCCTTCTATCAATACCCGGACGTTCACCCCGACAATGTCCAGAGATGTTGTTGCAAGCCCGAAGGAATCTGATTCCGTCAGCGTAGGTGAAGTCGGCACGGCGGTTTCGGCGTGAGTGAGCGGACCCCCGTCCGCGATGAATCCAGCAATAGGGCCACCGCCAGTGGCAGGGGCAGGGGCGGCGGCGGCTTTCGTCACCCGGTGCGCGGCCCGGCCGGTGCCGGACTGCACCGGGGCGGCCATCCGGGTCCGGCCACGGTCCGAACCGCCGGACATCCGGTCGATGACGGTCCGCACCCGTTCGGCAGAACTGGGCGGCAGCCGCCGCGGGAGGTCAGGCACTGGGATCGGAGACAAGTTCGGGCCAGGCGCGGACGGTCTCACCGGCGGCGTCGACAGTGATGGCCAGCACCCGGGCGGGCATGGTGCCGGCGCCGCGATGCCCCGGCACGGTGATCGTGTCCCCCAACTGGTAGTCGACGTAGGGGACGGCGCCGGTCAGCGTGCTGCTCTCCCCGGTGACACTGATCCGCGGGGTGGCGCTGTCGGCGAGGGTCTGGGCGAGGACCGCGGCGACGGTGCGGTCGACGCTGCCGGAGCCGACGGTCAACCCGAGCTCGATCCTCCCGAAGGCGGATTCGGCGGCGGAGTCGACGACTTCCAGCCAGCTGCCGTCCCCGGCCTGGGCGACCGCCCGGGTGCGGCGGTTCGGGTCCGACGCCGTCTCGTACGCCTTCAGGTCGCCGCCGACGGTGAGCTCGACGGCGCCGGTACGGTCCTGCCCGGCGCGGCCCCAGGCGTGCAGGGTCATGGTGGCCGCGTCGAGGTCCAGGTCGAGGTAGGACTCCGACAGCTGGGTGGCGACCTCGTCGAGGCCGAGGGTGCCGACCGGCAGCACGTACTCGCCGACGTCGGTCCAGGCGTCGCCGCGGCTGTCGAGCAGCCCGTCGAAGTCGACGGTGATCTCGGAAGGCCCGGCGACGCCACGGGTCTGTGCCTCGACGATCAGGGTGTGCAGCACGTCGCCGCGGGCCCAGCCGAGCGCCGGGGTGGTGGCGTGCACCGTCCAGGAGTTGTCGGAGCGCAGGAGCACCGTGCTCGGGTTCCCGCCGGCGGTGAGCGCGACGACGCTGATCAGCAGCCCGAGGGGGCTGGAGACGTCGACGAGGTCCCCGCGGGCGGTGCCCCAGAAAGCGGCGTTGGTGACCTTCGCAGCCAGCTGGTGCGGGCCGGCGGCCAGCGCCACCAGGTAGTAGGCGGAATCTCGCCAGCCGTAGGGGTCGGACTGGTCGGACTGGAAGACCTGCTCCCCGTCGAGGTAGAAGTCGAGGAAGTTATCCCCGCAGCCGTAGAAGGCGACGTTGACGTCGGCGGCCACGGTCAGGTTGGCGCGGAAGTAGTTCACCGTGGACGGCGCTACGTTGACACTCTGGTTGACGGCCCCGATCCAGGACGCGACGGGGTCGACATCGCCGAAGACCGGCGGGAAGCCGGCCTTGATCGGGCAGGACGCCCAGCTGTCCTCTGTCGGCGATGTCCAGTCCCCGGGCACCAGCCACGGCCCGTCGGCGCTCATCCAGCCGAACCGCCGGTCCGGGGCGGACACCCGGGCCAGCCCGTACTCCGGGTAGATCACCGCGTCGCCGAGCATGGCGAGCAGCCCCGGCTGGGAGTCGAACCGCAGCCACACCCGCCCGTCGACGGCGAGGGTGCACTTCTCGGATTGGATGACACAGCCGAAGCGGACCGCGCCGCGCCAGCTGAACTTCACCACGCACCGATCGGTGACCGCCGCCGCGTCGTCGAGCGGGATCTCGAAGGTGGCCGAGCCGGCCTTGGACAGCTCGTGCTGAAACGTAATCCCCCGGGCGTTCGGGAGCGCCCCCAGCAGCGTCGTACCGTCGGGGGCGTACAAGTCGGCGGTCACGGCGGCGGTCACGGCACCAGCCAGGTCGTGCCGTCCCACCAGGCGCCGTCAAGGTTGACGAACTGCAGCTCCGTGCTGCCGGTCTCCGGGTTGAGCAGCTCGACGGCGAGCCCGTCGACGTACTGCCCGGCGGCGGTGTGCGCGTCGTAGCCGGTGGCGGTGGCGAGGCGGCGGGTGAGGGTGACCAGCCCGCCGGCGCCGGCGAGGGCGGCGGCCAGGCCGCGGAGGTTGTCCAGCATCAGCACGCGGCGGCCGACGTCGGTGGCCGGTTCGACGCCGCCGGCGTCGGCCGGGGTGACCGTCACCGCCACCGCGAACGCGTACGCCTCGAACGGGCCGCCGAAGCCGAGCGCACCCGGCCGGCCGGGGATGACGTCGTTCTCCCCGCGGCGGCGGCCCGGGGCGAACAGCTCGAGGGACTCCACGATGATGCCGGGGAGGGTACGCAGATCGTGACCGTCGACGAGGAGCGTATCGGGGATGCTCACCGGGCCAGCGCCAGCGCCGCCCGGCGGATCCCGACCGGGCCCGACACCGACGCCCGTTCCGGCACCGGGTTGTTGATCGTCTGGTTGACGGTGACCGAGCCGCCGCCGCCGAGCTGGTTGTAGCGGGGCAGCGGGACGACAGCTTCCGGGCCGGCCTCACCGAGCATCGCAAGGGTGGGCTGGGTGACGACCCCGCCGGCCGCGAGGAGCGGGATGTTCGGCGTGCCGATGGTGACGCTCGGCATCGTCTTGCCGAAGACTTTGAAGCCGCCGATGTGGAACTCCAAGTCGTTCCACTTCTTGATGATCCAGTTCACCGCGCCTTTGAACGCGTCCTTGATCCCGTCCCACATGCCGGAGACCGCCCGGCCGATCCGCCCGGGGAGCCCTTTGAAGAAGCCGACCACGGCGTTGAACTTGTTGACCACGAAGTCCTTGACCGCCGACACTCCCGCCTTGATCTTGTCCCAGTTCTTGGCGATCAGGAACACCGCCATCCCGAACGGGCCGGTGAGGATCGCCAGCAGCAGCGGCCAGTTCCGCTTCACGAACCCGATTACCGCGGTGACCGCGCCGGAGACCTTCCCGAACACGAAATCCCAGGCGGCCTTCGTCCACTTCTTGATGTTGTCCCAGTTCTTCCAGATCAGGATGCCGATGGCGACCACGGCGGCGATGACGATCGCGATCGGGCCCATCGCGATCAGCCAGGCGGCGGCCATCTTCGCCGCCCCCAGCAGCGACTGCACGCCCATCAGCACCCAGCCGGCGACAACCCTGACAACAGCGAGCCCCTGCGCGGCGGCCGATTTGATCGCGCCGAGCTGGGCCGCCACCCACGCGGCGACCGCTTTCCCCCCTGCGATCGTCGACTGGATTCCCCACGCGACGATCACCGGGATCAGCACGGCACCCAGCACCGTGGCGAGCACCTTGAACGTGGTGGCGTGGGCCGCGACGAAGCCGCCGACCGCGACCACCGCCGGGATCACATTCGTGGAGAGGATCGTCGCGAACTTGTCGAGCACCGGGAGCAGCGCGGTGCCGACCGACTCTTTCAAGTTCCCGACGGACACCTTCAACTTGTCCGCCGGGCTCGCGGCCGCGGCCGCGGCCCCGCCGAACTCCTTGCTCAGCTCGCCGAGGATCACCTTCTGCGCGCCGAGGGTGTCCCCCGATTCGACCAGGGTCTTGATCTGGTCCTTCTGCTGCGCGGTGAAGCTGACCCCGACCCGGGACAACGCGCTGACACCCTTGATCGGGTCGTTCAGCGCCTTCCCCAGCTGGATCGCCGACCCCTTCGCGTCGGTACCGAGGGCCACGGACATGTCGGTGGTCAGCTGCGTCGCCTGGTTGAAGATGTCGTTGTTCTTACCGACCTCGTTGCGCACCCCGGTGAATGTGAGCAGCAGGTTCGACGCGGACTGGATCGCCTCGTCGTCGATCCCGGTCTTGTTCGAGATCGCGGTGGACAGGCTCGCCATATCACCGGCGGTGACGTTCGCCACCCCGCCAGTCGACTTGATCGCCGCGGCGCTAAGGGCGGTGACCTTCGCCGACTCCCGCGCCTCCCCGATTGAATCCTTGAAGAACGACACCACTTTTATGCCGGCGAAGATGCCGGCGAGGGGCGCGGCGATGCCTTTGATGGAGGCGCCGAAGCCGCCTTTCAGCTTGCTCCCGGCGTCGCGGCCGGCCCGGTCACCGGCCGCGCCGACACCTTTCAGCTCACCGCCGAGCGCCGCGCCGGCGCCTTTGAAGCTGGGAATGACGGAGAGCGTGGCAAATCCGACGTTCGCCATCAGCCCTCGCCTTCTTCCTGGAGCCGCTGCCGGTGTTCCCGCGCCCGGGTGCGGGCCGCGAGCAGTTTCCGCGCCCGAGCCGGATCCGCCACCCGCGGGCGGCGTTTCGGCACCGGCCGTCCCGGGTGCGGCTTACCGGACATCGCGTGGAACAGGTCGCCCATCAGGTAATGCCCGAGGTCCCAGCCGGCGCCGCCCAACGCGCGGGCCGTCGCCGACGCCGGCGGCAGGAACCGCACCCGGACGGCGATCATCCGCAGCGTCAGCAGCCGCCGGCCCTGCGCGTCGCGGCGCCAGCGGTCCCGGTAGTCGATGCGGTAGTAGCGGGAAAGGTCGGCCTCCACCGCGTCCGCGTGGTCCCGCAGGAGCCGGAGGAGGCCGACTATTCCCCCGGGCTTTCCAACCCGAGGGTTTTCGCGATCGCTGCGAACAACGCCCCCGCGTCACGGTTCGTCGGCCTGCGCTTCTTGAACTCCGCGTACTGGGTGTCGTCGAGGAGGCCGCGGATGACGTGCGACATCTTCGCGTCGTCGACCGCTTCGGTGACCTCGAACGGCCAGTCGTCGGCATCCGCCGGGACCTTCCACACCCGGCCACCCCACTCGACGTCGGCGATCTCCACGCCGTCCGCTTCGGCCCGCACCGGGTCGCTCACGGCGCGGTGACGTCCTCGTCGTCCTGGACGTCGAACAGCTCACCGGCGGCGTTGGGGTAGATGGTGGCGACGAACGGGTACTTCGTCAGGTCCGACTCGGACTCGGTCAGATCCTTATCCAAGGTGATCACCGCATGATCTTTTGTGATCCGCCGGTGGGTGACGTTCCCCTCCCGCAGCTCCAGCGCCAACTTCACCGGCACCGGCCGCGGCACCACCAGAGTGGTCGCCGACGACCCCGGCCACAGCAACGCCCGGGTGGTGTCGTTGTCCTCGAGCGCGGTGAACTTGTACGTCAGCTTGAAGTTCTTGCGCGCGGTGCGGACCAGCAGCCCGCCCCAGGCGAAGAAGTCGGTCTCGTCCTCGTCGCGGGACTGGACGAACCCTTCGTCCCCGTCGAGGAGGCCGACGAGGTCCCAGCCGACGCCGAACGCGGTCGCCGCGGTCGCCGGGTTCACGGTGGCCACGTCGGCGGCCACCCACACGTCGGCGTCGGCCCACAGCGAAGCCTTGGTCACATCTCCGGCCACGGTGGGCCTCCTCTAGTTGACTGGTTGCGGTTTGGCGTTGACACGCACGGTGACGCTGGCGATCGGCGCCCCGTTGTCCGGGTCCCGCGCCGGCAGGACACCGGTGAGCGGGTTGATGCCGTACACCGGCTCGCCGCCCGGGTAGGCGGCGAGGAGGGCGAGGCACAGCCCGGCGAGGGCTTTCGCCGCGGTCGTCGAGCCGGCCCAGCAGGTGACCCGCAAGGTGGCGGCGGCGAGCACCGGGTAGGTCAACCCGGGGGTGCCGTCGTGCGACACGGCGACATGTGGCACGTCGGCGGGCGTCCAGTCGGCGGGCAGGTCGACCCCGACGGTGACGTCCTCGCCGTGGGCGGCGAGGCCGGCGGTGAGGTAGTCGACGGCGAAGTGTTCGACGTCGGAGAACCGGACCAGCGGCTTCACCCGGCACGCGCCGTCGTTTCGAGCCCGGCGGCCGCGGCGGCAGCAGTTACGGTGCCGTACTTGGCCTGCATGCCGAGCCCGGCCGGGTGGGCGATGGACACCGACGACGCCGCCCGGTCGGTGGTGTAGTCACGGACCTCCACCGGCCGGCCATGCGCATCCACCCGGGCGGCGACGTCCTCCGCCGCGGCGTGCACCACGGCTGCCACCGCCGGGCTTTTCAACATCTGCGCGATGCCCCGCTTGTCGAGTTTCAGGGTGACCTTGGCCATCAGCCGGCCGCCCGCCGGATGGCGACTTCGAGCCCCGGCCGCCAGCCGGTGAACGGGCTGCGCCAGTCCCCGGGTTCGCCGTCGACCTCGTACAGCCCGCCGCGGACCTCCAGGCGGTCGGTGCGGCGGATGTCCGCTCCCGGCTGGGGCGTAGACAGTCAGCCCGACGATGACGCCTTCCCGGCCGCGTTCGGCCGGTTCCGTCGACGACCTGGGGGCGACGGCGCAGCCGGCGATGGCGATCCGCTCCGGGTCGTCGGCCGGCGGATCGCCGTAGACGTCCGGGTCGCCGCCGCGGACCACGGTGACCGGCTCCGGGTAGGCGAACATCAGGCGCCTTCGAAGATGGGGGTGCCGGCGATGTCGACACCGCAGGAGCAGTACAGCGCCGCGAAGTTGATCGAGCACCAGGGCAGATGCGCCGACACGCCGAGCGGGGTGGTGTCGATGCCGAACGCCCCGCCGGTGGTGGTGCCGCCGCAGATGTCCTGCAACTGGGAGATCTCCGACGGCCAGAACATCCCCCGCCGCGGGGACCGGGTGTCCAGCATCTGCCCGAACGGGCCCACCGTCTGAGACTGGAGCGCGCCGCTGCCGGCGTCGTGCCAGCGCAGCACCACACCGCGGAGGATCGCCTTCACCGCGGCGGCCTGCACCTCGGTGAGGGCCGTCGCTGTGTCGAACAGGCAGGGGGCGGCTAACGCGGCCAACGCCTCCGCGTCGCCGATCATCTGCTCCGCCTTCTCCTCCTCGATGGAGGCGAAAGCGAGCAGATCGTCGACTGTGAGGAACACGCCGGCCGCCCTCCTGCTCTACTTCGACGCCGCCGGCCTGGCGGCCGGCTTGGCGACGGTCTTCTCCGGCTTCGGCTCCTCGACCGGGGACCACCCGGGCAGGGTCTCGCCGTCCCGGACGTTGACGATCACACCCGGGACGGCAGGGTTCTGAAGACGGACCATCAGACGTTTGCGGCTGCGTCGAGCACCGTCGCAAACCCGTCCAGGTCCATGACCGCCCAGCCGTAGACGATCTCCAGCCGCATCGCGATCTGGTTCTGACGCTTGAGGTCGCCGAGCCCGTCCGGGTCACCGAACTTGATCAGCTCGACGGGCACGGTGCGCTGCACACCCCAGCGCAGCAGGTCCCACTGGCCGACGATCGCCCGCACGTCGGAGCCGCCGGTGAACTCCGGCAGCCCGCCGACCGTGGACGACGTGGACGCGGGGATG
This sequence comes from uncultured Actinomycetota bacterium, assembly GCA_963814355.1. Lineage (GTDB taxonomy): Bacteria > Actinomycetota > Actinomycetes > JADGOV01 > JADGOV01 > JADGOV01. The sequence goes on along the minus strand of CAWFCZ010000012.1, from coordinate 21,158 downwards.
CCTTCGAACGTGGACACGTTCACGCCCAGGCCGAGTTCGGGGTACTTCTTCCGCCCGTCCGCGTAGCGGGCCGTGGACACGGTCCACGCGTAGGCCGGGTCGAACGCGATCCCGGTCGGGATGTACCCGTCGGCGATGACCAGACCGGCGGCGGCCTCGATCACGGTGTCCGGGGTAGTCAACGTGGCGGTGACGATCTCCACACTGTTGGTCGTGGTCGCGATCCGGTCGCCAACCACGATCCCGGCGATCGGCACCCCGGACAGCGGGTCGACACCGTGGAACACGCCGAGGTCGAGGGCGCGGGCCAGTGCAAGCCCACCGGCGTCGGCGAGGGTCGTGAGGACACCGAGCTGGTAGTCCTCGTCGGCCCACTGAACCTCTTCGTTGAACCGCATGGTGACCTGCACCTTGTGCGGGGTGGCGGTCTTCACGCCGAACCCGGCGTCGGACGGGGACTTCGCGACGCCCTGACCGACGTACTCGGCGCGGGGCCGGGAGGTGAACGTCATGATGTCGACGTCGCCGAACTGCATCGGCTCGGAGCCGGACAGGACGCTCACAGCGGAGCCCGTCTCCGCCTTCGACCACATGCCTGCGGCGATGTTCTTCGGAAGGGTGATGTCGGAGGTAGCGAGAATAGCCATTTGCCTGATCTCTCTTTTCTCGGGTCAGCCCTGGAACAGCGCCCTCACGACCTCGCGGTCGGAGTCACTGCCGGGCTTGGGGTTGGTCCCCTCGCGGGGCACGTAGTTGCCGTGCTTCTTGCGCTCCGCCTCCCGGTCAGTGAGCCGCTTGGCTTGCGCGGTCATGGTCGCTTCGTCGGTGCCGGTCAGGAACAGCTCCGCGTCGTCGCCGGAGATCTGATACTGGGCGGCGATCTTGTAACGGAGCGCTTCGCTGCGGGCGTCCGCGGCGTCCTTCTCGGCCGCCGCGAGCCGGTCCGCGGCCTTCTCTGCGTCGGACTTGGATGCGGCCTCGATCGCGGCGAGCTTGTCGGCCGCGACCTTGTACTCCTTGGCCCGCAGCTCGTGCTTGCGGGCCTCGGCCTTCCAGTCGGTCTCGGGCTTCTCCTTCGGCTCCTGTGCAGGTGCCGGCGGCGTGGCGGGAGGGGCTTCGGGCGGGGTCTCGGACATGGTCGCTCCTGTGCAGGGGCTTCATCAGCGCCGTGCGGCGCTGGGGGTCTAGGTGGCCGGTCAGAACGCCGGAACGGCGGAACACCGGCAGTGGTCGTGCGACTCGAAGTCCGCGCTGGCCTCGCTGTAGACAGCGCCGCGGCCGAGGAGCATCCGGCAGAAGTCACAGCCGCCGGCGCCGACCCGCTGCCAGCCGCGGGCCTGCGGGTCGGCCACCGACGAGGCGGTGACCGTCTCCCGGTCGGCGTTGGCGACGACCCGCTGCAACCCGCCACCGACCAGCGTCTCCGCGGCGGCCATGTCCGGCTCGGCCTGGAACAGCGGGCTGACACCCCAGCGGGCGAGCGCGTCGGTACGGCCCCGATCCGGCAGCACGGCCGGGATCGCCCGGAACCGGCCCTTCACCTCCGCCTGCTCGCGGAGGTCGTCGTACCAGTCGGCGGCGAGAGTGGCGGCCGCCGAGCCGTAAAGCTCGACCAGCGTCGGCAACGCCTCGAGCAGCCCGTCCCGGGCCTCGTCCGCGGTTCTGAACTGGCGGAACAGCAGCCCCAGGTCCCGCTCGGCCAACACGGTGAGCGCGGCCAGGTTCCGCCGGTGCGCCCTAAGCAGCGGGGAAGGCATTCGCCGCCGGCATCGACGCCGCCGCGGCCGCGGCGATCGCCCGCAACGCCGCCGACCCGCCTGCCCGGCGTTTGTCCGCCATCAGCCGGTCGATCGTGGTCTGGTCGAACCCGACCTGCTCCAGGGCCACCTCGGACTCCGCCATCCACGGGAACGCCTGGATCAGCTTCAGGGTGGCGTCGGCCGCGGCCGACCGGGACGGGGTCGACGCGCTGCGCCACTTCGCCCGCAGCTTGCCGAGCTCCGGCGGCACCGCGTCCAACCCGTCGCGCAGCTGCACCCCGGTCAGCATCGTCCGCACCCACCCCGGCGACCAGCCGTCGGTCGTGCCTTCCGCCTCCGAGATCAGATCCTCCCGGGACGCGTGGTAGGCGTCCGCCGACGCCGGGTTCGCGTCCGTGCTGATCCCCAGCGACGAGATCGGGATCGACGTCTCACCGGCGAACAACTGCGCCCACGCCCGCAGCTGGTCCATGTGCGGCTGCTGCGTCGACTGCGGGAACTGCCCGACCGTCGGCTGGTTGCCGTCCTCGTCGGAGTCGATCGCCCACACCCGGCCCAGGATCGCCTGCCACGGCGACCGCGGCACGCCGGCCGCGTCGACGAACGCCGTCTCGTCCGCGCCGAGGAGATACCGCTGCGGCGCCGAGTAGAACTCCGCCGCGACCTCCGAACGGACCACCGTCCGCAACGCCGAATCGGTCAGCGACATCACCGCCCGGGAGATCCGCGACGAACCGAACGGGCGGCCCAGCCGCGGCCGGTACACCAGCGGCTCCACCGGCACCCGGCCCAGGTTGTGCTCCCGGCGCTCCACCACCCAGCCGCCGGCGGTCTTCACCATCGCCACATGACCCGACGGCAGGTACAGCACCATCTCCACCGGCTCACCGCTGTCGCTGCAGTCGATGACCGACAGGAACGCGCTCAGCGTCCGGCGGCGCGGATCCCGCAGCCCGGTACCGGACATCGCATCCCGGGCGGTGATCACCACCGCCGGTTCACCGGCCTCCTGGTCGCCGAGCGTGGCCACCAGGAACGCGCACGCATGGATCAGCGACGACACCCCGGCCTGCGGCGCCTCCACGTCCAGGTTGTTCGCCGCCCACAGCTCCGGGATCCCCAGGTCGTCCGCGTTGCCGCCGGGGATGACGAACCCGTCCAGGTTGCACCGCCTGGCCAGCACATCCACGGCCTTCGCCGGCCAACCCAGCACCGTCGCCACCCGGCGCATCGACGGCGGAGTCGAGATCCCCAGGTCGCGGACCGCGTTCCGGCCGTCGTAGTAGGCCGAACGGATCCGGTTCCGCCGCTGCTTGTCGGCGAGCTGCGCGAGGAGCCGGTCGAGCAGGTCCTGCTCATCATGGGTGAGGGGCGGCACGCGGACCGTGGTCACGACATCACCACCACCCTCCCGGAACCTCGACCCTTCTGCGGCCGGCTGACCTTCGACGACTGAGCCCCCCACAACGCCAGGGTGCACGCGACGAGCGGCGTGATGTCGCTCACCGCGTTCTTCCGGTTCCACGCCCACGCGTCGCCAAGGGCCCGCCTACGGGCGACACCGAGGGATGCGTTCAGCTGCGGCTGGTCGATGTGCCGCACCCAGCCCTCCATCACCCCGTCGAAGAACAACCCGCACGCCTGCGCCATGTCCCGCGGGCCCGTCGTCGTCACCTTGACCCGCCGGCCCTTCAACGCGTCCACAACCGACGCCGCCGGCGACGCACCGTCGATCACCACCGCCCGGATGTCGTTCCGCTCACACCGGGCCGCCACATAGTCCACCAGCCAGCCGACGCCGTTCCGCTGCTCGTCGAGCTCCACATGCCACAACCCGTCCACGCGTTGCCCGGCCAGCGCCACCGCCGCCACCGAACGGTCCGGGCTCACATCCACCGCGATCGCCAGCCGCTCCGCCGGCCGGGACAGCCCATCGGCGCACACCGCCCACGACCGCACGTCGACCACCCGGTTCGACGACGCCTCATCCCACATCCCCAGCCGCTCCCGGCCGAACGCCGCATCGTCGAGCGCGTGCCGCTCATCGGCGATGCTCTCGATCGACACACCCGTCTCCCGGCGGGCACCCAACGACGGGTTCGTCGCAGCCCATATCCGCGGATCGTCCAAGTCCACATCCGCCGACGCCGACCACTCACACCAACACAGCCGGTGATCCTTGCCTTCGAGCCCGGCGTTGCGGAATCTGGTGAACACCTCGCCGTTCATCTGCGGCGTCGGCGGTGTCCCCAACAGCCAGATCTGCGGGTTCGGCCGGGCCGACGTGGTCGGCAGGATCGCCGCCCACGCATCATCCGACAACTCCTGCGCCTCATCGAGGAACAAGCAGTCCGCGGAGAAGCCACGCCCCGAACTCTTCGACCGGGCGAAGAACCGCAACACCTGACCGGTCTTCAACTCGATGTACTCACGGTTCAACGCCGCGCCGACCTGCTTCACCTTCCGACGCAGATCGTCGTAGTTCTCGAAGTACGCCGCGACCCGATCGAAACCGATCCGCGCCGTCTTCTGATCATGCGCCGAATGGATCAGCGTCTGCTCGCCGAAAGCCAGCAGCCCAGCCAACTCGCGCGCCTCGATGAGCGCGCCCTTGCCGTTCTGTCGGCTCACCGCGACACCCACCCGCGCCGTCGCCCACTGCCCGTCCGCCCGCTCACCCATCGCCGCCTGCAGCACGTTCTCCTGCCAGGGGTCCAACTTCAACCCGTAAGCCGCCGCGATGTCCGCGACGTCCTCCCACCCGCTAGCCCGGACTCGCGGCGCGTGTCGCACGTTTGGCACTTGCGCGCCTTGAGGCACGGCGCTTAGCGACTTCATCGGCGGCGCTCACCTCCGCCTTGTCAGGTGCCGACTCGATCTGCCGCAACACATCCGTCAACTGCCGGGACAACGCCGCGAGATCCCGCGACGATCCGCATTCGTCCACCGCCACAGCCAGGCGATCCCGCAAGGCAACCAGTGACTGCAACCGGTCGCCGGCCTGGACCACCTCGACCAAGGACTCGCGCGGCATACTCACGACCCCCTGTGGAAACGATCATTCGTGTGAGATGGACCAATGCCGAGGTATGTCCGAGTTGGGTGGGGGGAGAGATCCCTCCCCACCCGTCGCCTTTGTCCGAATCGTTAGCCGAGCATCGACAACTGTTCGAAACCACCGATCGTCCCGCCGCTCTTGATCGAGTTGCATCGGAAACAGGCGAGTTGCAAGTTGCCTGACTCGTCGGTGCCGCCTACTGACAACGGCAGGATGTGGTCCAGAGTCGGCGCCTTCGGATGCGGTACAACCGCATCGCGCTTGACCTTCTTGCGGCATAGCTGGCATCGCCACTGGTCACGATCGAAGATGCGCCCACGATAGACCGTAGATGTCGTGCGTCCGCCCGCTCGCCTCGCTCGGCTGCGTTCTCGAATCGAGCAGCGCTTGGAACAGTAAGGCGACACTGCACCCTTCCGGGTGAACTGATCACCGCAGGATGCGCACTCGCCCTGAACCCAGGGCCACCCTAGGTTGGCGGGTACGCCGGCCGCCGCTTTTGCGAGTCGCTGAGTTGCAGCTTTACGTCGCGCTGGGCCGCGTCGCGCCGCCTTGCTTTGCTGCCTGCGACGAGCGCGGCCGCACTGCTGACACGTCTCACCGCCGGACGGCAGCAGCCGCCCGCAATCGGGGCAGTAGATCGGTGGCTTGCGAGGTCGGGCCTTCTGTGTCGGGCTAACCCCGTCACGTTCGATGACCCGCACCCGGTAATCACGGGCTGCCGCGGCGACTGCTGCGTGGCACACGTCACATCGGCATCCACGGGAGTAGGCGCCGACACCGTGCGTCTGTCGCCGACATGGCCGGCATCTCGCTTGCCCTGGCGGCCGGGGTGTGGCGCTACGCCACATCGGTTGTCCGCAGTCGGCGCATGGCAGGTCGGGGTGTCTCGGCATTGGGGTGGTCCCTAGGAATGCGAAAGCCCGGCACCTAGGGATGCCGGGCTTTCTGTCCGCGGTGATCAGGCCGCGGATGTTCGGATGCTAGAGGGTCAGGTGAGCGCGCCGGATCGTCTGATGATCGGCGCGTACTCGCGGTCGCCCTTGAGTCGGTTGCAGTGCGGCGGCGCGTTGTGGTGCGCCGGCGCGAGGTTGTGCCGGTCCTCGGTGCCGCCGCGGGCGATGGGGACCTTGTGGTCGATGCTGTCGGCGCCGGGCTGGCCGCAGATGTGGCAGACGTCGGACTGTTTGAGGAGCCGGCGGTTACGGTCCTGCCGGGCGCGGCCGACGATCCGGGTACCCCCCCAGTTCTTCACCGAGGGGGGCCCGTCATGTCCTGGGGTGGGGGGGTCGCCATTTCCTGGGGGTGGGGGGTGGTCATTTCCTGGGGGGGTGGCCGCCTGGCGGGTGGCAGCCACACCCCGCTGGCGGCCAGCGCGATGAGGGTGATGGCGGTGAGGCCGGCCCACAGCAGCAGCACCCCGACGACACCCACGGGGCTAGGGAAGCTCGGCGGCCGGGGTGTCGGCGGCCGGGGTGTCGACGGGTGGGGCGATCGCGTCGAGCGCTTCCACAGCGGCCCGCAGCCGGCTCGTGTCGACCTCGCTGCCCGAAGCGATCTGCTCCTCCAGGCCGGCGATCTCCGCCGTGATCTCCCCGGCGATCCGGGACAGGTCAGCGGTCAGCTGGTCAACGTCGGCCTGGGTGGTCATCACGGTCTCCTGGATGCGGATCAGTCGGGCGGTCAGGGTCTGGTACATGAGCACCGCCCAGCGCGGCGGCAGCCAAGGCCACCAGCCGGACTCGACGAGTTCAGCCGGTGCGGGGCGGGGCTGCGATGCGGCCATCAGCACCCCCGGGGATGGCGAAACCCGCCCGGCGGGGGCGGGTCGTGGGCAGGCTTCGCACACCTGCCGATCACCATACGTGACAGGTCGGTCACGGGTGGACATCCGTTCGGGTGAACCGCCGGCCGGGCGTGTCGCCACCGGCGGCGGCCTGCTCCGCGGCGTAGGCGGCGACGACGCGGACCGCCGCCGCGAACCCCCGACGCCACACCGGCCCCGGCTCCTGATGCTCCCGGCAGCACACGCCCAGCCGGTCACCGAGCTCCCGCCCGGCGAGCAGTCTCCCCGCCGCCACCCCGGCCCGGTAGGCGGCGGTGACCTCGTCGCTCACGCCGGCATCCCGCCCGCCGCCCGGTAGCCGGGGCACGGGCAGGCCACCCGGCGGAACGTGACGTCGGTCAACTCATGCACCCGGCAGGCGCTGACGGCACGGTCGCCGTGCTCCCCCAACGGATGCCCGCAGACGCAGCGGCCGCTCACACCGGCATCCCGTCGACCGTGGTCCGCACCAGCCACTGGTAGTCCTCCCACCGCCACAGCCGCCCACAGCCGGCGCAGGCCACGGTCTCCTCACCGTCACGCCGGGACAACCCACCGGCGCACGTCGGGCACGGCACCGGCAGCCGGTTCACCAACGGCGCCAGCCGCAACGCGCGCGACGATCTCGCCGTGCAGGCCGAGCAGCGCCTCCGCCGCCGCCGGCCCACCCCACAACCCCAGGAGTGCCCGTTGGTGGCCGCCCGCGTGCCGCAGGGCCGCCTCGCAGCCCCGCAGGTGGTACGACCGACCCCCGTACACCCTCGGGCGGTGCTGCGGCGCTCTCAGCGCGTCCTCGCAGCGGCACGCCAACCGGGCCAGGTCCTGCGCCAACGCCAGCAGCCCGATCCGCAGCGGCACCCCCGGCGAACGGGACCCCGACACCGGCTCACCCCGGCCGCCACCCGGGGCGAGCTCGGCCTGCAACCGCCGCCACAACGCCGGCAGCTCCCGCAGCGCCCCGTCGAGCAGCCCCGCGCAGCGCGTGCACCACACCGCCGCGTACTCGGGCAGCGGCCGGCCACAGCCGACCCGCGGGCAGCGGTCGCCGGTCACGACCGGGCCAGCGCCGCCACGGCGTCCCGAGCGGCCCGGCGACCCGGCGTGTCACGGTCCCGACCCGGCAGCGGGTCCCGGATCGACGGCGCCGGCGCCGGCGCCGCCACCCGGTCCGCCTTGCAACCGGCGCAGCCGTCCCGCCACTGCCCCGGGTGCTCCGGGCACCACTCGCCGGGCCGCGGTGGCAGCGGCACCCGGTCATCAGGCCCCGCACCGGTGACCGGCCGCCACCACGGGCCCGCCGCGTCGAGCCGCGCCGGGGTCCGGGTCAGCGGGTCCGCCGCCAGATGCGCCAACGCCACCGCCGTGTCCTGAAACCCGCGATGAGCGTGCCGCTGCGTGAGGAGCGTCCGCAGGCTGGCCGCAGGCCAGTCCGGGCGCAACGCGTGACCAGCCGCAGCCAGCCGGGTGATCTCACCCTCGGTCATGATCCAAATCCAATCTCTCGCGCGGTACGTAACTTGGCTTTGGTAGATCAACTTCAGTACAAGAGCTCCCTGCTCCCTGCTCCCTGCTCCCTGCTCCCTGCTCCGCGGGCGCGCGGGCCTGCGCGCGGGGCGTGAGGGCTCCTGCAAAGTTGGTGCGTGATGCACGCCACTTGCAGGGGTCGTTCACTGCATCTGTGGTGAATCACGGCGGCGCAACCACGCTGGCGGTCCGTCCCCAGCCCACCGGCCACGGCTCAGATTGCACAGCGAACACGCCAGTACCAAGTTGGACGGGTCGTGCGAGCCGCCTTGGCATTCGGGCAGCACGTGGTCAATGTGATGCGTGAACGTCACCCATCCAGACGGCCGCCCACTGTAGAGCCGCGTCCAACCGATGGACCCCGACTCGCCGCACCAGTGACAGGGGACGTTGTCCAGTCGTCGGCCCGGTTCGCAGCCGTACCGCAGAGCGAGCGCGCGGCGGGAGGCTTGCGGTATCGCGGTCTTCTTGTATGTCACTCCTCCTCCTTTACATGCACGGGGCAGGGTGGGATGCGCGACTTCTGTGGGCGGTTGATCCGCTGGTGGTTAGCCCATTTCACGGCGTGCAAATACCGCTGGCCGTCGACCTCGTATCGGCATAGGGGCGGCTCCTTGCCGTTGACCGTGGTGGTGGCCATAAGCGCCAGCCAGCCGTCGAGCTTCTTGCGGGTCACTCCGGCGTCAAGGGGGAAGAGGTCGGCATTGAGCAGCCGTATGTCGTCCCGGCCGCGGCCGCTGTCGTCCAAGTAACCCAGCAACAAAACCCAGCTGTACCGGCACGGGATCGGCCAGGACGCGACGGTGAGGTCGGTTCGCATCTCCGGCTTGATACTCCTGATACGACCCACTTCTCTTGCTCCTTATACCTGACCCGATGGGGCCGTCATCGTGGTCGGAATAGGCGAGACACTTCTACCGCCCGCCCCATCTCAGCAGCTTCCGATCTCCACCGCCCGACTGGGATAAATCCAAGATCAGCGAAGGTGGCGGTTACCTCTCGTTCAGCGCCGCGCATTGTGCCGTAGTAAGGGCCGTAAATCTCCGCTGTCTCGTCCTCGTGAATGGCCATGCCGCGCACTTCGAGGTTTTTCCTGGTAAGCCACACCTCGATGGGTCCTGGCTTCATGTCTTTACCTCTCTCCTGTAAGTGAGTAGGTGGTTTGCCTGCCAAGCCGGGCCGCGCCAAGCCGGGCCGCGCCGAGCCCTACCTAGCCGCGCCATGACTGCCGCGCCCGGCCTCGCCGCACCCCGCCCTGCCGCGCCTGGCCGTGCCCTGCACTGCCAGGCCGGGCCTAACCTTGCCGAGCCGAGCCGCGACTGCCGAGCCGAGCCCAGCCGCGCCCTACCCGACCGGGCCCTGCCGCGCCGCGCCGAGCCCTGCCTTGACTGCCACGCCTAGCCTTGCCGGGCCACGCCTCGCCCCGGGCCGTGCCATGCCCCGACTGCCATGCCACGCCGCACCCAGCCCCGACCAGCCCGGCCAAGCCACGCCCTGACTGCCGCACCGCGCCGTGCCTAGCCCGGCCTTGCCACACCTGACCTCGTCACACCACGCCGGACCACGCCACGTTCACCTGCCGCGCCTTGCCCCGCCACGCCTTGCCGCGCCGAACCTAGCCCGGCCGAGCCCGGCCGTGCCCGGCCGTGCCATGTCCATGTGCCCGGCCCGTTCAGCCGGTGTCTTGTTCGCCGGTACCGTCGCCGCCGGTGCCGCCGATCAGGTCCCAGAACTCCTTGTACGCCTGGTACTTGCGGCGGAACGCGCGCCAATCGGCTTCCATCTGGCGGAGGAACGCCGCCTTCAAGAACACGTTCTCCGCGACCTGCTCGGTCGGCAGATACGACTCGTTGGTGTCGTCGTCGGCGTCGGGGATGTGGCGGACGAGCCGGATGAACTCCCGGACCGTCTCGTCAGCGCCCTCGCGTTGAATGCGCACACTGCGGATCAGCCGGCGCGCTTCTTCGAGCCGCCACTGCCATGCCGCTTCCGTGTCGTCCCAGGTGAAGTGCTCGTGCAGTGGGCTGTCCGGCGGGGCGGCCGCCTGCACGACCAGGGTGGGGGTGAGCTTCTTGTGGGCGTCGAAGATGCCCCGCAGGGATTCGCTGACGTTGCTCATCCGGTCACCTCGTAGGTGCCGAACAGCCCGGTCTTCGCTTTCGACGGCCGCCATTCCCCGATACCGCCGGCACCGCTTGCGTCGATCAGCGCCAGCACCGAGTCCTCGGTGAGGATGGACGGGAAGTAGCGAATGGTCAGCGTGGCGTCCCAGTCTGGGAACATCGCCCGGAAGCGAATGTCGGCGGTGCCCATCCCGACGCGCACCATGTCTTCGCGTGGCTCCGGCTCGCCGTTTATTTTGACCAGCTGGTCGGGTCCTTCACCGAGGACCCGCATCGACGGCATGAGCTGCACCATCGTGATGCTGTCGAAGTACCGTGCGGCACCGACGATCGCGGACTTGAAACCGGTGGCGGGGAATCCGTAGGACTCGTCGGGTAGGCGGTAGAGGCTGGATTCGTAGTCGGCGACGGGGTCTTTCGGCTCCTTCTTCGCCTTCGCCTTGCCCATCTGCTGGTCGAGCATCTGCTGGCGGGCTTTCTCGCTCCACTTGTGGACGATCAGCGGCGCCGTCCCTTTGATGTGGACGCTGATGGTCTTCTTCTCCAGCACCGTGAGGTGGATCGTGTCGGTGCTGCCTGGCTTTGCTGCCAATTCCTTGCTCCTATCTAGTGGTTGTTTTCCTGCTGTGCCGCCCGACGGTGCGGCGGCTGATCTGTAGCCGTGCGGCGATCTCGGTGTGGGTGAGTCCACGGGTGAGTAGCCGCCGGATGGCCGCCGTGCGTTCGGCGGTGGTGAGCGGGTCGGGTGGGTGGCCGGCGGCGGCGCGGTCGACGGCGACCGGGTCGGCGGTGGCTTGCCGTCGGCTGTCGGTGTAGCGGGTGTGGGCGGCTTTGCAGTCGGGGCAGCGTGGTTCGCGGCGTCGGCGGTGCGCCTGGTATCCGGCGTCGGTGCCGCAGGCGGCGGTCATGCCGGCTCGAACAGGGTGGGATGGTCCAGTGGTGGGCAGGTGTGCGGCCGGTACCCGGGGTGACGGTCGATGACCTGGGTGGGGGTGAGCCGGTGGCCGTTGGCCTGGAAGACGTGGCCGGGTGCGACGGCGCGGGGTTCGGCGTCGAGGATGGCCGGCCGGCGGCGGCCGCGGCGGCCGGTGTAGATGATGGGCTGCCCGCAGACGGGGCAGCGAATTTCGTCGGTCATGGCGCCGACTCCTCTTGCCAGAGCAGGACTGCGATGACGCTGTAGACCGCGCGGTCGAGGAGGGTGTCTTCGACGCTCTCATTCCTGACGGTCTTCCCCGGCGTCCACATCAGCTCGCGAAGCCGAGCCTGTTTGGTGGCGATCAGGACTTCGACGGACAGCATCGGCTTGGCCTGCACCTGGTCAGACGACAGCCGGAAGTTCGAGCACGGATCTTCCTTCCCGGCGTAGTCGTTGGATTTGGCCGCGTGGATCTCCGCCATCCGAGCGAGCACCTGGTTGAACGGGGTTGCCGGTGTATCGGGGCGCCCGCAGCCGCGGCAGGTGTCGGTCACCGGGTACCGCCGGGGACGCGTCGCCGGTGTTGGGCCGCATTCGGGCAGCTGGCGAAGTGGGCTTGGTAGCGCAGCCGGTCGGGGTGGATGGCGCTGCGGGCCGGGACGACCTCGGCGTGGACGCATTCGACGCTGGTCCTGGGGTGCACCTCGGAGGCGATGACGACGTTGCCGTCTGGCTGCGGCTCCGGGTCGAGGGGGATGCGTTTGCCGGCGGCGGTGACGGCCCACAGCACCGGGGCGCCGCAGGATCGACAGGTGGTCATACTTCCGCCTCCGCGGCTTCCGGCTCGTCGTTGGTGCCGGGCTCGGAGTTTGGAGGCGGGGCGTCGGCCGGCTGTTGGAAGCTGTCCAGCCAGGCGCGCACCGGCGCCGGGTTGTCGCTGTCGCGCGCCTTGACCAGGGTGTCGATCAGCGTGGACGCCTCGCGGACGGTGAGGTCGCTGGAGGATCCGAGGTCCCGGCCGACGACGTCGGTGGCCAGCCGTAGCCGGGCCTCACGGCCGGCGACGTTGAGCTCGCCGAGGGTGGCGTGCAGCATCTTCAGCTGGTCAGCGGTCGCGGGCCGCTCGGGGTCGCTGTTGTTGTCGTAGCCGCGCTCGCCGGGCAGCGGCGGCCCCGCGGGGGTGCGGGTCCGTTGCGCGGTGCGGCGCGGCTTGGCCGGTGGCTCCGCTGGCGGGGCTGCCGGCGGCTGCTCCCGCTGGGCGGTGCGGCCGCGGCCTGCTTTGCCTTGTCGGCTGGCGGCCGCCCCGTCGTCGTCGTCCTGCTCGGGGGCGACTCCGGTCACCGAACACAGCGTGTACCGGCGGGCGTAGGTGATGGCAGAGCCGATCTCCTGCGGTGAGCCGGTAGACGGCAGCGGATACAGGCCTTCCTCGGACTCCCCGCTCGTGTGCAGCAGCCGGTAGGCGAGGGCGAGCTTCCCGTCCGGGAGGAGCGTCGGCTTCGTGATCCAGGCGAGTCCGGCGGCGCCGAGCATCGGGACGATGACTTGGCTGACCTGCGCCAGGTCGGCGTAGTCGTAGCTGTAGGAACCGCCGGATTTCGTCGCGACCGTAGCCGTCTTGGACTTGCCGATCGGCGGCAGTTTGGACTGCACCAGGGCCAGCGCGGCGGCCAGTGACTCGGCTGCGGCGGGCTGCGCCGGGTTCGGCGCGGCGGAGGTCTTCTCAGGCGGCATCGCTGGCCTCCTGCCGCACCAGCCGGCAGCGGCTCGCCGACGGCGGCGTGAGGGGGTCCCCGACGAGGTCGCGGATTCGCCGACGAACCGCGCGATCTGCTGCACGTACAGCAGGTCCCGGTGCTGCTCCCGTCCGGCTTCGACGGGGATGAGGGAGTAGCCGTCGGCGCGTACGTGGATCGCTCCGACGCCGTCGACGGGGATCATCGGTTTCTCCGGTCCGGCTTTCGTCACGTAGGTGTCGGCGTAGCGGTAGCCGGCGAGCTGCAGCGCGGTCTCGCCGAAGATGCCGGAGCGGCTGGTCTTGATGTCGAGTAGGAGGCGCTGGGCGAGGGGTGGGATGTCGGCGACGAGGTCGAGGGTGCCGGCGTAGCCGTGGGTGTGGGACATGACGACGGTTTCGACGAGGACTGGTTGGACGTCCCACTCGTCGAGGAACCGGACGTAGGACTCGACGTGGCCGGTGATCTCGTCGGGGACGTCGACCTGGTGGCCGGCGACGAGCTGCTCGGCGAGGGCGTGGACTGCGGTGCCGCGGTTGCCGGCGAGGTCGCGGTCTTCATACCGGGCGCCTTGGAGCCGCTTGAGCCGGGCGGCTGGTGGCATGGCGGCGAGTTCGTCCCAGAGGTTGACGGCGGCGTCGGCGGTGGCGTTGGCCGCCCAGTTGATCAGCGCGTCTTCGGGGAGCGCCTTGAGGATGGTGGTGACGCCGGGGACTTTCGCGCCGTTGGCGTCGACGTAGCTGTGGCCGCGGCCGCGGTTGACCCGCCGGATCGGGGCTTTGTACACGCTCACCGCCGGGCCTTCTTCGCGCTCGCGGTGACGTCGGGTCCGAGGGCGCCGGCGTTGACCTGCTCGACGACCTGGTCGACGAGCTCGCCGGTGTCGAGGTCGACGACGTCGTCGAGCGTGCCGGCGCTGGTGTGCGCCTGCCGGTAGCGGGTGAGCAGCCTCCGCAGCTCGGCCTGTTCGGCGCTGCTCTGGGCGATTTCGATGCGGTCGATGCGGAGTTTCGCGGCGCACTCTTTCTCCTGGTCGTCGGGTTCGGTGCGCTCCGAGACGTGCACTTCGACGACGGCGAGGTAGGTGCCGCCGAGGTTCTGCCACAGCTTGCCGGCGATGAGCGTCTGCCCGCCGCTCTTCGGCAGCGCGCTCTCCAGGCTGATCTTCGTCATGTGTTCCCGTTTCTGTCGAGGGGGCTGTCCTGGTCTCGTAGCGCCGCGCAGGCGCGGTTCCAGCCGTCCCGGCGGCCGCGCCAGTAGGCGCAGTCCGGGTGGTACCGCCAGCAGCCCTCGTAGTGGCTGCCGTCCTCCTCCGCGCAGGCCTCGAAGTACTCGGCCGGGTCGCCGCTCACGCGTCACCCTCATCGCCGCGAAGGGTCTGCGACAGCTGAATGTGTAGCGCGTGCTGCAGCAGGCCGACGGTGTCCCACGCCTTCACGTCTGCGGAGGTCATCGTCCACAACCCGCGTTCCCCATCAGGGTTGACGGACTCCACCAGTGCCACCCACTTGGTGACCAGGCCCTTCTCGTGCTCCCCGACGGCGCGGTCGATCGCATCGCCGATCGCCTGCTCGAGGGCCGGGCCGAGCTCGCTCACGGCCTGATCTCCAGAACGGCGATCAGCCGGGCGAGGAGCGCGTTCCGCACGGCGTCCGCGCCGGGGCCGGCCCGGTCGTGCGCCCACAGCAGGATCTGCTCGGCGCGTTGCTCGGCCCGGTTCACCGGCTGCCCGGCCGCCGGCTGCCCGCTCACCGGCCACCGCCGGTGTGGTGGCGGGCCAATTTCGCGGCGATGACCCGGTCTGGGACGCCATTGGCCTGCATGGTGCGGATCTGTTCGACGCGCCGCCGCCGCGCGGCGAACACATCGGTGACGGGCAGCGCCGGGCAGCGGGCCGCCAGTTCGGAGATCAGCTCGAGGGCGATGTCCGGGCTGTGGGCGGCGATCCGCCGCGCCTCCGCCCGGTCACCGGCGTGCGCGGCGGTGATGATCTCCTCGGCGACGGTGGCGACCCGCTGGTCGTGGCCGGTCATGGGCATGGCAGTTCTCCAGGTCGGTCGGGGCAGTCTTCGGCGTGGCCGGACAGGTAGCACTCGTCGCAGAAGGTCCAGGCGCAGTCGCGGCTGCTGGAGTGGACGGTGTTGCGGCATTCGCCGCAGGCGCAGCTGACCTCGTAGACGCCGAAGGCGACGCCGAACACCGGCGGGCGGTTCACTCCGCCACCGCCGCGTAGCCGGCCTCGCCGAGGAGCCGCAGGAACACGCTGTGCGGCAGCATCACCGGCCAGTCGGCGATCGTTTCGGGGCCTTGCCCGTTGCATCTGAGAATCACGCAAGGCAGGTCGTCGTCGCGGGTCTTGTGCCGGGTGGCTTGCCGCACCCAGAGCAACGGGTCGAACGAGGCGCGGCCTTTGATTTCGACCGCGACCGGGCCGGTTCCCGTGAGGTCCCTGCCCGGGGTGCCGGCGCCGACCGCCTCGCAGTAAGGGAAGCCGCGCGTCCGCCAGTAGGCGGCGGTGAGCCGTTCGGTGTCCCTGCCGCGGCGTTTCCGGGTGCCGGTCACGGCTGCGGCTCGGATGAGGAGGGCTGCCGAAGGTGGTAGTCCCGGACCACGCTCGCGATGTTGTGCATCGCCAGCGCGGCGTCCTTGTCGCGGGACTGCTCCAAGCCCACTACCTGGCAGGCGAGGTAGACGGCGATCTCCTGCAGCTGCCGTTTCGGTTTGCCGTGCCATAGGTGTTCGGTGGCGGCGATCGCCTGGTCCCAGTTCAACGCGGGGCCGTAGCCCTGGTCGATGAGCTGCACCGCCGCGTGCGCTGTGTCGACGGTCCGGCGGAGGTCCGGTACGGCGCTCATTCGGCCACGTCCCAGAACAGGTCGGCCTGCGGGAACGGCCGGTTACTCCAGACGACTTCGACCCGGTCGCCGTCAGATTTGGTGCGGCCGTCGCGAATGCCGTTCCCGGTCCAGGCGCTCAATTCAGCGCGATGCCAGTCGCGGTAGAGGCCGTCGTCGTAGAGCGGCGACGCATAGCCGGAGAGGACGACCGCGGCCTTGCACCCGAGGAGCGCGCCGGCCAAAGCCGAATGCTGCTCGGCGGTGCGCATCTCGACGCCGTAGTTGTTGCCCCACCCTCGGGTGCTGGCCAGATACGGCGGGTCGCAGTACAGCAGCACACCAGGGTGCTGGCCGTACACGCCGATCAGCGTGAGCGCGTCCCGGGCTTCCAACGACACGCCGGCGAGGCGCCCGGCCACAGATGGGATTCGGTCGACGTAGCCGGCGAGATAGCCCGGCATCGACACCGACGACCCGGATGGCTTCTGGTAGTGGCGCCAGCCGGTGCGCCGCATGGTGCCGTTGCGGCCCTGCGTGAGCCGGACCCAGACGCGGCGGGCGCTTTCCAGATCGCTGCAGGAACCGAGGTCGTACGAAAGCTGATGCTCTGCCCGGGAGTGCGGGGTGAGCGCGCACACTCGCATCAGATCGTCCGGCTGGTCACGGAGTACCCGCCAGAACGTCATCAGGTCACCGTCGAGGTCGTTGACCGTTTCCATCGGCGACCGCGGCTTGGCGAGCAAAACGGCCAAGCTGCCAGCGAACGGCTCGACGTAGTGCCCGTGGGGCGGGAACAGCGCGACGAGCCGAGCGGCAAGGGTTGTCTTGCCGCCGTAGTACGAGAGGGGCGGCTTCACCGGGCCGTGTCCCAGAACCAGCCCGAGCCGAGGCGGGCCACCCGGATCGGCATCCCGGACGCGATCGGCACCGTCGACCCGCCGGTGAACCGCCCGGCCACCCCGGCGGTGCGGCGGATCGTGCCGTTGATGCTGTCCGCGGCCCGGCAGGACCCGCCGGCGTAGCGGCAGGCCGCGTCGGGCGGGGCGACGCAGCCGACGGCGAGCACCACCCCGGCCCCGCCGGGCTGGATCTCCACCCACAGCACGTGACCGGTGGGCCGGGTGGCCGGCCCGGCGACCGGGCCGTCGGCTTCCCCTCCGTCCGGCCCGGTCGTCAGCACTCGGGGCCCGGCCGGCGCCGGAAGGGGTACACCGGCCGGGGTTCCGGGGGCGGCGGCGGTCACGCCTCACCGCACAACGCGCCGAACGTGTCGTAGCCGGCGGCGTCGAGACAGGACAGCACCAGTTCGTCGAGCGGCACCCGGTGCACCTGGTCGCACGGCAGGCATGGCCAGGTCAACGACCAGCCTTCCGGCAGGCAGGCGATCACCGTGTCGTGTTCGGGGATCCGCATCGGGATGTCCAGCACCGGGCAGACGAAGTCGAGGATCACCGGGCCACCCGGGAGAAGACGGCGACGCGGGCGGCGGTCATGCGGTGGCCCACGACGCTCATGCGGTGCGCTCCGCTCGCTTATCCGTCGACCACCAGGACGGCAGTTTCCTGCCGGTGCGACCGGAGTTGATGACATCCACGGCGGCTGCGGCAACGCAGTGCGACTTCTGGTGCCCGGTGTCCAGCCGGTACCGGTGCGCCAGGTGCAGCAGCGCTGTCACACCCCCGCGGGCGTTTGTCAGCTTGATAACGGCGTGAGAATCGTCAAGCTGCCCGTTGTAGCGCTGGCAGAGCAGAGCCAGGCCGTCGATGACGGGCGCCTCGAGCCCCGCATCCCCGTAGGCGGTGGAGGCGATACGCAAGCTCCGCCCTAGCGTTCCAGCGTCGGCCCGGGTGTAGATCTTTCGCAGCGTCCCGACCGCCCTGACTGCCCCGTCGCCCTTGTCTCTGGAAACGCGGAGTCCTTGAGCGCGAACGACCCGTCCGATGTCGCACTCCACCGGCCGCCCCGCGTGCACGCCGATCCTGAACTGGTCGAAGGCGTTGACCGGGAGGACGTTGTTCAGTTTTAGGAACACCTCGGACATCTCGGCGTCGGTGAGTTCCTTGTACGTCCAGCATTGGATCTGCTGGTCGCCCCAGCCGACCGCTTTTAGCGCTTCGACGCGGTGCATCCCGTCGAGCAGGTAGTAGACGTCGTCTCGTCCGTTGACCGTGAGCGCAGCGAGTTGCTCCGGGTCGAAGTTGCTTGCGATGTGGTCGACGCGGGATGGGCTGACCTTCTCGCGCTGGGCGATGACCGACACCCTCATCAGTGGGATCGGCACCCATTGAAGGTGCGCGTCCCGGATGACGCGCTTGGCGTTACTAGGCTGCGACATGAGTCAACTCCTTCTCCAGTTGCTTCTTGATGCTTTGCAGGCTTCGGATGGACGTGGCGAGGGAGTTGACCCACTCATCGATGCGGCCCCGGTCCAGCGCCGCGTAGTTGACGAATTCCAGCAGCGGCGACGGTTCAGCCGCCGTGACGGCAGTTTCGATGATCCGGTTGGAGTTGAACCGCCGACGGGTCTTCGGCGCGGTGTCCACCGGTTGGGGGACAGCGGCAGGCTTGGCCCGCTTAGCCGGCAGCTTGCGGACGATGTTGGCGCGGGAAAGGTTGCTCTCGGCCCTGGCCTGCGCGATCACAGCCTCGAACTGCTCGTCGGTGACGCCGTCGGCCAGGTAGAAGGCGCCGGGGTGCCCAGCGCTGGCACCGAACAGCTCGGCCTTGGATGCGTAGTCCATGGGCCTCGGCTTCAACAAGGTGGACACTCCACTTTGTTGGCGGCCGCGGCCGCCTCTGGCGCGAGCTTCGGCGTTTGTCTCGATCTCGCCGGCGGCCTGTCCGTTGCGAATGGCCACGCCGAGGCCACGCTCGGCGCGACGCACCATCTCGAGGGCGTCCAGTCGGATCTCGCCGCCCAGTTGCTTCTGTCTCACCGCTTCCAGGGCGACCGCGGCCCACGCCTTGAACTCGCCGACCGGGGTGGGGTCTGTGCCCCTCATGGCGGTTGCGAGGAGCGAGCGGCACTCGATAAGGGCAGTGGTGACGAGCACGGCGACATCGTCGGGAGTAGCGGCGTCGCGCACGGCCGGGTCGGCGGCGAAGACCGCGAGCTCCGCGGTCACCGCCGGCCCCGGATGGGGTTGACTGCTGGCACGTTGCAGCTGGTGATGTAGGCGTCGAGGACGTCGGCGCGGATGCGGACCGTACCCGGCGAGGGGTGGACGACGTCGATGCGCCCTTCGGCGACGATGCGCCGCATGGTGCTGGGGTGCACCTTCAGGCGGGCGGCCGACTGCGGAACGGTGAGGAGCTCAATGGCGCGGGCCCTCTCCGCGCGGAGGGCCGCAGCGAGGTCGGGCATCGGATTACTCGCCGAAGATGGGCAGGGTGGTGTTATCCAGGCCGAGCCGGGTTTCGATGGCGGCGAGGACTCTGACGCTGACCCGGGGGCGGTCGCGGGTTTCGATCGACGTGAGGTAGGACCGGGTGATCTCGGCCGCCTTGGCGAGCTCGGCGAGGGGGATGCGTTGGGCGACCCGGATGCGGCGGACCAGACGCCCGTCTATCACCACATAACTACGGTGAGTTGTCTCTGCTGACATGCAGTAAACAGTAGACAGACCTGGAACTTGATCGTTATATGTTCATTCAGATTGCTTTAGAAATATCTATTTGATGACGCAGGGTGACGGGAAGACCGTCAAACTGCCCATGAACGCCCCGAAGCGGACATTCACCTATCACTCAATGTTGCTGCATAGTTGTGGATGTGTCCGAGCCTTACGAGCCAACCGACGAGGATTTGCGCCGACTTGGACGGATCATCGAGGACCGGCTGGAGGAACTCCTGATCACCCACAAAGAGGCCATGCAGCGCGCCGATCTCAGCCCTGCGACCTGGAACAAGATCGTGAAAGGGACCGGCGGGCCGCGGCGCAACAACACCTACGCCAGGGTCGATCGAGCGCTCGGCTGGACCCGAGGATCATGCAAGGCGGTACTCGCCGGCGGAAAGCCCACCACTATCCAAGACGCCGCAGGCGATGAAAGGGAATCGGTCGCGGACGGGGCGGATCAACGGGCCCGAGAGGCCGCATTCCGCAGCATCATGGAAGAAGCCCTCCGCAAACTACGTGATCTGCCTTAGTCGGCAGCGGCCGCGTCACCGGACGCCGGCGCGCTCCAAGGCCGCGATCACCTGCGGATAGTCGGCTTCGCCGGCGTGCATGTAAATCCCGGTGGTGCGCGCGTCGCGGTGGCCCATCAGCTCCTGGATGACGTGCTGCGGGACGCCGTCGGCGGCGAGGTTGGTGCCGTAGGTGTGGCGCAGGACGTGGAACGCCTGCCCGGTAGGCAGTTGGATGCCGGCGCGCTCGAGGCCCGGCCGCCAGTGCCGGTCCATCGTGTTGCCGTAGTCGAGGGGTGCGCCGCGGGCGCCGTTGAACACCAGGCCGTTGACCGGCGGGCGGGCGGCGAGGTGCGCGGCCAGGGCGTCGACCACGTCCGAGGTGAGCGGG
Source organism: uncultured Actinomycetota bacterium (assembly GCA_963814355.1). Classification (GTDB taxonomy): domain Bacteria; phylum Actinomycetota; class Actinomycetes; order JADGOV01; family JADGOV01; genus JADGOV01. The sequence continues at coordinate 856 of CAWFCZ010000012.1, read as the reverse complement.
ACCGTGCGCGCCTTCTTGCCCTTCGGGTAGGGGCGGATGACGCCGTCGCGCTCGAGAACGTCGACGATGCGGAGCTGCCGGCGCAGCATGTCGAGATTGTGCACGCCGAGGCCGGCGATCTCCGCCCAACGCATGCCGGTCTTCAGCGCCAGGAAGGTGAGGGTGCAGTAGGGCTCGGCGAGCTCGGCGAGCAGCCGGCCGGTCTCGTCGTCGGTGAGGATCCGCAGATCTTTCGGTTCGATCACCGGTAGGCGGAGGCGGGCCGCCGGGTTGCGGCTGAGGATGTCGCTGTCGACGGCGGCCTTCAGCGCGCCGCTGAGCTGGTGCACCGCCTTGTGCACGGTGTCCGGGCGGTGGCCGTCGGCGACCAGCTGCGCCACCCAGTTCTGGCATTCCATCCTGGTGATCGCCTGCAGCGGCCAGGCGCCCCACTTGGGGAGGACGTAGATCTGCGCGTGGCTGAGGTTGTTGGCCCGGGTGCTCTTGGCGATCACGCCGCCGCGGGCTCTCGTCCAGCGGTCGAACCACTCCTGGAAGCGCATCCGGCCGTCCCGCGGGTCGTGGTGGGTGCCGTTGCGGATCTCGGCCTCGCGCTCTTCGGCCCACGCCTTCGCCGCCATCTTCCGGTCGAACGTGGCCGAGCGCTGCTTGCCGTCGATGCCGTAGTAGCGGGCGCGGAAGCGGCCGGAGGGCAGCTTGCCGATGGTGGCCATGTCTCGAAGGGTAGACCCGGTGAGACACGTTTGAGACACGCCCACCAAGAAGGCCCACCCGGACTTGCGTCCGAATGGGCCTCTGACCTGCAGTTATGCTGGTGGGCGATGCAGGGATCGAACCTGCGGCCTCTTCCGTGTCA
>CAWFCZ010000011.1:0-131949 GCA_963814355.1 uncultured Actinomycetota bacterium | reverse complement strand
ATGACCCTGCGCAGACACGGCGTCGACGCGGTCACGATCGCGCTCTGGCTCGGACACGAAGACGTCCGCACCACCTACGGCGTCTACATGCACGCCGACCTCACCCTCAAGGAGACGGCGCTCGCGCGGACCGCCCCGCCGGACACTCCCGCCGGACGCTACCGACCAGCCGACCCGCTACTCGAGTTCCTCGAAGCCCTGTGAATATGCAGCCTGCGCACACACCCGATCCCCGCCGAGGAAGCTCGACCCTGCGAGCGCCGCATATTCGCGGGATCGTCATAGGAAACGTTATGAGGAATTCCTCATAACGTTTCCTCACCCGGCGGGTGCTCGATCACCGACCGGTCCTTGTTCCTGTTCGCCGCGCACGCCGCGCACCGCGGCCGCAGCTCGTGGCGGCGGATCGCCGCGGTGAACGCCTGGTACGACCCGGCGAAGCCGAGCGCGGTGACCTCGTCGAACAACGTCGTCGACCACAGATGCGGATCATCAGCCAGCCGCTGCCGGCAGTAGGCCAAGAAGTCGTTCATCGCCTCCGGCCGGCCCGGCCTGCGCTCACCCGGCACCCGCTCGCCCTTCAGATACGCACGGATCGTCTTACGATCATGACCGAGATGGGCGGCGATCGCGCTGATCGACCACCCCCTCGTTCGCAGTGCTTGCGCCTCCACGCAGTTCTCCCATGTCAACATCGGGACCGGCCCCTTCGACGGCTTGCAGCTCAGGACAGCCGCAGCCTCGAAGGGGCTCAGTCACCTCGCCCGGAACTCAGACGGTGTGTCGCCGACCTGGGAAGTTGACCTAGCAGAAGCGGGGAGATTCAAACGAGCGGGGGCACTGTGGCGGGAATGCCTCCCCAGGTTGCCGAACACCAACTCCGCTGGCTCGGCGGGCTGCTCGCGGCGCGCGGTATGCCGCGTTGGCTCCTTGAGGTTCACCTGGAAGCGCTGCACGCCGAGCTGGCGGTGGCTGTGCCCGCGAACCGGGCCGTCTACGACGGCTTGCTTCGGATCGCCGGCGTGTTTCGAGCCGAGCGACTTCGACACTTGGACGAGGCGTCCTGTTCCCAGCTGGCGCTGGGGTTCGACCGTCACGTCGGGTCGGCCGCGGCCGCCGAGCTGCCTGAAGCGGGTGCGTTACTGGTTGCGGCGGTCGCCGAGGAGCGAGCCGGCCTGCACGGAGTGGTCGCCAGCCTCATGGAGTGGCTAGCTGACCCCGCGCGATTCGCCGCACAGTGGGTCACCGCGGCGACCGATACCGTCGCCGAGGCACGAGAACGGGCCCGGTGATGACGCCGGCGACCGGCATTGAGCGAAGGGGTAACCCACTGTCCGCCCGGGAAATCCATCGGCGTCTGGCTGGCCTGCGGCGGCACACAGCGCCTTACCACGACGCAGTCGAGGCCAGAGTGGACATCGTTGGCCGACTCGGGTCGTCCGGTCGCTACGCCGATCTGTTGACCGTCTGTACGGGTTCTACGAGCCGTTCGAAGCTGAACTCGGCCGCGCGGTGCGGCACTGGAAGCTGCCGCTCGACGCCGATGAGCGGCGAAAGGCCCCGCTCATCGCCGTCGACCTCGCTGCCCTCGGAATCGCACGCACAGCTGTTGGCGGCCTGCCTCGGTGCCCCCGGGTACCCAGACCGACAACCCCCGCAGCCACACTCGGCTGCCTCCACGTAACGGAGGGGGCCACCCTCGGCGGACGGCTCATCGCCGGCCACGTAGAGCAACGGCTCGGGTTCAGCCCCCGGGATGGCGCATCGTTCTTCCACGGCTACGGACCCGACACCGGGCGGCGGTGGCGGACACTCCGTTCGCTCCTGGCAGCCACCTCACTGTGCAAGGATGCAGAAGACGCCATCCTCGCCGGCGCCATCGAGACGTTCCTCACCTACGACCGGTGGCTCGCCGACGACACCCGCTGATCCGCTAGCACTAGCCTCATGCGCCTCGCAACGTACCGTGACATCCAATTGCCCGTATCCGCGGCCTCCTCCAGTCGCCGGCTGTTCTACGAACGCCTCGCTCCGGATCCGACAGGCTGCAGGACCAGATTCACCCGGACCTCCACCCTCTGGCCCCGCCGAAGCCATGTAACCCTGTTCGCGAAGATCATCGCCGTGCCACGGCTACGAGTAGCTCAACCGCACTCATCTAGCCGCGTAGGTGCTCGATGGCGACGCAAATCCGAACCTTTCGATTGCGTCGGAACGTGTCGTTACGGCAGTGGGGCCCAGGGGGGTGATTGCATACACGAAACGCGGAGCGCGGCCTTCGTGCGAAGGTAGGTTCGCGGCCTCCCCGGTCCCTTGCGTGGCAGACAAGCGTGATGGCTCATGGCCGCCACCGGGCAGTTCTCGATGGCCACTGACAGCCGGGAGAGCGGTGTTGCCAGTAGACCCGGACCTCGGCGGTGTCCCGCTGACCAAAGCACCACGGCACCCTGCGGGTCCTGGTCACCGACGAGTGTGCTGTCCCCCTGTGCGACGGTGAGCCCGCCCACGTGGACGGGATCCGTAGCCGGCGGTGGTGAACCGTGTCAGGTTGGCGCCGAAACGTAGGCAGCTGGGTCAGCGGGGCTGCGCATCGGCTCGACGCCGGCGGCTATTCGCGCTGCGGCCCCGGGCTGGGCCTCTGTCTCGTCCCCGGCTCTGTCGAACTCGGAGCGCTCGTCGGGCCCTTCAAGCTGCCAAGACAGCACGTAGCCGAAGTTGCTCAGCGCGCTGAGACTGACCGCGGGGGCGGGCGTGTTGGCTACTCGGCACCCTCCCACACGGTGACCCCCCCGGGCGGGCTCCAGTACGCCGTCCACCGGGTCAGCGGGCGAGCGCGGCCAACGCGAACACGGTGCCGGCGACGAGAGCCGGCCCGAGCGGGTGGTGCCCTCGCAGCGGCGCCCGGCCGCGAATTGCGACCCCGACTGCGAAGGCGAGGTAGAGCAGGTAGGCCGCGAGCAGACCGGCGAGCCAGGGCACAGCGCCGGCCCAACCCAACAGCGCTCCGCTCAGGCCGCTGAATTTCAGGTCGCCAAGTCCCGGCCCCGAGGTGGGAGCCGCTAGGACCTGAACGGCGAAGAGGGCTAGAGCCGCGACGCAGCCGACCGCCGCGGCGCCGAGCCGGCCGGTGTGGCCGGTGGGGACGGAGCCGGCGACCAGGCAGGCGGCGAGCAACGGGTAGCCGGGGAGGGTGAGCCGGTCGGGCAGCCGCCGGCTGCGGGCGTCGACCCCCGCAGCGGGTACCGCGAGGACGAGGAATGCGACGACCGCGGGCATCAACGCGGCGGGCAGCAGCATCGCGAGTCCGGCGGCAACTCCGCCGCTGGCGCCGCTGAGCGCGGCGGCGGGCGGAATTCGGGTGCCCGCCGGCAGCTCCCGCCGGATCGCCGCGGCCTGCCAAGGGCCGGCGGCAGCGGCCACCGCTCCGATGGCGGCGGCGACGCCGAGATTCACCGGGTACGCCGCCAGGCGGCTAGCACGTCATCCGCCGCAGCGCTGAGCCTGCCGGCCAGAACCGCGGCGGCTTCAGGACGCAGCTTGACCACGCCGCGTTCGAGTTTGTTGTACGCCTGCTGGGAGATGGCGAGGGAGCTTGCCAGATCGCGCTGGGAGAGCCCGGCACGCTGGCGCAGCTGGCGCAGAGTGGGCTCGGTGTCAAAGTCGACGAGCTCGGTCATGGATACCTCCAGCAGCTCGGCGGCTGTGTACAGGCTGCGGGCGCGCGGGTTCACCGCACCGCGTTCCCAGTCGCTTACCTGGCTCTGGCTCACCTCGAGCCGGGCGGCGAGCTGCTTCTGGCTGAGGCCCGCCTTCTTGCGGGCAGCCCGGAACTCGTCCGGGCGGAAGCCGGTGACGCCTTCGCCGGGCACTGTCCTCCTCGCTCCGGCCGTGCTGACGGGAGCAAGGATGCCGGATGCGCGCTGAACATCCCGGGTTCGGCGCGGGGCGATTCGCCGCTTTCACGCAGCCCCGCGGCGGCGGGCGGCGGCTGGACCCGTCCGGCAGCCGCCGCGGAAGGCGGCGTCGAGGAGGCCGGCGAGGGAGCGGTCCGGGTTGGCATACGGGGTGAAGGTGATGCCACGGGCCGCCCGGAGCTTGCTGCGCTGGCCTCGGGTGGTGCCGCCCCATACGCCGGCGTCGAACCGCGGGTGGGTGCGCAGCGCCACGTCGAGGCAGGTCTCCCGTTCCGGGCAGCGGGAGCAGAGCCGGCGGCGCAGCGCGACGTCTGCGCTGCCGGTGAGGTCGTCGGTGAACGCGGGCAGCCCGCGGCACGCCGCCGCCGGCATTGCCGGGACCGGCGGGAGCGGCGGGAACGGTGGAGCGGCTTCACGGTCTTCATGGGCATGGCTCGGACCTCCAGGTCGTGGTATTGGCCTTTGACAACCTTCGGGCAGTGTCGCGGTGGTTGTCAAGGACCGATAGGAGTGTGTTTACGCGGCGCCGCGGAGCGTGAGTTCGGCGCGGGCGCGCCGCCGGCGGGCGGTGTCGTGGCTGAGCCGGTGCTCGGCGCAGACCTGGGCCAGCGGCCGGCCGTGTAGCCGGGTCGCGGCGATGAGTTCGGCGTCGAGGTCGTCGATTAGTGCGGCCGCGCGGGCGGTGTGCAGCCAGCTAGCGGCCTCGGCGAGGCCGTACCCGGGCTCGGTGTAGCCGGGGTCGACGGTGTCTACCGAGTCTCGTGCGCTGGGCAGCCGCGGCACGGGGAGCGCGGCCGAGACCATGGCGGTCCAGTTCCCGGCAGACGCGGCGACGGGTGGAGACCTTGAGGTACGGGGCGACCGCGACCCGAGCCGGGTCGACCGGGCGGGGGATGGCGGCGATGCACTCGAGCAGGCCGGCGAGCACGGCGGCCTCCCGGTCGGCGGAGTCGGGGACGACCGTCTTGAGCTCCTTGAGCAGTCCGAGCGCGGACGGAAGGAGCAGCTGCAGCAGGACCCGGCTGGCCAGCTGCGCGTGGGAGCGGCCGGGCTGCGCCTGGTCGGCGAGCGCGGCGAGCAGCGTCGTTGCGCTCCGGGCGACGGTTCGGCGGCGGTGCCGGCGGTCGCGAGCAGCGTGTCCAGTTCGGCGCCGGCGAGGCGGGCGTCGGCGGCCGCCCAGGCGGCCCGCGCTTCGATCAGCGCCGGCCCGCGCAGCAGGTGCGGCCAGTCGGTGCGGAGCCGGGTGATGGTGGTGGGCACGGCGGCTCTCCTCGGTGGGCTTCGGTGGTGATCACCGAAACGCTCGCCGGGCGGGCTGGCCGCGAGTCTGGCCTGCGCGCTGGCCCCGGCCGGGAGGCGGCCAGAACTGGCCCAGACGCGGTTCTGGCTCCTTGCGCGCGCAAGGAGCCAGAAGAGAGCCAGAAAAAAGCCAGGTGGCTGCGGTGAGATCAGCGCCGTGTCGGTGACGCCCCGTTACGTCCCGAGCCATCTGGCCGGCTCGGCTGGCCACAAAGCGTCACCCCGTGCGCGACACGCCGTCTGTCGAGGATGTTGTTCGTTGTCGTAGGTGATTCCTAGTCTTGCCGTTGGCCGGTTCCGGCTGGGCTTGTCCGAGTTCGTCCACCTGACCTTTCGGATGGAGAGGGACCACCCGTGGTGCCTCCCGCCAGTTCCGCTCGGCGTCCTGCTGGCGCATCCGCGCTTGCCGTGATCGCAGTGCTTGTCGCGGGCTGCTCCAACTCCACCAAGGCGGCAGGCGGCCCGGCGTCCCCATACGGACTCGCCCTCGCCGACCGCGTCGGCGAGCCCGACCGTCTCGCCGACACCCGACGCTCGGCAGGTCGCCTCCCGTGCGGCTCTCGCGGCCTACGTCGGCACCCAGGCCGACGTCACGGCCGTGGTCAACTCCACCCGGAGCGACACCGACCCGCGGCTGAGCCGTCACGCCGCCTCCACCGGCGTCGCGCTCGCCGCAGTTCCGTCGAGCGCTTTGTGGCCAGCCACTTCGGGCTCCGTGGCCAGACCCGGGTCGTGTCATGGCGGCCCGTCGAGCTTCTACCCGCCGACGGGCAAACCGACCGCGCATCACCGCGACCGCCTGCGTCGACTCCTCCGGGTCGCGTCTTACGACGTCCGCACCGGCAAGGAGCAGCAGCCGCTTGCCCGGTCACCAGCGCATACCAGTGCCGTGCGAGTCCAAGTTGGACCGCGGGGTGTGGAAGGTCGTCGACGCCAAGTCCGACTTCACCAAGACATGCTGAGCCGGCGTCTCGCGACGCTCCTGGCGCTGAGGTCTTGCCACGCTGTGCTCGCTGGCCAGGCACAGCGTCAGTCGCCGCTCGGCCCCGGGCCGGGTGGGGTTGGCGTGCACTGTGACCCCTTACACGACGTATGCCAGGTTTCGGTGTGGCACGGCGGCGGACCCGGGTGGCGGCTCGGGTTCGGGTGGCCCGGGGACGACGAGCGTGTCGCAGTCGTCGTGCCGGTCGCCGTCGGGGGCGCCGGTGGCGTGCTACTCCCCGACTGCTGGGTGGTACAGCCAGGCGCTGCACTGCTACTTCCTGCTGGTGTCGCCGTGGCCGGCCCGGACGACCCGCGGATCGCGGCGATCAAGCCATACCACCAGTCGGGTGACGGCGGCTACTACATGACGCACTGCTCCGGCGGACCGCCAACGGTGGCGAACGTGGGCTACGCGTGGCGGGCGGACAAGCCGCCGGGTTACGGCTGGCGGCTTTCGCCGGATGTGCTTGCCGCCCGCGCGGTGCGGATGCTGCGGTTGGGTGGCCCGGACGATCGCCTTGTCGCCGCCGTTGACCGAGCGGCAGATCGTCGGGCTGCCGATGTGGGCGTGGACGGCGGTGACGCCCTCGACGTGGGGGACGCACTCGGCGACCGCCTCGGCCGGCGGGGAGTCGGTGACCGCGACCGCCGTGTCGGAGTCGATCTACTGGTCTTGGGGTGACGGCACCGGCAGCACCTGCACCGGGCCGGGCACGGCGTGGACGTCGTCGTACGACGGGAACGCCGCCTCCCCGACGTGCGGCCACACCTACGTCCACGACAGCTACGGCGGCGAGCTTCCGGTGACCGCCAGCACCACCTGGGCCATCAGTTGGGTCGGCGGCGGGCTGGCGTCGGGTGCGCACGGACAGCTGACCGTCCTCGCCCCGGCCCGGACCCGGGTGCACGTCTCGGAGTTGCAGGCCGTCAATGTCCCGAACCCTCGGTGAGAGGACCCGCATGCCGAGCACTCAGCAGCCCAGTGAACGGCTCGACGGCGGCTGCGCCGGCGCCGGCTGCTACAGCGGCCGTCGGGCCGCCGCGGCTGCTTGCCCTGCCGCGTCGCCGGCGCCCCGCCTTCGTCGCCCTCGCGGTGGCGCTGCTCGCTGCCGGCGGCGGCATCGGAGCGGCCATGGTCGCCGCCATCGACTCCCGCACGCCGGCGCTGGCGGTCGCCCGGCCGGTCCCACTCGGCGCGGTGCTCACCTCGGCGGACCTGACCCGCGCCCGGGTGGGCACGGACCCGGCGCTGCACCCGGTCCCAGCCGGTGAGCTGAGCAGTGTCTTGGGCCGTCGGGCGGCGGTGCCGCTGCGCCCCGGCACCCTGCTCACCCGGGACGAGATCACCTCGGAGCTGGCGCCCGCCGCCGGGCAGCAGCTGCTGGGGGTCGCGCTCAAACCCGGCCAGCTGCCCGCGGAGGGCGCCGGGCCCGGCGCCCGGGTGCTGCTGGTCACCACCCCAGGCGGGAGCGATCCGGCCGGCGGCCGGAGCGGCACACCGGCTGTAGCGGTGCGGATCGCCGGGACGGTGCACGCCGTCACCACCCCGGCCGGCGGCGGTGCGGTGGTCGTGGACCTGCTGGTCGCCGACCGGGACGCCACCGCGGCCGCGGAGGCCGCCTCCACCGGGAACGTCGCGCTGCTGGTGCAGCCCGCGGGAGGCGGCGGCTGATGCTGGTCGCGATCTGCTCCGCGAAGGGCAGCCCCGGGGTGAGCGTCGCCGCGTTGGCGCTGGCGTCGATGTGGCCTTCCCCGGTGGTGCTCGCCGAGTGCGACCCGGCCGGCGGCGACCTGCGCACCGGCTACCTGCGGGGCGAGGTGGACACCGGCGGCCGCGGGCTGGGCCGCCTGGCCGCGGCCGCCCGCCGCCCGGAAGCCGTCGACCTGCGCGGGCTGCTGCAGGAGCAGCTGTACGCGCTGCACCCCGACGGCGGGCTGCTATGGCTTCCCGGCATCGACGAGCCTGGTCAGGCCAGCGTCGCCGCCGCCAGCTGGGGTCGGCTGGGTCAGACGTTCGCCGCGTTGGAGACCGCCGGGCCGGCCGGCTACGACGTCGTAGCGGACTGCGGCCGGCTCGCCGCGCCGGCGCCGGTGAGCGGGCTGCTCACCTCCGCCGATCTGGTGCTGCTCGCGGTCCGCCCGACGGTGGCCTCGGTCGCCGCGGCCGCCGCGTGGCTGCCGCAGCTGCGCCGGCACTTGCCGGAACCCCGCCGGCTGCAGCTGCTGGTGATCGGCGACGGGTCGTTCCGCGGCGCGGAGGTCGCCGCCGCCCTGGACCTGCGCACCGCCGGGTCGCTGCCGGCGGACCCGGCCGCCGCGGCGGCGCTGACCGGCGCCGCCCCGACCGGCCGCAGCCTGGCCCGGGCTCCGCTGATGCGCTCCGCCGACACCCTCGCCCGGGCCCTGGTGCAGCGGGTCCGCGACCTGCGGCTCGCCGGCCCCACGGAGCCGGCGCGCCGTCCCGACCGGAGTGGGCTCATGAGCAGCCCGTACGCCGTGCCGTTCCAACCCGGATGGGGGGAGGAGCCGCCAGGTTCCTGGACCTGGCCGGCCGGGGACGAGCCGGCCCCGCCGGAGCCGCCGCCGGCGGCGCAGCCTCGACGGCGCCGCTGGACTTCGCCGCGGTCTCCGCCATCCGGCAGCGGGTCGCCCGGGCGCTCGGCGAGGACCGGCCGGCGGCGGCCTGGCCGGAGGACGCCCGCCGGGAGCGGGCCCGCACGCTGATCGTGGAGGAGGTCGCCGGCTGGGCGGTGGCGCAGGCCGGACTGGACCGGGACACCCCCGGCGTCGAGGTGGAGGCCGCGATGGCGCAGGCGGTCTTCGCCTCGATGTTCGAGCTTGGCCGGCTGCAGGCCCTGGTCGAGGACGATCAGATCGAGAACATCGACGCGAACGGCTGCGACGACGTCTGGATCGAACGCGCCGGCGGCCGGCTGGAGCGGGGCCCGGCGCTCGCCGGAAGCGACGCCGAGCTGGTCGAGCTGATCCAGCGCTGGACCCGCGACCTCGGGCAGACCTCGCGGGAGTTCTCCACCGCCCGCCCGCTGGTCCGGCTGCGGCTCCCGGTCCGCGGGAACCCGCTCGGGGCCCGGCTCACCGCGACGATGGAGGTCTCTCCTCGGCCGCAGCTGTCCGTTCGGCTGCACCGCATCACCGACGTCACCCTTTCGGATCAACTGGGGCGCGGGGCGATCAGCATGGCGCTGCTGGAATTCCTTCGGGCGGCGGTGAAAGCCGGGAAGACAATAGGGTTCACCGGCCCGATGGGCGCCGGGAAAACCACCATGCTCCGCGCCGTCGCGGCGGAATATCCCCGCACCCAGCGAATAGCGACTATCGAAACGGAATTCGAATTGGGGCTGCATCTGCTGCGGCAGCGGCATCTGCGGGTGTGGCCGGTCGAGGTGCGGGAACCCACCGCGGACAGCCCCGAGTCCGGCGTCGATCTGATCGAGCTTATTGCCCACTCGCTGCGACACAACAATAGAAAAGTCGTTCTCGGCGAAGTGCGAAGCCATGAGATCGTGCCGCTATTAGACGTGATAGCTAACGGAAGCCCGGGAAGCCTTTTCAGCCTACATGCCCGCCGCGGTCGGGCGGCGATAAGTCGAATGATAGCGCTCGCCACCCGCAATGGGTTGTCCAGGGACACGGCGAATGAGCTGATCGGTGGAACGGTGGACTTCCTCGTCCACCTGGAGCTGCTGGAGGAGCTGGTCGATGCTCGGGAGGGGAACGCCGCCGGCCAGCGCTACCGCTTCGTCGATGAGGTGCTGGAGATCACCGGGCACAGCGAGAGCGGCGCCCCGGCGATCGGCACCATCTTCACCCCCGGCCCAGACAGGCGCGCCGTTCCCGCGCACCGCCCGGCGTGCCTGGACGAGCTGATCCGCGCCGGGCTGGACCCGGCGTGGTGGGACTCCCCGGACGGCATGTGGGACCCGAACGCACCAGCGCCGGGTGGTGCGGCGTGACCGGCCGGGAGCTGCTCGGCGCCCTCGCGGGCACCGCCGTCGCCGCCGGGCTGCTGCTGCTCGTGGTGGGACTGCGCGGCACCGTCGACGTCACTGGCCGGCCGCCGGTCGGGCTGGCCCGCCGCTGGGCCCGGCTCACCGGCGCCGACCTGCCACGGCAGCGCCACGCGGAGCGCCGGCGCCGGCTGCTCGCCGCCGCGGCGACGCTGCTGCTGCTGCTCGCCGCCACCCGGATCGTGATGCTCGGCCTCGGCGCGGCCGCCGCCGCGTACTACCTACCGCCGCTGCTGTCCCGGCGGACCGCTGGCCGGGCCCGGATCGCCCGCCTGGAGGGGCTGGAGGCGTGGACCCGCCGCCTCGCCGACGTGATGAGCGCCCGGGCCACCCTGGAGACCGGCATCGAGCTGAGCGTGCGGGCCGCGCCGCCGGCGATCGCCGGCGAGGTGCAGGCGCTCGGCGCCCGCCTCGCCGCCCGGGTGGACACCGAGGAGACGCTGCGGGCGTTCGCCGACGACCTCGACGACCCGGTCGGGGACATGGTCGCCGCCGCGCTGATCCTGGCCGCATCCCGCCGCGGCCCGAGGCTGGTCAGCGCGCTGCGCCGGCTGGCTGAGACCGTCGCCGCGGAGGTGGCGCTGCGCCGAGAGCTCGAAGCGGACCGGGAGAAGCCGCGGTCCACCGCCCGCATCCTCACCCTGTTCGTGCTGGTCGCGGTGGCGTTCGTGATGGCCACCCCGCAGTTCCGGCACCCTTACCAGAGCGTCCTTGGCGAGGCCGTGCTCGCCGGCGCCGGCGGCCTGCTGGGCGTGTGCTTCTGGTGGATGTGGGCGATGACCTCCGCCCCGGCCGAAGGACGTTTTCTCAACCACCCTCGCGGTGACCGGGCCAGCTCCGGGGGCTTCCGGTGACCCCGTACGCCGGCGGCGCGGCGGCCGGGGCGATGGTCGGCGGCGGGCTGTGGCTGCTCGCCCGGGAGCTGTGGCCGGCCGGGCCGGACCTGCGCGCGCTGGTGCACCCGCCGCCGGCCCCGCTGGCTGTCCAGTCCACCGCGGCGCACACCGCGCAGGCCCGGCTCGGCCGCTGGGCCGCCCGGGTCACGGCCGGCGCGCTGCGGATCCCGCACCGGGACCTCGCCGCGCTGCGGCAGTCCCCCGACGTCTACCTCGCGCAGGTGGTGCTCTGCGCGCTGTACGGGCTGCTGCTGCCGCTGGTGCTCGGCGTGCTGGCCGGGTTCGCCGGCCTCCTCGGCGGCTGGCGAACCAGCCTCGGCATCCCCTCCGTCCTCGGGCTGCTGTCCGCGGCCGTCCTCGCCATGACCCCGGCGTCGGCGGTGAAGACCCGCGCCGCACGGGCCCGCCGGGAGTTCCGGGTCGCCCTCGCCGGCTATCTGGAGATGATCGCGCTCGAGCGCGCCGCGGACGCCGACCCCGGCGAGGCGGTGGTCCGCTCAGCGGCGGTGGCGCACGGCTGGGCGTTCCAGCGGATCCGGGACGCGATCGACGCCTCCCGGCTCACCGGCGCCCCGCCGTGGCGGGTCCTGGGCCAGCTCGGCGACGAGCTCGGCGTGGCCGAGCTGTCCGACCTGGCCAGCACGGTGGAGGTCGCCGGCGGCGGCGGGCGGATCTACGACACGCTGGTCGCCAAGGCCGCCTCGATGCGCTCCGCGGCGCAGGCCGACGCCAAGACCCACGGCAACGCGGTCAGCATGCGGATGCAGATCCCGGCCACGCTGATCTTCTACGCGCTGCTCGTCCGTCATCCTGTTCCCGCTGCTCGCCGGCCTGCGCTGAGAGGAGCCGCCCGACCCGACCCGACGCACAGTACCCGACCCCGCACTGCCTTCTTTCTTGGAAGGAACGCGCGATGCACCCTCTCCTCCTCGCCCGTCTCGGCGTACCTGTCGGTGATCGACCGGTGGGAGCAGGCCACCGCCGACCCGGAACGCGGCGACGGCGGCCCGATCCCGACCGCGGTCATCGTCGCGGCGAGCCTCGCCGCCGCGCTGCTGGTGGTCGGGCTGATCGCGGCAGCCGTGAAGAAGTACTCCAACGGCATCAAGTAACCCCGTGCCTGGCCGCCCGATGCCGACCCCCGACCGCTCGCCGACCGGCGAGCGCGGGTCGGTCACGGCACTCGCCGTGGTCTTCCCCACCCTGCTGCTCCTCGTCATCCTGACGGTGAACGCCGCGTACTGGTACCACGCCCGATCCGTCGCCCTCGCCGCCGCCCGGGACGGTCTCACCGCCGCCCGGCTACAGGGCTCCTCCCCGGCGGCCGGCGTCGCGGCCGCCACCAACTACGCCCGCAGCACCGGCACCGGCGTGCTGAACAACCCGCAGGCCAGCACCACCGGCAGCACCGCCACCAGCATCTGCATCACCGTCACCGGCAGTGCTCCGCTGATGGTGCCCGGGTTTCACGCCGCGGTCCGGCAGCATGCCTGCGGACCTACTGAGCGGGTGACCGTCGGGTGAGCCGCCGAACTGCAGGGTCGCCCCTGGCACCGGAGCGGGGCAGCGCCGCGATCGAGGTCGCGATCCTGGTGCCCGGGCTGCTGTTCCTCCTCGGCCTGATCATCGCCGCCGGGCGGGTGCAGGCCGCCGGCGGTTCGGTCGAGTCCGCCGCCCGCGACGCCGCCCGGGCCGCCTCCATCGCCCGCAGCGCCGGCGAGGCGCAGGCCGCGGCCGCCGGCACCGCCCGGGCATCGCTCACCGCCCAAGGCATCCTCTGCACCACCTCGAGCGTGACCGCGGACACCGCCGGCTTCGCCGCCCCGCTCGGCGCGCCGGCCACCGTCTCCGTCGACGTCACCTGCCGAGTCCAGCTCGCCGACGTTCTGGTGCCCGGGCTGCCCGGCAGCGTGGACGAGCACGCGCACTTCACCAGCCCCCTTGATCCAGTACCGGGCGAGATGAGGTGGGTTCAGAAGTGCTGAAGGATGCGATATCCGGTGGGCGACCGGTACCTGTCTGCGGCCGGGAGCGGGGCAGCGTCACGATGTTCGTCGCCGCGGTGGTCCCGGCGCTGCTGCTGCTGTTCGGCCTGGTGTACGACCTCGGCGGCGCGCTGCGGGACCGCCAGCAGGCCACCGGGCTGGCGGAGGAGTCCGCCCGCGCCGGCGCGCAGGCGCTCAACAGCGACGGCTACCGCTCCGGCGGCGGGGTGAGCGTCGCAGCCGCCACCGCCGAGACCGCCGCCGCCGGCTACCTGCACGCCGCCGGCGCGACCGGCGCGGTCGGGTTGTCCGGCCCGGTGCTGCTGCACGTCACCGTCACCACCGCGCACCCCACGTCGGTGCTGCGGGTGCTGGGCATCGGCACCATCACGGTTCGCGGCTCGGCCACCGCCAACCTGGAGACCGGCCGGTGATGGGCGGCCGCCGGGTCCGCACCGCCGGCGACGTCGCCCGCGGCGTCGGCGCGCTGCTGCTGCTCGCCGCGCTGCTCGCCGGCATCCCCGCCCTGCTGCTCTCTGTCGTCGGGTTGCCGCATGGGCTGCCCAGCGCCGCCGTGCTGCGCGGCTACCTCACCCGCCCCGACGACGGCACCGTCTTCATCGCCGCCGCGGCGACGATCGCCTGGGCCGGTTGGGCGGTGTTCGCGCTGTCCACCGCCGTCGAGACCGCTCGCCGCCGCCCGCGGCCGGCGCTGGCAGCTACCCGGCCTCGCCGGGGTGCAGCGGCCCGCCGCGCACCTGGTCTCCGCCGTCGTCGTGCTCGTTGCGGGCACCGCGGCCCCGACCCTGGCCGGGTTCCCGGCCCGACCCGCAGCGGCCGCCCCCTACACCCCGCCGGCCCCGGACCGGGCGGCAGCGCCGGCGGACACGACGCCGGCCGTGGCGGACAGCGCGGCGGCGGCACCCACCGCGCCAACCGCCGTCGCGACGGAGCCGGGAGATCGTCGTGGCGCCTCGGGACACGCTGTGGTCACTCGCCGAGCGGCACTCCGGCGACCCGCTGGGCTGGCGGGCGCTCGCCGAGGCGAACTACGGCCGGCCGCAGCCCGACGGCCGGCGGCTCACTGACGCGCACTGGATCTACCCCGGCTGGCGGCTGCAGCTCCCCGCATCGTGGGCGTCCCCGGCGTCTTCTCGGCCGGCCGTGCCGGGAGAGCCCGCCGCCGGGCAGCGCGCGGCCCACACCCGGCCGCATCCGCCACCCGGGGACCCGGCGCCCCCCGGCCCCGCGCAGGCGCCTCCAGCGGCGTCAGCCGCTCTCCCCGCCGCGCAGCCGTCGACCCACCCCAGCGGGCATGCCCCCACCGCCCGGGCGGCGGCGTCCCCAACGCCGCGGGCGACCCGGCCCGCTGACGGGCCGGTCCTGCCGGTGACCACGACCCCGGCCGGCGCGGACAGCGACGACGCTGCCCGGGTGCTGGGGCTGGCCGGCAGCGGCCTGCTGGCCGCCGGTCTGCTCCTCGAGCTGCGCCGGCGCCGGCGCCGGCAGCAGCGGCAGCGCCGCCCCGGCCAGCGGATCCCGCTGCCCGACCGGGACGGCGCGGAGACCGAGAGCGAGCTGCACCGCGCGGCCGACCCGGCCGCCGCCAACGCGCTGCGGCTGGTGCTGCGCCACCTCGCCGAGCAGGCCCCAGCCGCCGCCGCCGCGGTCCGCGCCGCCGAACTACGGCCGACCCAGCTGCGGCTGTGGCTTCCCGGCGACCAGCCGCCGCCGGCCCCGTGGCAGCCCGGGCCGGACCCCGGCACCTGGACCCTCGACGCGGTCGGCCGCCGCAAGCTGCTCGCCGACGCGCCAGCCAGCGCCAGGCCTCGACCCGCTGCCCGGCCTGGTCACCGTCGGCCGAACCGGCGATGGCGGGTACCTGCTGTGGAACCTGGAGGCGGCGGTCGTCACCACCGTCGCCGGGCCGGCGTCCCGGACCACGGCATGGCTGCGCACCGCGGCGCTGGAGCTGGCCACCAGCCCGTGGAGCGGCGGCGGCTGGTTCGAACTCGCCCTGGTCGGCCTCGACGTGCCGGAACTGCGACCGGGTCTCGCGCTACCCGTCGCTGGCCGCCGCCCTGGACGCGGTCGAGCACCGCGCCGCCGAGACCCGCGACGCCCTGACCGAGCCAGAGACGCCGGCCGCCGCCCGGCTGGCCCGGGCGGACGACGAGCGACTCGCCCCCACCCTGCTGGTCACCGCCGAAGCGCCGGACGCGGACCAGCTGGCCCGGTTGCAGGCCGCCACCGGCGTCGGCACCCTCGCCCTGGTCGCCGCCGCACCTGCGGAGACACCAGCGACGCTGACCCTCGACGCCGGCGGCCTAGCCACAGTCTCCCGAACTCGGATTGACGGCCACCGCGCAAGCCCTCACCGCCGCCGAGATCGACGCGGTCAGCGCCCTGTTCGCCACCGCCGCCGCGCCGCCGATCCCTGCCGGGACCGGCCGCTACGCCGACCTGACCCGCGGCGACCTGCTCGCTGAGCGGCAACTGCTCCCGGCCGACGCCCGGCCCGCCCCGGGCCGCCGCGCCGACCCGGCGACGAAAGCGCCCACACCGCGCCGGCTGGAGGCCGTCGCTACCCCCACCCCGCCGCCGGCGGCTCCGGCCCCATCGGACGTCGGGGAGACCGGGGAACAGTCGGAGACGGCACCGCCGGAGCCTGCTGGGTCTGCAGCCGGGCCGGCGGACGGCGACGGCCGGGCGCCGCATCAGGGTGGCATCGAGGTGTGCATCCTCGGCCCGGTGACCGTCCGCGGGTCGGCCGCGCCGGTCACCGGCCGGGCGCTGGAACTGGCGGTGATGCTCGCCCTCGCCGGCCCGGCCGGCATCACCCCCGACCGGCTCGACACCTACCTCGCCACCGACTCCGACACACCGAACGTCCGCGCGAACCGCCGCCACGAAATCGTCTCCCGCACCCGTAAGGCGCTCGGCCCGGCCGCCGGCGGCGCACAGGCCGTCCTGCGGGACGGCGCTGTCTACCGGCTGCACCCCAGCGTGTCCCTGGACTACAGCCGGCTGGTCGCACTCACCGACCGGGGCGGGCGGGAGGACCTGCGGGCCGCGCTCGCCCTGGTCCGCGGCGTCCCGCTCGACGGCCTGGACCTGTGGTGGTTCCCCAACCACGGGCTGTCGATCGGCAACGACGCGGTCAGCCGCATCGTGGACGCCGCCGAGACCCTCGCCTTCCTCGAACTCGACGACGGCAACCCGGCCGCCGCGGAAGCCGCGCTCCGCGCCGGGCTGCGGGCCGGGCCGGATGAACGGCTCTACCAGGCGCTGATGATTGCCCGAGAGTCGGACCCGGCCGCCGTGGAACGGGCCTGGCGGGAGTGCGCCGCCGCGCTCGCCGCCCTCGAGGACTCCCCGGGCGAGGAGACGGTCGCCACCTACCGGCGGATCCTCGCCGCGCAGCGCCGGGCCAGCGCATGAACCCCGCCCGGTTGCTGCACCTCGACGCCGCGGCCGTGCTGGTCCTTCTGGCCGCGATCACCGCCCTGCCCGCCGCCGCGGCGGCGATCTGTTGGCTGCTGCCCACCCCGCGGCGACCCCGGCCGGGCACCCCGCGGGCCGCCCTGCTCGGCGCCGGCCCCGCCCGGACGCCGACCCGCCGGCGGTCGGCCGCCGCGTTCGGGGTGCACTGGCGCGGGTTCGCGGCCCACCGCCGCGGCCTGCGCCGGTTGACGCTGCTGCTGGCCGCGCCCGCCACCGCGGCCGTTCTGGCCGCCGGGCGGCTGCTGCCCTGGCACGTCACGCTCGCCACACCAGAGGCGGTGGCCACCGTCACGCGCCGCTCCGGCCGGACCTGGGTGTTGACCAACTTCGCCCGGCTGCCCGGCGAGGCCCACCGCGGCGCCGGTACACGGCTGCTGGCGCAGATCCTCGCCGCCGCGAGCTGCGACGGCGCGTCCGTGCGGCTCACCGCCGGCAGCGACGAACTCCTCGGCTACTACCGGCGGCACGGTTTCACCCCGGCGCCCGGCGCCCGCTCCCCGCGTCGGCTGACCCGTCCCGGCTGAGCGCAGAAATCTTTCGCCTCTGCTGTCCCGCTTTCCCTGTCAACGGGCTTCTCCTTTCCTGACGCGCGACCCCGCGGGTCAGGAAGGAGGCATGACGATGGGGCCGTCCCGACACGGCGGCATCCGCGGCGTCCCCGGCCGGGTGGTCCCGGTCGTCGCGCTCACCCAGCCCGCCGCCCACCCGGCGGCGGTCCTCGCCGCGGAGCTCGCCGCCGCGCTCGCCCGGCACCTGGGCGGCGAGGTCGGGCTGCTCGTCATCCCCGGCGCCCAGCCCCCGCCCCCGACACATCGGGTGCGGGTCCGCATCGGCGGGCTGGCCGCGCTGCCGGACCGGGACGGCGACGTCCCGCTGGTGGTCTCCGGGCTGCCGCCCCGCGACCTGCCCCGGCTGCGCGTCACCTACCCGGACACCGTCGCCGTCCTCGTCCTCCCGCCGTCGCTGGCCGCGGCGCAGACCGCGCTGCGGCTCGTCGATCAGTCCGCCGCCTGGGCGCGGCGGACCGTCCTCGTCCCGCTCACCCCCCCGGGCGCGCCCGCGATGGCCCGCGCCGTGCTGCACGTCGCCGGCGGCGCGGCGGGCGCCACCGTCCCGCTGCCACTCGGCGGGCGGCGACACCGGCTCCGGCGCGGACTCGGGCCGCTGGTCTCCGCCGTGCTCGACCCGCCGCCGCCGATCTGGCCCCAGTTGTCCACCCCCGCCCTTGTAGAGGAGCACGTCCCATGCAGCGCCTGAGCACCTTCGTGCACACCCTGATCATCGCCGCGCCGTCCCCCAGCCCCAGCGGCAGCGGAGGCGGCGGCGGGATCGGCAACTACAGCCCGTCCAACTCCAACCTGCCCGGCGGCCGCGCCTTCGACGTGATCATCCCGTGGGCGCTGTGGATCGCGCTGGCGATGTGCGCGCTCGGCGGGGTCGGTTCCGGCGGGGCGATGGCCGTGGGATCGCTCACCCGAAACCCGCACCTCGCCGAACGCGGCCGGGCCACCCTGCTGTGGTCCGCGGTCGGCGCGGTGGTCGTCGGCGCCGCCATCACCATGGTCAACACCATGTTCGGCCTCGGCGGCTGACGGTGAGCTGGAATGTTCCCCCAACGCCGCGGCGGCGCCGCCGGATCGGCGCGGTCGTCGCCTTCCTCCTGCTGGCCGGGTCCGCCGCCGCCCTCGGGCTGCACCGGGCCGGGCTGCACCGGGCAGCCGCCCCCACCCGGACCACCACCGGCCCGGCGGCCGCGCCGGCCGCTCCGGCCGCGGGGCGGGCCGTGGCCGCAGCCGGGGGGGCACCGGCGCCGCTGCGCCTCCCCGCCCCGGCGTCGCCGGCCGCGGTCGTCCCGCTCGGCTACCCGCGCACCCCGCTCGGTGCGGCGAGTGCGGCCTGGCGGTGGACGCAGGTGATGTACGGGCTGGACCCGGTTCGGGCCGCCGCCGCGGCCGCCCGGTACGCGGACCCGTCGTTCCCCTCCGCGCCGGCCCGGGCCGCGCAGACCACGATCGCGGTGCGGGCCAGCCTCGGCGTCGCCGCCACCGGCCCGGCCACCCCGGCGTACCTGGTCGTCACCCCACGCATGGTGCAGGTGACTGATCCTGACCCGGACTTCCCGGTGGTCGACGTGCTGGCCACCGCCGACCTCGGCGGCGCCGCCGGCGCCCGGCTGCACCAGGTACAGGTCCTCGAGCTGCACCTGCGCTGGGCACCCGCAGCGGCCGGCGGTGGGGACTACCGGCTGCTGGACCGCGACATGGACCCGAGCCGGGTCGCCGGCCTGACCGCCGAACCGGACACCCCAGGCGCGCACCGGCTGGGCTGGCGCGATGTCGTCGTGCTGGGAGCGGCGCGATGAGCTGCCTCAACCCGCTGGACTGGGCCGGCTGCGCCGCGCAGCGGGTGGCCAGCGGCATCTGGGATTCGATCTGCCAGAGCTTCGCCGACGCCGCCGCCGACATGCTGAAAGGGTTCGGCGCGTTCTTCACCGGCGCCACCAGCATCAACCTCGCCGCCAGCGGCTACGCCGGCACCTTCACGCTGCTACTCGCCGCCGGTGCCGGCGTCGCCGCGATCGTGCTGTGCCTGCAGGTCGGGCTGTCGGTGCTGCGCCGCGACGGCAGCGGGGTCGCCCGCGGCGTCACCGGCGCGCTGCAGGCCGGCGTCGCCGCCGCCGCTCTGGTGGCCCTCGTCCAGGCCCTGCTCGACGCCGCCGACCAGCTCACCGCCGGCATCGTCGGTGACCCGGCCACCTACGACAGCCTCGGCACCCGGCTCTACACCCTGTTCTCCACCGGCGGCACCGGACTCGCGGCCCCGCTGCTGCTCATCTTCGGCGTGCTCGGCGTCCTGGCCAGCCTGGTGCTGTACCTGGAGATGATCGCCCGGCAGGCGGCGATCGTGGTGCTCGTCGCGACCAGCCCGATCGCGATGGCCGGGCTGCTCGGCGAGGAAACCCGCAGCTGGTTCCGCAAGACCGCCACCTGGCTCGGCATGCTGATCTCCCTCAAGCCGGTCGTCGCCGCGATCTTCGCTGTGGCGCTGGACACCACCGCGACCGCCACCGGCATCAACGGGATCCTCTCCGCGCTGATGACCCTCGCGATCGCGGCGTTCGCCTGGCCGGCTCTGGCCCGGCTGCTCTCCTTCACCTCCGCCGGCTCCGGCGGCGGCGCGATGGCGGTCGCCGGCATGGCGGTTGGCGCCGGGGCGGCCCGACTCGGCCGGCGCACCTCCTCCTCCGGCGGCGGCGACAGTGCGGGCGGCGGGGAAGGGGCCAGCGCGGACGGTGGCGGGGGTTCCGCCGGCGCGCAGGTCGGCGCCGCCCTCGGCGGCCGAGGCATGAGCGGCGGGGCCGCCGCCGCCGGCGGTGCTTCGGCGGGCGGCGGTGTCGCCGCAGTGGCCGGCGGTGTGGGTCTCGCCCTGGCCGCCGCGGTCCGCGGCTCGCAGGCGGCCGGCGGGCTGATGCACGGCATGGCCGACCATGCCGGCGCGGACGGGCAGGGCTACTACGGCTACCCCGGCACCGGCCAGCCCCCGGCCCGGCCGCGGCCGTCCCAGCCGACCTCCAATGCCGGGCCTCCCTCCGCCGGAACCGGCGGCGGCACCGGCGCGGACGCACCGCAAACCGCACCGCCCGGCGCGCACCCGGGCGGGGCGCCGTGACCGCGGCAGCCGACCCGGCCGGCCGGCGCACCTACTCCGGCTGGCAGCCGGACCGCTCCACCCTGATGTTCGGGCTGTCCACCACCCGGGTGCTGCTCCTCGTCGCCGCGGTCGTCGCCGCCGTCGCCTGGTTCGTCACCGGCGAGCGGCTGCTCGCCCTGCCCTTCCACGCCGGCGGGGTCGGGCTGCTGCTGGCGCTCGCGTTCGCGCGGGTCGCCGGCCGCACCAGCGACGAATGGGCCCGCACCGCCGCCGGGCACGCGCTCGCCGCCAGGCGCGGTCGGACCCGGTTCCTCGCCGGCCCGGCCGGCCCGGTCAACCTCAGCGCCGACGGCGCCCGGCTGGTGCGCCGGGTCGACCTGCCCGGGGTGCTCGCCCCGCTGCGCACCGTCGAGGTCGCGCTGTCCGCCGAGCAGCGGGCCGCGGTGGTGATCCACCCTTACCAGCGGCTCGCTGTCGTCGTCGCCCGGGTCGCCGCCCCCGGGCTGCTGCTCACCGACACCAGCACCGAGAACCGCCGGGTCAACGCCTGGGCCGGCTTCCTCGCCGCCCGCTGCGTCGACCGGTCCCCGATCCGCCGGGTGCAGGCCGTCGTGCGGGCCGTCCCCGACCAGGGGCAGGCGCTGATCCGCTGGGCTGCCGAACACGTCGACCCGGCCGCCCCGGCGGCGGCGATCGCCGGCTACGACGACGTGCTCGCCCGCACCGCCGGAGCGTCCATCGCGTACGAGACCTACCTGGCGCTCGCCGTCGACCTGCGCTACACCCGCGGCGACGTCGCCGCCGCCGGCGGCGGGGACCTCGGCGCCGCCGCCGCCGAGGTGCGGCAGATGCGTACCCTCGCCCAGGAAGTGCTGCAGGCCGGGCTCACCCTCGGCGGCTGGCTCAACGCGCGCGACCTCGGCGAGCTGCTCCGGGTGGCGTTCGACCCGCAAGCGGCCGGGCTCGCCGCCCGCCGCCGGGCCGACCCCGGCCTCGAACCCGGCGTCGGGCTCGCCGACGCCGGCCCGGTCGCCGCCGAAGCGCATTGGGGGCACTACCGGCACGACTCCGGCTACTCCGTCACCTACGTCATCGACGGCTGGCCGTCCTCCCCGGTGCACGCGGACGTGCTCCGCGCGCTGCTCGCCCCCACCTCCGGGCGGGCGCTGCACCGCTACGCCCTCGTCATTGACCCGATCCCGCCGCGCAAGGCCGACGCGATGATCGGCGCCGCCCGGACCTCCCGCAGCGCCAACATCGGCATCCGGCAGCGGTTCGGCCAGGTCGTCCCCGAACGGGAACGCCGCGAGCTCGAGAACGCCGACCGGCAGGACAGCGAACGCGCCGCCGGGCACGGCCTGTGCCGCTTCGTCGGCTACCTCACCGTCACCGCCACCACCCGCGAGGCCCTCGACGAGGCCTGCGCCGACGTCGAATCCGCCGCCACCCGGATCCGCACCGACCTGCGCCGGCTGTGGGGCGTGCAGGACGCCGGCTTCGCCGCCACCCTCCCGCTCGCCCTCGGCCTGCCCAACCGAAGAGGTGTGCTGTGAATCTGCTCCTCGTCACCTCCGGCCGCTACGGCGACTCCCGCGGGCCGGCCGGTCCGGTGCTGCACGCCGCGCTCCGGCCGCTCGTCTGGCTAATTTTCTTCCGACAGTCCGCCGCGATGCGGGTATGAGACCACGCCGCGCCGGCGGGCACAGCGAGGACCTGGCGGTCACCCTCGCCGCCGCCGGGCTACCGGGCCGGAACCGGGAGGCGGGTCGGGACCGGGCCCGCCGGGAGGCGGCGCTGCGCCCGACGCGGCGCCGGGAGGCTCGGGCGGTGCAGGGGCCGCCGCGGCGCGGGGAGAACCGCCCCTACGGCGGCCGGGCGGTCCGTCCCGACCCCGGCCCGCCGGTGTGGCGGGCCACCACCGCCCATCTCGCCGGGCTGTACCCGTGGCTGATGGGCTCGCTGCCGCCGGCGGTCGGGGTGTACGTCGGCTACGAGGAATCCGGCTCGCAGTTCAGCTGCCACCCAATCGAGTGGCTGCTCCGCGGCATCGTCACCAACCCGAACGTGCTGATCTGCGGGCTGCCCGGCTCCGGCAAGAGCAGCCACGTGAAGATCCCGTTCGGCTGGCGGCTGGTGCCGTTCGGCGCCCGGCTGTTCATCCCCGGCGACATCAAAGGCGAGTACCCCGGGCTGTGCCGGGCGCTCGGCGTGGAACCCATCGCTCTCGGGCCGGGGCTGCCCGGCCGGGTGAACCCGCTCGACGCCGGCCCGCTCGGCGAGCAGCTGCCCACCGCGGCGGCCGAGCGGGCCGACCGGCTCGCCGAGATCTCCCGCCGCCGGCTGGCGCTGCTGGTGAACATGGCCGAGAATCCGGCTCCGCCGCCGCGTCGACCCGTTCGAGGAGCAGGTGCTCGCCCACGCGCTGCGCAGCGTCACCCCGCAGACGGCCAGCGCCAGCGCAGCGGCGGCGACCCCGACGATCCCGCAGATCCTCGCCGTGCTCCGCGACCCCGACTCCGGGCGCGGTCCGCGAGCACCGGCTCCGCGGCGTCGCCGAGCTCCGCCGGCTGTCTCGCGACGTGACCAGCGCGCTGGCGTCGATGGTCGCCGGCGTCCTCGGCGGGCTGTTCGACGCGGACACCACCATCACCCCGGACTGGGCGGCGCCGATCGTCTGCCTCGACGTCTCCCGGCTGGACTCCCGCGGCGACGACGTCGTCGCCGCCGCCCTGTCCTGCCTGTCCACCTGGGGGCAGGCCGCGATCGACACCGCCGACCGGCCCGTCACCGTCGTCGTCCGGGACGAGCTGTGGCGCTGGATGACCCTCCCCGGCATGGCCCGGAAGATCGACAGCGATCTGCGGCTGTCCCGCGCGCAGGGCACCGTGCAGGTTCTGGCCACCCACCGGCTCAGCGACTTCGAGGCCGTCGGCGACGCCGGCAGCGAGGAAGTGGCGATCGCCCGCGGCGTCGTCGCCTCCTGCCAGACCCGCATCCTCCTCGCCCAGAACCTCGGCCCGCTGCAGGCCATCCGGGAGGAGATCGGACTCACCGACACCGAAGTCGCCCGGGTCGCCTCCTGGGGCGCCGGGGAGATCGGCCGCGCGCTGTGGAAAGTCAGCTCCTACGGCTCCTACGACGTGCAGCTCGTCCTCTCCCCCGCCGAACGGGGGATCACCATGACCAACGAGCGGATGCGGGTCTGACCGGAAAGGATCGGCATGAGGGACACCAGCCCGGCCGGCGGCGCCGTCCGGCCGCCGCTGACCGGCCCGAACGACGGGCTGCTGCTGCTCGCCGCGGCCGCGGCCGCGCTGGCCGGCGCGGCGCTGCTGCCGGTGTGGGCCGCCGGCGGGGTCGCCGCCCGGCTGGCCGGCCGGCCGTGGCCCCGGCTACGGCCCTCGCAGCTGGGAGCCGCCGCCCGCGATCTGGTCGCCCACGGCGACACCCGCGGCTGGCCGCCACCCGCCCCGCCCGCCGGCATCACAATGGCCCTCGCGCTCGTTTTCGCCGTCACCCTGGCCGGTGTCCTCGCCGGCATCGGGCTGCTCGCCCACCGGTGGGGCGGCCGGCCGGCCGGGCTGGCCACCCGCGCCGACCTCGCCCCGGTGCTGTCCCGGCGGGCGGCCCGGCTCGCCGCCGCCACCACCCGCCCGACCCTGGGCGGCCGCGCCCGGCGCCGCGCCGGACCAGGGGAACTGGGGGTGCCGCTGGGGCGGCACCACCGCTCCCGGCTGCCGCTGTGGGCGCCGTTCACCGACTGCCACGGCGTGATCGCCCCGACCCAGTCCGGGAAGACGCTGCGGGTGCTCACGCACCAGCTGCGCGCCGGGCCCGGCTTCGCACTGGTCACCTCCACCAAACCGGACCTGCTGCTGCTCACCGCGCTGGAGCGGGAACGCAACGGCTCCCCGGTCAGCGTGCTCGACACCGCCGGGGCCGGCCCGCCGTGGCGGCGGCGGGTGCGCTGGTCCCCGATCGCCGGCTGCGCCGACCTGGCCACCGCCGAACGCCGCGCGGCCGCGCTGATCGCCGCCAGCCCACAGGCCGACGCCGGAGCGACGCTGTCGGCGCACGGCTTCTTCACCGCGCACGCCGAATCGACCCTCGCCGGCTACCTCGCCGCCGCCGCGCACGCCGGCGGCGGGGTGCTCACCCTGCTCGACTGGCTGTCCGACCCCGCCGACCACACCGCGCAGCGGGCGCTGGCCGCCGCCGAGCTGCCGGTCCAGGCCAGCCGCCTCGCCGCCGTCCAGCGGCTGGTGCCGGAGACCCGCGACGGCATCTACGCCACCATCGCGAACGCGGTTGCCTGCCTCGCCCGCCCGGACATCCTGGAGCTGGTCAGCCCCCCACCCGGGGAGGAGTTCGACGTCGACGCCGCCATCCGAGCCGGCGAGACGGTGTACGTGCTCGGCTCCGCCGCGGCCGCCGGCTCCACCGCCCCGCTGGTCACCGCCTTCGTCGAGGAGGTCCTCAACCGGGCCCGCACCCTCGCCCTCGATCAGCCGGCGGAACGGCTCGACCCCCCGGCGCTGGCCGTCCTCGACGAGGTCGCGAACATCGCCCCCGTCCCCACCCTGGCCGAGACGATCAGCGACTCCGCCGGCCGCGGCGTCGTCATCAGCTACGCCCTGCAGTCCCTCGGCCAGGCCCGCGCCCGCTGGGGCCCGGACCGGGCCGCCGTGCTCATCGACAACTCCACCTCACTGCTGATCCTCGGCGGCGGAAAAAGCACCCGCGACCTCACCGCCCTGGCCGCCCTCGGCGGCCACCACTACCGCCGCCGCGTCGGCTACAGCACCTCCAGCCGCGACTCCACCACCAGCAGCAGCGACGACCGGATTCCCGTCCTCGACCCCGCCGACCTGCGCCGACTCCGCCCCGGCGACGGCATGCTTATCTACCGCGACCTTCCACCGGTGCTTGTCGCGCTGCCCGGCATATGGCAGCGGCGAGGGGCCTGGGCCGGGCTGCGCGACGACCGGGAAACCCTCCGTGCCGGGAGCGACGCGGAGGCTGCGCAGGCGTCCGGATGAGCACTCCGATCGAGTGGCGGGTCGAGGAACTTGCCCAGGCGCTGGCACGGCAGCAGGAGCAGCTCGACCTGCTCGCCGCCGTCGTCGGCGACGGCGCGGAGGCGGCTGCCGGCCGGGGGGAGCGCGACACCCCCTGGACGATTTGGGGTGAAGACACCGACGAACTTGGCGGCCGGGTGTACGACGCGATCGGCGAATGGGTGTGCTGGCTGACCCGCACCTACAGCAGCGACTCACCGGGCCGCAGCCTCCCAAGCTGCTGGCCGCACCATCCCGGGCTCGTGGCGGAACTCCTCACCCTCTACCACACCTGGTACACAGCGTTCCTCGCGTCCCGCACCGCCGACGCCGCTCAAACGTGGCACGGACTTCACCTACCCGGCTTCTTATCCCGAGTGGACGCGTACGTTACCCGGGACTGCCTTACCGGCCGGCACCGCCAACAGCTCCCCGCTCCAGCCACATGCGCGCAGCACACATCCCAGGGCCGCACATCCCCGATGGCGAGTTAACATGGCCGCGAAGTCGGTGCGTGGCCGCTGTCGGACTCGTGCGCCAGTATGCGCTGACCATGACACGGTGCAGAACCGGTCTTATGGGAGGCCGACTGCGTACGATGCGGCTCCGAGACGACGACCGCGGCGGAGTGGTCGGACGGGCCTTATCGGTTGCAACTGAGCGAATATCCAGGTAGGTGAAGCCACCGTCGTACTGCCCTCCCGGTTGCGCAAACCGCCCGTGCCTTGGACGCTCGCTGATACGAGTTGCGAGTCGTGGCGCTTCTACGCCTCTGTCCACCTCGATGCCTGCCGGCCTGCAGCCCCTGTGCGTCCCGTCCAGACTGGCAGCGCGGTCGTGTCACCCCCGCGAGCCGTTGCCGCGGAGGCTGCACAGATCTCGGGGGCGGTTAGGATCGCCGAGTGGGTGGTGGCAGGTCGCCAAGTCGAAGCGACGCACGGAAGCATCACGTCATTCCCGCATTCTATCTAGCCGGGTTCACTAAGCGCGGGAGCAAGAGCGACCGACTAAATGTGTTCGACTATGACACGGGCCGAAAGTATGCTTCAACGCCCTCGAAGGCGTGCAGAAAGACTGATTACAACCGTGTCGAGGAGCCCGGGGTCGATCCAAATGAGACTGAGACGCTCCTTTCACAAGTGGAAACCGAGTTGGCACCCTCACTCAGGTTGGTGGCAAGTGGAGGCTCAGCAGACCGTCAAGCCATAGCGAGGACACTTGAAGTTGCGGCGTTATGCGCCGCTCGGAACCGCAGGGCCCGGGACGTGCTCGCGCCCGCACTGGCCGCCGGCATCGCCGCGCGACTTCGGCGCAAGGAAGTGTCCCGCCAACAGTGGGAGCAGCTTCGAGCATCAGAGCTACGAAACGGGGTGCCGCCCGAAGAGGTTCCAGGGTACGACGACGCCCTCAGACTTCTGAACGAGAATCGCTGGTTCCCTCGGCCCCCTACGGTGCTAACGGTGGGCCTAGTATTTGAGCTGGCGCGCGAGCTGCATGGAGTATTGATGCGGAAACGATGGGAATCGCACATAACGGACGCCGATCTCACAGGCGGATTCATCTGCTCCGACAATCCGTTGGTTTGGGGCAGCTTGGACTCGGGCAAAGCGAGGGAAAACGACGAAACGATACGCCCGCCTCAACAGCTGTCCGACTATGATGTCGAGGTATCCTTTCCCGTAAGCAAGAGCGTCGCCTTAGTCAGTTATCCGAGTGCCCGCGAGGCGCGTTGCCAAGCGACCGATGACGTAGTCGCTCACATCAACGCGAGGACGCTTCACCTTTGCGGTAAGCGCATCTTCTACGGCTATGATGACTTCCTGACACATCGGACTGGAAATGCACTGAGTAAGGGCTCCGCATACTTCGCCTATATTGCAGATGCTCGCCGCCGCGGGGTACTGAATCCCTGAACGCGTTCGGCCGCGTGAACGATTTCGGAGCGGGCGCCGTGCGCCCACCGGACTCGCATGGCCGGAATGCCTCGCGGCAGGACTGGGCTGGGCGTCCGGAAGCGCCGTTACCAGCCGGACCGGGTCGTGGCCAGGGCGCCACCGTGCCTCGAACCCGGGGTGCGCGTTCCTGACTGGGCCATCACCCACATATCAAGCATGAGCGGACGTTCGTCTCGGTCCACGGTGTGCGGCTCGATGGGGCTCCGACCTCAGCCTCAAGCGGAGGCCGGAGCCCTCGACTAGTCCGCTCAGACGCTGGTCCCGCGGCAACATGTTTCAGCAGCTACGCCTGTGCGGCTACGTTCGAGCCTAGCCGACGCCCAGCGACGCTCCTGTCGCTGCACCTTGTCGGTACGCGATCGCAAGAAGCTGAGGGAGAGCGGCAGTCCCGGCGGCCAGCCTTCCGCGAGCTACTACGACCATGCGTAGCTGATCAGGCTGCTTGGGGCCATTTACGCGAACGACTCTAAGGGTCAACGTACCATTCTCATATAGCCGGCCTATGTAATCGACCAGTCCGTCTGGTACCCACCCCAATGCGGTCCCGCCCGCGGACACGATCGAGAGCGCCCTGGGATTAACTGGATTATGGGGCTCTGGACGAATCTGTAGGGAGTCGTCGGGGCTCAGTTCGTTTAGCACCCGGTCACGCGCTACAGGATCGGCCACGTGTCGGACACCGTGCACCAGAAAGGTGTGGTCCGTCCCACCGTCAGGAAGTACTATCGGTTCCTCGACCACCGAGATGAAGTCGCCCTTACGCCTCCCGCCACTTCGACCGAGGACGGACAGGGCGTCGGCGTTCCCGGGCAGCGCAAGAGCCTTGAGGAAGTCTTCATACTCTGGTCGTCGCCGGTCCATTATCCGTGCAGCGAAGAAGTCAAACAACGTTCGCGAAGTGTATACACTGTCCAAGTGGGGGAATGCCGGCAAGGCTCGAAAGCCAGGAACGGAATCAACGCCTGGCAAGTAACTGAAGCGGTATCGATCATCGCCCACTAGCACCCCTACGGGCGAGATGGCAGGGTCGACATCGTTACGCCAGAGGACAAGGTACCGTCTCGTACTGGGCTCGTTACTCATCACCAAGCCTCCTGCAGAAGCCGGACACGGTTGATCCGTATGACGTCTGCGGTGAACGTACGCGTGACCTGAGACAGACTCGGCAGGTCGGCGACCACTCTGTAGACCACCGCCGGCTCGAGGTGCTCAAGCCCAGCTCGCCACGTACGACGAGCGCTCACACTGCCAGTCCTCAGGGCTGTTACGGCAACTTCAACGAGTGAGGGCCATGGCCGGGGGCCGTGCTCAAAACACTTGGCATCCCCCCGACGCGCCCACGCCTCAACGCCGACAACCTCCAACCAGCGTCGCCGCTCAACGTCGGAAAGCCCAAAGCCCAGGCCACTGGCATGGTCGAATGAAGGGCAAAGCGCGTCGGCCGCATTCGATGCGGGAGGTGGCTGCAGCACGCCCCAGTTTCTTGCGTGCCGGTCTCGATTCGCGATCAAAGCATCAAGTGCGAGATAACCCGCAAAGTAGTCAAAGGCCGAGAGCCCGGCGCCGGCAGCTACTCCCGGCGGTGCCTCATAACCAGAGAGCACGCGCTTGATGTTCTCAAGTTTGTGTCCTGTAGCAAGCCTGTCGTGGGGGTCGTAGGTTGGCCCCAGAAGGCCCGACAGCAAGTCCGCGCCCGAGAACAATTGCCATTGATGGGGCTTCACGTCGCGAACGACGCAGCCAGCAGTTTGGCCACGAGTAGCCAATTCAACGTCCGCTCTTGGGATGCCAATACGTTCCGCTAGTGCGCTGGCGAGCTTCTCAACCCAGTCCTCTCCCTGTCGCCGTAGACCGTGGACTGTTACCTCCTTGTACAACCACAGGCGATCGTCTCGCGGGCGCACCAGCCAGAAGTGCTCGGTGAGACCGTCAGTCTCGATGCCAGCAACCGCCCACGAGCTGGTGTCGACGACGGGGTAAGGCACAAGTCATCTTCCCGCTACGGGGCGCGAGCCGCGCGCCGACTTCCGCCTTCATAGGAACTGGCCCGTCCGCCGATGCAGATCGGTGCGATCTTGTGGCCCTTCCGGATGGTACACAGTCGGCGGAGGCATCCTGGGCCCGCAGCTTCCGATCATCGGCATGTCAGTGGATGGAACCGGCGCAACCCGGCGCGCATCGACTGGCGTGCCGGGCGACGTCTGTTCGGCCCAGGCAAGCGCCCAGAAGCGCGGCTACGAGCCCGCCCGGGTCGTGGCCAAGGCGCCACCGTTGCTCCAAGCCCGGGGCGCGAGTTTCCTGACCCGGGCACACTGAGCTCCGCGTCGATCGGGGTGCAGACGCGCCCTCAGCAGAATCCGGTCGTAGTGCGGGCCCTCGGGCGGTTGAGGACCCATTAAGGCCGCAGCCCGCGCCGCCGGTCCCCGGGCAGGCGCTCAACCATGGCCGGCTGCGCGGCCCGCTGCTGCTCCTGCTGCCGTAGCCGTCGCCATGCTTCCCCGGCGTCGCCCCCGGAGCGACTGTCGGCGCGGATACGCCGTAGTCGGTTCCATCGCGGGGCGGTGGCCGCGTCCGCAGGCGTGGCGAAGGGGGTGTCGCCGTGGCGGGATCGCCGGGCTAGTTCCCGGCCGGCTCGTTGTGCCTGCGCGAGGGTGTCTCGGTTCGCTTGCGACCACCGGTCGCGGGCGGCGGCGCGGGTGTCCATCCGGTCGAGGAACTTCTGCTGCCCGCCGGCCCGGGCCCGCAAGCGCGTCGCCTGCTGGCGGAGCCGGTCCGACGCGGCCTCGATCTCAGTCGCGGCGGGACCACGGTCAGGCGCCGGCTGTTGGAGTTGGCCGAGTTGTTCCCGGGCGAGGTTCAGCTCGATGCGGGTGGTGTAGAGCTGGCGGTGCGCCGCCCAGCGTGGCGCGTCGACGAACGGCGGCGCGGCGGCGACCGCGTCCCTCCCGCGTTGGACTGCCTCCGCTAGGAGTGCTGCCGGCACCCGGGACCATTCCGGTGTGTCGTCGTGCGCCCCGAGGGCCTGGTGCGCGGCGCGCCAGAGCATCCGCGGCATGGGCTGTGCCCCTAACGGCTCGGGGCCTATCGATGTTGGGTCCTCGTCGGGGACGGCGGCGTACTCGCGCCAGGCGGCGACCACACCGGCCCGTTCCTGCCAGACCAGCCGGCCGGGGGCGTCGTCGGGGACCGGGCCGAGCCGCGCCGCCCACGCCGGCTGCTGCTCGCCGGCGAGCGCGCCCAGCTCGGCGACCCGCGCGTCGAGGAGAGTGGCGGCTTGCCGCGCGACCCGCCCCTCGTCACCGCCGGGGGTGAGGGTGGCCCAGCCGCGCCAGGCGCCGTCGTCGGGGAGCTGGTCGCGGCTGACCGCGAGCCGCCAGCGCAGTACCTGCGCCACGGAATCGGCGCCGGTGAAGCCGCGTGCCCCGGCGGCCTGGTGGAGCAGCGTCGTCGCGTCGTGACCGGCGAGCTGCAGCTCCCAGGCCTCGGCGAGCAGCGCGGGCAGCGCCGGGTCGGACCGTAGCCGGGCCGCCGCCGGCGCCGGCAGCGCCTGCTGCAACGTCTCCTCAAGGCCGCGGGCCGCCGCGCGGCCGGCGAGGTCGGCCCATACCGGGCCGAGCCGCGCGACGCTGCCGGCCGCGGCGAGTTCGGTATTGCGGATCTCGGTCGCGGAACGCTGCTCAACGTCGCGTTGCAGGCTGCGGGCGAGCACGGCGAGCGGCTGCTCCACCCTCACGATCTCGCCGGCTTCGTTGCGTACGTCGGTCTCGACGCAGACGTGGTTCTCTGCCCGGCCGCGGCTCACCGCGGTGTACAGGGCCTGCCGGTCGGTGCCGCCGATCGGGACCAGCGCATGCCCGGTGTCCACGGTGAGCCCTTGGCCGCCGTGCACGTTGCGGGCGTAATCGAGTTCCACCTGCCGAGCGACGTACCCGCCGGAGAGCAGCTGCCCGCTCCCGGGTTCGCCGCGGCCGCCGTCGATTTCCCGGGCGACGCACAGCCCGCCGTCGTCGAGGACCTCGAGCACCCGCCATCGCCGGCGGTTGACCGCCTCCCCGCCGGCCTCGTCCCCGTCGTTGCGGCGGGTCACGACCAGATCGCCGGCGCCGGCGCGGGTGCCGTCCCGAAGCCGGACCGTGCGGCCGGCCTCGTCCTCGACGAGCCGGCGGGACACCAGCCACCCTCGCGCTTTCTCGTTCGCGGCGGTGACGTCGTCGTTCGTGCCGACCAGCAGCAACGACGACCGGCCGCCGGTGACGTCGGCCCGCCACGCCGCCCACGCCAACGTCTCCATCTGCTCCCGGGTGCCGGAGTGGATCCGGGCCCGCCGGTCGTAGGCGTCCAACGCGGCCGGATCCCCGGCCCGCAGCTGCAGGCTCGCTGACGCTTCCCACTCCTCCCGGAAGCGCCGGACCTCGGAGAGGGTGACGGTGCCCGGCAGCCGGGTCACCATCGCGTACGCCGCGCCGGCACCAGGCGAGGGGAGCTGACCGGGGTCGCCGACCAGCAGCACCCGCGCGTCCGCGACGCGGGCGGCCTGGACGATCCGCGCAAGGTGGACGTCGGAGGCCATGCCGGCCTCGTCGACGAGCACCAGGTCACCGGGCTGGAGCGCCCACCGCGCCGGGTCCCGCTCGGCCGCGTACAGCCAGCGGGCGGTGTTCGCGGCCACCGTCGGCGCGGCCTCCGCCTCCAGCTGCCGGGCGGCGACCTGCGACGGGGCGAGCCCGATCACCCGCCCGCCGGTCTCCGACCGCCACACCGCCGTGAGCGTCGCCATCGTCGTCGTCTTGCCCGCACCGGCGGGTCCGACTAGCGCCTGCACCCGCAACCCCGACCCGGCCACCGATAGCACGGCCTGCTGCTGCTCCGGCGACGGGGTCCGCCCGCCGGCGGCCGCCGCCGCGCGGCGCATCCCGGCCTGTACCTGGGGCTCGTCGAGGCGCAGAACGGTGCGCTCCAAGGCTGCGGCCCGGATCAGCTCCTCGTTGCTGAGCTGGGTCACCGTCGCGTACCGCACCGCACGCGGCACGGCGTAGACGCTTTCCCCGTCGCGGCGGCGCAGCGATTCGGGCAGGTCCAGCAGCTCCGGCGCGGCCAGCGACACGACCTCGGCGCGGCGCAGCGCCCGGTTGCTCAGCGCCCCGATCCGGGCGGATACCGCGGCCGGGTCCAGTGTCGGGTCGATGTGCGCGCCGAGCGCGAACCCGATCTCCCGGGCCAGGTCGGCGCGGGTCCACGCGGTTTTCTTCTCCCCAACCGCGGCGATCGCAGCCGCGCCCAGCTCGGCCTCGTCGACCGGCTGCGCCGATACCTGCCGTCCGGTCGCCGACGGCACCACGTCGGCGAGCGCCCGGCCGTCCGAAGCGTGGGACTCCGCCGCCCAGCGGGCCAACGCGTCCGTGGTGGTCTCCGGCGCGCCCTTCCGGGGCCGGTCCGCCAGCGTCGCCCACAGCGCCATCCGGCCGGTCTCCCACGCCGACGGTTCCCGCCCGTACCGCTCCCGGTACGCCTCCACCAGCGGCCATAGTTGCGCGCTGACCTGCACCCGCCGAGCGGAGAACCGCTCCCGCAGCCGCTCGGAGATCCCGTCGATCTCGAATGCTCGCCCGTCCTCGCGGCGCCGCCAGGCCACGCCGAGCCGGCGGGACAGCTCCGTCATCAGCACCTGCTCGTAGGTGACGCTGCCGAGGCCCCGCGCCCGGTAGATCGCCTGCCCGTCCAACGTCCGCCACCGCCCGTCCCGCTCGGTACGGGACAGATTCAGCACCACCACGTGCGAATGGATCTGCGGGTCGCCGGCGCGGGACATCCGGTGGTCGAACCGGGCCGCCACCAGCCCGCCGGCGTCCTCCCACCGCCCCCCCGACGCCCGATCCCGCTGGGTCCCGTGATGCCCGCTGCGGGTGAACACCGCCTCGCGCTCGAGCACCCGCAGCGCCTCGCCGACCGCGGTGTGATGCGCCGCCCACACCTCCCGGCGCACCTGCCGATCCCCGGCGGCCCACAGCACCGACACGCTCTTCACCGGCGAGAACGTCAGATCGTAGGCATCGACGCTGGTTCGGTCGGCCCGCCGGAATCCGCCGCTCGGCCGCCGCCCACTCCTCCGGCTCGACAAGACGACCTTCGCGCGCGGCCGCACCTTCCAGCTGCACCCGGGCCCCGGCGAGCCGCTCCGCGACGCTGCGGTACACCCGCCGGGTCCGGCCCAGCGTCTCCCCGGTACGCAGATCGGCGTGCTCCCCGTACACCGACCGGAACGCCCTGTCCGTGACTTCACCGGTCAGCCCGAGCAGCGCCTCGCTGGAGGCGACCCAGCGCCCCGGCGCCTCCCCGACCTGCTCGTCCCGGGCGTAGTAGTCCTCCGCGCCGTGCGCCACCCCGCGCAGGAGATAGTCGAACCCCTGCGCCGCGGTCAGCTTCCCGATCGACAACATCACTCGCACCGTAGGGCGGCGCGGCAGCGCCGCATAAGGCCGACACGTCGGTGATGCATAGGTGTGTTGACGCAGTCCAAGCCGCTGGCGCACCGCAGCTTCCGTGATCGAGTGTGTCCTGTCCGGCTGAAGATTGCAGTGTCCGGACTTAGGTTGCAGTGGACGTTGCAGTGTCCGGAGTTAGGTTGCGAGTCGCTGCCGGGTTCGGGCTGATCGTCGGTGAACAATCTTGGGCTGTGACGGGCTGCAACTCGAGTCGGCGACCCGCGCCGAGAAGGCGGTAGGTGAGTTCGAGGTCGGCTACCTCGGGGAGGACGGGCTCGGACGGCGGCTGCCGGTGGGCGATGCCTGGGGGACACGGTTCGAAGACGGCTTGCCGGTGCGCCGGTTCGCCTCGCGCAAGGGGCTGGACGGCATCCAGGCGACCATCTGGGCAAGCCGCACCACAGCGGATCTTCACTACAGCAGGCCGCCGCGCACGGTGCAGTCAGCTCCGACGTGAACACCCACGACGGAAGTTGCAATCTAGAACTGGACGGCTTCCGGACCAGGCGTCCAGACCAACCCTGCAACGGCCAGCGAACGCGGGCGACGCACTGCAACCTACAGCCGGACAGGACAGAGTGCGCCTGCGGCGGCGGCTGCAAGTTGGCTGTCCCGTCTTTCGGCGTTCTCGGCTTCTCCTTGTCGACACGCGAATGTCGAGCGATCGGAGCGGGGATGGCGAGCAGACGAGCACAAGACCGGGTGACCGCCTCGAAGGTGCGGGAGGCGTTGACTCGACGCCGTCAGGTGGAAGAGGCGGTCCTCGTCGAGGCGGCCGCGGCGCTGGAGCACGTGCGCGACGCCGAGCAGGCGCTGACCGCGGCGCAGGACCGCCGGGCCCGGGCGCTGGGCACCGCCGCGTGGCTGCTGCCCGAAACGGAGGCCGCGGCCGTCCTCGGCGTCTCCGGCCAGGCGCTGCGCGCCGCGAAACGCATCCTGCCCGCGGTGCGCGCGCAGCACGCGGGCGCCGAGCTCGCCGGCCTCGCCCAGAGGCGGGACCCTCCGGCACCGGACACCCTGCCCACCCATTCGGCGGTGGACAACGCCGCCGCCGGCCCGGTTATCCACTGATCCACCCGCCACCGTGGCGCCGGACCGGTCCGCCGCCCAGGCTTCGTCAACGGCCGTCAACACAGGCTCAACGCAGAGGAGCACGCAATGGCTGACAGCACCGTGGCACCAGGCACGTGGGCGGACGTGGTCGACGGCTACCTGCACACCCTGGCGGCCACGCCGCCCGACGAGCGCGGCGCGGTGGATCTCGTCGGCGAGGCGGTCGCGACCGCGGACGCGGCCCTCGTCGAGGTCGCGCGCCGCGACCGGGACCCGTTCGGCTGGCCGGCCGGCGCGGCGCTCGCCTGCGGCGCCGCGGTCGGTTGCTACCAGGACGCCGCCGACTGGCCGGTGTTCGACCTGCCGCTACCGGCGCTGGTCGGCTACGGCCAGATCCCGACCGCCGAGCTGTCCACCGGCGCCCGGCGGCTGATCGCCGCCGCCCACGACGCAACCCTCGCCCTGGCCAAGGCCTCCAGGGATCAGAGTGCGGCGCTGCAGTTGGCCGACGCCGCCGTCGCGTTGATCCGTCCGCTGCTCACCTTCCCGTCGTCGTGACCGCCGGGGACTTCCGCGACGCCGCCGGGCCGGGCGCTGGCCGCCGCCGGTGCCTACGGCGACCACCCGGTGGAGGACGCCCGCGAGCTGGCGGAGACCCTCGCCGCCGCCCGCATGCTGTTCACCGCCCTCGCCGCAGACCTACGCTACGCCGCCGGACCCGGCGCGCGCTACCACCCGTGGGGGGCCGCGGTAGCCGAGCTGGCCGAGCTTGTGCCCCGCACCCCCTCCCTCATCGCCGCGGCGGACCCGGCCCGCGCGCAGCACCCGCTCGCCCGCACCTATCTCGCCGCCGCGGTCGCGGTCGGCCTGGAACACGACCTGTTCCCCGCCATCGCGGAACGGGTGCACGCCAACGCCCGACCGTGGCTGCTGCGGGACGCCCTGGACCGGATCGTGACTGCGGCCGGCACCCTGCAGCTGTTCGCCGAGCGGATACGCCCGCTGCACGCCGGCACCGCCAAGCAGGTGGCCGCCTACGCCGCCGATGTCGCCCGGACCGCCGCGGCGGCGCAGCGCGCCCTCCCCGCCCCGGACGCCGAGGCCGGCGCGCGCCTGCTCGCCGGCACTACGCGGCTGGAACGGACCCGCATGCTGATCCGCGGCCTGCCGGAGCCGCTGCGCCCCGGGCTGGGGCGGTTGCTCGTCCAGGCCCGCGCCTTCGGCCGCACCGCGCCGCCGGACCCCGGCGCCCTCCGCGGGTACAGCCGGGTACTCCACGCCGGCGCCGGCACGGTGGCCGCCATGCTCGACCAGGCCGGTGGGTCCGACGCCGCCGCCACCGCCGCCGCCTGGCGCGCGGCGAGCGAGCCGTGGCGGCGGCTGCAATCCGAGCTGCCCAACGTGGCCACCCTCGGCCGGCGGAACCCGGCCGTCGAGGCCACCGCCGCCGATGCCGTCGCCAGGCTCGACATGCTGCGGCAGCTCCCGTCCCCCCAGCCCGCGTCCCAGCGCGACCGGCTGCTCTCGGACGCGGCCGCCACCGGCGCGGTCCTGCGGGAGGTTTCCGTCCATCAGCGGCGCTTGGTTGACACCCTGGTCCGCGCCGGTGAGCTGTACTCCCCCGCCCGGCTGCTCAGCGAGAACGACGCCGCCGCGGGGGAACGCCAGCTCGGGCCGAGGCGCTGGCTGCCCATGCCCGCCGCGGCTGCGGCGACGTTGACCGCCGCGTACACCGAGGGGACCGCTGGCATCGCCGCCGCCGCGGAACGGACCGGCGGCCACGCCCGCGGCCCGCGGTTCCAGCACCAGGTCCAAGTGGCGCTCACGACGCTCGAGCACCTCGCCCGCAGCCACGCCGGGACCGTCCCCCCGATCGCGGCGCCGACGGAAAAACCCCGTCTCCGCGCCCGGCCCTGGAGCCGTCGCGATCCGCCCCGGGGGGCAAGGAACCGACGAGTAGGGCGTAGAGATTCCTGGCGGCGGACTTCCCGTTTCTCGACAAACCGCGGCTTCTCTTCCCGACGCCCTTCCGCGCGGGCGTCGGGATGGAGTGGTTCCGATGCCACGACAGCTGCACAACTCCGGACGTCCGTTCAGTTGCGCCGGCGTCGTCGTCTTCGCGCTCGCGGTGCTGTTCACAACCGGAGATCGGCCGGGCACCCCGGGCTGGTGCGACCCGCCGGCGCGGCCACTGCGCCACCCGGCACTGTGGGGTCCCCCGGTGCCGTTCGGGCCGGGGGTGGGGTTCGGCGCCGCCAGCGGCCCACGGTACGGCAGCCGGGAGGCGTCCACGCTCGCGTGGGAGCGGGCGCTCGGCCGCCTGCTCGCGCTGGACCGCATCTACCAGACCAGGCCGGGTGGCAGCAGATCGCGTTCGCCGGGACCCATCGTCTCGGCGGCCGCCGCATCCCGGGGCCTGGACCCGCAGCCACGCTGAACGCCCCGCAGCGGCACCGTGCATGGTTCGTCGCGGTCTGTGGGGGCCTGTCGTTGGCCTCCAGCGGGAGCAAGCTCAGCACTCCGCCAGGCGAGCGGTCACTGGGCGGAACAAGTCCCCACGTCGTCCGCGTTACTACCCCCGGGGGTACCTTAGGAGGAGTAGATGGCGGAGTTGGATACGGCTCAGCTCACTGATGTGCTGGCTCG
Source organism: uncultured Actinomycetota bacterium (assembly GCA_963814355.1). GTDB lineage: Bacteria > Actinomycetota > Actinomycetes > JADGOV01 > JADGOV01 > JADGOV01. Next base: position 94,495 of record CAWFCZ010000011.1, on the reverse strand, counting down.
GCTGAAGCGGGTGCAGGGTCAGGTGGGCGGGGTGATCCGGATGATCGAAGAAGGGCGGAACTGCTCGGACGTGGTGACGCAGCTCGCCGCGGCGTCGCGCGCGCTGGATCGAGCCGGATTCAAGATCATTGCAACCGGGATGCGCCAGTGTCTGGCTGAGGGCGACGCGGGCACCCGCCGGGTGGACGAGGCCCAACTCGAACGTCTGTTCCTCTCGCTCGCCTGACCCCCGTGCGCGGCCCGACTAGACACGTGGGAGCCATCATCATCATGGATTACCAGCGCAGCATCAGCGTCGACCTGCCCTACACCGAGGCGGTCGCCCGCACCCGGGAGGCCCTGGCCGAGCAGGGTTTCGGCATTCTCAGCGAGATCGATGTGCAGGCCACGTTGAAGGAGAAGCGCGGGCTGGACATGGAACCGTACGTCATCCTCGGCGCCTGCAATCCCGAGCTGGCTCACCGGGCGCTGGAGATCGACCGCGGCATCGGGGTGCTGCTGCCCTGCAACGTCGTGGTAAGCGCGGCTGAGGATGGCGGGGCGACGGTGCGAATTCAGGACCCGGAACTGATGGCCGCGGTCACCGAGCTGCCGGCGCTGCAACCGGTGGCAGATGAGGCGTCCGCTCTCCTCAACGGCGTGCTGGCCGCGCTGGCCGGCTGCTGACCGGGGTGGGCATGGATCCCGGGACTGTTCACCGTCGCAGCGCGGAGTTGGAGATCGTAGACGTCCGGGAGAACTGCGAATGGGCCGCCGGACATGTCGAGGGGTGCTCACCACGTGCCGCTGAATCAGTTGCCGGAGCGGCTCGGCGAACTCGCGCGGGACCGCCCCGTTGTCGTCGCCTGCCGGAGCGGAAACCGCAGCGCCGTGGCCGCGGGCTACCTCAACCGAGTCGGCGTCGACGCGTACAACCTGGACGGCGGCTTGGTGCGATGGGCGCGTGCGGGGCTGTCGTTGACCGCAGCCGATGGGCGTCCGGGCCTCGTCGCATGAGCCCAGGTCTTGTCTCCGTTTTCGCCGGTTCATACCCTACCGGGTACAGAAGGAGTACTGAAGTGAAGATCCATACCATCGAGACGCCGGGCCTCGGCGACCGCAGTTATCTGGCCACGGACGGCACGGTCGCCGTTGTGCTCGACCCACAGCGTGACATCGACCGGGTACTGCACCTGGCCAAGCAGGAGGGGGTGCGGATCACCCACGTTCTCGAGACCCACGTCCACAACGACTACGTCACCGGCGGGTACGAGCTCGCGCAGCGGACCGGCGCCGCCTACGTCCTGCCAGCCCACAGCGATGTCGCGTTCCCCCACGTCAGTGTCACCGACGGGCAGCTGCTGGAAGCGGGGACGATGCGCCTGCGCGTGCTGCACACACCCGGGCACACCCGCCACCACGTCAGCTACGCCGCCAGCGACGCGGGCGGCACGGAACCGGCGGTGTTCACCGGCGGCTCGATGCTCTTCGGCGCCACCGGGCGCACCGACCTGGTCAGCCCCCGAGACACCACCGACCTGACCCATGCACAGTTCCGTTCGGTACGTCGCCTTGCGCGTGAACTCCCCGGCGAGACCCAGGTGTTCCCGACCCACGGATTCGGCAGCTTCTGCTCAGCCAACCCGACGAGCGGCGATGCTTCCACGGTCGCGGAGCAGGCGCTGGTCAATCCGGCGCTGGCCCTGGCGGAGCGGGAGTACGTCGACACGTTGCTCGCCGGGCTGGACGCCTACCCCGCTTACTACGCGCGGATGGCGCCGATCAACCGCCGCGGCCCCGCGCCGGTCGACCTTTCCCGGCCCGCGCCGGTCGACCCAGCCGAACTGCGGCGCCGGCTGGAGGCCGGCGAGTGGGTGGTGGACCTCCGTGAGCGCACCGCATTCGCCGCCAGACACCTACGGGGCGCACTCGGGTTCGAACTGTCCACCAACTTCCTCACCTATCTGGGCTGGCTCTACTGCTACGGCACCCCGCTCACGCTGGTCGGCGACAGCGATGAGCAGGTCGCCGAGGCCCGGCGCGAGTTGGTCCGGATCGGCATCGACGACGGCCTCGCTGGCGCCGCGGTCGGCGAGATCGACGCACTCGCCGACGGTTGGCCGCTGCTCTCCTACCGCGTGACCGACTTCGCCGGGCTGGCCGAAGCCACTCGGCGAGGCCCGGTCCAGGTCCTGGACGTGCGCCGCAACGACGAACGCGCCGCCGGGCGCGTGCCGGCCTCGCAACACATCCCGCTCCATGAACTCGCCGGGCGGATCCAGGAGGTCCCGACTGGCGAGGTATGGGTCTACTGCGCCACCGGGTACCGCGCCGCGATCGCCGCCTCGATGCTCGACCGCCCCGGACGTCGCCTGGTCCTCATCAACGACTCTTACGAGCCTGGCATCACCACCGCACTTGCGGTCACCACAGGGGGACGGGCATGAACAGCCCGGAACGGGTCAACGCCGCCACCGTCCTCGGCTGGCTGCGGACACCGGACGCGGTCACCGTCATCGACGTGCAAGCCCCGGCCGAATTCGAGGCGGCGCAGATCGCCGGCTCGTACAACGTGTCGCTGAACCTGCTCGACGAGCACGCCGCGCAGTTAGCCGCCGGGCTGGACCGAGAGGTCGTACTGGTCTGCCAGTCGGGGGGCTGCTCGGCTCAGGCCGGCCTGCGCCTCGCCGGCGTTGGCGCCGACCGGTGGCACGTGCTGGCCGGCGGCGTTGCCGCGTACGCGGCGGCCGGGGGTGAAGTCGTCCGCGGTCAGGATCGGTGGGCGATGGAACGCCAGGTCCGGCTGGTCGCCGGAGTACCCGTGCTGGCCGGGACCGCTGCGAGCCCGTGTTTGCCCGCGGCCCGGCTGCTGGCCGGCGGGGTCGGGGCGGGCCTGACGCTGTCCGCGTTGACCGACGCCTGCACCCGGGTAGTGTCTACGCTGCCCTGTAACCGCGCGCCCGGCACACGCACCGCGGCGGGGGTTCTCGGCGAGTTGCCACCGGCGCGGACAGCGGCGTGACCAGACCCCATGCCCGGCGGTTTCCTACCCGGCGAAGCGCTCGGGAATGACTGCCGTGCTGGTGCTCGGTCTGGCTATCGGGGTCCTGCTCGGCTTGCTCGGCAGTGGCGGGTCGATTTTGGCGGTCCCGGCGCTGGTGTATGGGGCTGGCGTTCCGCTGTCCGCAGCCGTACCCAGTTCCCTCGTGGTGGTCGGTGTCTCCTCGGCGACCGCAGTGGCGCCGCGGCTGTGGTCCGGGGAGGTCCAGTGGCGCATCGCTGCCGTGTTCGGGGCCGCCGGGGCGGGCGCGGCGTTCGCCGGGGCCGCGGTGAACCGACTGCTCGACCCGCGGATCGTCCTGGTCGGATTTGCGATCCTCATGGTGGCCGCGGGGATCCGAATGCTGGCGGATCAGACGGCGACCGGCGGCGCGTGCGCGCTACCCGGGGGCGGAGTGAAGTGGCGCAGCTGCCTCCCCAAGGCCATCGCGGCCGGCGTCGTCGTGGGCTTTCTCACCGGCCTGTTCGGCGTCGGCGGTGGCTTCCTGATCATCCCGGCGCTCGTTCTGCTGCTGGGGCTGCCGATGGACCTCGCGGTGGGTACCTCGCTGCTCATCATCGTGATGAACTCGGTCGCCGGCTTCGCCGCACACGCCGGCAAGGCGCGCCTCGACTACGGCATCACGGCGGTGTTCACCGCGGCGGCTATCTCCGGCTCGCTCGTCGCAACCCGGCTCGGCCATCGGGTCAACGCCGCCCGGCTCCGCCGCTGGTTCGCCTACCTCGTCTTCGCCGTCGCCGCGTTCGTCCTCACCCAAATAGTGCTCGACCCGGCAGCCGTCGGCAGTTGAACGAACGACCTTCCTGACGCGCCACCCGGCCGACGCACTTGCGAAAACCGTAACCACAACCAGCTCAGCACACACATTCGAACCAAGGAGATCGACCCATGATGGACCAGCACTACGGCTTGGGCTGGGGATGGTTGTTCGGGCTGCTGCTGCTCATCGGCCTCGGGCTACTCGTCGTCGTCGTCGTACGTGTGCTCGGCGGCGGGATCAGCCGCGGCAGCTCGAGCCGTGACACCCAACCACCTGCCAGCGGCCCACGGCCGTCAAGTCGCAGCCGCGCCCGCGAGTATCCTCGACGAGCGCTACGCCAGCGGCGAGCTGAGCACCGAGGAATACCGTGACCGGTTGCAGAACCTCGCCGAGGACACGTAGTGGACCCGATCAGCCGCCGCCGCGTGCTGCAGCTCGGCGGCCTCGGTCTAGCCAGCGCGGTTCTCGGCGGGGTAGGGCTGACCCGCGAGGGCAGCGCCCGGTTCAACCCGGCCACCGGGGCGACGCTGGTCGAGCCGCCCGCGCTGGTTAGCATGGCCGGCACGCTGCGGGTTCGGCTGGAGGCCGCGCAGGGAACGATTCCCGTGGCCGGCCGCGAGGCGACCACCCTCGGCTACAACGGCGGCCTACCGGGGCCGACACTGCGCGTTCAGCCCGGGGACCGGCTCCAGGTAAGGCTGGTCAACCGGCTGAGCACCCCGACCAACCTCCACCTCCACGGCCTGCATGTCTCCCCCGAGGGCAACGGCGACAACCCCTTCGTCCGGGTCGGCCCAGACGAAACGTTCGACTACGACTACCAGCTGCCCAAGGACCACCCGCCCGGCGTTTACTGGTACCACCCGCACCACCACGGCACGGTTGCCGACCAGATCTACGGCGGCCTGTACGGCGCCATCGTCGTCGGCGACACCGACCCGGTACCGGTCACCCGCGAACGAGTCCTGGTGATCTCCGATATGACCCTCGACGGAGCCGGGCGCATCCAGCCGGCGTCGACCACCGCCCGGATGCTGGGCCGCGAAGGCCGCCTCATCCTCGTCAACGGCCAGACCCGGCCGCGGCTGACCGCACGTCCAGGCGCGCGCGAGCGGTGGCGGATGGTCAACGCCTGCACCTCCCGCTACCTCCAGCTCCGCGTCGACGGCCAACACATCCAGCTGCTCGGCATCGACTCCGGCCACCTCCCCACTCCGCGCGACGTCGCGGAGGTCGTCCTCGCCCCCGGCAACCGCGCTGACCTGCTCGTCACCACCGCTCGCGGCAGGAGCCAGCTGCGAACGCTGCCCTACAACCGCGGCGGAATTATGGGCATGGGAATGATGGGGGCCGGCGACCGGGGCGGTGGAATGCCTGGCGCGGATGTTGGCGGAACCGGCTCAGCCACCGGCAACACCGCCGGGTCCGTCCTAGCCACCCTGGACGTTACCGGCCGCGACGTCCGGGCCCTGCCCGCGCCACCCATCGGGCCCCCGCAGCGGGACCTGCGCGGCGCCGCTGCCACGGGGCGGCGGGAGTTGACTCTCGCCATGGGCATGGGCATGGGCATGGGGGTTGGCGGGATGCGTTTCACCATCGACGGCAAGGCGTTTGCTCCCGACCGGGTCGACCAGACGGTGCGGGTTGGCGCCGTCGAGGAGTGGACCCTGACGAACACCAGCCCGATGGACCACCCGGTGCACCTCCACGTCTGGCCCATGCAGCTCATCGAGCAGGATGGCCGGCCCCTCACGACACCCACCTGGCGGGACGTCGTCAACATCCCCGCCCGTACCAACGCGAAGGTTCGCATCGCCTTCGACACCTTCGCCGGACGAACGGTCTACCACTGCCACATCCTGGACCACGAGGACAACGGCATGATGGGCGTCATCAGCGCCCAGTGAGAGTTCACACCCGGTTCCCATCCGCTATGCCGATGTCGGCATAGCTTCTGTTATGCCGAGTCGCTCGTTATGCCGAGTCGTACGCGCGCCCCTGTTCGGTGAACGGGGGCTCTCTCTTCCGAGTCCACCAGTTCATGGGCGCGAACCAAGCGCCGTTGGAACAAAATCCGGGTAGCAGCCGGAGTGTGACTCGCTTGGCGCAACCGCGGCGGGAGCTCGCGACACCGATGTTTGGGACGTTCGGCCCTTGCCTGCGATCGCTAGACTATCGGAGTATCGAGATACCTCGATACTCTGTTTTGTCCGGAGGTGGTTCACGATGATGACCGAGGCGACAGGTGTGACGGGGCTAGACGTGAGTGAGCCGATGCCAACCGGGCAGGCGCTCGGGTTGGCTGAACTGCTGCGGACGCTGGGCGACCCGACGCGGCTGCGGATCTTGACCGCGTTGGATGGCGCGTGCGTGCCGGTGACCGCCATCGTGGACGCGACCGGGGTGCGCCAGCCGACGGTGTCGCACCACCTACGCATCCTGCGCGACCGCGGGCTCGTGCGCGGGGAACGGCGTGGCGGCTTCGTCTATTACTGCCTGGCGACCGCGGGAGTGCGCGACGCCCTCGAGGTGTTGCGGGTCCTCGCCGACGCCGAGGACGGTGCGCGATGATCGGCGCAACGAGGGCAGACATGACGGTGTTGCGTTGCCGGTCCGGCTGCGGCAAGTGCGCCGGCCTGCAGCGCTGGCTGACCCGGCTCGGGGTGCCGTTCGAGGTCCGCGACGTCCTCACGGACCCTGACGCGGCTCGGCAGGTTAGCGACCTGGGATTCGCCACCTTGCCGTCACCCTCACCCCGGACGGCCGCGCTGCTGCTGGCGCTGACCCTGCGGCCTTGACCGCTGCGCTTCCGGCGCTGGCCAGCGGGGCCAGCCCACCCACTCCGGCCGAGGAGGCCCGCTGATGATGATGTGGAACGACGCCGGCTGGACACCGTTCTTGGTGTTCCCGCTGATGATGATGCTCGTGATGGCCGTGATGGTCACGCTGATGATGCGGGTGGGCCGCCGCAGTGGTTGGCCGCCGTTCTTCGGCACGAGCCGCACCGACCACCAGGCTGGACCGTCGAGCGAGAAGACCCGGGAGGACCCGCTGGTGGTGTTGCGCGAACGCTACGCCCGCGGCGAGATCGAGCACGAGGAGTTCGAGCGGACCCTCGATGGTCTGCTACGCACCGAAGACCAGCAGATCAGCGCACCCAGGACAAGAAGGAGCACGCAGTGAGCGAGCAGCAGTTACTGGACAGCCAGCGCGAGCACTGGCAGACCACGTTCCAGGAGAACCCGCAGATGTACGGCACCGACCCGAGCGAACCCGGCGCCTACGCCGTCGACCTGTTCGGCCGCGAAGACGTCCGCGACGTGCTCGAGCTCGGCGCAGGGCAGGGACGCGACACCCTCGCGTTCCTGCGTGCCGGGTTCCAGGTGATCGCGCTCGACTATGCTCCCGACGGGCTCTCCGAACTCGAGCAGTCGGCCACCGCCGCCGGGCTCGCCGACGGCCTGGTCACGGTCGCCCACGACGTACGCGAGCCGCTGCCGCTGCCGGACGCCAGCGTCGATGCGGTCTACAGCCACATGTTGTTCAACATGGCGTTGACCACCGCCGAGCTCGAGACCCTCACCGCGGAGGTGTACCGGGTCCTCCGCCCCGGCGGGGTCCACCTGTACACCGTCCGGCACACCGGCGACGCCCACTTCGGCGCCGGCACCCACCACGGTGAGGGCATGTACGAGAACGGCGGATTCATCGTGCACTTCTTCGACCGCACCCTCGTCGACCGGCTCGCCACCGGGTTCAACGTTCTCGAAATCACCGAATTCGAGGAAGGCGGACTGCCCCGGCGGCTGTGGTGGGTCACCTTGCGCAAGGGAGGTATCCGATGATCACGCCTCGACCAACCAATCTCGCCGGCCGGGCGATGGCCAAGCCATCGGTACAGCGCAGGCTGGCGCGGATGATGGCCGCAGTCCTCCGCGAGGTTGCGCCGGCGGCCCGACGTGACATGGTGACCGCGATGATGCCCGAGTGCCTCGACGCGATGTCCACCGGTCTCGGTGATCAGCAGCGGCAGGACCTGGCCACCGCGATGCGCACCAACATCGACCGCGCCCTTGGCACCCCACCAGACGCGAGCGGCTCACTGGGGTGAGAACCCGCGCGAGGAACCGCAACGGGAACACGCTTGCTCGCCAGGCGGAGGTCATCGCCTGCGCTGATCAGTTGCTCTGCGTTTGAGTGATGGTGTAATCCAAGCAGGCCTGCAGGTCCCCGGTGTCGAGTCGTTGCCCCTGGTGGGGGTGCAGCCGGATGGTCAGTTCGTCGGGGTCAGTGTGGATGGTTATGTCTTCGAGCCGCTGGTATTGGTCGGTCGGGCATCCGCAGCGTCCGTGCTGGCAGTCCTGCAGCGAGGCAAGCAACTGTGGGGTGTGCTTGCCGGTCTGCTCTACCCGGATCTCGACGTCATCGTCGTGTTCGGTGATCTGATAGCGCATCGGGTGACACCTTCTCGTTCCGGTCGTTCGTGCCGGTCGTTCCCATCATCACCGCGCAGGCCGCGGGCGGGGAAGGGCGAAGGTCATGGTGCTGGTCAGCGGGCGGCCGGGCGTTGCGGGCAGTGAGCGAGCCTGGCGAGGAGACCGTGCCGGTCTCGATGATCTGCCTGGCGAAGGTAAGCCGCCTCGACGTGGCGGCGCAGCGCCGCGGATCGGTGAAGGTCCTGGTCCAGCCGGAGAAGGGCTCGTTGGGGGCGGATGGGAGGGCGCGTCTTCTGGTTCGGTCACGCCGCGTGTCCGCCGGTGATCTTGTTGGCATAACGAGCCGGTGCTGATCGCCTGTCCTTCTCACCGTCTGGAAAAGGAGGGGATCAATGGCCGATCCCGTGGGTGCGCCGAAGAGAGTTGTGCTGTCCGGGCAGCTGGTCGAGTACGGGCCCGGGTTCGCCGCGGAGGTCCAGCGGCTGGGTTTCTCGCCGCTGTCGGCGGAGCATCAGTTGCGGCTGCTGGCTCATCTGAGCCGGTGGATGGAGGCCCACGGCCTGGCCGTCGGGCAGTTGACCTCAGGACGCGTCGACGAGTACTTGATGGAACGTCGAGCGACCTACCGGTCGCTTAACTCTCGGCGGGCGTTGCGCCTACTGCTGGGGTTCCTGGCCGGGCTGGAGGTGCTGCCGGTCGAACAGCCTGCGCCATCCACGCCGATTGACGTCGTGGCCGAGGGCTTCGAGCAGTATCTGCTGACCGAGCCGCAGCTGTTGCCTTGCACGGCCACGGCACAGGTGGCGCGGATGCGTCCGTTCCTCGGCGGGTATTGCCCGCCCGCCGGGGACGGGATGCTGACTCCGGCCGAAGTCTCCCGGGCGTTGCTGGACGAGGGCGAGGGCCACGCGGTGTCCTCGGTGAAGCGGTTGGGCTACACGCTCAGGGCCTTCCTGCACTACGCGTTCGTGACCGGGCTGATCGACCGCGACCTGACCGGAGCTGCCGTGCCGGTCAGGTCACGGCAACCCTCGCTGCTCCCGGTCGGGATCAGCCCGGCTCAGACCACGGCGCTGCTGGCGGCGTGTGATCGTGAGACGGTGGTGGGCCGTCGCGATTACGCGGTGCTCCTCCTGCTGGCCCGGCTCGGGTTGCGCGCCGTTGAGGTCGCCGGACTGCTGTTGGAGGACATCGACTGGCACCACGGCGAGCTCACCGTGCACGGGAAGAGCGGCCGCGCCGAACGAATGCCGCTGCCAGCTGAGGTCGGCGAAGCGCTGGTCGCCTGCCTGACGCGGTCACGACCCACCGACGCGCCCGAGGTGCGCAGGGTTTTCCTGGCCGCCCGCGCACCCCGCAGGCCGATGGACCGGGTCACGGTGTCCTCGGTGGTCGCCCGCGTCTGTGCGCGCGCCGGAGTCGAGCCGATCGGCGCGCACCTGCTGCGGCACTGCTGCGTTATCTGCCGTGCTCGTGTTGCCTGAGCGACGTGCGCCGATGCCGTCGGGAGAGGCGTGCCTGATGAGTATCCGGAACTTGTCGGTGCCGCCAGCTACGTTCGCCGCGTGGTCGAGCCAGTCGGTATTTCCTTCCGGGCCGAGCGGGCCGTCTCACCGGTGGACGGCAGCGCGTGTTGGGTCGTGCTCGACGCTGATCTTCTTCCGCATCGGGAGGCGGGCGAGTTCCTGCGGTGTCCCCCGTGCCGGCGGAACTGGTGCCGGCGGCGGACACGGCGGAGGCAGCCGGCCGCACGGTGGTCTACGTCGGCTGGGACGGGCGCGCCCGCGGCGCGCTCGTCGTCGCCGACACGATCAAGCCGACCTCCGCCGAGGCGGTCCGCCGGTTCCGCGCCTCGGCCTACGGCCGGTACTGCTCACCGATGACAACACCCGCGCCGCCCGGGCGGTCGCCGCCGAGGTGGGCATCGACGAGGTGATCGCCGAGGTGCTCCCCGCCGCCAAAGTCGAGGAGGTCCAGCGGCTGCAGGGCGAAGGCCGGGTGGTCGCGATGGTCGGCGACGGGTCAACGACGCCGCCGCGCTGGCCCAGGCCGACCTCGGACTGGCGATGGGCACCGGCACCGACGTCGCCATCGAAGCCTCCGACCTCACGCTGGTCCGCGGGGACCTACGGGCGGCGGCGGACGCGATCGCGCTCGCCCGGGCCACCCTGCGCACCATTCGGGGCAACCTGTTCTGGGCGTTCGCCAACAACATCGCCGCGCTGCCGCTCGCCGCGCTCGGGCTGCTCAACCCGCTGATCGCCGGCGCGGCGATGGCGTTCAGCTCCGTCTTCGTCGTGTCGAACAGCCTGCGGCTGCGAAGCTTCACCCCCGCCGCCGGTCAGCCCGCCGACCTGCCGCCGCCGCCGCTGCGGCGGCCCGGCCGCAGCACATCCCGGCGTGAAGCCGAGGACCCAGGCCCGGATGGCGGTGACCTCCTACCGGCGCCGGTCATGGAGGCCGGGTGAACCGATGTGCTGCGCTGGCTGCTGCTCCTGCTGGTCGCCGCCCCGCACGTGCACGCCGCGACGGTCCCGGCCACATCGCCGACGGCGCACCCCTGGTCGGACGCCGTCGCCGTCGATTCGGTTGGCCACCCCGGCATGCCCGGTGAGCCGGTCCCGCCCGGCCATCAGGGTGTGCACGCCGGCGGCGTGTGCCTGGCGGTACTCACGGGCGTCGGGGTGCTCCTCGGTCTGCTACTGCTCCTCACCGGCCGCCGGGCGGCTGGCGGCCGAGCCTGGCCGCCGCGATCAACTGCGGCATTGCGGTCGCTGACTTCCTTCCGGATCGGATGGCCGCCGGATCTCCACGCGCTCGGCGTGCTCCGGCGGTAGGCCGAACCGCTCCGGTTGCTCCCCCGCGCACGCGGCGGGCACCGGCTTGCCTAGGCCCACCACCACCAAGCATCGGAGAAGAGACACGTGAAGCGCATCCCCGTCCTGCTCGCGGCTGTGCTCGCCGCCGGCACCCTCGCCGCCTGCGGCAGCAACAACCCCAAGTCCACCACCAACGCCAAGTCCACCCCCACAACGGAGGCCAGCAAATCCGCCGCCGGCCACAACACCGCGGACCTCATGTTCGTCCGGATGATGATCCCGCACCACGAGCAGGCCATCGAAATGGCCGCCCTCGCCGCCAGCCGGGCCGGCAACCCGCAGGTGAAGAAGCTCGCCGAACAGATCCGCGGCGCCCAGGACCCGGAGATCACCACGATGAAGGGGTGGCTCCGCCAGTGGGGCCAGCCGACCGCGATGCCATCCATGGGGCACCACATGAGCGGCTCAGCCGGCGGTATGCCAGGAATGATGTCCGGCAGCAACATGAGCACCCTGCGCGGGTTGGCCGGGAACGCGTTCGACCGGGCGTTCCTGACCGACATGACCGCCCACCATCGAGGGCGCGATCACGATGGCCAAGCAGGTCCAGCGCCACGGCGGGGTCAGCGCGGTCAAGCAGCTCGCCCGGAACATGGAAACCGGTCAGACCGCCGAGATCGCCACCATGGCCAGCATGCTCAAGCATGTATGACACTGTCATGACACCCCTGCGCGCCGGCGGTGGGAGGCTGCGGTGAGCCGGTCCTACACCCCGCCGTTGGCGTACTCCGCGCTCACCCCGGTCTACGACGTCACCCTGCAGCTCCTCGGCTTCGGGGCGACGTTCAAGAACGGGGTGGCAAGGCTGGCCGACGTCCGGGCGCAAGAAACCGTACTGGATCTCGGCTGCGGCACCGGCACGCTGCTCCGGGCGCTCACCGCCCGGCAACCCGACGCCCGCTACACCGGCCTCGACCCGGACCTCCGCGCGCTGGCCACCGCCTCCCGGCGGCTACGCGCGGAGGCCGGTCGGGTCACCCTCATCCAGGGTTACGCCCAACACCTGCCGATGGCAGACCACTCCTTCGACGTGGTCCTCAGCACGCTGATCTTCCACCACCTAGCCGACGGCGTGAAGCGGCAGGCGATCCGAGAGGTCCACCGCGTTCTGCGCCCCGGCGGCCGGTTCCTCCTCGTCGACTTCGGCAAACCACAGACAGCCGCGGCCCGGGCGTTGCTCTGGCTCGGCAGCGTCTTCGACGGACGGGACAACATGCGAACCAACCTCGCCGGCGAGCTGCCCGCCATGCTCGCCGAAGCCGGCTTCAGCCAAACGGAGATCGCACCGAGCCGGCGCAGCGTTCGTTACCTGCTTTGCCGCCCGGAGGGGCGGTAAGCGCCGGCCGCTAGGTAGGAGGGGAAGCCAAATTCGTCGCTACCGGCCGGTGTTGGGGGCTGCCATCGTCAGCTTTACGGCCGCGGTGGGATTGGCGGCTGCAGCGGCAGACGGCTGGATCAGTAAACCGCCGCCGCAGCGCCGACGGCGCTGCCGCCCCGGCCTCCGCTAGACGTGCACGGCTGGGCATGAAACCCGGCCGACGGCCCGATTCGCCCACCCACCGCGTGGTCTGGCGGGTGGGGAACCGGGGGCCAGGCGCCGGCCGCGTCTGTGCCCCGCTATCCAGGACACGATGGCTTTCGGATCACCGGACCGACCGCTCCTTCGGCTGGGCCCACCCTGCCAGCGATCGGGGCTCCGCTACATCTCGGGATGATCGAATCTCGTGCGAGTCGAACCGGGAGGCCGCTGTCGGAGCATAGCCAAGCCAACTTCCACGCCCCGAGGCGCAGCACATGGCTCGCTCACCTACTGCTGCGGATTCCACCAGATCACCGGTTGTGCGCGCCGGGACCGCTCATCGGCACCGCGCAGTAGGTCATCCCGGCGACGGCGGCGGCTGGGGCAGCGGCCACGACGACGGGGACGGCGAGCAAGGCGGCGACCAGCGCGACGCCGGCCGCGCTGCGGATCGTTCCAAGCGGTGGTGCTGGCGCGAGCAGCCGACGTACCCGGGCAAGGGCCGTAGGGCCGCCGGCGGCGAGCGCGGCCGGGGGGTTGCTGGCCGCAGCAAGCGTGACGAGCGCGGCGGCGACCGTGGCCCTCTCGTGGCGGGCGGTTGCGGCGTCGTCGGCGAGCATCTCGGTGAGCCGGGCGATCTCGCTGCGGGCCTGGGCGAGGAGCGGCACCTGGGGTAAGGCGGCGGTGAGCGCGTCGGCACCAGCGAGCAGAAGATGGTGGCGTCCGGCGAGATGGGCGCGTTCGTGCGCCAGCACGGCGGACAGCTCATCCGTGCTCAGGGTGGCTATAGCGCCGGAGGTGAGAACCACCTGTCGGGCTCGGCCGGGGAGGCAGTACGCGCCGGCAGTGGCCGTGTCGATCACGGTGGCGCCGAGAGCTGGGGCGAGGCGACCGACCAGGCGAAGAGTGGCGGCATGACGCCGCCGGCAGCGCGCCGTGCCGAGGGCCGCGCGGGTGACGCACCAGGCAACGCGGCCGCTCACCGTGGCGGTAAGGACGAGCCCGGTACCGACCGCGGCGGCGCCGCCGGGCGTGTGGTAGGCGGTCGCGATGGCCATCGCGCAACTGCGCACGAGGTTCGACAACCCGCCGGCGAGGCGCGCCGACGGCATCGCCAGGACGAGTCCGGCGAGAACGAGCGCCGAGACGAAGGAGACGCTCGCCGCCTGCCAGGCGGCGATGCCGAGCCGGGGCGCGCGAGCGGTCCAGTTGTGGCGGCGCAGCAGCGGCGGCGCGATGATCGCGAGCAGCAGCGCGTACGCGGTGAGCAGCGTGGCGCCGATCATGATCCGGGCCGGTCCGGGGTGCGCCGGCCGACCTCCAGGGCTGCGGCGAGCTGACTGGCCTCGTCCGGGGTGAGCTGCTCGAGGAACGCGACGAGCGTCGCGTTGCGGTTGCCGCTGTCGGTGAGCGCCTCCCGCATCAGTTCGGCGCCAGCCGCCTCCCGGGACCGGCTTGGGCGGTACTGCCACGCCCGCGTGGCCATCTCCCGGGTCAGCCACCCCTTGCGGTGCAGGTTATCCAGCACCGTCATAACGGTGGTGTAGGCCAGCGGACGCTCACCGGCGAGGGCGTCACGCACGGCGCGGACACTGCGCGACCCGTCGGCGGCCCACAGCACGTCCATCACCGCGGCCTCGAGGTCACCCAGAGGGCGCACCAAGCCTCCTCGTTGCCGCCGGCATCAGGCGTGTCCTATCGTTCATCGTAGATGGTGGGTGACCGCAGGCGGCCACACACGGCAGTGGCGAGGAAGGATGCTGGTGAGTGGCGGGATCGGGCAGCTGGTGGCGGTCGGACCGCTGCTTCTCGCTACGCCGGTCGCGTTCGCCGCCGGAGCGCTGTCGTCCTTCTCCCCGTGCTGTCTGCCGCTAGTGCCGGGCTACCTGTCCTACGTCACCGGACTCTCCGGCGCGGATCTTGCTGCCGCTGTCCCGGCCGCGAGCACCGTGCCGGAGACGATGCCGTCGCGCTCGCCGGGTATCTCGACGCTGGTCGCAGCGTCCCCGGTGGCTCCCGCCCCGGCCGCGGTGGCGCCCGGCCGGGCTCGGACCACGCTCGGCGCAGCGTTGTTCGTGCTCGGATTCGCGGCGGTGTTCGTCTCCTACGGCGCGGCGTTCGGCGGGTTCGGGTTCCTGCTGGTGGGGCACCAGGTGGCCCTCACCCGCGCGCTGGGCGTCGTGACCATCCTGCTCGGCGCAAGTTTCGCTGGGCTGTTCTCGACCGTACCCGGGCTTCGGGCCGCCTCCCGGACGATGCGGCTCAACTACCGGCCCGCGGTCGGCCTGGCCGGGGCACCGTTGGTCGGCATGCTGTTCGGCCTCGGCTGGACCCCCTGTATCGGGCCCACGCTCGCCGCTGTGCTGGCGCTCAGCTCAACGGCCGGCACGGCTAGTCGCGGTGCACTGCTCGCGTTCGTCTACGCACTCGGCCTCGGCCTCCCGTTCCTGTGCGTCGTCGCCGCGGTGGGCCGGGCCCTGCCCGCGGTCGCGTTCGCCCGCCGCCACGCCCTCATCGTCATGCGCGCCGGCGGCGCGCTGCTCATGGCCGTCGGGGTGTTGGAGGTTTCTGGCGCCTGGGGCGCGCTCGTCGCGCGGCTGCAGTCGCTGATCAGCAGAACCACGCTGCCTTTGTAGCTTCCCGCGGTGCGGCCCACACGCGGAGCCGGCGAGTCCGGCGGCGGCTCCCGCCCGCCGGGAGGGCACCTTGCCGCTACTATCGGGGATAGTTTAGTTCTACGGCGTTCCATAGTAGAGGGGTGTCATGGACAAGCTGTTGTACCTGCTGCCTGCGCTGGCCTGCCCCCTGGGGATGGGCGCGATGATGTGGCTGATGATGCGCACGTCCAAAGCGCGGCCCCCTGCCGGTGACGGCGTGGGCGAGCGCGCGGAGGAGCCGGCCAGCGTGCGGGCAGACGTCCACGCGGTGCGCGCCCAGCCGAGCTCGGGGATGCCATCCCGTTTGGTGCCGGGCACCGACGGGTCCGGTCCGGTCCGGGCCGCCAGCAACGCTTCCCCCTAGCCGTGGACCGGGCGGTTCCGCTCGCCGGCACGGCGCTCGCCGCCAGCGTTACTCACTTGACTCGCGCGGCCGACGCGCCGCCGGCGGCGCCGCGCCCGTACCTGCTTGAATCGGTGACCACATCAAGGCCGAGTTGGCCACCAGGCGGCGCAGCTGTGCATGCGGTCTGGCGGCGGCCGTGACTGGCAAGCTGATCGCCGGCCTGATCGCGGTCGGCGCCGTGCTGATCGGCTGCGCCGGCAGCACGGCCGAAAACGTGGATGCGTCGCAGCGGCTGGCCGTGAACGGGCTGGTGCTGCCGGTCGCCGAACGGGACGTGACGCCACGGCTGCGCGGCAGGACGCTGACCGGTGGTGGGCTCAACATCGCAGACTGGCGCGGACACGTGGTAGTCGTGAACTACTGGGGCTCCTGGTGCGCGCCGTGCCGGAAGGAGCAGCCCGAACTCGAGCGGCTTGCCCGCGCTACCGCCGCGCAGGGCGTGCGCTTCCTCGGGGTGGACACGAAGGACACCCTTGGGCGCGGCGCGGGCGTACGTGGCGAGGTTTCACGTCACCTACCCCAGTCTCTCCGACGAGCAGGGCGCGGCGATGCTGGCGTTCGGCGCGCTGATCCCGCGCGCGGTGCCTTCACGTTCGTCCTCGACCGACACGGCCGGGTCGCCGCCCGCTACGTCGGGCGCACGAGCTATGAGCCGCTGCGGGAGACCGTGCGCCAGGTTGTGAGCATGAACGATGACCGGCCGCCGACCCGCGCTCGTCATTCCGGTCGCCGCTGCGGTGTTGCTCGTCGCCGGCTGCGCCGGAGGCGGCCGAAGTTCAAGCGCCGCCACCAATAGGTCGGACCCAGCCATCGTTCCGGTCCCGCCCGTGCAGCCGTGCCCAGCTGAGGGCAGCCCGCCGTTGCGGGGCCACACCGCAGCGTTCGGCCCACTCGCGCTCCCTTGCCTACGGCCCGGACCGGTGGTGCCGCTCAACCGGCTCGGCGGCGGTCGACCGGTGCTTGTCAACCTGTGGGCGAGCTGGTGCCGCCCGTGCCAGCGGGAGATGCCGCGGCTGCAGCGCGCGGCGACCGGAACCGCCGGGCGGGTGCAGTTCATCGGCGTGGACACCCTCGACCAACCCGAAGCGGCGCGCTCGTTTCTCACCGTGACACACGTCACCTATCCGCAACTAGTCGACGCCGACGGCGCCGCACGCGCGCGCATCCGAGCCGTCGGGCTGCCGGCCACCTTGGTCATCGCCGCTGACGGGCACGTCACCTACCGCCGCCTCGGCGAGCTGCGCGACGCCGACCTCACCGCCGCCCTGGCCGTGGTCGGCGTCACCCCCGAGCCGACGTCACCGGAGCGGCGATGACGTGGGCGGCTCCCCAGACGGCACCCCAGCGGCTGGTGACGCTCCTCGCCGCCGCGGCGCTCGCCCTCACCGGCTGCACCGCCGCTGTCCCGATGACCCGTCGGCCGTCCGATCCCGGCCGTGGCCTTCGCCGGGTTCGCCGTCGCCACACCCTGCCCGCGCCGTGCGTGCCCCTCACCGACACCGCGGGCCGCCCGTTCCCGATCACCGCCCCGACACCTGCCCGGCGACGACGGCACTCCTCGCCCGCGCAATGCACATCCTGCCCCCGGCCGTCGCCCGCCCGTGCAGGTCATCTTGGGCACCACCGATCCCGCCCGGGACACCCCCGCCGTGACGGTGCCGCTGGCTCGACCGCTTCGACTCCTCGTTCATATGCCTCACCGGCCCCAACCGGCCGGCTCACCGCCGCCGGCCGGTCGCCACATCGGCCCGAACAGGGATCCGACGTCTACGCCTACAGCCCCGACGCCCGAGTGCACCTCGCCTACCTCCAACAGCCACCCGGTCGCCACCTTCACGCACGACCTGCCGCTGCTCACCACACCCGCGGTTCCCGCCGCTACCCACCATCGGCGACCTCGAGGTGACCGGCGGCGGCCGAATCGGCCCAGTCAGCGTCCGGCGCCTTCTCCCCGCGCCGGCCGCCGGAGGCGACGCGGCGACGGCTGGCACCACGCCGGCGACCAGTCACGCAGCCGGTGACCCGCTGCGCCCGTGGTCACCGATTCCAGCTCGTAATCCGCCCTTGCACGTTTCCGGCTAGAACCTGGTTACTATCGTCCTTAGTAGAGCTGTTTGGAAGGACGCCCGTGTCCCGCAGCAGCCTCCGCACCAGCGGCCGCCAGGCCGCGGACCGCCGGCAGCGCGCCGCCGCCGCCCGCGCCGCCGCCGCCCGCGCCGCCGAACGCCGCACCCGGACCCTGCGGTACAGCAGATACGCCGCCGGGGCGGCCATCGTCGCCGGGGCTGTGGCCGCGGTCCTCGTCTCACAGCACGGCAGCGGCAGCAGCACCGCCAGCACCACACGCGGCATCGCCGCCGCCGGGCTGCGACTGAGCACGATGGCGCCCGGCGGGGCTCACTTCCATCCGCACCTCGACATCCTCGTCGCCGGCAAGGCGGTGCCGGTGGCCGCCAACATCGGGATCATCGCCGCTACCGGGCAGATGAGCGAGTTGCACACCCACGACGACTCCGGCGTGCTCCACGTCGAGGCGCCGGACAAGGCCCGACGGTACGTGCTCGGGCAGCTCTTCGGCGAGTGGAATGTACGGCTGGACACCGCCCACCTCGGCGGGCTGACCGCCTCCGGCGGCAACACCCTCAGCGCCTACGTCGACGGCCAACGGGTCACCGGTAACCCGGGCGCCATCGAACTCCGACCGCACCGCGAAATTGCCCGGGTGCGGCTCTTCTGGAGTGACGGTCACGCCGCGAGGGGGATGACGTTGTCGGCGTAGCGTGCGGTGTGGACCCGATGTCGTTCTTGGGTTTGATGGAAGGTCCAGTAGTCCTCGAAGTCGCCGTTGGCGCGTACCGCGCGTAGTTGCAGGACGGCTTCTGCGCCGTCGAGTCCCCATCGGGCTCCGGTGATGTCGAGCCGGTCTGCCACCAGGAATCGGCAGGCGCCTTCGATGACGCCGGTGGCGATCGGCCAGCCGTTGGCGAGCGCGGTCGGGTAGTTGAGGTAGGGCGCCTTGTTGGTCAGGTAGCGGGCCGCGTCGTCGGCGCCTTTGCGCGCGGTGTCGGGTAGCCCTCGGGTGGTGGCGGTGCGCCGGATGGTGGCGGCGACGGTGCGGGCCTTGCCGGCGAGGACGTCGCGGGCCTTGTCGTGCACCCAGGCTTCGGCGGCTGGGTCGCCTTCGGCGTGGAGGCACCAGGTCGCCTTCCACAGGTATTCGACGACGTGGACGATGTCGATGAGGATGTGCACGCGCACCCGGCGGGCAGTCGCTTCGGCGCTGATCCGCTCGATCTGGTGGTTCGCCCCGTCGACGAGCGCGACCCAGGTGCGGGCGTGGTCGGGGTCACGGCGACTCGCCTCGTCGAAGGTGGCGGCGACGACGGTCGCGGCGTCTTCCACGACGCTGGCGGTCAGCCATTTGCCGGTCGCGGTGGGGCGGTCGGTCACGTTCTCCCGTTCGGCGTCGGTGGCGGGCAGGATGTCCGCGACTGTGCGCACGGCCGGGGTGACGTCGGTGACCGCGCCGACCTCGGCGATCCGTTTGCGGTAGCGCTTCTCCCCTTTCGACAGCCGGCTGGCCAGCTTCGGGCTGGCCGTTTCGGCGGCTTTCGCGGTCGCTGGGCGCAGCGCGTCGGGGCGCATCACGATGCCTTTACCGTCCACCTGCAGCACGAGCAGTTGGTCCTCCTCGCCCGGGGGCGGGCGACGGTGGGTGGTGTAGAAGGCGGCGACGTCGGCGGCGGCGCGCACGGTGAGCTGCTCGACCTGACGCTTACCCAGCGCCGTCCCGGTGGTTCGACCCGCCGCGGCACCCGCCTCGGCGAACGAGCCGCGGGTCGCCTCGGTCGCGGCGAGGCGACGCAGCCCGTGGGAGTGCTTCTCCGCCGGCAGGTTCAGCGCCGCGTCCGCGGGGTGCAGGTTCGCCGCCCCCAACGCGCGGTAGGCGCACCGGCGCACACTCACCTCCCCGAAGACCGTGGCCAGGGTGCGCTCATGGTCCGACTCGACGCGCCGGTGCGCGACCCCGGCCGCGTCGGTGACCGAACCCAGCCGCACCTCCCGGTCGGCGCGCAGCTCCAGGTGATCCTGATAGAGCTGACGCAGCAGCTCCCGGCCCCGAGCGCTCAGCTGCTCCTCCAACGCCGCATGGTCCAGGGCGACGGCCTGCGGGCCGCCGGCGAAGGCCACCAGCTCGGCGAAAGCCGCCCGGCTGGCGGTGAACGTGTCGGGGGGCTGCGCGGTCTCGGACATCGGAGTCTCCCTTCCCAGCGCCCTACGGCTTCGGCGCCGTAAGATCACTGAGAGGCATGATGCGGACCGCGAGCCAGCACAGGAGCGCAATGGACGCCGACACGCCGAAGCTGCCCTTCCAGGCCACCCGAACGGCGCTGGCCGCCGAACTCGCCGACATCGACGGGCTGCTACCCGGCAGCGTCGCCGTCCGCTACATGCGCTGCGGCAAACGGCGGTGCGCCTGCCAAGGCGACCCACCCGCCCTGCACGGCCCCTACATCCAGTGGACCCGCACCGTGGCCGGTAAAACCGTCAGCCGCTACCTCAGCCCACAACAGCTGGCCCGCTACCAGCCCTGGTTCGACAACGCGCGGCGGCTCAAAGACCTCGCCGCCAAACTGGAGATCGCCTCCCTGCACGCGCTGGAACAAGCCGAAGGGCACCACCGGCGGCCCAAGAACCGGCCATAGCCGTCACACCCCCGACCAACAGGCGTCAGCATCAGGGCGAACTGCACAAACCACCCACTGCTACGTCACTCCAGCGGAGCCGCACCCAAATTGCCCTTGTGTACGGCCCTCCCGGCGCCCCGGTCACCATCCCAGACGCCTACAACTTCCCCGCCGGGGAGTAGCTCCTATTCCCAAACCAGCCTGGCCGGTGGTCGCTTTGGCTCTTTGCCGGCGGGTCAGCCCGAGCTTGACAGCCGCCGCCATGGAGCACTCGGCCGGCGAACGCGTGTTTCGACGACGCCGCTTTGATGACTGGCAGGAGGGGGCGGCGGGTGGGCATGTCGCGGCCGCGGCGCGGACGGGGGACGGTCGATGCCAGACCGCGGCGAGCAGCCCAAGCGGCAACTTCCCCGCCTCTCCGGGGCCGGCGTTGCTGGTGGCGGTCTCCAATTCGGCGGTTATGCGCGCCGAGGGACAGCGGCGCGCATGCCGGCGGGGAAGCCGGCGACCACGGCAGGCAGGTGTCCCTCGCCGCGCAGGTCGGGGAGCACCTCACAGCCGACGCGGCGAAGACCGCGGCGGCGGCGAAAAGCTGACCCCGCTGGTCACTTCGGCCCGGGCCCGGCGGAACGCGGCCAGCGCGGACCCGGCGTGCGGCGCGGCTACCGGGAACGCGATGAGGACCGCGGCCCGGGCGCTGGTGGCTGTCACGGTCGGCGGCCCGGGGATCAGTTGAAGGGCTGGTCGGCTGGCGGTGTCGACGGTGGCACGGTACAGTACCATCTGAATATTTATACAGACGTTAGGGGCGTGCCGGTGGACGAGCGCGGCGTGGCGGTGCTGGACGCCTGCGGGGTCCGGATGGTCGACGCGGCGAAGGTGGCGATAGTCCGGGCCGCGCTGCCGGCGGAGGAGGCGGTGGATGAACTTGCCGACGTGCTGGGCTTGCTCGGTGACCCGACCCGGTTGAAGCTGCTCCTCGCCCTGTCCGAGGCCGGGGAGATGTGCGTCTGCGACTTGGCCGCCTCGACCGGGATCGCGGAGTCCACGGTCAGCCACGCGCTGCGGCTGCTCCGCGCGCACCGGGTCGTGCAGGTCCGCCGGGCCGCCCGGATGGCGTACTACCGCCTGGCCGACGCGCACGTTCGGCTGCTGGTGGAGACCGCCGTCGCGCACGGCGGGCACACCAGCGCGATCCACGTCGAACGCGGCGAGGTCGAGGCGTGACGGGCAACCCCGGCGGTGCGGACGCTCACGGCCATGGGGCGCGCGAGGGTCACCCGGATCAGGGTCATGGGCAGGAGGGTCACGCGCATGGGGTAACGGTGAACACCGACGCCCGGTATCTGGCGGTGGCGCTGGGGTTGATCGTCGGGTTCATGGTTGCCGAGGTGGTCGTCGCGGTCGCCTCCGGCTCGCTGGCGCTGCTCGCCGACGCCGGGCACATGCTCACCGACGCCGGCGCCTTGGCCGGGTCGCTGTGGGCGTTGCGCCTCGCCGGCCGGCCCGCGGCCGGGGTGTGGACCTTCGGTTTGAAACGCGCGGAGATCCTCTCCGCCGCGATCAACGGGGTGACACTGCTCGCGGTCGCGCTGCTGGTCGGTTACGAGGCGATCCGCCGGCTGCTGCACCCGCCGGCGGTGGCCGGCGGTGCGGTGATCGCGGTCGCAGCGCTGGGCATCGTGGTCAACCTGACGGCGAGCTGGGTGCTGGCGAAGGCGAACCGGTCCAGCCTGAACGTCGAGGGCGCGTTCCAGCACATCCTCACCGACGCCTACGCCTTCATCGCCACCTTCATCGCCGGTGTGGTCATCGTCACCACTGGGTTCACCCGGGCCGATCCGCTCGCGTCGCTGGTCGTCGTCGGGTTGATGCTGCGGGCGGCGTGGGGGCTGCTCCGCGCGTCCGGCCATGTCCTGCTGGAAGGAGCACCGGCCGGTGTCGACCTGCCCGACCTGCTGATCCACCTGCGGGAAACACCGCACGTCCTGGACGTGCATGACCTGCACGTGTGGACGGTGACCTCCGACCTGCCGGCGCTGTCCGCGCACATCGTGCTGGACGACTCCTGCTTCCACGACGGGCACGCCCCCCAGCTTCTCGACCGGCTGCAGGACTGCCTCTTAGGGCATTTCAGCGTCGAGCACTCCACCTTCCAACTGGAACCGGCCAGCCACACCGCCCACGAGGGCGGAGCCCACCCGTGACCGCCCCCGGCCGCCGCCGCGCCGGCGACGATCTACTAAATCTCCTCATATTGACACATGGCGATGATATCGGCCTAATAGCATTATCACCGCTGGCCACGGGGCTTCGCGTTTGGGGGTTGGGCGTGCGAGCACGGCGACGGTGTCTGCTTGGGGTCTTGGTGGTTGTCCTGCTTCCGGTGGCGCGGCCGGCCAGTGGCGTCGGTCTCGATGCGAGCTCGGTTGCCGGTTGGACGCAGTTCGGCGGTGGCGCCGCGCACCGCTACGACGGGTCGGGCCTCGGCGTCCACGCGGCCACGCTGCGGCCAAGGTGGCGTTACATCCCGGGCCGCGCCGGCCTGGACGGGCACGGGCTGGAGGCCGCGGTCCAGGACGGCACCGTCTACGTCGCCGGCGGCACCAACAATCCTGCCCCGCCGCGGACGCCGGCTGCCGTCCGAGCTTTGGACCTGCGGACCGGACGACTGAAATGGCAGACACCGATGCGGGCCGCGGGTGATTCCTTTGTCTACGCCCGCCCGGCGGTTTCCCAGGGCGTCGTCGTGGTCAACGGCGCCAACGACGAGGGCCGCCGGGGTACCGCCCTGTCCGGCTACCGGGCCGCGGATGGGCGGCTGCTGTGGCGGCTGCCGATTCCCGCCGTGACCGTTGAGCCGCCGACCGTCGACGGCGGCACCGCCTATATCGCGACCCAAGGTGGACCGGCTGGGGACGCGGAGGCGACCGCGTACGCGGTCGAGGTGGGAACCGGGCGCGTGCGGTGGCGGCGAGCCCTCCCGCTGCAACTCCCCGGCCCGTTCACCCTGTCCGCCGGCCGGCTGGTCAGCACCGGACTAGCGACCGCGGGCGCCGGCTGCGCCACCGGCCGCTGCCTGGACACCCTCGATGCGGCCACCGGCCGGTTGCTGTGGCACCGGCCGGTCCCGGTCAACTTCAGCTATCCCGGCGACCTCCTCGGATACCGCGGGGCGGTCATCGGAACCGACCCCGACCACGGCACGGCCTGCGCCTACGACGCCACCACCGGCGGCCGCCGCTGGTGCATCCCGATCGGTCGTTGGCCGGCTAACGCCGCTGCCACCGCCGCCTTCGGGCCGACCGTCGACAACGGTGTGCTCTATGCCGGTTTCGGCCGGCTGACCGAAGCCGACGCCGCCAGCGGGCGGCTCCTCCGCCGGATACCACTGCCTTCCGGCGTCACCGGCGGGGTCGTCACCGCCGGCAGCCTCCTCGCCTTGGTCAACAACCCCCGGTCGGCACTCACCCCGGCCCGTCTGCTCATGCTCGACGGACGCGACGGCACCCGCCTCGCCGACCTCGGCCTAGTCGACACCACCCAAACCGACGGGCGCATCTCCGTCGTCCGCGACAGCCTGCTCGTCACCAGCTACGGCCGACTCACCGCGTTCCGAGCGCCTGCGTGTAACGCACACGTCCCCTACGGGCTCGCCAAACCGTACGGAAGCCGTGACCAGCGCAGGTTCGCCGGGGTACTCCGCTCCCCTGGCCGGGGTGCCCGCACGGGTGGACGGTTCCTCGGAGGCTGACGGTAATACTTCACAGCCCACGGTCTATCATCGGCTTATGACGATGATAGGTTCGGATCCGGCTCCGGTCGACCTCGGCCCTGCCGTGGCCCTGTTCCGCAGTCTCGGTGATCCGACCCGGCTGGCGATCGTGCATGAGCTGGCCGGAGGTGAGCGGCGGGTTGTGGATCTGACCCGTTCGCTGTCTCTCGCACAGTCGACCATCAGCGGGCACCTCGCCTGCCTCGCCGACTGCCGGCTGGTGACGAGCCGCCCGGTGGGGCGCCAGTCGTTCTACCGCTTGACCCAGCCGGACCTGCTCACGGTCCTGGCTGCCGCCGAACAGCTCCTCGCCGCCACCGGCAGCGCGGTGGCGCTGTGCCCCACGTACGGCACCGGCGCTCCGGCGCAGGCTACGGCGGCGTCAGGGTGAGCGACCCCCCGAACGTCATCCTGCATCTCATGACCGACCCGAACGGCGCAGCTCAGACTCTGAACGCCGGGAGTTGCTCCGACTGTTGCCCCACCGGGCCGACGGCAGTGAGAGTTGACAGCTGGGCGAGCGATCCGGCGTGGCGGCGGGCCGCTCAACTCGCCCGCTGGCTGGCGTGGGCGTCGCTGCTGTGGATGACCGCCGAGGGCGTCGTGGGCCTGATCGCCGGTTTCGGCGCCGGGTCGATCGCCCTCATCGGTTGGGCCCTGGGCAGCGCCGTCGAAGGCTTGGCCAGCGTGATCGTGGTGTGGCGTTTCACCGGATCGAGGACGTTCTCGCAGACCGCGGAACGCCGGGCGCAGAAGGCGGTAGCCGTCAGTTTCTGGCTTCTCGCCCCCTACATCACGATCGAAGCCGTCCGGAGCCTCGCCGGCGGCCACCATCCCCAGGCGTCCGTGCTCGGCATTGCGCTCACCGCGTCCAGCGTGGTCGTGATGCCAGCGCTCGGCGTCGCCAAGCGCCGCCTCGGCGCCCGCCTCGGCTCCGAAGCCACCGCCGGTGAGGGCACCCAGAACCTGATGTGCGCCGCGCAGGCCGGCGCCGTCTTCGTCGGCCTGGCCGTCACCGCCTTGTGGTCCGGTGGCTCCTGGGTCGACCCGGTCATCGCCTTGGGCATCGCCGGCTGGTCCGTCTGGGAGGGCGTCGAAGCCTGGCGCGGCCGGGAGTGTTGCTGAAGACCAGCCGCCGGAGCCCTTCTGCAGTCCTGCTCCAAGGGGGCAGGGTCCTGCAGCGGGCGACACAGGCGCGGAACCTGGTGGGCATCGTCGTCCTCGCCGTCGCGGCTGTCGAGGCCGGCTCGGTCGCCCTCGCCGGGTGCGGGTTGGACAGCCTCACCGAGATCGGGGCCAGCACGGTCGTGCTGTGGGAGCTCTCCCGCGGCGGGCACGCTCGCCAACGCGACGCGCTGCGGCTGATCGGGATCGCCTTCGCCGCGTTGGCCCTCTATCTGACCGTGCAATCCGTGATCGTTCTCGCCGTCGGCTTCCGCCCGCACCACAGCCGGGTGGGCATCGGCTGGACCGCGCTCACCGCTGTGGTGATGTTCGCTCTGGCCGCCGGAAAGGCC
This sequence comes from uncultured Actinomycetota bacterium, assembly GCA_963814355.1. Classification (GTDB taxonomy): domain Bacteria; phylum Actinomycetota; class Actinomycetes; order JADGOV01; family JADGOV01; genus JADGOV01. The sequence continues at coordinate 68,818 of CAWFCZ010000011.1, read as the reverse complement.
CGCACCGGCCGGGCCCAGGGAAATCCGGTGCTGCAGACCGAAGGCCGGTGACGCTGATCGACGGACTCCTCGCCACCACCGTGCTCAGCGGCCTGGCCCTAAACGCCGCCCTGGGCTGGTGGTGGGCCGACCCACTCGCCGATCTGGTCATCGTCTACTACGGCCTGCGCGAGGCCCGGACCGCGATGGCCGGCCACTGATGTGGTGGCATCTGGCCATCGGTATCGGCGGTGGCCTGGCGCTGATCTGGATGTTGCTCCTCGTCGTGCTGTGGCGGGCCACCCCCGAGCGGACCTCCCTTCAGGAGGCGGTCCGCCTCCTGCCCGACGTGCTCCGGCTACTCCGCCGCCTCGCCGGTGATCCCACGCTGCCCCGCGGGGTCCGGATCCGGCTGTGGCTGCTCCTGGGCTACCTGGCGATGCCGATCGACCTGGTCCCGGACTTCATCCCCGTCCTCGGCTACGCCGACGACGCCATCGTGATCGGCCTCGCGCTGCGCAGCGTCGCCCGGCGGGCCGGCCCGGCGGCCCTGGAACGGCACTGGCCGGGAAGCCCCGACGGGCTCACCGCGGTCCTACGCCTGGCCGGAGTTGAGGTCGGCTGACTCGGGCCCCGTCAGCGGATTTCGGCGGGCGGGTCAGGGTCTGTCGCTGTCGGGTTAGGGCCGGGCCAGGGTGGCGGACGGTGCCCGGGCGTAGCTGGCGGCGGCAGAGTGGAGGTCGGGTGCCGTTCCAGGCCAGAGGAGCAGGACGGGGCAGGGGGCGTGCTCGACGACGAAGCGGGTCTCGCGGCCGAGGCTGCCGGGGCCGATCCGGCGAAGGTGGCCGTCGCGGGCGCGACCAGCACCCCGCGCCGAGAGCGGCGACGTGAGCAGCGACCGTGAGCAGCGACCGTGAGCAGCGACTGCAGCGAGCTGCCCGCGGGCACAAGCGCATCGATGACCCGGCCCAGGCCGTGCCCGGTCACCGCGCGGACGATCAGGCCGAGGGCCAGCACGAACAGCAGGAATCCCGGGTTCACCGCCTTGGACCAACGGCCCGCGGCGGGGGCCACAGCCGGGCCGCGAGGAGCAGCACGCCGGCGGCGGCCGCCCACGCCGGGGCGACGCCGAACAGCGAGGTCACCGCGAAGCCGGCCAGCGTGAGGCCGAGGACGGCCAACGCGTACCTGGGCACCTCTGCGGGTGCGAAGTCGATGGCGGCGGCGACCGGCGCCTGCAGGTCGGTGGCGAAGAAGCGGCGGAAGACGGCGTACTCCACGCCGACCGCCACCAGCTGCGGGAAAGCCATCAGCGCCGTGAACCGGCCGAAGGACAGGCCGCTGGCCGAGAAGGCCAGCAGGTTGGTCAGGTTGGACACCAACAGCAGCGACGCACCGTTGGCCAGGTGGTGCGGCCGTACACGTGCGGCCGCGGCCGCAGCCGCTGCCGGGCGGCGGTGTCGAAGACGACCGGGGTGAGGAGCACCACGGTCGCGTCCAGGCTGAGCAGGATCGTCGTCGCGGCGGCTACCGCGAACACCACTCGCAGCAGCGTCTGCGGCCGGCCGCTGCCGACCCGGACGAGCAGCGCGCCGGCGGCGGTGAACGCCCCGGCGCGGTCGCAGAGTTCGGCGAGAAGGAGTACCGCGGCAAGGAACCCGAGGGTCGGCGCGAGCAGCCGGCCCTCGGCCCGCGCATCCCGCCACGGCAGCACCCGGACAATGAGGAGCAGCCCGGCCATCGGCACCGCCGCGACCGGCTCCGGCAGCCCCCGAGGCCGCGCGACGGCGAAAACGAGAACCAGGAGCAGCGCCGCGACCGCCAACGCCTCCGCCATGCGGCCGCACCTCCATCACCGGTCATCGGGTGGCCACCGGTGCCCTGGTCGGGGCCTGGACATGGCGCATCACGGTGGGGGTATACCTGAACGCAACGGCGATGGGTCTCGCCCGGATCTTCTCGGTCCGAACCGCCCCGGTGGCTGATAGTCCCTGGCAGGAGTCAGGTTCTGCGCCGGGAGGGTCCGTGTATCCATCGACTGTGGCAGCAGCACGTCCGGGCCGGGGCCGGGCATGAACTGCCTGGACTGCGTGGAGTGCTTCAGCACTTGCCGTCCGGCGGTGGCGGTGTGCGTGGTGTGCGGTGCCGGGGTGTGCCGGGCGCATGCGCAGATACAAGTCGGGGTGGAGGCGGTGCAGCCGGCGTTGATGGCGCCGGCGCGGTACGCGCCGCGGCGCGCTGTGTGCTGCCTGACTTGCCAGCCGCTCGCGGCTGAACCGCCGGGGCGGGTGCAGCCGCGCCGCCGCCGGTGGTGGCCGGCGGCCTCGGCCTCGGCCTCGGCAACGAAGGCCACACACTCCGGGGGTGCGCGGTGAACACGTATTGGATTGCGGCGGTGTGGATGGGGATGGCGCTGCTGGCCAGCCTGGTCAGCATCTGGGTCGGGGTCTCGGTCGCACTGGTGGAGATCGTGGTCGGCGCGGTAGTCGGGAACGTGCCCGGTTCGGGGCATTTGGTGCAGCAGACGGCGTTCACCACTTTCCTGGCCACGTTGGGGTCGGCGGTGTTGACGTTCCTGGCCGGCGCGGAGATCGACCCGGAGAGCCTGCGGCGGCATTGGCGGGCGAGTTTGAGCATCGGCGTGGTCAGTTTCGCCGCGCCGTTCGCTGGGGCGCTGGCGTTCGCCCGGCTGGTGCTGGGCTGGGATCTGCACGCGTCGGAGATCGCCGGGATCGCGTTGAGCACCACCTCGGTCGCGGTGGTGTACGCGGTGATGATCGAGACCGGGCTGAACCGCAGCGACCTGGGCAAGCTGATCCTGGCGGCGTGTTTCGTCACTGACTTGGGCACGGTGCTGGCGCTGGGCGGCTTCTTCGCGCACTTCAACGCGCTGCTCGCGGTGTTCGTCGCGGTGACTGCGGTGGTGATGTGGTTCATGCCGGCGGTGACCCGGCTGGTGCTGCGCAGCGTCGGCGGCCGGGTCAGCGAACCGGAGATCAAGTTCCTGTTCCTGGTGCTGTTCGCGTTGGGCGGGTTGGCGAGTTCGGCGAAGAGCGAGGCGGTGCTCCCGGCGTATCTGATCGGGCTGGTCGTCGCTGGGGTGTTCCTCCGGGACCGGGTGATCGTGGACCGGCTGAGGACGATCGCGTTTGCGCTGCTGACCCCGTTCTTCTTTCTGCGCGCCGGGCTGCTGATCTCCTTCCCCGCGCTGATCCGGGGGCTGGGGGTGATCGCACTGCTGTTCGGGGTGAAGATGGTCACCAAGATGCTGGCGGTGTGGCCGACCGCGGCGGGATTCGGGCTGCCGACCCGAGAACGGACGTACACGACGCTGCTGATGGCGACCGGGTTGACGTTCGGGTCGATCTCCGCGCTGTATGGGCTGACCAACCATTTGATCAACCAGGCGCAGTACAGCGAGCTGGTCACGGTGGTGATCCTCAGCGCGTTCGTCCCGACGCTGATCGCGCAGCAGTTCTTCCAGCCGCGGGTTCAGGACGACGAGGCGGAGGTCGCCGGCGAGCTGGACGCGGGGCTGCGCAACCGGTCAGGTTCGGTCCGCCGCGGTTGACCGCTGGCGGGCGGAGCCCGGGCGGCGAAGCCGTGGGTACGGTGGAGGCGCGTCAGGCTGTGGGGCCAGCCGTAACCGCCGCGTGGTCGCTGCCAACGGTCCCTACCGATCTTCCCTTCAGGGAGGTGCCGTGACGCGCCCCGCCGCCGCGCTGTTCGCCGATCTGGCGGCGCTCGCCGAGCTGGCCGCCGGCGGTGATCGGGATGAGGTGGCGGAGCTCCACCGCCGGCTGGCGGGCGGGGTGTTCCGGGTCCTGGTCGCCGGGGAGGCGAAGCGGGGGAAGTCGACGCTGGTCAACGCGCTCCTCGGCCGGGATGTGCTGCCCGCCGGGGTGGTGCCGCTGACCGCGATTCCGACCGCGGTGGCCTACGGCGACGCGGAGCGGGTCGACGTCGTCTACCTCGATGGCCGGGTGGGGGAACGCGGGCTGGACGCGCTGGGGGAGTTGGTCACCGAATCCGGCAACCCACACAACCGGCGGGGGGTGGCGGCGGTGACGGTGCGGCTGCCGGCGCCGATGCTGGCGAAGGGCCTGGAGCTGGTGGACACGCCGGGCACCGGCAGCGTCTACGAGCACAACACCGAGGCCACCGGCCGCGCGCTGGGCCGGATGGACGCGGCGGTCCTTGTGCTCTCCGCCGACCCGCCGATCTCCGCGGGCGAGCGGGCGCTGCTCCGCCAGCTCCGCGACGGGGCGGTGGCGGTGTTCTGCGTGCTGAACAAGGTCGACTACCTCCCGCCGGCGGAGGCCGCGCAGGCCCGCCGGTTCACCGCAGACGTGCTCGCCGCCGAGTTCGGCAGCCCGGTGCCGGTCTGGCCGCTGTCCGCACGGCGCGGCCTGGCGGCCAGCCAGCAGGGCGACGACGCCGGTAGGGCGGAGTCCGGGCTGTGCGCGTTTGAGGCGGCGTTCACCGGCTACCTCACCGACCGGCAGGATTCGGATCTGGCCCGCTCGGTCGCCGGTCGCGCCGCAGGGCTGGCCGGCGGGATCGCCGAGGAGGCCGCCACCACCCTGGCCGCGCTTGGGCTGTCCGAGCAGGACCTGCGGGCCCGGCTCGCCACGTTCACCGACCGGCTGCAACAGGTGGAACAGGGCCGGGCGGAGTCCGTCGCACTCGCTACCGCCGAGATCACGCGGCTGCTGTCCGAGACCAATGAGCAGGCCGAGGTTCTCACCCGCAGCGCCGTGGGACCGATACAGCGTGCGGTCCGCGACGCCCTCACCGAACTCGACGGACCACTCGGCGTGGTGGAACAGCAGGCGCTGGATGTCGCCGCGGACCGGATCCGCTCCGTCGTCGACCCATGGCGGGAGCAACATGCCGTCGCGCTGGACGCGGCGGTGCGGGCACTCGACGAGCGGCTCACCATCCGCCTCGACCGGCACATTACCGCCGTCCGGCAGACCGCGGCGAGCCTGTTCGACCTGCAGCTGCTGCCGCTGCCACCCGCTGGGCGGCTGGTGACATCGACCCGGTTCTCCTACCTGTTCGCCGCGGACCCGGGGCAGACCGAGGTCCTCGCCGCCGCCGTCCGCACCCGCCTGCCCGGCGCGGTCGGCCGCCGCCGGGTATCCCGTTACGTGCAGGAGCGCGCCGTGCGGCTGCTGGACCGCCAGGTCGGGCGAGCGCCGGGCGGATTTCCAGGACCGGCTGACCGAAACCCGCCGGCTGCTCCTCCGCGAGCTTGACCGGCGTTTCGACGCTGGCGCCGGCCGGATCGGTGAGGCGGTACGCCGGGCCAGCGGACTGCAAGCGGAACACGGAACGGCGGCGGCCGCCGCCCGGGCCGAGCTGGATGCCCGCCGCGCTGCGGCGACCCCGCTCGCCGGGCGGCTGGCCGGAACCCGGCCGTGGGTAGGACGGCGGTGACCGGTGAGTGAATACCCACCGGCCGGGCTCGACGTGCCGGACGACCTCCCAACCGACGTCGACGTCGACGTCGCCGACGGCGACACCTCTGACGAGTCACGCGACCGGGCCGAGGCCGAGGCCGGACTGTTTCCCCGACCCCCGGCCCTCGGGCGCGGCGGCCGCGGTTGGAGCGGCAGGTGCTCGGCGGTGGGATCGTCGGCGGGCTGGCCCGCTACGCCGCCACGTCGGTGTGGCCGACGCCGGCCGGCGGGTTTCCGTGGGCGACGTTCACCGTCGACACCGCGGGCGCGTTCGTCCTGGTGCTGCTGGTGTACGTCCTCGCCGAGGTGTGGTCGCCGCATCGGCACGCCCGGGCGCTGGTGGGCACCGGCTTCCTCGGCGCGTTCACCACCTTCTCCTCCGTCGTGGTGGGCGTGGACCAGCTCACCGCGCACGGGCATCCCCGAAACCGCGGCGCTCTACCTGGGGCGAAGCGCGCTCGCCGCGTTCGTCACCGCCTCGTCCGGGCTGCTGCTCGGGCACGCGATCCTCGCCGGCCGGCAACGCGACAACGACAACGACAACGACAGCAATGAAGCTCAACCGGGCGGAGGCGATGATGCGACTTTCCGGGCCGGCCCGTCGGCTGACCATCTTCATCGGGGAGCACGACTGCTGGCATCACAAGTCGCTCTACGTCGAGATCGTGCACCGGGCGCACCGCGCCGGGTTGGCCGGGGCGAGCGTGCTCCGCGGCATCGAGGGGTTCGGCGCGTCTAGCGAGATCCACACCACCCGGCTGCTCAGCCTGTACGACGACCTGCCGGTGGCGGTGATCATCGTGGACGACGCGGAGCGGATCAATGACTTCCTGCCGCAGCTTGACGAGCTGATCACCGAGGGGCTGGTGATCCTGGACGACGTCGAGGTGGTCCGCTACATCGGCAACCCGGGCAAGAAGGGCAAGCGCAGGGACGAGGTTGGGCGGTGATCCTGACGGTACTCATCGGCCTGGCTGCCGGGTCCGGCGCGGTCGCGCGCTACGTCACCGACCGGGTCGTGCAGCACCAGCACGACTCGGAGTTCCCCTACGGCACGTTCCTCGTCAACGGGACCGGGTCGCTGCTCCTCGGCCTGGTCGGCGGGCTCGCCGCCCACCACGGTCTAACGTCCGGCCCGACGGTGGTGCTCTCCGCCGGGTTCTGCGGCGGGTTCACCACCTGGTCCACCTTTGCCTACGAAACCGCCGCGCTCGCCGAGACCGGCGCCTTGCGGGAGGCGGCGGCGAACGTCGCCGGCAGCCTGACCGTCGGACTGCTCGCCGCCGCAGCCGGGTTCGGCCTCGCGATGTTGTGACCACCGCCGAGCCCGCGACGGCGCCGGCGGCCGGGCGGTCGAACACGCTGCTCCTCGGGCAGCTGTCGTTCCTGTCCGGCACCGCGCAGGAGATGGTGTATCCGCTGATCCCGACGTTCGTCGTTGTCGCGCTCGGCTCCTCCGCGACGCTCCTCGGGGATCGAAGGGGTCCTCGCGTTCGGGGTCACCGCCGCCCGGCTGATCACCGCCCGGGTGATGGACCGCGGTTTCTCCCCGCGCCGGCTGCTCGTCGTCTCCTACGTCGCCTCCCTGGCCAGCCGCCCGCTGCTCGCCCTCGCCCCGAACCTGGCCACCGTCGGGGCGCTCCGCGTGGTCGACGGCCTGGGCAAAGGCGGCAAAGACGCACCGAAGGACTCCCTGGTCGCCCTCGACGCCGGCGCCGGCCGAGCCGGCCGGGCGTTCGGCGTGCTCCGCGCGCTGGACACCGCCGGGTCCGTCGCCGGCCCGGCCGTCGCTGGGTTGCTGCTCCTGCTCCTCGGCCACGGGGAACGCGGGTTGCGGGTCGTGTTCGCACTGGCCGCGATCCCCGCCGTCGCCGGGCTGCTCACCTGCGCCAGGTCCGCGACACTCCACCGGTCGCCCGCCGCGACCGCCGCGAGCGCCGGCCGCCGCTGCCCGCCCGCGTTCAAGACGCTGCTGGTCGCCGCGCTGGTCTTCGGCCTGGCGAACTCCTCCGACACCCTGCTGCTGCTCCGCGTAAAGGACGCCGGTCTCTCCGCCGCCGGACTCGCCTTCGCCTACGCGCTGGTCAACCTGGTCTACGCCCTGCTCGCCGTGCCGCTCGGCGTGTTGTCCGACCGGGTCGGCCGCCGGCCGCTGCTGTTCCTCGCCTGGGGGTCTACGCGCTGGTGTACGCCGGGTTCGCCGCCGCCCACGGCGCCGCCGCGCTGATCGCCCTGTTCGCCGTCTACGGCATCTACTTCGCCGCCGGCGACGGCGTGATCAAAGCCTGGATCGCCGGGCTCGTCCCACCAGACAGGCGCGGCGCCGCGTACGGCCTCCACGCCGCCGCGTCCGGGCTGCTCGTCCTACCGGCCAGCGTCCTCGCCGGCGCGCTGTGGGACCAGGCCGGTCCCGGCTGGGGGTTCGGCTTCGGCGCCGCCACCGCCTCGGTCGCGCTGGCCATCGTCGTCCTCAGCCCCAGCCTGCGCGCCGCCGCCCGGCCCACCTCGGCATAACCCATGTCCAAGGACCGTGCCCAGGGCGACCGACAAGCGCGCCTTCGTTCCCGCACTCACGATTCGGCAGGGACTTCGCCGGACCGCACCGCAGACCGCGAGCAGCGCAACCACGTCTGCGGGTAGGCCGTTCCTCTTTCGCACCGGCCGGCTGGAGGGGGACCCTGAACGGGACAGGCCATCGCCCTTCCACGTTGTCAGGGAGGCGCCGGGATGCCGCACCGCGATGTCCCCCTGATACCGCTGCTCGCCGCCGGCGCGCACTATCACCCTCGCAGGGCGGCTGCCTGCTTGAGCTGGTTAGCACCGTGCCCGGCGGGGCGTGGACCGACCATCCGGCCCGGATCGACCCGGTGCTCGGCATCCTGGCCGGCACCGTCACCGACGTCACACCGACGCGCAGCGCCCCGCGCTGGCCCAGCTCATCCCCTGGCTGGCTGCCCTGCCACCGATCCCGCACGCCGACGCCCCGGTCGACCTTAGTTGACGCGTCGACCGCCGCCACAAGTTCCGCGGCCGGCGGCGACGGCCGCTGGCGGCTGCGACGGTCCCGCCGGGCGGCTAGGACCGTCCGCCTCGCCGTCGACATCCTCCGCGGCCCTACCGTCCCGGGCGTTATCCCCACCGACGCCGACCAGGCGCTGGCTGCGCCACTCGCCGACGCGATCAGCGCCGATCGGCTCCTGCACTGGCTTGCCGCCTGCCGGATCAGCGTGCCGGTGCGCAGCACGCTGCGCGTTCCCGACGGCGCGAGTCGCTGTACCACCATGCCACCGCGCTCGTCGACGACTGGCCGGGGTGGCCCTCGACACCGCAAACCCCGCCCGCCCGGCTGCTGGATTCGGCCGAGGCGGCAGAGACGGCGGGGGCGGCGGGGGCGGCGGGGCGGATGCCAGGGCTGTCGAGGACCCGCGGACCCTCACCGCGGCGACCAGCCGGTGACCCGTTCGGCGTAATGCGGTTCGTGCGCTCCGCGGGGGCGCTTGCCCCTCGGCGCGGTCACCGCTGGAAGCGGGTCCCGGCGCGTTCGGCGAGGTCCTCCGGCAGCACATCGGTGGCCACCTCGAGGTGCAGCCGTTCCAGCCAGGCGACGTCGGAGCGGTACAGCGGAGCCACGTTCGACCGGACCACCATCCGCACGTTCAGCACGTAACCCGCCCGGTCCGCGGGAGCCCCGTACAGGGCGAAGTTGCAGCTGGAGTAGCCCAGCTCGGCGTAGAAGCGCATCGCGGTGGCGATACCCGCGGCCAGCTCCTCGACCAGCGGACGGTCGAGATCCTCCGGGGTGCCGGCCGGGAGTACGAACGCTCGCAGCTCCGCCGGCCCCACCGGGGCGTACGCCGCCAGCCACACCACCTCCGGGCTGCCGCCGAGGTACCGCCGCCCGTCCCGGCGTTCCGCATCGAGGTACTCGGCGAAACGGGCCGCGGGCACCTCGGCCAGCCGCCGCTGCACGTTGCTCGGCACCCGGTTCACCGCCCCCTGGGTGTGCGGGTGGAACAGCGAACTCCCCGCCGGCAGCATGTGATTGGCGTTCACCGACGCCCACCCGGCCGCCGGGGCGGCACGGCGCACCGCCCGGCAGAACTCCACGTGCGCCGCCAGGTTGTCGGCCACCGGCTCGGCGGTCATCGAGGCCAGCGGCAGATCGTGCAGCTCCGGGCCGTACACGCACACCGAGCTGTGCTCGGCGAAACCGACCAGGTTCGGGAACAGCAAAGCGGCACCGACCTCGATCCGACCGGCCTCGACCAGCGCCGCCGGGAAGCGCGGGGTCACGGCCAGCACCCGCTCCGGGCAGAACGGGCAACCGGCCCGGGTGTCCGCCGCCAGCCCGGCGAGGTCGAAGTCCGACGGCGGCAGCATCGGCACCCGCTCCCGCAGCAGCCGGGCCGTGTCGCCGGTCAGCGGATCCCACCGCAGCTCGGTCACCGACTCCTCCGGCGCGAACCCCGACCGCGGATCCAGAATCGTCCGCCGCAGCTCCTCCCGGACGAACTCCATTGGCGGCCGGCCCGTCGGTCAGGACGCGCCGTAGCGCAGCGACTCCGCCGCCTCGATCTCGATCAGCCGGTTGTACTTCGCGACCCGCTCGCCCCGGGCCGGGGCGCCGGTCTTGAGCTGCCCGCAGCCCGAGCCGACCGCCAGGTCGGCGATGAAGGTGTCCTCAGTCTCTCCGGACCGGTGGGACACCATCTGCGCCCAGCCGGCCTGCCGGCACAGCCGCATCGCCTCCAACGTCTCGCTCACCGTGCCGATCTGGTTCACCTTGATCAGCGCGGCGTTGCCGATCCGCCGCTCGATCGCCTCGGTGATGATCCCCGGGTTGGTCACCAGGATGTCGTCGCCGACCAGCTGCAGCCGCTCCCCCAGCCGCTCGTTCAGCCGGACCCAGCCGTCCCAGTCGCCCTCCGCCAGACCGTCCTCCAGGCTCCACACCGGGAACTTCTCGGCGATCTCCCCATAGCGGGTGATCATGTCGTCGCTGGACAGCGCCTGCCCGGCGACGTGGTAGGCGCCGTCCCGGTAGAACTCACTCGCCGCCGGATCCAGCGCGATCCCCACCCCGTCCTTCCCGGTCCGGTACCCGGCGTCGGTGATCGCGGCGGTGATCGTACTCAGCACGTCCTCCGGGGAGTCGATCTCCGGGGCGAACCCGCCCTCGTCGCCGAGCCCGGTGGCCAGCCCCCGGTCGGCGAGCCGCTTGCGCAGCGCCGCGTACACCTCCGCACCGGCCCGGACCGCCTCCGCCAGGCTCGACGCCCCCAACGGGGTGATCATGAACTCCTGGAAGTCCAACGCGTTCGGCGCGTGCGCCCCACCGTTCAGCACGTTGAAACACGGCCACGGCAGCACCGGCGTCACCCCCACCGGGGTCAACGACCGCCACAACGGCACCCCCGCCGCCGTCGCCACCGCCCGGGCCGCCGCCATCGACACCCCCACAATCGCGTTCGCCCCCAACCGCGACTTCGTCGGCGTACCGTCCAGCTCGATCAACGCCCTGTCCAACTCGGCGAGGTCCTCGAACGACCGGCCGACCAGGCTCTTCGCGATCTCTCCGTTAACATTGCCCACCGCCTGGGTCACGCCCTTACCCGAGTAGCGGCCGGGGTCGCCGTCGCGCAGCTCCACCGCCTCCCGCGACCCGGTCGACGCACCCGACGGCACCCCCGCCCGCGCCTCCACCCCGCCGTCCAAGCCCACCCGCACAGCCAGCGTCGGCCGCGACCGCGAATCGAGGATCTCCACCGCCGACACCGATGTCAGCGTGAACGCCATAGCCGTCTCCTTTGCTGTCCGGGGAGCTTGTCGTCCGGGGAGTCGGTTGACGTCCGGGGAGTCGTTGACTTCCGACGAGTCCACCCATTTGGCATCAGCCCCTTTGGTATCAGCGTCGCAGGACAGTCGACGGTGTCAACACGCAGGCTGGTCGTCGAATCCCGCGAGGTGCCGGCGCGACGGTCTCCACCAAGCCCGGAAGCCACCCGAACCCTCGCCCCGCCGAAAGGTACAAGCGGCCATGATCTGTCGGCACGTACAACCAGCCAGGCTCAGGCACCGCGAGGACTCGCACGGCCTTCGCCGCGCCGCAACATCGGCCGACTGCCGTGCAGGCTCCGGTCGAGATCAGAGATGGTGAGCCGTTGGGCGCCTGACCAGGACATCGAATCCGCGCTCGGCATGTCGGCGCGGCACGGTCCCACGGCCATCGCTCGCGAAGCCGGGTCGGTCAGCGGGCATCGAAGGCAGGTTCTCACTGAGACGTGCCGGAGCCACGTGGACCGTCCCCACCCTCCGCGTGCAACCCCAACCAGCGTCCGCCTTGCCGTTCGGATGAGCTTGGGTTCATAATTGCTAGCGGCGATGAGGCTCGCCGAAACCGCGGACATCCCGCTGATGGCCTCTGCTAGCGGTCCGTCCGGCTGCGCGTATGCGCTGGGCGGGTCAGAAGCGGAGGTACGGCGTGAACATCTTCCCAATGCCGTTGCGTCGCCATCTCGTGGCTGTCGCCTTCGGTGCAGGGTCCCCCAGACGCCAGTCCTGTGACTGCGGGGAGGATCGGCTGCTCGCGGCCGCGATGACGGCGCCCCTCGAGTCGACCGGCGCGCCTTGGTCCTCGTCGCGTCCGCCGACCATGACCCCACCGCGGGACGGCGATCACGGCGGCAGTCCTCATGAGCCTTCATGTTCGGCTGCCCAATGGCGATGCGACCCTGCACCATCTAATCCTCGACGCCAACGGTACGCTCACCGTCCAGGGCGATCTCCTGGACGGTGTCGCCGACCGTCTCGCTCGGCTGGGCCGATTGGTCCGCATTTGGCTGCTGTCCGCAGACACATTCAGCGGTCTGGACGCGCTAGCTGGGCGGCAGCTGGGCGGCTGCGGGTAAACGGGGGCAGAACGGGTTGCCAACGGTGAGCAGAAGGTCGCGGTCCTACGCCGCCTGGGATCCCAACAATGCATCGCCATTGGGAACGGGGCCAACGATTCTGGGATGCTTAGTGAGGCTCGCCTCGGCATCTGCATCATCGGGGCTGAAGGGGCCGCTACGAGCGCCGTGATGGCCGCCAGTCTGGTCTTCTCGGATGTCTGCAATGCGCTGGACGCGCTACTGGAGCCCCGCGTTCTCACCGCCTCCCTTAGACCATAGGTCCGCAACGAACGGAGGTGACATCGGTGGACGTTCACGTCATAATCGAGATTCCGAAAGGATCGCGGAACAAGTACGAAATGGACCACGCGCTCGGTCGGATCAGGCTGGACCGGATGCTTTTCAGCTCGATGGGTTATCCGACCGACTACGGGTACCTTCCCGATACGCTGGCAGAAGACGGTGATCCGCTGGACGCCCTCGTCCTTCTCGACGAGCCCACGTTTCCCGGCTGCCAAATCCGCGTCCGGCCGATCGCGGTGTTTTGGATGGAGGATGAGCACGGACCCGACGCCAAGCTACTCACCGTCCCCGTTGGCGACGCCCGGTTCGCCGGCCTCAAGGACAAGGACGACCTGCCGGCCCACCTGCTCGAGGAGATCACTCACTTCTTCGATGTGTACAAGATGCTGGAGCCAGGTAAGAAGTCGGAGACCCACGGCTGGCATGACCGCGCGGCCGCTGAAGCCATCGTTGAGGACGCGTTCAGACGCGCCAATGGGAAAGGGCGCCACGCGGAGGCCCACCGGCTTGGCGACTGACAACGGCGCCGTCCACCGCCCAGTAGCCACGTGACTGAATACGTGGGCAGGCACGCTGATGCGGCGAACCCTTGGAGAGGGGAACGCGCTACCAGCCGAAGCCGAATAACAGCGGTTTCTTGCAATGCGACGCCTCCGGAGCGTTCTCGGCACTGGCTGAAGCGACTCCGGCTGCCCCCTTGGCACCTTTCACGGAGAGACACCGGACCAGCGGCCACCCACGTATCACGGCGGCGCATTCACGATTCAGGGAGCCGCCTCCTCGACCGCAGACGACGACGGCCGGTCTCGCCACAGATTGCCTAGGTAGGGTGCGGCCGGCGGGGTTGATCGGTCCCGCATCAGCCGAAGGTGGAGGCCGCGCAAGTGCCCCGCCAGCGGCGGCAGCAGCGCCCGCGTATCGAGATCGTCGAGCGGCACGAACAGCGGGATGAGACCTTGCTCCACACCCTCTGGGGAGCGGTCCGGGTCTTCATCTGTTCCCATGAAAACCAATTCCACGGTGCGGCGGCCATGGTTGGGGGCGATTGTCTCCAAGACGAAAACGCACCGCTCCACGCCGACGTGCAGTCCGGTCTCCTCGTGAACCTCTCGCCGTGCGCAGGCGGCGATTCCCTCTCCGGGTTCTAGGTACCCGCCGGGCAGCACCCATTCCTCGGTGCTGTCTCGGTTGCGACGCAGGACGAGCACCGCATCACGACGGTAGACAATGACGGAGCAACGCAGCGACACTTGGGGAACGTCCACTTGCACCTCCTCATGTACTGGCCGTGTTAGCGCAGTTGCGCGTTCAAGGACCGTCACAGAGGCCATCAGCGGACGTCCGCGGTTTCGGCGAGCCTCATCGCCTTGGTCAGTATCGACCCTCAGGTTGGCGAACGGCAAGACGCAAGAACATCCGAACGAGCGCCCGCCGGCTGCCGCGCCCGATGAGCTGGTTGCGCAGCTCCGCAACGTCCGAGGAGAAGGCCCTGTCACCCGCTGCGAGCCCTACCCCCTGCGGCGCGCCAAGCCCCCCCGCACCAAACCAGCGGCGAACCAGCATCCGGCGCACCTACCGGGCGCGGCCGCCGGGGATGGTGCAGCTTTGGGCGCCGGCGAGCCCAACGCCTTTCCGCGCATGGGGGCGAATGCCAGCCGGTACTTGCGCCCAGACTCATCGACCAACGGGGCGTGCTCGATCCGGCTCGACAGCCGCTGCGCGCCGCTATCCGCTTGGCCCAGCTGCCGCTGGCTCATCATCAACGCTCCCGTGGCCTCGCGGCGGGCGGTACGCTGGCCTGACGGGCGCATCCGCCGATGAGTCAACGACCCGCCCGGGCAGCGTCGTTCATGGGTCAATCCGGGCACTTGACGAGGACCAGTCGCCGGCCTACGTTTATCAACAAACGAGCTGGCGAGTTCGCCGGCGCGTTGCGATCGCGCCGCCCGCCGGCGGAGAGGCTCCGATGCCGACTCCCGTGTTTACCTATGTCCTCGTCGGTTGGGACGGTTCACACGCTGCCGCTGAGGGCCTGAAAATCGCTTGCGCGCTGACGGCCTTTCCAGGGGGCCACGTCACGGCGCTTTCAGTGGTACCGGGGTTCGCCCAAGTCGAGGACCAGCATGATCGCGATCAGGCCATAGCCGAAGCGCGTCGTCCCCTCCAAAGCGAGTATGACCGTATCGTCGCGTCGCTGACGCTCCGCCCCGATCAACACGTTTCGTTGTGCTTCCTAGAGGACGAGCGTGCCGGCGCGGCTCTAGACAAGGCCGCTGCAGAGCAATCGGCGGACCTGATCGTCATAGGCCTGCACGGACGCGAGGGGATCCTGCACCCGAAAATGGGCCACATCGCCAACCACGTCATCAAGTCGAGTTCGTGTCCGGTGCTATTGATCCCGGACACCCGCATACCCGGTGTCGCGCATAGCCACGAAGCGTCACCGCTAGCCACCGCGGTGAAAGGACTACTCCACCCCAGCCGCCACCACGCGAGAGGCGAGTGAAGCCACCAACCAGCCCCGTTCCGCGCTCCATCCGACCCGTTCCGCCAACGGAAGAGTGCCACGCCCAGCGACCCACCCGCGAAGCGGGGCGTTGTACATTTGGAAGCTACTCAGCGGAATTCGGCGGAACGCAACGCTCACGGTTAGAATCGTCCTCAGTGATGAGGGCGTCCGGCACCTTGGTTAGCTTGCTTAGCTTGCTTCTCTTAGCTTCGCTTATTGGCCGACCCCACCGCGAATCAAGGGCCGGTCGTCCCTCCCAGCGGGAGCGTCACGCGATGCCTGTCGGCCAACCCGATCCGGCAAGTTCGGGCCGCGAGAATGAAGACCCGGTGCAACTATCCCTGGTCGAGGTTAAACAGCTCTGGTGGTTCACCGATGGCTCGATCATGGATCCGGGAGTACGCCAGGGCCTCGGCATTCTTGATCTGCCCGTTATCTAACTCGTGTTGATCTTGACTTGTAGCAGCAGCGGTAAGACGCGGCTGGGATGTCGGGATACGTGGCGGGTCGCGGCGGCGATGTTGGTCGCGCCGTGATGACGGTGGACGCTGATGGCGAGGTTACGCAGGGAGGCCATCACTGCTGGGCCGTGTCCGGTGCGGAATCTGCGAGCTGTCTTCGGCGAAGGTGACGTCGCGGACCCAGTGCAGCCGGTTTTCGATGTGCCAGTGTCCGCGGGCGATGTCGGCGAACTCGTCGGGGCGGATCTGGCTCTGGTCGAGGTCACTGATCGCGTAGACGGTCTCGGTCTTCCACCGTTTGCCGGTCAGTGGCCGTCGGCGGCGGGTGATCTGGATCGCGGTGGTCGCGTGCGGGAACCCGAGGCCGGCCGACACGGCAGTGATCTTCGCGATGCGTGTCTCGGCTCGGCCGTGGCCCTTGCCGCGGACGATGTCGAGGGCCGGGACTTCACGCCACGGCAGTGCCCGGAGTTGGGCGTGGAGCTTGGGCTGGTTCGCCTTCACAGTCAACAGGTAGTGCGCGCCGCGGCCGATCAGGTACTCGGCGTGCTGACGCTGAGTGTGCAGCGCGTCGGCGGTGACGATCGTGTCGGTGATGTCGATGCCGTCCAGCAGCGGCGCGAACTCGGTGATCTCGTTGGTCTTGCCGTCCACGACACGCTGGCCCAGCACCACCCCGCCGGCGTGTTCGAGCGCGGCGAGCAGGTGCACCGCACGGCCATCACCGACCCGGGCGCCACGGGCGGTCTTGCCGTCGATCGCGATCGCCCGCCACCGCCGCCCCGGCCAGTTCGACGGCTCGGCCGTCCCCGCGCGAGAGGCGAGCCAGCTACAGATCGTGCGGTCCAGCAGGTGCGGATCGATGGCCTGCAGCACCCGCCGAAACGCCGACTCGCTCGGCGGATCGCGTTCGATCCCCAGCCGCTCGCGCACGCCGGCGGGCAGATCGTGCGCCCACTCGGCGATCGCCACGTAGGAGCGGGCGCCGGCCAGCACCGCGCACACCGCAGGCCCCAGCACCGCGACCAATGGATGCCGCACGCCACGCCGACACCGCGGATCCGTGATCGCCCGCAACGCTGCCAGCAGGTCAGCAGGGACGTCCTCACCAGCGAACACCTCGCAGTCGGCACTGCGCGTGGCGGTAGAGCAGATCAGCGACAATGCAGATGCGGGCACGGCACACGCTCCGAGGATCACGATGGCGTAAAGACCCTTCATGATCACCAGCGGTGCCGTGTCCGCCCGGCTACTACACCATCACCGGCGTGTCACCCACCGACACGCCCAAGATCACGACTTTGCCGACCCCCTGGGGAGTACGCCACCACCTGTGGCGCAGCTGGGGCTTCTGCCCGCGTCACACCTGGGCGCACGCGATCGCCGAATTCGAACTGCGAGTCATCCCGCTGGGGACGACCATCCTCTACAAGGATCTGCTCAACCGGGCCCGGCACCTGCTCGGCCGCCGCTGGCAGCCGACAACGCTGCGACGGAGTAGACTGCGCGCCCAGGCAAGTTGCTACACGTGCGACTACATCTCGACGGCCCGCCAGCCAGACCCTCACTTCGCGCCGCAGCAATCCTGTGTTAACAATCGCCGACGCTTCACGCAGAGAGTCCTGGCAGAGGCTCCGATCTGGCTTCCCCGTGCCTGCCCGGGCTGCAGCTCGCTTTGCCGCGGACTGCCCTGCCGACAGCATCTAATTCTAATCGACGAGACAGTGCAATGGCATCCGGCCGTCCTCGATGGGCTGAACGATCTCGCCGATCGCCTCGACCTCTACCTGCGCTCCATGACCTGGGGCGGACCGCAGAGTACCGTTGAACACCGTTCCGCTCTTGTCGAGACGCTGGGTTGGTTCGCCGGCTGGGAGATTCCGCTGACCCTCGCCAATCGACAGCCGCAGCGGGGCGGCCACGCCGACCAGGGGACCAAGGCCAGACCGGGTGAAGGCTGACCCGTGTCCAGCCGCCCCGACCGACCGGACGATCCGGGAGTCGGCGGCAGATGTCCGACCGACAGGCTCGGTGGGCGCATTCCTCGATGCGACGACGCCACATGCAACAACCAACCTGGCTCGCCGTTTCTTGCCCGGGGACCTTCAGCCAGGAGCGCGGCCGGTCGGTGACCCGCCCACCGTGCCTTTCGGGGGCCAACGCGGAGCGCGTGACAGGACTGTGTGCGCCGTAGCCGTGTGCCGGTTGCGTTCAGCCGACCCCGAAGGCCATGATGACGGTAGGCGATGAGGCTCGCCTTAACCGCGGTGCATCCGCTAATGGCCTCTACCGACTGGTCGTTATTAGGGTGATCAGCTGGCGGAGGAGGTCGTGATGGCGGATGTGAGGCGCGCAGTCTCGGGCTACCGGGTACGCGGCCGCCGATGGGATGGGTTCGGCCGGTGAGCTTCACCCTGTCGCCGGCGCTGGTGCAAGCGGTGCAGGTACTGACGGTCCTCCTCGGCGCCCCGTGGGTGAGCGGAGTCATCGCTCGCGTCGAGGCGCGGCTGCAGGGCCGCCGCGGACCCCGGGTGCTCCAGCCTTACTACGACCTCGGGAAGCTGTTCCGGAAGGAATCCCTCGCTCCGGACGGGGCCAGCTGGCTGTTTCTGGCGGCACCCGTTCTGGCTTTCAGCTGCTATCTCAGTGTGCCACTGCTGATCCCGGTGCTGACCACCTACGGCCTGCCGCTGGGCTACATGGGGGACATTCTGGGCGGTGGGTTCCTGCTGGCCCTCGGCGGCTTCCTGATCGCTACGGCAGCTGCTGATTCCGGCGCCCCGTACGCCCAGATGGGGTCCTCCAGGGCGATGACGTTTGGTGCCCTCACCGAGCCGACGGTGCTTTTCGTGGTTTTCACGGTGGCGCTGGTCACGGGTACGGACTTGCCGTACGCGCTGGCTGGTACTGTGCGCTCCTCCGCGACGCAGATCATCCGGCCCGCGCATCTGCTCGCCTCCGCCGCGCTGTTTCTCGTTATCTTGGCCGAGACCGGTCGTATCCCGGTGGAGACGCACACTGGGACCAACGAATTCGGCATGATCGACGAGGCTCGCGGACTGGAGCATTCCGGGCCGTATTTCGCCTTGCTCCGCTGGGCCGCGCACATCAAGCAACTCGTCCTCTACGTCATCCTGCTCGACGTCTTCCTCGCGCCGTGGGGTTTGGCATCGACCGGCAGGTCCACTTCGGTGGTGTTGGCAGTCCTCGCCTTGCTCGGCAAGGCCGTGCTGCTCGGCACCGCTGTGGCCATCATCGACGACTCGTTCGCGAAGCTGCGACTGTTCAAGATCACCGAGTTTGTGGCGGCCGCATTCCTCCTCGCTGTCTTCGCTGTGTTCACCCTCTACGCGGGAGGCGGCTGATGGCCCCGCCAGCGCCGTCCCTCTTCGCCGGCGCGGCTACCTCCGTCGCCGTCGTCGTCCTGCTGATCGAGTTCGGAATGCTGCGGGCCGCCTTGCTCAGCGCGCAGATCCGGCTGTACGCGGCGCAGTCCTTCGCTCTCTCGGTGCTCGCCGTCATCGTCGCCGCTAGCCGGCACGTCCCGGAGTTGTACGTGCTGGCCGCGGTGTCGCTGGCCCTGAAAGTGATCGTCGTACCGGCGGTGATCTTGCGGCTCCTTGCCGCGGCGGATACCGAGATCGCCGGCAGCGGGGCGCTCGGCGTTGCCAGCGAGGTCCTCCTGGCGATGGCGGTGGCCGCGTTCGGCTTCTTCACCGCCGGCTCGCTGCACATCCGCTCGGTCGCGCTTCCGACGACCGCGTTGGCGGTCTCGATGGCGGTTGTACTGGTGGCGTTCGTGCTCATCATTGTGCGCAGCGACGTGGTCTCCCAGGCGGTCGGCTTCTTCTCCCTTGAAAATGGCGTTTCGCTGGCGAGCCTTGTGGTGGCTGCCGGGCTACCGCTCATCCTGGAGGTCGCGTTCCTGTTCGACCTGCTCGTCGCGGTCGTCGTGTTCGGGGTGCTGATGCGGGTGCATCACGACCGCGCCGCGTCGCTGTCCACCATCGGCCTGACGAGTCTGCGAGGCTGACGGTGACCGCCATCCTGCTGCTGCTGCTGTTCGGCGGTGCCGTTGCCGCGCTGGTCTGTCTCGTCGCGCCGGTTCGGGTCATGCGGGCCGTCACCGTCTGCGCGGGCGTCGCCTCTCTTGCATTGGCGATCGCGCTGGTGCCAACCACCGCCCAGCGTACGGTCAGCGTCGGGGCGTACCTGAAGGCCGACGCGCTGTCCACGGTGTTTCTGCTCGCCACTGGTTTCCTCTACGCCGCGACGGCGGTGTTCAGCGTCGGCTACCTGCGCGCCGAGGCGCGGGCGTCGGGGTTTCCCCGCTACGCCCGACGGTTCTACGTCGGGGTGAATCTCTTCTGCGCCTCGATGCTCGCCGCCCCCCTGGTCAACGGGCTCGCGCTGCTGTGGGTAGCGATCGAGATCACCACCGTTGTCTCCGCGCTGCTGGTAGCCATCGACAACACCGACGGCGCCGCCGAGGCGGCCTGGAAGTACGTGCTCATCGCCTCCGTCGGCCTCGGCATCGCGCTGCTCGCCACGGTCGTCATGTACTACGCCGGCTCCCAGGTGTTCGGGTCGTCGTTCGACCTGGCGTTCAGCCCGTTGGTCCAGGCCGGCCCACGGCTGCCGCACACCGCGGTGCGGCTGGCTTTCGTGCTCGCGACGCTGGGGTTTGGCACGAAGGTCGGTCTGGTCCCGGTGCACACCTGGCTGCCGGACGCGCACGCGGAGGCGCCGACACCGATCTCGGCGCTGCTGTCCGGCTCGCTGCTGGCGGTCAGCTTCTACGCGGTGTTGCGCTATTACCAGATCGCGGAACGTGCGCTGGGTCCGGTGTTTCCGCAGCGGATCCTCCTGGCGTTCGGAGTCGCCTCCCTGCTGCTCGCCGCGCTCTGTCTGCTCGACCAGCGCGACATCAAGCGGCTGCTGGCCTATTCCTCCGTCGAGCACATGGGTGTCCTGGCGATCGGGGTGAGCTTCGGGGTACCACTAGCCGCCGTCGGCGTGCTGCTGCACGTGCTGGCCCACGCCGCGGCGAAGGGCACCGCGTTCTTCGGGGCGGGCGTGCTGCTGCGCAAGTACCACACCAAAGACATCGCCGCCATCCGCGGCGGCATGAACCTGCTGCCCTGGAGTGGCCCGCTCATGCTCGCCGCCGTGCTCGCATTGTCCGCCGCGCCACCGTTCGGCCTGTTCCGCAGCGAGTTCCTCATCGTGGCCGGCGGGGCGGCCAGTTCCCGCACGGTGGTCGCCGCGCTGCTCGTCGCGCTCGTCACGGTGGCGTTCTTCGGCCTGTCGCTGGCGACCACCCGGATGCTGTTCTCGCCCCCGCCACCCCCCGGCCCCGGTGCCGATAGCACTCTGCACCGGCGGGGTGAGCCGAGCGTGTGGATGGTGCTTCCGATGGTCGCTGGCGTGGCGGCGCTGATCCTGCTTGGCGTGCACCCACCCGCGGAGCTGTCCGCGTTGCTGACCCGGGCCGCGGGCGGGCTGGCAGGCTCGCCGTGACCGCGCTGCCCCGGCCGCTGCCACCGCCGGACAGCATCGAGGCGCTGCGCGCGGACCTGGACGCCAGGATCGCGGCCGGGGGGCGGTTCGCCGGGCTTTTCGGCAGCGCGGCCGGCGATGACACGGTCACGTTGACGGCGCTCGTCACCCAACCCGGCGGAGTGGCCGCCGTGGACTGCCAGGTCGCCGACGCGTACCCGTCGTTGACGCCGGACCTGCCCGCCGCGTTCTGGTACGAACGAGAGCTCCATGACCTGTTCGGCGTCGTGCCGCTGGGACACCCCCGCCTGGAGCCGCTGGTGCTCCCGCTGCCGGCCGGAAGCGATCCGCCCCGTCCCGGCGCGGACACCACCCCGGCGGCGCTGGACCAGGACGAGACCAGCTACCCCCGCACGTCTCCGGGCGGGGGATGTTCACCATCCCCCATGGACCGGTACGGTCCGGGGTCTTCGAGTCCGTGGAGTACCTCGTGGAAACACCAGGGGAGGAGATTCCACACGTCCGGGTGCGTGCTGCCGGTAAACATCGCGGCGTCGAGAAGCGGTTCGAGGGCATGTCGCCGGCCCAGGGCATGCTGCTGGCCGAACGCGTCGAGGGCATCGCCAGCGTCGCCCACGCCCTGGCGTATGCGCACGCGGTAGAGCAGCTCAGCGGCGTCACCGTGCCCCCCGCCGCGGCACTGCTGCGGGTCGTGCACGCCGAGCTGGAACGCATCGCCAACCACCTGGACGTCGCGGTGAAACTCGCCGACGCCGCCGGACTCGCGGTCGCGGTGGCCCGGTTCGGGTGGCACAAGGAACGCGTCCTGCGCCTGGTCGGTGGCTTGTGTGGGAGCCGGTTCGGTCGCGGTGTGATCTGTCCCGGCGGAGTCCGGGAGTGGCCGCACCGACCGCTGGCCGAGGTCGCCGCCGAGCTGGCGGAGCTGCACGCCGCGATCCGGCGGGACGAGCGGCTGGTGATGGCCACTCCGTCCTTCCTGGACCGGCTCCGGGGCACCGGGCCGTTACCGGTGAAGCTCGCCACCCGCCACGGTGCGCTCGGACCGATCGGACGAGCCTCCGGAGCCGACGATGACGCCCGCACCCGCCGGCCCTACGACGGGTACGGCCAGCTGGCGGCGCCGGTTGTGCCGGTGGAGGACGCAGGAGACGCGTTAGCCCGACTGCGGGTGCGGTGGGTCGAGCTGGCGCAGGCGTTCATCCTGGTGGCCCGGGCGCTGGACGGCCTCACCCGGATCGAGGGCCCCCCGCACCGAGGGTTGCGGGTCCGACCGGCGTTGAGCACCCCGATCCGCCCGGCCGACGGTCGCGCCATCGGTTGGGCGGAAGCGCCCCAAGGCGAGGTGATCTACGCGGTGGAGGTCGTCGGTGGCCGCATCGTTCGCTGCAAGCCGCGGTCGGCGTCCTTCCACAACCTGGTGCTGTTCCATGCGGCGTTCGCCGGTGACATCCTCACCGACTTCCCGTTCATCGAGGCCAGCTTCGGCCTCTCGATCGCTGGGGTGGTGCTCTGATGCCCTGGGTGTTGCGCGGGCTACGGGACGGCGTGCTCACCACCCGCTATCCCAGCCGGCCCGATGAGTACGCCGACCAGTTCCCGGCGGCGGTGGAGACCACCGGCGCGCCGTCCCCCGCCACCCGAAGGCTCCTCCGCGATGTGCGCATGGTGGAAGACCTCTGCCCCACCCGGGCGATCCAGCTCGGCACCGGCGGTGAGCCACGCCTCGACCGCGGCCGCTGCATCCTCTGTGGAGAATGCGTCCGCGCCCGGCCGGACCTGTTCCGCTGGGCAACCGGCAGCGACACCGCCCGGCTCACCCGCGGCGCCCTCGTGGTTCCAGACGCCAAAGACGACGCGGCGGAGATCAGCCGGGTGCGCGACGCGCTGCATCGTCGGGTCCGGGCGTTCCGCCGCTCGGTGCATATCCGCCACGTGGACGCCGGCTCCGATGGCAGCGATGAGTGGGAGGTGCTGGCCCTGCTCAATCCCGTCTATGACGTCCACCGGCTCGGGGTCTTCTTCACCGCGAGCCCCCGCCACGCCGACATCCTGCTGGTGACCGGCGCCGGAGCCCGCGGCATGAGCCGGCCGCTGATCCGAACGCTGACCGCAATGCCGCAGCCGGTGGTGGTCATCGCGGCCGGCGCGGACGCCGCCAGCGGTGGGCTGCTCGCCGGCTCCTACGCGGTCCGCGACGGCGTCAGCGACCTGCTCCCGGTGGACGTGTTCATCCCCGGCTCGCCGGCGAGCCCGTTCTCCTTGCTGCACGGCATTCTGCTCGCGCTGAACCTGCTGCCGCGACAAGCCTCGCGCCGGGTCTCTCCCGAGGCGCTCCTATGAGCACCGCCGGGCTGCTCCTCGCCGCGCTCGGCTGCTACGCCGCCGCCGGAGCCGCCGATCTCCTCGCCGGCGTCCGACGCGCCGCTCTCCGCCCCCTGCCCTACTTGCTCGCCGCCGGCGGGGCGGCCTTCTCCGTGATCTCCGGCGCCCGGGCCGTCGCCGGCCATCCGGGCAGCGTCGAGTTGGGCACGTTCCTCGGCTTCGGAACGAGCCGGCTCGTTGTCGACTCGCTTGCCGGGTTGTTCCTCACCATCACCGGTGCCGTGGCGGTGCCGGTTTCCCTGGCCTTCGCCAGCTGGGCACACCCCGCCGGCCGAGTTCCGTACCGCAGCCTCGGCGCTAGCTACGCCCTGACCTGCGCCGCTGTCGTGATCATCATCACCGCCGACAACGCATTCGTGTTCCTTTTCGCCTGGGAGTCGCTGACCGTCGCCTTTTACCTGCTGGCCGGCTACCAGCGTGCCCGTCCCGGTCGGGCCGACGCCAGCTTCCTCACCCTGGCCGTGAGCAAGACGTCCGGGGCGTGCGTGCTCGTCGGTTTTCTCCTCCTCGCCGGCCGCGCGAACTCCTTCCACCTCGCCGACTGGGCGGCGCTCCCGTCCTCCGCTAGGCAGGCGACCGCGTACACCCTGCTGATCGTTGGATTTGCGGTCAAGGTTGGCCTGATCCCGCTGCAGATATGGATGCCTGCCGGATACACCGCGGCACCCGGACCGGCGCGCGCGGTGATGGCCGGGGTCGCGGTGAACGTCGGCTTCTACGGCCTGTGGCGCACCCTGTCGGTCCTTGGCGCTCCACCGACCTGGCTGGCCCTCGCATTGCTGCTGACCGCCGCCGCCACCGCGCTGCTCGGCGTCGCGCACGCCGCCGTCCAGACCGACTTGCCGAGGGTGATCGCCTATTCCAGCGTCGAGAACGGCGGCCTCATCCTCACCGGCTACAGCGTCGCGCTGCTCGGCTCCGTCACGCACAACAGCAGGCTGCAGGCCGTCGGCCTGCTCGCCGCGACCCTGCAGCTGATCGCACACGCCGTGGCGAAATCAGCGCTGTTCCTCGCGACCGCCAACTTCGAGGCCGCTACCGGCGTCCGCGCCCTGGAAAGCCTCCGCGGACTCGGCCGGGACATGCCGTGGAGCGGCACAGCCTTCGGGGTCGGCGCCCTCACCCTCGCCGGGCTCCCCCCGACCGTCGGTTTCGTCTCCGAGTGGTTCCTCCTCGAAGCGCTCATGCAGCAGTTCCGGGTGCACGCCCTGACCTCCAGGCTGGCGATGGCGCTCGCCGGAGCGATGGTCGCGCTGACCGCCGGCTTCGCCGTCGTCGCCTTCGTCCGGATCCTCGCCCTGTCCATCCTTGGCTCGACCAGCCACCGCCGGCACCGCCGCGACATCCACGAGCCCGGCCTTCTCGGCCGTTTCGCTGTGACGGCGCTCGCCGCCTCGTGTGTCGCCGTCGCCGCCCTCACCCCACTGGAGATCCGCTTCCTCGCCCGCGGCCTCGCCGCGGTGGTGCCGGCCTCGGCGACCGGCGGCGCCTGGAAATCCCCCTGGGTCGTACAACCCGTCTTCCCCGAC
Source organism: uncultured Actinomycetota bacterium (assembly GCA_963814355.1). GTDB lineage: Bacteria > Actinomycetota > Actinomycetes > JADGOV01 > JADGOV01 > JADGOV01. Next base: position 43,780 of record CAWFCZ010000011.1, on the reverse strand, counting down.
TTCTCGGTCTTATCGCCGTCGTGGCTAGCCGTCGAACTGCCGGTGATGTGCGCCCTGACCCTCGGCGGGGCGCTGGTGCTCTCGCGCGGGTCGCTGCTGCGGGTCCGTCGGGTGCCGGCGTGGCGGTCGGCGACCGGCGGCGTGGACGGGCAGGACCGGTACACGCCGTTCGGCTACGCCAACCCGACCCGCAAGGTCCTGGCCAACGTCCTGATGACCAGGACGGAGCTGCGCACCGCCCGGCAGGACAGTCCCGACGAAGGTTTTCCAGGACCCGACCTGCCGCCGGCGGAGGGAACCCTCGCCGATGACCGGGCGGGTACCCGGGACGGCGCGGCGACGCCCCTCCCGGAGGCCAGCGCTCGTCTCGACTACCGCAGCGACGTCGTCGAGTTGGTCGAGGTGCTGCTCTATCGGCCGTTGATCCGGCCACTATCGGCTGTCGTGCGCACAGCCAAACTGCTGCAAAGCGGCCGCCTCGACGCCTACATCGCTTACATGCTCATCACGCTGATCGCGCTGCTGGCCATCGTCACCGCGCTGGCCTAGCAGCAGCAAGGACGGAAGGCACCATGAGAGTCCGCCGGACGGCTAGGCGACTCACACTCTACGTCGCCGAACGGGACACAGGCGCCGGCGGCGGGGTCGACGCGGTCATCCATGACGCGGCCAGACTCGGCCTGGACGGAGCTTCGCTGTTCGCTGGCCTAACCAGCTTCGGCAGCGCTCACCACCTGCACGTCGGCGGGCTCCTGCACCGTCCGGACGAGACCCCGCTGATCCTCATCATCGTGGACGACGAGGAGCGGATCGCCGCCCTGCTGCCGTCCATCACGGAGAACCTGCCGAACGCTTTCGGCGTCTTCGACGACGTCGACGCGATCCGTTACTTACCCCCCGAGCACCTTCGCCGGCCAGTCAGGTGACCACCGAGGCGTCGCCACCGACCTGGGTGCGGCCGAGCCCGTGGCCTCGTCTCACCTTTGCCGCGCTGTCTCCACGCCGGCGTCTGCCGTCCGCGGATGCATCAACCCGGACGCCGTCACCGACAGCGCCATCCACACGGCGACGTAGCCGAACGCGACCGCCGGGGACAGCACCGACCAGAGCACACCCGCCACGACCGTCGAACCCAGGTCACCGAGGGCCTGGGTGAGGCCGAGGACGCCGAACCCGTTGCTGCGCAGCGCGTCCGGCAGCGCAAGAGCCACGACCGTCGACTCGGCGGTCTCGGCGAACCCGATCCCGATCCCGCACACGACGAACGCGACCAGCAGCGTCGGCCACTGGTGCGGGCCGACCGCGAAGATCACGTAGCCGGCCACGTAGGCGAGGGCGCCGCCGGCGAACACAACCCGGGGCGGGATCCGGTCGGCGAGATGCCCGCCGCCGAGCGCCGTGACCGTCGCCGCGGCGTTGTAGGCCACGTACAACAGGATCGCCAGGCTCGTCGCGGCGGTCAGGGTGCGCGACCCCGTGCGCAGCAGCCCAGTGCCGCGCAAGATCAACAGCGTTGTGGCGACGTTGCCCAACTCGAACATCGCCACCGGCGCCAAGGTGCGAGCCAGGCCGGCGCGGTGCAGCGCCCGCAGGTTCAGCGTCAACGTGCGCCGGCCCACGTCGCTGGCCACGGTCCGGCGCGCCTCCCGTGCCGCGATCGTGATCGCGACGGCGGCCAGCACGCCCGGGATGAAGGAGATGAGGATGGCGTGTCGCACCCCGATCCAGGCGACCAGCCCGGACGCGAGCAGCGGACCGATGATGGCGCCGGCGTTGTCGCCGGCCCGCTCGACCCCGAACGCGCGCCCGTATGCGTCGCGTCGGGCCAGCGTGGTCAGCAGCATGTCCCGGGCCGGGGAGCGGATACCGCGCGAGACCCAAGCCAGCGCTCGCAGCACCGCAACCTGCCACACCGCCGTCGTGAACCCGATCGCCGCAGTCGCCACGCCCGTACCGAGATACCCGGTGGACGCAAGTCGAGCCCGGCGCCGCGGGTCGTTAGCCAGCGGGCCACCAGCGAGTTTCGCGATCCCGGTCAGCGCGTCGGACACACCCTCGATCGCGCCGAGCGCCGCCGGCCCGGAGTGCAGCGTGGACGCCAGGAAGGTCGGCAGCAGGCTGGTGACCATCTCGTGGCTGGTGTCGCTGCACAGCGACGCCGCGCCGACGCCGAGCACGCCAGGGCTCAGCCATCCTTCGCCGGCGTCAGTCCTCTCCTCCGTCGTAGGCCCCTCGGTGGTCGCCATCACGCCGCCCTCTTGTCGATACCTTGATCATCCAGCCAGCCTCGGTTAGGCGCCTGGCGCACCATCGGGATGACCACGCGGCCGGCTGCCCGCATTCAGCGCAGTGCAGTGCATGCCGGGCAAGGAAAACCTGGGGGCGTGTTGAAGCGTGTATCGGTCCCACCTCCGATCGAGGTAGGGACCGTTGGCGGCGCGCCCGCAGTTGACGGTGAGCCCCTCCACCGCGCTACGTCCTCACGGTAGCGGAAAGCCCGTTGCCCTTATCCGCAGCGTCTCCGCAACGATGGCGATGACACGCAACCACTGACCGCCTGCTCGGTGGCGCCGATGACAACGTCGGATCCGACACCGTAGGCTGGATCATGCGAAGGAGTCCCAGGTGATCGAAGCCGCCGGAGGGGTGCTGTGGCGGCCCGCGCCCGAGGGCCTCGAGGTGCGCTCGTCCATCGCCCGAAGTATGACGACTGGTCGCTGCCAAAGGGGAAGCTGGCTGCCGGCGAGCATCCGCTTGTTGCCGCCTGTCGTGAGGTGGCCGAGGAGACGGGCGTGCGGCCGGTGATTGGCCAGCGGCTCCCCAGCCAGTCGTACAAGACCTCGCGTGGACCGAGGTCGGTGGCGTACTGGGCGATGCGGGCCACAACCGGTACGTTCACCCCGACCCGCGAGGTTGACGCCCTGGCGTGGCTGACCTGGCCGCAGGCCCACACGAAGCTCAGCTACCCCGGCGACAGGCTGGTCCTCGACGCGCTCGATGATGCTTCGCACGAGTCGTCTGTGCTGCTGCTACGGCATGGGAGCGCTGGCGATCCGGCCGCCTGGACCGGCGCGGACAGTCAGCGCCCGCTCGACGCCACCGGATACCGGCAGGCCGAAGCCCTCCGCCGCGTACTGCCGATGTTCGGGGTCACCCACATCGGCAGCGCGTCTCGGCTGCGCTGCACGGACACCGTCGCACTGCTCGCCACCGACCTCGGCGTGCCAGTGGCCGATGAACCCACGCTGGACGAGGACGCCTACGCCGAGCGCCCCGCGTTGGGGTTACGCCGCATCATGGACCTGGCGGCGAGCCCGTGGACCTGGGCGGTGTGCTCGCAAGGCAACGTCATCGTGGACGCAGTGGCCACGCTCGCCGCGCAGGACGGCCTGCCGCTGCCGCCGGTGAAGGCGAAGAAGGGCAGCGTGTGGGCGTTGTTCTTCGCGTCCGGAAAACTCATCGCCGCGGACTACTATCCCTTCGTGTCGTGACCTCCGCGTTGCGGCCCGCGGCAAAACGTTGCTGACGACGTGTATTCGGCGACGCCCTGCCACCGGCGCCGCCCCGAACCTCGCATGGCAAGCGGAACGCACATCGGTGGTTGACGTGGCATAATCGGGCCTGGGTGATGGGGCTCACCGCCGAACCGCGGACACGCCGCTAACGGTCCCTGACGACACGGTCAGGAGCGCCGTCATGAGCGCCGACACCCGCCAACACCCGCGCTGGTCCAGCCAGCCCAGCCCGTATTGGCTCCCGCCGAGCGGTACCGGCAACGGGCTGGCCGCGACCGCATGGGCGCCGATCGCGGATCTCACCGAGCGCGAAGCGTTCGCGATGCTCACCAGCTGCGCCACAGCCGGAATCGCGGCGTTCACCGGGCCACGCGACGGCGGCCGGCCACAGCCACGGGCTGCGGTGTACCGCGTGTGGGTCGACAGCGAGCATTTCCGCGCCGCCGAAGACGCGTTGCGCCACGCGCTCGCCGAGGCACCCGCACTCAAGGCGGTCCGACCATGACATGGATTTGCCAGCTGAGCCAGGCCCGCGTCTCCCGCGGTGAGAAACTGCTCCTCGACGACGTCACGCTGACCGTCCCGCCCGGCGCCAAGATCGGCGTGGTCGGCCCGAACGGCGCCGGGAAATCGACATTGCTCAAGGTCATGGCCGGGCTGGTGCAGCCGGCCAACGGCGAGGTGAGCCTGGCACCCGGCACCACGGTCGGCATCCTGCTGCAGGAGCCGCGGCTGGATGACAACAGCACGGTACTGGGCAGCATCGACCAGACAGTCGCCGAGACCCGGGCGCTGCTGGCGCGCTACGACGAATTCACCCAACGGCTCGTCGAAGAGTTCTCCGAGGAACTACTCGGGCGTTTGGGCCACCTGCAAGACGAACTGGACAACCGTAATGCATGGACACTGGATTCCCAGATACAGCAGGCGATGGATGCGCTGCGCTGCCCCCCGGCCAACGCCGCAGTCGGCACCCTGTCCGGGGGCGAGCGCCGCCGCGTCGCACTGTGCACACTTCTGCTCCAACAGCCCGACCTGCTGCTGCTCGACGAACCCACCAACCATCTCGACACCGACAGCGTCGCCTGGCTTGAGCAGCACCTGCAGCACTACCACGGCACGGTGGTGGCCGTGACCCACGACCGGTACTTTCTCAACACCGCCGCCGACTGGATCCTCGAACTCGACCGCGGCCACGCCTACCCGTACGAGGGCAACTACACGACCTACCTGGAGACCAAGCAGGCCCGGATGCGGGTCGTGGGGCACAAGGACGCGAAACGACGCCGGCTGCTCCAGCAGGAACTCGACTGGGTTCGGTCCTCACCGAGCGGCCGGCAAGCCAAGAGCCGTGCCCGGCTGCAGCGTTATGAACAGATGGCCGCCGACGCCGAGATGACCAAGACACTGGACTTCGAGGAGATCCGTATCCCACCCGGGCCACGGCTCGGAGCGTTCGTCCTCGACGTCCGCGGGGTCGGCAAGGTGTTCGGCGACCGCGTCGTGATCCGCGACCTGTCATTCTCCGTGCCGCGCAACGGAATCGTCGGCGTACTGGGTCCCAACGGCGTCGGAAAGACCACGTTGTTCTCGATGCTGGCCGGCCGCCAGCAGCCCGATACGGGCACGATTCGCGTAGGGGATTCGGTAAAGATCGCCTACGTCGACCAGGACCGGGCCCAGATGGATCCGGACCGCACCGCCTGGGACTTGGTCTCCGGCGGGCAGACCTTCCTGACCGTCGGCAAACTTGTCATCCCGTCCCGCGCCTACCTCGCCGCCTTCGGGTTCAAAGGCCATGACCAGCAGAAACCGGCCCGGTTGTTCTCCGGCGGCGAACGCGGCCGGCTCAATCTGGCGCTCACGCTCACCCACGGCGGCAACGTGCTGCTGCTCGACGAACCGACCAACGACCTCGACGTCGAATCCCTGGCGTCGCTGGAGAACGCACTGCTCGAGTTCCCCGGCAGCGCGCTGATCACCGCCCATGACCGATGGTTCCTCGACCGGGTCGCCACCCACATCCTTGCCTGGGAAGGCACGATCGAGGACCCGGGCCGGTGGTTCTGGTTCGAGGCCAACCTGGCCGGCTACCTGGCCAACCGGATCGATCGTCTCGGTCCCGAGGCCGCCCGCCCGCACCGCGTCACCTACCGCAAACTCACCCGCACATGAGGGAAGAGTCTCACGCCGGGCGTGTCGACGGGCACGGCCGTGATTCCAGTTGTCAGGCGTCGTCCCTATGTCGAGGACACGCGAGTGCGTGGCCCCCCTGCCGCTGTCGAGAGATTCGCCACGCTCCGTCTCGGGCAGATCGTGGGCTCAGTGCGGGCCGCGGCGCGGTGAGACGACGTCGTGGCGTTGAACGGCCAGGAGTACCACGCCCGTGGCGGCCGCCAAGCCGAGGACCATCGACACGGCGGTGGTGCCGTGCAACGCCAGCGCCCCGCAGCCGAGGATGAGGCCTACGCCGGCCACGGCCACAGCGGCGGGCGCAAGGTGCGGCACAATCGCGGGCCGCCACCCGCCACGCCACGCTTGGCTGTAGGCGATCTCGCTGGCGCCAAGGAAAACCGCGAGCGTCAGCGCCGCGAGCCACACCCGCCACCACGCGCGATCGTCGGCGACGGCGACCTGGGCCACGAGGGCCGTAGCTACCAGGGTTGGTCCCGCAGCCCACCGCGGCCGGATCATTGTCGCGGCCAGTGGGACGGCACCGGCCGCGGCGCACGCCAGTGCGGGCAGACCACCACTGAGGGCCGCGCCGGCGCTCAGTGGTGGTCTGCCCGCGACGCCCACGACCGCTCCCGCGATCACCTTGAGACCGCCACGTCTGGACGCAACAGTGGGGCGAGGAGCGGTCCAGGGCTGCCTCGCCATCCCAGCTGCTCACCTTGATACCTACCGCGCCGAGCCGGTTGCAGGTCGCGGTCCGTTCCAGGAGCCATACCCGTCGGGCAAGTTCCGCCACGATCGTGGCTGAGCTGAGCTGGCTGGTGCATACATCGACGATCGTCACCGGATGACCGCGGCTGCGCAGCGCTTGGGCGGCGGCGACTCCCCGTTCGTCAAGCAACGGCGAGAAGTACACGACTCGCGCGCCGGCCGGCAACGCGGTATACGGCACCGCGTCGACGTCCGGATCGAGATAACTCTCCCAGTCGACGACATCGAGGATCGCCTCGGTGATGCGATAGAACTGCCGCTCGGCAAGATCGGGTTTGAGCCACTGCAGCCGGCCGCCGACGGCGACCAGGCCGACCCGGTCGTGCGCCCGGAGCACGGCCTGCGCCATGCCGGTCGCGCCGCGCAGCGCCAGGTCGCGACTGCTATGTCCAGCCAGGCCGGCATCGGTCAGTACATCCACGGCCAGCACAATGTCTACCGCGCGCTCGGCCCGGGCTGTCGTCACATACAGCGCGCCGCGGCGGGTGGAGACCGGCCAGTTGACTCGCCGCGGCCCGTCCCCGGCCGTGAATGGTCGTACCGAGTGGAACTCGATCCCACCACCGGCCATCTCGGCAGGATGGTCGCCGGTGTGATCATGACGCATCGAGGTCACCGGCAGCCGGCGCACTGCGGCAGGGCTCGGATATGCCGCGAGCTCGGCAAGGGACCGCTGCACGGTGATGGAACGCCGTAGCCGCCGGGACGTCCAGCACTCCATCGTGACGTGCCCAATCGGGTGTCGCCCCCACCGGGTAGCGACCAGCTCGGTGCGCAGCTCGACCGTGGCTGTGTCGGCGGCTGTGCACTGCAGCGGCAACGCGACCCGGATCATGCCCTCCCCGGGGGTAAGCGTCACGCGCAGCAGGTCCACCGTGCCCGCGCATGTCACGGTGACGGTGATCGGGATCGGCTCGGCCTCGAAACAGCGGTTGGGGTAGGCGAATTCGATCGACGCCTCGGCAGGTGCCGGACCGAACGCGCTTACCGCGAACCAGGCCACTGGCGCCGCGGACATCGCCACCAGTTCCGGCCGGTCGGTCGCCAAGGCGGCTGCCACGGCCATCCCGGTGATCACCAGCAGCGATCGCGCGAAGGGCGTCGGATTCCAGTCCAGGGCAGTGGTCATCGGCTTACCCGACTCTTGGGTGCCGGCTGGACGGCCGGTGTCGCCACCGTGTCGAGCAGCTCACGCACGATGTCGACCCCGGTGATACGCCGCACCCAGAGCTCCGGGCGCAGGCTGAGCCGATGCGCCAGCGTCGGTGTTGCTTCGGCCTTCACGTCCTCGGCGATAACGAAATCCCGGCCAGCGAGTACCGCGCGGGCACGCGAGAGCTGCAGCAGTGTCAGGCCGGCGCGCGGACTCGCGCCGACGGTGACCTGCGGGTGCTTGCGGGTGGCGCTAAGCAGACGCAGCACATAGTCGACGATGTCGTCGTCGACGTGGACGCATTCCACGGTGGCCCGCATCGCGATCACCGTTTCAGGGTCGGTGATGGCACGCAGCGGTACATCGTCGGTCGTCCGGTCGAGGCGGCGGCGCATCATTGCCACTTCGTCGTCGGCAGCCAGGTAGCCCAGCGACAACCGGATCGCGAAGCGGTCCAATTGCGCCTCGGGCAGCGGATAGGTGCCCTCGTACTCGATCGGGTTATCGGTGGCGAGTACGATGAATGGCTCCGGTAGCGGCATCGTAATGCCGTCGATACTCACCTGACGCTCCTGCATCGCTTCCAGCAGCGCTGCCTGGGTCTTCGGCGGCGTGCGGTTGATCTCGTCCGCCAACAGTAGGTGAGTGAAGAGCGGGCCGTGATGGAACAGGAACTCCGACGTCCGCGGATCGAACAGCGACGAGCCGGTCAAGTCTGCCGGCAGCAAATCCGGAGTGAACTGGACGCGAGCGAACGTCAGGCCGAGCACATCAGCAAACGACCGGGCAATCTGGGTCTTGCCGAGCCCGGGCAGGTCCTCCAGCAGCACGTGACCGCTGGCCAGCACGCAGATCAGGACGTGCTCCAGCGCACGACGTCGGCCGATGACCGCCCGCTCGATCTCGTCGATCACAGCTGAGGCACGTGCCGCGGTTTCGCTCAGCTCCATCCGGTACTCCTGTCCTCCAGCCGATCCAGCAGGACGGTGAGCTCCGCGACGGTCGGTGCCGCCTGGTCGCCAGGCGCGCCAGTGGCCAGCGGGCGTTTCGGATCGAGCAGCGACCACGACTTCTCCCCGAGGCGCGTGCGCAACGACTCCGGCGGCGCGGCCGGGTCAAGGTCGCGTGCGATGTCATGCAGCAGCGGGGCGAGGACCCGGTCGAAGTACCGTCGGTCCTGAACTCCCCACTGAACCGTCGATGCGATCTTCTCGTACCGCGGATACGCGTGACGCGTGACCGTGCGCCCCGCCGAGCGCATCGGAGGCACCGGTGTGTCTTTCGGGACCAGGCCGACCCGGGCGACCACGGTCGCGAGCGCTACCCCGACCGCGGCGCACCAGCGCCCCGCGTCCAGTCCGTCAAGGACCAGCACTCCCCAGCACAACGCCGCCGTGCCGACGGCCATACTCACCACCCCGGCCTTCTTCATGAGCCACGCTTTAGCGCGTCACGGATGTCCATCAAGGCTGCGGCCGCGGCGGACCGCTGCGCAGCTGTCATCGGATGCGTGCTGAATCGTGCCTCATGGAACAACTCCGCCAACCGGTGCCGCCGACGGCAGCGGAACACCAGACCGGGCGGCCCGGGTCAGCAACTCCAGGGGGGTGTCGGCGTCACGACGGGCTGCGCCAGCGCGCGCCAGGCTGTCCTCCATCGCGCGGTAGCTGGCGAGGATGGCAGCGCGCGGGTCGTCTTCGGTGGACAGGGCGGCCGCCGCGTCGCTGAGTAGGCCGCTCATCTGCCCGCTGGGCCCTTCTTGTTCACTCGCGGTCGTTGTCGTGCCAGCGGAGCCGTCCCCGGCGCAACGCGAGAAACCCGGCGTAACCGACCGTCACCGCGACCGTGGCTGCCGCTGTGATCGCGACGACGCAGTCAGCACCGGACCTGGTGCCCCGCCGATGACTGGGTGCAGCGGCGGATGCCGGCGCCCGCGGCACCGCGCGGGTCGTCGTCTCCGTCGGGTGCTGCGCATTGTCGGGGGTCGTCGTGGGGATGAACCGAGCGGCGTATATTGCTGCGCCCGCGAGTCCGAGCGCCAAGACGACCAGAACGAGCGCTGCGGCCCGCTGCCACAGCGTGTCGGAGCGTTCCATGACGTGCCGCGGCTTGTCGCGGCGGTGTCGCGACGCGCCACCCGCGACCGACCACAGCCCGGAAAGCAGCAGATTTGCCCCACACACCATCAAGATCTCGAGGGCCACCCCGACCGCGGACCCGGCCTGCCGCACACCCACACCGGGAAAGTCCGACGAGTGCCGGGCCGCTGAGCTGAGCCTCCCAGCGCAACGACCACCAGCAGCATCAGCAGGCCCAATGCGCGCGAAGTGTCCCGGGCGACTTCTCGGAATGCGCTGCGGCGGTTAGCCATCATTGCGCGTCACGCGTGCTCACATGCTTCGTTATGCGCGCCGCGGGTGGTCCTCCCGAAGCCGACCCCACGGTGGCTTGTCTGATTCTGAAGCGTTATCCCGACGGATCACTAGCCAGCGGTCGCAGCGGCGTCCTCTGCCGTGCCGAAGACCTGATCATACAAATCCTCTCCGTAGCTGGTTGGAAGCGGCTCGCCCTCGACGAGTCGGAACGTTCGGCTGCCGTCGGGCCGCCGCTCGGCGCGCAGGAACAGCGCCTCCGCAAGGTGCTCGCGGTGGAACCCGTCAGCCAAATCGAACAGGTGCGTCACGACGAACACCTTGACGCCGGCCTCGAGCAGTGCGCGGAAGATCTCGCGGCCGATCTGCGAGCCCTCCCGCTCGTTGGTCGCCGCGAAGGACTCGTTGCACAGCAGCACGCAATTCGGCCCGATGTGGTCGGCGATGTCGCTCATGCGGGCGAGCTCCTCGTCGAGCTTGCCGCTGCGCATCGTGGCGTCCTCCTCCCGCTTGAAATGCGTGAACAGCCCAGCACAAACGTTCGATTTGTAGGAAGTGGCCGGTACGTACATGCCGGAGTGCATCATCAGCTGCGCCAGCCCGACGCTGCGGAGAAACGTTGACTTACCGCCCTCGTTCGCGCCAGTGATCACTACTAGTGACTTGCGGTCGGCGTTCACCTCGTTACCCACTACCCGCAGCTCGACATTGAGCGCGAGGCTCAGGTCGTAGAGTCCGGCGAATGACAACATTGGCTCCTCCGGGGCGAGGACCGCGGGAAGGCACACCGGTTCCCCCTTGCCGGCGAGGGTGTCATGCAGATTGAGGCAGCCGACGTAGAAACCAAGCTCAGTACGCAACATCTGAAAGAAGCTGAGGATGTGGTCGGTGGAGCGGGCCAGCGCACTCGCGACCAGGTTGAGGCCCCGGCCGCGTAACCCCGCCAGCGCAGCGAATCCGGCCTCGTCCCGATCCGGGACGACGAAGCTGTACGACGACCGGTCGGCACCGGTGATCCGCTCGAGCCAATTCTGCTTGACCTTGCGCCCCTTACGCAGCGTGTAGTCACGGCCCTTCCCGCCCTTGCCGAGCCGGGCGCTGATCAGCACACCGTCGCGAAACCGCAGCCGCTTGAGATGTTCGCGAACGACGCCGAAGTAATCGGCGTCCAATTCCGCCGCGATCATGGTAAGAAACGTCGTGAATCCGTCCGAGGCGAAACTTCCGACCTGCTGTTCCGTGATGGCACGCAGCCGGGTGAGCATCTCGACCAAGAGCTCGAGCACCTCGATCGAGTGAAGCAGCATCGCCTCGGGTCGTCGAGCGAGTACACCCCAGATCTTCTTTTCCCGCTCGATCGCCTCGACCGCCAGGTCGTAGATGGCCCGCACGACATCCGGATGCTCGATGCCGTCTCGGAGGATGTCCTGTCGGTACACGATCACGGTTGGGTCGTCGAGGCTGCACAGCACTGCGGCCCTAGCCACCCCCCGCAGGAACTCGTCACCGCGGGCCATGGTGTCTAACACGGTGTCCAGGCCGAGGTCTGCGATCAGCTCATCGGCTTGCGATGGCAGCGGACAGCCCGGTTCGAAGTCCCGGTCCGGGTACATCAGGTGGGCCTTCATGACCCTAACCGGCCCTTCAAGCTGCGGTAGGTGAGGCCGTACATCTCGGCGATCGAGGCCGCGTACGACAGCCCGTCGGCCGGCTGCCTGACCACCTTGAAGGTGCGGCGCGCGGGATTGTCCGGCTCCACTGTACTCATCATGCTGACCGTCGATTCGGTTAACGACGCGAGCTCGTCGACGAAGGTCACGCACACGCACAGCGCGTCGAGCGCGGCGATGCGCTGCAGCACTTTGGTGCCGAGGAACACTGCGTCGTTCAGCGTCGTGGAGGTGAAGATTTCATTCAGGATGATGACGCTGTCCGGACTGGCCGCCTCGAGCACATCGTGGATCCGGTTGAGGTCGTCTTGCAGCTTCCCGGCGATGTTGCGCACGTCCTCCTGCTTCTCGAAATGGGTGAACAGTTCGTCGTAGAAGAACAGTCGCGCCTCGCGGCCGGGTACCGGACAGCCCAGCCGGGCCAGGTAGTGCAGCTCTCCGAACGTGCGAGCGAATGTCGTCTTACCGCCCTGATTCGGTCCCGAAACGACGATCAACCGTTCCGGCTCGGTGAGACGGCAGTCGTTGCACACCACCTGCTGGCCTTCCCGGACCAGCTTGTTCGCTAAGGCCAAATCGAACGCATCCCGCGCCAGGATGTCCTTGGACCGATCCGAGACCATCGGGTAGCAGAACGGCAACCCGGTGATCTCGAGGCGGCCAATGTAGTCGAGATAGGCGAGGTAAAACTGCACCTCTCGGTCGAAGTCAACGATGGTGTCGTCCAGAAAGTGGGCACGCACGGCACAGAACCGGTCCAGGTCCGTGAACAGGTCCTGGTGCAGCCTCGCGACGAGACCGAGTATCTGGGCCTCGACATGGTCCATCCCGACGTATTCGCCGAACCTGGATAGATAGTCCCGCACGGTGCCTTGCTTGAACCTCTCGAAGTTCGCCTCTATGTCGGCGCTGTAGTCCGGCTCGTCGGCGTAGTCGCTCACCGTGACGCGGGCGCCTCGGATGTTGATGGTGTAACGCACCTCGGTCAGCCCTGCCCGCAGCGCGGTCGTGTCCGCGACCAGCGTGCTGAACTGCTCGGACCCGGCATAGCCGCAGACGTAGTCGCGCAGGACCCTGAACCCGGAGGAGTGCAATTCGAGCGGAGTCAAGGCATCGGCGAGGCCCTGGACCGCGTCGCAGTACGCCTTTGCGGCATCGAGGAACCACAGTTCCCGCTGATACTTGTAGCGGAGCTTGCCAACGTGCTGGAGATGCTCCCGCACGAACCGCATGCCCCCGGCGAACGAGCGCACGCACTCCTCCACCGCGCCGGTTTCGAACTCGCGAAAGATCTCGTGGCGGTAGGTGAGGGCAGCCACGCTGCTGACCGGCACGTACCAGAACGGCTTGAGGTCGTAGTCCGGCCGGTCCACCGTGATCGCGTCCACGACCTGATCGAGGTTGAGGTCTGCGAACACGTCGGGCACCTCTGCAGCGTCGGCAGCACGCCGATCGGCTGGGTCAAGAAACAGGATGCTCGGCGACCCATCAGTGGCCTCGGCGTGGATCGCCGCACGACGGGCAAGCACCTTTTCGCCGTCGAAGGTATCGACCATGAGGGCCTCCTACCCGAACACTCATTGGGTAGGGACCGTCGGCGACGACACGTCGCGATTCCGAGGGCGAGCCCCTCCGCCCCTTTGCCAGCGATGATAGTCCTCCAGACAGGGTGCCCTAGCGCGAAGGGACAAGCGGGCAGAGGAACACCAGCAGCACTATCGCGCCGGCGACGGTGACCAAACCGCCTAGGGTAGGGATCAGCGCGGCTCGCAGGCCGGAGACCAGCAGCAGAGCCGGCAGCAGGATGGGCAGGGCGATGGCATCGCCCGTGATGAAGGTCGCGTTGGTGGATGACCGTCTGGTCGTGCAGCACCGCAAGGCGCCGCCGACACCGGCAGTCCGACTGGCTCACCGTCGGCGCCGCGGTCGGTGTCGCGCTTCACACCGCCGGCCTCCCCGCGGGCCGAGATCCTCCACCGACCGCTCACCCGGCCCGGCTGCCCTCCAGTCCTCGACGGAGATCCTCCGGCCTATTGCCGGATCGCAACGAGCGGACCCAGCCCTGGACCGCTTCGAACGCCGGCCCGCCACCCCGTTGATTGATCCGGCATTACCTGGTTGTTGAAGCCAGGGATGTTGGGGGACGCGGCTGACGGGTGGTTTGCCGCCGAAGGTAGCGGTTCCACCAGCGGTAGCCGGTCGGGCTGGAGATGCGCATGTCGGCGGCGACGTGGGCGATTGCCAGGCGGGCGGCGATCCGCTGGCACAGCACCGGCGGGCCCTTCTCCCCCAGCCTGGCGCTTGCGTGGGGCACGAGGACCTCCAGGTGGAGTGAGCGCCTTCAGCAGCTCCACACCTCACCCGGTTGTCCTCCTGATGTCACGGGCCTTGACAGGTTCGTCGTGTCACCACGTCTGTGGTCAGTACACCTACCCCATGTCTGAGCGCTTTCGCCGGTTCTCCCTGCTGCCAGCTGGGTTCGCGCACCATCCGGCCGGTCTGGCTCGGCCCGGTTGGACGGCGCGGCCGGTGAGCTTGCGCCCCCGGTTTCACCGTAGGCTGCGGTGATGGCGAGTGAGATGAAGCCGCGCAGCCGCGAGGTCACCGACGGGATGCAGCGGGCCCCCGCGCGGGCGATGCTGCGAGCCGTCGGGATGACCGACGACGACTGGGAGAAGCCGCAGGTCGGCATCGCGTCGTCGTGGAACGAGGTCACGCCCTGCAACCTGCCTCTGGGCCGGCTGGCCCAGCGGGCCAAGCACGGCGTCCGGGCAGCCAACGGGTTCCCTTTCGAGTTCGTCACGATCGCGGTCAGCGACGGCATCGCAATGGGTCATGAAGGGATGCGCGCGTCGCTGGTGTCCCGGGAGATCATCGCCGATTCGATCGAGGCGATGATGCACGCCGAACGGTTCGACGCGATGGTCACGTTGGCCGGCTGCGACAAGTCGCTGCCGGGAATGTTGATGGCCGCTGCCCGGATAAATCTGTCGTCGGTGTTCTGTTACGGGGGGACGATCCTGCCCGGCCGGCTGGACGATCAGGCGTTGGACATCGTCAGCGTCTTCGAAGCGGTCGGGGCGAACGCTGCTGGCACGCTAAGCGACGAGCAGGTGGGGCTGATCGAACGCAACGCGTGCCCGACGCAAGGGTCGTGCGCCGGCATGTTCACCGCGAACACGATGTCCTCGGTCGCCGAAGCGCTCGGGATGTGCCTGCCGGGCAGCGCCTCGGTGCCCGCGGTCGACCCGCGCCGCGACGACTATGCGTATCAAAGCGGGCGGGCCGTCGTCCGGCTTCTCGAGTTGGGCATTCGCCCGCGGCAGATCCTGACGAAGGAGGCGTTCGAAAACGCGATCGCGGTGGTGATGGCTTTGGGCGGATCGACTAACGCGGTGCTGCACTTGCTCGCGATCGCGAACGAAGCCCGGGTCGAGCTCGATCTCACCGACTTCGACCGGGTCGGCCGGCGCGCCCCGCACCTGGCCGATACCAAACCGCACGGCCGGTTCCACATGAGCGACATCGACCGGATCGGCGGCGTGCCGGTGGTGATGCGCGAGCTGCTCGACGCCGGGCTGTTGCACGGTGACTGCCTGACCGTCACCGGACGAACGGTGGCGGAGAACCTCGGCGCGATCGACCCGCCGGCACCCGACGGCGAGGTGGTGCATCGGCTGACTGACCCGATCCACTCCGACGGCGGTCTCACCGTGCTGCGCGGGTCGCTGGCCCCGGACGGCGCGGTAGTGAAGATCGCCGGCATGGACGCGTCGCGCTTCGACGGCGTCGCCCGGGTCTTCGACGGTGAGGAAGGCGCGATGGAGGCGATCCTCGCCGGCAGGATCCACCCCGGCGACGTCGTGGTAATCCGCTACGAAGGCCCGAAGGGCGGGCCGGGGATGAAGGAGATGCTCGCGGTGACAGGAGCGATGAAAGGCGCGGGCCGCGGCGGTGACGCCGCGTTGGTAACCGACGGGCGGTTCTCCGGTGGAACGCGCGGGTTCTGTGTCGCGCACGTCGCGCCCGAAGCCGTCGACGGCGGACCGATCGCGCTTGTGCACGACGGCGATCGCGTCATCATCGACGCCCGCACCCGTCGGCTCGACCTGCTCGTCGGCGACACCGAACTACGGCGCCGACGTCAGGACCTCAAGACCCCGCCGCCCCGCTACACCAGCGGCGTCTTGGCGAAGTACGCTCGGCTAGTCACCGGCGCCGACCGCGGGGCGGTCACCCAGCCGTAGCCTGGGCAGGATTCGCCGGCGGGCGGTTCACCACCGCCGGTCGAGCTGTGCCAACGTCGCAGGCTGTGCTGTCCACAGCCCGGGTACCCCGCGATGCGGGATCGGTGGCGTAACCGGCTCGGGCTGTTCGAACACCCAGTGGTGGTGGCCAGGCAGCGCCCACCGGCTCGCCAAGTCGGTCAACACGTCGACGAGCCATACGACGACGGTGCTCGCGCCGCCTGCCATGCCTGGGCTGGCTGGCCGGCCGCTTCCGGTTCGGTGAGCAGCCACATCTCGGCGCTGACACCGGCGGGATCGGGTGGGGTGCTGGCGTGGATCTTCAGCCGGCTGCGGTAGTGGGTCGCCCAGCTGCGGTACTCGACGTGTTTACCGCTGTAGATCACCACCCAGGCCCCAGGGCTGGCATGGCGTGCGCGTTTTCACGGTTAAGGCGGTGGGTGGGTGCCCGCGGACATGGCGGTTCGGACCTGGCGCGACCCGGCGGTCCAGCGTTGATCGCCGCGATGCGTGACACCTGGCGCGGCGTCGGGTGTGGCTGGGGGCACAGGTCGCTAGCCCTCGCGGTCAGTGTCGGGTCCTGTTCGGTTTCCGGTCTGCCGCCCGAGCATTGTGGTGCCGTCCGGGCAGCCGAGTCCGGTGCAAGGTTTTGCCGGGCCGTGCGCCGCGCGTTCCCGGCGTCGGGGTGGGTGTCGGTGAACGCCAATCACATGCTGCCGGCGGGGAGTTCGCTGTTCCACCCGCACACCCAGGGGGCGGTGAACCGGGTGCCGAGCAACGTGCAGCGGCGGCTGGCCGAGGTGCCCGCGGCCCGTTTCGGCGAGTACCTCGATGCGGAACGCCGGGACGGGCGGCGGTACCTCGGCGGCAGCCCGGAGGTGGTGTGGCTGGCGGCGTACGCCCCGGTGGGGCCGGCGGAGCTGCGAGCGTTCGTACTCCCGGCCGGCACCCCGGAGGATCTCGACCGTCCGCTGGTCGAGGAGCTGGCCGCGGGTATCGCCACCGCGATGCGCTTCTACGCCGAGCTGGGCTACTCCAGCTGCAACTTCGCCCTGTACGGGGCTCCCGCGGACCGGGCGGGTTACGTGCTGAACGTGCGGATGGTGGTCCGGTCGAACGTGGCTCCGCTGTACCGCTCCGACGTCGCCTGGCTGGAACGGCTGCACCTCGAGGTGGCCACCGATGTGCTGCCGGAGGACCTCGCCGAACGCGCCGGGACCCGCTTCCAGCGGTGACCGCACCCGATGGCCGGGGCGGGTTTGGCGGTGATCACAGCAACGCGAGACCAAAGCCTGCCGCGGCGGCCAGCAGACGGACGGCCAGGCTGCCGGCGACGTTGGCCGCCGCCTCCCACAGCGCGCCGGACTCGGCGAGCGCGACGGTCTCATAGGCGAACGCCCCGGCGGTGTTCACCGTGGGCGTCGCCCACGAGGAGCAGCCGGCCGGTGTCGGCCACAACGTGGCGGCGCCGAGGGCCAGCCCGTCGACGTTCCCGCCGGCGAAGACCACCGAGAATCTGCTGCTCCAGCCGCGTGCCCACCGTCCCCTCCGGGCGGGCCCGAACGGGCCGGCCCCGTCTCCGCCGGGAGTCGCTCACCCGCCGCCGTCATCGCCTGGGCCCGAAAACGGGGACAGCCGCCGGGCGAGCGCGGTTGCCGCCGCGAGGCGGGCCTCCAGCTCGGCGCGGGCGGCGGCCGCCGCGTCACCGCGTTCGGCTTGCAGCGCGCTGGCCCGGCGTACGGCCTCACCGATCCGGCCGGCACCGGCGTCGAAGCGCCGGTCAAGTTCGCGGAGCAACAGCCGGCGGGTTTCGGTCAAACGGTATTGGAAGTCTGCGCGGGCCCGGCCGACTTGGCGATCCAGCAGACGGACGGCGCGCATCTGGACGTAACGGGCTACCCGTCGGCGGCCGAGCGCCTCGGGTAGATGGGTGCGGACGGCGGCGGCCAGGGCCTCAGTCTGTCCCGGGTCCGCGGCGAACAGGTAGGAGAACCCGGTCGAGCCCACCAGCCGTCCCGCCGGTGGCTGCGGCAGCAGCTCCAGGTTGAAGAGGCTGACGGCGGCCTGCCGAACGGCCGTAATGTGCTGATCGAGGCGAGTGGTGAGCCGCCCATCGAGAGCCTGCACTGCCGCATCCAGGTCGGCGGAGTGACGGTTCCGCCAGCCGTCGACAAAGAACCGGATCCGATCTGCGGCGATGTCCAACGCCTGTTGCTCCACGACGCCAAGCGGTCCCTCGAGCCCGGGCAGGGCGTCCTGAACCGCCTGCCGGACCGGCCTCACGGCGCTGCGATTTAGCATCTCGGCCTGCTCGTTGGTCGCCTCCAGCAGCCGCTGAATCTCAGCGGCGGCCAGCGCAGCCGACTCCACCCGGCCCTGTTCCACCTGCTGGAGACGGTCGGCGAACGCGGCCAGCCGGGTCTGCAGATCCTGCCCGGACAGCGCCAGCGCGGCGAGGGTGGCGGCGGCCTCCTCGGCGATCCCGCCAGCCAGCCGGGCGGCGCGGCCGGCGACCGAGCGGGCCAGTTCGGTGCCCTGTCGGTCGTTGAGATAGTCGGCGAACGTCGCCTCGAAGGCGCCCAGTCCGGATCCTTCGACACCGGCGTTGTCATCCAGTCGGCGGGCAAGCAGACCTTGCCGGGCGGATAACGGCCATACCGGTATCGGGCGGCCGAACTCGGCAGCCAGCACCTCCTCGGTGAACCGGCGGGCTTGATCGGCCTCAGCCGGTGATAGGTAGTCGACCTTGTTCAACGCGCAGAACACCGCGACCGCGCCGGCGCGCAGCTCGCGGAGCAGCGCCCGCTCGGCCGCGGAGATCGGCGGGTCCGCGGAGAGCACCAGAATCGCCGCATCCATCCGGCCCAGGGCGTTCCGCGCGGCCACGGTGTTGTGCTCGTACACGCTGCCGGTGCCCGGGGTGTCCACCAGCTCCAGACCCTTCGCCAGCAGCGGTGCCGGCAGCCGCAATGTCACCGCCGCCACCCCCTGCCGGTTTCGCGGGTTGCCGGATTCGGTGACCAGCTCCTCTAGCGCGTCCAACCCGCGTTCCTGCACCCGGCCGTCGGCGTACTCCACGTCGACCCGGTCAGCATCGGCGTAGGCCAGGGTGGTCGGGATCGCGGTCAGCGGCACCACGCCGGTAGGCAGCACCTCCCGCCCGAGCAGCGCGTTGACCAGAGTCGATTTCCCCCGCTTCGCCTCCCCGGCGACCAATACCCGGAACACCCCGCCCTCCAGCCGGCGGCGAAGCTCCGCGATCGCCTCCCGGTCGACGCCGGCGGCAAGTCCGGCGAGCACCGCGAGGTCAGCGGACAGCGCATCGACGGGACGCGTCACGGCACCTCCTCCGCGAAGGACGGGTAGGGACCGTTGGCCGCGACGACGCGGCGGTTGATGGCTGGCCCCACAGCCGTGACGCGTCTTCACTGTACCCAGCCGCATTCCGCCCCGGGCTCCGCACTGGGCGGTCCGCCGACCTCCGCCTCGTCGTGGTGCACCCGCGGGCTGGACGAACTGCTGGGCCTGAAAGTCCCCGCTCTTCGCTCGTCGTGTCGAGCCGGAGCCTTGAGCCCTGCGCGGTGACGGTGGCGGTGCCAACCAGACACCGGTCAACGCGCAGGGGGCTCCACTGAAGAACGCGAGGAACGGATGGATGTCATCGCCGCCTATCGGGAGATGGGCAGCTATCGGGGTGCCGCCGCGGTGTGCGGCACGACATACCAACACGAGCGTAAGTAAGTCGACTTTGCGGTGTGTTTCTGGGATAATGAGATGTGCGCGAGAACGATGGCCGGAAGCTTGATCATGTGACGTTGGAGCAGTTGCGGCTGCGGGCGGTGGACGCGGTAGCGGCCGGTCAGCATCCGGAAGATGTGGCGGCGACGCTGGGGATGCACCGTAAGACGGTGTACGGCTGGCTGGCGAAGGCCCGCGAGGGTGGCCGGGGGGCGCTGGCGGCCAGGCCGGTGCCGGGCCGTCCGCCGAAGCTGAGCGGTGAGCAGATGCGCCGGGTGTACACGCTGGTCTGTGGGTCCGATCCGCGGCAGCTGGAGTTCGACTTCGCGTTGTGGACCCGGGATCTGGTCCGGCAGCTGATCCGCCGCGAGTTCAAGGTGTCGCTGTCGGCGGTCAGCGTGGGTCGACTGCTCCGCACGCTGGGGCTGTCCCCGCAGCGGCCGTTGTGGCGGGCCTGGCAGGCCGACCCCGACGCGGTGGCCCGGTGGAAGACCGAGGACTTCCCGGCGATCCGGGCGGCGGCGAAAGCCGAAGGCGCCACGGTGTACTTCGCCGACGAGGCCGGCATCCGATCGGACTACCACGCCGGCACGACGTGGGCGCCGGTCGGGCGGACCCCGATCGTGAAGGCCACCGGCGCCCGGCACAGCCTGAACATGATCTCCGCGGTCACCGGCCAAGGTCTGCTGCGGTTCGCCACCTACACCGGGTCGTTCACCGCCGAACGGTTCATCGACTTCTGCACCAGACTCCTCACCGACACCGAACGAGCCACCGGCCGCGGCGTGTACCTGATCGTCGACGGGCATCCCACCCACAAAGCCAAGTCGGTCAAAGCCTTCGTCGCCTCCACCCGCGGCCGATTCAAGCTGTTCATCCTCCCCGCCTACTCCCCACAGCTCAACCCCGACGAGTGGGTATGGAAGAACGTGAAACACGACCGGGTCGGACGGACCAGCGTCACAACCCGCGACGAGTTCACCTCCAAAGTCATCGCCGCCCTCCGCCGGCTACAGCGCATGCCGCACCTAGTCCGCGGCTTCTTCGGAGACCCCGACCTCGCCTACATCACCGCCTGACAGTCGACCTACTTCCGTTCTCCTTAGTAAGACGGTGAAGCGGAGCGTGGAGGGGCAGCTGGCCGGCGGTCCGCGGCCGGCCCGGTCGCGTGGTCGTAACTATGACGGGGTGCGGGAGCTGGTCGCGGCGAAGGTCGCGGCCACCTCGGGCCGGATATCGGCGAAGCGGCTGCTGCCGACGGTGCAGGCGGCCGGCTATGCCGGGTCGGCGCGGAACTTCCGCCGGCTGGTCGCGGCGGAGAAGCAGCACTGGCGATGGGCGCACCATCGCCGCTATCAACTCCGCCAGCCCGGTCCGCTGGGCCACGGCCGCCGGCAACAACCCATGGTTCGGCACCAGATCCCGCTCATCGAAGCCGGTCGAGACACGGCTCAAGTGATGAGATGCTCGCACCCGTTAGATGCTTTCTCCGGTCGGCGCGGTCAGTCCGTCGCAAGCCTCGATCGTCCCTGCAAAGAGGGCATCTACACGTTCACGGCATGCCGCTCACCCAAGATCAGCCGTGGATCCGAGTTTGGATCTACAAGAGAAAACCGCCGATATCGATCACCGGCACGCGCGAAACGCGTTGCAGACCAGGCGAAGCGGCCGTGGCCGGCCGCAGCCCACCATCACGTGACAATGATCACGGTGGAGGGGAAACTCCCGCTGGGCTCGGGCGTGCTACCAGGCGTGCGGTCGCGGTGCGATCCATCGACTACCAGTCAGGCTTACGCCCGCTTCGCGCTGTTGTGTCCGCGGTCGCGCGAGGGGAGACTGAGCGGTGGGTGATGAGGCCCGCCCTTCGGAGTGTGCGTGCCGCACTGACGGTCTCTGCCTCGGTCGAAGCGGCCGGTCGAGCGGAGGCGGTCGGATGGGTGGCAAAGCTCCCGCCGGTGTGGTGGCACTGCAGCGGGACCGGTGGTGGGCGGGACCGGCGTTCACCGATGACGCCGGGCTGGCGGCACGGCAGGCGTTCTACCGCTGGCAGGACCCGCCGCTGGACCTGCCCGGTGTCGTGGTCAGTGCGCTGCCGGCCACCGCCGGGGTGGTGGTGGATGTCGGGTGCGGGAACGGGCTGTACCTGCAGCGGATCCGCACCGACCGGCCGCAGCTTTTCCCGCTGGGTGTCGACATCAGTGCGG
The DNA here is from genome assembly GCA_963814355.1 of uncultured Actinomycetota bacterium. Taxonomy (GTDB): domain Bacteria; phylum Actinomycetota; class Actinomycetes; order JADGOV01; family JADGOV01; genus JADGOV01. The sequence continues at coordinate 21,935 of CAWFCZ010000011.1, read as the reverse complement.
GCATGCTGGCGGGGCTACGAGAGCGGATCGGGTACCGGCGGGTTGTTGCCGCGGACGCGGCGGCGCTGCCGTTGCCGGACGCGACCGCAGTGGCGGCGTTGGCGGTGCACCTGCTGTATCTGGTGGCCGACCCGGGCGCGGCGGTGGCCGAGTTGTGTCGGGTGGTGTGGCCGGGTGGCCAGGTGCTGATCGCGACGGGCGCCGCCGATGACAAGAGCGAGTTGTGGCAACTGTTGGATGTGGCGTTGTCCGGGTTGCTGCCCGCCGCGGCGACCGGCTGGTTCAACGTGCATCGCCGGTTCACCCTGGATGATGCCGTCCGGGTGTTGGGTAGCTGCACCGACGAGGTGGCGGTGCACGAGTTGCGCAGCCAGGTTCGGCTCGACCGGGCCACCCCGCTGTTGGCGTATGTGGACAGCCTGCGCTGGCTTGCCGGGTCGGCGCTGACCCCCCACGACTGGGCGCAGGTGATGGCCCGGCTGCGCGAACGCGCGCAAGACGCCATACAGCGGGCTGGCACGCTTGAGGTGCGCACCCACACCGGCGTCGTCGTCGGCCGAGTCCTAGGCTGACCGCGCGAGCATCAGCAGGACAATGCGACAAGGCCGAGACACCGAGGCGACGGCGGGGTCGGTGTTGGGCAGCGTGTGGTCGTTGTCGCACGCTCGCCGGTAGACGATAGCCGACGGCGATGCCCGCCAACCGGGGTTGCACCCTGATGGCCTCCACCCCACATGAAGGTGGTGGATGCATCCAGTTATCCCGCGGGTGATCATCGCCGCGTTCCCGCCTATCGGGCGGTCACGCCCGGCCCGGCCCGCGTCAGGCGGAATCGGCGTTCTGCCAATCGTCGTGACCGCGGCCCGCCGATCGCGGGTCCGCCGGGACGGTTTGGCTGTCTGCTCTGGCTCTGCCTGGGGTGTTCCGGTGCCTTCGCGGTCGTGTCGTGTCAGGGGTACGCCGGCTCGAACGTGCGGGAAGTGACGTGAGATGTCCGGCCTAATCCCTGCCGAGGCTGCCGGGGTGTCGGTGGCGCCGAATGGGTTGGCCCGTTGCCTGCGGTCGGCACGGCACCCGACCGCCGGGCGCATGCTTCATGGAGTTCGCCTCGCTGCTGGCCGATGAGCCATTCAGCGATCATCACAGGTGCAACCATCCGCTGCTCGGCTTGTTGGCCAGGACGGTCAACGACAACGTCGACGACGCTACCCGGCAACGGCTGCTGCCTCTGGTGCCCGCGGTGGTGGGCGTGCGGGGGCCAGCGCTTACCGCCCGGGTGGTCGCGGCGGCCAGCGGCGCCGCGTTGATCCTCGCGACCGGCCCGCGGCCCCGGGACTGGTGCGGGCGCACGCACGGGCGCGGCGCCGCACCGCCGCGGCCGCGGCCTCCAGCTGATGGTGCATCGCACCGAGGCCAGTAATCGGCGCGCGGCGCGGCCGCCGTCCATGACCGCCGGCCCGCGGCGATGCGCGAGCTTCTCGCCGACAGCATCACCGCCGTCCGCGATGCCGCTCGGTTGCCCGGTGCCGGGGTCCGGCAGGTGATCGGCGCGGGTTCGGGCCGGTGCGCTCGACGGTCGGGCCGCTGCCGTCACCGCCCGTGCCCGGGGCCCGCTGGGAACACGCAGCCCCCCGACCGGACCGACGGTGCCGGCACCCCACCGCCGCTGTCGCGGCGCCTGTACGACGTGTCTGCGGTCGGGATCACCCTCCGCTGCACAGGCCGAGTTGGCGCGCGAGCGGGTCGCGCGGGCCGGGGTCGCCCACGACAACCGCGATCGTCGACGACGGGCCGTAGGACGCGATCGCCAGCGTCCGGACGGCCGAACTTCTCGGCGCACCGACGCAGACCTCGAGGTCGCCATGGACCTGGAGGTGATCGCCGGGCCACCGGCTACCAGATCGTCGGCCACGACGAGTCCCAGGTGGTGGGGGGCACCAGCGCGGCCGCGCCGCTGCGGGCGGTGCTGGTCGCCCGGCTCGCCGACGGGCCCGGTCAGACACCCGACCCACTGCCCCGGGCGCTGCACGCGGCAGCGCCGGCCGGCTTCCATGCCATCACCACCGGCGGCACCGGCGCGTATGACGCGCGACCCGGCTGGGATCTCCACGTGCGCCGCCAGGTTGTCGGCCACCGGCTCGGCGGTCATCGAGGCCAGCGGCAGATCGTGCAGCTCCGGGCCGTACACGCACACCGAGCTGTGCTCGGCGAAACCGACCAGGTTCGGGAACAGCAAAGCGGCACCGACCTCGATCCGACCGGCCTCGACCAGCGCCGCCGGGAAGCGCGGGGTCACGGCCAGCACCCGCTCCGGGCAGAACGGGCAACCGGCCCGGGTGTCCGCCGCCAGCCCGGCGAGGTCGAAGTCCGACGGCGGCAGCATCGGCACCCGCTCCCGCAGCAGCCGGGCCGTGTCGCCGGTCAGCGGATCCCACCGCAGCTCGGTCACCGACTCCTCCGGCGCGAACCCCGACCGCGGATCCAGAATCGTCCGCCGCAGCTCCTCCCGGACGAACTCCATTGGCGGCCGGCCCGTCGGTCAGGACGCGCCGTAGCGCAGCGACTCCGCCGCCTCGATCTCGATCAGCCGGTTGTACTTCGCGACCCGCTCGCCCCGGGCCGGGGCGCCGGTCTTGAGCTGCCCGCAGCCCGAGCCGACCGCCAGGTCGGCGATGAAGGTGTCCTCAGTCTCTCCGGACCGGTGGGACACCATCTGCGCCCAGCCGGCCTGCCGGCACAGCCGCATCGCCTCCAACGTCTCGCTCACCGTGCCGATCTGGTTCACCTTGATCAGCGCGGCGTTGCCGATCCGCCGCTCGATCGCCTCGGTGATGATCCCCGGGTTGGTCACCAGGATGTCGTCGCCGACCAGCTGCAGCCGCTCCCCCAGCCGCTCGTTCAGCCGGACCCAGCCGTCCCAGTCGCCCTCCGCCAGACCGTCCTCCAGGCTCCACACCGGGAACTTCTCGGCGATCTCCCCATAGCGGGTGATCATGTCGTCGCTGGACAGCGCCTGCCCGGCGACGTGGTAGGCGCCGTCCCGGTAGAACTCACTCGCCGCCGGATCCAGCGCGATCCCCACCCCGTCCTTCCCGGTCCGGTACCCGGCGTCGGTGATCGCGGCGGTGATCGTACTCAGCACGTCCTCCGGGGAGTCGATCTCCGGGGCGAACCCGCCCTCGTCGCCGAGCCCGGTGGCCAGCCCCCGGTCGGCGAGCCGCTTGCGCAGCGCCGCGTACACCTCCGCACCGGCCCGGACCGCCTCCGCCAGGCTCGACGCCCCCAACGGGGTGATCATGAACTCCTGGAAGTCCAACGCGTTCGGCGCGTGCGCCCCACCGTTCAGCACGTTGAAACACGGCCACGGCAGCACCGGCGTCACCCCCACCGGGGTCAACGACCGCCACAACGGCACCCCCGCCGCCGTCGCCACCGCCCGGGCCGCCGCCATCGACACCCCCACAATCGCGTTCGCCCCCAACCGCGACTTCGTCGGCGTACCGTCCAGCTCGATCAACGCCCTGTCCAACTCGGCGAGGTCCTCGAACGACCGGCCGACCAGGCTCTTCGCGATCTCTCCGTTGACATTGCCCACCGCCTGGGTCACGCCCTTACCCGAGTAGCGGCCGGGGTCGCCGTCGCGCAGCTCCACCGCCTCCCGCGACCCGGTCGACGCACCCGACGGCACCCCCGCCCGCGCCTCCACCCCGCCGTCCAAGCCCACCCGCACAGCCAGCGTCGGCCGCGACCGCGAATCGAGGATCTCCACCGCCGACACCGATGTCAGCGTGAACGCCATAGCCGTCTCCCTCGTTCGTCCTGCCAAGGCAACCAACGAGCATCAGCGTCGCAGGGCGGCCCGGGGTGGCAGCAACTGGCTGCCTGTACCGACCAACCGGAACAGGCCGCCGGTCAGCGCGGCGCGCCGGCGGGCTGCCGGACGATCAGCACCGAGCACGGAGCGTGCCGGCTGACCTTCTCCGTCACCCCGCCCAGGAAGTGACCCCATGCCCCGGAATGGCCGCTGTGCCCGATCACCACCAGGTCGGCGCGCTGGTCGGCGGCGACCCGGCTGATGGCCTGGGCCGGATGACCGATAACCGTGCGAGTCGTCAACTCCACGCCCCGTTCGTCGGCGTACGCGGCCGCCTCGTTCAACCAGCGCCGCGCGTCCCGCTCCTCTGCCTGATGCTCCTCCTCCATCTCTCCCACGGTGGCCGCATAGCGCGGCAGATGGGCCTCGACGGCCACCGCGACCAGCCGAGCGTCGTCCTGCCGGGCCAACTCAACCGCCATCCGCAGCGCTTCCCTCGCACCCGCCGACCCGTCATACGCCACCACGATTCGCCCGAACATGACAACCACGATCCTCCGACCGCCCGGGAAACGGAAGATCGGCGACACACGGGCCGGGGTCACCCTGCGCGAAGACCAGCCTCTCGGACAGTGGCGTTGCCGCCAGCGGTGGCGCGGCGCTGCGGAGGCCGCCTGTCCGGATGGGTGGTCGAGCCCGGTTCGGTCCCGGCGCACCCGGAGATCGTCAGCGCGGCTGCGCAGCGGCCGCGGCGAGGGCACCGCGTGCTGACCGCCGGCTTCCCCGATCCTGCACAAGATCGACGGTATCGGCGGGTGGCGACAAGTCGACGCTATCGAACTATTGTTCGATAGGTGAGTGGGGGCATGGCACCGGGCCGCCGTGATGGTCTGACTCTGGCGGAGCGGTCCGCCCTCTCACGAGACCCGCCACGGGTCGGCGCCGGAGACTGGGCCGCCAGGGACGACGGCTTCGGGCCGGGAGGCCGGCGGTAGGGGGTCCGCCGACGCTGGGTCACTTCCGCGGCATTGCTGGGTGCGGAACCTGCCGGATCACTCCCGGGCGCTCCGCTGGCCTGCTGGTGGAGTGGTCCCGCCGGGACGGAACGTGGTCCGGTCGGGTGGTGTACGGGGTCCGCGACGAGCGGTCAGGTGGTGCTGATCGAGACCTGGGTGCCGGCCGAGCACCTCCAGCCCGCGGACGGATGACGGCCGGTCGACGCCGATTCTCTGATTGCGCAGGAGGACGGGTGGCCCGGATCGCTGCCGGCCGGTCACGGCCGGGCTATCGGCGGTGAACGGGCCGTCGCACAGCCCGCAGCGGATCGGCCCGGCGGCGAGGGTGGCGGCCGCGGCCCGGATCCGCCGGCCGCAAGGGCAGCTGCAGGTGAGGGGGTTGTTGGAGCTGCGCCGACCGCGCGGGCGTTCGCTGCGGCGCCAGAGGGTGAGCGCGGCGGCGAGGTCGTCCAGCACGGTGCGGTAGCCGGCGGCCGTGCCGGGCGGGACGCTGGTCGCGGACCAGCCGATGCCGGGAGCCTGGGTGACGTCGAGGCCGAGCTCGCGGGCCAGCGCGGCGTACCGCCGGTTGTGGTAGCGGCCCTGGCGGGACGTGTCGACGATCGCCGCGGGCGTGGCCGAGGCCGTGGGCCGCCTCGTGCAGCAGCGTTCCGAGCACGCCAGCCGGCCCGCCGCTGAGCCCCTCCCCGCCGATGAACACCTCCGGGAGGTCATCCTCGCCGCGCCGCCAGCGGGTGGCCGCGAAGTGCCCGAGGCGGAGCTGGCCTGGGCTGACGCCGAGGGAACCGGCGCCGAGGACGACCACCGCTGCCGGTACGTCCGGGTGCCGCGTCCGAATGGCGGCCCACGCCCGCTCCAGCGCGGCGACGAGCGGCCCAGCCAGGTGTTGTCCTTCGGCCACGATTGACACGTACGTGTCAACAGTCGGGTCGGTCATGACGCTTCCTTTCGGGTCCGTAGAGGGATCGGATTCGTCACCGGGCTGCTCGGCTGGACTGTGCTGGCGTCCGGGTCGGCTCGATGCCGACCCGACGCCACCTGGTGGTAGTCCGCGCGTCGTCCGCTCCTCCACCTGGCCCGGCGTCCCCGTCGACCCGGCTGCCGACGGCGAGGGCAGCGGCGTGTTCGGCGGCGAGTTCGCCTTCCAGAGCGTGGACGGTGCGCAGCAACGGCCCGAGGACGAGCAGGTCGATCACGGCCACGGCCGGTCCTCGGCGGGCCGGGCGAGGCGCGGGGGCGGGACCCGCCGACGGCGGGGCTCCAAGGTGGGGGTGTGCCGGGCGAGGGGTCGCCCGGTCACGGATCAGCGGGCGGCGGCGCGGACGCCGGGGAGGTCGGCCTCGGCGGCGGTGCAGCAGGTCCAGTGCAGGTCGCGTTCGGCGAGGATGCGGGGCACGATCCGCCACTGCGGCCGGGGCTGGTCGCGGACTTGCGGCCCGCCGGGCTGGTGCAGAGCTTCGAGTTCCGGGAGGGAAATGTAGCCCCATTCGGCGTTGGAGTCGTCGGCGGCGAGGCGGGCGTAGCCGAACGCGCGGCCGGTGGCGGGGTCGAGTTCGACGATCCACCAGTCGGTGGCGCAGCCGCGGATGAACTAGTGCAGGACGATCACCTTGTCGACGGCGGGGGTGGCCTCCGTCCCGTACAGCGGCGGGATCGTGGCGAGGTCGTCGGCGGGCGGGTAGAAGTCGTGGCCGCGCTCGGCGCGGCGGGTCTCGGGCAGCATCGGAGGCTCCTTCGGATGTGGTGCGGTGTCAGCGGGTGCGGGGGTGCACGCCGCAGAGCGGGCAGCGGCGGGAGGCGCCGCCTTGCCGCTTGAGCTGGCGTTCGCGGCTGCGGGTGCCGGTCCAGGTGCGGGCCAGGGTCCAGCCGACGCCCGCCGTGCGGACGACGGCGGGAAGCCGGGCTCCGGTGCCGGCGGCGTGCTCGGCGAGGCGGCTGTCGAGGTTGTCGGCCCAGCCGAGGTAGTGCCGGGCGTGCCGGTACGGCCGGTCGAAGTGCAGCAGGTAGACGGTGCCGATTCGGGGAGACATGAGGCGCCTGCTCTCCGCCGGTGGTGCGGTGGTCGGCGTGGTCGCCAACCATTTCCCCCGCCCTCCCGGCGAGAGGAAGGACCGCGGGCGTCAAGCGACCAGAGCGCAACCGGCCGGCCGGGCGCGGGAAAGGATCACGGGCGAGCGGAGCGGCCCCGCAGGGGCGCCCGCTGATGCTTTCCCGCGCCCGGTCGGAGCGCAGCGCAGAGGCCGGTTGCGCGGCGGGAGCGCGCCCGCAGACTGACGACGCCGGGAGGGCGGGGTTCAACCAGTTGAGTGCCGCCGGCGGCGGCGCGTCGGCGCCGCAGGCGCCCGCCGGAGGCTGTGCAGTGCCGCCCGTCGGATGGAAACACAGAAGAGAGCAGGCGCGCTGAGGCGGGTGCGCGCCGGAGGCTCGGGGGAGGGCGCCGGGTAGGGCGGGAGGGCGACGTCGGCGGCCGCGGCGATCGCCGCGACCTGGAACGGGGACAGGTGCGCCGGCCGGCTGGTGAGGTAACCGGCGAGCCGGCGGGCGGCGACCGCGGGGATGCCTTCGACGGCGAGCCGCCGCGGCGGCCGCGGCCCGGCGAGGGCGAGGACGGGTTGGACGGCGACGGACCAGCCGGCGCCGAGCTGGGCGGCGAGCGCGCCGGCCGTGCGGCCAGCTTCGAACCGGACGGTGGCGCAGGTGGGGCCCAGGTGCAGTCGGCCGGCGTAGACCTGCCCGTCCCGGCCCACGCGCAGCGGCGCCCGGTAGTTCTTCGCGTCGATCAGGAACACGCCGGGAGGTCCGATGACCAGGGCGTCGACGTTGGCGCCGGTGCCGGGCAGCGCCCGGTCGTAGAGGACGGTGTAGCCGAGCGGGACGAGCCGTTCCAACCAGCTGGCCACCCGCCGTTCGCCGGCGGCGCCGCGCCGCCAGGCCTCGATCGGCTGCGGCGGGCGGGTCCAGCGGTGCGCGAGGGCAGCCGCGGTGCCGGTGGCGGCCAACAGCGCGATACCGGTGGCGAGCCGCCCGGTCCGCTCGGCGGCGTGGCTGACACCGGCGACGTAGACGAACGCCATTAGCCCGGTGAGGGCGCCGAGCGCTCCGGCGGCGGCGATCTGACCGCGTCGGCGCCGCCGGGTGAGCAGCCGGTACAGGGCGAGGGCACGCCGGTACTCGGCGAGCGCCGAGGCGCCGGCGACACCCCACGCGGCCCGGGGCTGCGCGTGTACCGGAGCGGCCGGGCCGGTGGTGAAACCGCCGGCTGCGCGGCCCGCGGCGTCAGCGGGGTGGCCCATGTCGATCACCTCCGCGGCACAGCTTGCCAGCGGGTACCGACAGGACACGCCGACTCGTCGTGACGCCGTTCGCCAGTTCGCGGACGTCGGGAAGTGTGGCCCGAGACGCCGGATGGTGGTGGGGGGTAGCAGCGCCTGGTGTCGGAGTCGCTTCGGTCTGGTGGTCGTGCTGTGCAACGTGGACGATCGGGGGATCCGAGGCCGGAATCGGTGGTGGTGGTTGCCGGACGGAGGTTGATCTATGCCGGAATCAACGAGGTTCGACCGAGAAGCCATCGTGGAGGAGCTTCAAGAGGCCAACAGCACATTTCACCGGCTCCTCGAGGATGCCGGGCCAACGGAGCTGGCTCGGCGCAGCGCGGGCACCCGCTGGACGAATGAGCAGCTGCTGTTCCACATGCTGTTCGGCTATCTGGTCGTCGTGGTGTTGCTGCGGCTGGTTGTCGTGTTCGGCCGGCTGCCCCCGGCGCTGAGCCGGGGGTTCGCCTGGTTGTTGGACTCCTGCGCCGTCCCGTTTAACGTGGTGAACTACTGGGGGTCGTGTGCCGGGGCGAAGGTGTTCAACCGTCGCCGGATGGGCCGCAAGTGCGACCGGGTGATCGCCGGCCTGCAGCGCAAGTTACGGGCCGCAAGCGACGCGGATCTGGCTCGGGGGATGTACTACCCGACTCGGTGGGATCCGTTCTTCGATGGCTACATGACGCTCGGGCAGCTGTACCGCTACCCGACCCAGCATTTCGACTTCCACCGGCGCCAGCTCACCTTGGGCGCGCCACCGCCCTGACGATGAGGACGGTGCGGCGGGCGGGAGCGGAAGGCTGTCAGGCGGGAATGAGGGCGGCGCGCCCGGTGGCGAGTAGATGGTCTGCCACCCAGGCTTGGGCGGCGATCTGCACGGCGTCCCACGGGCTGCCCAGCTGTGGGGTGTAGGACAGGTCGAGTTCGCTGATGGATTCCACGCTCATGGTGTGGAACAGCGCGGTGGCGTAGGTGTCGACGCGTTTGGAGATCTCCGCGCCGCGGCGCCCGACGAGCTGCGCGCCGAGGAGCCGGCCGGTGGCGGTGTCCCCGGTGATCCGGATCGAGATCGGACTTGCGCCGGGGTAGTAGGCCTTGTGGTCATCCGGGGCGCTGGCGGTGGTGGCCGGGTTCCAGCCACGGCCGGCGGCGCGGGCTTCGTGTTCCCGCAGCCCGGTGCGGGCGGCGACGACGTCGAAGACCTTGACGACCTGGGTACCGAGGCTGCCGGCGAAGCACCGGTCCCCTCCGACGGCGTTCTCCCCCGCGACCCGGCCTTGCTTGTGCGCGGTGGTGCCCAGCGGCAGCCACGTCGGGCCGAGGAGCCGGTGGGCGGTCAGCGCGCAGTCCCCGGCGGCGTAGACGTTCGGCAGGCTTGTCCGCAGCCGATCATCGACCGCGATGGCTCCTTTGACGCCCAGCTCGGCGCCGGCGGCCGCGGCGAGGTCGCTGTCGGGGGCGACGCCGACGACGACGAGGACCAGGTCGGCGGTGTGGGTCACCGGCTGGCCGTCGGGTCCGGTCGCGTCGACCCGCAGCCCGCCGGCTTGGTGGCTGATCCGGTGGACCGTGGTCCCGGTGAGGACCTCCACGCCGTGGGCGTGGAGTTCGGCGCGGACCAGGGCACCGAGCTCCGGGTCCACGGTGGGCAACACTTCCGAGAGGGCTTCGATCTGGGTGACGGCCAGCCCGCGCGCGGTGAGCGCTTCGGCCATCTCCAGGCCGATGTAGCCGGCGCCGATCACCACCGCCGTGGCCGGGTTCCGGTCGGTGAGGGTGCGCATCACGGCGAACATGTCGCCCATCGAGTGCAGCAGATGCACCCCGTCGCCGGCGCCGAGGGCGCCCGGGCCGGTGAGGCCTTCGACGGCCGGACGAACGCTGCGGGCGCCGGTGCCCACGATCAGCTCGTCGTAGGGCAGCAGATCCCCGCCGCCGGCTGCGTCCCGCACCGCGAGCCGCTTGCCGGCGCCGTCGATGCTGACCGCGCGGGTATCCAGCCGCAGCGTCATCCCGGTCGCTTCCAGGTCGGCGTAGCTGCGGTGCGCCAGATCCCGCCAGGCGGAAACGTCCCCGGAGATGTAGTACGGGATGCCGCAGATCGAGAAGTTCGGATAGGCGTCGGCGACAACGACGGTGACCTCGCTGTCCGGGTCGAGTTCCCGGGCGCGCAGGGCGGCGCTGATCCCGGCGTCGCTGCCGCCGACCACGACCAGGCGCCTGGACGACATCGGCAGTCCTCCTCGATCCGGCGGAATCCGCAGCCGGGCGGTCAGATGGTGGCGGCGGGTTCGGCCGCGTGCTCGGGCAGCAGTTCGGCGAGCAGCGCCTGCACCCGGGTATGGATCTCGTCGCGGATCGGGCGGACGGCCTCGACGCCCTGCCCGGCCGGGTCCGGCAGCGCCCAGTCCCGGTAGCTGGTGCCGGGGAACACCGGGCAGGCGTCGCCGCAGCCCATCGTGACGACCACGTCGCTGGCCTGCACATCTTCGCCGGTCAGCCGGGTGGGGACAGCGGCGGAGATGTCGATGCCGACCTCAGCCATGGCCTGCACTGCGGCCGGGTTCACCGCCGTTACGGGGTCGCTGCCGGCGGAGCGGACCGTGACCGCGTCCCCGCCGAGGGCGCGGGCGAAGCCCGCTGACATCTGGGAACGGCCCGCGTTGTGCACGCACACACGAACAGCACGCTGGGTTTGTCGGTCATCTGGGCGCCTTCCGTTCGAACTCCGTCTATGGCGGGTCGGGGTGGGTCAGGAGGTGAGCACTGGGGCGGTGAGTTCGGCGAGGAGGGCCTGAACCCGGGCGTCGATGTCGTCGCGGATCTGCCGCACCGCCTCCACCGGCTGCCCGTCGGGGTCATCCAGCGTCCAGTCCAGGTACCGCTTGCCGGGGTAGACGGCGCACGCGTCGCCGCAGCCCATGGAGACCACCACGTCCGCGGCGGCGACCACGTCGTCGGTCATCGGCTTAGGGAACTCCGCGCCCAGGTCGAGACCGAGCTCGGCCATCACCGCCACCACCGCCGGGTTGATCGCCTCGGCGGGTTGGGAACCGGCGGAGCGCACGTGCACCCGGCCGGCGGCGTGATGGTCCAGCAGCGCGGCGGCCATCTGCGAGCGGCCGGCGTTGTGGACGCAGAGGAACAGCACCTCGGGCACGTCTTTCCCGATCGCCCCCTTCGCCTGGGCAAGGGCGGTGAGCCGGTCGGTGGCGAACGCGCACGCCAGCGCCGGGAGGTGGGTGGTGACCCGGGCGGTGCGGCGCAGCGCGGTGTAGGACTCGAACACGTACCGGGCGACGGTCTCCTTGGAGAACACCCCAGCGAACCGGCCGGCGATGTCCTCCGCGGTGCGGTTCAGCACCGCCTCGGGCATCAGCAGCGCCGGCTGCCCGGCGTACGGCTCCCGGGACCCTCGGGCCTCGGGGTGTTCCTCGCTGGTGGTTTCGGTCACCAGTACCTCCTGGAAGTGGCCGGGGCCGCGCCGTCGCCGCCGTGACCGGTGTCGGATGCCTCGCGGCCGGCGTGCGGGACCACCGCGGCGTCCGCGCCGGCCGCCGCGTCCGGGTAGAGGGCCAGCACGAGGCCCAGGCCGGCCGCGCCGACCAGCTGGGCGGCGAGAAACCCCGGCACCGAGGCCGGGGCGATCCCGGCGAACGTGTCGGAGAACACCCGCCCCACCGTCACCGCCGGGTTGGCGAAGGACGTGGAGCTGGTGAACCAGTACGCCGCGCCGATGTAAGCGCCGACCGCCGCCGCGGACAGCGCCGCCCGCCCCGAGCGGGCCAGCGCGAAGATCAGCAGGATCAGCCCGGCGGTGGCCACGACCTCGCCGAGCAGATGCCCGGAGGTCACCCGGTGCTTGCCGGCGACCTGCAACCCGGCCAGGTCGAACATCAGGTTCGCCAGCACCGCGCCGGCGACCGCGCCGGCGGTCTGCGCGAGCGTGTAGGCGGCCACGTCCCGGCCGGGCATGCCGGTCCCGGCCCGGCGGCCGAGCAGCCAGTCCGCCGCGGAGACCACCGGGTTGAAATGCGCGCCGGATACCGGGCCGAGCATCAGGATCAGCACCCCGAGCCCCAGCACGGTCGCGGTGCTGTTCTCCAGCAGCTGCAGCCCAACCTCGTGCGGGGACAGCTGCTGCGCGGCGATGCCCGACCCGACCACCACCGCCACCAGCAGCCCAGTGCCGACGAACTCCGAGAGCAGCCGCCGCCCCAGCGCTGCCCGCACCACCGGCCCAGCCGTCAATCGGGGCATCAGCAGGGCCGCCGGGCGACGGTCCCGTGGCTGGCCGCGGCCAGTTCACCGAAGGCCCCGGCCAGGCCGTCCAGGGCACCCGGCCGCAGCCGGTAGTAGGTGAACCGGCCGCACGGCGCGGTCTGCACCACGCCGGCCTCGCGGAGCACCTTCAGGTGATGGGACACCAGGTTCTGCTTGGCGCCGAGGAGATCCTGCAGATGGGTGGTGCACAACTCGGCGCCGGCGAGGAGCGAGACGATCCGCCACCGCATCGGATCGGCCACCACCGACAGCAGCCCGGCAACCGCCGCTTCCGCGTCGGAGACCGGCACGGGGCCGGTGTTTGCCGCGCATCCCTGGGCATCAGTGGCGGTTGATGTCATGCCGCCAGCACACATCGACGGCCGCTGGTGTGTCAAGCGAACAGCCGGTGAACGCGCCACTTACGGAGCTGGGGTTCGCTTACCGGCAACCGCAACGGGCGATGCGTCGTGCCCCGCGGTATCGCCGCAGCAGGCCGCCTTTCCGCCGGGGTCGCAGCAGACGGCCTGCTCGGTCGACGAACAGCACGTTCCGGCATCCGGCTGACGGCCGGCCGAAACACTGGCAGCCGGCGCAGCGGTGGCCGAAGCTGAGGTGGCCGGGGCTTGAGCTGCGGGCTTGACGGCGCGGACCAGCGCGGCGTGCATCCCCGGCGCCGGCTCGTGGGTGAAGGTCACCTCGGCGTCGGTGAAGCCGGCCGCGGCCAGCCCCTGCAGGTACTCGGCGCGCGATAGGGCTCCGGCGATGCAGCCGACGTAGGAACCGCGCTCCGCCCGGTCGGCTGCGCTGAGGGAGTCCTCGGCGACCACGTCGGAGATGCCGATCCGCCCGTCCGGGGTCAACACCCGAAACATTTCGCCGAGCACCGCCGCCTTGTCGGTGGACAGGTTGATCACACAGTTGGAGATCACCACATCCACCGAGGCGTCGGGCAGCGGGATGTCCTCGATGGTGCCCTGCAGGAACTCGACGTTGGTCGCGCCGACCTTCGCGGCGTTCACCGCGGGACAGGGTGAGCATCTCCTCGGTCATGTCCAGGCCGTAGGCGAAGCCGGTCGGGCCCACCCGCCGGGCGGAGAGCAGCACGTCGATGCCGCCCCCTGAACCCAGGTCGAGCACCCGCTCCCCGGCGTGCAGATCGGCGATCGTCAGCGGGTTGCCGCAGCCCAGGCTCGCCGCGAGCGCCTCGGCCGGGACCTCGCCCTGCTCACCGGCGCTGTACAGCCCGGCGCCGAAAGACTCGTCCAACTCCAGCGCCGCCGCACCCGGCGCACAACACTCACCCACGGCGGCCGCAGCCGAAGCCGACGCCGCCCCCGAAGACGACGAGGCAGCGACCGCAGCCGCGGCGTACCGCTCCCTCACCTGCTTCCGTAAGGCGTTCTCCGCCGCAACCATCATGCTCTCCTTAGATAGACGACAGTCGATGGGATGACGATGCCCCATGCATCGACAGGTGTCAATAGGCGTGGCAGACTGAGCTCATGGCGCCGGTGACCAGCCCTCCTCGAACGAGCCCGGCGCTGGCCGCCGCGGCCTGCTGCTCCCCGGTCACCGGCGGCGTCCTCAGCCTCGACGAGGCCCAGCAACTGGCGCACGTGCTCAAGGCGATCGCCGACCCGATGCGGCTGCGTCTGCTCTCCTTGATCGGCGCGCATTCCGACGGGGAGGCCTGCGTCTGCGACCTCACCGAACCCCTCGGCCTGACCCAGCCGACCGTCTCCCACCACCTGAAAGTGCTCGTAGACGCGGGCATCCTCGGCCGTGAGCAACGCGGGCGGTGGGCCTACTACCAGCTCATCCCCGACGTCCTGCCCGCGCTTGCCGAGGTCATCGGACGGCCGAACCGGTAAGCACCTAGCGACACGACAAAGCGGCGAGCCGTTGTACGTAACGAAGCGCTCAGCACCAGCCAGCTGATCGAGCAAGTCCTCGGCCACCGGCTCTTGTGGAACGTCCACGCCCGCTTGCGGCACAGCCCTGACCCTGTCCAGCAAACGACTACTCCGGCTCGATGACGTACGCGCCGAGCTGGTCAGCGAGCAGGTCGAGGACGGTGGGCGGCAGCTCGGGCGGCGGCTCTTCGGGAGGCGGCGCGGCCGGCGGTGCGGGACCGGCACGGGCCTGCTTCTGCAGCGAGCGGTGTTCCTGCCGCCACTGAGCCAGCTTGGCCCGCCAGGCGGCGCGCTCGACGGCGTACCGGCCGTGGATCGCTTCGAGGACCTCCAGCACGCCGAACACTTCGGCCAGGGTGCGGAGGGAAGCGCGGCCGAGCCGCCAGCCGTCGCGATCCCGGTCGGCGAGGCCGTGCTCGGCGAGGGTGCGGAGCGCGTCGGCTGCCGCGGTGGCGGACAGCCCGGCCCGGGCGGCCACGTCGAACCGGCTCAGCGGGGTGTTGGCCCGCTCGAGCTGCTCGTAGGCCAGCGCGGCCGGGGCGCCGAGCTCGCGGAACGCCGGCCGCAGCCCGTGCACCTTCCCGGCCGGCCAGGCACGGCGGCCGGTGTGCGCCGCCTCCTCGGGGATCACCAGCTCGTAGAGGTCGCCGCGCACCCCCCGGCGGGTCTGCACGAGGTGCAGGAACGGGTCGCGCTCGGCAGCGAGTTCGCGCAGGTGGCGGGCGACGGTCGTGGGGTCCACGCCGGCGGCGAGGGCGAGGCTGCGGCAGCCGAACTCCACCCACCGGCTGCCGGTCGAGTGGGCGGCCATGGCGAGAGAGCGGAGGAGGAATCTCTTCCCCAGCCCGTCCCGGCGCTCGCCGTACCGGGCGACTTCCAGCGCCGCGAGCGCGTTGCGCCAGGCACGGACGAACTGATGATCGTTCGCCGTCGCAATCGCGTTGGGTGAGGCACGTCACCTGCCCGGGGGTGTGGAGTAGGCCCGCTTGTGTGGTTGTTACGGCCAGTCCTTTTCCGGGCGGCGTGGGCGGTCGCTTTTCGCCAGTCCCGGCCGAGCGCGGCGGCCCGGTGCCGGGAGGCGTAGCGGGCGTAGAAGGAGGCCAGGCCGGGCCAGGCGCCGGTCTCCAGGTGCCGGATGACGTCGCGCAGCGCCCAGCCGGCCCCGGCGGCCGCGGTGAGGACCGCCAGCCGGGCTTCCGAGCCGGAGGGGTAGGTGTGCACCCCGGTGCGGGCGATCGCCGTCATCCGCCCGCTCAGCCCGCGGGCGGGGCCGTCCTGCGCGGCCTCTGGCCGATCCCCGGCGGCCGGGCGTCGTCGCTGCGCTGGGCTTCGTCGACGGCGCGGAGCTGCGGCGCCAGGGCGTCCAGCAGCGCGGCCCACACCGCCGGCGGGTTCGGCGTCGCCGGCGGCCAGGCGCGCCTCCGGCGAGGGGGGTGAGCAGCTGCTGGGCGCCGCCGCTGCGGTGCGCGGCGCCTGGGGGGCGGATGCAGCCGGCGGTCAGGTTGAGCAGCGGGGTGGCGTCCAGGGAGGGCAGCAGCCGGCTGAGGGCGAGCGCCGCGCGGCGCATCTCGCCGTAGGGCACCGGCTCGGCGAGCAGCACGTAGACGTGCCGGCCGCCGCTGGGCGAGCGGTCGGTGACGCTGCGGCCGCCGCAGCGGGCCACCAGCCGCTCGAGCGCGACCGCGTCGGCCGCCACCTGGTCGGCGCCACCGCGGGACACGTCGAGGTCGGCGGCCAGGCAGCGGGCGGTGCCGTCCCGGCCGTAGAGGCGGACAGCGGCCGGCGGCCGCGGCGGCTCCGCGGACAGCGCCGCCTCCCAGCGCTGTGGGTAGCTGCGTCGGTCCCGGGAGACCCGCATCCGCGGTTGGCCGGCGATCCGCGGGGCGAGCAGCGACCACGCCTCGCGGGCAGCCATGTGGACCGGATCGGGTCCCTGCGGCGAGCCGAACCCAGGCAGCGGGTCGGCCCGCGGCGGCGCGTCGCGGGACGCTGAGCAGGCGTCGACCGGCTCGCCGTCCAGGAGTGCCACGGCGGGGGTCATTCGCTGCCGCCCTGGGCCGTAGCAGCCTGCGCGGTGCGCCACCGCTGGACGGTGCGCGAGCTGACCCCGAGCTGCTCGGCGACCTCGCGGGCGGAGTGCCGGTGCAGGTCGAAGTCGTGCACCGCGGCGGCACGGCGGCGCGCAGGCCCGTTACGGCTGGCGTCGAGCGCGTCCCGCTGCCGGATCGAGGTGGGCAGGGCGTCGGCGACCCGCAGCGGGCGTAGCGCGAGCAGCGCGGCCGCAGTCGACGGCGCGGTACGGCGGCGGCCGTGCCAGATCCCGTACACCGTGCGCCGGGGGATCCCGGCCTCGTCGGCGAGGTAGCCGAGGACCAGCCCGGAACCGACGAGCCGCTGCAGATGGGCGCGGACGGGCGCGGTGTCCGCGGACGGCTGGATGCGCCCGGCGCGCCAGTCGGCGAGGTAGTCCGCGTGCGCGGCGGTGCAACCCGCGCATCGGCAGCCGGCGCTGTAGCGCGAGTGGGAGCCGACATGAATGGAAGGGACAGTTGGCGACCCGCGGTCGGTGACCGCGGACGAGGCTGGAGCTGGGCTCGACTGCGCAGCCCGCGACACGCCGGCGGGCATGACTGGTCCAGCCCAGTGGCGGCTTGCTATCGTTGCCTCCGGGCTTACAGGACGGCGTCATCCCAACTTTGGCGAGTGGGGGATGGCGCCGTTTGCTGTGTCGCCGATCTACTCAGCGACTCGGCCATCGCCTGCGCTTGGCAGGGCTGGAGGCAGGTCAGCGGGGCTGCTGTGGTGCCTGACGCGCTCACATCTCGCTAACGGATGCCACGGCACCTGTCATCTGGAGATGGACTGGACCCCATGAGGCGGATACGTTTCCGCACGTCAGCGGGCCGGTTGGCATCAAGCAGCACGAGCCGAACGGTGCGTGAAAGGACTCTTAATCCGCGGGTTCGGGGTTCGAGTCCCTGGCGGCGCACCCCGGCTGACCTGCTATCTCGCCCCAATCACGATGGTGATCACTTCGCCCCGGCAGCCACGCAGGCAGCCACGGTGCGCCGAGAGCCGTGTGCGTCCCCCGGTAGACGATGGACACTGGGTTCCGGTGGCGGGGCGGTTCCGGAACGCTGTGTTCTGGTGCGCCAGCCGGTTTGGCCGCGCGATTTCGTCCAATCCAGCAAGGTCACCGAGTTTGACGGCGAGCGCTGCGAGGATACTTCCAAACGGCTGAGCGGTATGGAAGAGGATCACGGCGACCGGTCGCAGTGCCGTAACGGTCCCACCCATGCCGGCGGCGTAAGGGAGAAGCCAGTGACGGCGACCGACGCGGCGGCGCTGCCGGCGCCGGGAACGCAAATCCGCGTCGACGGCGAGCTCGTTACCGTCATCGCGGCGACTCAGACTGGCGACGGTGCCGACCTTGTCGTACGGCGCAGCAACGGCACGCTCGGCGACGCGGCCCTGTCGCGGGCCGACCTCGACGCTGCGATCGTCCCGGTCAATGACGCCGGCGGCGACTCCACGCGCGCGCTCGCGACGATGTGGGCCCGGTGGATGCAGCACGCGGTACCGCGGATCCGCTCGGCCGTGCTCGCCACGCGCCCGCTGCGGCCGTTCGCGCATCAGGACGAGGCCGTTTTTACCCACATGCTCGCTCAGCCGCGGTTGCGGTTCCTTCTCGCCGACGAGCCCGGCACCGGCAAGACGATCATGACCGGTATGTACATCGCCGAGGGCACTCGGCGAGGGCTCATCCCAGGCAACACTGTCGTCATCGTGCCGGCGCACTTGGTCGAGAAGTGGAAGCGCGACCTGCGGCGGTACTTCGCGATCGAGGCCGCTCAGATCACGCCGGAGGTCGCCCGCGACCCCCGCGACCTCGACCCGCGGGTGAGCGTGTGGGTCGTCAGCGTCGACCTCTACACCTACAACGCGGACGTGCGGCGCAAGGTCTCTGGCACCCGCGCGTCGTGGTCGCTCGCGGTCTTTGACGAGGCGCACCGCCTCACACCCACGTCGCAGTACCTCGGCGCGGCACGCGAGCTCGCCAACCGCACCCATCACCTGATGCTGCTCACCGCCACGCCGCACCGCGGTAAGGAGCAATTCTTCCGCGGCCTGCTCAACCTCCTCGACCCGACGCTGTACCCATGGGACTCACGCGAGACCGAGTACGACACGGCACTGCGCCCGTCCACGTTGTCGTTCCTGCGCAGGATGAAGGAAGAGCTCAAGGACCTTGAGGGCAACCCGCTGTTCCCGCCGCGATACGCCGAAACCGTCCCGGTCGACCTCACCGCGCTCGAGGTTGGCGCCTACAACGCTGTCATGAACTACGTCGACACCTACTACGGCGAGAATGCGACGCTGGCGCGTTCCATCTACGGTAAGCGGGCTGCGTCGTCGCTGGTCGCCGCGGAGGCGACGATGCGTCGCCGGCACGAGGCGCTGAAGCGACCGGCGTCCGGTCGTACCGACGCGCCCGTGCCCGACGAGTTCGCCGGCACCGACGGCGGCCTGTCGCTTGGCGTCGAAGACGACGACGCGTGGGACCGCGCCGAAGAGGTCGTCGTCAACGCGCGCAGTCACAACAAGAACGAGGAGCTGGCGGCCATCGACGGCGTCATCGCGCAGATCCGGCTCGCGAACATCTCTGGACCGTCGACGAAGTGGCTCGAGGCGCAGCGGCTCCTCGACAAGCACAGCATCGCGCCGGGGCAGGGTCAGGTGCTGATCTTCACCGAGTTCGCCGACACAGCACGGTGGCTGGCCGGCCGGTTCGCTGACGCGGGCTTCACCGTCGAGACCCTCGAAGGCGCCGTCGGGCACAAGGACCGCGACAAGCTGCAGCAGCGGTTTCTTGCCGGCGAGTTTCAAGTCTTAGTCTCGACCGACGCCGGCGGAGAGGGCATCGACCTGCAGTCCGCGCACGTGATGATCGACTGGGACATCCCGTGGTCGCTGGTCCGCCTGGAACAGCGGATGGGGCGCCTGCACCGCATCGGCCAGACGAAGGCCGTTTACATCTACCACCTGGTCGCGCCCGAGACGCGTGAAGGACGGGTCCAGGAAGTCATGCTCTCGAACCTCGAATCGGCTGGTGACGCGCTTGGCGGGCGGATCTTTGACCTGCTCGACGCCACCGCCGCGCGGGCCGGATTCGACTACACGCAGGCTCTCGTCGAGGCGCAGCGCAGCCCGAGTGCGGCCGTGACCGTGCCCGACACCGCCGAGCTGCTCAGCCGCGCGCAGGAGCTTGTCCGCGATGAGGACCGGCTGCACACGCCGGCGAACACCGCCGCCGCGCTCGACCGGTTCCGCACTGACCGGCTCGAGGCGATCAACCCGGTCATCGTCGACGGGTTTCTCGACCAGCTCGCCGGCGCTCAGTCGTGGGCGCTCGGTCCAGGACCGGCCCGCGGCATTCGCACCGTCGTCGCGCGTGGGCTGCTGCCGGCCGCCCTCGGCGGCGACCGCGGGGGGCTCGTCGCCGCTGACGGCGCTGCGGTCCGGCACGCGATCAACGAAGGCGCGGAGGGTCTCGACGGCGTGGTCATACTCGGTCCCACGGAGGAGCCGTTCGGCGAGCTCGTCGACCTGGGGCTGCGGGTCGGTGAGGCCGAACTCGTGCGCGGCACCACGCTGGTCGACACAGGCTCGTTGACGAGCTACACGCTGCTGCTGTTCGACGCCGAGGTGGAAGTGCACGACGGCGTGCGGCGGCTGCGACGCAAGACGCCGTTGCTGGTCCGGTTCTCCGGCGCCGGCGCGTTCGAGACCGCGTGGGAGTCCCTCATGCCGCTGCGGCCGGGGCGGGCCGGCGAGCAGGGCCTGAACGCGGGGCTGACGCCCGCGATGCGCGCGGAGGGCACAGCCGAGGCGCGGGAGGCGCTGCGCCGCGAGGTCGACAAGTCGCGGGCGGAGCGTCAGGCGTGGGTGGACCGGGCCCGTCAGCAGCTCGACGAGGTCGAGTACCGCTACCTCGGCGAGCTGGAGGAGCTGCCGTTCGAGGTGCGCCGCGAGCGGATGAACCAGTTCGAGGAGCTCAAGCGCCAGCGGCTCGCGCAGCTCGAGGACATCGCTAAGGTCACGCCGACCGCGCCGCGGCTCGTCGGATGGGCCAGCGTCGTCGGCGGCGCGCGTGCGAGTGAGCTCGGGTACGACCCGGACAGCGAGGGGGTCGCGGTCGCGGCCGTGTTGGCGGAGCTTGAGCGCCTCGGCTTCGACGTCGACGACCGGCAGACCGCCGGCGTCGGGTACGACCTGCTGGCGCGGCATTGCACGACTCGCGAGCAGCGGCTCGTTGAGGTGAAGGGCTTCCAGGCCGGCCTCGCGCCGGTGTGGCTTGAGCAGCACGAGTGGGCGCAGGCGCAGCAGCGCGGCGATGAGTACTGGCTGTACGTCGTTGCCAACTGCGCGACTTCTCCGACTGTCGTCGTGCGGGGGCAGGATCCGGCCGCGCAGCTCGCGTCCGGACCGCGGCGCATCGAGAGGTTCCAGATCAAGGTGACCGACCTGCGTCGGCTGGTGGGAGATAAGCGTTGACCGCGACCGAGGACCGACCGGCGACTCATACCCCGGCAGGCGTCGACACGGTCGGCGTGCCAAGCCGACTCATCGACCACTGGTTCCCGTGCGCCGCCGTGGACGCAGCTGTAGGCACTCCCTCCGGCTCGGGTCGTAGCGAGAAGGCGCTGTTCACCTGGTTCGCCTCACGCCCCATTGCACAGGCCCGTGCCGCGGTCCTCACCACGCTGCTACCCGACCGTAAGCACCTGCACGACGACGTGCGCGCCGCCGTCGAGCTCGGCAGCAGCAGCGCTCTTGATCGCCTGCGTGATGCGATCCAGGAGGAGTACCCGGTCGGGCGCCCCGTCGTTCTCGACATTTTCAGCGGTCGTGGCATTATTCCGCTTGAGGCCGCACGGCTGGGCGTCGTCTCGGTTGGGACTGAGCTCAGCCCGGTCGCTACGCTCGGGAGCCGGCTGCTCGCCGACTTCCCGCTGCGTAACTGGTTCGCAGAACCGGAGTTGCCCTTCGCCGCGGCACCCGAAGGTGCGCTGTTCAGCGAGGCTGAGCCGAATCTCCTCGCCGACGTCCGCGCGGTCCTCGCCGAGGTGGGTAGGCGCACCGCGGTACGGATGCGTGACTACTTCCCGCCTAGTTCTACAGGTGCGACCGCCTGGGGCTATCTGTGGGCCGTGACGGTTCCGTGTGATCACTGCAAGCGCCGCTTCCCGCTCGTCGCGAGCATGGCACTTCGCTACCCATACAAGCGGACGGACGACGTCGGGCAGTCCATGCGCCTCCGGGTTGAGGGCGACAACTGGCACTCCGACGTTGTCGAGGGCGTGCCTGATCAGGAACCGACGTTCACGGCAGCCACCGGACGCAAGGGTAAGGCGGGGCGCTGCCTGTTCTGTAGCCATGTTCACGCGCTAGAGACGATCAAGGCGAAGGGCCTAGCGGGGAGTACGCCGATGCGTCGCTCGCCGTTGCGGACAGCGGCGACACTCCGCGGAAAGTGTTCCGCGCGCCGACTGAAACCGACATCGCTGCAGTCGACACCGCCTCGAAGGCCGCTGCCGCTCTCGAACCCGTCGAA
>CAWFCZ010000010.1:0-30597 GCA_963814355.1 uncultured Actinomycetota bacterium | reverse complement strand
CGGGCTAACCCAGACGCAGAGCATGGTCGGGATGCGTGTCGGGAGATCGGCCCTTCGCGATAGGCGGGATGAGGTGAGCGGCGAGCGAGGGCTCTCCCGATGACCGGTGAGCTCCAGCGCGCACGACCTGGGCGGTTAGGGCGGCTGGGGCCCTTTCTAGGCGAAGGGAGAACCCTCGTGGCAACCGACGTTATCCACGGCTCGGCGGTGGTCGCACCGGCGGTGCGGCTACAGGTCGGTATTAACGCGGCGATCACGGCGAACCACTCGGTGTGCGTCCGGGATCGGCGCCGATGGGACCGCGCGTAGCAGGCGGTTCGCGGTGCCGCCGACGCTGACCGGGCTGGAGCAGGTCACCGACCGGCTGGCGCCGTGTCCCGGCGTGACGGCGGTGGTCGAGCCGACGTCGATGACCTGGCTGCCGTTGGCGATCGCGCTGAGCACGCCGGCGGGTGGGTGGCGCTGGTCGGTGCCCGGCACGCCGCACGGCTGCGCGGCGCGATCAGCGGCAAGAACAAGTCCGACGTGATCGACGCGGACGTGCTCGCCCGCGGCGGTGAGGTCTTCGACCTGACTCCGCTGCGGCTGCCGGACCCGACCCAGCTCGCGCTGCGCCGGGCGGTGACCCGCCGCGCCGCGGCGGTGATCGACGCCGACCGGGCGCTGCGCCGGCTGATCTCGCTGGCCCGGGGGCGTTCCCGGACGTGTGGAACGGCTTCGGCGGGTCGCTGGCGACGGCGAAGGCGGTGCTGGCCCGGTGGCCCCACCTGTCCGCGCTGGGCGCCGCCCGGCGGGGCGCGCTCACCGCGGTGGTCGCGGAATCCACCCGCGGCGTCGCCGACGTGCCGGCGCGGGTGGAGCGGATCCGGGCCGCGGCCCGACGGTGGGCGCAGTTCTGGGACCGACACCTGGACCTGGACGCGCTGGCCTGGGACGTCACCGAACACCTCGCCGACCTGACCGCCGCCGGTGCGCGAGTGGACCGGGCGACCGAGCAGGCGGTGCGCTACTGGGAGCAGCTGTTCGGCGAAGATCCGCTCTCTCACCTCGCTGCCGGGCATGGGGCCGATCACCGCGCCCACGGTGCGGGCGTTCCTCGGCGACGGGGCAGCGAGCTTGTCAAGTTTCCTGTGTATGAGGGCACCGGTTGATCTTGCTGTTGGTTGAGTAGTTCGGTGACGAGGACGGGCTCGTCGCATCCTGGGCACGGCCCGCCGGGGCCGAGCTTTCGGGTGAACTGGTTGCAGTCCTGGCAGCGGCGCTGCTGGGTGCGTTCGCCGCACTCGCCGCATTCGTAGACGACGCCGGCGGTCACAGCGCGGCCTCGGGGAGCCGGCCGGGGTAGGCCAGGGACAGCGCGCCGAGGGCGGCTCTCCAGCCTTGGGTGGTGGCGCCTTCGACCAGCCGGCCGGGAGCGCTGCGTAGCCCTTTCGGCACGCCTTTCTCGGCTTCCTTGGCGCGGGCCCGGGCGCGCTTGTCCTCGATGTCGCGGATCGCCAGCCACAGCAGTTTGATCACCGCGTCGTCGTTCGGGAAATGCCCCCGATTCTTGATGATCTTGCGGAGTTGGTAGTTCAACGACTCGATGCTGTTCGTGGTGTAGACGATCTTCCGGAGGGCTGGTGGGAAGGCGAGGAACGGGGTGAACCGCTCCCAGGCCCGTTCCCACGCGGCCACGGTCGCCGGATAGCGCCGGCCGAGTTCGGACTCCCCGAACCCGAGCAGCGCGGTCTCGGCCGCCTCCACCGTCGGGGCGGTGTAGATGGTGCGGAGCGCGGCGGCGACCTTCTTGCGGTCGGTGTAGGCGACGAACCTCATCGACGCGCGGATCAGATGCACCACGCAGGTCTGCACCGTGGTCCGCGACCAGGTCGCTTCGATCGCCTCCGGCAGGCCGGTCAGCCCGTCGCAGCAGGCGATCAGGATGTCCCGCACGCCGCGGTTCGCCAGCTCAGCGCACACCTCGGCCCAGAACGCGGCGCCTTCGGTGGACTGCACCCAGATCCCCAGCACCGACTTCACGCCGTCCAGGTCGACCCCGACCGCGAGGTGCGCGGCCTTGTTCCGCACCTGATGCCCGTCCCGGACTTTCACCACCAGCGCGTCCAGATAGACGATCGGGTAGATCTCGTCCAACGGCCGGGTCTGCCAGGCCTTCACCTCCTCGGCCACCGCATCGGTGATCTTGCTGATGGTGTCGTGGGACAGTTCGGTGCCCAACGTGCGCTGCAGATGAGCCCCGATGTCCCGGACCGTCATCCCACCCGCATACAAGCTGATGATGATCTCGTCCAGGCCGCCCAACCGGCGCTGCCCCTTCGGCACCAGCCGCGGCTCGAACGACCCGGCCCGGTCCCGCGGGGTGTTCACCCCGACCGGGCCGACCTCCGTCGACACCGTCTTCGGCGTCGAGCCGTTCCTTGAGTTCCCCGACCCCCGCCCTGCCGGGTCGCCATGCTCATAACCCAGATGGCCGGTGAGCTCCGCAGCCAGCCCGCGCTCGAGGACCGCTTTCACCAGCTCCGGCAGGAACCCGCCCTCACCGGTCAACCGGACACCGTTCTCACCGGCCTGGTCGATCAGCTCATCCAGCCACAGATCATCAGCCAGCAACTCACGCAGCTGCCGCCCAGACACCCGCGGCGGACCAGCCGGCTCAGCGTCCGGCTCCACCGCCGGCTCCGAGCCGTGGACCTCCGACATCACGTCCATCAGTGCTCCCTCCCAAGACCGACAGGCCTCAGACTCGGGGCACCCTCCTCACACAGACCATCTGACACGCCCACGGCACGGCTTCCCGACCGCGAAGGCCGCCGCCAGCTACGTCGGCATCACGCCGTCCAACTGGTCATCAGGCACCGTGGTCCAGCCCCGCCGGTCGATCACCAAGGAGGGCCCGGCGGCGCTGCGGTTGGCGTTCTACCAGGCCGGCAACGCCGCCCGGCGCAGCGATCCGCAGCTCGCCGCGTTCTACCACCGGCTGATGACCGAACGCGGTCACAACCACACCGCGGCGACGGTCGCGGTGGCCCGCAAGCTGGCGGAACGGACCTGGACGGTGCTGCACCAGGAACGGCCCTACCAGCTGCGGGACCTCGACGGCGAGCCGATCACCGAACGCGCCGCGAAGGCGCTCATCGCCGAGCGGTTCACCGTCGGCGCCGACGTCCGAACCCGCGCCCGGGCACACAGCGCAGCGACGCACCGCTCCAAGCTGACCCGCTAACACGTCACGACGGCCGGCCGTCTTCACCCGGTCGTCGTTCACAAGCTTCCTCCGACCGATTGCAGTTGTGCCTTCCTCGATAACTGCCGCCCCGTCGGCGCCGAGGAGAGCTCAACGTGGAGCGCCCGCAAGCGGACATCGCCAGATGGCCGACGAGGACGAACGACGTTGACCTCGACGAACGCCGACGCACAATCCGGCAGCGAGGAAGGTCAGCACACGACGGCCGGCGATGACGCACGCCCACACAGCGTCACCACCACGCCCTTGACAGGCGTTAGGGAATCTCTTCGCGGTAGAGCGTGAACTGATCTTGCTGTGCGGCGCGTGTCGTAGCCGCTGAACAAGCTCGCGGCCTTTCAGGGTGGCTGGTGTCGAGTCAGTCACCGAAAGGCCGCGAGTCGTGGATGAGGCTACGTCGTTGCTGTTCGACCTGGACGGGTTCCGGGTCGTGTCTGTGCTGGAGATAGAAGGCGGTGGGCGGCAGGCCCTGGTTGAAGGGGTGGCCGGAGAGCAGGCCTGCCCATCGTGTGGGGTGTTCAGCGCCCGGGTGCATTCCCGCTGGGTGCAGCGGGTCAAGGACCTGCCGTACGGCCGGCCGCTGGTGGTGCGTTGGCGGAAACGGCGCTGGGCGTGTGATGAGCCCGCCTGCCGGCGGCGGACGTTCAGCGAGTCCAACGACCAGGTCGGACGTGGTCGGCGGTTGACCCGCCGGCTACGGGAACGCCTCGAGCATGCGGTGTCGGGTTCGCTGCGCAGCGCGGCGGACGTCGCTCGGGAGTACGACGTGTCGTGGTGGTCGGTGAACGCCGCGCTGGTCACCAAGGCCGCCGACGTGCTCGGACCGGCGCGGCCCGGAGTGACCTGGCTGGGGGTGGATGAGACCCGGGTCCGGCGGGTGCGCTGGCTGCTGGAGGAAGCCGGCTGGCGACGGTCGGAATCCGTGGATGACCTCCTTCGTCGATCTCGACCCTGGCCGGGCCGGTGGGCTGCTCGGCCTGGCGCCCGGCCGGTCCGGGGCGAGCGTCCGCGGCTGGCTCGACCTGCAGAGCGAGGAGTTCCGGGCCGGTATCAAGGTCGTGGCGATCGACCCGTCCGCGCCGTTCGCCGCGGTCCTGCGGGACAAGAAGCTGCTGCCGAACGCGACGCTGGTCGTGGACCATTGGCATCTGCACCGCCTGGCGAACCTGATGGTCACCCAGGTTCGGCAGCGGGTCACCCACGACCGGCTGGGGCATCGAGGCCGCCGCGGCAACGACGTGTGGGCCTACCGCCAGCTGCTCCTGCGGAACGGGCGTTCCCTCTCCGACCGGCAATGGGCTCGGCTGAAGAGCTTGTTCCGCACCGACGACCCCACCGGGGAGATCCTCGCCGCCTGGGCCGGCAAGGAATGCTTACGGCTGCTCCTCGACGCGGTCGAGGGCGGCGCCAGGCCGTATGAGATCCGGGCCAAGCTGGACCGCTTCTACACCTGCGCCGCCGACGCCGACGTGCCCGAACTGACCGGCCTCGCCCAGACCATCGAAACGTGGTGGCCGGAGGTCCTCGCCTTCCTTCAGCTACGCGTCACGAACGCCCGAACCGAGGGCTACAACAGAACGATCAAAACCATAAAGCGTGTCGGCTGCGGCTATCGCAACGAAATCAACTACCGGCGGCGCATCATGTTGCACAGCGCCGCAACCGCGGCGTGACCAGACACCGTGGGAAGCTGAATTCACGGCCTACCGCGAAGAGCCACTTAATATTGGGGGAACTAGGCGCTACGACACGTCCTCAGTAGCGCCAATGATACTCGGCACTCCACCCGCCGCTGTTACCGCAGCGCGGAGCCTTACCTGCGTGTCCAACATCCATGCGATTACGTCGTCCCAACGGCTCTGGTCGCCGATCTTGGGTCCGATAAGTCTAGTCTCTATGCGGCAACCCTTGTTGTTTGGTAGATCGTCGAAGATTAGTTCGCCGCCAAAAGAAGCGGCCATCTCTGGCTTGCGGTCATGGAGAACACGCCATCGTGCATAGTTCGTGTCTGGATCCGGGTGGTCAAAATAGATTTCCGAGCGACAGCCAAACTGTGCGTACGAAACCGTCCACGTCGCACCGGTCGTACCTGTAGACATATTCCACCAGTTCTGGGCTGAAGCGGTCGCATTGGTCCAGCCTTTCTCCTTGGCCAGGGGCTCGAAACGCGACCAGAACTGTCGGTAGAGTTCTTGCGTGGCAGTCGTCCCTCCTGTCAGCAAGGACGCGTTCGACATTGCCCGTTTCTCCCAGTCATTGGGCTTGACGACTAGTTCCAGTAATGGAGCAATTAACCCTTTGGGAGCTCCGGAGAGGGTGACGGCCGAGAGTCGCACTCCGAAGAACCGTATAGCTGGGTCGGTATGGGTATTGAGCCACTCAAGTGCCGCGCGATGTTCCTCCCTGAACTGTTCCGCGACCCAAACTATGAGAGTTGGCTTGGTCCCTCCTGCATATGTCAAGATCTGACCGAGGTGGCCATGATCCGTTGCTCCGAATTGATTCTCGATGATCACTGGCGAGCCGGTGGCGACCTCCCGACCGATGATATCTAGCGAGAACTTCCCCACCCTGTACTCGCGGGAGTCCAATTCGATATCGACGCCAAGAACCTCGCTCAACAGTTTGCCGCTGGCGAGCAGCCACGGCGTGAAATGCCGGGCCTCTGTTGGCCAGACACTGGCAACTGCGACTCCTTCAAGACGCGCCAACTGGACTAGTGGCGCTTCCGCCTGTGCCGGGACAGCCTGCAAGTCTAACGTGCCGTCGAGGCTCTCGACGGAGGCGTGATAAACGCCGTGGTCGCCATCATCTGCCAGGGTTTGAGGGGTCTCGACCGGACCCTCGACTGATTCTAGGGACATAAACCAACGGTACGTCCAGCGGACAATGAGCGCCGGAAATCAGCGGTGCGGTTGATGGCGGCAAGGAGCAGCAGAGCGAGCGATTCGCCCACAGTGCGACATCAGCGTACCTATCTGCAGTACCTCCGCCGCATTATGCGAAGGCCGCTACGGTTAGAGGATGAGCAGGCCCGATGCACTTGGTTCGGAGGACGTGCGGAGCGTTGCCGGTCATGCCCGCTGCTGCTTGGTGCCTTCGGCCTGGGCCGAGCCGGACGGCTATCCGGACAGCCTCGCCCTGTGCGTATTGGACGCAATCTGGTCGATCGGGGTCCGGTACTCCGGAGTTGTCAACGTCGTCTCCCATATTATGTCGACCTTCGTCGTGGTCAGGGCGCCGATGGTCGTCACGACGGTGTAGAGGCGCTTGCTGCCGCCATCGTCGCGGTGGGGACCGGAGGCTTTCGCCGATGCGCTGTAGAACCGTCAACGGACCTCAGCTCAGCCTACTGCGCCCCTAAAGGCGGTCGCTGTCGCGCAGGCTGCCGCGGCGCTCGGCCGACTCGGCGTCAACGCGGTTGCCGATCTGATCGCCTGTGACGAGGCGCACGTCGCCAAGCAAAAGGCGCCTGGCTGCGCGTTCCCGGCCAGCGTAGCGGCGTGTCTTCGCGGTACTTCTTGCTCCTCGCCGGCATCCAAAAGTCAAGCCAGATCGCATGATCATTCGCTTCGTCGAGGTGGCAGTACGCCACCAAAGTGGCCGCGACGAAGCCCGGACGTAACTACTACGGCGGCCCACACGCATGGCGGCAGAACGTCCATTTTCGCTTACGGCTCGACGGCCTTCCGCATCTCGCTGATCCAGCAGCCTGACTGGTATGTCCGGCATACCTTGCAGGTTTAGGGCCGGATTGAGCGCTGTCAGCACGTCCGATTCGAGCCGTCCCAGGCTGTCGGCGTCTTCGTAGGGGACCGCCACCACCCGTAAGTGCTTCATCATCCATTCGGTCAGCGCGGTCTCGTCGGCGTTGTTAACGGCGGTACAAAGGATGGCGGCGAGAGTCCGGCGGAACGTGGAAAACTCTTGGCGGCCGCCGAGATGCATGCCGACATGCCTGACGCTACCTTCGCTTGTGCGCGCGAAGCAGTCTTCGGGGGGAACAAGCCTTCGCTTCTAGGTCGCCCCGCGTCTCGCTCGAAGGAAATGGGAGCACACGAACTTCGGCGGCCCCGACGCTCGTCACTCCAGCCCGCTAGGCCGGCGACCCGCGATGCGAAGAAGTCCTCCCGCAAGTAGCAGCAATAACACCAGGAGGACGACACGGACCGTGGCAACGCCGGTCAAGGGCAGCCATTCCGCGGGGTTCGTAGCGCCACCGTTGTTGTTGCTGGCGCTGCCACTCGGGCTGGCGCTGGGGCTGGCGCTGCGACTCGGGCTGGCACTGGGGCTGGCGCTGCCACTCGGGCTGGCACTGGGGCTGGCGCTGCCACTCGGGCTGGCACTGGGGCTGGCGCTGCCACTCGGGCTGGCACTGGGGCTGACGCTGCCACTCGGGCTGGCACTGGGGCTGGCGCTGCCACTCGGGCTGGCACTGGGGCTGACGCTGCCACTCGGGCTGGCACTGGGGCTGGCGCTGCCACTCGGGCTGGCACTGGGGCTGGCGCTGCCACTCGGGCTGGCACTGGGGCTGACGCTGCCACTCGGGCTGACGCTGCCACTCGGGCTGGCGCTGCCACTCGGGCTGGCACTCGGGCTGGCGCTGCCACTCGGGCTGGCACTCGGGCTGGCGCTGCCACTCGGGCTGGCACTCGGGCTGGCGCTGCCACTCGGGCTGGCACTCGGGCTGGCGCTGCCACTCGGGCTGGCACTCGGGCTGGCGCTGTCACTGGGGCCAAGGCCGGCACCGAAGGTCCCTTGCCCAACTAGGGACTCCGCGTACGCCCGCCAGCCCAAGGGATTGGGATGCCAGGACTCCTGCAAAGGGTTGATCGTCTGTACGTCATCCTCCCACATAAGGCCGGCAGGGTTGACACGCAATGCTGAAGCATCGGGCTCGCGTCCCGCGAAAACCGACTTGACGCTATGAAAGATTACCTGTCCTTCATGATTCACGTTGAGTCGGGCCACAGCCGCTTGCTGTCGACGCTCACCTTCATCACCTAATTCCCTGATCAGACGTCCCGCGGGGTAACTGGCCACGGCCACCTCATCGACCAGATGATAGTCATTGTCCAGGACAAGGTACGGGTACCCGACGACGACAACCTTCGCGTCCTCCCGGAGACCTTCCTGCGCCCGCATTTTCTCTACCGCGGTGACGATTCGGTCCTCGACAACGCTCATATCCTTGAAGGCAGTCTCTATTGCCTGCCTGCAAGAACTGATGTCCCTCTGTGAAGGGTACATGCACTGCATCACGATGTCCGCAAATCCAACATCGTTGCCGCCAATTGTGAACATAACTAGGTCGGTGTCGGGCGACACAATCTCAATCTGTGGTCGCAGGAAGGACCTGCAATCAAAATCCACCAGTGTCGCTATCGGCACCGCTGCATCGTCCTGCCGAACCCATTGATAGTTGCTCGGATCTTCCGCGACATAGTACTGGTCGTGGTCGACCGGGCCCTCGCCGGTAGGCCAACTGGAGGATTGATTAGGGCAGTTGGCACCACCCGCCAACGCCCGTTGCAGCTCGCCAACACCTTCCGGTGTCGTCGGATCAATGAAGGCTTGTATCCTCACCCTGTGCCTTGGCTCAGCAACCTCGCGCGAGCGACGGTCGATGAAGTCAACCGCAACCGCCCCGTGGCAGGCGCTACTACTCAAGGTGACCCCCCCTCGAACATCGGCCGCGATGCTTTGAGCGTACTGGGCGGCCCAGTTGCTTGCTGATCTGTAGCAGCCTGGCGCGCCGTAGAAGTCAGCCCTTAGGCCGCCGCCGGGAGACGGAACTCGGTTCCCCGTGCCGGCTGAATACGAATCACCAAGGAGTACGACATCCAAGGGCTGATCATCGGCATGAGGTGAGTGCATAGGCATGCGCCAGATTACGGAGTCATCGTCATAGCACAAGTCGACCTGCAGGGGTGCGTCATTCTCAGGCCCGTTGACTTGAAGGCACAGGTCGGAAGCGATGTTGCGCAACTTGTACGCGCCTGTCCTTGCCGCGGCTTCGTCGCTGCTGTCCCGCTGATACAACTGGTTATCATTCAGAGCAGAACAAGTGAACTCCTGAACGCGGGTCCCTCGCTCTACCCGCCCAAAGCCAGGGAGGTCGAGGCAAAGGCCGTCCTTCGCGTTCCGGATAAGGTAAACGGGCCCTCCGTTGTAGTCGCCTCGCAGCGCGAGCTGCCATCGCTGATTGTCATCGCCGCCATACCTGCAGTCGAATTGCGTAACCGGTCCCGCCGATACGCCTTGGCCGAACCCGGGGAGATCAACGCACCTGTCGGTGGCGCCATTCTGCAGGTTGACTACGGGGGTCTCGGTCCCCGTAAGCACCTCCCTCGCCTGCGCGGCAGCCGACCCTTCTAACGCGGTAGGCAGGAGCCAGCAGAGGAGCAAGACTCCAACGCAAAGTCTCCCGACAAGGGCTATCTTGCTCTTCACAATCATCTCCGCAACTGGCGCAGCGCCCTCAGGCGGGCGATGGGCGCCCGTGCAACGTGCGAGCGTAGCTGAGGGAAGGTCTAGGGCCGATCCTGGGCACTCAGTCGGGCCGGCTACATGGCTACGGCGCCTGTGGATGGTGATCCATCACCGCCACGCTTGGCCGTTGTGGCGGCATCCCTACCGTGCCGAGCCGCCCGCTCATCGGCATGACCGCGTGGATCGCGACAAATGAGTGGTTACCCGGCCCGTCGCTGCCGCGGCTCCCGGCGCTGGCGACAGTGCTGGGCTGGATCACTACGGTGCCTGTGCCTGCGCCGCCTGAGGAGGAGCCCAAGCACACGATCGGGGTCGTCGGGAGTGAGAAACGCGAGCGCCAACGTTGAACGCCGACGCGACCATGTTGGAAACCGTTGGAGGTCGGAAAGGTTCTTTATCCGGCTGCTGATCGGGTCGAGGTCTGTTTCGGCGATGGCACCGAGCATTTCCGTGAACTCCCGGAAGGTGGCCGCTCGAATAACCAGCAGGCGCTCCTCGCTGTACTGCGCTAGGCGCCGGTCGAGGAACTCGGGCCTGGCTTACCCGGAAGCCGGCCCAGTCCCCTGCCTCGCCGTAAGAGCCGAAGCCGTGCAGAGTACAGAAGACATCAGACGGGTAAACGTGGCGTTCGTCGGATTTCTAACGGTTGGTCAGTCGGCCCTCCAAGGGCAGACGTCCGCCCGCGCCGAGACTCATGGCCGCGCCCCGCGTCGACGGCCGCGAGCCCACCGACGCACGCTCACCTGCTGGCAGGCAGCGGACGTGCGGATGGCTGGAAGGATCCGAGCCAGCTCGTGGAGTTCGAGTTAAGCACCGCCGGTCTGCGGCATCGGCCATCGCTTCCACGTTGCGCTAGCGTCCGTCAGCATGGCTGACAGCGAGCTGACAAAGGACTTGGGGGGACTCATCGGGCGCCCCGATCGGCTGCGTCGTGAGGTGAGCGCGGAGCACTTCGCCGTTCGCGCGATCGGCGTCGTGCGCTCCCCGCTGTGCGACCTGGACCACGCACCGCGGCAGGCCGACGAGGGAGCGCCCGAAGCCGAACTGGTCCTCGACGAACAGGTTGCCCCCGCCCTCAAGGGGATAGAGGCCGGGGCGGTTATCGAGCTGTTGACATGGCTGCACCTGGCCAGCCGCGACACTCTGGAGACGCGACCGCGCGGGGACGCCACTCGAGCGTTGACCGGTGTCTTCGCTACTCGCTCACCTAACCGTCCGAACCCAATCGGCTTGCACACAGTCACCGTCCTCGCAACAGGCCATGGAACCCTGCGGGTCGGCGGGCTTGAGGCGATCGACGGAACTCCGGTGATCGACATCAAGATTGCGCTGGGGGCGCCTGACCTGCGGTGACTGTGGGGAAGAGCGGCTAGATCGCCGCCGTGGAGCAGCTCGCCGCGTTCGGGCTTGCCCTACCCAGATCGCCCGCCGCACCAAGGCCGTCCAAGGCGCAGATCGACGGCGCGCCCGGTGCAGCGCGGCAGCCGTCCAGAAGACCGGCTATGGACCGCGCTATGGCGGTCAAGTCGGCGTCCCGGGGCGGAGTTCCGTGTCCGGCGCCATGCCACCGAAAGGACCATCCCCGCTTCGTTGTGACGGCCGGCCGAGACAGTACAGCCGGATGTGTCCTCAACTCAGCCGGGGTTGGTCAGCCGACGTAGGGAGCGGGCGCCGGGCGCCGGGGCGAAGCCGTGCCGCCGGTAGTAGCTGACGAGCTCGTCGCTGCTAGCGGTGAGCTGCACAGCGGCTCCGGCGGCGGCCGCGGCTGTGAGGACCTGGCGAAGCAGCGGGTGACCGGCGCCGCGGTGGGCCTCGCCGGGAAGCCGGGTGAAGTTGGTCAACACCCAGGTCCGGCGGGAGCGGCGGGTGATGGTGGCCACCGCGTCGGCGGTGGCGAGGGTGACGTGCCAGGGCAGCAGCCGGCCGGCGGCGAGCGTTGCCGCGGTGCTCGGCACGGCTAGCAGCAGCGTCACTCGGCGCAGGCCGCGCCGGTGGGCGGCGAACCCCTGGTAGTGCATGGCGAGCGCGGCGCCCGATCGGCGGCGGGTCGGCGTCCGGGCGGGGCCGGCGGCGAGCAGGGCGGCGCGGGTGGTGCCTTGACGGGGTTGCCGGGGGGTGGGCAGCAGCCAGCACAGCGCCGCCAGGGTGGCGGGCAGGACGGTGATGGAGGCGATGAGGCTACATGCGATCGCGAGTTCGAGGTGCAGTAACAGCGGCAGGCTCATGCGCTGGCCCGGCGCTGTGCGGTGAGGATCCGTCGGTACGTGGCGACGGTCTCCTCGCCTGGGGAGTCCTCGGCGGCGGCGAGCGCGGCGGCGCACTCCTGCCAGGCTCGTTCGACGGCGGCCGGGTCCGACTCTCGTACGATCATCAGCGCCTGGTAGAGCCGTTCGTCCGGCCCGGCCCGCAGCCCGGCGCGGAGCGCTGCTTCGGCGGCTGCCGGGTTGGCGTCGTCGAGATCGAGGAATGCGAGGGTCTCGGCGGCGTCGATGATGCGGCTGACCGCGTCGTTGCCGATCGACAGCCCGTGGTTGGGGAACCACCACAGGTCCAGGCCATCCAGCGGGACGCCGCGGACCAGGGCGAGCGCGGCCCGCAGGTCCTCCCGGCCGCCGCGGTCGGTGAGTGTGACCAGCCGGCTGTAGTCCAGCGTCACGCTGGGGTGCAGCCGGTAGACGGCGCCGTCCCGCAGGACCGCCTGCGCGCCGCCGGCGGCCGGGCCGAGCGCCTTGCGGGTGCGGGAGACGATCTCGTGGCGGCGGTTCGAGCGGGCGTTCGGCGTGTCGGAGTCGGTGGCGAGGTAGGTGTCGAGCCGGTCCGGGGTGATCCCGGCCGGGCCGGCGAGGGCGAGCATCACCGCGAGCTCCAGGGCGCGGCCGGTGACCGGGGCGGCCGACCCGCGGACGGCCACGGGGCCGAGGATGCTCACCTCGATTCCGCTTTGCCTCGGCGACGGCGGGAGGGACCCCGGTACCGGCCCGTCCGCGCTCGCGGTTCGGGCGCCGGAGCGGGAGCCGGGGGGTGGCGATTCGGGTTCCGCGGCCTGTTCCCCGTCCTGCGCGACGTCAGGCGGTGCCGGAGCCGCCGGCGGCGGGGCTGTCGGAGCGACTGCCTCCAGTCGGCGCGGTCGCGGCGTTCTCGCCGTCGTCGGGTCGGCGCGGCGGCCGGGAGCGGGCCGGGCGTCAGGGGGGACCAGCTGCCGCTCGGCGAGGAGGTCGCCGTCGGTCAGTTCGGCGTACCGGCCGGTGCCGGCGGGCACCGGAGGCGCGGCGGCGGTGGCGAACAGGGCGCTGACCGCGTCGATCTCCTCGGCGGTGAGGGCCTGCGCGGCGACGGACAGCCCGAGCTGGGGGATCGTAGCCGCGCCGGCGGCGTCGAGCGTCAGCGCCGCCGCAGTCTCAGCGGGCGCGGTGGCGACCAGGGCGAGCGTGCCGACGCCGGTCGCAGCCTGTAGCCGGGCCAGCTGGGCCGCGTTCGGCGCCTCGGCGGTGACCAGCAGGGTGGGGGCGAGGCGCTCGTCGTCCGCCCTGGCCAGTCTGGCGGCGGGCGGTGTCTGTGGGTCGCCGGTCATGGCGTCGCGGGTTTCGGAGGCGCGATGTTCGACAGCGTCGAGGGCGGCGGCTAGTGAGGGGTAGCGCGAGACCCGGTCGAGGTCCGGCACGTCGAGGCCGACGACGGCGAGTTCGAACCAGCCGCCGCCGCTCCACGGGCTGGTGGCCAGTTCCAGCGCCGCGGTGCGCAGCCATGCCGTGGTGACGGACGCCGGCCCGGCGACGGTGGTGACGACCGCCGCCTCGAGATTCCACAGTAGGTACGCGCCTTCCCCGGTCCGACCGACGGTGACGAGACCGGGCAGCGGGTCGGGAGTGGCCGGTGGCGAGGCGTCGGTGAGCAGCTTGCGGCGGCCGGCCGCGTCCAGGGTCCAGGTGCCGGGGTCCGGCCCGGGCTGCCACGGGGCGGGCGGCGGCTGGTCGCCGGGAAGCCAGAGCCGCAGCTGGGACGGCCCGAGTTCGGCGGCGCGCACCGCGGCGGCGGCGGCCGGGACCTGTTCGGCGAGGCGGCGCAGTACCAGCCGCAGCGCGTTGGCGGCGGCGGGGTCGGCCGCGCGGTGCAGCTCGCTCTCGGTCTCCGCGCTTTTCCGGTCGGGCAGTGGGATCCGCTCGCCGGGGTGGCGCTGCCGCTGCTGCCGGCGCCGCCGGCGGCGCAACTCGAGCAGCAGACCGGCGGCCAGCAGCCCACTACCGGCCAGCCCCACCACCCGGGCGGCGTCGCCGCTGTCCGCATCTGGCGGGCTCGTGATTACCGGCCCGGCGGGACGGTTCGCGGGCGGCGTTGCAGGCGTCGGCGCCGGAGCGGGAGCCTGCCCGCCGGGGCGGCGGGACGGCCGTGTTGCGGGAGTGGGCGACGCCCCCGGGGGTGCCTGCGCCTGGCTTGTCGGTCCGGGGTCTCCGGGCGGCGGATGCGGCAGGCGGCGGGTCGCGCCCTGCCCGGCGCGTCCCGGCGCGGCCGGCCGGGGATGCGCCGCCGGTGTCCACGATGCGGGGAGCTGCAGTCGCCAGCCGGGGTAGATCCAGTGCGCGTCGGTGAGCCGGCGGCCGTCTGGTTGCGGCCGGCCGTAGTTCGCCTCGGCGAGCGCCCGCCAGCCTAGCGGGTCGCCGCAGTGCCGCTCGGCGAGGGCCCACAGCGTGTCCCTTGGCGCCACGACGATCTCCCGGCTGCTCGCCACGGCGACGGGCCGGGCGGCGCGTACCGCCGCCGCGGAGTCGGCCGCGGCTGCCGTGGAGCTCGCCGGCTCCGCTGCCGGGGGTGGGGCCGGCGGGGTAAGCAGGGCGGCCGCGGCGGGTCTGGCCGGGAAGCCGCCGAGGGTGGGGGTCGCGGTGCCGGCGAGCAGCACGACGACGGCGGAGACCAGGTGCGCGGCGGGCCGCTGCACCCCGGCGAGGAAGGGTAGCTGCCAGCTCCGGCCGCGGGCCGCCCCGACAGCTTCGACGGCGGTGGACACCGCGAAGGCCGCCCAGCCGGCCCAGGCGACCGCGCTGGCGGCGGCGATGAAGACGGTGCCGTCGTCGGGGCGGCTGAGGTAGCCGCGCAGCGCGGCGGCGCTGGGCAGTTCTTGGGGCAGGCCGATGACGGTGAGCAGCAGGGCGGGGAGGCCGGCGAGCAGCGCGGTGAGGAGAAGCAGCGCGCCGACGCCGCGGGCGACGTCGCCGGCGGTGCGTACGCGGCGGGTGCCGGTCACCGCCCGATCTCCAGGTTGGCGGTGGCCGAGCCGCGAACTGTGATGGTGTCGATGCCCAGGACCCGTAGTACCGACGTGGGGTGCGCGGTGGTGACGGTGACGTGCAGCAGTACCGGGCCGGACAGCCGGACGGCGCCGGCGGCGCCGGCGGCGTGCAGGTAGCCCGGCTGCGGCTGCTTCCGCGGTGGGTCCGGCGACGCTGACCCCGCCGCCGGAGCGGTAGCCGCCGCTGTTGAGCGCTTGGGCACCGGCCCGGGCGGACTCCTCTGCCAGCCCGGTGGCCTGTTGGCGCTCCCGGAGCGCGCCGCCGAGGTCGTAGACCATCCCGAACAGCAGCAGCAGCGCGGGACCACCGCGGCCACGAATAGCGTGACGCTTCCCCGTTCCCGGGCGCCGCGGGCCGCGGCGTTTTCGGTGTGGACGGTCATGTCAGCGCGCTCGGTGCGGATCGAGGGGGCTGCTGAAGTGCGCGTGCTCGTGACGCTGCCGGGCAGCCCGGGGACCAGAACATCGGAGAGTTGGACGCGGCAGGCGACGTCGACGGAGACGGTGGCCGGCGCGCCGAGCGGGGCGGCGAAGCCGGCGGTGTCCGTGGTCACGCTCGAGGTGGTGCACAGGATGCCTTGGCCGGTGAGTGACGCGCGGGCGGTGTCGGCGGCGGCGGCCTGCGCCTCGCCGCTGCTGCGCGCGATGGAGGCGGCCCGGGCGGCGTCGCGGGCGGCGGCCTCGACCGAACCGCCGGCGGCTTGCACCCGCCCGGCGGCGATGATCAGACCGAGGAGGAGCAGCAGCCCGGGCATGAGGATCGCGACTTCGATTCCGGAGCTGCCCCGCTCCGGCGCGGGAGGCGAGCCACTAGTTCGGCGGCTCATCCGACGGTCACCCGCTCGACCGGTCCGCAGGCGTGCTGC
Source organism: uncultured Actinomycetota bacterium (assembly GCA_963814355.1). Taxonomy (GTDB): domain Bacteria; phylum Actinomycetota; class Actinomycetes; order JADGOV01; family JADGOV01; genus JADGOV01. The sequence goes on along the minus strand of CAWFCZ010000010.1, from coordinate 14,708 downwards.
CGAACCGTGGGTTGGAAGCCGGGCACCATCAGCGGAGCGCTGCCGGAGACAGTGGTGCAGACGCTGGTGGCGGTGCTGCCGGCAGCGCTGGCCTGCGGGTTGTTCAGCACCCCGGTGCCGGTGCTGCGGGCGTACTCGGCGGCGGCCGCGACGCCGGCCGCGGGCGAGGAGCCCTGCAGCCGGGCGGCGGTGAGACCGTCCCGGGCCGCGGCTAGGGCTACCGACCGGGCGTGGTACCAGTACGCGGCGTTGACCGTGAGGATGACGAGCAGCAGCAGCGTCGGGAACACCACGGCGAGCGCCGTGACCGAACCCCGCTCGCCGGTCGACGAGTGGTCTGGGGTCGGCATTGGGCGGATGGGCATCGGGCTACTTGATGCCGTTCGCGTACTTCTTGACGGCTGCCGCGATCAGGCCGGCGACCAGCAGCGCCGCGGCGAGGGAGGCGGCGACGATGACGGCGGTAGGGATGGGGCCGCCGTCGCCGCGCTCCGGGTCGGCGGCGGCTTGCTCCCACCGGTCGATCACGGACAGGTAGGTGAGACGGGCCAGGAGGAGGGGGTTCATGCGCGTTCCTTTCGAGAAGAAAGTCAGTTCGGGGGACGGTGTTGTCGTGGGGTCGGGGAGCGCGGCTCCTCTCAGCGCAGGCCGGTGAGCAGCGGGAACAGGATGATGACGAGCAGCGCGTAGAAGATCAGCGTGGCCGGGATCTGCATTCGGGTGCTGACAGCGTTGCCGTGGGTCTTGGCGTCGGCCTGCGCCGCGGAGCGCATGGATGCGGCCTTGGCGACCAGCGTGTCGTAGATCCGCCCGCCGCCGCCGGCGACCTCGATGGTGTTGGCCAGGTCGGACAGTTCGGCCACGCCGAGTTCGTCGCCGAGCTGGCCGAGGACCCGCCACGGGGGGGCGCCGGTGAGCCGGGAGGCGTCGATGGCGTCCCGGATCCGCTGGAAGGCCCAGCCGTGCGCCACTGTCGCCGCGCGGACCACTGCCTCGCCGGGGTCGGCGTCCGCGGCCCGTTCGAGTGCGATCAGCTCCAGGTAGCCGGCGAGCGCGACCCGGAATTCGCGGCGCGCCCGGGCGGCGCGGGTCTTCACCGTCGACCCGGGTGTCATCGCGAGGACACCCGCGCAGAGCAGGCCGACCACGGCGGGGATGCCGAGGCTGGCGCGCCAGCCGCCGAGGAGGGCGGCGAACCCGGCCAGCGCGCCGAGTACCAGCGGCAGCAGCAGCCCGTACAGCGCGCAGAGCACCACCTGCGCGAGGTAGACGTCGGGGGACTGTCGCAGCGCGGCGAGGTCCCGGTGTGGGATCCGGAGCGCGCCGCCGGTGAAGCGGGCGGCCCAGCGGCCGAGTCGGGCCTGCGCGGTGTGCACGGCGGTGGACTGCGCGGGCAGCGGGGCGGGCGGCGGGTGTACCAGCGCGCGCAGGTCCGGCCCGGCGGGCCACAGCTCCCGCGCGAGCAGCCAGAGGCCGCCGCCGACCATCGCCCCGGCCGCCGCGCCGGCGGCGTACGGGGTCATCGGGAACGTCCAGAGCCGGGCCGCCCGGGCCGGGGTCCGTTGAGGAACCGTCCTTCGGCCGGGGCGGTGGTCATCGCCCACATCCACCAGAAGCACACCCCGAGCAGGCCGCCGGCGCCGGCGAGCACTGCCTCGCCGAGGGCGCTCTGGTAGGGGTGGCGGAACTGCGGGGTGGCCATCACGAACGCCACCGCGACCAGCACGAACAGGGTGAGGATGCGGGCGGTGGAACGCGGTTTCTCCCGGTCCGCTTCGAGTTCGCGTCGCAGCGCCACCTCCGCGGCGACGGTCTCGGCCAGGCGGCGCAACGCGCTGACCAGCCGCGGGCCGCGGCGGCCGGCAGCCAGGATCAGCGCGGCGGCGACCATGTCGCCGACCGGGTCGTCGAGGTCGTCGGCGAATGCCCGCAGCGTCTCTTCGGTGTCCACCCGGGCGGCGAGCCGGGCGCCGAGCGCCTGCACCTCTGCGGCGATCGCCGGCGGTGCGGCCCGCACGCTCATCTCGATGCCGGTCTCCAGGGTGGCCCGGGCGCTCATCACGTCGGCCAGCCGGCGGGTCCACGCCTCCAGCCCCTCCAGGCGGGCGATCCGATTGCGGCCGGCGGTCCGCCGGGACAGCACCGGCGGCGCGTAGTACGCGGCGGCGGCCGCGCCGACCGCGAGCATCACGATCCGGGTCGCGGCGAGGAGCACCAGCAGCGCCGCGGCGGCGGCGAGTAGCCGGCGGCGGCGCTCCGCGCGGCGCTGCCGCGGCAGGTCGGCGCCGGTGAGCCGGGCCCACCGGCGGGTCAGGCCGCCCGGCGGCCGGCCGGGGACGTCGACCGTGCCGCGGAGGCCCACCAGGAGCAGCAGCAACCCGCCGGCGACGGCGGTGCCGGCGAGTGCGCCGAGCAGCTCGCGGCCGGTCACGCGGCACCGCCCGGCGCGGGCGCGTTCGGGTCCCACATGCCGTCCGGGGAGTCCCACCACGCCGGGTCCAGCCCGGCGCGGATCAACTCGTCCAGGCAGGCCGGGCGGTGCGCGGGGACCGCGCGCCCGTCCGGGCCGGGGGCGAAGATGGTGCCGATCGCCGGGGCGCCGCTCTCGCTGTTCCCGGTGATCTCCAGCACCTCGTCGACGAAGCGGTAGCGCTGGCCGGCGGCGTTCCCGTCCCGATCCTCGGTCAGCTCCTCGACCAGCTCCAGGTGGACGAGGAAGTCCACGGTCCCGCCGATAAGCTCGTTCGCGGTGTCCCGGGACAGCCCATTTCGGGTCGCCAGCGCTATCATTCGGCTTATCGCGGCCCGGCCGCGGCGGGCATGTAGAGAGAAGAGGCTGCCCGGGCTTCCGTTTGCTATCACGTCTAATAGCGGTACGATTTCGTGGCTTCGGACTTCGCCGAGAACGACTTTTCTATTGTTGTGCCGCAGTGATTGGGCGATGAGCTCGATGAGGTCGACGCCGGAGTCGGGGCTGTCCGCGGTCGGTTCCCGCACCTCCACCGGCCACACCCGCAGGTGCCGGTGCCGCATCAGATGCAGCCCTAATTCGAATTCTGTTTCGATAGTCGCTATTCGCTGGGTGCGAGGGTACTCCGCCGCCGCCGCGCGCAGCATGGTGGTTTTCCCGGCGCCCATTGGGCCGGTAAATCCGATGGTCTTGCCGGCTTTCACGGCTGCCCGGAGGAATTCCAGTAACGCCATGCTGATCGCGCCGCGGCCGAGCTGATCCGACAATGTGACGTCGGTGATGCGGTGCAGCCGCACGGACAGCTGCGGCCGTGGTGAAACCTCCATCGTCGCGGTGAGCCGAGCTCCGAGCGGGTTCCCACGGACCGGGAGCCGCAGCCGGGCCAGCGGGCGGGCGGTGGAGAACTCCCGCGAGGTCTGCCCAAGGTCACGGGTCCAGCGCTGGATCAGCTCGACCAGCTCCGCGTCGCTGCCGGCGAGCGCCGGGCCCTGCTCGAGTCGGCCGCCGGCGCGTTCGATCCAGACGTCGTCGCAGCCGTTCGCGTCGATGTTCTCCACCTGGTCGTCCTCGACGAGCGTCTGCAGCCGGCCCAGTTCGAACATCGAGGCGAAGACGGCCTGCGCCATCGCGGCCTCCACCTCGAGGCCGGGGGGATCCCGGTCCAGGCCGGCCTGGGACACCGCCCAGCCGGCGACCTCCTCCACGATCAGCGTGCGGGCCCGCTCGCGGCGCGCATCCTCCGGCCAGGCCGCCGCCGGCCGGTTCTCGCCGAGCGTCCGGGCGACCCGCTGCCGGATGGCGGAGATCGCAGCGAAGTCCAGCGGCGGATGCGAGGCGAGCTGCGGCGGCGGCTCCGGCGGGGCCGGCTCGTCACCGGCTGGCCAGGTCCAGGAGCCAGGCGGCTCCTCCCCCCACCCGGGTTGGAACGGCACGGCGTACGGGCTGGTCATGAGCTCACTCCGGTCGGGACGGCAGCCGGCTCCGAAGCCCCGGCGAGCCGCAGGTCGCGGACTCGCTGCACCAGGCCTCGGGCGAGGGTGTCGGCGGTGCGCATCAGCGGAGCCCGGGCCAGGTTGCGGCCGGTCGGGGCGGCGCCGGTCAGCGCCGCCGCGGCGGCCGGGTCCTCCGGCAGTGACCCGGCGATGCGCAGGTCCAAGGCGCCGGCGACCTCCGCGCCGCGGAACGACCCGGCCCCGATCACCAGCAGCTGCAGCCGGCGCGGTTCCGCCAGGTGCCGGCGCAGCTGCGGCAGCCACGCCGCGGCCGCGGCGACCGAGGGCACCGTCGGGCGGACCGCGAGCAGCACCAGATCCGCGGAGGTGAGCAGCCCGCTCACCGGCGCCGGCGCGGCGAGCCGGCCGCAGTCCGCTACGACGTCGTAGCCGGGCGGGCCGGCGGTCTCCAGGGCGGCGAAGGTCTGACCGAGCCGGCCCCAGCTGGCAGCGGCGACGCTGGCCTGACCCGGCTCGTCGATGCCGGGCAGCCACAACAGCCCCCCGTCCGGGTGCAGCGCGTAGAGCTGCTCCTGCAGCAGCCCGCGCAGGTCGCCGGCTTCCGGCCGGCGGGCGGCGGCGGCGAGGCGGCCCAGACCACGGCCGGCGGTGTCCACCTCCCCCCGCAGGTAGCCGGTGCGCAGGTCGCCGCCTGCCGGGTCGCACTCGGCGAGGACCACCGGCGACGGCCACATCGACGCCAGCGCCAACGCGGCGACGCTCACCCCGGGGCTGCCCTTCGCGGAGCAGATCGCGACCAGCATCAGCCGCCGCTTCCCGCCGGCTGCACCAGCAGCGCGATGTTCCCGGTGGAGGCGGCCTGCGCGGCCGCGGTGGCGTCGCGGTCGCCGACCAGCAGATCCACGATGACCGCGCCGCCGCCGGCCGGCGTGGTGACGGCGTGCACCGTCGCTGGGATCCGCACCTCCGCGACGGGCGTGCCGCTCCGACCGCCGGCAGGGTCGCCGCCGCCGGGGGTGGTGACCAGCAGCACCCGGGCGCCGGGCCCGGCGCCTCGCGCGGGGAGTTGGCCGGGTTTGAGGGCCACTCCCAACAGCTGCTGTCCGGCAGCGGGTGCCATCTCCGTGGTGATCCCGTCGCGGGTGAGCAGGGTGCCGGGGCGCAGCGGCACCGCCGCCCGGCGGCCCACAACGCTGGAGAGTTCACCGGCTGGGACCGGGTTCAGCGCCGGGTCGGCGGCCACCCGGGCGCGGGTCAAGTCCGCCGAGGTGAGCACCGCGCCGGGCGGGACCGGCCGGGCGATCGCCAGCACCGGTGTGCGCGAGTCGATGGCGGCGATCATGGCCGCTCCGAGGCCGCCGCCGCCGGCCAGCAGGGCCACCGCGAGGGCGACGAAGGCCGGGCGCCGGCGGCGCGGCAGGGCCAGCAGCCGCGGTGGCCCCGCGGCCGGTGTAGTAGCCGGCGTCGGCGCGGTCGCCGTCGATCCGTTCGCTGAGGTGCGGATGCTCGGCATGCGGGTCCTCACCGGGGGTTCGGGACGTTGACGGCTTGCAGCTCGGAGACGTGCACCGTGGTCCGGGAGGGGGCGACGACGGTCAGCTGTCCGTGCGCGCCGGAGGCCAGCCCGCCGCCGACCCAGCTGATGTCCCAGGTGGTGCTGGCGGTCACGGTGAACTCGCCGCCGTAGCTGTCGTGGCGGTAGGTGTGGCCGCAGGTCGGGGAGGCGGCGTTGCCGTCGTGCGCCGAGGTCCACGGCGTACCCGGCCCGGTGCAGGTGGTGCCGGTGCCGTCCCCCCACGACCAGTAGATCGACTTCGACACGGCGGTCGCGGTCACCGACTGCCCGCCAGCCGATGCGGTCGCCGAGTGCGTCCCCCATGTCGAGGGGGTCACTGCCGTCCACGCCCACATCGGCAGCCCGACGATCTGCCGCTCGGGCAAGGGCGGCGACAAGGTGATCTCCGGGCCACCCAGCCGCAGCATCCGCACCGCGCGGGCGGCGAGCACATCCGGTGAAAGCCGCCAGCCGTACCCGGGCGGCTTGTCCGCCCGCCACGCGTAGCCCACGTTCGCCACCGTTGGCGGCCCACCCGCGCAGTGGGTCATGTAGTAGCCGCCGTCACCCGACTGGTGGTACGGCGTGATCGCCGCGATCCGTGAGTCGTCCGGGCTCGGCCACGGTGACATCAGCAGGAAGTAGCAGTGCAGCGCCTGGCTGTACCACCCAGCGGTCGGGGAGTAGCAGGCCACCGGCGCCCCCGACGGCGACCGGCACGACGACTGGGCCACGCTCGTCGTCCCCGGGCCGCCCGAGCCCGAGCCGTCACCCGGGCTCCCGCCACGCCACACGCTCACAGTGCAACGTTGCGTGATGGGATCACAGCGCACTCCAACGCCGCCCGGACCCGGACCGGCGGCTGCCGCCTGCGTGGCCAACGAGAACAGCGCGACAAGACACGCCGCAAGCAGTGCCGCAATACGCCGGATCAACATGTCTTGGCGAAGTCCGACTTAGCGTCCACAACCTTCCAGGCGCCGCCGTCGACCTGCACGCGGATTGTCACGGGGATCCGCTGGTGGCCAGGAAGCGGCTTCTCCTCTTTACCTGTGCGGGTGTCGTAGACCCGCGACGACGAGGAGTCGACACAAGCGGTGGCCGTCATCGCGGTCGGCCGGCCCGTCCGCGGATAGAAGGTCGTAACGCGCCAGTGATCCACCTTGTTGTCACCGCGGATCGCGAAGTGGTTGGCGACATAGCGCTGGATCGATTGGGCGGCGAGCGCCACGCCGGTGGAGGCGGCGTGCCGGCTCAGTCGGGGGTCAGTGTCGCTCCGGCTCGAGTTCACCACCTCCGCGATGTCGGCTTGGAAGCCGACGTACGCCGCGAGCGCCGCACGGGAGGCGACCTGCCGAGCGTCCGGTGTCGGCGAGACGGTCGGGCTCGCCGACGCGGTCGGCGAAGGCGAGTCCGTCGGGGACGCCGGGCCGCCTGCCCCCTTGGTGGAGTTGGAGCAGCCCGCGACGAGTACTGCCATCAGGGCAAGCGCAGATGCAGCAGCAGGGCGCCGAGGGGAACTGACGGGAGGCACCACGGGTCTCCCCTCCATCCGAAAGGTCAGGTGGACGAACTCGGACAAGCCCAGCCTGAACCGGCCAAGGCAAGACTAGGAATCACCTACGACAACCAACAACATCCTCGACAGGCGGCGTGTCGCGCACGGGGTAACGCCATGTGGCCAGCCGAGCTGGCCAGCTGGCTTGGGACGTAACGGCGCGTCACCGCCACGGCGCTGATCTCACCGCGGCCACCTGGCTTTTTTCTGGCTCTTTTCTGGCTCCTTGCACGCAGCGAGGAGCCAGAACGGCGTCTGGGCCAGCTCTGGCCGCCTCGCAGCAGAAGCCAGCGCCAGGCCAGACCGCGGCCAGCCCGCCCGGCGAGCGTTTCGGTGATCACCACCGACGCCACACCGAGGAGAACCGCCGTGCCCACCACCATCACCCGGCTCCGCACCGACTGGCCGCACCTACTGCGCGGGCCGGCGCTGCTCGAAGCGCGGGCCGCCTGGGCGGCCGGCGATGCCCGCCTCGCCGGCGCCGAACTGGACCCGCTGCTCGCGACCGCCGGCACCGCCGTGCAACCGTCGCCCGAGCGCAACGCCGCGCTCGCCGCGCTCGCCGACCAGGCGCAGCCCGGCCGCTTCCACGCGCAGCTGGCCAGCCGGGTCCTGCTGCAGCTGCTCCTGCCGTCCGCGCTGGGACTGCTCAAGGAGCTCAAGACGGTGGTCCCCGACGCCGCCGACCGGGAGGCCGCCGTGCTCGCCGGCCTGCTCGAGTGCATCGCCGCCATCCCCCGCCCGGTCGACCCGGCCAGGGTCGCGGTCGCCCCTTACCTCAAGGTCTCCACCCGCCGCCGCGTCTCCGCGGGAACTTGACCGCCATGGACTCGGCCGCGCTCCCCGTGCCGCGGCTGCCCAGCGCCCGCGACTCGGTAGACACCGTCGACCCCGGCTACACCGAGCCCGGGTACGGCCTCGCCGAGGCCGCCAGCTGGCTGCACACCGCCCGGGCGGCCGCACTGATCGACGACCTCGACGCCGCAACTCATCGCCGCGACCCGGCTACACGGCCGGCCGCTGGCCCAGGTCTGCGTCGAGCACCGGCTCAGCCACGACACCGCCCGCAGGCGGCGGGCCCGCGCCGAACTCGCGCTCCGCGGCCGCCGCCTGAACACGCTCCTATCGGTCCTTGACAACCACCACGACGCTGCCCGAAAGTTGTCAAAGGCTAATACCACGACCTGGAGGTCCCAGCCATGCCCAGAAGAACGTGCAGCCGCTCCCACCGCTCCCGCCGGTCCCGGCGATGCCGCAGGCGGCCTGCCGCGGGCTGCCCGCGTTCACCGACGACCTCACCGGCAGCGCAGACGTCGCGCTGCGCCGCCGGCTCTGCCGCCGCTGCCCGGAACGGGAGACCTGCCTCGACGTGGCGCTGCGCACCCACCCGCGGTTCGACGCCGGCGTCTGGGGCGGCACCACCCGCGGCCAGCGCAGCAAGCTCCGGGCGGCCCGCGGCATCACCTTCGCCCCGTACGCCAACCCGGACCGCACCCTCGCCGGCCTCCTCGACGCCGCCTTCCGCGGCGGCCGCCGGACGGGCCCAGCCGCCGCCCGCCGCCGCGGCGCCGCGTGACAGCGGCGACTCGCGCCCGCGCCGAACCCGGGATGTTCAGCGCGCATCCGGCATCCTTGCTCCCGTCAGCACGGCCGGAGCGAGGAGGAGCGTGCCCGGCGAAGGCGTCACCGGCTTCCGCCCGGACCGGTTCCGGGCTGCCCGCAAGAAGGCGGGCCTCAGCCAGAAGCAGCTCGCCGCCCGGCTCCAGGTCAGCCAGAGCCAGGTCAGCGACTGGGAACGCGGTGCGGTGAACCCCCGCGCCCGCAACCTGCACACCGCGGCCGCGCTGCTGGAGGTACCCATGGCCGAGCTCGTCGACTTCGACACCGCGCCCACCCTGCGCCAGCTGCGCCAACGCGCCGGGCTCTCCCAGCGCGAGCTGGCGAGCGCCCTCGCCATCTCCCAGCAGGCCTACCACAAGCTCGAACGCGGCGTCGTCGCGCTGCGCCCCGAAGCCGCCGCGGTCCTCGCCGACCTGCTCGGCGCCGCGGTGGACGACGTGCTCGCCGCCTGGCGGCGTACCCGGTGAACCCCGGCCTCGCCGCCGCCGCCGCAGCGGTGGCCGCTGCCGCCGGCCCTTGGCAGGCCGCGGCGATCCGGCGGGAGCTGCCGGCGGGCACCCGGATCCCGCCCGCCGCCGCGCTCGCCGGCGCCGGCGGCGGAGCCGCCGCCGGGCTCGCGCTGCTGCTGCCCGCCGCGTTGGTGCCCGCGGTCGTCGCATTCCTCGTCCTCGCGGTACCCGCTGCGGTGGTCGACGCCCGCAGCCGGCGGCTGCCCGACCGGCTCACCCTCCCCGGCTACCCGCTGCTCGCCGCCTGCCTGGTCGCCGGCTCCGTCCCCACCGGCCACACCGGCCGGCTCGGCGCCGCGGCGGTCGGCTGCGTCGCGGCCCTCGCCTTCTTCGGCGTTCAGATCCTAGCGGCTCCCACGTCGGGGCCTGGACTCGGCGACCTGAAATTCAGCGGCCTGAGCGGGGCGCTGTTGGGCTGGGCCGGCGCCGTGCCCTGGCTCGCCGGCCTGCTCGCCGCCTACCTGCTCTACCTCGCCTTCGCGGTCGGGGTCGCACTCCGCGGCCGGGCGCCGCTGCGCGGGCACCACCCGCTCGGGCCGGCTCTCGTCGCCGGCACCCTGTTCGCGCTGGCCGCGCTCGCCCGCTGAGCGCCCGCGGGCGCCCAACGCATTCGCTCGTCCCGTTTCTTGCTCCGCTCCGGCTTCTTCCCTCCTGACGCGCTTCCCCGACGCCGCGCCAGAAGGACATCCCCGTGCATCAGACCGCATTGCGCCTGACCGGCCTGCCTGCGCGACCTCCCTGGCCGCGGTCGCGCTCACCGCCGGCTGCGCCGCGCATCCGCCAGCGCCACCCCGCCCGGCGCGCCGCCGGCCGGCCGCCCCGGTCAGCAGCGTCGGCGCGGGAGGCGCGCCCGCCCCCTCCGTTCTCGCCGATCCGGCGCCTCCCACCGTCGCGGGGACTGCCGACCGCGGCGCGTCTGCTGCTGCTGTCGCCTTCGTTCGGGCCGCGCTCCGCACCGGCCCGACCGGCGACTGGCTACAGCGCACCCGCCGCTACACCACCACCCGGCTGCAACGCCGCAACGGCCGGCTTCCCGCGCCGCCGGCCACCGGCCCCACCCGGCTGCTGTCCGCGCAGCTCGCCACCGACACGCCCAGCACGGCCACCGCCGCCCATGTCGAGATCGCCGCCCGCGTCACCGCCGCCGGCGGGGCCAGCGTGCCGGTCACCGCCTACCTCACCCTGACCCGCACCCCGGCCGGCTGGCTCGTCGACGCCGTGCCGAGCTGGACCTGAGCACCGGCCATGAACCCCCGCCACCTCGCCCCCGCAGCCGCCGCCGCGGTGCTGCTCGCCCTCGTCGGCCTGGTCGTCCTCGCCGGCGGCGGCGCCGTCGCCACCGGCCTCAGCGCCGGCCACACCCCGCCCAGCAGCTGCCCCCGTCGGCACCCGACCCCAACCCCGACCGCCAGCGGGACCGCCGGCCCCAGCCCGAGCGCCACGCCCACCCCCTCCGGGCCGGGCGGCCCCCGGGCGGTGTTCGCCGCCGCCTACCTCACCCGCCTCGCCGCCCCGGCCAGCCCGGCGAACCTGGCGTTCCTCACCGCCTGGATGACCGCCGAGTCCGGCCCGGACACCGGCAGCCCCACCCTCAGCGCCGCCCGCTACAACCCGCTCAACACCACCATGACCCGAACCCGGCAGCTGGCCGTTCAACAGCGCCGGCGTGCAGAACTACCCCACCCTCCAGCGTCGGGGTCACCGCCAGCGCCGACACCACCCTCGCCCCGCCCTATGCCGGGCTGCTCGCCGCGCTCCGCGCGGGCACGGACGCCGTAGCCGACGCCCAGGCCCTCGCCGCCAGCCCCTGGGGCACCGGCACCCTCGTCCTCCAGATCCTCGCCGCCGGCGGCTCCACCACCTGCACTCCCCCGCCGGCCGTCGGCGACGTCGCCGCTGTGATCGCCTTCGCCCAGGCCCAGCTCGGCAAGCCGTACCAGTGGGCCGCCGCCGGCCCGGACCGCTACGACTGCTCCGGGCTCACCATGGCCGCCTACGCCACCATCGGCGTGCAGCTGCCGCACAACGCCGCGGATGCAGTCCACCCACGGCACCCGGGTGCCCAGCCAGGCGCTGCTGCTCCCCGGCGACCTGGTCTTCTTCGGCAACCCGATCCACCACGTCGGCCTCTACGTCGGCAACGGGCAGATGATCGACGCCCCGCACACCGGCGCCGTGGTCCGCTACGACCCGCTGTGGTCCAGCTACGCCGGCGCCGTCCGGCTCGTCACCCCGAGCCCCACACCCCAAGCCGCAACGCCATGAGCACAGCTCGCGCCTTCGGCGCTCGGCCGCGCTCCGCGCGGGACGCGCCGGCACCGCCGGCACTGATCTGCCGAACTCCGGTCCCTCCCGGCCGCGGCAGCCTACGGGCGCGCGAGCTGCACGCAACCCGCCTCTGCGCTGCGCTCCGACCCGGCTCCGAACCATCACCCTCGGCGCTCCGCTGCCTCCCTCGGAGTGATCGTTCTCCCCGGGCCCGTCGGGTTGCCCTCCGCCCGCTTTGCGCCCTGCGACTTCTGCTCTTACCGGGAGGGTCCGGGAAATGGTCAGCCGGCCAACCGAGGACGGCACCCACCCTGCTCGGCCGAAAGGAGCGTTCCGTGGACAGCCACCGCACCTACGCCATGCGAGACGGACCAGCACTCGTCGAGGTCCGCATCCACCCCCACTTCGTCGACTGGGCCGGCCAGGACTACGCCGTCGTCGCCCGCGCCGACGACCCCAACCCGACACGCCCCGCCTGGACAGTGATCGCAGCCACCGACCTCGTCGGCCCCTGGCACGAGATCACCGCCAAGACCAGCACCACCACCTGACCAAGCAAGAAAACGACTCAGACCAAAGGAGAACCAGCCATGAACGACATCACCACCACCCTCGGCGCCAACCTCGTCGAGGACCCCGAACTCCGCTTCACCAACAGCGGGCAGCCCGTCGCCAACCTCCGCCTCGCCCACACCGAGCGCCGCTACGACCGCCAAACCGGGCAGTGGACCGACGGCGCCACCACCTACCTGCGCGGCACCGTATGGGGCGCACCCGCGCAGAACGTCGCCGAAAGCCTGCACAAGGGCGACCGGGTCCTGCTCACCGGCCGGCTCCGCCAACGCGACTACGAAACCCGCGACGGCGAGAAGCGCAGCACCCACGAACTCGACATCGACGAGATCGGCGCCAGCCTCCGCTACGCCACCGCCGACCTGCGCAAGGCCACCCGGAACGGCACGCCCAGCAGCGAGGACCAGCCGGGCGACCAGCCGCCGTCCTAGCCCCACCAGCTCCCGGGGCCCGCGCCGGAAGGGAAGCCGCAGCGGGCCCCGGGCCAAGCCTTCGAAAGGAGACAGCCATGCCGATCTGCCAGCGCTGCGCCGCTGAGCAGCACCAGCAGTGCGACGACACGCAGCACGCGCGGCTCTACCGCAGCTGCTACTGCCAGCACAAAATGAGCCCCGCACCTTCTGATTCGGAGGGCGGCAGCGAAGTCGATCCGGCGATGCCGTCCACCACCGGCGGTAGACCGACATGACCAGGGCGGAACCGACGCGCGCGATGTCACCACCAGCGCGACGGGCTCGCACGGCGCGGAGACCGAGGAGGCGTACGCCTGATGGACAGAACTGCCCTCGACGACCTTCCGGCGGTGATTGACGTGCCGACTGCCGCAACCATCCTCGGTATCGGCCGCACATCCGCGTACGAGCTCGTCCGGACCGGACAGTGGCCGACACCCGTGCTGCGCCTCGGCCGGCTCATCCGCATCCCCAGCGCGCCTCTCCGCGCGCTGCTCGACGCCTCGGCGGAACCGTGAAGCAGGGGACCGTCTACCAGCGGCACACTCCGCAATGCCCGCGAACGGCGAGCGGCGACATGGCTGAGCATCGATGCCGCGGCAAGTGGTCCTACGTCGTGGACGCCGGGCGCGACGCAACCGGCCGCCGACGACAACTGACCCGAGGCGGTTATGCAACGCGTACGGAAGCCCGCGCGGCGTTGCGCGAAGTGCTGCTGGCGGGTAGCGCCCGCGACATCGAAAGCCACCGACTGACCGTCGGCAGCTACCTCGAACAGTGGCTCGACGGCAAGCGGGCGTTACGGCCCAGCACACGCAAGTCCTACCGGGAGCATCTCGACCTCTACCTCCTGCCGCATCTCGGCCACCTGCGGTTGCGGAACCTCGCCGCCCCGCACATCGACGGGATGATCAACGCGATCGCCAGCGACGGCGGCAAGCACCTCTCACCGACAACCATCCGCCGCATTCACGCGACGTTGCGGAGCGCGTTGAACGCTGCCATGCGCCGTCAGATGATCAGTGTCAACCCTGCACTGCAAGTTGAGCTGCCCCGGCAGGACAGGAAAGCCGCCGCTGTCTGGACTCCGGCCCAACTCAGCAAATTTCTCACGGCGATACGCACGGATCGGCTCTACGCCCTGTACCACCTCGTAGCGCTCACCGGGCTGCGCCGCGGTGAAGTCCTCGGCCTGCGGTGGAGCGACGCCGACCTTGAACGCCAACTGCTGTTCATCAACCAGCAAGTCGTGCAGGTCGGCCGGACAACACACATCGGGCCGCCCAAGACCAGTAAGGGTCGCAGGGTCGTCCCGCTCGACGCGGGAACAGCGGCCTTACTGGAACTCCACAGGCGAGACCAGCAGCGAGAGCGCCAGGACTGGGGGAGCGGCCTGGACAGATTCCGGGATGGTGTTCACCAGAGAAGACGGCATGCCGCTCAGCCCGGACTACCTCACCCGCCGCTTCAAGGCACTCGTCAAGACCGCCGGCGTCCCGCCGATCCGGTTTCACGGGCTACGGCACACCAGCGCCAGCCTCGCACTCGCGGCCGGCGTCGCAATGAAAGTCGTCAGTGAACGCCTAGGACACAGCGCGATCGCGATCACCGCGGACCTCTACACGCACGTCGCCCCTGCCGTCGCCCAAGACGCTGCCGATGCCATCGCTCGGTTGGTTCACCCATCCGGCGGTGCTTCCGACGTACCACCGTTGGTGCCATGACCCGTAGAGACCAGAGCACCAAGCGGGTGCGGCGTGGCCACCTGGAGGGCCATGATCAGCACGGCTACGGATGGCTCCCGATTTGCGACACGCCGGCAACCTCCATTGAAGAAGGCCAATGGGCGCTGAAATCATCGTCGGCATGGCAAGGCCAGGCCCGAAGCGAGGCGCCCCACAGCGGCAGTGGCTGTCACCCGACGCGAAGGACGAAGACGAGCGAGTGGCGATCTACGCGCAAGTCACGTCCCGAGCGCGCGCCCGGGGTCGTCGCGCGGCCGCCGCGGCCCAACTCAGCTTCGCGGCGTACGTCGAGGCGCTGCTCCTGCGCGACGACATCGACGACAACGGCTGCCCGACTTGGGCGGCGCACTCCTCCTGCTCGGAGAGCTGCGGCACCAACGCCTCGAGCAGGAATGTTAGCCAGATGTTAGCGAGCCGACCCGCACCCCGGCTCGCCGGGAGGTGATTACCAGGTAAAAGTGCAGGTCATCGGGGTGGGCCGCCCGGGGGTCGAACCCGGAACCC
>CAWFCZ010000009.1:0-34576 GCA_963814355.1 uncultured Actinomycetota bacterium | reverse complement strand
CCACCGCGCAGGCGCAGGCGCTGTACCTGTTCCAAAGCCGAGGGCGGGCTCGGCGCCGACGGCTGCTACATCGGCGAAGACCTCTACGGCCGGTCGTTCTGCTACGACCCGTGGCGGCTCTACGCCCGCCATCCGCGGGTGCTGTCCAGCGCGGACACCGTCGTCTTCGGGCTGAAGGGCTTCGGCGAGAGTCGATGACCTGCCAGGCGTACGCCTACCGGCAGGCCGGCGTCTTCGGCCGCCAGCTGTGGGTCGTCGACCCGAAAGCGAACCCGACCACCGGCACCGGGGAATGGTCCCGACTCGCCTCCGCGCTCGGCTCCCGCTCGATCCGGCTCCTCCCCGGCGGCAAGCTGCGGCTGAACCCGGTCCCGCAGTCCGCCGGCTGGGCGACCGGCTCCGGCTGCTCGCCGTCGGCGCCGCGGTCAGCCTCGGCCGCCCGCCCACCGCCACCGACCAGGCCGCCGTGCAGGAGGCGCTCCGGGTCGCGGACGCACGGCCAACCACCGCGGCGTGGAAACGATCCTGCGGTTCGTTGTGGATGCGCTGCTGCAGCCCGGCGCGGAGCAGGCCCGCGCCCTCGGCTACGTCGACGCCGCCGGCAAGCCGCAGGTGACGAAGATGCGCGACGACACCCGCGAAGTCGCCCACGCGCTGAAGAACCTCGTCGACGGCCCGCTGCGCGGCATGTTCGACGGGCCGACCACGCCCGGCGTCGACTTCGACGCGCCGATGGTCCATCTCGATATCTCCGGGATCCACGACCAGGGCGCGATCAGCCTGCTGATGGCGTTCAGCATCGGCTTCCTCCGCGGGCAGATGACGAGGAAATGGGAACGGCACGGCGACAGCCGGATGCTGTTCATCCGCGAAGAAGCATCGAGGATGGCGAACAACCCGCTGGTGTCGGAGTTCCTCACCGAAGCGGGGAAGTTCAGCCGATCCTTCGGCTGGCAGAACATCGACGTCTTCCAACTCCCCGCCGACCCCTCGGCCGCCGGTGACGCCGGCACCCGCCTGCAGGCGCTCGCGGAGAACCGGGTCGCCGAAGCGGAAACGAAGATCTACCACCGGCTCCCCGAGGCGAACCGGCCGCACCTGGCCGAGCACGGCCTGACCGACACCGAGATCGACCACATCGTGCGCCTGCCGACCGGAACCGCGCTGTGGAAGGTCGGCACCCGGTCATTCCTGGTCCGCACCGTCGTCTCCGACATCGAGATGGCCCTCGCCGAGTCCGACGCCGGGATGTTGGGCGGGCCGGATGCGGCCTGAGAACGTCCAGGCGGCGATGGGCGCCCTCGGCGTCGGCGGTCTCCTGCTGCGCCGGCACCTCCCCACCGCCCGGCCGAGACGCCCTGACCGGGCGCGTTGGGCGACCCGCCGGGACCGCTCCCCGCTGGCCGTCAGTCTCGCCGGTCCCGGGCCGGTTGACGTTGGGCACCGCCGGCCGGCAGCTGCTCGCCGCCGAACCGCGGCACTCGGTCTGTGTCTTCGGCCCCACCGGCTCCGGCAAGACCCTCTCCGTCGTGGAGCCGGCCCTGCTGGAATGGCCCGGCCCCGCGGTGGTGACCACCGTCAAGAGCGGCGTCCTTGAGCACACCGAGGGCTACCGGTCTGGCCTCGGCCCGGTGTTCGTCTACGACCCGACCGGCAGCACCGGTCGCACGTGCTCGACGTGGACGCCGCTGACCGGCTGCGCCGACTGGACCGGCGCCAGCCAGATGGCCGGGTGGCTGGTCGCCGCCGCCGGGACGGCCGGCGGCGGGGAGCACGACCGGTTCTGGACCCCGCTCGCCCGGAAGCTCCTCGCCCCGCTGCTCTACGCCGCCGGGGCGTCGTCGGGGTCGATGGCCGACGTCGTCCGCTGGGTCGACACCAAAGAGACCAAGCAGGTCCGCGAGATCCTGCTCGACCTCAACGTCGACGAGGCGTTGAACGCGTTCACCGCCAGCTGCAACCGGCCCACCGAAACCGGCGGCAGTGTCTACGCCACCGCCGAGACGATCCTCGACGTCTACACCGACCCGCAGGTCGCCGCATCTGCCGAGTCGTGCGAGATCACCCCGGCCAGGTTGCTGGACAGCAAGGGCACGCTGTACCTGGTCGCCCCGGCGCACGCCCAGGACCGGCTGCGGCCGCTGTTCGAAGCCCTGGTGATGTCCGTGGTCCGGGAGGCGCAGGACCGCGCCCAGGCCGGCCGAACGGTCGTCCCTGGTCTGCTGCTGATGCTCGACGAGGCGGGGAACACCGCCCCGCTGCGCGACCTCCCCGCTATCGCCTCCACCGGCCGGGAGCAGGGCATCCAGACCGTGTCCGTCTGGCAGGACCTCGCGCAGGTTCAGGACCGGTACGGCCGGCAGGCGACCACCGTGGTCAACAACCACCGCGGGAAGCTCGCGCTAGCCGGAATCGCCGACCTCGCCACCCTGGAGTACCTCTCCCGGCTGCTCGGCGACACCGACGTCGACCGGACATCGGTCACAACGCAGGCCGGCGGCGGGCACTCGACGTCCACCTCCACACAGCAGCAACGTTTGGCCCCGGCCGACATGCTCCGCCAGCTTCCGCCCGGCAAGGCCGTCCTCGTCTACGGATCGACCCCGCCTGCTCGGCTCACGCTTCGGCGAGCGGACCGTGGCGCGCTGGCGCACCGCCACGGTTCCGCGTCGCTGTCCGGCAAATGCGTAACCATGCCATGACGTTGTGCTTTTAGACGTGCATGTCCTACGGTTGTATGGCGTCGCGGCTGTGCCCACCCCCCCGGTACCGCCGCGGCGCCTCCAGACTTTGGGCTGCCCGCGCGGCGGTACACCACCGCTAGTACGGCCCACAGGGCGCAGCGGTTTCAATCGGCCATTCGGTCAGAAGTCGTGAGACGTTGGACGGCCGGGCCGTTGAGCTTGGGCAGGCACCGCCTGCCCACAGCTTCCTGCCCTGAGGGTCGACAGGGCCCCGCGGGTCAAGGGTTGGGGCCCCAAGATGCTTCCGGGGCGGGTTTTCCCCGGAAGGATGTTGGGGTGGCCCTTGAGGCGTGGGGGGTCGGCCCGTAGGCAGGCCCGGCTGGCGACCGGGAGGGATGACCGGCGTCGTACCGGCCCCCGCTGCCGTTCGGCGGCTGTCTCCCTGGTCGCGGGGTCGGCTTGTGCAGCCACCCGTTCCGCGTGGCTCCGCCAGGCGAGTTCATCGCCGGCGGCTACCGCTGCGAGGAGTTCCGGTTCGTGTTCGGCGGTCCACGCCTCCGCCTGCTCGGCGCCGTGGCGGATCGCGGATGGTCGGGTGCGGAGCAGCCGGGCGGTGTCGGCCAGCCGGTCTTCGAGTTCGATCGGCGGTGGCGTGCCGGGCCGGGCCGGCGTCGAGGGCCATGCTCTGCGCCTTGGATTGCGCGAGCGCCCACCGGGCGCGTTCGGCGGCGTCCTGTACCTGGCCGTGCGGGAGGTCGTGGTCGTGTTCGGTGCTGGCGCCGGTGACGAGATACAGCTTGGTCTCGACTTTCGCTCGGCTCATGGCGACGTAGCCCCATTCTTGGTAGAGCGCCTCGCGGATGCCGAGGACGTACGCCCGCCCGGTGGTCATGCCTTGGCCTTTGTGGCCGGTGATGGCGTAGCCGTGGTCGACGTGTCCGGCGGTCAGGTAGCGCGCCGGGAGGGTCACGTCGGAGCCGTCGTCCAGCCGGACGGCCAGGGCGCCGTCGCGGACGGCGGAGACGGTGCCGCGGCTGCCGTTGTGAACCCCGATCCGGCGGTCGTTCTTCAGGGTGACGACCCGGTCCCCGGCCTGGTATTCCTTGCCGTCCGCGGTGAGGGTCTCCCCGGTGAGCCGGCCGGTCCGGGCCATTAGCGTGCGGCCGAGGCCGTTGAGGTCGGCGACGTCGACCCGGCGGGCGGCGATCATCACCGGCGGCCCGCCGACCGGGTCGGACGACGAGGTGCCTCGCATTGTCAGGTGCGCGCCGGTGGCGTCCCACCAGTCGGCGGCCAGCAGCGCTCGGGCGCCGGCGGCGGTGTCGGAGACGATGACCCGGCCGTGTTCGACGTACCGGTCGAGGGCTGCGCCGGCCTGGCCGGCGCGGAGCAGGGTGAGCGCTTCCCGTTCCCAGCCGTTCTCCTGCCTTCGGTTGGTGATCAGCCGGTGGGCGCCGAGCCGTTCGGCGAGGCCGCGGAACGCGCCGCCGGCGTCGATCTCCGGGAGCTGCTTGAAGTCACCGACGAGGACGACCTTCGCCCGGTCCCGTTCGGCGACGGCGAGCACCCGCTCCAGCACCCGTGAGCCGACCATCCCGGCCTCGTCGACGACGAGGACGGTGTCCGCCGCGAATCCGCCGTGGTCGGCGTGTTCCAGGTCGCCAAGGAGCCGGGCCAGCGTCGAGGACTCCTCGATCCCGCCGCCGTCGGCGAGTTCCCGCGCCGCCCGCGCCGCGGTGGACGAGCCGAGCACACGGTAGCCAGCCGCCTCCCAACCCAGCCGGGCCGCCGAGAGCGCCGTCGTCTTCCCGGTCCCCGCCGCGGCCTGGACGACCTCGACGCCGCGCCCGGAGGTGAGAAGTCCGCGGACCATCCCGGCCTGATCCTCGCCCAACTCCAGCGGAACAGCAGCCAGCGCAGCGTCGACCTGCCGGCCGGGGACGATCCCCAGCCCGGCGCCCCGGCCGGCTTCGCCCAGGTCCAGGACATGCTGCTCGACGGCGAGCATCTCCCGGGTGGTGTACCGCGGGTCGAGGTCATCACCCACCCGAACCACTTCGGGGTCGGCGAGGAGCCGCCCGGCGCCCTGCTGCAGCACGTCCAGGCTCGCCCCCTCCGGGGCGTCCTCCGCGAGGGCGCGGAGCACGTCACGGCGGGCGAACGTCGAGGACCGGCGGGTCAGCCCCTCCGGGCCGAGCAGGGCCGCCGCATCGACGTCCCGCCCGGCTGCCCGCCTGCGCCGGGCGGCCTCGGCGAGCAACCGACGGACCTGCTCCGGGCCGTACCCGACTTCCGCACCGCGGGCCGCCCACCGCCCCCGAAGGGTCGGTTCGTCCGTTCCCTTCGCTTTCGCGCCGCGTGTCGCTAATGTGGCCGCCTGCGCCGCGGTGGCCCCATCGTCGCCGCGGCGTTCCATCTCCGCGGTGATCTCCCCACGGCGGCGGGAGAAATGCTCCACCACCGGCCGCGGGATACCCGCGACGTCGGCGCACCCGTTCCTGACGGGCGTCCAACCGACGCCGAGCCGTTCGGTCAGCCGCGCCCGCAGGACCGCCTGGTACAGGTAGCCAGCGGTCTTGCAATGCCGGAACAGCTCCACCGTCGGCAGCGCCCCCCACCGGCCGTCCGTCGCTTGCAGCATGTTTGCCACCACGAGATGGCTGTGGAGCAGCGGATCGCCGTGATCCTCCCCGGCCACCGGCCGGGCGTCCCGATGGCGAAAGCTGGCGGCGATAAAGCCGTGGCCGGCTACCCGCACACCCAAGCCAGCCTTACCCCGCCGGCTGTAGGAACCGACCCCCTCCAGATAGCGCAGCGCCTCCCGGGCAGCATGCTCATGCGCCTCCCGCACCGCCTCCACCGCCGGGTCGTCGCCGAAGGCGAAGATCAGCGAGACGCTCTTCGGCGCCCTGAAGCAGCAGTCCGCTCCCGCCACCCGCCGGTCGACCAGCTCGCCTGCCTCGTTCCGGCGAAGCTGCGGACCGACCCGCTGAACCCCGTCCGGCGTACGCCCCTCCAACAGCAATTCGCGGAACTGCTGCGCCTCCACCGGGCCCACCATGCCCAACCTGGCAGCGCCGGCACCGACCCACTCCCCGCCGGCCTCCCGGCGGCCGGCGTAGTAGTCCACCAGATCCTGACGACGGGCCTCCGCGTCGAGGGCGTGGTCCCTGCAGCCCGCCGAGCGGGCCAGGTAGTAGTCCACAACCCCCGGCTCAACGCCGAACGGACTGAGGTTCAGCACGGTCTGATCTTAGCCCGAGACCAAGGGTGCAAGTCTGCGACCACTGCTCAGCCACTGGACCGGGCGCCGACTCGGCTGCTCGCTCGCTGTCCTGTCCAGGTGAACCCTTCATTGTTCAGATCAACGCTGCAGGCAAACCTTCGTTGTTCAGATCAAAGCTGCGCGTCGTCTTGCCGGGCGGATCGCTTGGTGGGTCATTGCCGATCCGTGACGGCTTGCCAGCCCGGGCTGGGGCGCTGGCACGCTGGCGTTGGGCGCCTTTCCGGACGCATGTCGACAGCGAGGCAGGCTCTCAGGCCGCCGAAGCTGCAGCTTTGATCTGAACAAGATCCGCGCGAGGCGCCCGGATCTACCCTGCACCCCAGCGTCGACGGCCGGCGACCCTCGCAACCTTGAGCTGAACGGGACACTCGCCGCCTTGGCGGCGGTGGTGGGGGTCGTGAGTGTCTTCTTCAGCTGAAGGTTGCGTTGTTCGGGTGAAGGCTGCGTATTGTCGGTGGTGGGTCTGGTCCGGATCTGTTCGGGCCGAGACTGCTGATCCGTGACGGCGTCACGCCTGGAAGCGGCTTGCCTGGCTGATCCTGCAGCACGCAGAGACCGGAGGGATCGCTCTGCGGCACGCAGAGACCGGAGGGACCGCCGCACGGTCTGATTGGGACCTGAACCGCCCTGGCCAGCCGAAATCTTGGCGGTGTTTTGTGGTCTATCGCGGTGGCGTTCGCGGACGAGCACGGCGCGGATGAGGCGGTGTTGCAGGGTGATGCTGCCGCGGTGCCGCTTCAAAGGGTTGGTTCAGGCCAGGAGTTCCAGGTGACCGGCGAACGAGGTTCGAAGGCTCTGCAAGAGGGCTTCCCCCTTGCGAGCGGTTCCTAAGGAGGGCCGCCCGATCACTCCGCTACTGGTGTAGCCCTTCATGCCGAGCGTTGCGAGATGTGGCCGGTCGGAGGCGATCCAGTCAGCCCTCTCGTAGCCGTCTCGGACCAACTCGGGCGCTACGTGCAGGAGCAGGGAGGTCTCAAGCTCTCCGGCGTGCATGTCTTCGTGACCTTCGGTGAGGAGGTCCGCGTCTTGGCGGGCATGCTGCCAGTCCTCCCGGTTGGGAAACAGGCTCATACATGGTGTGGTGACATTGGCCTCTTGAACGACGTTGTTCAGGACGTAGTTTCCGCCGTGGCCATTGACGATGACCACGCGTGAGGTTCCGGACTGGGCGAGCGAGTCGACGATGTCTCCGATGACAGCATGCAGTGTCCGAGCGCTGATGCTGACAGTGCCGGCGTAGCTTGCATGCTCGTGGGAGCAGGAGAAGGTCACCGGAGGTAGGAGCAACAGGTCATAGGCTGCGCTGACGTCCTGGGCGATCGAGCAGGCGACTACCGTGTCGGTGATCAGGGGGAGGGTAGGCGCCGTGTTGTTCGAAGCTCCCGACGGGCAGCACAGCTACCGTGGCCGCACGTTCCCTCTCATCCGATGATGTCGCGGGCGTCAACAGGTTCACCGTCCTCGCCGACCCCACCTTCTCAGGATGCTACGGCGGCGATCGCCCTGTCGAGTTCAGCCACCATAGGGGTGTGCCGCCAGGGCTTGAGACGCCCCTGTAGAGATTTCAGCTCGGCGACGGTCCGCGCTGATGCTGTCCTCACGGACACCTCGACGCCCTGCATACCTATCATGGAGGCTTGCTCCGGCTCCTGCGCCGCAGCGTGGGCGGAGGCTAGTCGCGCCAGTCCCAGGCCTCGGTCACGCTGGTGAGTTTCCGGACAGGTAGCCAGGCCATGCTTCAGGGAGGTGATCGCCTTGTCCGGCCGAGCGAGGTGGGTCCAGCAGGCACCGGCCTCCATGGCGAGGTAGGCATCCGTGCAGTAGCTGGCCAAGTCAGGCTCGCCATTGGATCCGGCAGCGGCTTCCACGACCTCTGCCATGGCCCCATCAATTGACCGCTCGCAGTCCGTTACCAACACGAGCGTAAGTAAGTCGACTTTGCGGTGTGTTTCTGGGATAATGAGATGTGCGTGAGAACGATGGCCGGAAGCTTGATCATGTGACGTTGGAGCAGTTGCGGCTGCGGGCGGTGGACGCGGTAGCGGCCGGTCAGCATCCGGAAGATGTGGCGGCGACGCTGGGGATGCACCGTAAGACGGTGTACGGCTGGCTGGCGAAGGCCCGCGAGGGTGGCCGGGGGGCGCTGGCGGCCAGGCCGGTGCCGGGCCGCCCGCCGAAGCTGAGCGGTGAGCAGATGCGCCGGGTGTACACGCTGGTCTGTGGGTCCGATCCGCGGCAGCTGGAGTTCGACTTCGCGTTGTGGACCCGGGATCTGGTCCGGCAGCTGATCCGCCGCGAGTTCAAGGTGTCGCTGTCGGCGGTCAGCGTGGGTCGACTGCTCCGCACGCTGGGGCTGTCCCCGCAGCGGCCGTTGTGGCGGGCCTGGCAGGCCGACCCCGACGCGGTGGCCCGGTGGAAGACCGAGGACTTCCCGGCGATCCGGGCGGCGGCGAAAGCCGAAGGCGCCACGGTGTACTTCGCCGACGAGGCCGGCATCCGATCGGACTACCACGCCGGCACGACGTGGGCGCCGGTCGGGCGGACCCCGATCGTGAAGGCCACCGGCGCCCGGCACAGCCTGAACATGATCTCCGCGGTCACCGGCCAAGGTCTGCTGCGGTTCGCCACCTACACCGGGTCGTTCACCGCCGAACGGTTCATCGACTTCTGCACCAGACTCCTCACCGACACCGAACGAGCCACCGGCCGCGGCGTGTACCTGATCGTCGACGGGCATCCCACCCACAAAGCCAAGTCGGTCAAAGCCTTCGTCGCCTCCACCCGCGGCCGATTCAAGCTGTTCATCCTCCCCGCCTACTCCCCACAGCTCAACCCCGACGAGTGGGTATGGAAGAACGTGAAACACGACCGGGTCGGACGGACCAGCGTCACAACCCGCGACGAGTTCACCTCCAAAGTCATCGCCGCCCTCCGCCGGCTACAGCGCATGCCGCACCTAGTCCGCGGCTTCTTCGGAGACCCCGACCTCGCCTACATCACCGCCTGACAGTCGACCTACTTCCGTTCTCCTTAGTAACTCCCCGGAGAGGGCGTGTGCGACGGCCTGCTGGCGTAGCGCCACGGCGCGCAGGCGCGGTGTGAGCCGGTCCGAATGGCGTAGCGCCGCCTCGGCCAGGCCTAGCGCCCGGCCGGCCTGCCGGGCGTCGCCCGTGACGTTGCTCTTGCGCATCAGGATGTAGGACGTAAGCCGCGGATCCCCCAAGACTTGGGCGTATTCCATTGCCCGATCCGACCAGTACAGCGCAGCTTCGAGGTTGCCCGCGTCCTGATTCAGCCAGCCCGCGAGTTCGGCGTAGCGGGCCCCGCGAGCGAGCAAGCCGTCCCGGGTGCTGCCGTGCGCTTCCGGGCATAGCTCGTCGATCATGGCTAGCTGCTGACTGACCGTTCCTCCGACGTACCGAGGGCCGGCGACGTTGTCGGTGCGGGCGCAGTCGTCGAAGACGTGGTCGAGGTAGTCCAGCAACTCCGGGCCGGCCGCTCGGGCGCGCAGTGGCACGACGGCAGGCCGGGCGCCGGGAGGTGTCGGCAGCATCCAGGCCGTACCCGAGACGAAGCCCAGATCGATGTCGCTAAGGCCGTACAACTGCGTGAGCAGGGAGCGGTAGATCTCGTCGGGCATGACGCGACCGTTCTCCCACCGGGAGATCATGCTGCGGAGGCTGTCTCGCCCGGGCACCGTCAGGCCATCAACCAGGGCCTGCCGTTCCAGTTCATAGATGAGGCGGGCTTGAGACCAGCCGCGCGCGACTCGGGCTGCCTTCAGCAATGTGTCAGCCATTCGTGCTTCCTGTCCGGGGCGGTCCGCAGCCACTTCGACCGCTCCGCAGACTGCCACAGGCGTGTGACAAGAAGGGCCGTGACAGGAGCGGAGTCACGCGCCGTCACCTTCCGCAGAGCGTGTCGTCGGCGTCTGATGGCCAGCGGTGGTCGATGGACGGCCCCGCAGAGGGACGGAGCTTTGGTGATGGAGAAGATGTTGCTGACAACGACGGAGGCGGCAACGACGCTGGGTATAGGGCGGTCGAAGCTGTATGAACTGATGCGTGCTGGGGTGGTGCCGTCGGTGCGGATCGGCGCATGCCGGCGGATCGCGTCGATGGATCTGTCGGAGCTGGTCGCCCGGTTGCGCGCCGCGGACGACGGTCGGCTCTGAAGGCTGCGTCGGCGAATGGTCACCCGCAAGTCAGGCAAGCGGGGGAACGGTGAGGGCTCGATCTATCAGGACAGCGACGGTCGCTGGCGGTCTGTCGTTGATCTGGGTTGGCGGGACGGCCGGCGGCGCCGCAAGTACCTGTCCGGCCGGACCCGGGGGGAGGTCGCCGCCAAGCTCCGCCGCGTCCTGGATGAGCAGGAAGCCGGGTTGGAGATCAGCACGGACGGGAACGCGCCAACCCTGGAAGCGTGGCTCGTCCATTGGCTGGACACGATCGCCGCCGCCCGGCTGAGGCCGAGCACCCTGACCACCTACCGCGGTTATGTCCGGAACCGGGTCAACCCCAATGTCGGCCGACACCGGTTGGACAGGCTGCAGCCGGAGCACCTGGAAGCGCTCTACGCGCAGCTCGCCGCCGACGGGCTCGCCCCAGCGAGCATCCTGCAGATCCACCGGATACTCTCCCGGGCGCTGAAAGTCGCGATGCAACGCGGCAAGATCCGGCGAAACGTCGCCACCCTCGTCGAGCCTCCTTCCGTCCACCGCGATGAAATCCGGCCGCTCACCGCCGACCAAGCCAGAGCCGTCCTCGACGCGGCCCTCGGGACTCGCAACGCTGCCCGCTGGTCGGTAGCGCTGGCGCTTGGCTTGCGGCAAGGTGAGGCGCTCGGTCTGCCGTGGGACGCGGTGGATCTTGACGCCGGCACGCTAACGGTGCGGCAGGCGCTGCAACGTCGGCCCGGCGGCGGGCTGGTCCTCGTCCCGCCGAAGTCCCGGGCCGGCCGCCGGGCGATACCCGTCCCAGAGCCGCTCGTGGAGGCGCTTCGCGCCCACCGTGTCACCCAGGCCGGTGAGCGGCTCGCCGCGGGATTGATGTGGACCGGCAGCGGCCTGGTCTTCACCGGGCCAACCGGCAAACCCTGCGACCCCCGCGCCGACCACCGCGAGTGGCAGCGACTCCTACGAGAGGCGGGCGTTCCACCGGCTCGGCTGCACGACGCCCGGCACACCGCCGCCACGCTCCTACTGGCCCAAGGCGTCCCGGCACGCGTCGTCATGGAACTCCTCGGCCACTCCCAGATCACCCTGACCCTCGGCACGTACACTCACGTCGTCCCCGAACTCGCCCGCGACGCAGCCACCCGGATAGGAAAAGCGCTGTGGGCGCGGGAACCCATGCAGTAGGCAGAGCAGGCGCGCACGTCCAACGTCCGACTCTGCCGATGTGCGGCCGTTCGCGCCCGGTCGTTTGCGATATTCCGCTCATCGGGCCGTCCCTTCGTTCAGCCTTGATCTTTGGCCTATCGGAGGAGCGGCGGCTCAATACACACGAATGGTGGCCGCCGAAGATCTTTGTGTCGCACTATCGACCGCGCAGCCTGCCACCTCGAAAAAGGTGGATCACGTCGTTAGCCCCGGGCTCTAATACTGCGGCGCGGCTACCGTGCAATGAGCGCTTGCGGTGGGCATAGATGTCCACGTACCGCTGAAACCGAACGACTTCGCCCTTGCGCAGCGCCGATACGTGGGCCGAGAATGTGAGGCGGCAGACCGTGGACTTGTCTGTCCCGTTATGCCTATTCTCAGCAAGGAGCGTGTCATCCGAGCCGACAAGTCGCCGAACGTCAATAGTGAAGCCGTCAATGCGTTGCGGTAGGCGGGCGAAGACGTTCTCTACCGCCGCCTGCCCGGCCGGTGAAAGGCTTGCCATCAACCTGGGCGAAGGGCTCTTCTCAGCCATGTACCACTCGACACTCTCGTAGAGGCCGCGAGCACATTTCCGACCTCACCCACCGCCAACGTGTCGTAGTTGCTGCGCACGACGGCAACATTGTCGGCTCTTCGAAGTTGAGGGGGAATGGACACACCTCAGCAGGCGGTGGCCCGGCGTTGTCGCCGGGTGCAGGCGAAGCGTACTCGATGGCGTTGGTTGTCGAGGTTGCGGAAACCGTAGGCGGTCCGTGCCGCCGTTTTGACTGTCCGGTTTGTGGCCTCGGTTCCGGCGTTGGTGATGCCGGTCTGCAGGAACCCGAGCACCTCCGGCCACCAGGCTTCGATGGTGGCGGCGAGCCGCTCGAGTTCGGGCATGTCCGAGCGGGCGCACCAGTCGTTGAAGCGGTGCAGCCGGTGCGCGACGTCGTGGCGCTGCCCGCCGGTGCGGGCGGTGGCGAGCAGCGCGCGGAGTTCCTCCTTGGCGATCCAGGCGGTGAGGATCTGCCCGCTCGGGTCGCCGTCGATGAGGTCGTTCCACATCTTGGTGAACTGTTTCTCGCTGAGGCGTTCCCGGCCGCGCAGCAGCCGGCGCCGCGCGGCCCACGCCGGGTCGGTCTTGCGGCCGCGCCGGCCGTGGGTGTCCCAGCTGACCCGCCGGCGGGCGTCGGTCAGTGCCTGGTTCGCCAGGCGCACCAGGTGGAAGTGGTCGGCCACAACCAAGGCGTTCGGCAGCGCCTCGCGCACGGCGGCGCGATAGGACGCGCAGGGGTCCATCGCTACCACCCGAACGGCGTCCTTCCACGGCTGCCCTCGCTCGTCGAGCCAGGCCACCACCGCGGCGCTGGTGCGCCCGGCGGCCTGGCCCAGCAGGCCGCTGGGCTGCGGACAGGTCGACGAAGTTGGTCTCGAAGCGTTCGGTCAACCGCCACTTTCCGGTGTCCGGGTGCTGCACCCACACCGGCCGGCCGCGGCGGGTCTCATCGATCCCGAGCACCGCGGTCGGCGCCGGCTCGGCGATCCGCGCCTCGGCGTGCGCCACCCAGGCGGCGTGCCCGATCGGCCAGCTCACCAGGCCCTCGCAGGCGCCGCTGACCGCCATCCCGTCAGCCACCCGCCCGGCGACGTGGCGGCGCAACCGGCCGGTGAGTCGGGCGCCGGCCGGCACCTCCGGGATGGCCTCGGTGAACGCCTTCCGCGGGCAGCGCCGCTCCCGGCAGAAGTACTGCGTCTTATGCCAGCGCACCGCCAGCGGCGCCTCGCCGTAACGCAGGTCACGCGGGCGGGTCGTGCGGCGCTGCCGCACGCTGGTGGAGAACACCCCGCACACCGGGCACGCCGCAGCGCTCTCCTCATCGGTCAGCACGTGCACCGTACGCGCCCCGTCGGCGGCGCGTACAACCTCGCGCACCCGCACCCCGGGCAATCCGAACAGAATCGTCGTACCGTCTGACTCACTCGTGGCCCCTCCGCTGTCGGCTCCTGAACACCGCCAGCATCGAGGGGCCACGGGCCGTCAACCCGCAACCCAGCGACCTACAAGATCGTGTCGTTCCCCCTCAAGTTCGAAGAGCCACATTGTCTCGACCCTGCTGTGCTGGACCGTACGGGTAAGCGCCTGGCAGGCACTCGCGCCCTCCCCGAGGGATAATGCCGACTGCGGGCTCGACGGAACGCGTGATCACTGCGAGGACCCAATCGGAGGGAACCGGCGTGACGCCGCCCGACCGGCTGGCCCGACCGGTCCGGCAGACACAGGCTGCGCCATCCTGCGCGGGTCGAGATGGTTTCTAGCTCGCTCCAGGTGTACGCTTTTTCAGCCTTAGGAGAAGAGGCGCTATGAAAGCCCGAATCGGTGTTGGGATCGCGTGCGCGGCGGTGGTTGTCTTCCTCATCGCAATATTCGCGCTCCACGGCGCGGCCCGGCTGTCCTTCGCCACCGCTGGACTTGTTGCTTTCCTGGTCTTGATCATCTTGGCGCTCCGCAACCGCGGCTCAGACTCATCACCCCCCCACCAGGTCGGCGGCCTCCCCTACCGGCCGTACCACTGAAGCTTGCGTTTCGTGATCCGGGTGCCAAAGAGATCGGACCACTGGGGTTGCCGTTGCGCTCGTGCGGACCCTAGTGGTCCGTCTGTGAAATAGCCGGCGTGGCGAAGCGCTGTCTGCGATATAACTCGGTATTCTATGGTGATGACTGGTATGACTGCGCCGGCGTTGTCGTTGACCTCGACCGAGCGGGCTGAGTTGCACCGGATGGCGGTGTCCTCAACATTGCCGCACCGCCAGGTGGTGCAGGCCAAGGCGCTGCTGTGGGCCGCGGACGGCGTGGCCAATGCGGAGATCGCCCGACGCTGCCAGGTGGAGGCCGACACCGTGCGGCGGTGGCGGGCCCGGTTCGCCGGGCGGGGCGTCGAGGGCGTCGGGAAGATCGCGAAGGGCCGGGGCCGCACGTCGCCGCTGACCGAAGGAACGGTCGCCGAGATCGTCCGGGTCACCTGCCAGGAGACGCCCAGCGACGGCGGAACGCACTGGACGACCCGGTCGCTGGCGAAGCGGTTCGGGCTCGGCAAGGACACCATCGCGAAGGTCTGGTCCGATCACCACCTCAAGCCGTGGAAGGTACACACCTTCAAGGTCTCCAACGACCCGCGGTTCGAAGAAAAGCTCGTCGACGTCGTCGGGCTCTACCTCAGCCCGCCCAAGCGGGCGGTCGTGTTCAGCTTCGATGAGAAGACCCAATGCCAGGCGATAGACCGCACCCAGCCGAGCCTGCCGATGGTGCCGGGCCGGGCCGGCACGATGACGCATGACTACAAGCGCAACGGCACCACCGACCTGTTCGCCGCGATGAACGTCGCGACCGGAGAGGTGCTCACCCACTGCCAGAAAGGCCACACCGCGAAAGACGTGCTGCGGTTCTTCAAGCAGATCGACGCGACCGTACCGCGCGGCCTCAGCGTGCACGTCGTGTTGGACAACCTCTCCGCGCACAAGGCCCCGGAGATCACCAAATGGCTGGCGCACAAGGACCGCCGACGCTGGCACCTACACTTCACCCCCACCTCGAGCTCCTGGACCAACCTGATCGAGCGCTGGTTCAAAGAACTCACCGACCGGCGGCTACGCCGCGGCGTATTCACCAGCGTCCCGGAACTCGAAGCAGCGATCAAGGCGTGGGCCGGCCACTGGAACACCGACCCCAAACCGTTCATCTGGAAAGCCACCGCCGACGACATCATCGAGAAAGTCCAACGAGGCCGCGCTTTGGCGCTCGCGCCGGATCCCACCTGCAGCTGGCCGGGATCAGTAGCACCTGCTTCCGAACCAGGGACTGTGGGCTTCGCGTGAACGTCGATACCGTGCCCGTGGCCGGTGGTGTTGCGTATCGACGACTGGGCCGGGGGGAACCGCTGGTGTTGGTTCACGGCGCCGGCGGTTCCAGCCGGAGTTGGGATGCGGTGCTGCCGTTCCTGCAACCACATCGGGATGTGGTTGCGGTTGACTTGCCCGGCTTCGGGAACTCGCCGGGCGCTGCCGGCTGCGCCACCACACACACCGATGGAGATGGCGGCCGCGGTTGCGCGGCTGCTGAAAGCGCTAGCTAGCTCTAGACCACCCCCATGTTGTAGGGCACAGCTATGGCGCCTAGGTGGCGTTGGAACTTGCCAAGAGTGGCCACGCCGGCGCGGTCACGGCAGTGTGCCCGGCCGGACTGTGGCCGTCCACAGCGCAACGCCGCGCGCGACTGGAGCTTCGGAAGAGCCGGGCGCTCGCGGTGGCCTGCCGACGCATCGCGCCGGTATTGCTGTCGAGTCGCACCGGCCGCCGGGTGCTACTTTCCACGTCCAGCGCCCGTCCGGCTGATATGGACCGGGGGTTGGCCATTCGAGCCGCCGCCGATCTGGCAGCAGCGCCCGGATTCTTGCCGGTATGCCGCGGAATGGTTGGGGCCCGGTTTACCGGAGGCGCCGGCCTGAGCGTGCCGATTCACCTGGTGCTGGCGGCCAATGACCGGCTGCTTCCGCCGGCCCCCAACAGCTCCAGCAAGGAGCTGCCCCCGCACGCCACCTGGAGCCTGTTGCCTGGTTGGGGGCACGTCCCACAATGGGACAGTCCGGCGGCCCTCGCCGGCGCCATAGTCAGGACTCGAGTGGCGACGGGATAGAAGCCCCGGACCGGCTACGTCGGTATTGTTGCCGCGGCTGCGCGGAGCGCCTTTTCGCAGTTCGCCAGCAGGTGCAGCGAATCAGCGTTGCGGGCTCGAACCGTGACGCCACTGGCGTTATCCGTCTCCTCGTGGTGGAGGAAGTCCAGCGGGTCGCGGTCGCGGGTGAGCATTTCGTTGAGTTCGTCGGTGAACGCGGCGATCCGGTCCAGCACGTCAGCGCGTTCTCCCTGCTCATGCGCGCTGGGGTCGGTTTTCCGCCACTCGGACCAGAAGCCGAGGGTGAAGCTGGCTGCGGACCGTGCCGGGAAGCTGCCGGCGCGGGCCAGATGGGCGCCGAGTGCTCGCCACTCGTCGGGGTTGGTCCTCCGGCCGGGCGGGCCCGTGAGCGTGCCGCGGCCGGCGCCGCCGGGCGTGGAGTCGTTGGTGGTCATCTGCTCCCTCCTCTGTCCGGTGATAGAGCGTCGACCGCCCTAGAGAAACCGGTTCCTGTCCTGATCCATCGTCCGGCCATCGGATGACCACACACCTCTCCCTGTCAGGGTCGTCCCGATCGCCGGCCGCAGGCGGGAAGCCGTAGCGGCCCGCGCACCCTTCAGCATGCCGCTATCCCCTCAGCGGCGGGAGGCCGTCATTGCGGGGCGCCGCCGGTTGCTCCGTGCCCCAGCCAGCCGCCTGCCAGCCCGCTGCGGCCCGGCGGGCTTCCGCCGCTCACCAGGCCGCGGAGTTGGGCCGACCCTTGTGACCACTTGCCGCGGCTGGCTCCCCAGCGCGCGGTGAGTTGGCCGTCCGCCCACGGCAGCAGCGGGCACGAGCTGGCAGTGGAGTACGCGCGAGCCCTGAGCGGCGCGCGCGGGGAGCGCCGATGCCGGCGTTCGGCGGATCAGTACACCA
Source organism: uncultured Actinomycetota bacterium (assembly GCA_963814355.1). Lineage (GTDB taxonomy): Bacteria > Actinomycetota > Actinomycetes > JADGOV01 > JADGOV01 > JADGOV01. The sequence continues at coordinate 17,660 of CAWFCZ010000009.1, read as the reverse complement.
CTGTTGCCGGCCGACCTTCCATCGCGCCCCAGGCTTGCCTCCGGCTCTCTCGCCCGCCCGGAAAGCCTTGGCTGGGCTGTTGGGGTTAAGTTCGCGCGGCTGTGGCGTGCGCGTTGACGAAGTCGACACTGCTGGCGAAGATCGTCGGTGCGTCGTTGTCCAGGGTGGCGACGTGGTAGCTGTTGTTCAACAGCCGCTCCTCCAACGGGCAGTGCAGCTCCTTGCGCAGCGTCTCACCGTTGATCGGCTTGACCAAATGGTCGTCGGTGCTGCGAAGCATCAGTACCGGGGCTGTGACCTTGCCGAGGTCTGCCCGGACAGTCCGCCAGAGGTCCATCAAGGAAGAGAGTGCATGAAGCGGGTTACGGTCGTAGGCCAACTCGGTGACATCGGGCTTCTTGATGTCACTAGCGATCCCGGGCAGGGTTGCCAGAATCCGGCGCAGGATCGGCATGAGGATCAAGCGCGGGTCTTTCATCATGACCGACGGGTTGACAAGGACGAGTCCGGCGACCTCGTCCGGACGCTGCTCGGCGAGCCGCAGCGACAGCGTGCCGCCCATCGACAGCCCCATCACGAAAACCTGCTCGCACCGCGCCCGCAGCGCGGTAAAGGCGTTGTCGACTTCGGCGTACCAGTCGGGCCAGCGGGTCTGCTGGAGGTCCTGCCAGCGGGTGCCGTGACCTGGGAGCCGGGGGAGCGACACCGTGTATCCGGCGGCGGCGAGGTGTTCCGCCCAGGGCCGCATGCTCTGCGGGCAGCCGGTGTACCCGTGTATTACGAGTACACCGACCGTCCCTCCGTCAGCGAAGTAGGGCTCCGCGCCCTTCAGTACCGTCATGTCGTCTCCTAATTGTTGTTGAGCGGTATCTTGTTCTTGATCGTCGGCCCGACGGTGGCAACCCTTCGATACGTGGGCAACGGTGCCGCCCGACCGGCTGTGCCACTCCGTCCTGCCGGTTGGCTGTGGGTCAGGTGTAGAGGGCGTCGATCTCGTCGGCGAACTGCTGGGCGACGACGTTGCGTTTGAGTTTGAGGGTTGGGGTCATCTGGCCGCCTGCCTCGGTGAAATCAACGTCGAGGATCCGATACTTGCGGATGCCTTCAGGCCGGCTGACGGTCTTGTTGACGGCGGCGACGGCGGCGTCGATCGCGGCGGTCAGGTCCGGGTCGTCCTTGATCTCCGCGACGTTGGCGGCGGTCTTGCCGTTGCGGTCCTGCCACCCTTCCAACGCTTCGGGGTCCAGGGTGATCAGGGCGGCGATGTACGGCTTGCGGTCGCCGACGATCACGCACTGGCTGATCAACGGATGGGCACGGAGGCCGTCCTCGAGCCTCGCCGGGGAGACGTTCTTCCCGCTGGAGGTGACGATCAGTTCCTTCTTCCGGCCAGTGATCCGCACGAAACCGTCGCTGTCGAGTTCGCCGATGTCGCCGGTGTGGAACCAGCCGTCGGCCTCAAGTACCTCTCTGGTGGCGGTCTCGTTGCGCCAGTAGCCCCGGAAGACATGGTCACCCTTGAGCAGGATCTCGCCGTCGCCGGCGATCGCCGCCGAGGCGCCGGGCACCGGCCGGCCGACGGTGCCGACCCGGATCGCGCCGGGCATGTTAAGCGTGGCCGCGGCGGAGGTCTCGGTCAGCCCGTACCCCTCGAGGACGGTGATCCCGGCGCCGCGGAAGAAGTGCCCCAACCGGGCGCCGAGCGGCGCGCCGCCGGAGATCGCGTACCGCACCTGCCCCCCGAGACTCTGCCGAATCTTGGAGTAGACCAGCTTGTCGAACAGCAGATGCTGAATCATCAGGATCGGGTTCGGCCGGCCCCGGTCCAGCGCCTCGCTGTAACTCACCGCGACCGACTCCGCCAGGTCAAAGATTCTGCCCTTGCCGCCCGCGTCCGCCTTGAACTTGGCACCGTTGTAGACCTTTTCGAAGATCCGCGGCACGGACAGCACGAACGTTGGCTGGAACACGGCCAGATCGGGAAGCAGAATCCTTCATGTCACCGGTGTGCCCCAGCCGGACCTTCGACGACAGCGCCACGTACTGGATCACCCGGCCCAGGACGTGCGCCAGCGGCAGGAACAACAGAGTCGAGGTGCCTTCGGTGAACACATCCGACATTGCCCGGGTGCAGGTGAGCGCGTCGAAGAGGAAGTTCCGGTGGGTCAGCTCACAGCCCTTCGGCCGGCCCGTGGTCCCGGAGGTGTAGATGATCGTCGCCAGCGTGTCCCCGGTGATGGCGGCACGTCGGGCGATGACCTCCGAGTCAGGCACCGACGCGCCGTCATCGGCCACGGCGTCCAGGTCGCCGGAGTCGATCTGCCAAACGTGCCGCAGGCCGGCCAGATCCCCGGACAGCCCATCGACGGTCTCGGCGTGCGCGGCGGTCTCCACGATCACCGCGACCGCTCCGGAGTCGCTGAGACACCACGCCACCTGATCCGGAGCAGACGTCTCATAGATCGGTACGGTCACAGCGCCGACGGTGAGGATCGCGAAGTCCGCGAGCGTCCACTCGTACCGGGTCCTCGACATCAGGCCGACCCGGTCACCCGGGGCGATACCAGCAGAGATTAGACCCTTGGCCAAGGCCGTCACCTGCCGGGCGAACTGCCGAGCCGTCACGTCGGTCCAGACGCTGCCGTCCTTACGGGACAGCGACACCAGCTCCGGCGACTCCGCCGCGTTGCCGAAGACGATGTCAGTAAGGTTCTCCTCCGGCCGCAAGCTCGTGACTGGAGGTGTGGTGTACTCCCGTACGGCGGCTGCAGTCTTATCCGGTGGTCCGGCGGGGCGGGGAACAGTCGTGACAGTCATGTGGTCAGGTCCTTATCAATAGCGGCGACAAGCGGCGCAAGTAGACGATGGCGGGCCTCGCCTCGGCCGCTGTGAACGCGGCGGCCGCGGAATAGGTTCAGATCTAAGGCGCTGCCGGGGACCGGCTCAGCCGGTGCAGGAAGAAAACCATCCTGCTGTCCGGCACCCAGTCGACGCCGCGAGCACGGCAACACAGGTAGGGCGCACCAGGGACATTACCCGGCAGGGGGTCGGCAAAGTCGTGATCTTGGGCGTGTCGGTGGGTGACACGCCGGTGATGGTGTAGTAGCCGGGCGGACACGGCACCGCTGGTGATCATGAAGGGTCTTTACGCCATCGTGATCCTCGGAGCGTGTGCCGTGCCCGCATCTGCATTGTCGCTGATCTGCTCTACCGCCACGCGCAGTGCCGACTGCGAGGTGTTCGCTGGTGAGGACGTCCCTGCTGACCTGCTGGCAGCGTTGCGGGCGATCACGGATCCGCGGTGTCGGCGTGGCGTGCGGCATCCATTGGTCGCGGTGCTGGGGCCTGCGGTGTGCGCGGTGCTGGCCGGCGCCCGCTCCTACGTGGCGATCGCCGAGTGGGCGCACGATCTGCCCGCCGGCGTGCGCGAGCGGCTGGGGATCGAACGCGATCCGCCGAGCGAGTCGGCGTTTCGGCGGGTGCTGCAGGCCATCGATCCGCACCTGCTGGACCGCACGATCTGTAGCTGGCTCGCCTCTCGCGCGGGGACGGCCGAGCCGTCGAACTGGCCGGGGCGGCGGTGGCGGGCGATCGCGATCGACGGCAAGACCGCCCGTGGCGCCCGGGTCGGTGATGGCCGTGCGGTGCACCTGCTCGCCGCGCTCGAACACGCCGGCGGGGTGGTGCTGGGCCAGCGTGTCGTGGACGGCAAGACCAACGAGATCACCGAGTTCGCGCCGCTGCTGGACGGCATCGACATCACCGACACGATCGTCACCGCCGACGCGCTGCACACTCAGCGTCAGCACGCCGAGTACCTGATCGGCCGCGGCGCGCACTACCTGTTGACTGTGAAGGCGAACCAGCCCAAGCTCCACGCCCAACTCCGGGCACTGCCGTGGCGTGAAGTCCCGGCCCTCGACATCGTCCGCGGCAAGGGCCACGGCCGAGCCGAGACACGCATCGCGAAGATCACTGCCGTGTCGGCCGGCCTCGGGTTCCCGCACGCGACCACCGCGATCCAGATCACCCGCCGCCGACGGCCACTGACCGGCAAACGGTGGAAGACCGAGACCGTCTACGCGATCAGTGACCTCGACCAGAGCCAGATCCGCCCCGACGAGTTCGCCGACATCGCCCGCGGACACTGGCACATCGAAAACCGGCTGCACTGGGTCCGCGACGTCACCTTCGCCGAAGACAGCTCGCAGATTCCGCACCGGACACGGCCCAGCAGTGATGGCCTCCCTGCGTAACCTCGCCATCAGCGTCCACCGTCATCACGGCGCGACCAACATCGCCGCCGCGACCCGCCACGTATCCCGACATCCCAGCCGCGTCTTACCGCTGCTGTTACAAGTCAAGATCAACACGAGTTAGATAACGGGCAGATCAAGAATGCCGAGGCCCTGCATTACCCGGACGTGCTAACTATTGCAAGCGTGCAGCTTGCCTGTGCCGAGTGCGGGCGATCGGAATTCGCCATGTCGCGATTGGAGTCCGCAATGTCCTATTAAAAACGAGTGGCGGGCGTATGGCTCGCCTCCCTGACGTAGTCCGTGTCGACCAGCAAGATGGCACTCAACCAGACGGCAGACAACGCCGCAGAAGAATGCTGCCAATCACCTGGTCGAGTCGCTGTGGTCGAGTCACTGGTTGAGACGCGGGATTACCATCGCAAGCGGCGTTGTGCGGGACACCCGTCACCAGCCGTCGTAATCGGCCCCCCGGGCAGGTGACGCTCGACTACGACTTGGGAGTTGCCACATGCAGCGAATGAGCCCGCTGGATGCGTCGTTCCTGCATCTGGAAGACGCCTCAACCCCGTTACACATGGGTTCGCTCGCCATCTTCGAGGGGCCGGCACCCAGCCACGACGAATTCCGCCAGCTGGTTCGGGAGAGGCTCGCCCGCAGCGAGCGGCACCGACAGAAGATCAAGCCCATCCCGTTTCGCCTGGCCCGGCCGGTGTGGATCGACGACGCGCTTTTCGACCTGGACCATCATGTGTGCCGAGCCGCACTGCCGGCGCCCGGCGATGAGAAACAGTTGCTCAATCTCGCCATCCGGCTACTGTCCCAACCCCTGGACCCGACCAAGCCGCTGTGGGAACTCTGGGTCGTCGAAGGCCTCGCCGACGGCACCTGGGCGCAGATCAACAAAGCGCACCACAGCATGGTCGACGGCCTGGCCGCGATCGACATGACCACCTTCATCCTCGACCGGGAACCGGAATCCTCTCAACCCCCGCCGGACCCGTGGCAGCCGAACCCAGAACCGTCCAGCCTCCGCCTCATCGCCGACGCTGTCACCAGCCAGGTGACCAGCTCCTCCAGGTCGCTGCGCGGGACAGCTGCCACGCTGACCCAACCGCGTCAGGCCGCCACCCGGATCGGCGCGACAGCCAGAGGAACGGCATCGCTGGTCAGAGTCGGCCGCTCAGGCAGTGCGACCACGCTGACCGGACCGATCGGCCCGAACCGGCGATGGGACTGCTCACGGTCATCGATCACGGACGTCAAGACGGTGCGCCGAGCTCTTGGCGGCACGCTGAACGACGTCGTGCTCGCCCTCGTCACCCGCGGGCTTTCGCGACCTTCTCCTTGCTCGCGGCGCTCCGCTGGAGGCCATCCGACTGCGCGCCGTGGTGCCGGTGTCCATCCGCCGTCCGGGACAGCCGGAGTACAGCAACCGGGTAGGGTCCATGTACGCCGAACTGCCCGTCGGCACAGTCGACCCAGTCCAGCGGCTGCAGGTGATCAGCGCTCAACTGGTGCACCTGAAAGCCTCCGGGCAGGCCGCCGCCGGCGACGATTTCATGAGCCTGTCGGGTCTGCTGCCCCCTTCGCTGGTCGCGCCCGCGCTCCGGATCGCGACGAAGATCCCGCAGCACAGCATCGCCACCGTGATCACCAATCTGCCCGGCCCGCCGGTGCCGCTCTACGCACTCGGCCGGAAGATGCTCAGCATGTATCCGTACGTGCCGATCGGCTGGCAGGTACGCATCGGCGTGGCGATCATCTCCTACCTCGGCGTGCTCCACTTCGGATTCACCGGCGACTACGACACCACCGCAGACCTCGACGTGCTACGCCGAGGCGTCGAAGCCGAGCTCCCCCAATTGCTGGAGATTGCAATTCAGAGAGCGCCACCGTGACGCCGCATTAATCGTGACGTGAAGACAGCGACATCGCGCCGGCGGCAGATGGCGCGACCTCGTTCGGGAGACCGTCGGGGGATTTGACCACGACAACGCAAATAGAGTCCCACGGTTCGCGGGCATAGTCACAGAACTGACGGGCCGGGCCGAAACGTACTGACCGGCCGAGGGTGAACAACGCACGAGTCAGGGGTCGCGCTGGGGCACAGTAAACGCAAGATTGACTCCGTGACGGATCCGTCACAGGAGTGGCTTTCGATCACCGCCCGCCAGGATTCGGCTATCCGCAAGGCGATCGCCACGATCGGCAGCGACGCCTGGACGCCGATCAAGTACTCAACGCCGTCTGAGCACCGGTCGTGCCGTGCGCTGTCTGTGGCACCGCCGGTTAGACCTCGCCGAGTACCACATCTGGAGCGGCTCACCACCGCCCTGGCGGTTGTGGCTGCGTTCCCCGGCGCATCGGATGTGGTATTCACGCTCCCGCCGCTCCGGCCTGAGCTGCACCTGGTGGAGCCCTACCCTTACCGCGCATGAGTTGAGGCGGTTACCCGCCCGGCCCCGGGACAGCGCACCCGCCGCTGCGCAGCACTCCGCTCAGGCGGCGTGTCGGGCGGCCGAACTCTGAGCCTGGACGTACGCCAATGTGACGGGGACGGCGAGCACGAGGTGGCCGGCGGCGGTGGGGTGAACATCGCAGCTGCCGTCGGGGAGCCGGATGAGGAGACCGGCCTGACAGGCATCTCCGCCGAACCGGCGGGAGGCTACCTGGAAAGCGGACAGGCCATTCGCCACCTCACCGCCGTGCCGTCGGGTGGCAGTGACAAGAGCGGCGTTGATTTCCTTGACCAGGCTGAGCGGATCTTGCGGGGGTTGGTAGTACGTCAGCGTGACGATGGTGCCTTGGTAATGCGCCTCCGTCCGGAGACGGTGCAGCATTCGGGAGACGTTCGTCGCCACCTGCGCGACGGCGGCCGGAACGTCGCATCCCGGAGTGGCCAGGCACTGGGAGACGTCATTGGCGCCGATGTTGAGCGTCACCAGCCGGGTCGCCGGATGCGTCTTGAGGAACCGCAGCGCGTATCGCAGTTGCGTACCGGGATAGGAGGCGTGCAGCGGAAAGAGACTGCGGTACTGGCGGCAACCGAAATCGGCAGCAGTGGCGGACAGCATGGTGGCCGTGGTCTCGGCAGGGCACGACGCGTTGACAAGTCGCAGTCCGGTTGCCTTGGCCGTGTAGTTGGCGTAGCTGGTGAAGTTGCGCGCGTCGAGATACGTGGCCGGAGGCGTAACGGTCAACGGTCGATATCCGAAAGCAACCGAGTCACCGAGCGCGAGATAGACGCCGCGGGCCTCGTGGGATGCGGTCCCGGGCGCTGCCGCCGCTCCGGCCGTTCCGGCGCCGAGCCCGGCACTCGCCGTGGCCACCACCGCCACGACGGTGGCCAGGCGAAGCCGCCGCGCATCCGTACGCCTCACAGTGAGCCGTCTTGACAACCTCATAGGGACCCCTCTCGTCGCTGGCCTGGAGAGCACGCCCCGCGGCTGCCGAAGCTACCAGAAGTAGTGCCATCATCGGCGGTGGGTAAGCACGCCGCCCGACCCGAGGCCGGGCTTGCCGCACTCAGCGGCCGGCACCCAGTACGGCGAACATCCGACTCCAGTTGAAAATGACCAAAGTCGGCGCGGTCGCCGGACAATGGCGCCGCGGGGCGGGAAGGTCGAGCACCCGAGCCCCGGTGTGATCGCGGCCATCCGAGCGGCCGCCTGCTTGGCTGCCGTGTTCGCGGACGGCTCGTGGTAAGGACGGGAACGGGATGATGCTGGGCGTCGTGGTCGCGTGGAGGGAGGAGCCCATGGTTGGTCCTGGCGTAGCGCGTCCTCGCGTTGGGCGATTATGCGAGCGCCGAAGGATGCGGTGATCCATCGCGCGGTACTGCCTCGAGCCCTCGCGACCGCCGCTCAGTCGCCGGGGTACCTACCCGCCGGCGTCCTACGCCGGCCCCAGACCCGTGTCAAGCCGGCCACCACGCCCAGCACGTAACTGGTCACCGCCACCGGCCCAAGCCGACCCCTTGACACCCGAGTCCTCCAGCGGGAATCAGCGCACCGCAATGTGGTGGGTCATGTCGAGCGTGAAGGTCGTGTTCGGCCCCGGCAATGCCTCGGCGTGCCAGTGCAGGACGTGCGGGCCGGGCTCCAGGGCAACCATCAGGTAGTAGCCGTCGGCAACGAGCGGCTGGTGGAAACCGGGTCGGGCGCTCTGGATGTTGTCACGCGGCAGGTTGACCCCGAAGACGGGTGATGCCGTCCGGTAGCGGTCGTGCCGCCCGCAGGGTGAGCCGCACGGCGCCGTCGGCAGGTTCTGAACGCGGTTCCCGTCGATGCTGGCCGACAGCTGCCGCCGGGTATCGACCGCCTGCGCGGCCCGTCGACGCAAGCCCGGTGTGCCAACGTGCGGGGTGCCTGGTGGATTGGTGCACTGGTCGAACTAAGCTGGCGTCCGTGCCGCAGCCGTTCACTCGGCGTTGAGGATCGGGATGAAGAGTACTTTGCCCGCCGGGAGGCTGCACGTGCGGTCGGCGCGCCCGAGAAGGTGACCGTTGGCACCCGTCACGATGAAGGTGCCGGCGAGGAACCACACCGTGCCCGCCTGGCCGTAGGAGCAGTCGACCCGGCCGTTATCGAACAGGGGGGTTCTTCTCTCCCGTTTTCGGGTTCGTCGCTGGGAGCGAGAACGCCCACTGCCAGAACATCGCGGAGTAGTCGGCTTACGTTCGTCCCGCCACCGGCCGGTCCGGCGGGAGGATGTGATATCCCGCACCGGTACTGGCCTGGGCCAAGCCGCCGCCGGCTGCGGCAGCGGTCAGGACCATGGCGGTCAACCATCGAAGCAGCCGGCGGACAGGCCAAGACATTGCGATCACGATCCCTGCAACGATGAGTTGGGCGGAGTGATTCGCGGTTGAATCCGCTGGTCGAAGGCAGCTTGTACCCGTGATCGTGTCTTGACAAGTACGGCCACGACGTCGCGGTCGCGCCAGGTAGCGACGGCTGCGCCATCGCGAGCAACGAGGCTCAAAAGACTCCAACAGAATCCACGGAACGCGCGCTGATGCCGCTGTCCGCGCTGCCGTTGAGCGGCCCTCGGGGTCCGGAGCGCTCGGCTGCACCAGCGGCTCCACCTTGACCAGAATGGCCGGGCGACCAGCTCGGCGACTTCCGGGCCGCGCGGCGTGTTTGCCCCCCACCGCACCAGACCGTCGCCCGCCCGGCGGACGGGCCGAGCCGGCCATTGTCGGCGTCCCTGTGCTACGGGGGGAACGCCGCCGCCAGACTGCGCGCGCCCGCAGCGGTTTGAGGGCCATGCTCGGCAACGGCTACTGCACCCGCCCACCCCAACTCGACTGCGCCTTCGAGTCGATCTGTGAAACGTGCAGCTACTTCCAGACCAGCCTCGAGTTCCGGCCAACCTTGCAACAGCACGATGACGCCGCCGACAGGGACCAAGCCGGCCGCCGGCAACTGTTCGCCGGACTGATGAACCGGCTCGACCAGGACGCCTCGGGACCATCTCTAATGCCATTCTTTTCGCCGTTCCCGGTGTCCTCTTCGAGCGCCGGCCCGGAGCCGGCGTTACCAACACGAGCGTAAGTAAGTCGACTTTGCGGTGTGTTTCTGGGATAATGAGATGTGCGTGAGAACGATGGCCGGAAGCTTGATCATGTGACGTTGGAGCAGTTGCGGCTGCGGGCGGTGGACGCGGTAGCGGCCGGTCAGCATCCGGAAGATGTGGCGGCGACGCTGGGGATGCACCGTAAGACGGTGTACGGCTGGCTGGCGAAGGCCCGCGAGGGTGGCCGGGGGGCGCTGGCGGCCAGGCCGGTGCCGGGCCGCCCGCCGAAGCTGAGCGGTGAGCAGATGCGCCGGGTGTACACGCTGGTCTGTGGGTCCGATCCGCGGCAGCTGGAGTTCGACTTCGCGTTGTGGACCCGGGATCTGGTCCGGCAGCTGATCCGCCGCGAGTTCAAGGTGTCGCTGTCGGCGGTCAGCGTGGGTCGACTGCTCCGCACGCTGGGGCTGTCCCCGCAGCGGCCGTTGTGGCGGGCCTGGCAGGCCGACCCCGACGCGGTGGCCCGGTGGAAGACCGAGGACTTCCCGGCGATCCGGGCGGCGGCGAAAGCCGAAGGCGCCACGGTGTACTTCGCCGACGAGGCCGGCATCCGATCGGACTACCACGCCGGCACGACGTGGGCGCCGGTCGGGCGGACCCCGATCGTGAAGGCCACCGGCGCCCGGCACAGCCTGAACATGATCTCCGCGGTCACCGGCCAAGGTCTGCTGCGGTTCGCCACCTACACCGGGTCGTTCACCGCCGAACGGTTCATCGACTTCTGCACCAGACTCCTCACCGACACCGAACGAGCCACCGGCCGCGGCGTGTACCTGATCGTCGACGGGCATCCCACCCACAAAGCCAAGTCGGTCAAAGCCTTCGTCGCCTCCACCCGCGGCCGATTCAAGCTGTTCATCCTCCCCGCCTACTCCCCACAGCTCAACCCCGACGAGTGGGTATGGAAGAACGTGAAACACGACCGGGTCGGACGGACCAGCGTCACAACCCGCGACGAGTTCACCTCCAAAGTCATCGCCGCCCTCCGCCGGCTACAGCGCATGCCGCACTAGTCCGCGGCTTCTTCGGAGACCCCGACCTCGCCTACATCACCGCCTGACAGTCGACCTACTTCCGTTCTCCTTAGTAAGCGCTCTCGGCTTGACACCACGAGGACCGGGGCACCGTCGACGCCAACCACGCTTCTGCGCGGTCCCCTGGGAACGACTATCCGCCGGTTCTTCGGGCCTCTGCCGCAAGCGCAGCCATCTTGAGCAGTCCGCTGGCTCTTGGCCAGTCGTAAGCAGCGAGCATGAAGCCGACCAGGATGTCTCGACCAGAGTCTGCATGTCCCTCAGCGTGATGGCAGCACGCTGAACTGACACCTGGAAGTCATCGGGGGAGCGGGCCGGGATCGGCGAGCGGTTACAGGTCGGTCGTCTTCCACAGCGATGGTGTCTGCTGCAGAATGACCTGCGCGTCGTCCTGCCCGCGCTTGATCGCCGCGTCGATGAACTCGGGCTCGAAGAAGATGTAGCTGATGAGGTCGGCGCGGGTGTCTGGTCCGGAGCCGAGCAGGAGGCGGAGCACGCTCAGGTCGGGATTTAGCAAGGCTCGTACGCCTTGGAGGCTCGCGTCGAGAGCCTGCGCAGCCGTCCCGCCGATCTCGTCGGGGACCAGCGGGCCGCCGAAGATGAAGGGAACCACCCGGTACATGTCGTCAAGGCCCTGCGAGCGGGGCTTCACCACATCGCGGCCACCCGCGGCCTCGAGGATCGTGTTGATCCGTACCAGGTTCCAGATATCCTCGATCATGCGGTCGGACGTGGACCCGTGCACGATCTGGTTGATGCCGTCCTGCACCGACGGCGCCGGACCGGCCGCCTGCTTGCGGGGCGAAGTTCGGTACCGGGCAGGATCGGTCGCGATGATGACCAGTCCTCTGGCCCCGAAGGTGAGCGCCGGCTTGAGCGGAGTGTTGAGGCGCACGCCGCCGTCCATGTGCCAACTGCCGTCCTGGGCCGTGCCGAGGCGCACAGGCGGGAAGGCAGCCGGAATCGCTGCCGAGGCGAGTATGTGGTCGGGGGTGAGGTTGACGTGACCGAAGTCCACCGCACGTTCATCATCGGACGGCAGCGGCTCCTTGAACTCATCCCGGGAGCTTTCGAAGAACACCTTCGTTCGGTTGGAGCCGAACTCGGTCGTCACGACGGAGACGACGTCAACTGTTCCGTCGAGCACGTTCTCATGCAGCTGTGGCCAGTCCACCAGCGCCTCCGACTTGAGACTCTGACGTAGCGGCGTCGTGTCCAGCAGGCCCCGTAGCTCCACGGGTAGCCCCGCGAGTCTGGCGACGTAGCGCGCGGTCACCATCGGCAAGGTCTGCCATGCTGGCCGCATCACCATCTGCTTGCGGACGTTCCGCCATGTCGACAAGGCCTCCCGGACGGCCAACTCGGCCGGCAGGTGCGCCAGCGATGCGAACAGTGCAGCGTTGATGGCACCGGCACTCGTACCCACGAAGATCGTTGGCCGGTGATTCTGCTCTTCCAGGGCGGGCAACAGGACCGACAGGACACCCGCCTCATAGGCGCCCCGGGCACCGGCCCCTGCCAGCACCACACCAACCGGCCCGTCCGGCCCCTCGTCCCGACTGTTCCCCGGCCCATCCGGCTGGTCTCGGGCGGCCAGCGGGCGTTCAACACTGCTTCGGGTCGCCCGCCTTGAGCGGGGGGCCGGGTCCCCGCTCGCCCTGCTTCCGACCGTCGTTTGGGTCTCCGTTGACATTGGTTTGCCCCCAGGGCTCTTCGCGCCGAGCGTCGTTAGACGGCTGCCCAACCCCGCAGTTGACGTTTCGAAGGAACGCTACGGCAAGGTACAGCAGAAAGCAGCAACGAGTGGATGAGCCAGCGGAAGGTGCCCGCGGATACATCCGGGCGACAGCGACTGCGGTCAGCCTTGAACATCTACACACGCCACAAGTCGGTTGGTCGCCAAAACCAGAGCCGGGATGGATTCAGCGTCAATGGCAGCCACGCTGGCAGCCACCAGGGCGCTCAGTCGTGGCAACAGCCGCACGTGGCTGGACTCGAACAGTCGCCCGACCTGCACGAACGCATCGTGCTAGACACACCTGGACGGCCACCGGACGTTCTCTTAATCCGCGGGTTCGGGGTTCGAGTCCCTGGCGGCGCACCCCGGCTGACCTGCACTTTTACCTGATAATCACCTCCTAGCGAGCCGGGGTGAGGGGCGGCTCGCTAACATCTGGCTAACATTCGTGCCCGAGGCGCTGTTGTCGCCACTATCCGGGCAGGCGGAGTGGGCCGCCCACGTAGGGCAGCCGTTGTCGTCGACGTCGTCGCGGAGCAGCAGCGCCTCGACGTACGCAGCGAAGCTGAGTTGTGCGGCTGCGGCCGCGCGACGACCCCGGGCGCGCGCTCGGGACGTGACTTGCGCGTAGATCGCCACTCGCTCGTCTTCGTCGGCCGCGTCGGGTGACAGCCACTGGCGCTGTGGGGCGCCTCGCTTGGGGCCTGGCCTTGCCATGCCGACGATGCTTTCAGCGCTCATTGGCCTTCTTCAATAGTGGTTGTCGGCGTGTCGCAAGTTCGCAGCCGTCCGTAGCCGGTGAGGATTTCTTGGCGCTGCGCGTGGTCTGGTCTGCACGGGTCATGGGATCAAGGGTGGTACTAAGGAGAACGGAAGTAGGTCGACTGTCAGGCGGTGATGTAGGCGAGGTCGGGGTCTCCGAAGAAGCCGCGGACCAGGTGCGGCATGCGCTGTAGCCGGCGGAGGGCGGCGATGACTTTGGAGGTGAACTCGTCGCGGGTTGTGACGCTGGTCCGTCCGACCCGGTCGTGTTTCACGTTCTTCCATACCCACTCGTCGGGGTTGAGCTGTGGGGAGTAGGCGGGGAGGATGAACAGCTTGAATCGGCCGCGGGTGGAGGCGACGAAGGCTTTGACCGACTTGGCTTTGTGGGTGGGATGCCCGTCGACGATCAGGTACACGCCGCGGCCGGTGGCTCGTTCGGTGTCGGTGAGGAGTCTGGTGCAGAACTCGATGAACCGTTCGGCGGTGAACGACCCGGTGTAGGTGGCGAACCGCAGCAGACCTTGGCCGGTGACCGCGGAGATCATGTTCAGGCTGTGCCGGGCGCCGGTGGCCTTCACGATCGGGGTCCGCCCGACCGGCGCCCACGTCGTGCCGGCGTGGTAGTCCGATCGGATGCCGGCCTCGTCGGCGAAGTACACCGTGGCGCCTTCGGCTTTCGCCGCCGCCCGGATCGCCGGGAAGTCCTCGGTCTTCCACCGGGCCACCGCGTCGGGGTCGGCCTGCCAGGCCCGCCACAACGGCCGCTGCGGGGACAGCCCCAGCGTGCGGAGCAGTCGACCCACGCTGACCGCCGACAGCGACACCTTGAACTCGCGGCGGATCAGCTGCCGGACCAGATCCCGGGTCCACAACGCGAAGTCGAACTCCAGCTGCCGCGGATCGGACCCACAGACCAGCGTGTACACCCGGCGCATCTGCTCACCGCTCAGCTTCGGCGGGCGGCCCGGCACCGGCCTGGCCGCCAGCGCCCCCCGGCCACCCTCGCGGGCCTTCGCCAGCCAGCCGTACACCGTCTTACGGTGCATCCCCAGCGTCGCCGCCACATCTTCCGGATGCTGACCGGCCGCTACCGCGTCCACCGCCCGCAGCCGCAACTGCTCCAACGTCACATGATCAAGCTTCCGGCCATCGTTCTCACGCACATCTCATTATCCCAGAAACACACCGCAAAGTCGACTTACTTACGCTCGTGTTGGTAAGTCGGGAGCGCCGCCGGCGGGGTGGACCAATCGGGCGATGGCATCGGCGGCGTCTTGGGCGACGGTGGGGGCGACGTGCGTGTAGAGGTCCGCGGTGATCGCGATCGCGCTGTGGCCGAGGCGTTCGCTGACGACTTTCATGGCGACGCCGGCCGCCAGTGCGAGGCTGGCGCTGGTGTGCCGTAGCCCGTGGAACCGGATCGGCGGGACGCCGACGGCTCTGACGAGTGCCTTGAAGCGGCGGGTGAGGTAGTCCGGGCTGAGCAGTGTGCCGTCTTCTCTGGTGAACACCATCCCGGTGTCGGTCCAGGCCGCCCCCCAGGCCTGGCGCTCGTGCTGCTGGTCTCGCCGGTGGAGTTCAAGCAGCGCTGCTGTTCCCGCGTCGAGCGGGACGACCCGGCGAGCCCTACTGGTCTTGGGCGGCCCGATGTGCGTTGTGCGGCCGACCTGCACGACTTGCTGGTTGATGAACAGCAACCGGCGTTCGGGGTCGACGTCGCTCCACCGCAGGCCGAGGACTTCACCGCGGCGCAGCCCGGTGAGCGCGACGAGGTGGTACAGGGCGTAGAGCCGATCCGTGCGTATCGCGGTGAGGAATTCGCTGAGTTGGGCCGGAGTCCAGACAGCGGCGGTTTTCCGATCCTGCCGGGGCAGCTCAACTTGCAGCGCGGGGTTGACATTGATCAGCTGCCGGCGCAGGGCGGTGTTGAGCGCGCTCCGCAGCGTCGCGTGAATGCGGCGGATGGTTGTCGGTGAGCGGTGCTTGCCGCCGTCGTTGGCGATCGCGTTGATCATCGCGTCGATGTGGGGGGCGGCGAGGTTCCGCAACCGCAGGTGGCCGAGGCGGGGCAGGAGGTACAGGTCGAGATGCTCCCGGTAGGACTTACGTGTACTGGGCCGTAACGCCCGCTTGCCGTCGAGCCACTGTTCGAGGTAGCTGCCGACGGTCAGCCGGTGGCTGTCGATGTCGCGGGCGCTACCGGCCAGCAGCAGCTCGCGCAACGCCGCGCGGGCTTCCGTACGTGTTGCATAACCACCCCGGGTCAGTTGCCGTCGGCGGCCGGTTGCGTCGCGCCCGGCGTCCACGACGTAGGACCACCTGCCGCGGCATCGGTGTTCAGCCATGTCGCCGCTCGCCGTTCGCGGGCATTGCGGAGTGTGCCGCTGGTAGACGGTGCCCTGCTTCACGGTTCCGCCGAGGCGTCGAGCAGCGCGCGGAGCGGCGCGCTGGGGATGCGGATGAGCCGGCCGAGGCGTAGCACGGGTGTCGGCCACTGTCCGGTCCGGACGAGCTCGTACGCGGAGGTGCGGCCGATACCGAGGATGCTTGCGGCAGTCGGCACGTCAATCACCGCCGGCAGGTCGTCGAGGGCGGTTCTGTTCATCAGGCGTACGCCTCCTCGGTCTCCGCGCCGTGCGAGCCCGTCGCGCGGGTGATGACACCGCGCGCGTCGGCGCCACCCTGGTCATGTCGGCCCCCGCAGGTGCTGAATTGCATCGCCGGATGGACTTCGCCGCCGTCCTCCGAATCAGAAGGTGCGGGGCTCATTTTGTGCTGGCAGTAGCAGCTGCGGTAGAGCCGCGGGTGCTGCGTGTCGTCGCACTGCTGGTGCCGCTCAGCGGCGCAGCGCTGGCAAATCGGCATGGCTGCCTCCTCTCAAAGGCGTGGTCCGGGGCCCGCTACGGCTTCCCCTCCGGCGCGGGCCCCGGGAGCTGGTGCGGGCTAGGACGGCGGCTGGTCGTCCGGCTAGTCGTCGCTGCTGGGCGTGCCGTTGGGGTGGCTTTGCGCACGTCGGCGGTGGCGTAGTGGAGGCTGGCGCCGATCTCGTCGACGTCGAGTTCGTGGGTGCTGCGCTTCTCGCCGTCGCGGGTTTCGTAGTCGCGCTGCCGCAACCGCCCCACGACGACTACGCGGTCGCCCTTGTGCAGGCTTTCGGCGACGTTCGCGCGGGCGCGCCCCATACGGTGCCGCGCAGGTAGGTGGTGGCGCCGTCGGTCCACTGCCCGGTTTGGCGGTCGTAGCGGCGCTCGGTGTTGGCGAGGCGGAGGTGAGCGACGGGCTGCCCGCTGTTGGTTAAGCGGAGCTCGGGGTCCTCGACGAGGTTGGCGCCGAGGGTGGTGGTGATGTCGTTCATGGCTGGTAGTCCTTGGTTTGAGTCGTCTTGTTGCTCGGTCAAGTGGTGGTGCTGGTCTTGGCGGTGATCTCTGCCAGGGGCCGACGAGGTCGGTGGCTGCGATCACTGTCCAGGCGGGGCGTGTCGGGTTGGGGTCGTCGGTTCGGGCGACGACGGCGTAGTGCCAGCCGGCCCAGTCGACGAAGTGGGGGTGGATGCGGACCTCCACGAGGCGTGGTCCGTCTTGCATGGCGTAGGTGCGGTGGCCGTCCACGGCACGCTCCTTCCGGCCGGCGGGTGGGTGCCGTCCTCGGTTGGCCGGCTGACCATTCCCCGGACCCTCCCGGCAAGAGCAGACGTCGCGGGCGCGCAGGAGCGGGTGGAGGGCAACCCGCCGGGGCCCGGGGGAGAACGATCACCCCGAGGAAGGCAGCGGAGCGCCGAGGGTGATGGTTTCTTGAGCCGGGTCGGAGCGCAGCGCAGAGGCGGGTTGCGGGCAGCCCGCGCGCCCGTAGGCTGCCGCGGCCGGGAGGGACCGGAGTTCGAGGATCAGTGCCGGCGGTGCCGGCGCGTTCCGCGCGGAGCGCGGCCGAGCGCCGCAGGCGCGACCTGTGCTCATGGCGTTGCGCTGGGGCGGGGCTCGGGGTGACGAGCCGAACGGCGCCGGAGTAGCTGGACCAGAGGGGCTCGTAGCGGACCACGGCGCCGGTGTGCGGGGCGTCGATGATCCGCCCGTCGCCGGTGTAGAGGCCGACGTGGTGGGCCGGGGTTGCCGAAGAAGACCAGGTCGCCGGGGAGCAGTAGGCCGCGGCGGGGCACCCGGGTGCCGTGGGTGGATTGCATCGCGGCGTTGTGCGGCAGCTGGACGCCGATGGTGGCGTAGGTGGCCACGGTGAGCCCGGAGCAGTCGTACCGCCCCGGGCCGACGGCGGCCCACTGGTAGGGCTTGCCGAGCT
>CAWFCZ010000008.1:0-140357 GCA_963814355.1 uncultured Actinomycetota bacterium | reverse complement strand
GGGAGGGACTCGAACCCCCAACCTTCTGATCCGTAGTTCTGCCAGGGCTACTTTCCGTAGTTATCCACAGGATGCCGCTAGTGCTCGACACCGTGCTTGAGGGCGCTCGGGTGGACCTTCACGCAGACAACTGCGCCAGCGCGGCCCGGATGGCCTCCGACCGGCTCATGTGGTTCTTCGCGGCTGCCGCGTCGAGGGCGTCGAGTTCGTCGGCGGTCAGCCGCACTGCCACGACCTGCATGGGTGCGGCGCCACGACCCGGCCGGCCGCGTCCCCGAGGCTTGAGTTCGTCGACGTCATAGCCGGCCTCGGCCTCCTCGGCCCACTCCTGGATCTGCTGCTCGCTCACCACCCCAAAATCGTATGACGAAAAGCCGGGAAGGGCCAGAGCCGACTGACGACCACCCGATGAGGGCCCTCACGTTCCGAGGCCATGTACGCCGCGAGGATGTAGTTTGGGTGCCGGTCGAGGTTCTTGCGGGCCTGGTCGTACCGCATCGTGGTCCGCGGGTCGGCGTGCAGTGCCGCGATCTGAACATCCCGGAGGTCGACGCCAGCGTCGAGCATGGTGGTGACGTAGGTTATCTGTAGTCGATCTTGAAAGTGTCCTGGTCGGGCGGTGTTTCCGGTTGCCGCGCTCCGCCACCTGCTGCCACCCGCCGGTGATCGGATCCCGCCCCGTGCGGCTGTTGAAGGACCACCCGCCGCGTCGGTCCGCGTACCCGCCCGGAACCTCCGCCGGCATCGTGTCCGCAAGAGCCATGACCTTCGGCAAGAGCCGCCGCGACCAGACCGCTGACCTGCACTGATGCTGCGCGCTCGGAGGGACTCGAACCCCCAACCTTCTGATCCGTAGTCAGATGCTCTGTCCGTTGAGCTACGAGCGCCGGATGCCGCTGCCAGCCACATCGGTTGGCGTCGACTCCACCAGGGTACCGGCCCGGGCGGCAGCGCGCGAACCATAGGAAGCCGACCTCCACGCACGAGACCCAGGCCGGTCCAGTACCCTCACGCGACCGTGACCACCTCCCACGCCCCACTGCACTGCCGCGGCGTCGTACTGCCCGACGGCGAGCATCGCGACCTCTACGTCGTCGATGGCCGGATCAGCTACGAACCGACCGCGGCCGCCAGCACGATCGCCGAGGGCTGGATCGTGCCTGGGCTGGTAGACGCGCACTGCCACGTCGGCCTGGACCGTAACGGCGCCGTTGACCACGCGACCCAGGAGCGCCAGGCCACCGCTGACCGCAACGCCGGCACGCTGCTCATCCGGGACGCCGGATCACCGGCGGACACCCACTGGATCGACGGTCGCGAGGACCTACCTCGGCTGATCCGGGCCGGCCGCCACCTGGCTAGGACGCGCCGCTATATCCCCAACTACGGCCTGGAACTGGAACCGGACCAGCTCCCCGCGGCGGCTACCGAGCAGGCCCAACGAGGCGACGGCTGGGTGAAGATCGTCGGAGACTGGATCGACCGGGAACGCGCCGACCTGGCGCCGTGCTGGCCGGATGAAATAGTGCGAGCCGCCATCACGGCCGCGCACGCGGCCGGTGCGCGGGTCACCACGCACGTCTTCGGCGAGGAGGCGGTACGTCAGTTCCTCGACGCCGGGGTGGACTGCATTGAGCACGGTACCGGGCTCGATGACGACCTCCTCGCCGTCATGGCCGCCCGCGGCGTCGGGCTGGTACCGACTCTAATCAACATCGACAGCTTCCCGGAGATCGCCGATAAGGCGATGGGCAAGTTCCCGACCTACGCCAAGCACATGCGGGCCCTGCACGCCGGATCTCGGGACAACGTGCGCCGGGCGCAGGAGGCGGGCGTGCGGCTGTTCACCGGTACCGATGCGGGCGGCAGCCTGGCCCACGGCCTGATCAGCCGGGAGATCCGGGCGTTGCACGCCGCCGGCCTGCCAGCCGCAGACGCGCTGGCCGCCGGCTCGTGGCGGGCCCGGGAATGGCTGGGCGTACCGGGCACTCTCAACGAGGGCGACCCGGCGGACTTCGTGGTCTACCCAACCGATCCGCTCGCCGACCTGAACGTCACGGCAGCCTCGCTGTGCATCGTGCTGCGCGGCCGGATGGTCGTCCCAACACAGCCGAGCGCGAGGTACGCGAGCGGTGGGACGAACCCGGCGCGGTGACCGGCTTCCACGCCGCCGTGTGGGCCCTGGCCTTCGCGCTGCTGCCTCGGGCAGCCCGACCGGTAACACTGGTGCCCCACATCGGAAGCACCGGAGCGGAGCGCAGCCATGACCAGTGCGATGCACAGCCAGCAGACCAGCGAGTACGACGTCATCGTGATCGGCGGCGGACCGGCCGGGGAGAACGTCGCCGGGCGGACGGCCGCTGGCGGCCTGCGCACGGCGCTGGTCGAGTCCGAACTCGTCGGCGGCGAGTGCTCGTACTGGGGGTGCATCCCCAGCAAGACGCTGATCCGACCGGTGACGTGCTGGCCGCGGCCCGCCGGGTGCTGGCGTCGCCGAGGCGGTCACCGGCGAGCTGGACGTCGATGCGGCGCTCGCCCAGCGCGATTACATGACCAACAACTGGCACGACGACGGGCAGCTCGAGTGGCTGCACAGCGAGGACATCGCATTCCTGCGCGGGCACGGCCGGCTCACCGGTGAGCGCAGCGTGGAGGTGACCGGCCCGGAGCGGACTACCACGATCACCGCCCGGCGGGCGGTCGTGCTGGCCACCGGTACCGGACCGCTGATCCCGCCGGTTCCCGGCTTGGCCGACGTCCGGCCCTGGGACAACCGGGACGTCACCGGTGCCAAGGCGCTGCCTGGGCGGCTACTGGTCCTTGGCGGCGGTGCCGTGGGGGCGGAGATGGCCCAGGCGTACCGGCGGCTGGGATGTGAGGTCACCGTTGTCGAGGGCGGCCCGCGGCTGCTGGGCCGCGAGGAGCCGTTCGCCGGCGAGGAGGTCAAGGCCGCCTTCGAGGGCGAAGGGATCACGGTGATCACCGGCGTGGCGCTCAGCGCCGCCTGCCGGGACGGCGAGGACGTGGTGGCCACCCTCGCCGACGGGCGAGAAGTCGTCGGGGAGGAGATCCTGGTCGCGGTGGGCCGCCGGCCCAAGACGGCCGAGCTCGGATTGGACGCCGTCGGGCTGCCGACCGGTACGTACGTGGAGGTCGACGACTCCTACCGGGCAACCGGCGTGGCCGGCGGTTGGCTGTTCTCGGTCGGCGATGTCAACGGCCGCGCGCCGCTGACCCACATGGGCAAGTACCAGGCCCGACTCGTCGGGGACATCATCCTCGGCAAACCCTCGAAGGCCTGCCGAGCGAACCGGTGGACCGCAACGCCATCCCGCGGGTGACGTTCACCGATCCGCAGGTGTGCGCCGTCGGCCGGACCGAGGCGCAGGCCCGGGAGGCTGGCCTCGACGTCAAGGTGGTCAGCACCCCGACCGGTGGGGTGGCCGGCGCGTACACCCTGGGCAACGGCATCGCCGGGACCAGCCAACTCGTGGTCGACCAGGCCCGCGGGGTGATCGTCGGAGCCACGTTCACCGGGCCGGGCATGCAGGAGTTGCTGCACTCCGCGACCGTCGCCGTCGTCGGCGAGGTCCCGCCGGCCCGGCTCTGGCACGCCGTCCCGTCGTTCCCCACCGTCAGTGAGGTGTGGCTGCGGCTGCTGGAGGCCTACGGGCTCTGATGGCGATGAGTCGGAGAAGAGTCACCTTCCGGTAACCACCGGTACCTTTCGGCCTCACCTGCCTCGCCTACCCCTTCGCGCCCTCAGAGCACGACGACCGAGCGCAGCACCTCACCGCGCTGCATCCGGGCGAACGCCGCCTCGACGTCGTCCAGGCCGATCCGTTCGCTGACGAACGCGTCGAGGTCGAGCTTGCCGCGCAGGTAGAGGTCGATGAGCACCGGGAAGTCGCGGCTCGGCAGGCAGTCGCCGTACCAGGACGACTTCAGGGCGCCACCGCGCCCGAAGATTTCGATCATCGGCAGGCTGATGGTGAGGTCGGGGGTCGGTACGCCGACCAGCACCACGGTGCCGGCCAGGTCACGGGCGTAGAAGGCCTGCTCGTAGGTCTCCGGCCGCCCGACCGCCTCCACCACCAGGTCGGCGCCCAAGCCGTCGGTGAGTTCCCGGATCCGTCCCACCACGTCGGTGTCCCGGCCGTTGACGGTGTGGGTGGCGCCGAAGCCGCGGGCCCAGTCCAACTTCCGCGGGTCGACGTCGACCGCGATCACCGTCCGGGCGCCGGCGAGGGCGGCGGCCGCGATTGCCGCGTTCCCCACCCCGCCGCAGCCGATCACCGCGACGGTGTCGCCGCGCTGGACGTTGCCGGTGTTCGCCGCCGCGCCCCAGCCGGCCATGATCCCGCAGCCGATCAACCCGGCGGCGGCTGGATCCGCCCGGGTGTCGACCGGTACGCACTGCGTGGCGGCGACCAGCGTCTTGGCCAGGAACGCGCCGATGCCCAGCGCCGGGGACAGCGGGGTGCCGTCGGCCAGCGTCATCGGCT
Organism: uncultured Actinomycetota bacterium; assembly: GCA_963814355.1. GTDB lineage: Bacteria > Actinomycetota > Actinomycetes > JADGOV01 > JADGOV01 > JADGOV01. The sequence goes on along the minus strand of CAWFCZ010000008.1, from coordinate 135,852 downwards.
GGGCCGCGTTGTGGCTGTCGAAGCAGTACCACGGCCGCCCGCGACGGCAGGCCCGGCAGGTGCCGCACGGCGCCCGCCAGGCCACGATCACGTAGTCACCGGGGGACACGTTGGCGGCGCCGTCGCCGACCGACTCCACCACCCCGGCCGCCTCGTGCCCGAGCAGGAACGGGAAGTCGTCGTTGATGCCGCCCTCGCGGTAGTGCAGGTCGGTGTGGCAGACCCCGCACGCCTGCACCGCCACCACCGCCTCGCCCGGCCCGGGATCGGGTACGAGAACGGTCTCCAGCGAGACCGGCGCACCCTTCGCCGTCGCGACCACCCCGCGTACCTGCTGCGCCATCGAGACTCCTCCGCCGGGGCCGGTCGTTGACCGCATCACCCTAGCCGCGGCGGTGACCGGGCGACCGAGCTCCTGCGCGGCAGCCGCCGGCCAGGCAAAGCCGCGCCGCTGAATTCGTTGCGGCTTTCGCCGCCTGTCCGGCGGGATCTGCCTTTACACTCGGCGCACTTTGTCCAAGGAGCGCGTATGTCACTGCACCGCCGGTCACTGCACCGCCTCGTGGCCGCCATCGCAGCGCCGTCGGTGGGTGCACTCGGGGTGGTGACCCTGGCTCTGGGCGGCGCCGCCAGCGCGGCACCAGCAACGGTCGGCAAGGCCGGTACCCACATCGGCCCGTTGAGCGCCCAACCGAACCTGAAGCGCCATCCCAGATTGTCGGTACGCAACGAATTGCTCAGCGAGACCCTCGCCGAAGAGGACGAGGACTCCGACGACCCCAGTCTGGCCGCGCTGTGTCAGACGTTCATCCATGCCAGCAACCCATACCGCGATCCCGGCCGCAACGTCGACATGATCGTCGGGGACCGGCGTACCAGAATCCGGCTCGGGTCAGGGATGCAGCACCGCGCAGAACGAGAACTCCATCGCGGTGAACCCGTCCAATCCCCAGAACCTGGTGGCCGGCGCCAACGACTACCGCTTCTACAACTTCCGCGAAGGCCGCAACGACGGTGCCGGGGTGGCGTACACCTCGATGGACGGTGGCCGGACCTGGAGGAACGTGGTCCTGCCCCGGCTCACCTACCAGACCGGTGCCCGTGGGCGCCTGGCAATCATGGACTCGGCGGGTGACCCGGCGATCGCGTTCGGGCCGAACAACACCGTCTACTACGCGAACATCGTCTTCAGTCGGCTCAGCACCGCGAACGGCATCACGGTCAGCGCGTCCAAGGACGGCGGGCTGACCTGGAGCCAGCCGCACATCGTCCGCCTCGACGGGGTGGCCGCCAACGGTGCCGCGAAACCGACGAAAGTCTTCAACGACAAGGAGTGGATCACGGTCGATCCGAAGTCCGGCCGGGTCTACGTGACCTGGACGAGATTCCGTTTCGCCGATGCCGACCAGACCGCGTTCATCGAGTCGCCCATCGTGGTGTCTTCCTCCACGAACGGGGCCGGTACCTGGACGGCGCCACAGCCCGTCACGCCGACGGTTGCCACCTTCCGCGGCGGCTTCACCCCGTACAACCAGGGTTCAGTACCCCAGGTGGCCCCGGACGGCACGCTCTACGTCGCCTTCGAGGCCTCGGTGTGCGCGACGCTGGCCTGTGACCAGCGCGGCGACCACGACGCCACGGTCGTCGCCCGGTCCGGCAAGTCCGGCCGGTCGTTCCGGCTGACCTCGCTGGGGGTCAACTACGACTTCCCGGTCGACGCCGACACCGGTCGTGCGACGCTGACCGGCGAGGTGTTCCGGATCAACAGCTACCCGGCCTTTGCGATTGATCCGGCCACCGGGACGCTGCACGTCGCCTGGGCGGATGACCGCCACGGCCGGTACGACGCCGCCACCGGCGCCTCGATACAGACCAACGGCGACGTATTCTCCTCCGCGTCCAGCGATGGCCGGACGTGGCGCCGGCTGCGTAGCACCGGTACCAGTCAGGACGAGGTCTTCCCGTGGATCGCCGCCAACAAGGGCCGGTACGCCGCGTCCTTCTACACCCGGGCGTACGACCCGTGGAATCCGGCGGCCAACCGGTTCGGTGTCGGTCTGGACTATGCCATGGTGGCTTCCGGGGTGAGTGGTCTGCGGCGGGTCTCGACGCAGACCTCCGACCCGCGTATCCAGTTCACCAGCGTGGGCGCGGTGACGCACAACCTGCTCTCCGGGGTGTTCATCGGTGACTACACCGGCATCGCCTTGGGCAGCGACCTGATCGCGCACCCGAATTGGACGGACTTCCGGGGTCGGCCGGGTACGACGAAGCCGAACCAGGAGGCCTATACCCAGGCCTTCCCGCTGAGTTAGCAGCTCGGTGAGGCGGCCTGGAACGCACCCCGATCGCGCCCTGCTCAGTCAAGGTGGAGCGCTGACATGCTGCGCTCACGCATCTCGACCTTGCGGATCTTGCCAGTGACGGTCATCGGGAACTCGCCGACGATCATCACGTAACGGGGGATCTTGTAATGGGCGAGCTTGCCAGCCGCGAACTCTCTGATTGCCTTGGCGTCGAGTGGCACAGCGCCCTCACGGAGTTGGATCCAGGCACAGAGTTCCTCGCCGTACCTTTCGTCGGGCACACCGACCACTTGGGCGTCTTGGATGTCGGGGTGGGTGTAGAGGAACTCCTCGATCTCCCGCGGGTAGATGTTCTCCCCGCCGCGGATGACCATGTCCTTGATTCGACCGACGATGGTGCAGTAGCCGTCCTCTCGCATGATCGCGAGGTCACCGGTATGCATCCACCCTTCGTCGTCGATCGCCTCAGCGGTCTTCTCCGGCTCGTCCCAGTAGCCCAGCATCACGCTGTAGCCGCGCGTGCAGTACTCGCCGGGGGTGCCTCGGTCGACCGTTTCGCGGGTGGTGGGGTCGACGATCTTGACCTCCAGGTGCGGATGCACGCGACCGATGGTGCTGGTGCGGCGTTCGAGGTCGTCATCGGCCAGCGTCTGGCAGCTCACCGGGCTGGTCTCGGTCATGCCGTAGGCGATGGAGACCTCCGACATGTGCATCTCCTCGATGCAGCGCTTCATCACCTCGACGGGGCACGTGGAGCCGGCCATGATCCCGGTGCGCAGCGAGGTGAGGTCGTAGGAGGCAAAGTCGGGTGTGTTCAGCACGGCGATGAACATGGTCGGAACGCCGTACACGCCGGTGCACGCCTCGTCCTGGATGGCCCGGAGCGTGATGTGCGGGTCGAAGCCGGGCGCGGGGATGACCATGGTCGCGCCATGGGTGACGCACCCAAGATTGCCCATGACCATGCCGAAGCAGTGGTAGAACGGCACAGGGATGCAGAGGCGGTCGCGGTCGGTGAAATTGATGGTCTCTGTCGTGAAGTAGGCGTTGTTCAGGATGTTCTGGTGGCTGAGGGTGGCCCCCTTAGGAGAGCCTGTCGTGCCCGACGTGTACTGGATATTGATGGGGTCCTGGGGCTTCAGCGCAGCCATCCGCTGGTCGACCGCATCCCCGGGAAGGTCCTTCCCAGCCGCGACGAGGTCGGCCCAGTCCTCGGGGTCGAGATAGATCGTGCGCTCCAGGCGGGGGCACTCGGCGGCGATCTCGTCGACCATGGCACGGTAGTCGCTGGTCTTGAATCCGGTCATTGCCACCAACACGCGCAGGCCGCTCTGGTTGACGACGTAGGCGAGTTCGTGGGTGCGATACGCCGGGTTGATGTTGACCAGGATGGCCCCGATCTTGGCGGTAGCGAACTGGGTGATGGTCCACTCGGCGCAGTTCTGGGCCCAGATACCGACGCGGTCGCCCTTCTCGATGCCGAGTGCGAGCATTCCCCGGGCGGCGTCGTTGGCGGCCGTATTCAGCTCGGCCCATGTCCAGCGCCGGCCCGATGAGACCTCGACCAGGGCCTCACGGTCGGGGCGCGCGGACGTGGTGCGCTCGAAGTGTGCCCCGACAGTCTCCTGCAGGAGACTCGGGGTGCGGCTCCCAGCGTCGTAGGACTCCACAGGTCAACCCGCCCGATCCCTCTTCGGAGGCGACACCTCGTGCCCCTCGCCGCTCGCTAGACCTGGATGCAGATTGTCGGCGGTCGCCGGCCAACTGGCAAGCAGGTTCAGCGCGTCCTCCGTGGGCGACCCGAGCTCGGAGGTAGCGGTGAGCATGCTCTGGTCTGCGTCGCCGGCCACTGTGCGAAGTCCCAGGTCGGCAGCGGAGGCTCCGGGATTTGAACCCGGGATGGGGATGAACCCAAACCGCATTAGCAGTGCGGCGCCATAGACCGGACTAGGCGAAGCCTCCTCGGCGGGCCAGCCAGTCATCTCCCGCCGCAGACGACAGGATACCGGCTCCCCGCCGCGGACTCCTGCCGAGCGCGGCCGGCTACGCGTCGATGGCCACGTACTTCGTGGACAGGTACTCCTCGATCCCCTCCCGGCCGCCTTCCCGACCGAAGCCGGACCACTTCACCCCGCCGAAGGGTGCCGCCGCGTTGGAGACCAGGCCCTTGTTGATGCCGACCATGCCGGTCTCCAAGCCTTCCATCACCCGTACGGCCCGGGCCAGCTCGCGGGTGAAGGCGTAGGCCACCAACCCGTAGTCGCTGCCGTTGGCGGCGGCCAGCGCCTCCTCCTCGGTGCTGAACGGGTACACCGGCGCCACCGGGCCGAAGATCTCCTCGGTGTACATCTGCGCCTCGGTGGAGACGCCGCCGATCACCGTGGGCGCGTAGAAGTAGCCGGGCCGGTCCGGCGCCGCGCCGCCGACAAGCACCTTCGCGCCGTGCTCCACCGCGTCGGTCACCAGGTCGCTGACCTTGCCCCGCTGATTACCGTCGATCAGCGGGCCGACGTTCACCCCCGGCTCGGTGCCCCGGCCGACGCGCAGCGCGCTCATCTTCTCCGCGAGCCGGGCGGCGAAGTCATCGGCGACGGATTCCTGCACGTGGAACCGGTTGGCGGCGACGCAGGACTCGCCCATGTTGCGCATCTTGGCGACCATGGCCTGCTCGACCGCCAGATCGAGGTCGGCGTCGTCGAAGACCAGGAACGGGGCGTTGCCGCCGAGTTCCATCGAGATCCGCAGCAGGTTGCCGGCGGCCTGCTCCATGAGCGTCTTGCCCACCGGGGTGGACCCGGTGAAGGACATCTTCCGCAGCCGCTTGTCCGCCATCAACGGCCCCACGGTCTTGGCCGCGGAGGTGGCGGTGACGACGTTCAGCACACCGGCGGGCAGACCCGCCTCGGTCATCAGCGACGCCAGCAACGTCATGGACAGCGGCGTCTGCTGCGCCGGCTTGACCACCATCGTGCAGCCGGCGGCCACGGCCGGCCCGATCTTGCGGGTGCCCATCGCCATCGGGAAGTTCCACGGGGTGATCAACAGGCACGGGCCGACCGGCTGCTTCATGGTCACCAGACGGCCGCGCCCGGCCGGATCGCGCGACCAGCGGCCGTCGATCCGGACGGCCTCTTCGGCGAACCACCGGAAGAACTCCGCCGCGTAGCTGACCTCGCCCTTCGACTCCGCCAGCGGCTTGCCCATCTCCAGCGTCATGAGCAGCGCCAGGTCGTCGGCCCGTTCGACGATCAGCTCGAACGACCGGCGCAGGATCTCCCCGCGCTGCCGGGGCGGTGTGGCCGCCCACTCCGCCTGCGCCGAGCACGCCGCGTTCAGGGCCGCGACCGCATCCGCCGGGGTGGCGTCCGCCATCTCGCAGAGCGCTTCGGTGGTGGCCGGGTCTTCCACGGCGAAGCGCGCCCCGCCGCCGGCATCGCGCCAGTGCCCGTCGATCAGCAGCCCCTTGGGGGCCAGGTCCAGTACCCGCCGTTCGCGGTCGTTCGTCGTCATGGCCGGACGCTACCCCGCTGAGCTCGCCGCCACGACCCTGCCGCCCGTCGAACCTGTCGGCCCTCGAACCCTCCTGACCCGAACACGGCCGAGGCCGGCCCGGACATCCGGGCCGGCCTCGATAGCCTGGAAGTCAGCTGGCGTTGGCCGCGAACTCCGGCTGGTTCTGGTCCGCGTCCTTGGCCCCGCCCCCGACGGAACCATGGACCGTACCTTCGATCGTTCGGCCCGTCGAACTCCGGTTGACCTCGATCCGGCGGGGCTGGGCGGCCTGCGCCACCTTGATCGACAACCGGAGCACGCCGTCGGCGTAGTCCGCGGCAACGCTGGAGGTATCCAGGCCGTCGCCGAGCACTAGCTGACGGGTGAAGTTGCCTTGCGGGCGCTCGGCGACGACCACCTCGTCGTCGGAGCCGAACGACGGCCGGCGCTCGGCGCGTACGGTCAGCTCGTTGCGTTCGCACGTCAGCTCGATGCTGTTCGGGTCGACGCCCGGCAGATCGAGCTCGATGATGTAGCCGTTGTCGCTCTTCCAGACGTCCATGGGCATGCCGAGCGGCATGCGGGTGCCGGAACGCATCTGGCTCGTCAGCCGGTCCAACTCGTGGAAGGGATCGCGGAAGGGGTCGAAACGCAGGATCGCCACGGGATACCTCCTTAATCCGTGCCTTGGTGTGGCGCAGGTGTCATACCCCGATTCGGCCGGGATCTCACCTCGTCAGGGTTCGGCCGCCGCACTTGTTCAGCTCTTTCTTAGCCGGTTACCGCAGAATGATCGGCATGCGGATTCTCGTGGTGGACGACGACCACGCCGTGCGCGAGGCGTTGCGGCGGTCGCTCACCTACAACGGCTATGCCGTGGACGTTGCCGCGGACGGTGCCGAGGCCTTGGACAAGGTGGCCGCGAGCTCGCCGGATGCCATGGTGCTCGACGTGATGATGCCTCGGGTGGACGGCCTGGAGACCTGCCGACGGCTGCGGGCCGCGGGCGACGAGGTGCCGGTGCTGGTGCTCACCGCCCGGGACGCGGTCGCCGACCGGGTCGCCGGTCTGGACGCCGGCGCCGATGACTACCTGCCGAAGCCGTTCGCCCTGGAGGAGCTGCTGGCCCGGCTCCGCGCCCTGCTGCGACGAACCCGCCGCGAGGAGGGCGAGGCGCCGCTGACCTTTGCCGATCTGACCCTTGACCCGGGCACCAGGGACGTTACCCGCGGCGAACGCGGCATTCGACTGACCAGGACCGAGTTCGCGCTCCTCGAGTTGCTGATGCGCAATCCCCGCCAGGTGCTGACTCGAGAGCGGATCCTCGAGGACGTCTGGGGTTTCGACTTCCCCACCACGGCGAACTCACTCGAGGTCTACGTCGGTTACCTGAGGCGCAAGACCGAGGCCGAAGGGGAGACGCGGCTGGTGCACACCGTGCGCGGTGTCGGGTACGTCCTGCGGGAGACGCCGCCGTGACCGTCCGGCGGTCCACACCTGATCGGCGTCTGTGGTGACCGGGCTGACGCTGCGCGCCCGGGTGGCACTGCTGGTCGCGGTCGCGGTTGGGGTCGCCGTCGCGCTGGCCGCCGTCGCGGCGTACCTCACGTTGCGCCACGATCTCCGGCGTGAGCTCGATGCTTCGCTGGTGAGCCGCGCCGAGGCCGCCGCCAAGTCGCCCCTCGCCGATCCCCAACTGCTGTTCCGGGTGCCGTCGATCGCGCTGAGCGCGGCCGACGTCCAGGTCAACATCCTTCGGGCGGACGGCGTCGTCACCCCCGCGCTCAACGCCGAGCCGATCCCGGTTGGCCGCCCGGAGTTGCAGGTGGCCGCCGGAGTGCGGACCCGCTCGCTGCGCACCTTGGACATCGGTGACACTCCGTACCGGACCGTGGCGGTCTCCACCGGCGCCGGGCAGGCGCTGGTGCTGGCCCGCTCGCTGGTCGAGTCCGACCGCATCCTGGCGAGCACGACCGGGGTGTTGCTCGTGGTGGGGCTGATCGGCATTGGCGTGGCCGCCAGCGCCGGACTGGCCGTCGCCCGGACCGGGCTGGCTCCGGTGGAGCGGCTCACCGCGGCCGCCGAACGGATCGCCCGGACCCGGGAGATCACGCCGATTGAGGTCGGTCGACGCCACGACCGACCGGATGAGATCTCCCGGCTCGCGCTGGCGTTCAACGCCATGCTGGCGGCGCTGGCCGACTCCCAGGACCGGCAGCGCAGGCTGGTCGCCGACGCCGGACACGAGCTGCGGACGCCGCTGACCAGCCTCCGTACCAACCTCGACCTGCTGGCGCAGGCCGACACCGGTGCGGCCCTGCCGGCGGAGGACCACCGGCAGCTATTGGCCGACGTGCGGGCTCAGGTGGGCGAGCTGTCCGGGCTGGTGACCGACCTCGTGGAACTGGCCCGCGACGAGCCGCCTTCCGGCGAGGTCGCCGATGTCGATCTCGCCGCGACGGTGAGCACCGCCGTGGCCCGGGCCCGGCGGCGGGCCGGCGGGCTCACCTTCGACGTGGAACTGGAGCCGTGGACCGTCCGTGGGGACGCCCGGCTGCTGGAACGGGCGGTCACCAACCTGCTGGACAACGCGGTGAAGTGGAGCCCGGAGCTTGGCACGGTCCGGGTCCGGCTGCGGGACGGCGTCCTGCGGGTCTCCGACGAGGGGCCGGGCATCGCCGACGACCACCGGCCGCACGTCTTCGAGAGGTTCTACCGGGCGCCGGACGCCCGGCCGCTGCCGGGGTCGGGACTCGGGCTGGCGATCGTGAGGCAGGTCGCGGACTCCCACGGCGGCGGCGTCCGCGTCGAGACAGCCGAAAGCGGCGGTGCCCGGCTGGTCTTGACCCTGCCCGGCGCGCCAGCGGTCGGCGCTCGGAAGCCGGAGGTACTGAGTCAGTAGCGCGAGTCAGGACGGCTGGGCATCTTTGGGAAACTCGCGGCTACCGTTCAGCCAGCTTTCAGATCCGCCAGCCACTGTGGAGGGCGTGACCGAGTTGACGAACGCCACCATGCCCCTTCCGCCGGCCTCCGAATCACCGCCGGACTCGCCGCCGAACCCCCCGCGGCGGCGACGTCCGGCGGCCAGCCTGGTGGCGCTCGCGCTGGCCAGCGCCCTGGTCGGCGGCGGGACCGGCGCCGCGGTCAGCCACGCCTTGGACGACTCGCCCGCCACCCCGGCGGCCAGCACGACCGGCACCGGGGCCGGTACCGGAGTTGCCCGCGCGGCCAACGCCGGCGACACGACCGCGGACGCGCCCAGCGGATCGGTGACCACTGTCGCTTCCAAGGTGGTGCCCAGCGTGGCCTCCATCGCGGTGACCGGGCAGAGCGGGTCCGGTGTCGGCACCGGCTTCCTCGTCGACACCGCTGGGCACGTCGTGACGAACAACCACGTGGTGGAGGGCGCAGCCGGCGGCACGATCCGGGTGACCTTCTCCGACGGCCGGCAACGGGCCGCAACCGTCGTCGGTCAGGACCCGGTCTCCGACCTCGCGGTCATCAAGGTCAACGACGTGACGGGCGAACGGGTGGCGACCCTTGGGCGCTCCTCGGGCCTGGCGGTCGGCGATCCGGTGGTCGCGGTTGGTTCCCCGCTCGGGCTGTCCGGCACCGTCACCTCCGGCATCGTCAGCGCGCTGGACCGGCCGGTGTTCACCGGCAGTACCTCGCAGAATGGCACCGACACCACGAGCACCGTCCTGGATGCCATCCAGACCGACGCCGCGATCAACCCGGGCAACTCCGGTGGCCCGCTGGTCAACATGCGCGGTGAGGTGGTCGGGGTCAACTCGGCGATCGCCAGCCTGGGCTCGAGCAGCGGCGGCACCTCCGGGAGCATCGGACTCGGCTTCTCCATCCCCATCGACCAGGCCAACCCGATCATCGATGAGCTGATTGCCACCGGCAAGGCGAAGCACGCCTACCTCGGCGTCACGGTTGCCGACACGGCTGCCGCCGGCGGCGCCCGGCTCGGCGCGGTCACCCCCGGCGGTGCGGCCGCGAAGGCCGGGCTGGCGGCCGGCGACCTGGTCACCGCGATCGGGGATCGCCCGATCAACACCGCGAACGCCCTGGTCGCGGCGGTGCGGGCGCACCGGCCCGGTGACGTGGTTTCCCTGCGCTACACCCGCAACGGTGCCACCAAGACGGCCAACGTCACGCTGGCCACCGCCCCGTACTGAGCACTCGGACCGCCAGTAGCTCGGTTCGACCGCTGCCGGCGGAAGGCGGAGGATGGTCGGGTGCCCGAACTCCCCGAAGTGCAGGCGCTGGCCGACTTCCTCCGATCGACCGCCGTGGGCCGGGTGGTGACCCGGGTCGACGTGACCGCGATCAACGCGTTGAAGACGTTCGACCCGCCGCTGACCGCTCTGTCTGGATTGTCGGTGACAGGTACCCGCCGGTACGGCAAGTTCCTGGACCTCGACGTGGACGGGCTGCACCTCGTCGTGCACCTGGCCCGGGCCGGCTGGCTGCACTGGCGGGCCGCACTGCCGCCGGCGCCGCCGCGGCCGGGGAAAGGGCCGCTCGCCGTCCGGGTGCACCTCGATGACGGCTCCGGGTTCGACCTCACCGAGGCTGGCACGCAGAAGAGGCTCGCCGTCTACCTGGTCCATGACCCCGCGCTGGTGCCCGGGGTGGCCCGGCTCGGGATCGACCCGCTCGACCCGACCTTCACCGTCGCGGCGTTCGCCGAGCTGCTCAAGGCCGCCGGTCGAGCCCAGGTCAAGGGGGTGCTGACCGACCAGAGTGTGCTGGCCGGGGTGGGCAACGCGTACTCCGACGACGTGCTGCACGCGGCCCGGCTCTCCCCGTTCAAGCCGGCGTCCACCCTGACCGCGCAGGACACCGGCAGGCTGCACGCGGCACTGGTCGACACCCTCGGCGACGCGGTGGAACGGGCCCGTGGCCTGGCCGCCGGCGACCTCAAGGCCGAGAAGAAGACCGGTCTGCGGGTGCACGGCCGCGCCGGCCAGCCGTGCCCGGTCTGCGGTGACACCATCCGCGAGGTCTCCTTCGCGGACAAGGCGTTGCAGTACTGCCCGGCCTGTCAGACGGGGGGCCGCCCACTCGCCGACCGCCGGTTGTCCCGGCTGCTGAAGTAGCCGGTTGCTCGGTCCGGCCTGGCCAGCAAGCGGACCTCGCCGGGGGACTAGCCGCGCCGTCGCTGGGCAGCGTAAGCCGTCAGCCGGGCCACGCCCTCGGCGAGCACCTCCGGCCGCTTGCAGAACGCGAACCGGACGTACGGCCGGCCGGCCGCCTTGTCGTCATAGAACGCCGCGGTCGGGATCGCGGCGACCCCGGCGGCTCGTGGCAGCGCCCGGGCGAAGGCGGTGCCGTCGTCGATGCCGAGCGAGCGTACGTCGGTCTGGACGAAGTACGTCCCAGCCGGGCGGTGCACGGTGAGCCCGAGGGTTTCCAGCCCGGTGGCCAGCAGATCCCGCCGCTGCTGATGGGAGACCCGTGAACCCTCCACCCAGTCCAGCTCGTGCTCCAATGCGTAGGCCACCGCGACCTGGAACGGGCCGTTCGCGGTGAAGGTGAGGAACTGTTTGACGGTGAGCACCGCCCGTACCAGCTCCGGCGGCGCGCAGACCCACCCGGTCTTCCAGCCGGTGGCCGAGAACGTCTTGCCGGCCGAAGAGATCGACACCGTGCGCTCCCGCATGCCGTCCAGGGCGGCCAGCGGCAGGTGCTCGGCGCCGTCGTAGGTGAGGTGCTCGTACACCTCGTCCGTGATCGCCACCAGGTCGCGGTCCAGGCAGACCGCCGCCACCTCGGCCAGCTCGGCCGGGGTCATTACGGTCCCGGTCGGGTTGTGCGGGCTGTTGAGCAGCATTAGCCGGGTCCGCGGGGTTACCGCCGCCCGCAGCTCGGCCGGGTCGAAGGTGAACCGCCCGCCGGGTCCGTCCGGTCGCATCGTCACCGCGCGGCGCACCCCGCCGGCCAGGGCGATGGCCGCCCCGTAGGAGTCGTAGTACGGCTCGAAGACCAGCACCTCATCGCCCGACTCGCACAGCGCCAGCACGGCGGCGGTAATCGCCTCGGTGGCCCCGACGGTGACCAGCACCTCCCCGGCCGGGTCGTACGACATCCCGTAGCGCTTGGCCCGGTGGGCGGCGATCGCCTCACGCAGGACCGGCAGTCCGGGTCCGGGCGGGTACTGGTTCAACCCCTCGCCGATGGCCTGCTGGGCCCGGGTGAGCATGGCCGGCGGCCCGTCGGTGTCCGGGAATCCCTGGCCGAGGTTGACCGCGCCGGTCTCGATGGCCAGCGCGGTCATCTCGGCGAAAATGGTCGTACCGAAGCCGCGCATGCGCTCGACCAGCGAAGCCGTCATGCGCCGAGGCTAGTTCCCAGCGGAGCCGGCGGGAGAATGCCGGCATGAGAGTGGCAGTAGTGCAGTTCGCGGCCGGTACCGACAAGCCGGCCAACCTGTCCCGGGTGGGGCAGTTGATCTCTCGAGCGGCCGACGCCGGCGCCGAGCTGATCGTCGCCCCGGAGGCGGCGATGCATCCCTTCGGCGGGCCGGGGGACCCCTTGGCGGCACTCGCCGAGCCGCTCGACGGGCCGTTCGTCTCCGGCCTGGCGGCCACGGCCGCCGAGCACGGCGTCACCGTCGTCGCCGGCATGTTCGAGTCGGTGCCGGTCGACCTGTCGAGGGCCGGCAGCACCAAGGCCTACAACACGGTCGTGGCGGTCGACGCCGGCGGCCTGATCGGCCGCTACCGCAAGCTGCACCTGTTCGACGCGCTGGGCTGGCGCGAGTCCGACAGCCTGGCGTCAGGGGACATCGACGGATCGGAGCTGCTGGTCTTTCCGTGCGGCGGGCTGACGGTTGGGGTGCTGACCTGCTACGACGTCCGGTTCCCCGAGCTCGGGCGGGCGCTGGCCGATCGCGGCGTCACGCTGCTGGCGCTGCCGGCGGCCTGGGTCGCCGGGCCGGGGAAGGAGGAGCAGTGGTCCACCCTGGTCCGGGCCCGGGCCATCGAGAACACCGCCTACGTCGCGGCGGCCGGCCAGGGGCCGCCGACCTACGCCGGCCGCAGCATGATCGTGGACCCGGTCGGTGTGCCACTCGCCCAGCTGGGCGACGACGAGGCGATCGCGCTCGCCGAGGTGAGCGCCGACCGGGTGGAGCAGGTCCGTCAGCGGATGCCGTCGCTGGCGCACCGCCGCTACCGGGTCCAGCCGGGCGTCCCCGGGTCGATGCCGAGGAGCGGGTGAGCACTTCAGCACACAGTGCCCTTCGGCGGCGAAGATCGGCACGCTCACGACGATCTTCGCGGGGCTCGGCAGGTGGGGCACTGTGGGCTCTAGTGCTCAGCTGAGACTTCATGCAGGTGCTCCGGGCGAGAATGAAGCGTGGAGTTCATCCGGCCGTCGCCCCGGCTGTGGACCGCCCGGGTGCTGGTCTGGGCGGCTGGGACCGCCCTGGCCCTGGTCGCCGGTGTCGCGGCCGGGTGGTGGTTCGGTGGCCGGAGCATCGCCACCATCACCGGGGCTGTGATCGGGGTGGTGGCGGCCGTCTGGCTCGTCACCCTCCGACGCCGATACGCGGCCTGGGGATACCTGGAACGCGACGATGACCTGCTGGTCCGTCGCGGTGTGCTGATCAGGCGGCTGTCCGTGGTGCCCTACGGTCGGATGCAGTTCCTGGACGTGACCGCCGGTCCGGTCGACCGCTGGCTGGGCCTGGCGACCGTGCAGTTGCACACCGCTGCCGCAGCCACCGACGCCCACATCCCCGGCCTGGCCACCGCGGACGCCGCCGCGTTGCGGGACCGGTTGGCCACCTTGGGAGAGGCTCAAGCGGCCGGGCTGTGACCGACCACCCGCCTGTCGGTCCGGCCGCAGAACGGCCCTGGACCCGGCTGCACCCGCTGTCCCCGGTGCTCCAGTTCGGCCGGGCCCTCGCCGTGCTGGCGGCGGTCTTCGCGCCCCGGCTCGCCGGCCCGTTGCTGCACCAAGGACGCGGCGTGCCGTGGCCGGAGTTGATCGGCGGGGCCGGGCTGGTCCTCACCGGCATCGTCTCCTGGCTGGTCACCACCTGGCGGGTCAGCCACGGCGAACTGCAGATCGAAACCGGGCTGATCCGGCGCCAGTCCATCCGGGTACCGCTGCGCCGGGTGCAGGCCATCGACGTCGTCCGGCCGCTGCTCGGTCGCATCCTCGGCCTGGCGGAGCTGCGGATCGCGCTGGCCGGCAGCGGGTCCAGCACGAGCCGGTTGTCCTACCTCAGTGAGCGGCGGGCGCACGAGGTCCGGGCCGAATTGCTTGCGCTGGGCGCCGGCCTGGCCGGGAACACCGCGGAACCGCCGGAGCGGGCGATCGTGTCGGTGGAGGTCTGGACACTGCTCGCGTCGGTGGTCTGCAGCGCCACCGCGGCGCTGGCTGCGGCTGTGGCGGTCGGGGTCGGCGTGGCGGCGGTGTTCGCTGCCTCCCCGCTGCTGGTGCTGGCCTTTTCCTGGCCGCTGCTGCTCACCGCCGGTACGGCCGGCCTGCGCCAGCTCAACGCCGAGTACGGGTTCACCGTGGCCGAGGCCCCGGACGGGCTGCGGCTGCGCAGCGGGCTGCTGTCCACCAGGGCCGAGACCGTGCCGCCGCGCCGGGTGCAGGCGGTGCGTTGGATCTCCCCCGTGTTGTGGCGGCCCTTCGGCTGGCACCGCCTGGAGATCGACGTGGCCCGGCAGCGGCTGCGCGCCGGCGGGGAGCACGAGGGTGGGCATCTTAGTAGCGCCCTGCTGCCGGTGGGTACCGAGCACGACGCGGCCCGGCTGCTCGCCCGGGTACTGCCCGGCGCGCACGCCACCCCACCGCCGGGTTCACAGCCACCGCGGCGTGCGATGTGGCGAGCGCCGCTGAGCTACCGCAACCTCCGCGCCTGGCACGACGAGGACTACCTCTGGACCCGTACCGGCCGGTTGCGGCCCACAGTAACCATCGTGCCGCTGGAGAAGGTGCAAAGCCTGCGGTGGGTGCAGGGGCCGCTGCAGCGCCGGCTGCGGCTGGCGACCCTGCACGCCGACACCGCCGGTCGGGGGTGGCACGCGGTCGCCTACGCCCGCGACCAGGACGAGGCGCAGGTCCTGCTCGCTCGGCTGACCGGGCTGTGCCGAGAAGCCCGACGGTCGGCACCCGGGTCGGCGGGCCAACCACCGGTGGGCAGCGCCCCCGGCTAGCCTGCCCGCAGCGACGAGAAGTCCGAACAAGGAGGAGTGGATGGGCGAACCCGAGGTCTTCGTACTGGCCGACCGCACGCTGCTGAAGGTGGTCGAGGCCATCGCGGACGACCAGTGGGACCAGCCGATGCCGCCGAAGTTCGTGACGCGGGCGACCGACCACGACGTGACCCTGCGCGAGGTGATCAGCTATCACGCGTACGACGACGCCTGGGTGCCCGCCATGCTCGCCGGCCGCACCATGGCCGAGGTGGGCGCCGAGGCGTTCAAGGGCGACCTGCTCGGCGCGGACCCCAAGGCCAGCTTCGCCGCTATCGTGGAGCAGGCCTGCGCCGCCGCGACGGCGCTCGATGACCTGAACCGTACGGTGCACTGCTCGTTCGGCGACTTCCCGGCCCGGGAGTACCTGTGGCAGGTCAACTCCTTCCGCGGGCTGCGCGCCCACGACATCGCCAAGGTGATCGGCGCGGATGCGACCCTGCCGCCGGAGCTGGTGCAGGGCTTGTGGGAGGAGCTGGAACCGCACGCCGAACAGTGGCGGGCGATTGGCGTCTTCGGCCCCCGGGTCGAGGTGCCGGAGTCGGCGTCGCTGCAGGACCGGTTGCTCGGCCTGACCGGCCGCAACCCCGACTGAGGTGGGCATCGGCAAGCTGGTCCTCACCGGCGGCGCGGCGGCGGTCGGCTACCGGCTGCTGATCGGCGGCGGGCTGACAGTCGACACCGGTTGGGGAAGGAGCCTACGCCCGCTCGGGCCGGTGCGGATCAAGATTGCCGCGCCGCCGGACACCGTCTTCGACGTCATCGCGGCGCCGTACCTGGGGCGTACCCCCAAGGCGATGGCCGGCAAGCTGGAGGTCATCGAACGCGGCACCGATCTGGTCCTGGCCGCGCACTACACGCCGGTGCGCTACGGCCTGACCGCGACCACGCTGGAGACGGTGCGTTTCACCAGGCCGACAAGGGTGGACTTCCGACTGGTACGAGGCCCGGTGCCGCACGTCGTCGAGTACTTCGACCTGGAGCGGACGCGCGGCGGCACGATGTTGAGCTACGGCGGGGAACTGGGCGCCGATCTGTGGGGTCTCGGCCGGTGGTGGGGCGAGCGGGTGGGAGCCGTCTACGAAGCGGCCGTGCGGGGCACCTTCGACAGCATTGCGGCCGAGGCGCAGCGGCGGGCTGGAACCGGCTGACGCTATCCCGGGTCGCCGACCGCCCGGCGCAGGTCGGCGAACTCGGCGGCCATTGCGTCGGTCACCCGGGCCGGGTCGGGCACCAGGCCGGCGTCGGTGGCCACGCCGATGGTGACGGTACCGGCGTAGCTGAAGATGCTGATGCCGATCCCGATGGAACCCACCTGCGGCACCCAGTAGGTCAGCCGGGACAGCACCGCGCCGGCCAGCGCCACCGGCTGGCGAGGTCCCGGGACGTTCGTCACCACCGCGCTGGCCTTGGAGCCGAGCACCCGACCAGCGAGGGCTTGGCACCACCTCGGCAGCAGCCCGGCCAGCCGGACCAGGTGGTAGGTGCTCGCCGCCTCGGCGGAAGCCTTGCCGGCGGTCATCTGCCGGGAGATCGCGGCCACCCGGGCGGCCGGATCGGCAACGCCGACCGGGAGCCGGGGGAACAGCAGGCCGAACCGGTTGCCGAGCTGCCCCAGGCCCGACGCGCCGGCCGGGCGCACATTGACCGGTACGAACACCCGCAGGTCCACCGGCGGCACGCCGTCGGCAAGCAGGTACCGGCGCAGGGCTCCGGCGGTGACCGCCAGCAGCACGTCGTTGACGCTGCCTCCGGTGACCGCGGCCACCGCCCGCACCTGCGCCAGTGGCAGGCCGGGTGTCCAGGCCACCCGCTTCGCCACCCCCGGCTGGCCGGTCAGCGGGCTGCGCGGCTCGCGGCGCAGCAGCAGGAGCCGCAGCGCGCAGCGGGCCATCCCGGCCGCCGAGGTGACGGTGCCGCGCCGCGAGGCCCCCGTCGGGGGAGCGGCTGGCGGTGGCGCGAGTGCCGGGCCGTCGGTGAGGGCCAGCAGGACGCCGGCCAGCGCGATGCCGTCGGCGACGCAGTGGTGCACCCGGGCCACCAGCGCGTCTCCGGTCGCGATGCGCACCAGGTCGAACTGCCAGGGCGGTCGGGTGAGATCCAGCGGCTGGCGCAGCACGTCCTCCACCACGCCGGGCAGGTCGGTACCGTCGTTCGGTAGCCGGCGCAGGTGCACGTCAAGGTCGACGTCGGCATCGCTCCAGCGCGGGATGTAGAGCGGCCACCGGCCCGGTTCGACCCGTTGGCCGAACCGGGGGTAGCCGCCGAGCAGCCGCTCGGCGAGGAGCCGGCGCAGCGCCGGCAGGTCCACCGGATCGGCGAAGGTCAGCACCGCGGTGACCGTCATCAGGTTGCGCGGTGAGTCCAGTCCCAGCCACAGCCGGTCGGCGGCGGCCAGCCGGCCGGTTGCGGATCCGAGGGGGCACCCGGCCATGGTGCGCAGTATGCCGGTATCGGCACGTGGCGCGACAGGCAAGCCGGGACCGGGTACCCTCCCGGGACGATCTGACGATGAAGGTGACGGCCGTGGGGTCTGGACCGGGTTCTGGACCGCTGGTGGAGCGGCTGGA
The DNA here is from genome assembly GCA_963814355.1 of uncultured Actinomycetota bacterium. Lineage (GTDB taxonomy): Bacteria > Actinomycetota > Actinomycetes > JADGOV01 > JADGOV01 > JADGOV01. Next base: position 118,260 of record CAWFCZ010000008.1, on the reverse strand, counting down.
CGCCTACCAGCGTCGGCACACCTGGCTCGGGTTCCCGCTGGCCGTGGTGTACAAGTTCTTCGACGACCAGGGCAACTTCCTGGCGGCCATGATCACCTACTACGGCTTCCTGTCGCTGTTTCCGCTGCTGCTGCTGCTCAGTACCGTGCTGGGTTTCATCCTGCAGGGCAACGCCCACCTGCAGGCCCAAGTGGTGCAGTCGGCCCTGGCCCAATTTCCGATCATCGGGGATCAGATCAAGACCAACGTCCACTCGGTGCACGGCAGCGGCGCCGCGCTGGCGGTCGGCATCCTCGGCACGATCTACGGCGGCCTCGGTATCGCCCAGGCGGTGCAGAACGCGTTCAACAAGGTCTGGGCGGTGCCGCGCAACGAGCGGCCCAACCCCATCGTCGCCCGGCTCCGCAGCCTGCTCCTGCTGCTGATCATCGGCCTCGGCGTGCTGGCCACCACGGCGCTGTCCGCGCTGACCACCGGCGCACAGGTCTACGGCGCGGACATCGGTACCGGCCTGCGGTGGGCGGCCACCGGCCTGTCGGTGATCGCCAACGTGCTGCTGCTCATGCTCGCCTTCCGGGTGGCCACCGCCCGGGACATCTCCACCCGCGACATCCGGGTCGGCGCGGTCACCGCCGCCGTGGCCTGGCAGCTGCTGCAGCTCGTCGGGACGTACTACCTCAGCCACAAGCTGCGCGGAGCCACCCAGGTGTACGGCCTGTTCGGCATCGTCCTGGGGCTCCTGGCCTGGATCTACTTGGAGGCGTTGATCCTGCTGATGTGTACGGAGATCAACGTGGTGCGCCGGGACCGGCTCTGGCCGCGGGCCTTGTTGACCCCTGTCACCGACGACGTCGACCTCACCTCTGCCGACAAGGACGCCTACGCCTCCTACGCGGCGACGGAACGCTTCAAGGGCAACGAGGACGTGGACGTCAGCTTCGGTGAGCGGGACCGGCCGGTGAGCGATCCGCCAGCCGAGGAAGCGGCGGCGTCCGACACCCCGCGATGAGTCAGCCGATGCTGACGCTGGCCCGGTCCAGGGACCCCTCGAAGTAGTCGCAGTCGACCCGCCCGGCGTTGCACGAGGTCTTCCCGCCGATGCTCAGTGGCATGGTGTTGCTGATCGCGAAGTTGGCGGCGTGGAAGGCTCGTCGCTTCGCCACGCCGTCCACCGTGAGTTTGACGATCACTGTGCCGCCCGACGCCGCCTTGGTGCACGACACCCGGTGCCAGCGGCCGTCGTTGACCCGCGTCGTGGTCGACACGCTGTAGCCCCGCGAACCGGTACCGAAGGTGCAGGCTGGGCGGCCGGGCCGGCCGCCGTTGCTGTTGATCTCCATCTTGTAGAAGCCGCCGCGGGTCCGGGCCTGTCCCTTCTGTATGACGTTGTACTCGCCGCTGCCGCTCGTGCGGACCGAGATGGCGACGGTGATCCGCGCGGTGCCCGGGTTGAGGTAGCGTCCGCCGGAGCTGTTCGAGACGGTGACCAGGCGGCCGGCTTGCACCCGGCTCTGCGGCGCCGGGGCGGCGAAGGTGTACGCGGTACCGGCGGCACCAGGCGAGCCGAGGCGTACCGCCGCGCCGATGTGCCCGTTCGGGCCGTGCCCGGTGGACGCCATCCTGGACCCGCTGCGCTCGTTCATCGACCAGGTGACGGTGCTCCCGGCAGCCGCCGGCGTCGCGGCGGCCAACGCCAAGGCGGCGGCGGCCAGGCTGGCTCCGCCCAGGATGCAGGCGACGCGGGGCCCTCGGGGGATAGAACGGGTCATGGTTCCTCGCAAAGGCACTCTGGAGTCCGGCCGAAGCGCGGATGCATCCGGCCGTTGGTTCGTGCAGTATGCCAGCCGGCCGCCCGACGTCCTGGCGATCGTCAACGTTCCGTAGGCCGCCCGTGACCGGACGGCTCGCCATGGATCTGGGCGTCAGTCTTGCAGCGGTCCTTCGGCGGCTGCCCTGAGGCACCGGTAGGAGATAGGCAGGAAGTCACTTGCCGTGACGATGCCGACCAGCCGGCCGTCCTGGACGACCGGCAGGCATCCCACCGCGGCCTCGCGCATGACCTCCATGGCGGCCAGCGTCGGGGTGCTCGCTGTCACGGTCAGTGGGTCGGACTTCATCACCGCACGGGCGGTGAGCGCCGGCTCCGGGCAGTCGATGCCGGGCGCGGCCACGGTCCGCAGCAGGTCCCGGTGTGAGATCAGGCCGACCAGCCGGCCGCCCTCCTCAACCGGAACGTGCCGGACGTGCCGCCAGTCCATCACGCTGGCCACCAGGTCGATCGGCTCGTCCGGGGCCACCGTGAACAGGTCGGTGGACATGATCTGCTCGACGAGCCGGTAGGAGGACAACCAGTCCTGCGGCACCTCCGCCGGCGTGACCGCCCAGGTGTGCACCGGCTCGCCGGTCTGTTGCTGGGCCAGCATGGTCGCCACCAAGGCTCGATCGCGTTGAGCCGTCGTACCGTTCGCCGAGCGAGCGGCGGTGGACAGCGCCCAGCGAGCGGCGGTCCACCCGCTGGCCACCCGCTCCGCGAGTACGCCGAGGTGGCGGTCGATCTCGGCCGCCGGCAGGCCGGCTTCGGCCAGACCCTGGCGGGCCAACGGCAGCAGCTCGTCGGTGATCAGCGACTGCGCGGTCCAGCGCCGGCCGCCGGTCCAGACGAGTTGGGCGTCCAGGCCGTGCCGGGCGGCGGCGAACAGGTTTGCCTTGGCGTCGTCGAAGTCCAGCCGGCGGCGGATGTCGCCGTACGCCTCGGGCAGCGCGCACAGCAGTCCCACCAGGAATGCGGTGTTGGCCACCTCGTCGCGGACACTCGGGCCCGACGGGAGTACCCGGTTCTCCAGCCGCAAGCTGGCCCTGCCTTCCAGCACGCCGTAGCACGGCCGGTTCCAGCGCCACACCGTACCGTTGTGCAGCGACAGCGCGGCCAGCTTCGGTACACCGCCGGCAGCCAGCAGCTCCAGCGGGTCGACGTCCAGCGGCCCGATCAGGATGGACCGGAAGCGGGCCAGGTTATCGCGGTAGATCTCCAGCACCGAGTCGGTCACCCAGCCGTCGCCGAAGCCCACCCTGGTCGGCGAGCTGCGCGCTTGACGCGGTGTCGAGCGCTCGTCGACAGAGTGCTGGAACAGCGCCAGCCGGGTTTCCTGCCACAGCCGGTGTCCCATCAGCAGCGGCGAGTTCACGGCCGCAGCCAGCAGCGGAGCGGTGACCGCCTGGGCGATGTTGTAGTCCCGGGCAAAGTGTCGCGGCTGCACCTGGTAATGCACCTGGTAGCTGGCGTTGCAGGCCTCGAACATCACATTGTCGTGGGCGACATGCAGCTCGTCGACGCCCTTGATGTGCACCACGAACTCGCTGCCACGCATCGACCGCAGCTGCCGGTCGAGTTCTTCATACCGCGGCAGCGGGGTGAGGTTGCCCAACCCGAGGTCGGACTGCCGAAGGGTCGGCAGGATGCCGCACAGCAGCACCCGGGCGTTGTGCTGCCGGGCAGCGTGGTCGGCGGTGTGTACGACGTCGAGGAGGTCGGCCTCCAGCCGGTCGAGGCAACCGGGCGCCAACTCCTGCGGCGGTAAGTTCGCCTCCAGGTTGAATCGTCCGATCTCGGTGGTGAACCGGGCGTCGCCGGCCGTTTCCAGGACCTCCATCGCGACCGGAGCCGGCGCCATGGCGGAGTCCACCAGGAACATCTCCTGCTCGACACCGATCCGCCGGACCTCCGATTCCAGGACGTCGGAATCGAGCATCTTCTCCAGAGCGGCGAGGTCCCGCAGCGCCGCCCGGGTGAACGCCGCCAGCTCGCGTTCGTCGCGGGCCGCCGTTACCTCATGGACGCCCATGCCGGAACGGTAAACCGGACGAAAGCCGAAAGCGAGCGCGGCGGCGTGGGCAGCGCTCCGATGAGCTGTGCCGGGTACCCTCGGCAGGTGTCCGAGCAGCGCCGTGGTGTGCTGTTCGGCGTCGCGGCCTACGGGCTGTGGGGGTTGTTTCCGCTGTACTGGCCGCTGCTCGAGCCGGCCGGCGCGGTGGAGATCCTGTGCCATCGGGTGGTCTGGTCGCTGGTCTTGCTCATCGGGGTGCTCAGCGCGGCCCGCGGGTGGCCGGCCCTGCGCGCCCTTCGGCGCCGTCGAGGTGCGGTGACCCGGCTCACCGTCGCGGCGCTGGTCATCGCGGTGAACTGGGGCCTCTACATATGGGGGGTCAACAGCGGGCATGTGGTGGAGACCTCGCTCGGGTACTTCATCAACCCGCTGGTCACCGTGCTGCTGGGCGTGCTGCTGCTGCGCGAACGTCTCCGCAGGCTGCAGTGGGTGGCCGTCGTGCTGGGCGCCGCCGCTGTGGGCGTGCTGAGCGTGGAGTACGGCCGGCCGCCGTGGATCGCGCTGGCGTTGGCCGGCTCCTTCGCCACCTATGGATTTCTCAAGAAGCGGGTGAACGCCGGGGCGGTCGAGACGCTGTCCGTCGAGACGGCGGTGCTGGTGCTGCCCGCGCTCGGCTACCTCGGGTGGCTCAGTGCCCGGGGCGGCGGTACGTTCGGTCACGGCGCTGGGCATTCCGTGCTGCTGGCGGGTGCCGGTGTGGTCACGGCGGTGCCGCTGATGTGTTTCGGCGCGGCGGCCACCCGGCTGCCACTGACCGGCATCGGGCTGCTGCAGTACCTCACCCCGGTCATGCAGTTCCTGCTCGGGGTACTGCTTCGCCACGAAGCGATGCCGCCGGGCCGCCTCGCCGGGTTCGCCTTGGTGTGGTGCGCGCTGGCGGTGCTGACCGTCGACCTGCTGCGCGGGCGCCGACCGGTGCTGCTGGCAACCGCTCGGTCCCGGGCCTGACGCAGGCTCAACGCGGCAGGATGAGTAGACCAGCCGCGACTTGCAGGGTGAGGACGAAGCCTCCCAGGCAGTAGACCGCCCAACGCCCCGGCGGGCGCCCACCCGGTCGGGCGCCGAGCTGGACCCCCAGCAGGACGGCCGCTGCCATGGCCAGCGCCAGCGCCGCCGGCATGAGCCGCAGCGGGTTCGACGCTCCGCCGGCCGCCCGGAGCAGCAGGCCGCCCACCACGGCGAAGTCCAGCGCCGTCCGCTGCCAGGACAGCGTGGTGCGCTGCCGAGCCAGACCGCGCGCGGACCGGAGCACGCCGCGCCTACCGGCGGCTCAGAACGATCAGGAAGCCCAGTACGGCGATCACAGTCAGTCCGCCGGCCAGGACCAGCGGCAACGTCGTGGTCGGGAGTGGACCGCCGAAACGCATCGCTCGCTGGACGCGCTGCCAGCGGCGCACGCTGGTGGCCGCGATGAGCATGGACAGGACTATCAGCAGCTCGCCGACGAAGAACCGGCTCGCTGTGGAGCCGACCTGCGGGACGAGCTGGACGACGGCGACCCCGCCGGCGAGCAAGGCCAGCGAGGTCCGGATCCAGGCCAGAAAGGTCCGTTCGTTCGCCAGCGTGAAGCGGTAGTCCGGTTCTTCCTCCCGATGCGGCTCCGGCTCCGGCTCGGGCGCCGGCGCCGCGCCGCGGTCTGCAGCCGCCATCGCCGTCACGCCGGTCCGGGGTCGGCGTCGGAAGCCGGGGAGAAGTCGTAGCGGACCCCGGTGAGCTCCTCGGATACCTCCCACAGCCGCCGGGCCACCTCGTGGTCGCGGGCGGCCGAGGAGGACTGCACCAGCTCGGGGGGCCCGCGCATCGCCAGCCCGCCCGGGCCGAAGAACGTTCCGCCCGCCGCGTCCGGCTCGGTGGCGGCGCGCAGCGTGGGCAGTGCACCGGCCGCGGCGCTCTGAGCCAACAGCCGGTTGCTCAGTGCCGCCGCCAGCCCCCCGATCCGGCTGCCGGCCAGCCGCGGGCCTCGGGACTGCAGGTTGGTCGCCGCGTACCCGGGGTGTGCGGCGAGCGCCCGCAGCGGCGCTCCGGCGGCCTGCGCCCGACGTTGCAACTCGAAACTGAACAGCAGGTTCGCCAGCTTCGAGGAGCCGTACGCGGTCCACTTCTGATAGTGGCGTTCGGCGTCGAGGTCGGCGAAGTCGATCCGGCCCATCCGGTGCGCGAAGCTGCTCACGGTCACCACCCGGCTCGCCCGACCGGCCAGCAGGGCCGGCAGCAGCCGCCCGGTCAGCGCGAAGTGCCCCAGGTGGTTGGTTCCGAACTGCATCTCGAAGCCGTCGGCGCTCCGGGCGTACGGGATGGCCATCACGCCGGCGTTGTTGACCAGCAGGTCCAGGGACCGGTGCTGCCCGAGGTAACCCTCGACAAAGTCGGCGACCGAGGCGAGCGAGGCAAGATCAAGGCTGCCCAGGGTGACGTCCGCCGGGGGTACCTGCCCCTTCAGCCGCAGCACCGCCTCGCCTCCGGTGTGCTCGCTTCGGCACGCCAGCACTACCCGGGCACCGGCGCGGGCCAACTCCACTGCGACCTGGAAGCCCAGCCCGCTGCTCGCCCCGGTCACCACCGCCGTCGTGCCGGACAGTGCCGGGATGTCGGCCGTGGTCCAGCGGCTCATGGCCTCTCCTCAGCTTCGGTGAACGAGCGCTCGCCTAGGTTAGAGCCGGGGCGGCGGCGAGGGTGTCGACCGCGGTGTCGAGGGTGTCGGCCGCGGTGTCGTTGTGCTTGAGTCGATGAGGAATGGAGCGCCATGGCGAGGGCTGTTCTTCGCTACGCCGCGTTCACAACGGATCCGGCAGCTGGTAACCCGGCCGGCGTCGTCTTGGACGCCACCGGTGTCTCTGACGAAGATATGCAGTCGACCGCCGCCCGCGTGGCGTTCTCCGAGACGGCGTTCTTATTTCCCGCCGCGGGGACCGTGCGAGGGAACGCCGACGAACTCGATGAGAACCTGCCGCCGCTGGTGGCCTATGCCGGGGCCTGGCATCCGATCATCGCGGCCCGCACCCGGGAGCGACTCGCCCGGCTGGACTACGACTTCGACGCCCTCGGCACGCTGATGGCAGCCGGCGGTTGGACCACGATCAACCTGGTCTACCGCACGTCCGCGACAACCTTCGACTCGCGCAATCCCTTTCCTCCCGGCGGCGTCGTGGAGGATCCCGCCACGGGCGCGGCGGCGCCGCGTTGGGCGGATACCTGCGCGATCTCGGCCTGCTCACCCCGCCGGCCACAGTCACCGTCGAGCAGGGCCTCGACATGGGCCGGCCTGCTGTTATCAGCATCGACATACCCGCCGATGCGATGACCGGTATCGCGGTCAGCGGCACCGCTGTAGCCATGACCTGAACCAGAGCCGGCACGGTCGGATGCCCTCCCGAAGCTCAGCTTGGCAGCCTGCCGTCGAAGCGCCGGTGGTACAGACAGAGCGCCGTGGGTCCCACAGACGAACAGGTCCACGTCACCGGTGTCCCACGCAACCAGCCCAGGATCGGTGGTCGTGCGCACGCCATCCTGGCCGAACGACCGCCAGAACGTGCTGTCGCCGCGCATCCGCACGACTGACTGGTTCGCCGCGCCGAACGCCAGCTCGGAAACACCTAGCCCGATTCTGTCCTACGGCTCCTTTAGCGTCCTGAGGTATGCGCCTCCTCCACACTTCCGATTGGCACCTCGGCAGAACGCTGCATCGGGCTGACCTCAGGGATGCCCAGGCCGGCTTTCTCGACTCCCTGGTCGACACCGTGCGCTCCGAGCGGGTCGACGCGGTGCTGGTGGCCGGGGACGTCTACGACCGGGCCATTCCACCGGTGGACGCGGTGGCGTTGTGCGAGGAGGCGCTTCTCCGGCTGCGGGAAGCAGGCGCTCGGGTGATCGTGGCCAGCGGCAACCACGATTCCGCCCGCCGACTCGGTTTCGGCGCCCGGCTGGTGGACGCCTCCGGCGTGCACCTGCGAACCCGGCCGGCGGCGGTGGCCGAGCCGGTGCTGCTGCGCGACGAGCACGGCCCGGTGGCCTGCTACGCCGTGCCGTATCTCGAGCCGGAAGCGATCGCTGCCCAACTGCCGCCCGATCCGTCAGCCCCCGCGGGCGGGCGGGCCGAGGTTCCGCGCGGCCACGCCGGCGTGCTGGCCCGGGCCACAGCCTGCATCCGGGCCGACCTGGCTCGCCGGGGCGGTCCCCGCTCCGTGGTGCTGGCCCACGCCTGGGTGAACGGTGGCGCCGCCAGCGACAGCGAGCGGGACATCACCGTCGGCGGGGTGGGCTGCGTGCCGACGGCCACTTTCGCCGGGTTCGATTACACGGCCCTGGGACACCTCCACGGTCAGCAGAGCGTGGCCCCGACTGTGCGGTACAGCGGCTCACCCTTGCCGTACTCGTTTTCCGAAGCGGGCCACCGCAAGGGTTCCTGGCTCATCGAGTTGGACGCCCGGGGGGTGGCTGGGGTCGAGCCCGTACCGGCCCCGACGTACCGACCCCTCAGTGTGCTGCGCGGCGAGCTGGACACGCTGCTCAGCTCGCGGGCCTTCGGCGACTCGGAGCCGCACTACGTGTCGGTGACCCTCACCGACCCGGTCCGGCCCGCGGAAGCCATGGCCCGGCTCCGGGTCAGGTTCCCCCACATCCTGGTGCTGGCGTGGGAACCCGTCGGGCAGCGGGCGGACGGGCCGGACTACCGGGCGCGCATCAGAGGGCATGACGACCTCACGATCGCCGCCGGTTTCGTCGAGCATGTCCGCCGGGCACCGCCCGACGACGCTGAGCGCACGCTGCTGGCCACCGCCCTGCATGCCGGTCGCCGGGCCGCGGCCGACGGTCTGGCCGGCTGTCCTGCCGCTCCGCCGCCCGCCGCCGCTTCGCTGCCGGGGGTCACAACCGCAGAGCCGTCGCCGTCGTCGAGGGCAGCTGGCCGGGACTACGCCGGTGCGCCGGGTTCCCGGGTCGCCTGATGCGACCTCACCGGCTGCGGCTGACCGCCTTCGGCCCGTTCGCCGGCACGGTCGAGGTCGATCTCGACGTCCTCGGCGGCGCTGGCGTCTTTCTCCTGCACGGCGATACCGGGGCCGGCAAGACGACGCTGCTCGACGCGATGGGCTTCGCGCTCTACGGCCGGGTACCCGGCGAGCGCAGCAAGACCCGTCGGCTGCGCTCCGATCACGCCGACGCGTGCACCAAGACAAGTGTCCGACTGGAGGTCACGGTGGCCGGCCGCCGGCTGCGGATCACCCGTTCCCCGGAGCAGGCCCGACCGAAGCGGCGCGGTAGCGGAGTGACGACGGAGCCCGCCAAGCTCCTGCTCGAGGAGGCTTCCCCGGCCGGCTGGGAGGTCGTCTCCACCCGGCTCGACGAAGGCTCGGCCGAGATCACCGACCTGATGGGAATGTCGGCGGAGCAGTTCTTCCAGGTCGTGCTGCTGCCGCAGAACGACTTCGCCCGCTTCCTGCGGGCCAATTCCGAGGAGCGCGGCGCCCTGCTCGAGCGGCTCTTCGGTACCGCCCGGTTCAGCCGCGCCGAGGACTGGCTGGCCGAGCAGCGGCGCGGCTGTGCCGCCGCGGCCGCCGCCGTCCAGTCGGAGATCGACCTGCTGGCCGCTCGGGTGGGCCAGGTGGCCGGCGATGACGGTCCGGCCGGGACGCCGGACGCCGAGTCGGCGAGTGCCCTGCTCTCGGCCGCCCGCGGCGCCGCGGAGGCCGCCCGCGCGGAGGTGATCGCCCGGGAGGCCGCGGCCGAGGCGGCCCGGGCCGCTGCGGTGACGACCCAAGGACTCGCCGATCGGCAACAGCGGCGCCGTGCCGCGCTCGAGCGCCGGGCGGAACTCCAGGCCGCCGAGCCGGTTCTGGGGGCGTTGCGGGCGGAGCTGTCGGCGGCCCTTCGAGCCGCCGAGGTCGCCCCCGTGCTGGCCGAGGCCGATCGACGTCGAACCGAGTGGGACACCGCTCGTCGTGTCGAGCAGGCCGCCCGGGACCGCTTGCCCGAGTTGGCCGAGGTGATCGGTGACTCGGCGGCCCAACCGGCTGCGCTACGGGCCGCCGCTCAGCGGTGCCGGGCTCACGGCGGTCGGCTGGAGTCGTTGCGCGCGGTGGCGGCAACGGCACGTACCGAACGGGCCGCGGCGGCGGCCGCGCGCCTCGAAGCGGGCCGGCTGACCCGGGCCGCGGCGGCGTGTGGGGCGGCCATCGCCGCACTGCCGGCGCAGCGGGCCGCCTCCCAGGCCGTCTTGGAGGCGGCCCGCGCGGCAGAGTTGCGGCTGCCGGTGGAGGCCGCAGCGTCGGACGCCCTGCGCGCGGCCCAGGCCGACGCGGCCGCGCGGTCCGGCGCCCGGGCTGATATCCGTCGCCTGCGGGAGATGCTGCTTGAGGCCCGCCAGCGTGCTGCCGGGGAACGCGAACGGGCGGTCGGGCTACGCGAGGCTCGTGTCGACGGCATGATCGCCGAACTGGCCGCCGCATTGGAGGCAGGCACGCCATGTCCGGTCTGCGGCTCGGTCAACCACCCCGACCCCTCAGCGGTACGAGGGAAGCCAGTAACCCGCCAGCAGGAGGACGCGGCGTACGCGGCGGCGGAGTCTGCCGGCCGCGCCGTCGCCGACCTGGAGGCGCAGATTTCGGCTGCGCGGGCCACGGTAGCCGCGTTGAGCGCCAGCCTGGCCTCCCTTGGCCATCCGGACGCCGGACCTGACCAGTTGGCAGCCGCCGCCGCCGAGCAGGCCCGGCTGGTCGCTTCCCTGGCCCGGACCGCGGCCGAGCGGGGGTCCGCCGAGCGCAACATGGCCGACCTCGACCAGTCAGCTACCCGGCTCGCTGGCGAGCGGGCCGCCGTCGAGGAGCAGGTCCGATCCTGCACTGCGGCGATCGCCGGTGCGCAGGACCGAGCGCTCGCGGCCGAGCAGGCCCTGGCCGTCCAGCTCGGTGGGGCGCCGGATTTGGCGACCGCGATCGCCGACACCGAGCGAACGGTGTCCCGAATTGAGGCCACTGCGGCCGCCGCCGAAGCCGCGCAGCGGGCTGGGATGGAGGCTAGCCGAGCGGCGGCGGCGGCCGAAGCCGGGGCGAGGGCCTCGGGCTTCGCCGACGCAGCCGCCGCCCGGTCGGCGCGGCGGAACGAGCAGTGGCGGGACCAGGTTGGGCGTCGTGTCGAGTCCGAGGCCGCCGAGCGGGTCGCCGTCGACCGGGCGCTCGCGGAACCCGCCTTGCGGGTTTCGCTGGAGCCGGCCGCCGACGTCGCGGGCGCCGAGCAGGCGCTGCTGGCCGCCTCGGGCTCGCTCGGCGGGGCCCAGCGGCGGTGCAGCGTGGCCTTAGAGCGCGAGACGGCCCTGGCGCTTCTCGTGCCGCGCCTGCTGGACGCCCTGGGGCGGCTGGAGCCGCTTCGCCGGCGGGCCGAGGAGGTACGGGCGTTGGCCGACCTGGTCAACGGGTCGGGCGGGAACGAACTGCGGATGACGCTGACCTCCTTCGTGCTGGCCGCCCGGTTGGAAGACGTGGCCGCGGTCGCCAGCGAACGGCTGCTGCGCATGACCTCGGGCCGGTACACCCTGGCCCACACCGACCTGGGTCGAGGCGGAGCTCGAGCGGGCCTCGGCCTGCTGGTCCGGGATGCCTGGACCGGCTGCGACCGGGACACGGGCACGCTCTCCGGTGGCGAGACCTTCCTCGCCAGCCTGGCGCTGGCCTTGGGACTGGCGGACGTGGTGACCGCCGAGTCCGGCGGCGCGCCGATCGATGCGCTGTTCGTGGACGAGGGTTTCGGCACTCTCGATGAAGACACTCTGGATGAGGTGATGGACACCCTCGACGGCCTGCGGGCCGGCGGCCGGATGGTCGGGCTGGTCAGCCATGTCCCGGAACTCCGGCAACGCCTGTCCAGCCAGGTGCGGGTTGACAAGGGACGTTCCGGCAGCGAACTCACCATGATCGGCTGCTGAGCCGCTGGCGGCCGGTCGGCCGGGGGACTGTCCGCCGGCCGCTGTCGGCGATACCGTCAGATTTCGATTCCGTGACCCGCCAAGACACGCACAGAACCAGGAGCGGTCAATGACGACCACCTCAGCACCGAGCGACTCAAGCCCGAGCACGTTGTACAGCCGGCATGCCGAGACCCTGCAACGGGCGCTGGCGGCGATTCGCGACCGCGACTACTGGAGCGCCTTCCCGGAGTCGCCCAGCCCCAAGGTGTACGGCGAAACCGCCGCCGAAGACGGCCAGCGGGCCTTCGAGGGCTACCTGCACACGCACTTCCCGCTCGAGGTGCCGGGAGCCGACGGCACGGTCAGCACGGAGCGGTCCCCGTACGGCATTGCGCTGGACGTGCGCTACCCCCGTGTCGGCGACGTCGACGCCCTGCTGGCCGCAGCCCAAGCCGGGATGCCGGCCTGGCGGGACGCCGGACCCGATGCCCGGGCCGGGGTGTGCCTGGAGATCCTGGCGCGGATCAACAGGCGCAGCTTCGAGATGGCCTACGCCGTGATGCACACCACCGGTCAGGCGTTCGTGATGGCGTTCCAGGCCGCCGGACCGCACGCCCAGGACCGCGCGCTGGAGGCCATCGCCTACGCGTACGCGGAGATGACCCGGCACCCGAGTGCCGCACGCTGGGAGAAGCCGCAGGGCAAGCGGGACCCGCTGGTCATGGACAAGCGGTTCACCGTGGTACCGCGCGGGGTCAGCCTGCTCATCGGGTGCAACACGTTCCCGACCTGGAACGGCTATCCCGGACTGTTCGCCAGCCTGGTCACCGGCAACCCGGTCGTGGTCAAGCCGCACCCTCGGGCCGTGCTGCCGCTGGCGATCACCGTGGCTGTCGCCCGGGAGGTGCTCGCCGAGGCCGGCTTCGACCCCAACCTCGTGGTGCTGGCCGCGGAAGCCGAAGGAGAGGGGATCGCCAGCGTGCTGGCCACCCGCCCGGAGGTCAGGATCATCGACTTCACCGGTTCGACCGAGTACGGCGAATGGCTGGAGCGCAACGCCCCGCAGGCGCAGGTCTACACCGAAAAGGCGGGCGTCAACTCGGTGGTTATCGACTCCTGGGATGATCTCAAGGCGATGTGCGCCAACATCGCGTTCTCCCTGGCGCTCTACAGCGGCCAGATGTGCACCACTCCGCAAAACCTGCTGGTGCCGGGGGACCGGGCGGATGAGGTGGCACAGGGCATAACCGCCGCGTTGGAGCGGCTCCTCGGCGACGACGCCCGGGCTGTGGAGATCCTCGGCGCGGTGGTCAACGACGGCGTGCTGGACCGGTTGGAGAAGGCGCAGTCGATCGGCGAGGCCATCGTGGCCAGTCGAGAGGTTACCCACCCGACATTCCCCGATGCGACCGTGCGGACCCCGGTGCTGATCCAACTCGACGCGGCCGACGCTGCGGCTTATTCCGACGAGCACTTCGGGCCGATCGCCTTCTTGATCAGTACCGACAGCACGCAGCAGTCCCTGGACATCTGGCGGGAGACCGCTACCGAGCACGGCGCGCTGACCGCGTCGGTCTACTCCACCAACCCGGCGGTGCTGGAGGCGGCCGAGCGGACCGCCTGGGACGCGGGAGTGGCGCTGTCCGCCAACCTTACCGGCGGGGTGTTCGTCAACCAGAGCGCGGCGTTCTCCGATTTCCACGCCACCGGCGCCAATCCGGCGGCGAACTCGACGCTCACCGATGCCGCCTACGTCGCCGGCCGGTTCCGCATCGTCCAGTCTCGCCGGCACGCGGCCTGAGCCGGTGGGAAGTCGCGGCTAGATCGACCCGAACAGCCGGTCGCCGGCGTCGCCCAGACCGGGGACGATGTAGCCGACCTCGTTGAGGTGGTCATCGACCGCGGCCGTGACCACTCTGATGGCATCCCTGGCTTCTGACGGGAAGGCGCGCTCCAACCTGGCCAGCCCTTCCGGAGCGGCCAGCAGGCACAGCGCTGTCACCGAGCGTGCCCCGCGGTCGAGGATGAGGGTCAGTGTGGCGATCAGCGTGCCGCCGGTGGCCAGCATCGGGTCCAGGACGAAGACGTCGCGATCGGGTGAGCGCCGCCGGTAACCGGTCGGCGTAGGTCGAGGCCACCAGGGACCGCTCGTCGCGGACCATGCCAAGGAAGCCGACCTCGGCGCTGGGCAGGAGCCGGCTCATGCCGTCCAGCATGCCGATGCCGGCCCGCAGGATCGGCACGATGAGCGGCACCGGACGGGACAGCCGAACGCCCGGGGAGCGGGCCACCGGCGTCGACACGCTCACCTCGTCCACCCGGATGCCGCGGGTCGCCTCGTACGCCAGCAGCGTGACCAACTCATCGGCCAGCCGGCGAAACGTCGCCGAGTCGGTGTTCTCATCGCGCAGCGCGGTGAGCTTGTGCGCCACCAGCGGATGATCGACGACGAGGGTGCGCATGGTCGCAGTCTCCCAGAGCCGCCGCTCGCTCCCCGGATCGGCGCGAGGAGGAGCGGAGGCGGCGTTGTTCAGCGGACACGGCGTTCTACAGTTGTCAAAGTCCGACCGATGGGTACAAGCCAGCCCGATGCCCCACAACACCTCCGCCGAGGCGCGCTCCGCCGCCGGCTCGTCGGTCGACGCTCAAATCCACCGGATCGCCGCCGACCTCTTCGGCTTCCCCGATCTCCGACCCGGGCAGGCTGAGGCGGTTCGGGCCGTGTTGGGCGGCCGCGACACTCTGGTGGTGATGCCCACCGGCGCTGGTAAGTCGGCCATCTACCAGATCGCCGCCGCCTTGATCGACGGCCCGACGGTGGTCGTCTCCCCGCTGATCGCCCTGCAGCGCGACCAGGTGGAGGCGTTGGCGGCCCGCGGTTCGGCCGCCCTGCGGGCGGTCAGCGCCAACTCGGCGAAGCCGCAGCATGCCCGGGTCGCGGCCATGGCGGCGCTGCAGGCCGGGCACGCCGAGTTTCTCTTCCTCTCACCCGAGCAGCTGGCCCGCCCCGACGTCGTTGCCGAGGTGGCCGGTGCCAGGCCGTCACTGTTCGTCGTAGACGAGGCGCATTGTGTCTCGTCCTGGGGACATGACTTCCGTCCCGATTACCTGAGGCTGGGGACTGTGCTCGCCGAGATCGGCGCCGCCCAAGCTTGCCGGCCCACGATCCTCGCCCTGACGGCGACCGCGGCCCCGCCCGTCCGGGCGGAGATCTGCGAGCGGCTCCGGATGTCCGATCCGGCCCAGATCTCCTCCGGGTACGACCGGCCCAACCTCACCCTGGCGGTCGACCAGTTCCAGGAGGATGACGCGAAGCGGGACGCGGTCGTCCTGCGGGCGGCGGCCGAATCCAAGCCCGGCATCGTCTACGCTGCCACCCGCCGGGACACTGTGGCCTACGCCGAGGCGCTCAGTGAGTTGGGCCTGCATGCCCGGCCCTATCACGCCGGCCTGCGGATGGGCGAACGCGAGCGGGTGCAGTCGGCCTTCATGGCCGGGAACCTCGACGTGGTGGTGGCCACCACCGCATTCGGCATGGGTATCGACAAGCCCGACGTCCGATTCGTCCTGCACGCCGACGTGCCGGACTCGGTGGACACCTACTACCAGGAGATCGGCCGGGCCGGTCGAGACGGCGAGCCGGCGGTCGTCGTCCTGTTCTACCGGCCGGAGGATCTGGGCCTGCGCAAGTTCTTCGCCTCCGGTACGCCGGACCCGCACCTGCTGCAAAAGGTCGCCACCCTGGTGTCGCTGCACCACGGCCCGGTGTCCGTCGCCGATCTGCGCACCGAGGCGGCGATCTCCGCCGGCCGGCTGACTGCGGCGATCAACCTGCTCGAGGGGGTCGGCGCGCTGGAGACGTTGCCTGGCGGGGATCTACGGGTCCCGGTGGGAGCGCCGTCACCCGCGGAGGCGGCCGAGCGCGCGCTGGCCGAGGCCGCCGGGCACCGCAGCATGGAACGCTCCCGGGTGGAGATGATGCGCGGCTACGCGGAGACCTCGGGGTGCCGGCGGCGGTACGTGCTGGGGTACTTCGGGGAGCAGGTGAGCGCGACCTGCGGCAACTGCGACATCTGCCAGGGCACCGCCGCCGAGATTGAGCGGAGCCCCGAACACGACGCCCGGTACCCGGTGAGCTCACGGGTGGAGCACCGGAAGTGGGGTGCCGGCGTGGTGATGAGATGTGACGGCGACCGCATCGTGGTGCTCTTTGACGGGGTGGGGTACCGAACACTGTCGGTACCCGCGGTGGAAGAGGCCGACCTGCTGCGCTCGGCGTAAGGCCAGCGCACCTCAGTGTTCATCCGGCGGTTTCGCGCGGAGGTACTGGTCGTCCGGAGCGTCATGACCTTCATGCCCCGGCCCCCGCAGCCAAAGCCGTCGGGGGCCGGGAGAGGGGTGCTCAGCTAGCGGCTGAGGATCCCCTTTGCTACCTGCGAGGGCCGCTGCTGCTCGCCGGCATAGGCGCTGATCGCGAGTATTCCGCCGGTCAGGCCCGGGATCGCCCACTGCAACGCGGCGAGCTTCTTCTGCGCCGAGGCCACGTCGCCGGGCGTGGTGGAGATCGGCGTCGTGCCACCGCCCACGGGCACGTCCCCGGCCTTGATCATCTTGTCGCCGAGAACCCGGGCGTACGCCGTGGCGCCCAGCGCGGCCGCCGTGAGCACGGTTTTGGCGGCGGTCATCGTGGCCACGCCCCGCTGCGTGGCGACCCGCTTGGAATTAGCCCGTGCGATCTGCGCCCCACCCCCGAGGTGCGCGCCGATCGCCAGCAGGTTCACCGGGGTCCACCGGCTCCAGCCGGCGTTGGCCACCCGGGCACGCTGACGCGGGTCATCGAGGTCTTCGGCCGCCCCGTTGACTCCGATGGCACCCATCAGGGATCCACCGAACCAGGCCGCGAGCCCGGTATCGTGCAGAATCCGGGCGACCGTGTTGCGCTCAGACATGACGAGCATCCTCCGAGGTGAGTTGACCAGCAGTACGTGCCCACTACCCACCGGGTACCGGGACTGAACCGGAAACGCACCAAACGTTTGGCAAGCCTGCCCTGGGTTGACCTGCGGCACGGGTTCTGTCTGGTCCAGGTGGGGCGCGATCTGTCACGATGCCTCGGCGGGCAGCCGGCCGGTGAACGAGGCACGAGGAGCATGCGATGTCGAACGAGCAATCCGATCTCGGGATGAGCTACGCGGTCGTCGTGTTCCGGGAGGAAGGTCGCTGGGAGGTCGGCGTCCTGCCTGAGCGCCTCGCCGGCAATCTGCACGGGTTGATCGCCGCGCTGCGCCAGCAGCCGGCCGAGGGTGGCAGCATCGCCCTGGTCAATGTCAGCGACGAGTTCTTCCTCGCCCTGCGGTATCGCGGTGAGGAACTGCGGGTCCTGCTCTCCGATGTCACGGCCTCGGTCGCGTGGGACCTGGCCAAGCAGGTAGTGCAGCTACTGGACGTCGCGCCACCCAACGACGAGCGGGACGTGGAGGAGGTGTGGCCGGCCGGGGACCTGTCGATCTTTGACGATCTCGGCATGGACGAGATGGAATTAGGCGCCGTGCTCTCCGATATCGACGCCTATGCGGATGAGATGCTGGTCAGTATCGCCTCGCGTCTGGGTTTCGCCGAACCGCTCGAGCGGGCACTAGACACGGCGAGAAGTTGAGCGGTCGGCGCTGATCTGCGCCGCCCGGCCCGCCCACTTCCCCACCCCTCGACTCTCCGCCGGAGGAAGACCCGCTGTGGCCTATGTCGCGACCGCCTTGGCCCGCGCCGGTTCGAGCTGGCGGGGTAGCGAGATCGATATCGAAGAGCTGGAGGACCTCGACACCGTCGTGGATGTCCTGCGGGACCTCGCCAACGGCCCCGAGCCGGTACTGCTGTTGGTGGAGGAGAACGACGAGTGGTTCGGCATTCTCCGTCTCGACGGCGATGCCGATCCCAAGCTATTCCTCTCCGACGCTCGCGTGCTGGGGGACAGTGACATTGCCACGGTGTTGTTCGCCGACGCCCCGGTGGCCCAATTCGAGCCCGACACCGAGGAGGGGACGGCGATCTCCGCGGGGGGCGATCCGGTAGGAGACGCGGATCTGCTCACCGACCTGGGTACCTCGGCGGCCGAGTTGTTGTCGCTGTGTGCCGAGGAGGGCCTCCTGCCCGGCGACATCCTCACCGCGGTCAGCGAGCGCGCCGGCTGCCTCGAGCCGTTGGAGGAGCTGCGCGGACCGTGACCGGCGGCGGCCGATGGGACGCCGCCATGCGGCTGGCGCTCCTCCAGGCGTCGGCGGCACTGGCCACCGATGACGTGCCGGTCGGAGCGGTGGTCCTGGCCTCGACCAGTGCGGCGTCCGACCGCGCATCGGACGGCGCCGTGCCGGTGGTGGCCGCGGCGCACAACGAGCGGGAGGCGCGCCAAGATCCCACCGCGCACGCCGAGATCCTGGCGCTTCGTCGAGCCGCGCTGGTCACCGGCAGCTGGCGTTTGGAAGGCCTCACCCTGGTGGCCACCTTGGAGCCCTGCCCGATGTGCGCCGGGGCGGTCGTGCTGGCCCGGGTACGCCGCCTGGTGTACGGGGCGCCGGACCCCAAAGCCGGGGCGGCCGGGTCGCTCTGGGATCTCCTCCGCGATCCGCGAGCTAACCACCGACCGGAGGTGGTCGGTGGTGTGCTCGCGGCGGAGTCCGCCGAGTTGCTGCGCACGTTTTTCGGCGCGCGGCGGGGCGTCCGCTAAACTCAGCGGCTGGTGGAGTCGCCTAGTGGCCGAGGGCGCACGCCTCGAAAGCGTGTGAAGGGGCAACCCTTCCGTGGGTTCAAATCCCACCTCCACCGCTGCTGATGTGAGAGAACACAGCCGATAGGCGGGCGCGTCGTGCTCCCTGGTCTCATCTGGTGGTCTCAGTTATGAGCCGCATGCGGGCTGGCCGGAACCGTCCGCGACCGGCGGATACCCGCCAACATACAGACCCGCTTCACACTGAGAGATCGAGAAGTTCTGGAGAACGCGCGCCGACCCGCCGTTCGGCGCTGACTCACACACTTTGCGGGCGCGTTGCTGGCCGCCCAGAACAGGCTGTTCTGTCGCTTTCTCTGCGACCGCCGTCAGGCTCGCCCTGGATCCGAGCGGCCGGATCCGGCTGTCTGCGAAGCTGTGCGTTTGGCCGCGGCAGGCGGAGAGCTGGCCGGATTGCGTTGCTTAGGCGGCTTGCTGGCCGGTTGGCTGGCGGGCGCTGGCCGCCGGGCAGGAGGGTGTTGAGGGATCGGGCGATCCAGCGCTCGTAGCGGTCGGCGGGCCAGCCCCGCTCGACCGTGAGGATCCTGTGCACATCGGGAGACAGAAGGGCGTAGACGATGTCGGCGGCTTCGGCGGTGTCGAGCGCGCCAGTGGCGGCTAGGGCGGCGACGATCCTGGACTGGCCGGTGTGCCTTTGTCGGCGGATCTCGGCCAGGAGCCCGGCCGCGTCGGGGTCGACCTGGGCGGCCGTGGCCAGCACGTGGAGGATGGCTGAGGACCGTTCCATGAACTTCCGCACGATGCGGGCGAACGCGTTCACCATCTTCACCGGGTCGGTTTCGGCCCGTGCGGCGCGGACGACGGGCCGGTCGCCGAACGCTATCGGCTGGTCGTCGCCGCCGAAGGAGGTGTCCAGAACCGCGGCGAGCAGTGCCCGCTTGGATCCAAACAGCCGGTACAGGGTCGGCAGCGGCGTATCCGCCGCCTCGGCGACCGCCTCGATGGTGGCAGCGGGGTAGCCATACTCGGTGAACGTGCGCTTGGCGGCCTCGATCACCTTCGGGCGGGTGGCCTGCGCCTGGGCCTGGCGGCGGGAGTTGTCGTAGCGCCTCTTGACAGCCTCGGTCATATTGCTGATAGTGCTACTCTTATGGAGATAGTTAAGCTATCACGAAAGTTGGGACAGGTAGAAGTGCCCGTCGTTAGCGCCGGGTCGGTGGGGGCTGGCCGTCGGCCCGTTCTCCCCCGACGGGGAGCGCGGGGAGGGAGCGGGATAGATGAAGTACAGATCTGAGTGCTGCTCCCGTGCCGACCGGCCCGGCCCGCGTAGAGCTCACGCCATGACACTCGACGCCCTCGTGCTCGCCGACTCACAGCGCCACCGAATACCCCGCGCAACAACGGTCGCAGCAAGGACACATAACTGAAGGGACAATCTGCGCGGTTGACCCATGATCAGGGTCAGCCGGGTGCCGGAATGCGGGAGTGCACTGTCACGGCGCCATCCTTCCCAATTGATTGCTTTGGGCAGGGGCGTCGCGGGTGCCTGGGCGGCAAACTAGGTGCTGGTCATGCTGCAATCCGGTTAGATCTGGTGGAGTGCATACGCGACTGCGTCAGCGGCTGTGAGGGAGTGGCCGGCTTGCCAGGAGGCACGCCATCGCTTCGGGTTGGCATCTCGCTCGGCTTCGCGCAGGAACCGGCTTGTGATGATGAGGTCGGGCAACTGGCTGGCGGCGATCGTCTCCCTGATGGCGGCGGCGGCACCTGCCAGGGTGGCGGCGCGGCCGGGGTCTGACCGTGCCGCGGCCACCGCTGCCAGGGTTTCCAGTCCGTCCGCGATTCCCTGCCGCTCCGTATGGCTGGCAAACTCGGCCAGCGCTTCGTGGGCAAGCGCGCCGGCCCGCTCGACGCTCCCCTGTGCCAGGGCGGCCTGCGCGCGCTGGTTGGTCGCGCGCGCGGCGAAGACGTCATCACCTAGCTGGCGGTAGACGCGGAGGCCGGCCGCGAAGGCCGCGTCGGCGTCGCCGGGGCGGTCGATGTGGAGCAGCACGGCGCCGAGGTTGAGTTGCGAGGTGGCGAGCTGCCAGCTCGGGCCGAGGCGTTGGCAGATCGCGACGCACTCACCGAAGGCATCCAGCGCGTCCTGGTAACGGCCCTTACCCACGGCGGCGAACCCCGCGGTGGTGAGCGCGTTACGCATGTCCATCGGGTCTTCGCTGCGCCGGGCCAGGTCCATGGCCTCGGCTGCCAGCGTGGCCAGCCGTTGGTAGTCGCCTTGCGGGAAGGCCAGGGCGGCTGCGGCCCGGAGCGCCCGTGCGCGCAGCGAGGCGGGTGCGTCGCCGGCCAGGCTGAGCGCGGCGTCGGTCCAGCGCCGGCCTTCAGTGAACTCACCGAGCTGCCGCCAGTAGCGCCACAGGGCGGCGCTGTACTTGAGTGCCAGCACGGTTTCGCCGCGCTCGATGGCCCAGGCCATGGCGCGGCGGAAGTTGCCGCGCTCGGCGTCCAGGCGCTGGAACCAGTCCTGGTGCCCCGTGCGGATCAGGTTGGGCTCGGCCTCCTCCGCCAGGGCCAGATGGTAGAGCGCGTGCCGCTGGCTCACCTCGTCTGCTTCGCCTGCCTCGGCGAGCCGGGCGGCGGCATACTCGCGGACGACATCCAGCATGTCGTAGCGGCCTTGTGGATGACCGTGGTCGAGTACGACCAGGCTCTGGTCGAGCAGGGCACTGATTCCGTCCAGGACGTCTGTGGTCTCGCCGGTGCCGCCGCACACAGTCTCGGCCGACGCCAGGTCCCAGCCGCCGGAGAACACCGAGAGGCGGCGGAAGAGCTTCGTCTGGGGAGGGTCGAGCAGGTCGTGGCTCCATGCCACGGTGTCGCGGATCGTGCGCTGGCGCCGCGGCAAGTCCAGGGTGCCGCCGACCAGCAGCCGGAGCCGGTCGGTGAGCTGACCGGCCACTGCGGCCAGCGGCAGGTGGCGGACCCGGGCGGCTGCCAGCTCGATCGCCAGCGGCAGACCATCCAGCTTGCGGCAGATCTCGGCCACCAGCGCGGCGGCGGCCGGGAGGTCGAGGGGCAGGTCCGGCCGGACCGCCAGCGCGCGTTCCCAGAACAGCGCCGTCGCCGGCCACTCCGCAAGAAGCTGCGGGGTAACCTCATCGGTCTCGGCCGGCAGCCCCAGCGGCGGGACCGGGAACTGCTGCTCGCCGCGCAGCCGCAGGGCGCTGCGGCTTGTGACCAGGAAGGTGGCCATCGGGCAGCCGAGCATGGCAGCGTAGACCTGCGGCGCCGCCGCCGTCAGGTGCTCAAACGTGTCCAGCACGATCAGCGCCCGCCTGCCCGCGAGCCTTTTCGCCAGCAGTTCCTTCAGGTCGGCGCCGGATTCGGGGGCTCCGAGCGCCTTCGCCACCTCCGGCACGACCAGCGTGGTGTCTCTGACCTCACCCAGGCTGGCGAAGTAGACGCCGCCGCTGAAGGACGCCTGGACCTGCTTGGCAGCTTCGGCGGCCAGCCGGGTCTTGCCGATTCCGCCGGGCCCGGTCAACGTCAGCAGCCGGATGCCGCGCCCGGCCAGCGCACCGGTGATCGCTTGCAGTTCGCGTGACCGGCCCAGCAGCGGCGTCGGCACCTCGGGGAGCGTGCTGGCTGGCGGCACCGCCGGCTGGCCCGCCGGCCGGCCGCGTGCCAGCGCCTCGAACCTATCCCTGGCCTCGCCGGTGAGGCCGAGCGCGGCGGCGAGTCGGCGCGCCGTGTCCGCGTGGACGGCAGCCCGCAGCCCGCGCTCGGTGTCGCTGACAGCCCGGGTGCTGACACCCGCCCGTTCCGCCAGCTCCTCCTGGGTCAGCCCCGCCGCCTGGCGCAGCCTCCGCAGCGTTTCCCTGAGCTTGTCGCCTGTCCCGGAGTCCACGGCCAGCCCCCGCTCTCGCGCCGCCACGGTGGCCGATCCGGTGACCCAAACGGTGGGCGAATGTCATGGCGGCCATGCGCCGCGCGCAGGACCATCGAGCCTGATGTTGGTCAAAACGGATCGTATCACCGGGTCACCGCCCGTTCGGCGGAGAGGAGATCACCATGGGCCAGCAGGAAGACTGCAACAAGCAGACGGTCCGGCGGCTGTATGAGGAGGTTGGGAACCAGGGTCGGCTCGAGGTTCTCGACGAGATCACCTGGCCCGACCACGTCGAGCACAACCCGTTCCCGGGCCAGGACCAGGGGCTGGCGGGCCTGAAGCAGCGCATCAGCATGGTCCGGGCCGCGAGCGATCCCCATTTCACCATCGAGCACCTGCTCGCGGACGGCGACAAGGTCGCCGTCATGTGGACCAGCCGGGGCACCCACGTAGCGGACTGGATGGGCATCCCGGCCACCGGCAAGCCCACCAGCATCCAGGGCGTGGACATCCACCTGCTGCGTGACGGCCGGCTGGCCGAACACTGGGACGTGGTTGACATGTTCAGCTTCCTGGTCCAGATCGGCGCGGTCCCAGCTCCGGCCGGGGCGCCGGGTGCGGCATGATGATCCTGGTCGCCGGCGGCACCGGTACCCTGGGCAGCAGGCTCGTCAGCCTGCTCGCCGAACGTGGCGAGCAGGTGCGGGTGCTCACCCGGGACCGAGCGGGCGCGGCCCGCCTCGACACCGGGACCGAGGTAGCGGTGGGCGAGACCGGGCTCCCGGAGTCGCTGCGGTCGGCCGTCGCCGAGGTGCGTACCGTCGTCTCGGCAATCCACGGTTTCGCCGGAACGCCCGGCGCCACCCCCGCCAGTGTCGACCGGGACGGTAACCGCAACCTCATCCGCGCCGCGCTCGCCGCGGGAGCCGGGCACATGATCCTGATCTCGGTCCGGGACGCCTCCCCTGGCCATCCCATGGCCTTGATGAGGATGAAGCACGCCGCCGAGCAGGAACTGATCGCTAGCGGGCTGGCCTGGACCATCATCCGGCCCTCGGCGTTCATCGAGACCTGGTGCGAGGTGCTCGGCCGCCCCTTGCTGGAAAAGGGCAAGACCATGGTGTTTGGCCGCGGCGCAAACCCCATCAACTGGGTATCAGCCTGGGACGTGGCCCGGTTCGCCGACCTCGCGGTGGCCGAGCCGGCCCTGCGCGGCCGGGTAATCGAGGTGGGCGGCCCGGAGAACCTGACCATGACCCAATTCGTCCGCGCCTTCCAGCGCGAGACCGGCGCCAACGGCCAGATCCGCCGGGTCCCCCGTCCGCTGATGCGCCTCGGGTCGGCCGTGGCCAGGCCCATCAACCCAGCCATGGCCAGACAGATCCAAGCCGGCCTGATCATGGACACCCAGCCGCAGGCCTTCGATGCCTCAGCCACACGCCAGGACTATCCATCGATTCCGGTCACCAGCCTCGCGGCAGTTGTGAGACGGAACTTCGGCGAACCAGCGGATGTGCTCGGAGCTGCCAGAGATCAATGACAACTGGTTGTCGGGGGCGCAAGCGAGACCCAGATCGCGAAAAGCCACCGTTGCCTCGCCACTGGAAGCCCGGCGTGACGAACCGGTGCAGCCCGCCGCCGTCGCGCAAGGCTCAGACCACTGGGATCGGGCAGCCAGCCCATCGCCGGCCATGCCACCCCACCACCACTCCAGCAGAGCGCGAACCCACTGCCCGCCGAGGCCAACATACGGCCATTTCAACGCTGGAAGGACCACGATGATCAACAAGAAGTCGGTCACCAGCTCATACCGACCTGCCGTACTCGCGCTCATGCCCGCGTTCGCGCTCTCGGCCGCCGCGTGCGGAAGCGGCAAGCACCCGGCCACGGCAGGCAGCAGCTTCGTCTCCACGGCAAACGCGATCTGCACCAAGGCCGTCGCGAAACACGACAGCCACGCCTTCCCCATACCGAACTTCAACCCTTTGCACCCCCCGCGCCCAAGACCTGCCCGCGATCGGCTGATATCTGGCTCAATACGGAGATGGCAGCGCCATCGCCGCCCGCCTTGACGCGCTTTCGGCCCCGCCCCGGCACCACGCCGACTGGGAGAAGCTCCGCGCGCTCATCGATCAGGCAACCGCCAACGCGCAGCGGCAGATCGCCGCCGCCGAAAGGTCGGACGTCACCGAGTTCGAACAGACGGTGATCATCGCCCAATCGCTGACCAGGCAGATCAACCAAATCGGGCCCGAACTCGGGTTCACATCATCCTCCCCGTGCAGCAAGGTGTTCGGCTGATCGGCTCGCCAGCCACTACGCGGGCGACGCCAGATGCGCCTCCGATCACGGCACCTGGCTGACGCGCCGAAAGCGCGCCGAATGACACTGGTGCGTTAGTAACAGACGGCTGCGCGCACATTACGACGCTCCACCAACTGGATGCGCTGTAGGCAACCGCGCCCCTATTCGGCAGGGAGGCGCGAATCAGCGAGGGGCCAGAATCTGCCATACGCTCACTGTCCGCGATGACCAGGGACCGGGCCTCGAAGCCGTCGGGGAGATCCTGCTGGTTGCCCACGATGTCTTGGCCGGAGCCAGGTTCAGCGTTCACAGAGAGCAATGCTTGAAACCTGTGGATCGAGTTACGGGACTGGACGCGCGTGTGGGCGTACCTTCCCGGTGATCGAGTAGGTCTCAAGCAGGCCGGCGCTGGAACGTGGGTCGGGAAGGTACGCCCGTGCTCAAGGTAAAGCACACCGATGGGGAAGGGCGGCTCGGTTCGGCGGAGGTGCCGGCCGGGTCCATGATCGATGAGATCGCCCGCGTGGGTGCGCGGCGGATGCTGGCCGCGGCGCTGAAGGCCGAGGCCGGCGCCTACCTCGCCCAGTTCGTTGACGAGCGTGACGGGGGCGGGCACCGGCTGGTGGTGCGTAACGGGCACGCCGAGCCGGGTACGGTGACGACGGCGGCCGGGGCGGTGCGGGTGGCGCGCACCTCGGGTGAACGACAAGCGCATCGACGAGATCACAGGTGAGCGCCGGCGCTTCGCCTCGGCGATCCTGCCGGCCTGGTGCCGCCGCAGCCCGAAGGTGAGCGAGGTGCTGCCGCTGCTGTATCTGCATGGGTTGTCCGGCGGGGACTTCGTGCCCGCACTCGAGCAGTTCCTGGGCACTGGCGCGGGGCTGTCCGCGTCGACGATCACCCGGTTGTGTGAGCAGTGGCAAGACGAGCAGCGCGCCTTCGCCCGCCGCGACCTGTCCCGGGTGGACTACGTCTACTGCTGGGCCGACGGCATCCACGTCAACATCCGCCTCGGTGAAGACAAGCTGTGCCTGCTGGTGCTGATCGGAGTCCGCGCCGACGGGTCGAAGGAGCTGATCACCCTGGCCGACGGCTACCGCGAGTCTGCCGGGTCGTGGGCGGACCTGCTGCGCGATGCGAAGCGGCGTGGCATGCGCGCCCCGGCGCTGGCCGTCGGCGACGGTGCGCTCGGGTTCTGGAACGCGCTGCGCGAAGTGTTTCCCCAGACTCGGGAGGCTCGCTGCTGGTTCCACAAGATCGCGGATAATGTTCTCGCCGCGCTGCCCAAGTCGGCGCACCCGGGCGCGACGAAGGCCATGGCCGAGATCTGGAACGCCGAGGACAAGGGCCACGCCCGGGCCGCGGTCAAGTCCTTCGAGCAGCTGTTCGGCGCCAAGTTCGGCAAGGCCGTGGCTAAGATCGCCGACGACCTCGACGAGATGTTGGCCTGCTACGACTACCCGGCCGAGCACTGGGTGCACCTGCGCACCACGGATGAAAGTGTCAACAACGCGGCGGCTGTTTCTCTGACCATTTTCTTCCTCGCCCGCCGCGGCATCCCCCTCACGCCGGCCGCAGCCGGGGTCAAGGTTGGCCGTAGGCCACCCGGAGGGTGTGGCCTTGACCCCGGCGAGGACCGGCGTATCGTGCCGATGTGGTGGGCGTGGCCGACCGCCGAGCGAAGAGCAGGGTGCAGGGGCTGGAAGCTCTGCCGCGCCGCTTAGCCCCGTGGGGCTGCAATTAGTCGCGTCCCGTTGCCGCGGCCACGCCCACCCTCGACGAGTTCACGCTCGGCGCGGCGGATCTCTTCAGGGAGTAGGCGGCGGCGTTGCCTTTGTGGCCGCGGCGGGCGGCAGGCCGGCGCGCAGCTCGAGGGCGCGCTGCTTCTTCGCGGTCAGCGACGGCCGGGCGAACGCGTACTCCTCGCCGCTGATGGCGAGGTGCCAGCACAGCACGGTGAGCTTGCGGGCGGTCGCCACGGCGGCGATGTGCATGCCGCGGCGGGCCCGGACCCGTTGGTAGAACGCGCGCAACGGCCCGGGGATCTTCGGCGCCACCCACGCCGCCTCCACCAGCATGCCGCGGGCGTGCGCCCGCCCGGCCTTGGTGATCCGGCCGTGCGCGGCCGGTTGGCTGCCGGATTGGCGGACCCGCGGGTTCAGCCCGAAGTAGGCGACCAGCCGGTCAGGTGAGCTGAAGCGGGTGAAGTCCCCGACCGCGGCCACGATCGACAGCGCGACGGTGGCGTTCTGCCAGCCACCGCCGGCCCTTGATCCCGAACATGTCGGCCGCTGGGCAGCCCACCACCAGGTTGCGGGTCAGGATGGCGTGCACCTGGTTCTTCAACCGGGTCCGCTGCCGCACCAGTTGAGCCCGGCGGATCACCTGCCGGCGCAGCGCGTTCGTCGCCTCATCGGGTAGCCACACGCTCGGCAGGTAGTCCGCGGCGAGGAGCTGCGCCAGAATCGCCGCGTCGACCTTGTCTTCACCTTCGCCTCGGCGATCGCCCGCGTCTTCTTCGGGTTCGACACCACCACCCGGGCCACCCGGCCGGTGAGCAGGGTGGCGATCGGGTAGCTGTTCCCGGTCGCCTCCAGCGCCACCTCATCCCCGGCGCCGAGGCTGTCCGCGAACAGCCGAAGCTCCGCCGGCGCCGTGCTCACCTGCCCGGCCTGGCGCACCACCCCGTCCCCCCAGATCGCGACCTGGGCGAACTCCCGGTGCACATCCAGCCCGATACACCGTCTGGCCATCCCGTCCTCCTCACCACCATCGGATCGATACGGGGAGCCAGGCGGGCATCACGACAACTACGGATCCGCGCCCACAGCGCACCCGGGCCAGTCGCAGGGGCGGCCAAGTACTAACACGGGCTCGCAGCCCAGCGTGCAACAACGGCCTGCCCACCTGCTCGTGCTCCCAGTGCCCCTCGTCCCGGACGGTCGCACCGTACTCCCCACCCGAACGCCTCCAAGCGCCCCAGCGGTCTGGGCTTCAGCGGCACCGGGTCCTTTCATACCGGTTACGAACCCGATCGAGTCGACCTTCCTTCGCTACAGTCCGCCACCGCACCAAGATCACCCGCGGCCCGGGGTCAAAGGCCGCCGGGCTGGCCATGGCCTTCAAGCTGATCATGGCCGCACGGGACAGGTGGCGGGCAGTCAACGCACCCCACCTCGTCGCCCTCGTGCGCGCCGGCGCACGATTCGTCAACGGCAAACTCGTCGAACGACCAGAAGATCAACAATCAGTCACGCCGCCCGTCGAGACCGCGGCCTGACAAGATCGATCCACAGGTCTTGACAATTGCTCTTCACAGATTCACATCGACAATCGCCGGCACTGCTTGGCAAGTGCCAGGCCGGTCTGCGGCGGCCCGCCCGACCCAGGCTCTGGTCTCAGTTTTGGTCTCATTCACTCCTGTCCGGGGACGTTCACCGGCGGTCGCTGGCCGCCTGTCCACCCTGGTCACGGACGCTGGCGGCCGGTGGTGAACAGTGGTGCGCAGTCCTCGAAAGCGTGTGAGGTGGCAACGCCTCCCGTGGGTTCAAATCCCACCTCCCCAGCGACTGTGGCGGCGCTACCGATGTCTGTCGACAGATCAGTGCCGGTCAAGCCTGGGCGCGGTACTCCTCGACGATGTGCGCCGGAATCCGGCCCTTGGCGGAGACGGCGTGCCCGTTGCTCAGCGCCCACTCCCGAATGACCCGGGTCTCCGAGCCATTACTGGTCGTCGGCGCAGTCCGCCGACGAGAGCCACGGCGAGTACGGCGGGTACCCCGCGCACTGTGTCCGCCGCTGCGCGCGCCCGCCGTGAACGTGGCGAGGCTGTCGTTGAACTTCTTCAGGTGAGCCTCGCACAGATCCATTTCGTACGACGTACCCTGCACCGAGAAAGACACGGACTCGACGGCGTCGACGTCCTTGTCATGCAAGTCACACGTCAACACGGTGAGTATGCGTTGGGCCACTTAAGTGCTCCTTCGATTCTGCCCCCGTGCCGGTTGCAACACTGCCTCACCCCAGGGCCGAACCCCGAATCGTGCAGTTGACGGGGACCGGTCGAGGAAAGACCTCATACAGTGTGACAGATGTGTTGCGAAAACGCCGCATCAGGTCGGCGGCTAATCTGATTCTATGCTACGTGCTCGGGTATCGGGAGCCGCCGAGACGGCCGGGACCGGCCGCTGTTGCCGCCGGGCGCTCACCACCGCCCAGATTACAACGGCGAGCAGGACGTAGGGGGCGCAGTCGTTGCGGGCCGCATCGGCTATTCGAGCCAACAGCGTCGGCAGCGCAATGTCGCGCCCGGGAAGGTAAGCGAGGCTCAATACGGTGGTATGGGCGAGGAGTATCCGGTCGAAAGCCGACGGCGGAAGCAGGCTTAGCAAGGCCCAGGCAGTGGCCGCGTACCAGGGTAGGACGTAGGGCGTCGCGAACACATAAGCCAGCGAGAGCGCCAGCGTGGCCCGGGCAGCGGACACCTGCCGCTGCCCCGCACCAGGCAATCCGCGGAGGAATAGGGCGGCCAAAAGCACCACCAGCGCCGTCGCGGTCAGGTTTATGGTGGTCCTGGAGATAGCCGTTCCCACAGCGTCGTCCAGCAGAACCGTCAGTGGACGCCACGGACTGGCATGGGACACCAAGCGGCCGGCCCGGCGCACCTGATCAAAGGCGTGGAGACCGGCTAACGCGTAGCCTCCACCGAACACTGACCCGGCGCCGGCGAGGACTCCGATCAGCCGGGTCGGGGACCGGCGGGCCTGCCAGGCTAATACGGCGGCGACCGCGCCGCCGGGCAGCTTCACCGCCGCCGCGGCGCCGGCCGTCGCGCCGGCCGCGATACCTCCTCCGAACCCCGCGGTATTCGGCCCTCCTATCGCCAACCCGACAGCGGCCACCACCGCCAGCGCCACCAGGGTGTCCAGATGAGCGCCGGCCACCATTTGGAGGAGCAGAAGGGGATTGGCCGACCACATAAGCGCTACTCGTCGCCGGCGATATGGCGCCCCGGCCAAACGCTGGAGCACCATACCGGCCGCTATAAAGCCGACCGCGTTCACCATTCCCAGCAGGCCGACTGCCGCCCGGGTGGAATCCCCCGCGAGTCTTGCGACCAGCGCCTGCTCGGCGCTCGCCAACGGCCCATACACCGACGGGCTGTCCTGCCACGGCGGTTCCACCGCGGCGCCGACCGGATCTCCGGCGGCGGCCAGGGCGCGGGGGGTGGTGTGGTACGGGTCGTGACCGGTGGCGGCCATCCGGCCGTACGCCGCGTAGCTCTTCGGATCGGCGGACCCGAGCGGCGGCAGGGCGGCGAGCGCTACGACCCCGAGGCAGCCGGCAGCCAGCAGTCGGCGCGGGTCCGGGCGCCACCCGGTCCCCAGCGCCCGCAGCGCACCGAGAAGCCCGGCGGCCCCGGCCAGCACGCTGATCGCCAGCAGTGCGCTGACCAGCCCGGCCGGCACCGAGCCGGTCACTGGGTCGGTGAAGACATACGGCGGCAGCGGCCCGAGTCGACGGCCCGGCAGCGGCGGTACCGCGGCGCTCGGACCCAGCGCGCCGGTGACGACGGTCGCGGCGACCGATCCGACTAGGGCGGCGATCGACCAGCGTGGCGGGGCGGTGCCGCCGGCCGGAGTGCGACGCACGCCCCAGCCTTCCCGTCGTACTACCTGCCCCGCGTACCACTGGGCCCGCAACACCGCCCGGCCCGCAACAACACCGCCCGGCCCGCAACACCGCCCGGCCCGCAACACCGCGCCGCAGCGGAGGATGCGAGATTCGAACTCGCGAGGGGTTGCCCCCAACACGCTTTCCAAGCGTGCGCCATAGGCCAACTAGGCGAATCCTCCAACGGAGACAATAGCGTGCGCGCCGGCCCCACAGCCGTGGCCGCTGCGATGCGTCCGGGGTATCGCGGGCGCTGGCTAGACTCGCAGCGGCCCCTCGCGCGGCGGCCATCCTGTGAACCCCCCCAGGGCCGGAAGGCAGCAAGGGTAAGCGGGCTCTGCCGGGTGCGCGAGGGGTCCTGTTCGCGGGAAACCGCTCCCACGACGTGGACCGGTGGCGGCTGGGAGGCGTGGCGTGAGTCTGGCGCTGTATCGGAAGTACCGCCCGGCGACCTTCGCCGAGGTGGTCGGGCAGGACCACGTCACCGGACCGCTGCAGCAGGCGCTGCGTACCGGTCGGGTGCACCACGCGTACCTGTTCACCGGCCCCCGCGGTTGCGGCAAGACCTCCAGCGCCCGCATCCTGGCCCGCAGCCTGAACTGCGAACAGGGTCCCACCCCGACGCCCTGCGGGGCGTGCGACTCCTGCCTCGCCCTGGCACCGAACGGGGCCGGCAGCATCGACGTGATCGAGATCGACGCGGCGTCGCACGGCGGGGTGGACGAGGCCCGGGACCTGCGGGAGCGCGCCTTCTATGCGCCGGTCGCCTCCCGTTACAAGGTCTACATCGTCGACGAGGCGCACATGGTCTCGCGCGAGGGGTTCAACGCGCTGCTCAAGTTGGTCGAGGAGCCGCCGCCGCACCTGAAGTTCGTCTTCGCCACGACCGAACCCGAGCGGGTGATCGCCACCATCCGGTCGCGGACCCATACCTACGCGTTCCGGTTGCTCGCTCCGGCGGTCCTGCGTGAGTTCCTGGCCGGAATCTGCTTGCGCGAGGGCCTGGAGGTGGATCCGCTCGTCCTGCCGCTCGTGGTCCGGGCCGGTGGCGGCTCGGCTCGCGATGCCCTGTCGGTGTTGGACCAGCTGGTGGCCGGTTCCGGTCCCGGTGGCGTGCAGTACTCCGAGGCCCTGGCGCTGTTGGGGTACACCGACGCGGCGCTGCTCGACGAGGTGGTCGACGCGGTGGCCGCCGTCGACGGCGCCGCGGTCTTCGGCGCGGTCGACCGGCTGGTGGAAAGCGGTTGTGATCCGCGCAGGTTCACCGCCGACCTGCTCGAGCGATTCCGCGACCTGCTGATCCTGCACGCCGTGCCGGACGCCGGGGACAAGGGCCTGCTCGACCTCCCCGGCGACCAGCTGGAGCGGATGGCCGCCCAGGCGGCCCGCTTCGGGCGCGCCGACCTGTCCCGCTGTGCCGATCTGCTCGCGACCGGCCTGACCGAGATGCGGGGCACCGCCCCGCCGCGGTTGCTGCTGGAGTTGCTGTGCGCGCGGCTGCTGCTCCCGGCGGCGAGTGAGGATCCGGCGAGTCTGCGGGTCCGCCTGGACCGCCTCGAGCGGCGGCTTGAGGTGGGCACCCAGCCGGCCCCCGGGCCGGCCGGTTCACCGCCCGCTCCGATCCCTCGGCCCGCCCCGCCGCCGGTCGCCGAGCCAGCTTCACCGACCGCCGAGCCGCCGGCCACTGCCAGGCCGCCGGCCGACCCAGCGGTTCCCGCCCCGACATCGGCCGTGGGCCCCCCCGCCGGCCAGATCGCGGCGCCGGCCACCCGGGACGGCGGGCTGGCCTACGACGCCGCCGGCGTGCGCCGGCTCTGGCCGGACGTGCTCGACGCGGTCAAGTCCCGCCGCCGCACCCCGCACGCGCTGCTGTCCCAGCACGCCCAGGTCACCGAGGTGCGGGGCCGTACGATCACGGTCGCCTTTACCGGGGCAGCACTCAAGCGGACCTTCAGCGTCGGCGCCAACGTCGACGTACTCCGGGACGCCTTGCGCGAGGTACTCGGCGGCGACTGGCAGGTCGAGCTGCGGGATGCCCCGCCCGGCGGTACGGCGAATCCGGGCCCAGGCCCCCCCGACTCCCTCGGGGCAGCCACACGTGGGGCGACCGAGCCCGAGCCGTCGGCGGATGACGAGGTCATGGAACCGGCCGGGGACGCGGTGGCGCTCCTGCAACGCGGGCTCGGCGCCAAGGTGATCGAGGACTAGTACCGCCGCCGCGTGCTGCCCCGCTGCCCGACATGAGCGCGGCAGCCGGGTGGCGGATCGGCCCGGCCGAGCGGACCAGTCATAGGCTGCGCTCATGCAACCCGGTAGCCAGCCCACCATGCAGCAGTTGATGAAGCAGGCGCAGCAGATGCAGGAACAGCTGATGACCGCGCAGGCCGAACTCGCCGACGCGGAGGTGGAGGGCAGCGCCGGCGGCGGACTGGTCACGGCGACGGTCACCGGTACCGGCGAGTTGCTCGGGCTGACGATCCAACCGGAGGCCGTCGACCCGGACGACACCGAGACCCTGGCCGATCTCATCGTCGCTGCCGTCCGCGACGCTGCCGGGGCGGCGAGCGAACTGGCCCAGCAGAAGATGGGACCG
The DNA here is from genome assembly GCA_963814355.1 of uncultured Actinomycetota bacterium. Classification (GTDB taxonomy): domain Bacteria; phylum Actinomycetota; class Actinomycetes; order JADGOV01; family JADGOV01; genus JADGOV01. The sequence goes on along the minus strand of CAWFCZ010000008.1, from coordinate 85,299 downwards.
CTCGCCGGAGGCATGGGCGGGCTCGGCCTGCCCGGGATGTAGCCGGTGTACGAGGGGGCCGTTCAGGACCTCATCGACGAACTCGGCCGGCTTCCGGGTGTCGGGCCCAAGAGCGCCCAGCGCATTGCGTTCTTCCTGCTGGCCGCCGACCCGACCGACGTCCGCCGGTTGGTCGACGCGCTGACCCAGGTCAAGGAGAAGGTGCGGTTCTGCCGGACCTGCGGCAACGTCGCCGAAGCGCAGGAGTGCCGGATCTGCCGCGACCCGCGCCGGGACCCGGCGGCGATCTGCGTGGTGGAGGAGTCCAAGGACGTGGTTGCGGTGGAGAAGACCCGGGAGTTCCGCGGCCGCTACCACGTGCTCGGCGGCGCGATCAGCCCGATCGAGGGCATCGGCCCGGACGACCTGCGGATCCGGGAACTGCTGGCCCGGCTGCAGGACGGCACGGTGACCGAAGTCATCCTGGCCACCGACCCCAACCTGGAGGGCGAGGCCACGGCAACCTACCTGGCCCGACTGCTGGGACCGCTGGGGCTGCGGGTCACCCGCCTGGCCAGCGGGCTGCCGGTCGGCGGTGACCTGGAATACGCCGACGAGGTGACCTTGGGCCGGGCCTTCGAGGGTCGCCGGTTGCTGCAGGCCTGATCGCTGCCCCGGCGGGGGCGGTACCTGGCCGACTCGGGGTGATCCAGGGCTCGGTGGCCCCCGCCGGCTGTGGTCAGCTGGCCCTGGATCAGCGGGGTGGGGGGAGGGGGCGGGGAATTGCGCTGATCGCTGCCCCGGCGGGGGCGGTACCTGGCCGACCCGGGGTGATCCAGGGCTCGGTGGCCCCCGCCGGCTGTGGTCAGCTGGCCCTGGATCAGCGGGGTGGGGGGAGGGACGGGGGCCCGGGCCGCGCCGGCCCTGGATCAGCGCGGTAGGGGGGACGGGGGCCCGCGCCGCGCCGGTCCTGGATCAGCGGGAAGGGAAGGGGACGATCTGCGCCGGCCGGACGGGGGCGAGAGGTCGCCCGTAGACTCGGCACCCGTGGCGCTCGTGGTGCAGAAGTACGGCGGTTCCTCGGTCAGCGACGCCGACCGGATCAAGCGGGTGGCCAAGCGGATCGTGGAGACCAAGAAGGCCGGTCACGACGTATGCGTGGTCGTCTCCGCGATGGGCGACTCCACCGACGAGCTGCTCGAGCTGGCCAAGGCGGTCAGCCCGCTGCCGCCCGGCCGGGAACTCGACATGCTGCTCACCGCCGGTGAGCGGATCTCGATGGCCCTGCTCGCGATGGCCATCGCCAACCTCGGCAGCGAGGCCCGGTCCTTCACCGGTAGTCAAGCTGGGGTGATCACCACCTCGGTGCACGGCAAGGCGCGCATCATCGACGTCACGCCCGGCCGGATCCGCCAGGCGTTGGACAGCGGCTACATCGCCATCGTCGCCGGCTTCCAAGGGGTCAGCCAGGAATCCAAGGACATCACCACGCTGGGCCGAGGCGGTTCGGACACCACCGCGGTGGCCTTGGCGGCCGCGCTGGACGCCGAGGTCTGCGAGATCTACACCGACGTGGACGGCGTCTACACCGCCGACCCGCGGCTGGTATCCAACGCCCGCCGGATCGAGCGCATCTCCTATGAGGAGATGCTGGAACTTGCGGCCTGTGGCGCCAAGGTGCTCATGCTCCGCTGCGTGGAGTACGCCCGGCGGTACGCCGTGCCGGTGCACGTCCGCTCCTCGTTCTCGTCCCGTCCGGGTACCTGGGTCACCGATATCCCCGAAAAGGAAGCCATGGAGAACGCCATCATCTCCGGCGTCGCGCACGACCGCGGCGAGGCCAAGCTCACCGTGGTGGGCGTACCGGACAAGCCGGGGGAGGCGGCGGCGATCTTCCGCGCGCTGGCCGACGTCGAAATCAACATCGACATGATCGTGCAGAACGTATCCGCCGCGGCCACCGGCCGGACCGACATCTCCTTTACGCTCCCGACTTCCGACGGGGCGACCGCGATGACCGCCCTGGACAAGATTCGCGACGAGGTGGGTTTCGAGAACCTGCTCTACGACGATGCCGTCGGCAAGGTGTCCCTGGTCGGTGCCGGGATGCGTACCCACCCCGGGGTGTCTGCGACGTTCTTCACGGCACTGGCCGACGCCGGGGTGAACGTGGAGATCATCTCCACCTCGGAGATCCGCATCTCGGTGGTCTGCCGGGACACCGACGTACCACCGGCGGTCCAAGCCTTGCACGAGGCCTTTGCGCTCTCCGACGGCCTGGAGCAGGCCGTGGTCTACGGCGGCACCGGCCGGTGAGCGGGTTCGTCGTCGGCGTGGTCGGCGCGACCGGCCAGGTCGGCGCCGTGATGCGCCGGCTGCTCGCCGAGCGCGGCTTCCCGGCCACCGACGTGCGGTTCTTCGCCAGCGCCCGCTCGGCCGGCTCGCGGCTGCCGTGGGGCGACGGCGAGGTCGTCGTCGAGGACGCCGCCACCGCCGACTTGGCCGGCCTAGACATCGCCCTGTTCTCCGCCGGAGCGAGCACCTCGCGGGTTCAGGCGCCGCGGTTCGCCGCCGCCGGCGCGGTCGTGGTCGACAATTCCTCGGCCTGGCGGATGGATCCGGGCGTGCCGCTGGTGGTGAGCGAGGTCAACCCGTCGGCCGCCGCGCACCGCCCGAAGGGCATCATCGCCAACCCCAACTGCACGACGATGGCGGCCATGCCGGTGCTCAAGCCGCTGCACGAGGAGGCCACGCTCATCCGTCTGGTGGCGAGCACCTACCAGGCGGTCTCCGGCAGCGGCCTGGCCGGGGTGGAGGAACTGGACGAACAGGTACGCAAGGTCGCCGATCGAGCCGCCGACCTGGTTCACGACGGTGCCGCCGCCGCGTTCCCCCCGCCGCAGAAGTACGTGCGCCCGATCGCGTTCAACGTGGTCCCGCTGGCCGGCTCGATCGTCCACGACGGGTCCGGTGAGACGGACGAGGAGCAGAAGCTCCGCAACGAGAGCCGCAAGATCCTGGGTATTCCCGATCTCGCGGTGTCCGGGACGTGCGTCCGCGTGCCGGTGTTCACCGGGCACTCGCTGTCGCTGAACGTGGAGTTCGCCCGCCCGCTCACTGCGGCCCGGGCCGCGGAATTGCTGGCGCAGGCGCCGGGCGTCGTGCTCACCGACGTGCCGAATCCGTTGGAGGCGGCCGGCCGGGACCCGAGCTTCGTCGGTCGGCTGCGCGAGGACCCCGGGGTCGCAGGCGGCCGCGGGCTGGCGCTGTTCGTCAGCTCCGACAACTTGCGCAAGGGCGCCGCGCTGAACGCCGTGCAGATCGCGGAGTTGGTGGCCGCGGAGCTGACCGGCTGAAGTCAGCCGGCCGGGATCTCACCGGATCCCCGCACGATCAGGGTCGTGGGTAGCACCAGACGGCCGACCGGATTGGCGTCGCCGTCGAGCCGGGAGAACAGCAGCTCGGCGGCCCGCCGGCCGAGTTCCGCGGCGTCCTGGGCGAGCACGGTGACGGCCGGGTCGAGCAGGTCGGCGAGGGGGAAGTCGTCGAAGCCCACGACGGCGACCCGATGCTGCAATCCGAGCGCCTGCAGGGCCTGCACGGCGCCGATGGTGATCAGGTTCTGGCCGGTGAACAGCGCGGTCGGCGGGTCGGGGCCGCGGAGCAGGGCCGACGTGATGGCCTGCGCCTGGGCGCTGCCCCTCACGTCGTGCCTGACCAGGTGGCCACCCACCGGCAGGCCGGCGCCCCCCATTCCCTCGGCGTACCCGGCGTAGCGTTCGGCTGCCGTCCAGATCCTCGGGGCGTCGCCGATGAAGGCGATCTTCCGGTGCCCGCGGGCGGCCAGGTGGGCGACGGCGGTCCTCCCGGCACCCCGGTTGTCGACGACCACACTGTCGGCGCCCGGAGACGCCGTCGGCCGGTCCAGGAAGACGATCGGGGTACCGGCCCGCCGCGGCTCGCGGAGCAGGTCGGAATGGTCGGCGCTGGCAGGTACCGCGAGCAGCCCGTCCACCCGGCGGGACATCAGCGCGAGCAGCACGTCCCGCTCCCGATCCGGGTCCTCGTCGCAGCTCCCGGCCAGAACCAGAATGCCGCGGTCCCGGGCCACGTCCTCCACGGCCCGGTGCAGGCTGGAGGAGAACGGGTTCGCAACGTCCTCCAGCAGCAGACCAATCGTCCAGGTCCGGCGGTCCGTCCGGCGCAGGCTGCTGGCGGTGAGGTTCTGCCGGTATCCCAGCAGGTCGACCGCGTTGCTCACCTTGGTGGTCAACTCCGGCGACACACCGGATTCGGCATTGACCACCCTGGAGACCGTTTTGAGGCTGACCCCGGCCAGCGCCGCGACGTCACGCATCGTCGCCGAGCGCGTCGGAGCCGCCTTGCCGGTACTTGACTCGGACAACGTTGTCATGATCGGATCTTCCATCGTTACCAACATGTTGTGCCAAGATTGTGCCAAGATTACGCTTCACTGTAGACAGACGCCGTCTTAATCCCTAGTCTTACGACAACGTTGTCATGACATGGCCGCGCGAGCCGGGCGGCCCGCGGAGAGCGGAGGAGTCGGTATGAAGCTGAGCTCGAGCCGATTGGGCTCGGTCCGGGACGTTCGATGGGCCACGGTGCCCCTCGCCCTTGCGCTAGCCGGCGGACTGCTGACCGCCGGCTGCGGCAGTGGGTCGAAGAGCACCACGTCCTCCGGTGGGTCGAGCACGGGCACCACCTCGGGCAACATCAGCGTCGGGTTGATCACCAAGACCGACACGAACCCGTTCTTCGTCAAAATGAAGGAAGGCGCGACCAAGGAGGCCGCGGCCAAGGGCGTCAAGTTGCTCACCGGCGCCGGCAAGTTCGACGGGGACAACGCCGGTCAGGTGACCGCCATGGAGAACATGGTGGCCTCTGGGGTGAAGGGCATCCTGATCACACCGAGCGACACAAAGGCGATCGTGCCGACCATCGAAAAGGCCCGCAAGAAGGGCGTCCTGGTCATCGCGCTCGATACGCCGACCGACCCGCAGAGCGCGGTGGATGCGCTGTTCGCCACCGACAACTACAAGGCGGGGGTCCTGATCGGCGAGTACGCCAAGGCTGTGGAGGGCACCAAGCCGGCAAAGATCGCCACGCTGGACCTGGCACCGGGCATCACCGTCGGCATCCTCCGGCACAACGGCTTTCTCAACGGCTTCGGCAACACCAGCGTGACCGCGAAGACCGCGAACCAGGCCAGTGACCCGCGGATCGTGTGCAGCGCCGACACCCAGGGCGACCAGGCCAAGGGGCAGACGGCGATGGAGAACTGCCTGCAGAAGAACCCAGGCATCAACGTGGTGTACACGATCAACGAACCGGCGGCGCTCGGCGCGTACACCGCCCTGAAGGCGGCCGGCAAGGAGAAGAGCGTCCTGATGGTTTCGGTCGACGGCGGATGCACCGGCGTCAAGGGGATCAAGGACGGCAAGATCGCCGCCACCTCGCAGCAGTACCCGCTGAAAATGGCCACCCTCGGGGTGGATGCGGTCGTGGACTACGCCAAGAACGGCACCAAGCCGTCCGGCTATACCGACACCGGCGTCACCCTCATTGCCAGCAAGCCGGTCGCCGGCGTCCCGTCCAAGGACGTGGCGTACGGCCTGGCCAACTGCTGGGGCTGAGCCGCGTACTCCACCGGCGGGCCTGGATCACCGGGCCCGCCGGTCGGATAGCCCTCCTCCCTGGTACTGTCCGAACTCCACGCGGAGGCCGCCATGGCAGGAACGACCACCACCGAACGGCCCGAGACCGCCCCCGCCGGCAAGGGTCCGTCCCTGCTGGCGCGGGTCGGGGCGGTGTCGATCCTGGGCCCGCTGGTCGCCTTGTTGATCGCCTGTGTCTTCTTCTCTGTCAAGTCCGACAGGTTCCTCAGTGGCGGCAACTTCTCCTTGATCGTTCAGCAGGTGATGGTGGTCGGCACCCTGGCGATCGGCCAGACGCTGATCATCCTGACCGCCGGCATCGACCTGTCCAACGGCGCCGTGATGGCGCTGGGCAACATCGTGATGACCAAGCTGGCGATCGACTCCGGGCTGAATCCCTACCTGGCGATCCTGCTGGGTCTGGCCGCCACCGCCGCGTTCGGCTTCGCCAACGGCAGCCTGGTCACCTCGCTGCGGCTGCCGCCGTTCATCGTGACCCTGGGTACGTTGAACATCGCCTTCGCCCTGACGCACATCTACAGCAACGACCAGACCGTGTCCGGCCTGCCCTCGGCGCTGACGTACTTCGGCAACACCTTCCCACTCGGGCACACCGACGTCACCTACGGCTCCGTGCTCATGCTCGCACTGTTCGTAGTCACCTGGTTCGTGCTGCGCCAGACGGCGGTGGGCCGGCACGTGTACGCGGTCGGCAACAACCCGGAGGCCGCCCGGCTGACCGGCATCCCGACTCGGCGGTTGCTGCTCGGCCTCTACACGGTGGCCGGCCTGATCTACGGCATCGCCAGCCTGATGCTCATCTCACGAACCAGCGTGGGTGACCCCAACGCCGGCCAGACCGAGAACCTGGACAGCATCACCGCCGTGGTGCTCGGCGGCACCAGCCTGTTCGGCGGCCGGGGCAGCGTAGTCGGCACCCTGATCGGCGCGCTGATCGTCGGCGTTATCCGCAACGGGCTGCAGCTGATCGGCGTGAAGTCCATCTACCAAGTACTGATCACCGGCATCCTGGTGATCGCGGCCGTTGCCATCGACCAGCTGGCCCGCAGGAGGCAGAGTTGAGCATTTCGGTAGGCGGTGCCTCACCCGACGCGCCATCGGTGACTCCGGTGCTGCAGGCCCGCGGGCTGGTCAAGCGTTACGGCGGGGTCACCGCCCTCGACGGCGCCGACTTCGACCTCTATCCCGGTGAGATCCTGGCCGTGATCGGCGACAACGGTGCCGGCAAGTCCACCCTGATCAAGGCTCTCGCCGGCGCCATCGTGCCGGACGAGGGGGAGATCCGCCTCGACGGCAAGCCGGTGAAGTTCCACAGCCCGATCGACGCCCGGCGCTACGGCATCGAGACCGTGTACCAGGACCTCGCGGTTGCCCCGGCCATGGACATCGCCGACAACCTCTTCCTGGGCCGCGAGCTGCGCCGGGGCGGGCCGCTCGGCTCGGTCTTCCGGATGCTCGACAAGAAGCGGATGCTGAACGAATCCAGGGGTCACATGGCCGACCTCAAGATCGGTATCCGTTCCATGAAGCAACCCGTGGAGACCCTCTCCGGTGGTCAGCGCCAGGGTGTCGCGGTGGCCCGCAGCGCTGCCTTCGCCCGCCACGTCGTCATCCTCGACGAGCCGACCGCGGCCCTCGGAGTCAAGGAAACCGGGATGGTGCTCGACCTGATCCGCCGGGTCCGGGAACGCGGCTTGCCGGTCATCCTGATCAGCCACAACATGCCGAACGTCTTCGAGGTGGCCGACCGGGTGCACATCCAGCGCCTCGGGCGGCGGATCGCGGTGATCAAGCCGAGCGAGTTCACCATGTCCGACGCGGTGGCCATCATGACCGGGGCGATGGTCGGCGAGCACATCAGCGGCGCTCCCGATGTCACCGAGGCCGAACCCTTCCGCCCGCCGTCCTCGGCCGGCTGACCGGTCGGGTGCCGTGCGCGAACCCGTCCGGCCAACAGCACGCTGACGAACCCAGGACGGTCAAGTCGGGGTTCAGCGGGGAAGCACGGCCGCTCGGGCGTCCATCCAGGCGATGATGTCGAAGACCCGGATTGCCGAGATGTCGGCCGCGACCTCCGCCTGGTCGCGGATTTGCAGCAGCCGGGCGTGCAGCGCGCCGTGATCTGCCCGTAGCGACTGGCGGAGCGGTTCCCAGAAGAAGTGCTCACCGCCGAGTGCCGCCCGGACCACCCGGTCGTAGGCCGGTATCAGCCGGGGCCGCTTTCGGGCTAGCAGCTTCGCCGCGCTGACCCAGTCCAGGCCGTCCATCGCCCGCAGCACGTCATGCACCCGCCAAGCCGGCCAGTCCGGCGAAATCTCCCCGTCCGGCACGTCTGCCAGGTCGCGGTCCGGGCCGATCGCCGCGAGCAGATCCGCGTACATGGCCGCCTGCCGGTCCAGCAGCAGGATCGCGGTCCGCCCGGGAACCGCCACGCCGAGCAGGCTGACGGCGATCAGGTCGTCGGCGGTGAAGACGTCGGCCACTTCCGGGCGTGCGCCACCTCCGGCCCAGGTGTCGAAGCGCGAGCCGATGTGCACCACCCCGCCGCGATGCTCCGCGGCCGGCTCGTAGTACGCCCGAAGCTGGGCGATGGCCTGCGCGTCGCTGCGGCGGGTGAGGCTGGTCGGCAAGACAGCGAGCGGCATGAGGCGTCCTTCGAGCGGGGCGGCTGGGGCGGCGATCTTTCAGCAGGTGGGGTTCCAGGAGTGGGTTCCGGGAGTGGCTAGCGGGCGAACTCCAACAGCGGCTGGTCGACGGCGACGGTGTCCCCGGGAGCCACGAGCACCCGGGCGATCGTGGCCGCCCCGTCAGCCCGCAGCACGTTCTCCATTTTCATCGCCTCGATGACGACCAGCTTCTCCCCGGGGTGCACCTGCTGGCCCTCGGCGACGGCGATCTCGGTGAGCGCGCCGGGCATCGGGGAGAGCAGGAAGCGGGAGTTGTCCGGCGGGGGCTTGACCGGCATCAACGCGAGCAGTTCCGCTGCCGAGGTGGTCATGACCAGCGCGTCGACCTCACCGCCCCAGTGCTGCAGCCGGTAGTGGATGCCGTGCCGCTCGATCTGCACGCACACCGGCCGGTCGCCGAGCGTGCCTCGGAAAAGGATCTCGCCGAGCCGCCAGTCCGAACGCAGCTGGTAGGCCTGCCCGCCCACGAAGATCGACGCGCCGCCGGGCTCGGGCTCGAGGCGTACCGGGATCTGCTCGCCCCGTAGCAGCACGACCCATTCCGAGCCGACCCGGCGGCCGTGGCCCGGAAGCTGACCGGTGATCCGTACCGCTCGGTTGATGTAGCGGCTCCGGGCGTACGCGGCCACCACCGCCAACAATTCGGGATCGCGGATCGGGATCTGGGCCGGGTTGAAGCCGTCCGGGTACTCCTCGGCAACGAAATTGGTGGTGAACTCCCCGCTGCGGAACCGGGGATGCTGCGCGACGGTGGTGAGGAAAGGCAGGTTGGAGGCGATGCCGCGGATCACAAAGGCGTTGAGCGCATCGCGCAGGCCGTCCAGCGCCTCGTCCCTGGTGGCGCCAGAGCTGATCACCTTGGCGACCAGCGAGTCGTAGAACTGGGGGATCTGACCGCCCTCGGTCACTCCGGTATCTACCCGCAGCATGCCGGGGGCCTCCGGCGGCGGGGCGTACCGGACGAGTCGGCCGGCGGAGGGCAGGAAATCCCGCGCCGGGTCCTCGGCGCAGACCCGGGCCTCGATCGCCCACCCGTCGCGGCGGACGTCTGCCTGGTCGAAGCTCAGCGGCTGGCCGGCGGCCACCCGGATCATCTGCTCCACAAGATCGAGCCCGGTGATCCGCTCGGTCACCGGGTGCTCGACCTGCAGGCGGGTGTTCATCTCCAGGAAGTAGAAGCTCCTGTCGGCCCCGACGACGAACTCCACCGTGCCGGCCGAGGTGTACCCGGCCGCCTTCGCCAGCGCGACCGCCTGTCCGGCCATCGCCGCCCGCGTGGACTCGTCGAGGAACGGCGACGGGGCCTCCTCGAACACCTTCTGGTGGCGGCGCTGAATGGAGCACTCCCGTTCCCACAGGTGCTCCACAGTGCCGTAGGTATCGCCGAGGACCTGGATCTCGATGTGCCGCGGCTCGGCGATGAACTTCTCGATCAGGATCCGGTCATCGCCGAAGGCGGTGCGGGCCTCGCTCCGGCAGGAGGCGAAGTACTCCCGGCACTGCTCGTCGTCCCAAGCCACCCGCAGGCCGCGGCCGCCACCCCCCGCCGACGCCTTGATCATCACTGGGTAGCCGATAGCGGCGGCCAGCCGGACCGCGTCGTCGGCGTCGGCGGCCGGCTCGGTGGTACCGGGAATCGTGCTCACCCCGGCCGCCCGGGCCAGTTCTTTGGACGCGATCTTGTCCCCGAGCAGCGCCATCGAGGCCGCCGTAGGCCCGACGAAGGTGACCCCCTCGGCTTCGACCCGCTCGCAGAACGCCGGATTCTCCGACAGGAAGCCGTACCCGGGATGGACCGCGTCGGCGCCGGAGTCCCGGCAGGCCTGCAGCAGGTTGTCGATAGACAGGTAGGACGCCAGCGGCGGCGGCGGCCCGATCAGTACCGAGTCGTCGGCCAGCCCGACGTGCAGGGCGCGGGCGTCGGCCTCGGAGTACACCGCGACCGTCTCGATCCCCATCCGCCGGGCGGTACGGATCACCCGGCAGGCGATCTCCCCCCGGTTGGCGACGAGCAGCCGGCGGAACAGCGGCGCCTCGTTCGCGCCTGGGGCCGTCACGATTCGCACCGCATCCGGCCAGCGCCCGCTGTGGCCAGCCGGCCCTGGATCACGGGGGGTGAGGGGGCGCCGGCGCTGAGGGCGGCATCGGCTGCCGCCGCGCCCGGCGGGCTCGGGTGATCCAGGGCTCGCGAGCCCCCGCCCGCTGTGGTCAGCCGGCCCTGGATCACGGGCGGAGGGGGGGCGCCCGCTGTGGTCAGCCGGCCCTGGATCACGGGCGGAGGGGGGGTGCCTGCGCTCATAGTGGGATGTTGCCGTGCTTGCGCCACGGGTTCTCCAGCTTCTTGTTGCGCAGCATCTCCAGGCTGCGGCAGATCCGAGCGCGAGTTTCCCGCGGCACGATGACGTCGTTGAGGTAGCCCCGCGAGGCGGCCACGAACGGGTTGGCGAACCGTTGGCGGTACTCCTCGGTGCGTACCGCGATCTTCTCCGAGTCGCCGATGTCCTGCCGGAAGATGATCTCTACAGCGCCCTTCGGGCCCATGACCGCGATCTCCGCAGAGGGCCAGGCGAAGTTGACGTCACCGCGCAGGTGCTTGGAGCTCATCACGTCGTACGCCCCGCCGTAGGCCTTGCGCGTGATGACGGTGACCTTGGGGACGGTGCATTCGGCGTAGGCGTACAGCAGCTTGGCGCCGTGCGTGATGACCCCGCCGTACTCCTGCGCGGTGCCGGGGAGGAACCCGGGTACGTCGACGAAGGTGAGGATCGGGATGTTGAAGGCATCGCAGAACCGGACGAAGCGAGCCGCCTTGATCGAGCTCTTGATGTCCAGGCAGCCGGCCAGGACCAGAGGCTGGTTGGCCACTACGCCGACCGTCGAACCCTGCATCCGGGCGAAGCCGATGACGATATTGCGGGCGTAGTCCGGTTGCAGTTCGAAGAAGTCGCCGTCGTCGACCACCTTGGTGATCAGCTCGGTCATGTCGTACGGCGTGTTCGGGTTGTCCGGGATCAGCGTGTCCAGCGACGGCTCCGCCCGGTCCGCCCGGTCCTCGGTGGGTACCACCGGCGGCTGCTCTCGGTTGCTGGCCGGCAGGAAACCGATGATCCGGCGGGCCATCATGAGCGCCTCGACGTCGTTGGCGAAGGCCAGGTCGGCCACCCCGGAGCGGGTGGTGTGGGTGGCCGCGCCGCCCAGTTCCTCCGGCGTGACCTCCTCCCGGGTCACGGTCCGGACCACCTCGGGGCCGGTGAGGAACATGTAGGAGGAGTCCCGGACCATGAAGACGAAGTCGGTGATCGCCGGGGAGTACACCGCGCCGCCTGCGCACGGACCCATGATCAGCGACAGCTGGGGGATCACCCCGGAGGCCAGCATGTTGCGCTGGAACACCTCGGCGTACCCGCCGAGCGAGGCCACACCTTCCTGGATGCGCGCGCCGCCGGAGTCGTTGAGGCCGATCACGGGCGCGCCGACCCGCATCGCCGCGTCCATCACGTGACAGATCCGCTCGGCGTGCGCCTCGGACAGCGAGCCGCCGAAGACGGTGAAGTCCTGGCTGAAGACGAACACCATCCGACCGTTGATGGTGCCGTAGCCGGTGACCACCCCGTCGCCGATGATCTTGTTGTCCGCCATGCCGAAGTCCACGCAGCGGTGCTCGACGAAGGTGTCCCATTCCTCGAACGAGTCCGGGTCCAGCAGCAGTGACAGCCGTTCGCGAGCCGACAGCTTGCCCTTGTGGTGCTGGGCGGCGATCCGGCGCTGGCCTCCACCGAGTCCGGCGGCGGCCCGACGCGCGTCGAGCTGCGTGACGATGTCGAGCATCCAGTGGTCCCTTCTCGACCCAGTCCAGCACGCGCCCGACCCAGCTTCTCCAAGCGCCGGGCGCTGGTGGGGTGTCCTGGGTCCCGGGCACGCTCAGTCTTTCGGCCCGACGCGACCGGTCGGCTCCCCATTCCGTCCGGCGCAACAATAGGGCGTGGCCGCCTTCTCCCTCGACGCGGTCACCGTCAGTCGCCCGGCCGGGGGCGGCGAGACGCGGGTGCTGGACGAGGTCCGGCTGGAGATCCACCCCGGTCGGGCCACGGTGGTCCTCGGGCCGAGCGGAGCTGGCAAGTCGACGCTGCTGCGGTTGCTCAACCGGCTGGAGGAGCCGAGCGCCGGGCGGCTGCTGTTCGGCGATCGGCCGATCGCCAGCTTCGACGTCCTGGAGCTGCGGGCTCGGGTCGGCATGGTGGCCCAGGCCCCCGTTCTGCTGGCGGACACCGTGCTGGAGGACCTTCGGGTCGCGGTCTCGGGGCTGTCCGAGGCAGCCGGCGGCGAGCTGCTCGGCCGGGTCGGACTCGACCGGGAGTTCCTGTCCAGGGGAACCGCCGGACTCTCCGGCGGCGAGGCGCAGCGGGTCTGCCTGGCCCGCGCCCTGGCGCTGGACCCGCAGGTGCTGCTGCTCGATGAGCCCACCTCGGCGCTGGACGCCTTCGCCGCCCAGACCGTCGAACAGGTGGTGCTCGCCCTGGTGGCCCGGCGTCTGACCACCGTGATGGTGGCCCACGACCTGCGGCAGGCCCAGCGGCTGGCGGATGATGTCGTCGTGCTCATCGGCGGTCGGGTGGCCGACGCCGGGCCGGCCGGGCGGGTGTTCGCCGAGCCGGCAACCGCCGGTGCCCGGCGTTTCCTGGCCGGGGTGAGCTGAGCTGAACGGCGCGTTCGTACCGTCCTGGACCAGCGTCGGCCTCAGCGTGCTGCTGGTCGCCGGGTGCGTCGCGGTGGTGATTCGAGAGCGACTTGGGCTGGCCCGGGAGGTTGCGGTCGCGGCCGCCCGGGCGGGGGTACAGCTGGTGGCGGTCGGTGCCCTGCTGGACTGGCTGTTCGCCCATGCCGGGTTGGCCGGCTCGTTGGGCTGGGTGGCCGCGATGGTGCTCATCGCGGGCGGCGTATCGGCCGGCCGTGGCGCCGGGATTCCGCAGGCCCGGGTGGTGTCGACGATCGCGGTGGGTACCGCCGTGACGGTCACCTTGGGGCTGCTGGTGCTGGCCCGGGTGGTGACCACCTCGCCGCGGGTGCTGGTACCGGTCGGCGGCATGGTCGTCTCCGGCGCGTTGCAGTCCACCTCGCTGACCCTGCTCCGGCTGCGGGACGCCGCCCGGGACAACCGCCGGCAGGTGGAGGCCCGGCTGGTGCTCGGCCAGTCCGGCCGGGAGGCCTTCGCGCCCTACGTACGGGCTTCGCTGCGCAACGCGCTGACCCCGACCATCGACAGTACGAAGGTGGTTGGGTTGATCTCCCTGCCGGGTGCGATGACCGGCCTGATCCTGGCCGGGGTGGCGCCGCTTGCCGCCATCCGGTACCAGGTCGTCGTGATGTACATGCTGTTGGGCGCCTGGGCGGTCGCCGCCCTGGTCGCGGCCCGGCTGGCGAGCCGGAGCCTGTTCGACGACGCGCACCGGCTGCGCCCCCTACAGGGGCGCCGGTGACCTCTCCTCCGTCGCGTCAGGCCGGGACGTGGCAGACGACCTCCACGTTGTTGCCGTCGAGGTCGCGCAGGAACACGGCGTAATAGCCGGGGTGGTACTCCGGCCACTCCCGGGGGGCATGCAGGACCTCGATGCCGCGGTCCCGAACGACGTCGTGGACCGCATGTACCACCTTGCGGTCGGTGGTGGTGAAGGCGATGTGGTTCTCCCGGCCGACCGGCTCGGTGGCCACGCTCAGCCAGAAGTTCGGCGATCCGCCGGTCAGGCCATAACCGATGGCCTCGCCGAAGACCATCATGACGCCGGCGTTCAGCGGCGCCAGCACGGCGTCGTACCAGTCGCGGGCGGCCGCCAGGTCGGTGACCTGGATGCCCAAGTGGTCGATCACGGCACCACTGTGGCAGACCGGCCGCCGGCGCCTACGCTGGGGACCGCGGCGAGGCTTCGGGGGCCCCAGCAGGCGTTCACCTGGCGCTGGATTACCGCTCCGCCGCAGTTCTCGCCAGGTGATCGCGCACGTCCGGAGGGTAAAACATGACCCCGCAGGAGATGCTGGCGTACTGCCTGGACAAGCCCGGCGCGTGGCAGGACGAGCCGTGGGATGGCGACCTCGTCGTGAAGGTGGCCAGCAAGATCTTCGCGTTCCTCGGTTCCGGGGCCGCGGTGGGCGTCAAGTGCGGTCGAACCCGGGATGAGGCCGGGGAATGGCTGGCTCGTTATCCGCAGGACGCGACGGTCATGGCCTACATCGGTCGCTTCGGCTGGAACACCCTTCGTCTCGACGGTGCGATCCCGGACGCGGAACTGCGCGACGCCGTCAACGGCTCCTACGACGCCGTGCTCAGCAAGGTTCCCAAGAGGGACCGCCCGGCGATCGGTTGAGGCCTACCCGGGTGTGTGCCACCCGGTGGCGGCTCCTGCCGCTGGGCGAGCCTGCTCAGCTGGTGTCTAGAATAATGGTCATGACGACGACGTCCCTGGCGAATGTGAAGGCTCGCCTCTCCGCCTACGTCGAATCGGTTCACTCGACTCACGAGCGAGTCACCATCACCCGCAACGGCGAGCCTGCAGCCGTACTCATCGCATCGGACGATCTGGTTTCCTTGGAGGAAACCATCGCCATCCTTTCGGACCCCGAGGCAATGGCCGAGATTGCCGAGGCCGATGCCGCAATCGCCGCTGGCAACGTCGTCCCCCTGGAGCAGGTGCAGATGCGCCTGACCAGGTGACCTACCGGATCACCATTGCGCCGCCTGCGCGGCGGGCGTTGGAGGTCACGCTGCCCGAGGGCATCGCCGCCGCGGCCTGGGAGTTCATCCGCGGTGCCCTTGCCGAGGATCCGTTCACTGTCGGCAAACCGCTGCGCGGCGAACTCACCGGGAAGTGGTCAACTCGCCGGGGTGAGTACCGCGTCATCTATACGATCCAATCGCACCTCGTGACCGTCACGGTTATCCGCGTCACGCATCGCCGCAAGGCGTACCGATGACCGACGCTCACGCATCGCGTGCACGGGTACCGTCCGGCACGCGGCGCGGGCCGGCGAGCGTGCAGCCGGTCAGCCGGTCACGTTGCCCAGCCGCTCGGCGAGGTCGGCCCGCGAGGTGATGGCGAACTTCGTGTACACGTGGCGCAGGTGGTACTCGACCGTCTTCGGGCTCAGGAAGAGCGCGGCCGCGGCCTCGCGGGTGGTCCGGCCTTCGGCGAGTAGGACCGCGATCTGACGCTCCCGCGGGGTGAGCTCGTCGAAGCCGGTGGTTCCCCGTGCCGTCGCCGACTCCCCGGTCGCGCGCAACTCGCCGGCCGCCGCGTCCGCCCACGGCCGGGCGCCCAACGACTCGAACGTGGTCAACGCCGCGCGCAGCGCAGGACGGGCATCCACCCGTCGCCGAGCCCGGCGCAGCCGCGCGCCGTAGGCCAACCTCGTCCGGGCACTTTCGAACACGTCGAGCGTCAGCTGGTGGAGTTCCAGGGCGGCGCCGAACGCGTCGTCGAGCTCGTGCTCGGGCACCAGCAGGGCGGCGGCCCGAGCGGCCCGCGCCCGCGCCCAGGGCTGGCCCTTCGCCTGCGCACGCTCGCTGTAGCCGGCCGCCACGGCGCGCGCCTCGTCGGCGCGTCCGAGGAGCAGCAGCACCTCGGCCAGCTCAGGGGCCGGCGAGAGGTCGACGTCGAGCACCCCGATCCGCCCCAACCAGGCCTCGAGGTCGGCGTACCGCTGCGCCGCCGCGGCCGGCCGGCCGCGTCCGAGTTCCAGGTCGCCAACCGCGAACGCGGCCCAGGCGGCGCCCAGGTGAATGCGGCGCTCGGCAGACAATCCCCTGGCCTCCTCGGCGTGGGCCAGGGCGGCGGCGGAGCGCCCGAGCCGCGCTTCCAGCCAGGCCAGTCCGGCCAGCGACACGGCTAGGTCGCTCGTCTGGCCCAATTCCCGGGCCAACCCGATCCCCTCGGTGTAGTCCGACTCGGCGCGCGCCCAGTGCTCCGTCGTCGCCCCGTCCCGGGCGATGTGGAACAGCAGCCGGGGCAGGCCGCCGAGCGCCGCCCGGGCCCGCAGGTCGTCTACCGCATCCCGGACCAGCTTTCGGCCGGTGCTCGATTCGCGGAGGAACAATGGTCCGACGACCAGCCAGGAGGAGTGCAGAACGTCGGACGGCCAGGCCTCGGTGTCGGCCATCATCGCGACCGCCCGCCGGATTCTGGTGCATGCCCGGCTGGCCGGCCAGCACCCTGGCCACCCCCGCGGCCATGGTGCCCAGCGCGGCGGCGGTATCGCCGGGTTGCCCCGCCAGGAGGGCGTCGGCGCGCTCGGCGGCGGCCAGCGCGCTGGTCGCGTCACCGAGGTAGAAGCAGGCGCTGACGGTCTGGGCGAGCAGGACCAGGGCCTGGTCCGGATCGGTCGCCGGCACCTCGTCCAGGGCCATCCACAACGTGCGCAGCCCCTCCGCCGGCGAGCCGGACCGAGCCTCAATGTCACCCCGGAGCCCCAACGCCTGAGCGCGATGCCCCGAGCTGGCAGCCAGTACCAGGGACTGTTCCAGCATCGAACGTGCCAGACCTCGGTTGCCGGCCGACCACGCCGCCTGACCAGCCGCCAGAAACCTCCGCGCCCGATCGGCGTCGGACGGCGACAGCCGCGCGGAGCGCTCCAGCGCCGTTGCCGCGACCGAGTGCACCCCCCGATCTGCGGCCCGTACCCCGACTGCCTCGATCTCGGCCGCAACCTCGTCGTCCGGCCCGAGGGTGGCGTCGCACCGGTGCCAGGCCCGGCGGTCGGGGTCGCTCTGGGGGAGGGCGTCGGCGATCAGCGCGTGCATCCGTCGTCGCTCGCCGGGCGCGGCGACCGCGTAGACCGCCGACCTGATCAGTGGGTGGCCGAAACGGATCCGGTCCGCCTCCACCCGGATCAGCCCGCGGCCCTCCGCTGGTGCCAACGCCGTCGCGAGGTCAATCGCCAGCATGGTGGCGGCACGGTGGACCACGCTCAGCTCCCCGCCCGCGATCGCGGCCAGCAGAACGGCGGTGCGGGAATCGGCGGGAAGCGCGGCGATGCGCCGGGCGTACAGGTCAGCCACCGTTGCGGGCACCGGGCCCGGCGCACCGGGTGCTTGGGACAGCAGGCGCTCCGGCCGGGTCCCCAACTCGAGGATCGCCAGTGGGTTGCCGCCGGTCACCTGGTGGAGCCGGGCGGCGAGCTCCGGCACCGTCGGGCTGGGAATGCGGTCGGCAACCAGCCGACGGACATCGGCCAGGTCGAGGCCGCCGACCCGCCGTTGCGGCAGGTCCGGCGAGATGAGCGCGCCCGGTTCGTCGGACCGGGCGGTCGCGACGACGACGATCGGGTCGGCGAGCAATCGGCGCACGGCGAAGGCGATGGCATCCCCGGACGGCGTATCGAGCAGATGGGCGTCGTCGATGAACAGGCCGAGCGGACGATCCTCGCTGTATCGGGTCAGCAGGCTCAGAGTCGCCGCGCCCACCGCGAATCGGTCGGCGCCCCGCCCCGCCCGCAGCGCCAACGCAACCGCGAGCGCGCCAGCCTGGGGTTCGGGAAGGCGCGCCAGGTCGGCCTCGGTCGGGCGGAGTAGTTGCGCCAGCGCGCCGAACGGCACCTCTCGTTCAGCCTCGTTACCGACCGCGCGCATCACCCGCATTCCCTGCGCGCTCGCCACGGCGTGCTCGAGCAGCGCCGTCTTGCCGATACCCGCCTCACCGACCAGTACGAGGACACCGCTCTGGCCGATCCGCGCACCGGCGATGAGCGCATCGATGGCTCGGCGCTCCGGGTCCCGCCCGACGAGCATCGGTCAAGTCTGCACCCACGGCACCCGGGCCTTGGGCGAGGCGAAGACTAGGTGGGCTCCCGGATGCGGGTGCGGCGGTGGAGGCACCAGGTTGGAACCCATCGCGTCCGGTCCTTCGACCGGCCCAACCGCAACGGAGACCAGCATGACGACCCTGCACGAACGCCCGGCCATCGACCAGGACAAGCTCCTGAGCTTCGTCTTCCGCGCCGTGGACGAAGTGGGCGCCACCTTGAACTGTGCCCTGGTGGTGATGGGCGACCAGCTGGGGTACTACCGAGCCCTGGCCGAGCACGGCCCGATGGGCGCCGCCGAACTGGCCGAGCACACCGGGACCGGTCAGAAGTACACCCAGGAGTGGCTCAACGCACAGGCCGCCGGGGACTACGTCGCCTACGACCCGGCTGCCGCGACCTACACCCTGCCGCCCGAGCAGGCGGTCGCCCTGACCGATTCCTCCAGCCCGGTGTACCTACCCGGCTTCTACCAACTCGCGCTCGGCACCGTACGCGACGCTCCGGCCGCTTTCGCGGCTGCCCGGACGGGAGACGGGATCGGCTGGCACCAGCACAACGACGGGGTGCACAACGGCTGCGAGCGGTTCTTCCGCACCATGTACAACGGTCACCTCCTGGCCGAGTGGCTGCCGTCCCTCGACGGCGTCGTCGGGAAGCTGGAGGCCGGGGCCACCGTCGCGGACATCGGCTGCGGGCACGGCGCCTCGACCCTTCTGATGGCTCGGGGTTTCCCGCGGTCCACCTTCGCCGGCTCGGACTACCATCTCGGGTCGATCCAGACGGCGCGCCAGCGCCTCGCCGAGGCGGACGTGAACGGCCAGGTGTCCTTCGAGGTGGCCGACGCGACGGCGTACTCGGGAACAGCCTTCGACCTGGTGACCACCTTCGACGCGCTGCACGACATGGGCGACCCGGTCGGCGCGGCCCGCCACGTCTACGACACGCTGGCCGACGACGGCACCTGGATGATCGTGGAGCCGATCGCCGGGGACAAGGTCGAGGACAATCTCAACCCCGTTGGCCGGGCGTACTACGGCTTCTCGACGCTGCTGTGCACCCCGGCCTCGTTGAGCCAGGACGTCGGGTTGGCGCTCGGCACCCAGGCCGGACCGGCCCGGATCCGCGACGTCACGACGGCCGCCGGGTTCTCCCGGTTCCGGATCGCCGCGCAGACGCCGTTCAACAACGTGCTGGAGGTACGGAAGTAACGGGCGGCACGGACGTCATTGGACGGGGTTGGCCGCGGCGCGCAGACTGGCAGCGGCCAACCCCACACAGGTGAGTAGGTGGGCGATGTACGACCACGGCGACCCGGACCGCCCGGCCCGGCGCCCCGACGTCACCGGTGTCGCCAAGCGCGACGGTGTGCGGCTGGCGTGGGCGTCCTACGGCTCCGGGGAGCCGACGGTGCTCCTGCTCCCGACCTGGTCGCTGGTGCCCTCGCGGTGCTGGAAGGCCCAGGTGCCCTACCTCTCCCGGCACTACCGGGTGCTCACCTTCGACGGGCGGGGCAGCGGGCGGTCGGACCGGCCCACCGGGGCGGCGGCGTACTCCGACGCCGAGTACGCCGCCGACGTCGTGGCGGTGATGGATGCCGCCGACGTGGACCGGGCGGTGTTGGTGTCCTGGTCCTGCGGCGCCGCCTGGTCGGTACACGTGGCGGCCCGGCAGCCGGAGCGCGTGCTGGGGCTGTTCGCGATCGCACCGAGCTGTGGGCTGTCGGTGCCGCAACCGGCCCGAGCGCAGTTCCGGTGGGATGCGCGGCTGCCGAGCACCGACGGCTGGGCCAAGTACAACAAGTACTACTGGCTCGAAGGCGGGTACGACGACTTCCTGCGCTTCTTCTTCGACACGATGTTCCCCGAGCCGCACTCGACGAAGCAGATCGAGGACGGGATCCGATGGGGCCACCAGATCGCGCCCGAGACGCTGGCGGACACCACCGCCGGGCGGCTCGGGTGCGACGGCGCGTCGTGTTCGCCGCTGGAGCCGTTGTGTGCCGAGGTCCGGTGTCCGGTCACGGTGCTGCACGGTACCGACGACCGTATTCGTACTCCGGCGATCGGGGAACGCCTCGCCGAACTGACCGGGGGAACGCTGATCCTCGCCGAGGGCAGCGGGCACGCGCCGAACGTTCGGGACCCGGTAGGAGTCAACCGCGAGATCCGCGCGTTCCTCGACCGGGTGCAGCCCGCTGTCGAGCGCCGTACCGTGACCCGGGCGCGGACCCGGGCGAAGCGGGCGCTGTACATCTGCTCACCGATCGGCCTCGGACATGCCGCCCGGGACGTGGCCATCGCCGATGAGCTGCGCGAGCGTCACCCAGGACTCGACATCGACTGGCTCGCCGAGCCGCCGGTGACCCGCGTCCTGCACGACCGGCGTGAGCGCGTGCATCCGGCTTCGCGGGCGCTGCTCAGCGAGTCGCGGCATGTCGAGGACGAGGCCGACGAGCACGACCTGCACGCCTTCCAGGCCGTCCGGCGGATGGACGAGATCCTGGTCAACAACTTTCTGGTCTTCGCCGACCTAGTGGACCGCGAGCACTACGACCTGGTCATTGGAGACGAGGCCTGGGACGTGGACTACTTCCTGCACGAGAACCCGGAACTGAAACGGTCGCCGTACGCCTGGCTTACCGACTTCGTCGGCTGGCTGCCGATGCCGGACGGCGGCCCGGAGGAGGCGGCACTGACCGCCGACTACAACGCCGAGATGATCGCCCAGCGGGCCCGGTACCGGCGGCTCCGGGACCGCTCGATCTTCGTCGGCAATCCCGAGGACATCGTCGCGGACACCTTCGGCCCCGGCCTGCCCGCGATTCGGGACTGGACGCGGGACAACTTCGACTTCGCCGGCTACGTGACCGGCTTCGACCCGGCGCGGGTGGGCGATCGCGATCAGATACGGGAGCGGCTGGGTTTCCGCGACGACGAGCGGATCTGTGTGGTGACGGTCGGCGGGTCGGCGGTCGGCGTACCCCTGCTCCGGCGGGTACTGGCCGCGGTGCCGATCGTCCGGCGGGTGGCCGGCGACCTGCGCTTCGTCGTCGTCACCGGTCCCCGGATCGACCCCGACTCGCTGCCCCGGACCGCGGGGGTGACGATCTGCGGATACGTGCCGGCCCTCTACCAGCACCTCGCCGCCTGCGACCTCGCGGTGGTCCAAGGCGGGCTGACCACCTGCATGGAGTTGACCGCGACCGGTCGCCCGTTCGTCTACGTGCCGCTGCGCAACCACTTCGAGCAGAACCTGCACGTACGCCACCGGCTGGACCGCTACGGCGCGGGCCGATGCCTGCCCTACGCCGAAGCGGCCGACTCGGACACCTGCGCCGCCGCGATCCTGGCGGAGCTCGACCGCCAGGTTGCCTATCGGCCGGTGGAGACCGGCGGGGCGGCCCGAGCCGCGGATCTGCTCGCCGAGCTGCTCTGAGCCCGCCGCCGGCCACTTGCCGAGCCGACCCCTTTCGCGTCCGGCCCGGCTCGGGCCGCTGGCGATCACGGACCTCGGCCCAGGCGTCGGCTCAGGACCCGCCAAGCCGGCGCCTACGGTGAGGTCCGTGATCGTCGGCGGTAGGACGTCAAACTCTCGGCGCTATCCTTGTGTGCATGAGTGACCAGCCGATGCCGCGTGCGGAAGCGCTGGCGATGCGTGGATCGCATGCCATCGATGAGACGCCGGTCGACGTTGCCCTACGACAAGACGCATGATCCTCGCGGTGGCGCCACTCGGCGAGCGCTGGGTGGTCTGATCCGGTAGAGGACGTCAATACATCCGCTGGGTCGAATACGACCGAGGAACCGGCAGCTCGGTCGAGCAGCGGTTGGCCGACCTGATCGAGGCCGACGAGGAACCGCTCGAGGTGACAGAACGGGTGATTATGGAAGTGCTGGCAGGTGCCCGGACAGACCAGCGGGCTGACGACCTACGCCGGATTCTGCTGCGCTTTCGGCTGCTGGCCCTTGATCCAGCGGCGGACTTCGAGGGCGCCGCGCGCATCTACCGCCGGTGCCAGGGGGTCGGCGTTACCCCTCGCGGCCTCGTCCATTGCGTGATCGCCGCTGTGGCCTGGCGCACCGGTGCGGTGCTGCTGGCACAGGACAGCGATCTGCGCCGGGTGCAGATGTCGTCGGGATCCAGATGGATAGGGCCGCCGGTCCGAGGTGACGGCCATGGTCGGGGTGACAGGATTTGAACCTGCGGCCTCTTCGTCCCGAAGCCAACTCGCGACTCCAACTGCCAGCGCTGCGGGCAGCGTGACCTGGGAACGATCGTCCGTCGGTGTCCGCTGGCATCCGCGGTTTGCAGTGGCGATCGTTACTCAGTTGGTTACTCGGTTCCGCGGTGGCTTCTGTCTGGTCACCTGGATGCGAACTGTTGGCGCGCTCGCGTACGGGTGGCAGCGGTGCAGTGCCGTCCGTGCGTTGATGATGGGCGGGCCGGGTTAGCTGCGCGCATCGCGCGGAGCTCCTCGTTCATGGCGCGCGTCAACCATATACCCGGGCGGCCCGACGGGCGTCTCCAGGCGCTCAGGTTCCGCGCCTTCTGCTGGCGTTCCCATGTTCCGAGAGTAAGCGGCTCAGCGCTGCGGGCGTCTACGGCGTGCCAGGATTGTAAGGCTCGCGGGTGGGCCCCATCACTGGCAACCGGGTGGTCCCATCCTCATGGCGGTAACCCCTCAGAGTGGTCCCATGATCATGGCAGGCAACACACCTGTAATAGCTTCACCTGCTCATAAGGGTATTGGTACGATCGCTCAATCTGCAGTCGGCGAGGGGGTAGCGGATGAACTTGGCTCCATTGCTTTACAACAGCTTCGCAGCAAGGAATGGCTATCCGGGGCTCCACAACGAGCCCGTATACCGAGATGTCGAGAAGCGCGCCACGTACTTGGCAGCCGAGCTCTTCCATCTGCCATCCGCGGATGAGCTGTACCGTCTGGCGGAAGGTGTGAGCTTCCTCCTCCAGCCCCGCAGGTTCGCTGAGAGTCTTCCCGCCGGCCGGGCTGGCGTAGCGGTGCTGGACGAGTCAGAGGTCGCCTACCTCCTGCGCAATACGCCAGAAGGCGACATAGGTAACACTGCTAAGTGGTGGGAGTTCCTGCCGCTAGAGGACAAGACATTCGCACTGTTTCCCAACGATGCCATCCGGCGGATCAGTTTTGAGATTCTTCTGCCCGTGCGCATGCGACCAACTTCTTATCAGCTCAGGCGCCTAAGCATAGGGCTCACAGTTGACCGTGACGGTGGTACCGAGCAGGGAGCAACCTCACTAGACACGAATCTTTGCCAGTACACCGCAAAGACCATTGAGGAGCTTCCGTATGAAGGTACGTGCGAAGGGGAAGCGTGCGGGGCCGGTTGCACAACCGTCGCGCACGTACGTGCGGAGGATGGTACGTACTATGTAGCCGGCTGTGAGTGCCCTGCAGACGATGAGTGATACAGTTTTCGGCGTCTTGGCCGGTGCCGCCGAACAGGCGACAAGTTCGGGCCCCGATTGGTCTAAGCTACTCGGCATACCGGGCGCTGTCGTCGCGGCGATCACACTACTAGCGTTCGCAGTTGGCTGGATCAGGCCGGTTGCGATCAAACAGGCACGGTACTGGACGAGCGGGGATGACGAACAGTACATCACAGAGCTGTCGTTCCGCGTGAAGAACCGGAAGGTAAACAATGACCGTACGCTCACGAACCTGGCATTGATACACCTTCCGTCGCTGAAGCATCGCGTTCGCCACTGGCGCTGGCGGCGAAACTATATCGACAAGACACCCTATATCTTGCGGAGCGATATCTTTGCTGCGATTCGGAAAGACGGCGGCGTCAAGATTACTAAGAGAGACGAACGGGGCGTGCGGTGCAGGATCCTCGACCCGAATAACCGAGCTTGGGGACGCAATGAGCAACTGCCGAGTAACGTCGTATTGATGGCGTATTTCGGTTCCTCGAGGCCTGCAGCAAAGCGGCCAAAGCCGAATAAGAATCACTAGGGTTAGAGATCGCGCCCTTGCCCGTTGGACGCTCTGCACCGTCCAACCTGATAGGTGCCAATGGGTTTGCCGAGGGAGGGCGCAGTCCAGCCTAGGGTGGCGCTTGCGCCATCCCGAAGGGACGCGACCATCGGGAGCGCCCTAGATGATCGATTCCACGGGGTAGCGGCTGGCGTGTCGTGCTGCGGTAGGACCTGAAGGTGTCCAGGATCGGCGTTGCTGTCCCTACGTCGAACCCGGAGGCCTACGTGGACGCCGATCTGGACACCCTCGCGACCGCACTGTACGCCCGGACCGATGACGTGTTGAAGGTCGCGCCGGAGCAGCGGCCGTGGCGGCCGCTGGTCGGTATCGACCCGCGGATCAGTGACGCCGAGATGGTGACGCTGGCGGTGATGCAGGCGCTGTTGGGCTACACCAGCGAGGCCCGCTGGCTGCGGTTCGCCGGTGATCAGCTTCGCCACCTGTTCGCCTTCCTGCCTCAGCAGCCCGGGTACAACAAGCGGCTGCGCAAGCTGGCGGGCACGATGAACTGGCTGATCGCCCTGCTGGCCCGCGACACCAGCATGTCGACCGACGACGTGTGGGTCGTGGATTCCACCCCGGTGGAGTGCGCCCGTTCCCGCGACGCGGTCCGCCGCAGCGACCTGGCCGGTTGGGCCGAATACGGCTACTGCGCCAGCCATTCCCGCTACTTCTGGGGTTTGCGGCTGCACCTGCTGGCCACCCTGCAGGGTCTCCCGGTCGGCTTCGCGCTGACCGGAGCCAAGGCCGACGAGCGCCAGGTGCTGCTGGACATCCTGCACGGCGACCCGGCGCTGACCGCGGCACGGGCCGGGCAGACAGTCATCGGGGACAAGAACTACTTCGGCGCCGAGTTCGAGGCCACCCTCGCCGGCGCCGGTATCACCCTGCTACGCCCGGCCCGCAAAGGTGAACCCGAACGCGCCGGTGCCGGGTTCTTCAAGCCCCTACGCCAAACCGTCGAGTCGATCTTCGACACGTTCAAGGGCCAACTCGACCTCGAACGGCACAGCGGGCGTACCCCAGCAGGTGTTCTCGTCCGCGTCCTACAACGCGTGCTCGCCCTGACCGCCGCGCTCTGGCACAACGACGCCACCGGCCGCCCGTCACACGATCACTACTGGCCTACGACCACTGACCCCTTGGAATCGATCATCTAGAACTAGCGGACAGCAAGTACTCATCGGCGCCAGATTCTGGCTTGACCAGAATGCCTTCCACGCTTTGGGGTGTATTGGACGAGTCCTACGTTGATTACCAACATGGCATTGCCGAGGTGATCGGGTCGGAGCGACACGGCACTTCGGGTGACCCGAGGCGAGATCAGCGCACACTTCGCCGAGGTGTACGGCGCCTCGGTCAGCAAGGACACCGTCTCCCTGATCACCAACAAGGTGCTGGAGGACCTGTAGGTCTGGTCCTCGCGGCCGTTGCA
Organism: uncultured Actinomycetota bacterium; assembly: GCA_963814355.1. GTDB lineage: Bacteria > Actinomycetota > Actinomycetes > JADGOV01 > JADGOV01 > JADGOV01. Next base: position 59,688 of record CAWFCZ010000008.1, on the reverse strand, counting down.
GCAGATCACTCGCCCGATCCGAGCCGGCGTCGCTACCGGCATCACCGGCCGGCCCAGCGCCGCTGCACGGCCCGGCTGCGCCGGCGGTATCGGATGCCTCGACGACCTCGTCAGCAACCCCACCGGTGCCGGCGCCGGCGGCCTCGCCGGTGTCGTGGTCGGTGTCGGTGTCGGTGTCGTGCTCGTCGAGCAGGTCTGCGATGAGGTCTTCGGCAACGCTGGCGTCCCCGGCGTTACCGGCGCTCACCGTGGTGGCGGTGATGATCTCAGAGTCGGGGTCGAGGCCGACATGTCCCTTGTAGCCGTCGAAGCCGCGCGCCGCGGTCTTGTGCCCGTGGCGGGTCTCGGGATCGACGGTGGAGATGACCCGGTCTTTGGCGACCGCCGCGCGATCCGGAACACCCCCGCCTCGTCCCGGTCGAGGTCTTGGCCGAGCACGGTGGCCAGCAACGCCGCGGCCTCGCTCAACGCCTCGGGCAGTTCGCGGCCGTCCAGCACAGCGAGCAGCGCCATCCCGTCCCGGCCAACGCGAAGACCAAGCCGGCCCGCGCGTCCGCGTCGTCGTAGTCGCAGACCGGCTGACCCGCGACGGCGTAGTCGTCACCACGCTTCAACACCGCCCGAAGGTCGGCCTCCAGCGCGGCGTCGGCGGCCTTCAGCACCCCACGGATCGCCAAACGGACCAGCGTGACGGGTCCATCCTGGCGACCGCGTCATACAACGGCGTCGAGTCCAGCACCCGCCGCCGGCCGACCAGCCCCGCGGCCTTCGCAACCTGCCGCCCCACATCGGTGAACAAGTCCGCGAACGCCTCATCCGGGAACAGCCGGTGACACTCCCGATGCAGCAACCCGTAGACCGAGCTCTCCGGCACCAGCCCGTCACAAAACCCGGCCGTCGACCGGAACAGACCAACCTGCCGCGGCGTCAACCCCAGCGACACCAGACCACTCCCGAAGAGATCAACCTCAGCAATTCTCCCGGGTGATCATGAAATCCGTTGGACCGCCACGCGTGAAAAACACGAGCCATCTAGGGATGGACTTCGCATCTGGGGCAGACCGCTGTTTTGACGTGGCGACGGCCGTCACGGGCGCTTGGCTGGTCATGCCTCGTGGGAGCGAGTTCCCCCGCGGGCGGGCTGTCGGTTACAGGTGCGGAAGGGGTGCGGTGTTTTCGGTTCGCACCGCTTGCAGGGCATGTGGGTCCAGGCCGAGCAGGGTGAGGATGCTGGGCGCGATCTGTGTGGTGGCTACGGGGGTGGTGTCCACGAGGTGGCTGCGGGTGGGGCCGCCGGTGATGATGAGCGGCACGTCGCGGTCGTCGGCGTGGTTCCCCCCATGCTCGGCGATCTTGCTGGTGCTGTTGGTGTAGACGACGCCGTAGCGGGCCAGGCCGATCAGGTCCGGCGCCCGGGCGTCGCCGCGGGGGGCGCCGAGGAGCCGGTCGGCGGCGGGGCCGGGGTAGACCGCGGTCAGGCCGGAGGCGGGCACCGTGGTGGAGTACACGCCGGCCGGGTCGGTGATCCGGTTGGCCGGGGCGGTGTGGTGCAGCAGGTAGGCCTTGGCGAACGCCTCCGCGGCGGGGCGCCGGTCCGATAGCCAGAGCAGCATGCCGTCGTCGTCGACGGAGAAGGCCACCAACCTCGCGGCGCCGGGGTGGGCGGCGGCCCACGCCTGGTTGAGGTTGTCCAGGATCGGGGCGTCGTCGACCCGCCGGAGTGCCTGTGGGGAGGTTGGTGACTGGCCGTGTTTGGCGGACAGGATGATCGTGGTTGTGTCGTCCAAGCCGCGGTGGGTGATCTCGGCGCGGATCCGCTGGAGTTGCGTCTCGAGGTAGGTCAGCGCGTCGGTGAGCAGCGGTCCCGGCGCGCCGTTGGGGAGGTAGCCACCGGGAAGTCCGTTGGTGGTGGGCAGCTTCTCGGCGGTGGAGATCGTCTGGAAGTTCATCCCGAAGATCGCCGGGGTGCCGATGTGGCGGCTACCGGAGTGGTCCTTGCCGTCGATCTCGTTCAGCACGGCGGCGACCTTGGTGTTGTCGTACTCGCGGGTCAGCAGGTTGTTCTTCGTCCAGTCTTCACCGGCGAGGTCCGCGGCGCTGTTGATCTCTGGGGTGAACAGGTCTTGGACGCCGGTGCCGGAGGGGCCGTTGAGAATTTCATACGCCGGGTGTTTGTCCGACCAGGCGGTGCGCAGCCCATGCTGGCGGGCTACCTCAAAAATGGTGTTCACCCGTAGGTAGTTGTGCGGATATACCGGCAGGCAGGTCGCCGGGTTGACCGGTAGTGCGGCGCCGTTGAGCAGCGCCTGCGGCGTCGGAGTCATCTGCAGGATCGCCTCGGTCAGCGCAGACCCGCGCGCGAGCGTCTGGGCCAGGGTGTTCCGTGGCAGGGAACGCAGCATGGGGGCGGTCAGGTGCTGTCCGGCGTCGAGGGTGATCGGGTTCTGGGAGCGGTCAGCGGCCTCGGTGTAGGAGACCTCGGCCCCCGGGCTGTCGGTGGCGCAGTTTACCGTCCCAGCCGGGAGCAGCCGGGAGTTCCAGGTGTCGTCGTAGTAGACCCCGGTAGTGCCGGGACCGCCGCCGGTCGCCTGCGCCACCATCCCGGGGAAAGAGTCCGAGGGGAAAGTGGTGCGGGCGTGGGTGTACTCCACCCCACCGGCCACCATACGGGCGATCGCGGACCGGGGGTGCCGCGCGATGTAGGAGGCGACGTCGGACTGGTGCAGCCCGTCCACCGACAGCAGCAGCACGTGCCGAACCGGCGGGCGGCCACCACCCTGAGCGCCCGCCGCCGGAGCGAGCGATCCGACGACGGCGGCGAGGGCACCCGCCCCGGCCGCCATCGTCAACATCCGCCGCGATAAGTGGATCATTGGTCCTCCCTGAACGAGCTAGGCGCTTCCCGGCGGCGGACCCTGTATAGGGGAAAGCGATGACCCCCGGGCAACCGGCAGAGGAACAGCAACCCAACAGCGACAGCCGAATCGGATGAACTACCACGGCGAAGCGCCTGGAGATCCGTCGAGTCCGGTGCCGCAGGAACGCCATTGAAACCTTGGCGACGCTTCCCGGCCGCCGAAGCTACTGGCCGCAGATGCCAGAAGCACCGGTGCGACACAGACCGGCACGGTGAGACAACCGCGCGGCCGTAACGCGAGGATGGGCAGCGGAAGCGTTAGGTGAAGGGGACGGTGAGGGGTGGCCGGGTGAGGCGGCGGTAGACGGCGAAGAAGTCGCGGTCGTCGGGTACGAGGTAGCGGGTCGACGGCTGCTGCCAGTTGGGGACGATCTTGTCGGGAACAAGTCCGGGGGTGTGGCGGTAGGTGATGAGGGACGGCCACTCGGGGTTGATGTCGAACTGCATCGCCGTGACCGCCCCGGCGTGCTGGAGCAGGCGCGCCAGCGACTCGACGGTCTGGCCGTCGGCGGCGGCGTAGATGAGGTTGCCGCGGCGGTCGATGCCGACTCCGGTGCGCCAGACGCGGACGGCGTTTCCGAGGGTGAAGCCCCACTGGGTGCTGTCGTTCAGCGCCGGGTTCAGCTGGCCTTGCCAGACGATCGGCGGCAGACTCTGGCGGGTGAAGGTGTAGCCCGGCCCGGCCGCCCGGCCGCCGTGCCAGGTGAGGATCGCGACCCGCCCGTCGGGGTAGCCGACCAAGGTGGCCAGGCCGTCTTTCAACGGCTCGTTGGTGCGGCCGTTGTCGGAAGAGCCGTTGTGTCCGTCGGCGTAGATGAAGCCGGCGTTGAAGGTGGCCAGCAGCTGCGAGCGCCGCCCGTAGGGCACCTGCATCGGCCCGCGCACGGCGGCCTTCGGCGGCTCGTAGCGGCCGGGGTAGAAACCGAGTTGGGTACGGGTGGAATCGAACCAGGCGAGGTAAGCGACAGTTCGCGGGTAGTCCCGCTCAGGTCGGAACGTGGTGACGAGCACCGGGGGTCCGCCAGCCACGTCCTGCCCGGTCGGTCGCCACGTCCCCTCGCCGGCGAACGCCGGCGCGACCACCGGCTGCACCGCCGGCGGCCAAGGGCTCGTGGGCGCCCCGTTCCGCGTAGGGCCCGGGACCGGGGCCACCCGGCCCGGCGGCAGGCCGACCTTGGGCAGCGCGGTCAGCGGCGGCCCGCCCTTGCGCGGGGCCTTCCAGTGGCCGTAGTAGAAGTGCTCGGTCTCATCCACCAGCCAGTTTCCGTGATGAGAGCGGAGCCACTCGACGCTGCGCACTCGGAGCGGCAAGCTCGAGGGTTGGGCCATCGTCGCTGTGTAGGAGTACAGGCCCGGCGTGAGGAGCACGATTACCAGCATCAGCGCCAGCCAGCGTCGGCGCCGCCACCGCGGCCGGTGCCGGCGGGCAGTGCGCATCAACGCCACAATGACGCCGGCGCCGTACGAATGCGGCTCCTTGCGGGCTTCTGCACGGCGCGCCTCCAAGCGGGTGCGGACTTCGGACCTCTGGCTGGCCGCCTTGGATCTGCAGGAACGTAGGCTGCCGAATGGCCGGGTAGCCACCCGGCCCAATCGCCCGCAAGCAGAACGCCCGGAGCAACAACCGGACAACCAACGGGGTACCAGCCCGGCGCACCGCCTACCAGATTCCTACGGGTGTCACTCACACGGACCACCGAAGCGACCCACGGACTTCGGCGGCGCCGGTTTCCACTACGGCCGGACGGGCGGTGTGCCGGGCAACTTGCCAGGCACCGACCGTCATGGCCGCGAACGCGGCGACGCCTACGGAGATGGCAGAGGGTGTGCGGGCGAGGTGTTCATGAAAGGCGAGCACACCGATGACGACGGCACTGGCCGGGTCCCCGATCGTCATAGCCGGCAGGGAGCTGGCCAGCGGCCCCGAGCGATAGGCAAGTTGCGTGAGCACGATGGCCAGGGCGCCGATCAGCGTTGTCGCGTAGGGCGCCCAGTCGCTGAGCATCACGTGAACCCCGGTGGCCGCGAGCGCAGTGGACTGTTTCAGCAGGGCGGAGGCGATGCCGAAGCCAATGCCGCCGGCGGCCCCGAGGAGGGCGGCGTGGTGAGCCGGGCGGGCGACCCGGGCTGCGACCAGGGTTCCCCCGATCACCGCCAGGCAGGCGGCGGTGGCGGTGAGGAGGGCGCGATCGGGTACGGGGGCGTGGCCGGCGCTCGGCCGGGCGGCGAGCAGGAATGCAGCCAGTCCGGCGACCACGACCGCGGCCCACAGCCATTCCCGTAGCCGCGGCCTGCGGTGCTCAAGGAGCATGCTCACGGGGAGCGCGAACAGCAGGCCGGATACCAGCAGGGGTTGGACGAGCGCGAGCCGACCCCCGGTGAGCGCGACAGCGTGAAGCACCAGGCCCAAGCCTGCGGACAGACCGCCGACCAACCAGGCCGGCTGGGCGAGGAGGTAGACGAGCAGCCGGAGTCCCTGGGTGCTGCGTTCCGGCGCGGCTCGAGCGCTGCGGTGCTGGCAGACGCTGGACAGGGCGGCGGCAAGCGCCGAGCCCAGCGCGGCGGCCAGCACAGTGGCGATGGTCACCCGCGCTGCCCGGCGAGGAAAGAGCGCTGCGCCGGCGACGTCGGTGCGGTCAGCGCCGCGGCGCGGTCATAGGCGCGGCCAGCGGCTGCCAGGGTGGCCGACCAGCCGAACCGCGGACCGTCCAGCCGGTTGTGCCGGGACATCGCCGCCCGGAGATCCGCCGAGCCGAGGATGCGGGTTAGCGCAGCGGACAGTTCCGCATCGCTGGAAACGAGCAGCCCCTCCCGGCCGTTGCGGACGAAGTCCTCGATGCCGGTGCCTGCACGGGCGACGATCGGCACGCCGGCGCATCGGGCCTCCAGCGCGGCGACGCCGAAAGACTCCAGCCGCGCGGCGGAGAGAAAAACGTCAGCCTCGGCGAGGAGCGCTCGCACCTGCTGGTGATCGCCCGGCCCGGCCAGGTGTACCCAATGCCGCATGTTGTGGGCCCGCAGGTAGGCCTCCAGCAGGGGGCGCTGCGGGCCGCCGCCGACGATCTCCGCTCGGATGGGAAGGTTGGCCGGGAGGGCTGCGCGTGTCTTGCGTAGGGCGGCGAGCACAGCCAGCGGGCGTTTACGGGCGGTGAGTCGCATCACCGCGGCGGCGACGAGATGGTCGCCAGCGGCCGTTCTCCGGGTGGGGTGCCAGTAGGTGTCGTCGATGCCGTTGGGAAGCAGGTGCACCTCGCGGGTGGAACCGATGGCGTGCTGCACCTGCGCGGCGGCGGCGGCGCTCACCGCCGTCCATTCGATCGGCAACCAGCTGATCCCCGCCAGCGGGGCGATCAGCCGGTACGGCGTGGAGAGGTAGGCCCACATCGAGTGCACCGTGACCACCGTCGCCAGCCCCGCCCGGGCCGCGGCCACGGCTGCGGTGAGAGCCAGCGGTGACACCACCGAAGCGTGGACGTGGACCACGTCCGGATTGATGTCGTTCAGAACCTCTGCTACAGCACGCCGGGCCTGCGGGTGGAGCAGCGGCCCGGCGCCGAACCAGGCTGAGGGGCCGAGCCGGCGCACGGTTATCCCCGAGTCAGCGGGTTCCGCGCCTTCACCCGGGGTGCGGGTTAGGACATGGACATCGCGCCCTTCTCGGGCCTGCCGGCGCGCGAGCTGGTCGACTTGGCTCTCGATACCGCCAATGCGCGGGAGGTAGCAGTCCGATACGTGTGCGATTGTCATTGCGGTGCCCACGGTTCCCGGCCGCGCCGGCGGAGACGGAGCCTCAGGCGGGGAACACTGTTGGGATGCCTTTTACCGTCGTCTCCTTCCATGCTCACCCCGATGACGAAGCGCTGCTGACGGCTGGCACGCTCGCCCGAGCAGCGGCGGAAGGGCATCGGGTGGTGCTGGTGACCGCTACCGCCGGTGAGGCCGGCCTGGCGGACGCCACGGACGCTCCTGGATCGGAGTTGGCGGCCCGCCGCCGCGGTGAGCTGGCGGCATCCGCCGCGATCATTGGGTGCCAACGGACGGAACTGCTCGGTTTCGCCGACTCCGGTTCCGACGGTCGGGCGGGCGGGGACGTCGCCTTCGCTCGCATGGACGTCGATCAAGCGGCGGCACCACTCACTGGGCTGCTGATCCAGGAACGGGCCGATGTGCTCACCGTGTACGACTCGGCTGGTGGCTATGGGCATCCGGATCACCTCGCGGTTCACCGGGTCGGCGTGCGAGCAGCCGCCCTCGCCGGCACGCCGGTGGTCCTGGAGGCCACCGTCGACCGACAAGCGCTGCAACGGGCGACCCGAGCGGTACATCACCTGCCGGGGGTGTCGACCGATTTCCATCCTGACCGCTTCACCGACGCCTTCGTCCCACGGCAACTGCTGACCCACCGGGTTGACGTGCGCGGATACGCGGAGCAGAAGCGGGCGGCGATGGCGGCGCACCACAGCCAGGCCACATCGGAGGTTGGACGGCGGACATTGAACATCTTTGGGCAGCTGCCGATGACCCTGTTCCGGCGTGTGTTCGGCCGTGAATGGTTCGTCGAGCGCGGCCGGACGCCGGGAACGCTGATCGACGACATCTTTCAGACCCTGCGGCGGGCGCCGCGATGAGCTCTCCCTCTTCGGCCCGCCCTCGGCGCTTAACCGCAGGCCGCGCCCGGTACACCTACTGACATCAACGACCGGCGGCACCTGCCTCGGCCGGCCGGTCAACGGAGGATCCCGGTGTGGCCGAGTGAGTAGCGGCCGGGTTGGGGGTAGACGCACAGCCCGTGCGGCCCGCGGCTAACTTTGATCTTCGCGAGTAGCCGCCAGTGCACGACGTCGATGGCGTACACCACCGCGTCGTAGCGCCCGCTGAGCCAGAGCACCCGGCCGTCTGCGGAGACGCCGCCCATGTCCGGGCTGCCGCCGCCAGGAAGCCGCCAGGTACGGCTCACCCGGCCGGTGGCGAAGTCCAGCAAAGAGATCGACCCGGCGCCGCGGTTGCTGACATAGAGGAAGCGGGAGTCCCGGCTCACGTACAACCCGTGCGCCCCCCGGCCGGTACGAACGAAGCCGGTACGCCGGAACGAGGCGGCGTCGATCCGCCACACCCCGCCGGCCATCATGTCGGCCACGTAGAAGGTACGCCCGTCGGGGCTGAGCTTGACGTCCTGCGGCATGGAGCCGGCCGGCAGGACGATCCGGTGGAGTACCCGCCGACCGGCGGTGTCGGACACCAGCAGCTGGCCGGAGAACTCACACGTCGCCAGGAGGAACCGGCCGTCCGCGGTGAAGTCCGCATGGTTCACCCCGGCGCAGCCCACCTTGAGCGAGTGCTGGAGCGTCATGGTGTGCGGATTCCGGAAGTCGATCCGCCGCCGCGCCTCGGCCATCACCATCGCCGAACGCCCGTCCGGGGTGAAGTACAAGTTGTACGGGTCATCCACCGGTATCGCCCGGCCCGGGCGGGCGGTCCGCGGGTCGATCGGGGTCAGCGAATTGCCGAGGTCGTTGTTGACCCACAGGGTGCGCAGGTCGTAGGACGGCACCACGTGCTGCGGCAACCGGCCCACCCGGTAGTGCCTGACGATCCGGTAGCTGCCCGGGTCGATCACGTCCACCGTGTTGCTCTGGCTGTTCGGGACGTACACCCGCGTGAGGGCACCGTGCACGGCCGGACTGAGCCGGCCGGGCCGGTCAGCCGCATAGACATCATCCGCCTGCAACGGCCGCGGCATCCCCGGCAGCAGGTTGGTGCCGGGGAGGATGGCCGACCGCACCTGCTGCGCTGACCCGGAGGCCGGCGTGGACACAGCCGGGCTGCGGCCACTGCGCACAGCTGATGGAGCGCCCGCCGCCTTCGGCGATCCGCTGCACCCCGCCGCGAGCAGCACCGGCAACAGCGCGACGGCTGCCAGGGCGCCCCCGCGCGCGTGCAGCCGGGCCCAACCGATGTCCGTAAGGCGTTCTCGGTCGACAGCGTTGAGCGCCGTCCATTCGCGAGGCCGGCGGCAGCGGCCATCGGCACGACGCGCGGATTCCCCGCCTGAGCCGGGAACTATGTCAGTTCCCACTGCTGGCCGGCCCGTTCTGCGTGCCCGCTTCTGTCGGGCGCCGCGCCGCAACGCCGGTGCCTCGGCCGGGCCTTGGCTCCGCGGAGCTGGCCTCATTGAGCCGCCTCGTGGTCTAAGGCCGCTCCGGCGAGGTTGAGGAAGGCCCAGCTGTAGGAGCTGCCGCTCGCGAGGGTCAGCCGAAGCACGCCGGGGGGGTACTGGTTGTCGCCTAGCACCAGAACCCGACTTGGGCGCTGCGCCGCAGCCACTCGACCGGTGTGGTCGGCAATGCTGACGTCGTTGACGATGTCCCCCGCGGCAACCAGAACCCTGCGGCATCCCGGCGAGGCACTGACCGGCCCAACGGCCTTAGCCACTTGCGTCGGCGAAGCGATCGGAGCAACCGCCACCGGCGTTCGATCACTCCTGGTCCCAGCGCCGCAGGCGGCGGTAGCCAGCGCCAGCGCGAGGGTCAGTGCCGATGTTGATACGGATCGCTTCACGGAACTCCCTGGTCGGCCCGGCGCCGGCATGGCGCCGTGGAGGATGCGTCGAGTCACTACAGGTCGCGGAGCTGGCTGGGACCGGCTCGAGCGGCGAGACGACCGAAGATGATCAGAACCGTGGTGGTGGCAGCGCCGACACTCGACAGCAGCACCGCAAGGTAGCCGGCGGGGACGGTGAGCCCGGTAGGGGCGGGGTCGAAGATGCCGGTAAGGACCTTGACCAGCAGGTAGGCGATCGTGGCGCCGAGTGCGGCGCCGCCGAGGAGCCCGCCGGCGAGCAGCGCACGGGCTTCGGCGTTGAGGAATCGGCCCCGCTGGCGCGCGGTGGCGCCGAGGGCGGCGAGCAGCACGAGCGCGCGTCGGCGTTCGGTGATGCCGAGCGCCAAGGCAAGCCCTGAGCAGGCCAAGGCTAGGAGCAGGCCGAAGCCGAGTTCGAGGCGGGACAGCCCGGACAGGTCGGCGCTGGCCAGCCCTGAAGCGGAGGTGACGGCGGCGCGGTCGGCGACGATGTCGTGAACCTGCACGCCGGGTCCGACACGTTGACTTAACGCCGCCGCGGTCGCCGTTGGGGTGGTCGACTTGATCAGGAAGGTGCCGACCGCCGCGGAACCGGTTGCCCGGGCGATGTAATCGGCGTTGGCGACGATGAAGCTGTCCTTCGGGGCGGTGGGGAACTCTTTGACCGCCCCGATGACGTGAAACCCAACCGTTGAGTAGGCGTGCCGCGTGCCGGTCTGCAGCCGCAGCCGGACGGGGTCGCCGGGGTGCAGCTGGTAGTCCTTGATGGTCTCCGCGGACAGCAGCGCCCCGTCAGGAGTTGTGGTCAGGGTGTGTAGGGCAGCAGCAATGGTCGAGCCGGGTACGTAGGAGTCCAGCAGCGGCGCGACCCGGCCGATGGTCCGCGGCTGGATGCCGTAGAGGTCTTGCAGGTCGGCGCCGACGTAGGCCAGCCGATGTTGCAACGGCTCCACTTCAGTGACACCTGTGACGGAGCGCAGCGCAGTCACCGCGTCCGGCCCGGCGGTGGACCCTGGTGGTTCTGTGACGGCGACGTCCGCGCCGACGGTGAGCGCAACGTCGAGGCGCGCCTGCGCGTCATAGGTTGCGGTGAAGATGGCGGTGGAGGCGGCGAGTCCCAGCGCCACCGCCAGCCCGGTCGCGCCGCGGGCGATCACCCTCCGTCGGCGCCGTACGCCGGCGGCCTCCAACTCGGGCGCCCGGCCGGGGCGGGGCCAGGCGAGACGGCCGCTGCGGCGACCGAGCACCGCAATGCTGAGCCGCCAGATCAGCAGCGCCAGCCCGGGCCAGGCCAGGGCCGGGGTAAGTAACGCGGCGTAGTTCACCGCGGCGACCGGCACGCCTTCGGGGACGACGACGACCTGGTAGCCGCCGCGGGCGGTGAAGTAGAACGCGACCCCCGCAGCGGTGAGCAGGACGAGATCGAGGCCTAGGCGCAGCGGCCAGGGCAGTCCGGTCGGCTGCACCCGGGCCGCGCCGGTCGCAATGCCGTCCGCGCCGGGGCGCACCGCGGCCCGGACCGCCGGGCCGAGCTGGGTTGCGGCGGCGAGGAACATCCCTGCGACCGCTGCGATCAGGGTCCAGCCCAAGGTCAGTCGAGCCCCGCTGGGCAGCGCTAGCCGGGCCGCGAGGACGGCTAGCGGGATGCCGAGGACCACGCCCAGGCCGCCGGTGAGCACGGTCTCGGCGGCGACGATGCGCAACAACTGCCCAGGGCGGGCGCCACGGAGGCGGAGCAGCGCGACTTCGCGGCGGCGGCGCTCCCCCCGCAGCGCGACGACAAGGGAAGCGACGACCGCGGCGAGGGCCAAGCCCGGAACGCCAAGGAGAAGGATCAACAGCTGGGCGTAAAGAGCGTCCTCCCGGGCCGCAGACAGCGCCGCGCCGAGGTTGTCCCCAACAAGCGCGCCGCCGGCGAGCGAGGCCTGGAAGTGGTTGGCGCGCCGAGTGAGGAGAGCCGCGGCGGCGGCCGGATCGGGCGGCAGCTGCCGGTGGTCGAAGAACACATGAAACTGGCGGAGCACGGTCGCGCCCCCGGTCAGCGCGGCGAACTGGGCCGGCGGAACCAGCAAGACGTTGTCCGGCGGCGCGGTCGCGCCAGCGCCCGGTGGGGCGCCGATGACCTGGAAGAAGCTGTCCGCCTGGGTCAGATCCGCGACGCCGTCTACCCGTACCGTTCGGCGCCTCCCGGCGGGGAGGGTGACGGTGACCGTGCTCCCGGGGCCGGCGGCGAGGTTCGCGGCGGTCTGCTGCAGCAGCAGCACCCCGTCGCGCGCGCCGAGCAGGTAGCGGATCTCGGCCGGGGCGTGCTCTGCGTAGGACGGTGGCAGGGCGACGATGTACGCCTGCCCGGTCGTGCGGGTCCCGGAGGCGGAGCTGGATCGCAGCGCCGGCACCGCGGCCAGCTGAACCGGGAGCACGGCGCGGACCGCTGGTGTCTTGGCGAGGGTCGCGGCGACCTCGGCCGGGCGTCCCTGCGGGGTGAGCTGCACCTGCCAGTCGACGGATACCCGGGCGGCTGCCCGGGTGCTGAGCCCGGCCCGGCTGTCGGTGATGAACGCGCCGAGTGAGGCGATGAAGGCCACCCCGGCGGCGATACTGATCGCCCCGCCGAGCAGCTCAACGGGTCGTCGGCGGCACAGCCCGACCAGCCAGGCAGACGCTCGCATCACCGGGTCCCGGTCCGCAGCCGGCCCTCGTCGAGGACAGCGTGGCCGGCGAGCAGGCCGGCCAGTTCCTCGTCGTGGGTGGCGACCACGAGTGCGCCGCCGGCGGCTGTGACATGGTCGCGCATGGCGGCCAGCACGGTGAAGGCACTGTCCCGGTCCAGCGCTCCGGTGGGCTCATCGGCGAGGACCAGCCGCGGGGTCCCAGCGAGGACCCGGGCGACGGCGACCCGCTGTTGCATACCGCCGGACAGCTGCGCTGGCAGCGCATCAGCGGCATCGAGCAGCCCGACGACGTCCAAGGCGGCCGCCGTGGCGTCTGCCGCCTGCGTCAGGCTGCTCCCGCGTAGCCGCAGCGGCAGCGCGACGTTCTCCGCGGCGGTCAGTTCGGGCAGCAGCGACGGCGCCTGGAACACCAGCCCGATCTCGCCGCGGCGTACCCCGGGGTGGGGGTCGAGCCCCGGCCACCGCACCGTGCCACCCTGCGGGAGCAGCAGCCCGGCCAGGATCAGCAACAGCGTGGTCTTGCCGCTGCCGGAACGTCCGGTCACGGCCAGTTCCGCGCCGGCTTCGACCGCAATGTTGGCATCGGTGAGCACGGGGTTGGCGCCGTAGCTTAGCCGCAGGCCGGTGGCGGTGACCACCGGGGAGGCGGTGCTGGCGCCTGCGGCGGTCGTGGCCGGAAGCGTGGTCATCGCAGCTTTCCGTCGGTCATCTCCACGACCCGGTCCGCGGCGGCGGCGACCGTGCCCGAGTGGGTGACGACGAGTGTCGCCCCCGCCGGAGGGCGAACCTTCCGCAGAAGGGCCAGGATGCTGGCCTCCTCATCGCGGCTCACCTCGGCCGTCGGCTCGTCGGCGAGGAGCACCAGCGGGCCGCCGGCCAGGGCGACCGCGAGGTTGGCCCGGGCGGTTTCCCCGCCCGATAACGTCGACGGCCGGGAGTGCGCGCGGGCGCCGATGCCGAGGTCGGTGAGCAGCAGCGCGGCCTCGACGCTTCCCCGGCGCACCGCCATGGCACCTCGCGGCGTCGTCGACCGTGCCCGGAAGGACCCGGCCAGCCGGACGTTCCCGAGCAGAGTCAGGTGTTCGATAAGACCACCGCCCTGCGTCATGAACCCAAGCCGTCGGCCTCGTAGCCGCGCCTGCTCCGCCGGTCGGCGGTGGCTGAACCGCTGACCGGCGATCCAGACGCTGCCCCCGTCCGGGTCGTCCAAGCCGGCCAAGAGATTCAGCAGCGTTGATTTGCCGGATCCGGACGGCCCCACCACGGCGACCATCTCTCCCGGGGCCACCGAGAGAGAAACGTCGCGCAAGGCGGCGATCTCCTCATCACCGCGGCGGTAGAACCGGTGAAGACCACGGGCCTCGAGCACCCCGGTACCGCACCGGCCGGACGCAGCTCCGGTCACGATAGCCGTAGACTCTGCGAAATCTTCGTGTACGGGTCCACGTTGTCCGACCCGACCGCCCCATAAAGGTCAAGGACCACCTCGCGGCCGCCGTGGTAAATCTCATAACGCTGCACCTCGTCACGGAACACCTTCCCGGTGACCTGATCCGGGGCGGAGTTCCGGCGGAACACGATCAGCACTCCCGCCCCACCCGGCAGCGCCACCGGCCTCAGACTGCGCAGTTCGAACGCCGGCTCGATGGTCCGCAACGACGACAGTTCCCGGTGGGCGCTGGCGACTGTCGGTGCTTTGGTCGCGGCCATTCCCGTCGCGGTGACCCCGTTGAGTTTGTCGGTGAACGTGACCGTCGTCCCCCGGGCGATGGCTGCCCACCCCTCCGGATGGACGAGGCTGTACCGCCCGGCAGCGTTGCGGTAGGTGACGTAGGCGATGTTGTCCGGAATATCGCCGGGCGGGTTGCTCTCCACCGGCGCCGGGCGCTGGGCCGGCGTAGAGCCCGTGGATGGCCGACCCGCGGATGACGACGTCGAACCGCCCGTCCCGGTGACGGTGGACCTCGCACCAGACGCGGGCGAGCCGACGGCGCCGGCGGTCGTACTCTTACCGCTGCACCCTTCAGCCGCCAGGGCGGCGATCGCAAGGCCTATGGCCGCTCCGGCCGCTCGTTTCATGTTCACCACGCTAGGAAGCCGCCGGTTAACATCGGCCCCGGAAACGGTTAGCGCGACGCTTACCTTTCTCCACCACCCGGTGGGCGGCGTCCATCACCAGAAAGTGACAGCTCAGCGTGCGGCGAACCGCTCGGACCAGCCAGGTATACACCGGCTCCACGGTCCGCTCCTTGCGTCGGCGGATCGCGACCGGAATCCTCGCTGTCACCGCCGCTGCGATGCTGCTGTTCGCCCTACCGCTGGCGGCTGCGATCAGCAGGCTCGACCGGGCGCAGGAACTCGCCGAGCTCGAACGCGACGCGACCCGGATCGCCGCCCTCATCCCGGACAACGCGGTGAGTACGGCGAGCCCGGTACAGGTACCTGGGGCCGCCAGCGGCGATGCCCTAACGGCGATCTACACCCCCGCCGGGGAACGCGTCGGCGGAAGCGGACCGAACCACTCGAAGATCGCCCGCGCCGGGCGCGACGGACGCATCCATCAAGGCACCGAACGCGGACAGCTCACGGTCGCCGTTCCGGTCCCCTCCGACCGAACAATCGTCGCGGTTGTCCGGGCCGCCGTCCCGGTTACGGTCGTCACCGCCCGCAGTCGGCGCAGTTGGGCGGCGATGGCCCTGCTGGGGCTCGTCGTACTCGCGATCGCTGCGGTGCTCGCCCGCCGGCAGGCCAGGCGGATCGCGGTGCCGCTGGAGCGGCTGACCGTCGCGGCTCGTGCACTTGGCGACGGCAACTTCACCATCGCCCCGGAACGCTCCGGGATCCGAGAGGCGGACGCGGCCGGGGCCGCCCTGCGTGACACCGGCACCCGGCTCGGGCACCTCCTCGAGCGGGAACGCGCGTTCAGCGCCGACGCCTCACACCAGCTCCGAACACCGCTGACCGGCCTGCTGCTCGGACTGGAATCAGCCCTGGATCGACCGGAAACGGACCTACGTTCGGCGCTGGAAACCGCGCTCGAACGAACTCGGCGGCTGCAGACGACCGTCGATGACCTGCTCGCCCTCCGACGCGACACGGCCAGCGGCCCGGGAAGTCTCGACCTGGAAGTCGAACTGGCCGCTGCCGCCGACCGCTGGCAGTCCGTCTTCAGCTCGCGCCAGCGCCACCTCGCTGTGAACACACCGCTGGGTCTGCCACCGGTCACCGCATCGGCGGCCGCGCTACGGCAGATCCTCGAGGTGCTGCTGGACAACGCCCTCCAACACGGTGCGGGCACCGTCACCCTCGCCGCCCTCGACCTCGGGGACGCCGTCGCCGTCGAAGTCGCCGACGAGGGTGCGGGTCTGCAAGGTGGTGCAGAAGCTGCTTTCCATCGGCGGTCGGCGAACGCCCACGGGCACGGCATCGGGCTGGCCCTCGCCCGGTCTTTGGCCGAGGCGGACGGTGGCCGCCTCGTGGTCCGTCGATCCGGTCCCCGCCCGATCTTCGGGTTGCTGCTTCCTCCCGCGGACACGGTCCTCGCCTCCGCACCCGACGGCGGTGCCGTGGCGGTCAGACGTCAAGCTGGTAGCGGTAGCCATGTCCACGGATCGTCATGATCCGGTCCATACGCTCGCCGTGATCACCCAGTTTCCGCCGAAGCGCGGACACGTGCACATCGAGCGTCTTCGTTGGGCCGAACCAGTTTTCATCCCACACTTCGGCGATCAACCGCTCCCGCGACACCGCCTCCCCCGCCGCGGCCGCCAGCACCGCCAGCAGGTCAAACTCCTTCGGGCGGAGGGCCAATTCACCGCCGGAGACGAACGCGCGGCGCGCCGCCACGTCCAAACACAACCGGCCGACGACCAGTTGAGTCTCCGCCGCCACCGGTCGGCGTCGCAGATGGGCGCGCAGCCGCGCCAGCAGTTCGGCCAACCGGAACGGTTTGGTCAGATAGTCATCAGCGCCCGCGTCCAGCGCCACAATTACCTCGAACTCAGCGGTGCGTGCGGTCAGCACCACGATGACCGTACTTGGGGCGAGCTCACGCAACTGCCGGCACAGCAGAACTCCGTCGATGTCCGGCAACCCCAAATCCAGCAGCACCAGATCCGGAGTCGACAGGTCCACCGCCCGCAGCGCCCCTTCGCCGTTCTGCATCCATGACACCCCGAAGCCGGAGCTACCGAGCGCTGTGCGCAACTCCGAGCCGATCGCGACATCGTCCTCGACGATCAAGATCTCAGGCGCCTTCACACACCGAGACTATGGTCCGGAGGCCCGTTTTCCTTCTATTTCCTACGGTCCTGAGCCGAAGTTGCGTTCCCGGTCCTAAGCCGAAGACACCTTGTGATTCCCATATCCGGCGCCGGACCTCGCCGACGAGCTGGTGCTGCGGAGGTGGCGCCGCTCCCGGGGGCCAGATCTAACATCCTTGCAGCCAGCAGTCGTACTACAGTCTGTGTAGTTGTTTGGAGCCGCGATGCCCGAGATGGGGGCTGCCCGAGGTCGGGCGGCATCCCGGCTGGTGACGGTTGACCCGCCGCACCTGCCCAGGTTCATGAGACCCATGACGGAGAACGGGGCCGCTTACGCAGTTGCGGCCTTTGAGGCGTCGCGCTCGGCGCTGGGGGCGGTTGTGATCGAAGGCGGTGATGCTGGTGCACCCGGCGCCCAGTGGGTCCGCCAGAACATGGCAACATGATGTCGGCCGGTGCTCTGCTGACTGCGCCCTGGTGCCGCGCAAGGCGCCCAGGCCAGATGAGGGCGCCCTTGCATAAGCAGCCACCAGCGGACGTGTGGCCCGGCGAGGCGGTAGCACTCTTGTCGGTCCCGGTCCCTTCACGCCGGAGTGTCGCGGCACCGGATCGGCGCGCGTGCTAGCGCGGCGGCCACTCGGATCGCGGCGACGGTAGCAGTGTCGTCCCGGCGGTGGCTGGCGGTCGTGGCGTTGGGCTACGGCGTTGTGCAGCTGGCGTTCGTCGGTCACGTCGGGTTCGGCTGGGACGAGACGGTCTACCTGAGCCAGGTCTCCCCCGATGTCCCGACCGCCTACTTCTCAGCCCCGCGGGCCCGCGGTATCACCTGGCTGGTAGCGCCAGTCGCGGCCGTCACCACGTCACCCTGGCCGGTGCGGACGTACCTAGCGACGCTGTCGGCGGTGGCGCTGGCTGCCGCGTTCTGGCCATGGCTGAGGTTCCGCACTGGGGCGACGGTTCCGCTGGCGGCGGGCATCTTCTCCGTGCTGTGGGTGAGCGTGTTCTACGGGCCGCAGGTGATGCCGAACCTGTGGGTTGCTTTCGCCGCCGCCGCCGCGGTCGGGTGGTTCCTCCGGCACTTGGACGCGCCGACCGCGCGTGCGCCGCTTCTGGGAATGGCCGCCGGCGTCACCGCCGCAGCGCTGGTCCGCCCCACCGACTCCCTCTGGCTGGCGCTGCCGCTCGCCGCGACTGCCGTTCTGGCGGCGCGGCGCCGAGCGCTGCTGCCGGTGGGGGTGCTCCTCGCCGCGCTCTCGTTAGGGTGGCTGCCGTTCGTGGTGGAGGCGGTCGCTTCCTACGGTGGGCTGGCTGCCCGACTCCGCACGGCGTCGGCCGTGCAGGGTGGCACCCGGCCGCGCTTCGGTGTGCTGATCGCCCTGCGCTCGGTGAACGGGCCGACGCTGTGCCGGCCGTGCACCCACCCGGTACCGGTGACCGGCGGCCTGTTCTGGCTGGGCGGGCTCGTCGCGGTAGCGGTCGCGGTCCTCGCCGCCGGACGCGACCGGCGGTTGAGGCTCACGCTGCTGCCGGCGGCCGCCGCCGGATCGCTCGCCGTGCCGTATCTGTTCCTGGTCGGCTACTCCGCGCCCCGTTTCCTGCTGCCGGCGTATGCGCTGGTCTCCTTGCCAGTTGCCGAGGGACTGCTGGCGCCCCTCCGCCGGTCGACCGGCCGGGCCCGCACCCTGGCGACCGCAGGCGTTGCCGTGGTTCTCCTCGGACTCGCCGCCTACCAACTCCTCGTCCTGGCTGCGGCGATCCGCGGAGCGGACCGGCAGCGGGCGGCGTGGGCCGACGTCGTCGCCGCTCTCCGATCGCACGGCGTCGTACCACCGTGCATCGTCACCGGGTACGAGGCCCCGCCGATCGGGTTCTACGTCCGCTGCCGATCCCGGCAGACCGCCGGCCACGACCGCTCCACCACCGTGGCCGCGCTGCTCCGGGCGGCCAAGAGCGTCCCGACGGCCTACATCGACGACGCCACCGGCGCCACCCCGGGCTGGACCCGCCACTGGCAGCGGATCGTCGTGATCACCCCGGTTCATCCCTACCGGCTCTACCTGTCGCCGCGAACCGCCGTGCCCGCGAGTTCAACGGCCGCCCTCTCCAGCCGGATGACGCGGCGGCGTCCCGGGCGCGCACGCCAGCCTTCTGCCGCCCCCTCGGGCTGTGACGGTAAGTCGGCCGAGGAGTCCTGCTGCGTAGTAGCCCGTAGTAGATTGCTCGGGTAAGCGCCCCTCGCGGGCTCGCCGCAGGTAGAGCTCGATGAGCGGAGAGCGGAGTGCTCGGTCGGCGCTGAGGCGCCCGGCTAGCGTAGCGCCATCGGCTGAGCCAAGCGTGAGCCACTTCATCGATTCTCTGATGACTGCCGCCTCGGGTCCCGTAGCGCATTTCCTTGGGCCGGCGCGGTGGCACCACCCCCAGGGTGGCCAGCAGCGGCCGCCATAGGCTCTAGGTTTGGCTCTCCCACCGTCCCGAGCCTATGGACAAGGGCCCGCCACGATCTCCAACTTGGTCGGCATATCGGTTCTACCTGCGGAATCGCCTCGGGCTCCTTGGTCGGGGTGACAGGATTTGAACCTGCGGCCTCTTCGTCCCGAACGAAGCGCGCTACCAAGCTGCGCCACACCCCGAGGCTGTGCAGCGAAGCGAACGCTGCAACCCGTGCAGTCTACCCGGGCGCCGGGCCCGGCAGCAGCGTGAGCAGTGAGACCTCGGGCGGGCAGGCGAAGCGCAGTGGGGCGTACGGGGAGGTGCCCAGGCCGGCCGAGACGTGCAGCCACGCCGGGTCGGACCCGGCCCCGGCTCCCCAGCGGGACAGCCCCCTGGCCCGGCCGGTATCCAATCCGCAGTTGGTCACCAGCGCGCCGTACCCGGGGATGCGCAGCTGCCCGCCGTGGGTGTGCCCGGCGAGGATGAGCCGGAAGCCGTCGGCGGCGAACGCGTCGAGCACCCGAGGCTCCGGGGAATGGGTGACTCCCAGGGTGAGGGCGGCCCGGGGGTCCACCGCCCCGGCGATGAGGTGGTACCGGTCGCGCTGCAGATGCGGGTCGTCGACGCCGGCCACCTCGATGTCGTGCCCGCCGGCCTGGAGCCGGAAGCGGGCGTGCGTGGCGTCCCGCCAGCCGGCGGCCATCATGCCGGCGCGCAGCTCCCGCCACGGCAATGGCTCACCCTGGTGCCGGCGACCGGTGTCCGGCAGCAGGTAGCGGCCCGGGTTCTTCGGTTGGGGGCCGTAGTAGTCGTTGGACCCCCAGACGAAGACCCCGGGTATCTGCAGCAGCGGCTCCAGCGCGGAGAGCATCGCCGGGACGGCGTCCGGATGCGCGATGCTGTCGCCGGTGTTGACGACCAGGTCCGGACGCAGCAGGGCCAGCTCCCGGATGAAGCGCTGCTTGCCCACCTGCCGGGGCATCAGGTGGGCGTCGGATAGGTGCAGGATGCTCAGCGGGGCGGCGCCGGGCCGAAGGACGGGTACGTCGACCCGGCGAATCTGGAACGCCCGCAGCTCCACGCCGCCGGCGTAGCCCACCCCGACGGCGGCCGCGGCGGCCAGGGTCAGTGGTACCCCGGAGCGCGCTCGCATGCCTTCATGCTCGCACGACGGCCGCACCCTACCCTGACCTTCATGACCCTCAAGCAGCGCTTGCACGACGATCTCACCGCGGCGATGAAGGCGCGCGACGAGCTGCGTACCGCAACCCTGCGGCTGGCGCTGGCCGCGGTGACGGTCGGCGAGGTGGCCGGCAAGCAGGCCCGCGAGTTGCCGGACGAGGAGGTACTGGCGGTGCTGCGCCGGGAAGCCAAGAAGCGCCGGGAAGCGGCCGACTCCTTCTCCGCCGCCGGCCGCACCGAGCTCGCCGAGCGGGAGCGGGCCGAGGAAGCGGTACTCGCCACCTACCTGCCCGACCAGCTCGGCGAGGAGGACCTGCAGGCGCTGGTCGCCGAGGCGATCGCCGAGGTCGGTCTCGAAGGGACGCCGGAGATGGGCGCGGTGATGAAGGTCGTCAGCCCGGCGGTCGGCGGCCGGGCCGAGGGCGGCCGAGTGGCGGCGGAGGTTCGCCGGCAACTCGCCGGCGGCCGATGACGGATCCAACCGATCCGACCGGGCATCGGGTACCCGTCGAATAGTCACCTTGGGTCATGGCGTGGCTGCGGTCGAGGTGCTCTGCTGGAGCAGTGACCGCGACGCTGCGGGACCTCCTTCGTTGGCTGGTATCGCCACTTGCCGAGCTGACTGCCGGCCTCTGGCTCGGTATCGGCACGGCGGGTCTGGCGGGCTGGCGACTCGCCGGTCCGTGGGGGGCGGCGTGTGCCGCCGTTGTGGGCCTCGTCGGCGGAAGCGCGGCGGTGGCCCTGGTTCTGGCGAGGCACTTCACCGAGGCTCCGGCCACCCCGGGTACCGACGTCGGCTCTGCGGTCGGCTACCTGGACCGGAGAACCTGACGGGGCAGGCTAGGAAGCTGAGGGGTTAGCGCTGGCCGTCAGCCTGGTCTGCCGGCACGCGTTGGTGGCCGCCTGCACCTGTGGGCGCAGGGCCCGCATCTGCGCCACGATGTCCTGCGCCTGCTTCGCGTTCAGGTCACGAACGGCGGTGACCGCCTGATCGGCGAGGGTGAGGCCCTGCTGGGCCAGATCGCCGGCCTTGAGGCAGGCCGCCGGGACGGTGAGCGTGACGTTGGTCGACGATCCGGTGGGCGTTGGCGAGGCTGTCGGCGTCGGCGGGGCCGCCGTCGAGGAGTTGTCGTTGTTGCCGCGGGTCACGCCGATCAGGACTCCGCCGAGCAGCAGGCCGACCAGGAAGGCCACCACGGGCACGATCCATGGCGCCAACCCGCTGCGACCCTCGGGTTCCACCGGAGGCTGAGGTGTCATCGCCGCTCTCCTTCGTGTCCCATCGTTTAGCGTTACCCGACGACTGCCGTGCGAACCCGATGGGGAAGAAGGTACGTGTGTCAGTGCTGCGGGCTGCCGATGAACGCCGAACCCGCATTATCGACGGTGTCGCCGCACTGTGGTGCGTGCTGTGGTTGGTGATCGGCGGATGGACCGGCTATCAGCTGTGGCAGCTGTCCTACGCCGGGGCGACGATCCAGCAGTCCGGACGGGCCCTGGACGATACGGGTCGGGCGCTGCAGGACATCGGGCGCATTCCGGTGATCGGCAGCCGGCCCGCCGAGTTGGGGAACGCGGTGCGGGCGAACGCCGCGCAGATCCAGGCCGACGCCCGGCGCAGCGTGTCCTCGGTGCGCCAGCTGGCGATCCTGCTGGGTGTGGCCGTGGCGGTCATCCCGAACACTCCCGTACTGGCGGTCTACCTGCCGGAACGCCTGGCCCGGCGACGAGAACGCCGGGACGCGCTGCTCGGCATGACAGACGCGGCGCCGGGCGAGGTTGACGCCGTGCTGGCGGTTCGCGCGGTCGCCCACCTGCCGTACACCGCCCTGCGCAAAGTCAGCGAAACGCCGGGGCAGGACCTGCTGACCGGTCACCATCGGCGGCTCGCCGAAGCCGAGTTGCGCCGTCTCGGCCTGCGCCGATCCTCCGGGTGAACGCACCGCGGCGCCCCGGGCTGGACCCGGAGACCGCCGCCGGCGGCCGGTGGTCCCGCGGCTACGCCGCCGCCGTGGTCCGGCTGCGGCTCGCCGTGGTGGCCGGCTGGCTGGTGGTGGCCGCCGCGGCGGCGGTGTGGCTGCCGGGCCTGGGTTCGGGCAGCGACCTGGGCGGCTTCGTCGGGAACAACGACCCGGCCATTCATGCCGAGATCCAGTCCATACAGATCTTCGGGTTCCCGCTGCTCAGCCGGGTGGCCATCGTGCAGCACGACTCCAACGGCCTGTCGGTGTTTGCCCAGACCGAGGCGGTGCTCCGAGCGCTGGCCGTCGACCAGGGCTCGTACCCCACACCGGGCCTGTTCGGGGCGCTTCCGGTGCCCAACACGCTGGGCTTGTTTCCGGGGTCGCGCCAACACGGCACGACGGTGGTGACGTACTTGTTCACCGACCCGCGACGCAGCCTGTCCGACCAGTACGCCACCGGGCGGACCTTCGCCGCGAAGCATCTGAGCGACCCCGAGGACGGCTACGTCGGGGTCAGCGGCTCAATACCGGCGCGGGACCAGCAGGCTCGGCTCATCTCCGGTGCCCTGCCGAAACTCGAGATCGCCACGGTGCTGGCGATCGCGCTGATCGTCGGCCTCAACTTCCGTTCGATCCTCGCGCCGATCGTGACCCTGGGCACCGCGGGGATCGCCGTCGTCGTCACGCTGCACGTGGTGGGCCTCCTTGGTCGAATGCTGGGCATCGCCGTCCCGGCCGAGCTCGAGCCGCTGCTGGTGGCGCTGCTGCTCGGTATCGTCACGGACTACGCGATCTTCTTCCTCTCGGGTCTGCGCACCAACCTGGGCCGCGGTCAGGGCCGCCACGAGGCCGCCCACGCAGCGACCGCCCAGTTCGCGCCGATCATCGCGGCCGCCGGGATCACGGTCGCCGCCGGCACCGCGTCGCTGCTGGCCGCCCAGTCCGCGCTCTACCGCGGATTCGGCCCGAGCATGGCGTTGACGATCCTGATCGGGCTCGTGGTCGCGGTAACCCTGGTCCCGGCCCTGCTGACGTTGTTGGGTCCGGCCGTGTTCTGGCCGTCACGACCGGCCTCGGGGGAATCCGAGGAGATGCCCGGTCCCGGACCGTCCCGGCTGGTGACCAAGACCTACCGCGGCGGCTTCATCACCCGACTGACCCGGCGCCCGGTCGCGGCGCTCGTCGTGGTCGGCTGCGTGGGCGGTCTCGCCCTGGCCGCCCTGCCGGTCCGATCCACCGACCTCGGCGTGGGCTTCGTCCGCTCCCTGCCGTCGTCCAATCCGGTCGCGATGGCCGCCACCGCGGCTCAGCAGGGCTTCGCTCCGGGCATCTTGTCTCCCACGGAACTCCTGGTCCAGCAGCCCGACATCGCGTCCCGGCGGCCACAACTGACCCGGCTGGGCGATCTGCTGCGCCGGCAGCCCGGCGTCGCCGGCGTCCTGGGACCCACCGACGTACCCAGCCCGCGGGCATTGGGCCTGCTCACCGCCCGCAGCGGGGACGCGGCGCGCTACCTCGTCGTCCTGGACGACTACCCGCTGGGCGCCGACGCTATCGGCAGCTACGAGCGGCTGCACGCCGCGCTACCGAGCCTGCTCAATGCCTCCGCCCTGCCGAACGCGCGGGTCGACGCCGCCGGCGACACCGCACTGGCCGCGGGTATCGTCGCCAAGACCCGGCGTGACCTGCTACGGATCGCTATTGCCGCCATCGCGGTCAACTTCGTGTTGCTCGCCCTCTTCCTGCGGGCGCTGGTCGCGCCGGTGTACCTGCTGGCCAGCAGCGTTCTGGCGCTCGCCGCCGCGCTGGGCTGCACCACGTTCCTCTTCGAGCACATCCAGGGGCGCAGCGGGCTCACGTTCTACGTGCCGTTCGCCGCGGCGGTGCTGCTGGTCGCCCTCGGCTCGGACTACAACATCTTCGCGGTGGGGCACGTCTGGGAGAAGGCCCGCCGGATGCCGCTGCAGGCCGCCATTATCGAGGCCGTACCGGAGTCCACCCGGGCGATCACCGCGGCCGGGATCACGCTCGCGATCAGCTTCGGGTTGCTGGCGATCGTGCCGCTGTCCTCGTTCCGGGAACTGGCGTTCGCCATGTTCCTGGGCATCCTGCTCGACGCGGTCATCGTCCGCTCGCTGCTGGTTCCGGCGCTGCTGTCGCTGGTCGGCCCGGTCAGCGGCTGGCCGGGACACCTGATCGGTACCGGGGAGCCGGAGCCGGCAGCAATCGAGGACGAGGCCGCAGTGGCCGGCCGTGAGTGAGGCCCGCGGGTCAGCCGAAGCGGCCGGTGATGTAGTCCTCGGTGCGCTGCTCGCTCGGATTCGTGAAGATTCGCGTGGTGGAGTCGACTTCGACCAGGTATCCGGCCTCGCCCGGGCCGCGCAGGGTGAAGAACGCGGTGGTGTCGCTCACCCGGGCGGCCTGCTGCATGTTGTGGGTGACGATGACGATGGTGAAGCTGTCCTTCAACTGCGCGATGAGGTCCTCGATGGCCAAGGTGGAGATCGGGTCCAGCGCGCTGCACGGCTCGTCCATGAGCAGGACGGCCGGCTCGACGGCGATCGCCCGGGCGATGCACAGCCGCTGCTGCTGACCGCCGGAGAGCCCGGCGCCGGCCTTGTTCAGCCGGTCCTTCACCTCGGTCCAGAGGTTCGCCGCCTTGATCGAGCGCTCCACCGCGTCGTCGAGTTCGCTCTTGCGGCGTACGCCGTTCAGCTTGAGCCCGGCCGCGACGTTGTCGTAGATGGACATGGTCGGGAACGGGTTGGGCCGCTGGAACACCATGCCGATGGTCCGGCGCACCGCGACCGGGTCGACGTCGGGACGGTAGATGTCCACGTCGTCGAGCAGCACGCTGCCTTCCACCCGGGCGCCGGGGATGACCTCGTGCATTCGGTTCAGCGCCCGCAGGTAGGTGGACTTGCCGCATCCGGAGGGGCCGATCAGCGCGGTCACACTCTTCGGTTCGATGACGAGCGATGCGTTCTCGACAGCCTTATGGCTGCCGTAGAAGCACGACAGATTGATGGTCTCGATGCGCTTTGCCATGAGTTCTGCGACCTACCTGCTGGCCAGGGTGTTGCGCCGGGTGAGTATGCGGGCGGCGATATAGAGCGCGACGACGATGAGGATGAGCGTGAGCGCAGCCGCCCACGCCCGGTCGACCGCGGCATCCACGCCGCGGCCGGTCTGGTCGAAGACGAAAAGGGGGAGCGCGCTCTGAATACCGGAGAACGGGTTGATGTGGATGAAGCTGTTACCGCCGGCGGTCAGCAGCAGCGGTGCGGTTTCCCCGGTCACCCGGGCGATCGCCAGCATGACGCCCGTGGTGATGCCGGTGGTCGCCGTGGGCAGCACCACCGACAGGATCGTGCGCCACTTCGGCACCCCCAAAGCGTAGCTGGCCTCGCGCAGCGAGGACGGGACCAGCCGGATCATCTCCTCTGAGGAGCGCACCACCACCGGCAGCATGAGGACGGCAAGGGACAGCGCCGCCGCCAGGCCGGAGAAGCCGCGGTGCAGCCCGAGTACCCAGAACGAGAAGACGAACAGCCCGGCGACGATGGAGGGAATCCCGGTCATCACGTCGATGAAGAACCGGATCGCGGTGGCCAGGCGCCCACGGCCGTACTCGGTGATGTAGATGGCGACCAGCAGACCGAGCGGTACCGCGACGATGGTGGCCAACCCGACCTGCTCCAACGTCCCGATGATCGCGTGGTAGACGCCGCCGCCCGGATCCAGCGGCCCGAGGTTGGCCATCGAGTGGCTGAGGAACGCCGGGGACAGCCGCTTCATCCCGCGGGTGACCGTATAGCCGAGGACCGCTGCTAGCGGAATAAGCGCGATCAGCATCGAGGTGTACGTGCCGATGGTCACCAGCCGGTTGACCGCCTTTCGCCGGCCTTCGATCCGCCAGCTCGCCGCGACCACGGCGGCGATCACGGCTGCCGCGCCGAGCAGCACGAACTCGGCCCGCCCACCGAGCGGCGTCAGCAGGAACACGACGGCGGTGAGCACCAGCGCCGCGGCGCCGACGGCGAGCATGACCCGAGCCGGGAAGGGGCGGCCGCGGAGCGTGTCGGAGGCGTCGGAGGGGGCCAGGGTCACGGTCATACCGCCGCGCTCCGCTCGACCGCGCCGGCCCGGTAGATGATCGCCCGAGCGGCCAGGTTGACCACCAGCGTGATGCCGAAGAGCACCAGGCCGCTGGCGATCAGCGCGGACCGGCCGAGCGAGCCGGCCTCACCGAACTTCACCGCGATGTTCGCCGCGATCGAGTTGCCCGGGGAGAGCAGGTGCGGGGAGACGGCGAAGCTGGCGCCGATGACGAGGGCGACCGCGATCGTCTCACCCAGCGCCCGGCCCAGACCCAGCATGATGCCGCCGACGATGCCTGGCCGAGACGGCGGAATCACCGCGTGCCGGACCATTTCCCAATGGGTTGCGCCGAGAGCGAGCATGCCTTCGCGCTGGGCCGGGTCGACCTGGGCGATGACCTCGCGGGCGATCGCCGCCACGATCGGCAAAATCATGATCGCCAGAATGATCGCGGCGGCTAAGACGGATTGGGAGAACTGCCCGGCCCGGTTGTTCGGATCGGCGAACAGCGGGATCCACCCGAAATGGTCGGCGAGAAACACCTGGACCGGGATCAGTCGCTTGAGCAGGAAGTAGACGGCCCACAGGCCGTAGACCACCGACGGTACGGCCGCCAGCATGTCGACCAGGTAGCCGAGCAGGCTGGCCACCCGGCGGGGGGCGTACTCCACGATGAAGATGGCCACCCCGAGCGCGACAGGTACGGCGAGTACAAGGGCCAGCAGGCTGGAGAGCACGGTGCCGAAGGCCAGCGCGGCGATGCCGAAGACCGCGGAGCCGTCCGGATCCCAGATCTTGGTGGTGAGGAAGTGGCCCTTGTCCGAGGTGATCGCCGGGATGGCCCGGTAGATCAGAAAGGCGGCGATGGCGACCAGGATGCCCAGCACCAGGATGCCGGCGCCCAACGTGACGCCCCGGAAAATGCCGTCACCCCGGCGGCGCTGGCCGATCAGGGCGCTGGGCATCCGCTCGCGGCGACCGTCGGGCGCCTCGCTCACGGTGGACACGGTCACTGGCTCCCTCGGGGCTGATAGGGGCTGCTAGGACAGGCTCTTGACCGAAGCCTTGGCCTTGTCGTCGAGGGTGGCGGGCAACGGCGCGAAGCCTAGCGAATCGGCGGCCTGCTGACCGTCGCCGACGGCGTAGCTGAGATAGCTCTTCAGCAGCTTGCCCTTGGCGGCGTCCTTGGCCTTCTGGCAGACGATGACGTAGGACACCGTCGAGATCGGGTATCCCGTGGTGACCTTGAAGTCCAGCTTCCCGGACAGGTCGTTTCCGGAGCCGGACTGGGAGAACCCGCCGGCGAGCATGTCGCTGACCGTCGAGGCGTCGATGGCGACGAAGTCCGCGCCGGCGCCCTTTACCTTGGCGGTCGGCAGGCCACTTGCCTGGGCGAAGGACACCTCGGTGTAGGTCACTGCGCCGTCGGTCTGCTTGACCCCCGCGGTGACGCCGTCCGATCCCTTCGCCGCCTGGCCGCCGGTCCAGTTCAGCGACTTGTCCGAGCCGAGCTTCCACGACGGGGCGTTGTCCTTGAGGAACCCGGAGAACACCTTGGTGGTGCCGGACCCGTCGGAGCGGTGGTAGGCCGTGATCGGGGTACTCGGCAGCGTGACGCCGGGATTGTCGGCCGCGACGGCCGGGTCGTTCCACTTCTTGATGGTGCCCTGGAAGATGCCGGCGAGGGTCTGCGCGGACAGGTTGAGGTCCTTCACGCCGGACAGGTTGTACATCACGGCCACCCCACCGGCCGTGATCGGAATGTGGATGGCCTTGCCGCCGCACCGGGCGTCGGCCTTGGCCTGCTCGTCCGGCTTCATCACCGCGTCCGAGCCGGCGAAGTCGATGGTGCCGGCGCCGAAGCCCTGAATGCCGGCGCCGGAGCCGGTGCCCTGGTAGTTGATCTGCGCCCCGGAGCACGCGGCGCCGTAGGTCGCGATCCACTTCTGCTCGATGTTCTGCTGAAAGGTCGAGCCGGCGCCGGAGAGCGCACCCGACGCGCAGTCCACGTTCGGGCCGCTGCTCCCGCCGCCGGTGGCCGTCTTGTTCGAGGTGTTGTCGCTGCCGCAGGCAGAGAGGGTGAGCAGGCTCGCGGCGGCCAAGCCGGCGAGCGCCCCGGTTCGCATAAGGGTCATGAGAGGCACGCTAAGCACCGAAAGTGACCGCCCAGCGCAGGCTTTCTGAACGGGGGGTGAACCCTGGCTTACGGCTCGGCGACCGGCATGTGGCTCACATCACACCAAACCCCAAAGTCCGATCACACCGACGCTCGACTCACCCCTCGAAGGAGGCCCGGCCGACCCGCTGCCACACCGGCGCGAAGGCGTCCCGGGCGGCCGCCGCGGCCGCCCGCTCGTATCCGGCGAGCAGGCCGAGCCCGAAGGCGATCGAAGGCGGCGCGCCGGCGGCCAGCCGGTGTACCGTCTCGGCGGCCACCGCGGCGTCCTGATGCTCCCCCAGCACCTCTTGGACCGCTTCGGCCGCCTCGGCGTAGCGCTTCGCCGGCGGCCCGAGCACCGGGGCGACCAACTCCCCGGCGTACCGGGCCCGCTTGGCCGCGATCCGCGCCCGGTGGTACGCGGTGTCGGCCGAGTCGGCGGCGAGCCGGCCGGCCCGCTTGCGCAGCGCGGTGGCCGCGGTCTCCACCAGCCCCGGGAGTACCTGCTCCGCCGGCGGGTCGGCCGCCGGGGACAGCGGCGGCGTGGTGGCCACCTCGATCACGTGATCCATCAGCCGCCGGTACCGCTCGCCGGCCAGCATCGCCAGCACCTCGGTCCGGGCCGACTCCATCTCGGCGTTCAACCGGTCCGCCACGTAGTCGTCCAGCGCGGCCCGTTCCGCACTCGGCAGGGCGAGCGAGGCGATGTGGCGCTCCAGCCGGGCGAGCAGCACCTCCCGGTCGCGCACCTCCCCGAGCACGTCGGCCGCCCAGGCCAGCTCGTCGGACAGGGCCACCATCTCGTCCTCGCGGTCGAGGAGCGGGCGGAAGGTACGCAGCGTGCTGCGGAACCGCCGCGCCGCCACCCGCATCTGGTGCACCGCGTCCGGCAGGTTGCGGCGGACTCCGAGGTCGTGGCGCATCACCGCCCGGGCCTGGGTCCGCAGGTGCGCCGTGATCGCGGCGGCCGCCGGGTCGCCGGGGCTCGCCGGCTCGGCCGGCGGCGGGGTCGGCGGCTGTTGCGCCGCCGGCCCGAGCGCCCGTACCGCCTTGGACTGCTGCTCGCCCAGGGTGGCCCCGGCCGCGGTCAGCCGGGCGGTGACCTCGGCAAGCAGCGGGCCGGGGTCGGCGACCTCCGGCGCGGCCTCCACCTCGATCTCCCGGAACCGGGACAGCTCGCGGTCCTTTTCGAGCACGCGGACCTCGTCGTCGGTGACCACACCGAGCGGTTCGCCACGGGAGCCGACCAGTCCCCGGGTCACCCGGGTGGTCTCCAAGGTGGCCACCGGCGCGACCGGCTCCGTGCGGGTGTAGACGGCCACCAGGTCGAGCAGCGCCGCCGGCGGCATCGAGCCGCCCAGCTCGGCGCGGATCTCGTGCCGTCCGTCGGCCCCGGCCGGCACCTTGAGGTGCCAGCCTTCGTCGTCGCCGACCCGCTCGCGCAGCGTGATGCCTTCCCGGGCCAGTCGCAGGTCCGCGGTGTCGTAGTAGGTACTCCACAGCCGCACCGTTCGCGGCTCGGTGATGGCAGCCACCGCCCCGCCGGTGGACAGCAGGCTCGCCAGGTCGGCGCCGGTCGGCACGGTCAGCTTGAGTTCGGTCTCCCGTACGGTGTCCAGCCGGCTCGGTCGCTCAGCCATGATCCGCTTCCCGTCCCTTCTTGCGGTCCAGCAGCAGCATCTGGTAGTCCCGCCCGGGGGTGGCCGACCAGCTGTCGTCGGCCGCCAGGTCCCAGCCGGCGACGTCGTCCGCCATGGCGAGATCCAGGATTTCCGCCAGCTCGCGGCGAGCGGCCGGGTCGCCGATCCGGACCAGGACCTCCACCCGGCGGTCCAGGTTGCGGTGCATGACGTCCGCGCTGCCGATCAGCACCTCCTGCTCGTCCGGACCGTCGCCGTGGACGAAACGGAAGACCCGGGAGTGCTCCAGGAAGCGGCCGAGGATCGACCGCACCCGGATCGTCTCCGACAGCCCCGGCACGCCCGGGCGCAGCGCGCACATGCCCCGAACCAGCAGGTCGATCGGCGCGCCGGCCCGGGACGCCTCGTACAGCGCGTCGATCACCTCCTCGTCGACCAGGCTGGCGACCTTGATCTGGATCCGCGCCGGCCGGCCGGCGCGGGCCGCGTCCGCCACCCGCTCGACGCGCTCGAGGAGGCCGCGGCGCAGCCCGTCCGGGGCGACCAGCAGCCGGGTGTAGCGCTGGTGCAGCGAGTACCCGGAGAGCCGGTTGAACAGGTGGCTCAGGTCGGCGCCGATCGCCGGATCGGCGGTGAGCAGCCCCAGGTCCTCATACGACCGGGCCGTCCTCGGGTGGTAGTTGCCAGTCCCGAGGTGGGCGTACCTGACCAGCCCCTCGCTCTCCTGCCGGATCACCAGGCACAGCTTGGCGTGCGTCTTGAGCCCGAGCATCCCGTAGACCACGTGGCATCCGGCGTCCTCCAGGGCACGCGCCCACCGGATGTTGGCCTGCTCGGCGAAGCGCGCCTGCAGCTCGATGAGGACCAACACCTGCTTGCCGGCCTCGGCGGCGTCGATCAGCGCGTCGACGACGGGGGAGGTGCCGCCGGTGCGGTAGAGCGTCATCTTGATGGCCGCCACCTTCGGGTCGGCGGCGGCGTGCTCCACGAACGCCTGCACGCTGGTGGCGAAGGAGTCGTACGGGTGGTGCAGCAGCACGTCGCCGGCCCGCAGCCTGGCGAAGAAGTCGCTCGGCGTGCCGCCCTTCACCGAGGCCAGGCTGGGGTGGGTGCTCGGCACGAACGGCGGATACCTCAGATCCTCCCGGTCCATCGCGGCCAGCCCGGCCAACCCGCCCAACGCCAGCGGGCCCGGGACCTGGTAGACGGCAGACGGCTCGATCCGCAGCTCGCGGACGAGCAGTTCGAGCAGCCGGGGGTCCATCGTCTCGTTGACTTCCAGGCGTACCGGCAGCCCGAACCGGCGGCTGAGCAACTCCCGTTCCACCGCCTGCAACAGGTTCTCGTCCTCGTCCTCGACCGACAGGTCGCTGGTGCGGGTGACCCGGAAACAGTCCGCTCGGAGCACCTCCATGCCGGGGAAGAGCGCCTCGAGGTGGGCGGTGACCACATCCTCGAGGGGGACGAAGCGCCCGTCCCCCACGGCGAGGAAACGGTCGATCGTCGGCGGCATCTTGACCCGGGCGAAGTGTTCCGTGCCGGTCTCAGGGTGGCGCAGCAGCACGGCCAAATTGAGCGACAGGCCGGAGATGTAGGGGAAAGGATGCGCCGGGTCGACGGCGAGGGGGCTCAGCACCGGCATGATGCTCGCCTCGAAAACCTTGTCCAGCGCGGCCTGCTCCTCCGAGGTCAGCCGGTCCCAGGACAGCAGGTCGATGCCGTTGGCCCGCAGCGCCGGCAGGACGTCGTCGAGGAAGACCCGAGCCTGCCGCGGGGCCAGCTCGTGGGCCGCCGCGGAGATCCGGGCGAGCTGCTCCGCGGGTTCCAGGCCACTCGCGCTGGTCACTGCGAGGCCGGTGGCGATCCGGCGGGTGAGCCCGGCGACCCGGATGGTGAAGAACGCGTCGAGGTTGCGGCTGAAGATGGTGAGGAATCGGACCCGTTCCAGCAGCGGCAGGGCGTCCCGCGCCGCGAGTTCGAGTACTCGAGCGTTGAATGCCAGCCAGGACAGCTCCCGATCGCCGAAGCGGTCGGCTGGCAGGCTCATGGCCGGGTCAGGAACGGTCGCCCACTAGCTCGCCGGTCACCAGGTAGACCACCCGCCGGGCCACCGAGACGGCGTGGTCGGCGAAGCGCTCGTAGTACCGGCCGGCGAGCGCGATGTCGATGGTCGTCTCCACGCCGTGCGGCCACTTGTCATCGAGCATGACGGTGAACAGCCGCCGGTGCAGCTCGTCCATCACGTCGTCGTCGTCTTCCATCTCTTCGGCCTGCTCGATGTCCCGGTTGGCGATCACGGTGCCCGCCTTGACGGTGATCCGCTCCGCCACCTGCGACATCTCCAGGATCGTGTCCCGCAGCTCGGCCGGGATCGCGCAGTCCGGGTACCGGCGCCGGGCCAGCTTCGCCAGGTGCAGGGCCAGGTCGCCGGAGCGCTCCAGGTCGGCCACCATGCGCAGGCTGGTGACGATCGTGCGCAGGTCGCTGGCCACCGGCTGCTGGCGGGCGAGCAGCTCGAACGAGCGCTTCTCGATGTCCCGGTACACCGCGTCGATGGCTTCGTCACCTTCGATGGCGCTCTCCGCCAGGCTCAGGTCGGCGTCGAGCAAGGCGCTGCTGGAGCGCCGCATCGCCCCGGCGACCATCCGGGTCATCTCGACCAGGAGACCGCTGATTTCATCGAGTTCGATGTGGTAGCTGTCGCGCACCGTAGTCTCCTCTTGTTGCCCGCAGTCGTGGCCGCCCCTAGCAGGTCAAGTGGAGATGACCAGGTCGTGGCCGTGATGCGGCCGGCCGGTGAACACTGGGGAACGATCCGGTTCCGGCGAGCGTTCCGCCCATGTTAGCGCTGACCGGCCCCTACCATGACATCGTGTTACGCCTCCTCCCCCGGCGAGGCCGCGTCAACGGCGAGGCCGAGGCAGGACCGGGTTTCCCGCTGACCGGCGATTACGCCGAGCTGGCCGACGTGGTGGAAACGGTCGCCGCCGCGCTGGACTCCGGCGTCGTGTTGCTCGACGGGCACGAGGTCGTCCTGGCCAACGACGCGGCCCTGGAACTGCGGGTGGTACGCCGCGGCCTGCTCGCCTCACCGGCGCTGGCCCGGATGGTGCGTACCGCCCGGCGCAGCGGCGAGCGGACCCAGTCCGACATCCACCTTCCGTGGGGCGCCGGGCGGCGGCCGGTGAACGTCACAGTCGCCCCGGTGGTCGGAACCGAGCGGGTGGTGCTGCTCCTTCGGGACCTCACCGAGGCCTACCGCGTGGAGGCTGTCCGGCGGGACTTCGTGGCCAGCGTGTCCCATGAGCTGAAGACCCCGGTCGGCGGCCTGCTGCTGCTCGCCGAGGCGCTGCACGAGGCCGCCGACGACCCGGTCGCGGCCCGGCGGTTCGCCGAACGCATGACCCACGAGGCGGGCCGGCTCTCCCAGCTGGTCCGCGACCTGCTGGACCTGTCCCGGCTGCAGGGCGGCGAGCCGCTGCCGGCGCCGACCGCGGTGTCGGTGGCCGGCCTGACCCGCAACGCCGTGGACCGGGTACGGGTCACCGCCGAGCGCGTCGGCGTGGAGATCGCAGTCGGCGACTGCGGCGAGTTGGCGGTGTGGGGCGACGAGCGTTCGCTGGAAACGGCGCTGGTCAACCTGCTGGACAACGCGATCAACTACTCCGCGTCCGGCAGCCGGGTGGCGGTCGGCGCCCGGGCGGTCACCGGGGACGGCGTCGACGGCGTCGAGATCTCGGTCGCCGATCAGGGCATCGGCATCGGCGCGGAGGACCTGGACCGGGTCTTCGAACGGTTCTACCGTGCCGACCCGGCACGATCTAGGCGTACCGGCGGGACCGGACTCGGGCTGGCGATCGTGAAGCACGTCGCGGAGAACGCCGGCGGCCGGGTGTCGGTGTGGAGCCACCTCGGGATGGGTTCGACGTTCACCCTGCACCTGCCGACTCCGCCGTCCGCTCGCCCCGGCGGGCCGGCGGCCGACTGGCCCGGCGAGGTTCCCGCGGTGCCCGCATGACCCGGGTCCTGGTGATCGAGGACGAGGAAACCTTCTCCGAGACGCTGAACTACATGCTGAGCCGGGAGGGCTTCGAGGTGTCCGTGGCGGCCACCGGGCCGGCCGGGCTCGCCGAGTTCGACCGGGTCGGCGCCGATCTGGTGCTGCTCGACGTCATGCTGCCCGGTCTGCCGGGGACGGAGGTCTGCCGGCAGCTCCGCAGCCGCAGCGACGTACCGGTGATCATGCTGACCGCCAAGGACAGCGAGGTGGACAAGGTGGTCGGCCTCGAGCTGGGCGCCGACGACTACGTCACCAAGCCGTTCTCCGGCCGGGAACTGCTGGCCCGGATCCGCGCCGTGCTGCGCCGCCGTACGGACAACTCCGAGTTGCTCCCGGCCGCCATCGAAGCCGGCCCGGTCCGGATCGACATCGACCGGCACGTGGTGACCGTCGGCGGGGAGAGCGTCCCGCTGCCGCTGAAGGAGTTCGAGCTGCTGGAGCTGCTGGTCCGCAACGCCGGACGGGTTCTCACCCGAAGCCAGATCATCGACCGGGTGTGGGGCAGCGACTACGTCGGGGACACCAAGACCCTCGACGTACACGTCAAGCGGCTGCGCGGCAAGGTCGAGCCGGATCCGGCGCTGCCCAGGCATCTGGTGACGATTCGCGGGCTGGGGTACAAGTTCGAGCCGTAGCGACTGCGGTTCCCGGGCCGGCCGGGTGGCTGCGCTCGCCGCCGCGGTCCCCGGTGATCACCTGACGGGTACGGGCTCTCGCCCCAGATCGAGCCCGGTGTGGTCCATCCGCCGGAGCAGCAGCCCCTCGCGCAGCGCCCACGGGCACAGTTCCAACTCCGACACCGAGAGCATCTCCATCGCGGCTTCGGCCACGATGGCCCCGGCCGGCAGTTGCGGCGCGCGGCCCGGGGACACCCCGGGGAGCGCGGCTCGATCGCCCGGGCGCATCTTCGCCAGCCGCTCCGGTAATCCCCGGACGTCCTCCCGGCGCAGCGCGCGGCGGACGTACGGGCCGGCCACGTAGGGTGCGGCCCCGCCGATCCGGGCCAGGGACCGGAACGTCTTGCTGGTCGCCACCACCCGGTCCGGTTCACCGCCGGCAGCGAACTCGTCCGCGCACTTCGCGAGCTCCTTGCGGACGTACTTGCGCAGGTCCCGCAGCGCCTTCGGGTCCGGTCGGTCCCCGCCCAGCCAGTCCCGGGTGAGGCGCCCGGCACCCAGCGGCAGCGAGATCGCCACGTCCGGCTGTTCCTCACTGCCGGCCGCCATCTCCAGCGAACCGCCGCCGATGTCCAGGACGAGCAGCCGCCCGGCGCCCCAGCCGAACCACCGGCGGACCGCCAGGAAGGTGAGCCGGGCCTCCTCCTGGCCGCTCATGATCTCCAGCTTGACGCCGGTCTCGTCCCGGATCCGCTCCAGCACATACTCGCCGTTGGTCGCGTCGCGGACGGCGGAGGTGGCGAACGCGAGGAAGTCCTCGACGCCCATGCCGTCGGCCACGGCGCCGGCGTTGCGGACCGCGTTCACCAGGGCGGTGGCGCCGGGCTCCGGCAGCGAGCCGTTCCCGTCCAGCAACTCGGCGAGCCGCAGCTCGAACTTCACCTTCGCCGCCGGCTGCGGCCGCCCGCCCAGATGGGCGTCCACCACCAGGAGATGGATGGTGTTGGAACCCACGTCGAGGACACCGAGGCGCATGGTCACGACGGTAAGGCAACGACGGACCGTAACGGCCGCTACTTCCAATCAGCCCCGCCGGTAGCTGACGTCGACGTCCCAGCGGGTGAATCCCAGCCTTTCGTACACCGCGATGGCGGCGGTGTTCGACTCGTCCACATAGAGCATCGCCTGCGCCAGCCCGCGACCGCGCAGGTAGCGCAGGCCCGCCAGGGTCAACGCCGGACCGAGCCGCTGGCCCTGGGCGTCGGGGTCGACCCCGACCACGTACACCTCGCCGATCGGTTCGTGACCGTGCTCGCCGGGCCGGTGGGCCGATTCGCCGTGCACCTTCGTCCAGTGGAACCCGACCAGGCGCCCGTCCCGTTCGGCGAGGAAGAAGCCGGCCGGATCGAACCACGGTTCGCCTTCCCGGCGGCGGACATCCTCCAGGCTCCACTGACCCTGGTCCGGGTGGTCGGCAAAGGCCCGGTTGTTCACCGTGATCCAGGCCTGCTCGTCCTGTCCGACGACGAAGGTCCGCACCACCACGTCCGGCGGGAACTGCGGCGCCGGCAGTGGGGCGTACAGCGACCGGCGCATCTGCCACAGCACCCGTTCCCGGGCGAACCCCATCGAGTGGGCCAGCGACCGGGCCAGCGAGGACTCCGCCGCCTCCCGGCCATGCGCCCACAACCGCAGCCGGCCGTCCGGGGTTTCGGCGAGCAGCGCCCGGACCAGGTCCGAGGCGATGCCGTCCTGACGGTACGCGGGGATCATGGCGATCTCCGCGCTGGACCCTTCGACGGTGTCGGTGGTGTCGAGGAAGGCGTACCCGACGAGCTCCTCGCCGGTCGTGACCAGCAGGTTGCGGCCCGGTTCCTCCCCGCCGTAGCGCAGGTGCAGCATCACATGCTCGGACAGCGGCCGCACCCCGTCGGCGTCGGTCACCGCATCGACCAGGGCCAGCACGCGGAGCACCTCATCGGCGGTCAGCCGCCCGAGCCGGGAGATCGTCGGGGTGGTCACCGCCGAAACAGTACCGGCGCGCTGTGCCCTGGGTTGGACTGCGGCTAGCTGCGGGCAGGGACGTTTACGTGGCGCCGTCCATTCCAGCGATGGGAACGCGCGCTCCGCCGCCGAGGGCTCTTGCTCATCTCTCTGGCGCCGCCCCCGCTGTGTCACGTGGCCCGTTCCCGCCTCGGCAATGGGTGGGCCGTCCTCGCCGGTGTGACTCCGGCAGGACGCCAACGCGGCGGGCCGGGCGGACAAGATGCAGGGCTGTAAGCATCGATGGTCGTCCCGACAACCACGAACACGTACAGCCCGACCGCCCAACGCTGGCGCCAACGCAGCGTGCGAGACCGGCTACATCCGGCAGCCGCCGTTTCAGCGCCCGCATCAATTCCTCGAAGCCACGCATTTGGCGGGAGTATCAGCGTGCGGTCGTCGAACTCGGGTCCCACGGGTTGAGGCATCGGACGCCGAGGGGTTCGAAGTGCTTGGTGTTTCGCGTCGCGACGGTCATCTCGGCGGCCTGAGCGATGGCGGCGATGAGCGCGTCGTCGAACGGTGCGTGCTCGGGAACACGGTAGGCGGCAAGCATCCGTGCGGCGGGCAGGTCGAACGGCAGTACGCGGTCGGCGAAGGTGGGCAGCACGCGCTCGTCGAACCACTTGCGCAAGATCATTCCTTGGCCAGGGTCGGATCGCTCCTTGGCGATGACTCCCGCTCGATCTCGGCGACCGTCGTCGCCGTCACGAATTGGTCGTACACCGGGATGGACACCGCCCAGGCTTCGACCAACGGATTGCGTCCTCGGACTAGCAGCGCGGAAATCACGTTGGTATCCAGTGCAGGAAGTCCGACCAGCGGGCCAAGGCCGCGCGGTTGGTTGAACAGGCCACCGGCCGGTTCGCTGCCCGGCCGTTCACCCGTGGCGACACATGGTTGGTCGCGGCGGTGTACGAGCCGGGCCAGTAGATCAGGATGCGAGGTAGTGCTCGAGTGCTTCGCGGGCTAGCACGGACAGGCTGACCCCCTCGGCGGCCGCCTTGGCTTCCGCGGCTGCGCGCAGTGACTCCGGCACCCGGAACTGGACCCGGGGTGAATGACTGCCGTCCCCGGCAAGTGACTTACGCCCGGGAATGAGGTTGCGCCGCCGCGCCTCGGCAACGGCATCTCGGGCGATCTGCTCGGCGACCTCCTCGGTCAGCCGGGTCCCGTCAGCAAGCCAGACCTCTTCCTCGTCGAGGTCGATGTCTTCGATGGTCGCGTCGGGGCCTGCAACGTAGCGGGCCGGGTCGATGCTCATGATGTGTCTCCTTCCGCGCCGGTGTCCGGATCATCGCTCTGCTCAAAGTCGGTCTCGGTGAAGCTGGTTGGCATCGCGTGGATGATGGCCAGCCAGCCCTCGCGCCGGTTGTCGGGGATCGCGACGACGTGCAGCCGCACGGCCCCGGTCGTCGATGCCGACGTAGTGCAGCTGTGGCCCCCGCACGTCCTCCACGATCGTGGGCGTCCCAGCGTCCTGAATCGCGGCGAGGATGTGCGCGTTGCCGATCAGGTGCCGCCGCGGTCCGCGTCACCCGAAACGGCATTCGTCGATTGTGTCATACGCTACCGACCGTCACACTGTTTTCGTCGGGCCCTGCTCCAGATGAATGCTTGTCTACGTGCGCGCATCGGCCCTCTACGGCCATCTGAGGGCTTCGATTCGACCGCTGACGGTGGCGACCTTCGTCGACACGAACGTCCTCGTCTACGCCCACGACGCGACCGACCGGCGCCGCCAGCCGGTCGCAGCGGCGTTGGTCGACGATCTCTGGTGCTCGCGCAGTGGCGTGCTCAGTACGCAGGTGCTGACCGAGTTCTACGCGGTGGTCACCCGCAAGTTCGACCCTCCGTTGCCGCGACGGGAGGCGCGCGCGCTCGTCCACGCCTACGCCGCCTTGGCCCGTGGTGCAGGTGGACCCGCCGTTGATCGTCGCGGCTTCGGCGCTCGAGGAGCAGCACTCGCTCTCCTTCTGGGACGCGCTCATCATCGAGGCGGCTGCACGTGCCGGCGCCGAGCGGCTCACTAACCAAGGACCTGTGGCAGCTGCGGGTGCGGACCGAGCGAACTACCTTCTTTACGCGCTGGCGGCGGCGTATGCGTTGACGAGCCCGCCCCCGACGGAGTTCGGGGTGCCGTAGAACCGGTGTCAGCGGCCACAACTAAATGCCCAGTGGCGGACACGAGCGTCTGCCCAGTGACGGCCATACCGTCACGGAGAGTGCTGCCATATCCGGCCTGCCTCGGGGCGCGATAGGACCCGATGCTCTCGGCGACGTTCCTGAGGGCGTCGAGCTGTGCCACGACGTGGTCCGCACGGTAGCCGCCGCTCAAGAGCGCGGCGCGCACTGCTTCCTCTTCGGGGCAGTGTGCTCGTGCACTCGTTTCTTGCCGCTGGCGCGGTCGACACCCTCACCATCGGCATCGTGCCAGTTCTCGTGGGAGGCGGGCGACCGCTCTTCCCGGATAGGCACTGGCCCATCATCCTGCGCCTGACCGACTACACCCTCGGCGAGGGAAAGGTCCGGCTAGTTTATCAACGTCGTTGAGCAATCCCGCGCCAGAGCAGACCGCGCACCCCAATCGGTTGCGGCACGCTCCGCGTGCCGATCGGCTATCGGACGCTCGCTGGGTCAGTAGACCTTGGAGAACGCTGCACAGTGCGATATCGTGGATATCAGGAGGTGGGACTATGTCTGACATTCTCATTCGCGATGTCGCCGAGGCGACGGTCACCGAGATCGATCGTCGCGCTCGTGAGCAAGGGTTGTCGCGAGTCGAGTACCTGCGGCGTCGCCTTGACGCGGAGTATCACGCCGCACCGGCGACCTCACTGGCCGCCGACGACTGGCGACGGTTGCGCCGTGTCGCCGCTGACCTGGAGGACCCGGACGTGATGTCCAAAGCGTGGTCGTGAAGGCCGAGTCGTGGCTGATCGACAAATCGGCTCTCGTACGACTCTCCGCCTCGGATGGGAACAGCGAATGGGACCGACGCATCGAGCGCGGCTTGGTCCACATCGCCACGGTCACCCTGTTGGAGGTTGGCTTTTCGACTCGGTCAACGGGCGAGCATGAAGCAGCGTTGTCCACCCCGCCGGTTGCGCTGATGCCCTTGGAGTACCTGACGCCGGCCGCGGAGAACCGGGCCGTGCAGGTGCAACGGCTGTTGGCCGCCCGCGGTCAGCACCGCGCTCCCTCGGTGCCGGACCTGATCATTGCGGCCGTCGCAGAAGGGTCACGTCTGACCGTCCTTCACCAGGACAAGGATTTCGACCTGATCGCCGAGGTCACGGGCCAACTGGTCGAAAGCCTGAACCAGGACGAGGCTGCGCCGTAGAGCGATCGGTTACTGAGATGAGGTACTCGGTGGCGGATCTCACTTCGCTTGAACCGAGCGGCGTGCACCTTAGCCCAGCGCACAGCCGCCGGGAGCGATCAGAACTCATCGACGTTGGTCACTGAACGTAGCGGGCAAACGACATGCGATCCGTGGCCGTCACTGGGCAGTTCGCCATGGCCGCTTACAAACCGGTAAGGCGGCGGGATGCCCGGGCCGTAGAAGAAGAAGGAACACCGCCGCTATCTCCCCGCCCGGGGCGATGTGTAGCCGTTGGTGGTGTCGCTGCCGTCAGGGGAGAAGCTGTGGCACTTGGGCTTGTTTCCATCCGGTGGCCCGGACGGGCACGGTGCCGGGCGGAACGCTTTCGCATCCTAGTAGCCGAAGTCGTGCCCCTTGAAGAGCCGCTGCCGCTCGGCGAAGGTCAGCGCGTTCGGCGGAGCCGGCCCGACGGCGCCTGGCGCGAGCGTGGGCGGCCGCCGCCCGTGTCGACCAGCACATGCCGACCTTGTCGCTGGAGCCGGTGTTCCGCCGCAGCCACGGCAGCCTCTACAAGGGGCTAGAAGATCGGCCCCCACAGCAGCGGAGCAAGATCTACGGTGCGAACCGTGTCATCGTGAAAGCTCAGTTCGACCTTCCGTCCAGCGACGATCCGGACAGACGCGATCCTTGGTGGCAGATTCGGCGCCGTCACCTCGTCACTCCAACGGGTCGATGGTACCCAGCGGCTCGTGCCGCCGGGCGCGATCCCACGCTGCCGTAAGCGGTGCCCCGCTCAGCCGAGCGATCCGGCCGACTCACTCGACAACGCCTCGGGCAGCGCCACGGGGAGCGGCTCCGCAGCCGGGGCCTCCGGCGGCAGCGGCTCGGCGGGCGGGGTGACGAACTTGTAGCCCACG
Organism: uncultured Actinomycetota bacterium; assembly: GCA_963814355.1. Taxonomy (GTDB): domain Bacteria; phylum Actinomycetota; class Actinomycetes; order JADGOV01; family JADGOV01; genus JADGOV01. The sequence continues at coordinate 18,821 of CAWFCZ010000008.1, read as the reverse complement.
TTGCGTACCGTGCCGATGATCACTTCGTGCTCCGGGCCGAGCTTGGCGCGCAGCCGGCGGACGTGCACGTCGACGGTCCGGGCGCCGCCGTAGTAGTCGTACCCCCACACCTCCTGCAGCAGCTGGGCGCGGGTGAAGACCCGGCCGGGATGCTGGGCGAGGAACTTGAGCAGCTCGAACTCCTTGAAGGTCAGGTCGAGCGTGTGGCCGCGGAGCTTCACCGCGTACGTGGTCTCGTCGATGTCCAGCTCACCGTGGCGGATGCCACCGGCGTCCAGGCCCCCGGCGGCCGCGGTGTGCGCCGCCGCCGCGAGCCGCGAACCGGCGAAGCGCAGCCGGGCCTCGACCTCGGCCGGGCCGGCGGTGTCGAGTAGGGCGTCGTCGATGCACCACTCCGCGGACAGCGCGATCAGGCCGCCCTCGCTGAAGATCCCGAGCAGCGGTACGGACAGGCCGGCGGCGCGCAGCACCCGGCACAGCCCCCGGGCGCCGGACAGGTCGCGGCGGGCGTCGACCAGGACCCAATCCGCGGGCGGCGCGTCGAGGAGTCCGCTCGGCTCGGCCGGCGCGAGATGCACGTCGTGACCGAGCAGTGCGAGGGCCGGCAGTACGTCAGCCGACGAGCGCGCCTCGGTCAGGAGCAGGATGGTGCTCATCGCAGAATGTCCCCATAACTGGTCGGTGGACCGCAAACCGCGACGGGACCCTGAGCCGCGGCCTGACTCATGTGCTCTCCGGCCGCGCTGCCCGAGTCCCGATGAGGAGAGAATACCGGACGTGCCCCTTCCCGCAGCCCCATCGAGCGCGGAACCCGCGTGATCGTGGTCACGCTGCGGTATTGGGCGGCGGCCAAGGCCGCGGCCGGGCTGGCCGAGGAGCGGGTACCCGCCGACAGCCTGGCAGCCGCCTTGGCGCGGGCGGCGGAACTCCACGGCGATCGACTGGCCGGCGTACTGGCCCGGTGTTCCTTCCTGGTCGACGGTGACCCGGTCGGCGCGCGCCCGCACCACGACGTCGCCCTGGGGCCCGGTGCCGTGGTCGAAGTCCTTCCCCCGTTCGCGGGCGGCTGAGGTGTTCCGCCGGGTACTGATCAAGACCGCCGCGGTGCTGGCGGCCGGCGCGGTGGCGGTGGACCGGCTGGCCGCCGCGGTGGCCGGCAGGCGGGTCGCCGACCGGATCGCGAGCAGCGAGTCGCTGGCCGACCCGCCCACGGTGAGCTTCGGCGGGGGTCCGTTCCTGATCCAGGCGCTGCGCGGCCGCTACACCGACGTGTCGGTGACCGCCCGCGATCTGCGCCGCGGGCCGGTGCTCATCGCCCGGATCGAGGCTCGGCTGCACGGCGTCCGGCTGCGGCTGGTCGACGCGCTGCGCGGCCGGCTCGGTGCCGTGGCGATCGACTCGGCGCAGGCCACCGCGCTGCTCCGGTACGCCGATCTGGCCGCCGCGCTGCCGAACCGGGCGATCACGCTCTCGGAGGAGAACGGCCGGATCCGGCTGCACGGCGCCGCCGTCGTCTTCGGGCAGCGCATCGCCGGGTCGGCGCTCGGCGAGATCGTCCTCGACGGTCACCGGCTCACCATCGTGCCGCGCGATTTCACCCTCGATGCCGGTGGCCGCACCGTGGCCCTCAACCCGACGCTGGCGGCCGCGCTGACCTACGCCGTACCGGTCAACCTGCCGCTCGGGCTCCGGCTGCGCTCCGTGCAGCCCCGGCCGGAGGGCGTGCTGGTGCAGGCCTTCGGGGACGCTCTCGTGCTGCCCGCCGGCCTCGGTTCCGCTCGGGTTCCGGGCCGGTTCGCCGCGACCGGGGGAAAGTACGTACTATGACCCAACCATGGTTTCCACAGAGTTGACGAAGCGCCGCGCGGTGGACTTCCGCCGCGTCGGCAGCTGCCTCTGTCCGTCCTGACCTGAGACGGCGCGCCGTCTCGAATCCGCGCGTCCCGTTCCGCGAGTCGTCAGGAGCCCGCTGTGCCCATCCGTCCAGTTGTGTTGTTGCCGTGCGTACGACATTCCGTCCATAACTACCAGGGAGTTCAGGTATGAGCCGAAGCGACGTCCTCGTCGACGCCGACTGGGTATCGAGCCATCTCGATGACCCGAAGATCGTGCTGGTCGAGGTGGACGAGGACACCTCGGCGTACGACAAGAACCACATCGCCGGAGCCGTGAAGATCGACTGGAAGCAGGACCTGCAGGATCCGGTCCGCCGCGACTTCGTGGACCGGGCGGCGTTCGAAAAGCTGCTGTCCGCGAAGGGCATCGGCACCGACGACACCGTCGTGCTCTACGGCGGCAACAACAACTGGTTCGCGTCGTATGCGTACTGGTACTTCAAGCTGTACGGCCACGAGTCGGTGAAGCTGCTCGACGGCGGCCGGAAGAAGTGGGAGCTGGAATCCCGGCCGCTGACCGACGAGATCGTGTCCCGGCCGGCCACGTCGTACACGGCGAAGGAGCCGAACAACGACATCCGGGCATTCCGGGACGAGGTGCTCGCCGCGCTCGGTCAGAAGAACCTGATCGACGTGCGCAGCCCTGACGAGTTCTCCGGGAAGCTGCTCGCGCCGGCGCACCTGCCGCAGGAGCAGTCCCAGCGGGCCGGGCACATTCCGACCGCGAAGAACATCCCGTGGTCCAAGGCGGCCAACGACGACGGCACGTTCCGCTCCGATGACGAGCTGACCAAGCTGTACTCCGATGCCGGCATCGAATTGGGCAAGGACACCATCGCGTACTGCCGGATCGGCGAGCGCAGCGCGCACACCTGGTTCGTGCTGCACGAATTGCTCGACGAGACGAATGTCAAGAACTACGACGGCTCGTGGACCGAGTGGGGTTCCCTGGTCGGCGTGCCGATCGAGAAGGACGTCTGATGTGCGGCGCACCCGTTGGCGGGGTATCTCTGGAGGACGTTGACGTGGCGAAGGAATCGGTCATCATCGGCTCGGTGGTCCGCGACAGCGTGCCGGTCGGCGGAGCGTACGTCCGGCTGCTCGACGGCGACGGTGAGTTCACCGCGGAGGTGGTGACCTCGGCGACCGGCGGGTTCCGGTTCTTCGCCGCGCCCGGCAAGTGGACGCTGCGGGCGCTGGCGCCGGGTGGCAAGGGCGAGGCTGTTGTCTCGGCCGAGCGTGGCGTGGTCGCCGAGGCGGTTATCGAGGTCGGGTAGGTCGATCCTCGGTTGGGGTCGGGCTGGGTAGCGTGTCGGTGTGAGCGACCAGCCCGACCTGCCGGCCGTCCTCGCGCCGCTCGGCTTCCTGCTGGGCACCTGGCGGGGGCAGGGCGCAGCGGTGTATCCGACCATCGAGGACTGCGTGTACGGCCAGGAGATTTCCTTCTCGTGGTACGGCAAGCCGGTTCTGGCCTATTCCAGCCGTACCTGGGCGGTTGACGACGGTAGGCCGTTGGCGATGGAGACCGGCTTCTGGCGGGTCGCCGAGGGCGGGACGGTCGAGGTGATGCTGGCCCATCCGACCGGGATCGTCGAGGTCTACCTCGGCGAGGTACGCGGCACGCAGGTCGAGCTGGCCACCGATGTGGTGGCCCGGACGGTGTCGGCGAAGGACGTGTCCGCGTTGCACCGGCTCTACGGGCTGGTCGACGAGCGAGTTGATGTACGCCATCGACATGGCGGCGATGGGGCAGCCGATGCAGCCGCATCTGTCGGCGAGGTTGCAGCGGGTCGACATTCCGTAGGTTTCCGGCATACCGATTGCTCCGCCGGCGCCACTGCTCCGAATCGACCCCACGGAGCGTGGTGACGCTGTAACAGTATGGCCATGAAGAAGCGGGGCAAGCTCGTCGTCGTGGGTCAGGGCTACGTCGGCCTGCCGCTCGCCATGCGAGCTGTCGACGTCGGGTACGACGTGGTGGGGTACGACGTTGACGGGTCACGCGTCAAGCGGCTCTCCGCAGGCGAGTCCTACGTGGAGGACGTCAACTGCGAGTTGCTGACCGCGGCACTGGCTGGTGGTCGATATCTCGCCTCCGCCGAAGCGCGCGCGTGCGCCGGATTCGAGGTAGCCGTAATCACGGTTCCGACGCCGCTTCGCGAGGGCAACCCCGACCTCTCCTACATCGAGACCGCTGCCCTGACGCTGGCTCGGTACGTCCGCCCCGGCAGCGTTGTCATCGTCGAGTCGACGACGTATCCAGGTACCACCGAGGATTCTGGTGGCGCCGATACTCGAAGAAGGTTCGGGGTTGAGTTCCGGGACGGATTTCTGCCTCGGGTACAGCCCGGAAAGGATCGACCCGGGTAACCCAACCTGGACCCTGATCAATACCCCCAAGGTGGTTGCCGGCGTCGACGCGCGGTCGCTGGCAACGGTGCGCTCCTTCTATGACAGCTTGGTGGACCGGACAGTTGCGGTGTCGGGGTGCAAGGAAGCGGAGCTTACTAAGCTGCTGGAGAACACCTTCCGCCACGTCAACATCGCGCTGGTCAACGAGCTCGCCATGTTCGCTCACGCGCTCGGCATCGACGTCTGGGAAGCCATTGATGCCGCTTCGACCAAACCGTACGGCTTTATGCCTTTCGTACCTGGACCCGGGGTTGGCGGACATTGTCTGCCGATCGACCCGTCGTACCTGTCGTGGCGGGTGAAACGGTCGACCGGACACAGCTTCCGGTTTGTCGAGCTGGCGAACGATGTCAACGACCACATGCCCGAGTACCTGGTACGTCGGACGGTCAACTCGTTGAATGAGCGCAAGAAGCCGGTGAACGGCAGCCGGATCCTGTTGCTGGGGTTGTCGTACAAGAAGAACACCGGCGACGCTCGCGAGTCGCCAGCGTTGAGCGTCGCGGAACAGCTGCTTCGCCTGGGAGCCGACGTGCGGGCGGTAGACCCGCATGTTGTGGAATGCCACGTGGATCAGCGTGTCCAGCGGGTGGACCTTACGGCGGAAGAGCTCGAGAGTGCCGATGAGGTCGTCTTACTCACCGACCACGATGCCTTCGACCTGGATCTGGTCGCAGCTCATGCGCCCCACGTCGTGGATGCCAGGCACAGGCTCACTAAGGGGTCGGTTGAGTCGCTGTAGCGAGGCGTTGGTCAGTTCAGCGCGAGTTCTGTCGGTCGGCGGCGTTCCAGGGCCGTCCCGCCGGTGAGCAGAACGTCGGCGATTCGTTCTCCGGCGTGACCGTCCCACAGCGCAGGCTTTCGCGGAGCGGGGGGATCCGTCAGAACGTCAACAGCCGCTGTGACGATCGCCGACCGGTCTCGCCCCACCACCCGGTTTGTACCTTCAAGCACAGTGATCGGCCGCTCGGTGTTCTCGCGTAGCGTTAGGCAGGGCACGCCGAGGACCGTCGTCTCCTCTTGTACGCCGCCAGAGTCGGTGAGCACGATGCGTGCCTGGCTTTCGAGCGCCAAAAAGTCGAGATAGCCGATAGCGTCGATCAGGTGCACGCCAGCGGGAGTGGCACCATTCAGCGCCGCCCGAGTCCTAGGGTGTACCGGAAAAACTAGAGGGCAGCTTCGACCGATGTCGCCGAGGGCAGACAGCACAGTCTTCAACACGGCCGGATCGTCCACCGTGGCCGGCCGGTGGAGCGTTACTAGCCCGTACGCGCCGACGGCAACGCCTAGCGCTTGAAGAACCGGACGGCGACGCGCTCGATCCACGTTCGCCAAAAGGCTATCAACCATCACATTTCCGACAAGATGGACCTGATCGCGGCGGTAACCCTCAGTCAACAGGTTATCCACTGCATCTGACGACGTTGCGAACAAGTAATCTGACACACGATCCGTGGCTACCCGGTTGATCTCCTCGGGCATCCCCCAGTCCCTACTACGCAGTCCAGCTTCCACATGAGCCACAAGCGGTCCAGCTTTCGCAGCGACAATAGCGCAGGCCAACGTTGAGTTGACGTCGCCCACACAAACGACGATGTCGGGACGAAGGCGCGCTAGCAGTGGCTCGAAAGCGGCCATGATCCGGCCAGTCTGCACACCATGGCTGCCCGACCCAACGTGAAGAGCGTGATCGGGCGCCCGAATCCCCAGTTCGGCGAAGAAGACGTCGCTCATCGCCGCGTCGTAGTGCTGGCCGGTGTGCACCAGCACCGTCTCTGCGGCACGAGCTTCTAGGGCGTCCAACACAGGCTTGATCTTCATGAAGTTGGGTCGTGCTCCAGCGACGCATACGACTTTCGGCATACGCACAGTATTGAGTACCTCCCCCTCGGTAGTCTCGCACTCAGGAGTTCGGCGACTAAGAGGGGGCGACGGCGTGTGCTTCGGCCGGTGGGCCTGACACTTGCCACGACGCTGCTACTTGAGCCGGTCGTGCTGGCGGTGATGCGCCGTCTCGCCGTCTTGGACTACCCGGGATATCGTTCCGCGCACTCGCAGCCCACACCCCGAGGCGGTGGTACCGCGGTTGTCCTGGGCCTGATGATCGGCTTGGCCGCTTCCTCAGATGTGACCCCGTGGCGAGCCGCGATCCTCGTAGCTCTCTGCGCCTTTGCGGTCATTGGGCTGGTGGAAGACCTCGAGGGCATTCCGCCACTACCCCGCCTGGTACTGCAAGTACTGGCCGCGGCGCTCGTCATCGTGGTGACTGCTGAGAGCCGCTCCGCTGTCAGGCTATGTAATGCTCACGGTGCTCATGGGCGGCCTGGTATGGATAGTCGGCTTTGCGAACGCCTTCAACTTCATGGACGGCATAAACGGTATATCGGCATCACAGTGCATCGTAACCGGTGTCGTGTGGGCGTTTGCCGGGTTGAGTCTGCGCATGGCACCCTTGACTTCGATTGGAGTGATCACCGCGGCCGCGTGCGCAATTTTCCTGCCCTGGAACTTTCCGCACGCTCGAATCTTCCTTGGGGACGTTGGTAGCTACGGCCTGGGTGCAATGATCGCCACGGTGGCATTGATCGCTGTATGCGACGGAGTTCCGATAGAGGTGGTGATGGCACCACTTGGGCTGTACGTCGTCGACACCTCGTTGACCCTCTTTCGGCGTATCCGGGCCGGTGAGGTGTGGTACCTCCCGCACTGCAACCATACTTATCAACGCCTAACGCATCTCGGCTGGACGCACGCTCGCGTGACCGCTCTAGTCACAACAGTTGTACTCGCCTGTTCCCTGCTCGGTGTCGTGAGCCTCTTCGGATCCCTACCGGCTCGGCTCGCCGCAGACGCCCTGATGTGCGTTCTCCTCGCTGGCTACCTTTTGCTTCCCGATGCCCTTGGACGGCGCCACCGGGTCGCGGTGGCCTGATGCGGGTACTGCTCGTTACCCATTACTTCCCGCCCGAGGTGGGTGCGCCGCAGGCGCGGCTGAGTGAGCTGGCCAGTGCATGGGTCCGCGAGGGCGCCACCGTGACGGTGCTCACCGGGATGCCCAATCATCCGACCGGGTTGATCCCTGCCGAGTACCAAGGCGCAGTGCGGCGGGAAGAGACCCGAGATGGATACCGAGTCCTCCGCACCTGGTTGTATGCCACGCCCAACGAACGCATCCTGAAGAAGATGTTGGCTCACCTGTCATTTGCGGTGACCTGCGTTGCCCTTGGCGGGCATCAAGCCGGCTCGGCGGACGTCGTTATCGTGTCTTCCCCGACGTTCTTCTCCATTGGGGCGGCGTGGTGGCTGGCGCGAGTCAAACGCGCCCGGCTGGTCGTTGAGGTGCGAGATTTTTGGCCGGCAATATTTGTTGAGCTGGGGGTGCTTCGCAACCCGTTACTGATTCGACTCCTCGAGCTGCTGGAACTCGCGGCTTATCGGGCTGCGGACGCCGTCGTGGTCGTCTCGGAAGGGTTCCGGTGTCACATCATTGACCGTGGCATTCCTGGCGAAAAGATCGTCACGATCCCGAACGGCGTCGATCTCGAGCGGTTTCCCAGTGGGCGACAACCGAGTAAGACCCTTCGGTCCCGGCTGGGGGCACGTGACCAGGACACGCTGGTGGTCTATGCCGGGGCGCACGGGATCTCACAGGGGCTGCCCAGTGTCGCGGAGGCTGCGGCTGAGCTTGCCGATGAGCAGGTGCACTTCGCCTTCGTGGGGGATGGCGCCGATAAGCGGCACCTACAAACGCGGGTACAGGAGTTGCGGCTTCCGAATGTCACGATGTTGCCCGCCGTCGCACGGCGTGATGTGCCCGAGGTGATCGAGGCGGCGGACATCTGTCTGGTGCCGCTGCGCAATGTGCCATTGTTCGCCACGTTCATCCCGTCCAAGATGTTCGAGTACCTCGCCGTGGAGAAGCCGGTCATCGGAGCTGTGACTGGCGAGGCCGCCGACATCTTGCACCGGGCGGGTGGGCTGGTGGTGCCGCCGGAGTCACCGCCTGATCTCGCCGCGGCGATTCGGAAGCTCGCCGCTGAGCCGGAGCTTCGAGCCCGCATGGCGCGCCGAGGCCGCGAGTACGTTTCGCTGCACTACGACCGGCGGGTGCTGGCCGGCCGCTACCTTGATCTGCTTCGTCGGGTCGTTGAGCGGGGCAGGCCGTGAAGTTTCTCATAACGGGGGGCAGCGGTTTCCTAGGGTCACGGGTCGTCCCGCTGGCGGTGTCGGAGGGACACCGTGTCGCTGTCCTGGTGCGCAGCTCGCTGTCCAGTGATCAGGTGACGACAATGGGAGCGACGCCGATCTACGGCGACATGGAGGAGCCGGAGACCGTTGACGACGCATTCTGCGCTGCGGAGGCCGAGGTTCTGATCAATCTGGTGTCGCTCGGTTTCGGTCACGCGGAGACGATTGTGGCGGCCGCCGAGGATGCACAGTTGAGCCGCGCCGTCTTCCTCTCGACAACTGCCATCTTCACTGCCCTGAACCCAAGCTCGAAGGCCGTCCGGATCGCAGCCGAAGCGACCATCACGTCGAGCGTCCTCGACTGGACGATTCTGCGGCCCACGATGATCTACGGTGCCTCGGATGATCGAAACATGGCGCGATTGTTGACCCTCCTCCGACGGCTGCCAGTGCTGCCGCTTCCCGGCGACGGCTCCCGGCTGCAACAGCCGGTGCACGTCGATGACGTCGCGCGGGCGACCGTAGCCGCCGCTACCTCCGACGTGGCGATCGGCCAGGCGTACGACGTTGCCGGGCCGACACCTCTGACGTTCCGACAGATCACCACGGAGGCTGGCGCCGCGGTCTCCCGGCGCCCGCGGCTCGTGCCAGTCCCTCTTCGACCGGCGATCAAAGCCATCCAGGCCTACGAAGGTCTCGTACCACGACCGCGAGTTCGGGCCGAGCAGATTGAGCGGCTGGCCGAAGACAAGTGCTTCTCCATCGAACCGGTCAGGCGTGACCTGGATTACTCCCCGCGTACATTCGCGGACGGTATTCGCGCTGAGGCCGCTGCGCTGTGGCCATGACCGAGGCTCTGCTCTTTGCCCGAACAGTGCGTCATCTCCGGCCAGCGCAGGTGGCACATCGCGTGCGACTCCGCGCCCAGCGATCCTTACTCGCCCGTACCCCCAGGCTCGGTGAACGGGTGCTGACTACCGACTCCGGGCACGCCCCTGGCTGGCCAGCGTCGTTTGTGCCGCTCGATGGACGGTTGCCGCAGCTGTGGCCCCCGGCTGAGCAGCTTGGAGCCCGTCAGTTCACGCTACTGGGACAGAGCCGTGATTTGGGGGTCGCCCACGACTGGGAGATGAAGAACGCCCCACAGCTGTGGCGCTACCACCTGCATTACTGGGATTGGGCGTGGTCCCTTGCGGTCCACCCGGATCAAGGCTGGGCCAGCCTGGTATTCAGCGACCTCTACCGGTCCTGGCGGGATGCATGCGTCTTCGGACGTGGCGACGCCTGGTCTCCCTATGTGGCATCCCTGAGGGCGTGGAGCTTCTGCGGGCTGTTTCCGCGCCTGGTGGCCGGTACTCCCCTGCAACCGCTCATGGAACAGGATCTGGGTCGGCACGCCGGCTTCCTGCGGCGGCACCTCGAACGAGACATCGGCGGCAACCATTTGCTCAAGAACCTCAAGGCGTTGGCGGGTCTCGCGGTATTCCAGGGCGATGCCGACGAGTCGTCTCGCTGGGTGCGGGAGATCATCCGCCAAGTTGTGGTCCAGGTGCTGCCGGACGGTGGACATTACGAGCGTTCACCGGCATACCACTGCCAGGTACTCGGCGATCTGCAGGACGTCGTCGGCTTGCTTAGGACAGCAGGTCGGCCGGTTCCAACCGAGTTGAGTGGCGCGATCGAGCGAATGCGCGCCTGGCTGGGGGACGTGCTACTGCCGGACGGAACGGTGCCGATGGTGAACGATGGGTTCCCGTACACGCTGCGTGGCTGGCTGAGCTTCGACCGGCGCCGCCAGTCCCCGGGGACGCGGTCCTCCTCCCCGAGACGGGGCTGGGCGTACTGCGCTCCGGCCGCCTCCATGTGCTCTGCGATGTCGGACTGCCGTGCCCGGATGAGCTTCCGGCGCACGCACACGCCGACACGCTGTCTTTCTTGCTGTTCGTCGACGGCTTGCCGGTGGTGATTGATACCGGTACATCGACCTACGAAAAGGGCGCTCGCCGCGCCTACGAACGCTCTACGGCAGCACACACAACGCTGACCATCGCCAATGTCGATTCCACGGAGGTCTGGGGCGCATTTCGGGCTGCCCGCCGGGCGTCTCCCATCGAGGTTGCTTTGGCTAAGGGTGCCGATGGAACCCAGGTACTGAGCGCCGGACACGACGGCTATCGTCACCTCCGCGGTCGCCCGCAACATCAGCGGACTTGGACGGTGGGTCACGACCGGGTGTTGGTGAGCGACCGGGTCAGCGGAACCGGCTTTCACGATCTTGCGCTCTGGTTCCACCTCGCACCTGGAATCGAGATTACCGCCGACCGCCACGCCCTATTGCTGCACTGTCCGACGGCGGCTGTAAGAGTGACGCTCTCCCTCTCGGGTCAGGCGACAGTCATTCGTGAATGCTTCCATGCAGAAGCCGCGGCTGGCTTTGAGCGCACGACGACCTCACTCTGCCTTCGGTACAATACCCGCCTGAGACCGCCGGCCACCTTTCAGACGGCAATGGTCGTACTGGGCGACAACGCCCCTGCTGTATCGCCGCTGTCGCCTTTCGCCTCCCACGCGAAATGCGCCTCGTCGTTGGATACGATATGACGGCTCTAACGGGAAGACAGTCTCAGACCTCCTCGAGTAGGCGCAAGATCACTGTTGAGACTTATGCCTCGGTGACCCGGTAGGTCAGTGGGCGGTGGTCCCCGGGCAGGCATGCTGGGGTGGCGTTGAGTTCGTCGGTGAGCAGGTGGAGGGCGCGGGCTACCCGCGGGCTGTCCGGCCGGTGCAGGGTGACGGTGATCGCGGTGGTGGTGTAGTCGACCTGCCCACCGAGGTGGAGCAGGTTACGCAGGATGGCCCGGTACTCGTCGGGGTCGGCCAGGTAGGCGTTGAAGTGTTCGGCCAGCCATGCTTCGGCGTTGAACGCGAGCAGCCGCAACACCATCTGCAGGCCGCGGCGCGCCAGCCGCGGGCGGGCTCGTTGCGCGTCCGGGTCCAGGTCGGTGGCCAGGACCTTGGCCGGCACGGCGCGTAGCGCCGTCTTGGCGTGTTCCAGCGCGGCGGCAGCGACCTCGATCCGTCGGTGTACTCCTGGTAGGGCGGCATTCTGAACCGTCCTGGATCTGGTGGAGGCTCTGATTCAGCAAGGAGACTGCTGGGATGCCTGCATCAAGGAAGTACGACGGGGAGACCCGCGCCCGAGCGGTGCGGATGTATCGGGACCGGCTCCGCGACCGTGGTGAGTCGATGGTGGCCGCCCGCCGTCAGGTCGGGGCGGTACTGGACATCAACCAGGCCACGCTGCGGAACTGGATCGAGCGGGAGGAGGTCGACAGTGGTGCTCGTGCGGGGGTGACGAGTGAGGAGTCAGCGGAGTTGAAAGCGCTGCGTCGTGAGGTCTCGGAGTTGCGTCGGGCGAATGAGATCCTCAAGACAGCGTCGGCGTTTTTCGCTCAGGCGGAGCTCGACCGCCGACTCAAGTGATCGTCGCCTACATCGACGGTTACCGGGCCCGCTTCGGGGTCGAGCCGATCTGCCGGGTGCTGACCGAACACGGCATGCAGATCGCCCCCAGTACCTACTACGCCGCGGTGAAGACCCGGGTGTCGGCGGCGGAACTCGCCGACGCCTACCTCGTCGACGCTGTGGTGGACCTGTACCGGGTGAACCGCAGCGTTTACGGGGTGCGCAAGCCGTGGCGGGAGATGCGCCGCGCCGGGCATGACGTCGGCCGCGATCAGGTCGCCAGGCTGATGAAGATCGCCGGCATCGCCGGCGTCGTACGCGGTGAGCACACCACGACCACGACCAGGCGCGGCGACGAGGCGGTGCCGCGGCACCCGGACCTTCTCGACCGGGCCTGGGACACCCCAACCCGGCCGGACCAGTGGTGGGTCGCGGACTTCACCTACGTCTGGGCGCTCGCCGGGTTCTGCTATGTGGCGCTGCTGACCGACGTGTTCTCCCGGCGGATCCTCGGCTGGCGGGTGAGTAGCTCCAAGACGACGCCGCTGGTGATGTCGACCCTCGAGCAGGCGCTGTTCACCCGCCGCCGGGCCGACTCCCGTTTCACCGCAACCGGCTTGGTGCATCATTCCGATGCCGGCAGCCAGTACACGTCGATCAAGTACACCCTGCGGCTATCCGCCGCCGGCGCGCTCGCCTCGATCGGGACCGTCGGGGACAGCTACGACAACGCCGAGGCGGAGAGCCTGATCGGGCTCTACAAGACCGAATGCACCAAGCGGGAAGGGCCCTGGCGCGGCGTCGACGACCTCGAACTCGCCACGCTCAGCTGGGTGCACTGGTTCAACCAGAACCGGCTCCACAGCAGCCTAAGCAGAACGTCCCACCCATCGAGTACGAGACCGAGTACTACCGTCAGATCAACGCCCGACAGCAGCCGCTGCCGGGAGAACTCAGCCTCCACTGATCCCGGGGCGGTTCACTTCGCCAACTACCGACTGCGGCTACTTCTCACCTGCGGCCTCGACTGGCACACTGAACGAACGGCACGGATTCGAACCCGCCGCCCACGCTTGGTGGCGTAGAGCCAGAATGCGGGGCGCACGGGGCATTCTGACGGACCCCCGAAGCACTTCCACGCCCCAGACTGCGAGGAAGAGCGAACCCGTCAACCTGACCGGTGATCCAGTGGGAAAGGGGACGACGTCCAATGGCGTTGAGAAGATGTAGAGCAGAGCTGCGAATTGAAGGAAGCCCGGTAGAACTGCCAGAGTGGACCCATCTGTCGAACTGCGCGTTACGGGTCCTCGACCCCGTTGACTCCACACGGGGGAATCATGTAATCCTACAGACGTGAAGGTTCTCATTGTTTCCTCGTTCGAATTGGGTTCATCGGCCATCGGAGCGCAACGCACCCAGGCTCTCGGGGAGCACTTGAACCAAGCGGGTCACCCAGCAACCTTACTCGGGACCGGGACGGGCGGCAGGCCGACGATGGTGCAGGGCCACACGCTTGTCTGCTCCCGATGCCGGACAGTAGTCCCCCGGTGATCGCCCGCGAGCGTCTAGATTGGGACGACAAGTGACACGGCGAAGACTGGATCGACTCGGCTTCTTGGCTCCCGGGTCCGGAATGTTGCGGGCGGAGCGAAACGGTCCCTCCTGGACTGGCCCGACCCAAGGCGAGAACGCAAGTGGTACAGCGACGCAGCGGAGCGCCTGGTCAGCGAATGGTCCGCCGAACGCTACGACGTGGTTGTGAGCAGCGGTCCACCCTGGGTATGCCACAGACTCGCTCGCGAGTTCTCACTCGCCCGGGGGGTCCCGTGGATGCCCGATTATCGAGACCTTTGGACGAACGGGACCTACTACCCTCATCCCTACTGGAGAAGGCTGATCGAACGCCGCATCGAGCGTCGTTGGCTCTCTAATGCGCGCGCGATCACGGCGGTGACCCCGGGCTTCACCCAGGAAATGAGCCAAATGGCGCCAACCCTACCTTGTCACACGATTTGGAACGGATACTCGGGCCGCGAGATTGATGCCATCAAGCCGACCGATCTCGGGTCGGGCAGACACATTGTCTACGCGGGGATCTGGTATCAAGGCAAACGGGACCCTCGGCCGGTATTGGACGCACTTGTGACTAGCCGCGCACTGCAGGACTACCGACTTCACCTCGTGGGCCCGACGTCGCCGGAGGTGGCGGGCGAGGTCGCACGCCGAGGTCTTGGCGATCGCGTCGTCATGCACGGCCCGAAGACGAGAGCCGAGGCCCTTTCGATCGTCATGGGTGCCGACATAGCGCTCATCATCGGTTGGAATGATCCGCGCGACAAGGACGTCATTGGGGGGAAGGTCTTCGAGCTCATGGGCATGAGGAAGCCCATACTCGCCTTGGCATACGAGAACGGGGTGCTTGCCGACGCCACACAACGGTACGGACTTGCCCACGTAGCTAACGAGAGCGAGACAATCGCCCATGCAGTGCGCAACCTGCAGGACCGCGTGGCGCGCGGGGAGGTGCCTGACGCCGGCTTCGTCAGAAGCCTTGAGCGCAGCGCGCAGTTGGAGGCTTGGGAGGAGTTGCTCACCAGCCTTGCGGGGTAGCGCTGGCGACAAGCGGCCTGGGTTGACCGCGAGCCAAGCGATCAAAATCGGCGGGGTGGCGGGTTGATCCGGTCGGTGGTTGGTCTCACCCCACCTGCGCCCCATTGCCCTTCTCGCCTCCGGGTCGGCCTTCGCTCAAGCCCTAGGCATCTTGATCACTCCAGTGATCACCCGCCTGTACCTTCCGTCCGACTACGGGGCGATGGCCGTCTACACCTCCATTGTCGCCATCGCCGCCGCCATTGCCGGAGGCAGGTACGAGAGCGCCGTCACGCTCCCCTCTGGGAGCGAGCAGGGGGAGCGCGACGCGATCGCACTGGTTCGAGTGGCGCTCACGGTTGCCGTTGCGGTTTCCGGGCTGGCGTTGTCGTGGTCGCGGTAGCGAAGGTCTCGGGCCGCGGCACCTCCCTCGAGACCCTGGGTTCGTGGGCCTACGCGATCCCGATCGGCGTCCTGGTGTCTGCCTGGTCCGTCACCCTGAGTTCGTATGCCACGCGCCGACGTCAATACGGGGCCATCTCTCGCATCGCCCCGCTCCAGAAGACTGTCTCGGCGGGCGTGCAGCTGCCTGGCGGCTACCTCAAACTCGGCCTTTCCGGGCTCATGCTCGGTGCCCTAGTGACCCCATTCGTTGGGCTCGGCGTCCTTAGGAAGGTCTACAGAGGTGGGGTACGCGCGACTCCCGCATCGGCATGGAACTGGGCCGCAATGCGCACCGTAGCACGCCAATACGCCGACTTCCCGCGGATCAGCACGTGGTTTGCGCTCTTGAACGCTCTGTCGTGGAACATCCAGGCCATCGTTCTGGCCCACTACTACTCGATCTCTGACGTGGGGCAATACGCCCTCGCCTCAGCCATGATCAGCCTGCCCACGAGCCTAGTGCTCACCGGAGTCTCGCAGGTGTACCTTCGCGAATGCGCGGCTCGAGCGAATGATCAGGAAGCTGCCTTGCGTTTGGCCAAGCAAACGCTCATGGCACTGCTCACTGTTTCGGCACCGCTCTTCCTAGCCTTGTTCTTGGCCAGCAAGTATCTCTTCGGTATCGTCTTCGGTCCCGAGTGGGTTACTGCCGGAGCAATCGCGGTGAGCCATGATCCCCCTCGCGTGGGCCAGATTCCTCACGACGTCCCTGACAACGACATTTAACGTCTACCGCCGTCAAGGAGTTCTGCTCGTCTGGCAAGCCGCGACCCTGACCCTGACCCTGTCGGGGTTGACGCTCGGTGGCCGCGGTGGGCTTGATGTTGTCGCCACCACTTGGCTCTCCAGTGCCCTGGCGGCTCCGATGTACTTGCTTCTCTTGCCGCTGGTCATTCGGGTCATTCGTTCAGGCAGGAGCAGCGGAACTGACAGCGTGTGAGCCAAGTCACGCGTGGTCAGTTGGCTGCCGACATGCCCGACAGGATTCCCGCAACGCGAGCAGCTGCCTGACCATCACCAAAGTGACTGGTCTGAGTTCCCGTCGGCGTGCGGAGTGCAGCATTGCCGAGTCCAACGAGGTCCGGTCGTAGCTCATTCCACCCTCCTTCAAGGGTCTCTACCCACTCGGTTTCGGCGCGCAGAGTGGTACACGGGACCCCGAGGAGGTAGGCCTCCTCCTGCAGGCCACCGCTGTCAGTGAGCACTGACCGGGCGTTGGCGACGAGTTGAATCATCGTGGGGTACGGCTGCGGGTCAATGGCAACTAGTGGTCTGTCGTCGAATTGGTGGGGCGGGTGAGGGCGGCGCGGCCGCGTTGGACTTTTTCGATGATGTCGTCGGTGGTGGCTTTCCAGATGAACGGTTTGGGGTCGGTGTTCCAGTGGCCGGCCCAGGCCTTGATCGCTTCTTCGAGTTCCGGGACGCTGGTGAATACGCCGCGGCGTAGCCGCCGGTCGGTGAGTTCTTTGAACCAGCGTTCGATCAGGTTGGTCCAGGAGCTCGAGGTGGGGGTGAAGTGTAGGTGCCAGCGTCGGCGGTCCTTGTGCGCCAGCCATTTGGTGATCTCCGGGGCCTTGTGCGCGGAGAGGTTGTCCAACACGACGTGCACGCTGAGGCCGCGCGGTACGGTCGCGTCGATCTGCTTGAAGAACCGCAGCACGTCTTTCGCGGTGTGGCCTTTCTGGCAGTGGGTGAGCACCTCACCGGTCGCGATGTTCATGGCGGCGAACAGGTCGGTGGTGCCGTTGCGCTTGTAGTCATGCGTCATCGTGCCGGCCCGGCCCGGCACCATCGGCAGGCTCGGCTGGGTGCGGTCTATCGCCTGGCATTGGGTCTTCTCATCGAAGCTGAACACGACCGCCCGCTTCGGTTGAGTCGGCCCGGGGCGCGGTGCCGGGATTGCTCCCGGTCCGTTTCCCTGGGCCGCTCGCCGAACCCGGCGTGCGGCTTTCACCGCACCGGGCTCTCCACGGTCTCTACCGTTAGGCGGGGTTGGGCAGGGTCCAGGGGTTGGGGATCGTGTTTCCTCGGTAGCGGTAGCGGGTGACCGGCACCGCCGCGAGGTTGAACAACGTGATCCCATCCGCCGTGATCGGTCTCCACCGCCCGTCGGGGCGGGTGAAGCGGCGGCGGATGTCCTTCCACCCCCAGCGGTGCAGCCACGAAGCCACCTGATCATCCGCCCCCACACGAAGTGGGACAGCTGGCTGAGCGTGGTTTGCAGGCTGCGTGCCGGAAGTAGTTGGCCCAGCCGCGCATGATCTGGTTGAGCCGGATCAGCACGGTCCTGGGGTCCTGCTGCGACTTCCTGCGGGTCAGGGCACGGATCTTGGCCTTCAGTGACCGGATCGGCCGGTCGGCGATGAAGGTGTAGACGTGCCACTTGTTCGTCCCCCTCTTGCGTTTCCACCGGAT
Organism: uncultured Actinomycetota bacterium; assembly: GCA_963814355.1. Taxonomy (GTDB): domain Bacteria; phylum Actinomycetota; class Actinomycetes; order JADGOV01; family JADGOV01; genus JADGOV01. The sequence goes on along the minus strand of CAWFCZ010000008.1, from coordinate 1,413 downwards.
GTGGAAGCCGAGAAAGTCGAACCCGTCGCTCATGTGCACCACGCGGGTCTTTGACTCCGAGAGTCGTAACCCCATCGGTTGGAGCACCGCGAGACGTCTTCGCGCAGGGCCTCGGCGTCGGTCCGGTCACCGTGCGCCAGTACGACGAAGTCGTCCGCATAGCGGACGACGCGCCACCGGGGCAGGCCGTGGACTCGACGTCGACTGCGTTGATATGCGGTCGACATCGTCCCGCCGGGCTGCCAAGGCCGGTGCAGGTGCTCATCGAGCACCGACAAGGCGATGTTCGCCAGCAGCGGGGACAGGAGTCGGGTAGCCGGAGCGCATTGCTGCGCCCCGGCCCCCTCAGAACCGGACTGGTGCGTTTCCACACATCCGGCTCAAGCAGGTCTTACCGGCGTCGCGGTGAGAAGTGCTGGTTCTGCCGGGCCGGTATCCGCCCGCGGCAGGTGGTGTGGATGAGGCGTTGATCGTCCTCGCCGGTGTCCGTCGCGTTGTTCTCCTTGCGGAGGGACGCGCGCGCGGCGCGTGCCCACAGTTCCCATTCTTCGGGTGACCGTGGTTCGCGGTCGGCGGGCAGCAACCGGGTTCCGCAGCTGGCGCACCTGCCTCGCTGGGTCTTGAGTTGCGCGAGGAGGCGCGCGTTGAGCGGCCCGTTCGGCTGCCGTCGGCGACGCCCGGCCCAGTACTGGGTCAGGGTCGGGTCGTCCGGGGAGGCCGTCCCGTGACCATCACATGCCGGACGATCTTCGTCCAGGCGAACTTCGGGTAGGTAGGCTCCACTTTCCTTGTCGCCCGAATACCCACCGGTTGTTACGGGAGGGGTTGAACCGACCAAAGTACCGGTCCATCCTCCACCACCTGGACTTCTTCGGATGTGTTCGCTTGGCCCACTTGTAGAGCAGCTTCCACATGTAGTCATCCAGCGCGGAGAACACCTCGCTGGACACTTGGGTCCGGTAGAAGGCAGCCCAGCCCCGGATGATTGGGGTGAGTTTGCGCATCACCGCGCCCGCGTTGCCCCCGAGCAGGGCACGCATCTCGGTGCGCAGCCGTAACCGGACTCGCCTCACGGCGTCATCGCTGGGTTTGATCAGGGGCAGCTTGCCGTGGTAGCGGCGGATGTTGAACCCGAGAAAGTCGCACCCCTGGTCGACGTGGACTATGCGGGTCTTGTCTTCGTTGAAGACCAGACCCCTCGGTTCGAGCCACTCGGCAAGCCGCGCCTTGACCTGTTCCGCGTGCCGACGGCTGTGGCACAACGCCACAAGATCGTCAGCGTAGCGGACCAGCACCGGGGCGTCGGGCGCAGTCTCGATACCGCCTCGACTGCGGTTGAAATACCGAACCCCGGCAGCCGTCTCCATCCCGTGCAAGACGATGTTGAGCATCAGGGGACTGATCACGCCGCCT
>CAWFCZ010000007.1:0-56351 GCA_963814355.1 uncultured Actinomycetota bacterium | reverse complement strand
CTACGCCGCTCCCGGGACTTCGCCCGGGAGCGGTGGCCCCTTCGGGGCAGCTGTAGTCACCTGAGTGGAGCAGCCTACGGTTTCGTGGATGGTCGATGAGTTCAGCGCGCGGTACGGGGATCTGCTGACCGGCAGCTACGACTGTGTGGACCGGATCGTGCGCCACGAGGCGCTGGTGCGCCGTGAGGCGCTGGAAACCGAAGGAGGTGCAAGTCCTTCTCGCCGGGCTGTCGCAGCAGCCCGGTAGGAGCTGAGCGCAGTCCGAGCCGGGAGACGCCGGGGAGGGCGGGAAGCAGCGCTGACAAAGCCGGGAGGGCCTGGTACTGCCAGACGGGTCGGGCCCGGCGAGCGAGATCAGACGGTATACGAGAGGAACCAGTGGTAAAGCTCCGTAAGCGTGGCACCGGCTCAAATCTGGTGGATATGGGCCGGGGTGCAGTGCGTGGTCATCCGCGGTGGATGGCCGACTCCGTAGCCGGCTTGGCGTGCCGGTGGGGAGGCCACGGTGAAAGCCTGCGGCGTAACCGTGGCGATGCTGCCGGGGCAATGCTGGGTGCCAAGCTGATCGATCGGTTTGCAGTGAACACGGGAACCATCCCGTGCCGTTCCGGTCGCCCGGAATCCATCCGGGCCGTCGGGATAGACACGTCGTCGGTTGAAGGCGCGGGATGGGGCGGAGGCTCCGTAGTAGTCCGAGCGGGCGAGAGGCCCGCACATGGCGAAGGGAGCCAGCAAGTCAGCAGCCGAAGTACTGGAATGCCAGGAGGCCGTTGGTGAACACCGACGATCCGGATAACGCTCTGCCGCAAGCAGAACGCCGGGTACTGGAGATCCAGACCAAGCTGCACCGTTGGGCCAGTGATGACTCTCATCGCCGGTTCGATGATCTCTATAACCTTGTCGCCGATCCCGCGTTCCTGCTGGTCGCGTGGGGTCGGGTGCGGGGTAACAGGGGTGCACGCACCGCCGGGGTGGACGGCGAGACCGCCCACTACATCGAGGCGGTGCGTGGGCTGCAGGGGTTTCTGTCCGAGCTGCGGGCTGATCTCAAGGCCGGCACGTTCGAGCCTCTGCCGGTGCGGCGACGCGCGATTCCCAAGGCAGGCGGCAAGCTGCGCTATCTCGGGATCGCGACCATCCGTGACCGAGTAGCCCAGGCGTCCTTGAAGCTGGTGTTGGAGCCGATCTTCGAAGCGGATTCTCTCCCGTGCTCCTACGGGTTCCGTCCGAACCGCCGGGCGCATGACGCGGTGGCCGAGGTGCATCACTTCGCGTCCCGCTCCTACGAGTGGGTCGTCGAGGGTGACATCAAAGCCTGTTTCGACGAAATCTCGCATTCGGCCCTGATGGATCGGGTGCGCGATCGGGTCGGTGACAGACGGGTCCTGGGCCTGGTGAAGGCGTTTCTGAAAGGTGGCATCCTCACCGAGGACGGCACGCTTTCAGATACCGACGCCGGCACCCCGCAAGGGTCGATTCTCTCCCCGTTGCTGAGCAACGTGGCCTTGTCGGTCCTGGACGAATACATCGCCCAGGCACCTGGAGGCCCCGCCGCCAGCGCGTATGAACGGGCCAAGCGTCGCCGTCAGGGTCTGCCCAACTACCGGCTCTGCCGGTACGCGGACGACTGGTGCCTGGCAGTGTCGGGCACCAGGGCGCACGCCGAAGCCCTGCGGGAAGAGATCGCCGGGGTCCTCGCCGGGATGGGCCTGCGCCTGTCACCGGAGAAGACCCTGATCACCCACATCGATGAGGGCCTCGTCTTCCTCGGCTGGCGCATCCAGCGCCACCGTAAGCGGGGTACCGGCAGGAGCTACGTCTACGTCTATCCGGCCAAGAAGGCGCTGGTCGCCGTCATGGCCAAGGTGAAGACACTCTGTCGACAGAGCACGAACCTGCCGCTCGATGTCCTGCTACATCGGCTCAACCGGATGCTGCGGGGCTGGACCGCGTACTTCAAGTACGGCTGCTCGAACGCGACCTTCAGCTACCTGAGGTCCTACCTGTGGAAACAGGTCATCAGGTGGCAGGAGCGCAAGCATCGGCGCACTGGCTGGAAGGAGTTGCGCCGACGCTACGGCAGATGGCCCGCCGACGGTGGCGTGGAACTGTTCGACCCGGCGAGGGTGCGCGCGAAGCGCTACTACTACCGGGGAGCCCAGATCCCGACACCCTGGCCGAGCACAGCATGAGATGCACCGCAAAACCCCACGGGGCTTGTGGAGAGCCCGGTGCGCTGTGAGGCGCACGCCGGGTTCGGGAGGCGACACGGGGAAACCCACCGGTAGCAATGCCGGCAGGGCGCCCCGTGTCGACCTCACTGTGTTCGAGTGGAGGTGAGAGACCTGCACCGTCAGGCCGTCGCAGCGGTCTGATGAAGCTGGGGGCAGTCCGATCCGGGGGACGCCGGTGAGGGCGGCAAGCAGCCCCGACAACGACGGGATGCGTCGGTACTGCCAGACGACGCAGGTCCGGCAAGCAAGGCCAGAAGGCGTACGCGAGGAACCAACGTGTAACGCCCCGTAAGCGATGCGCCGGCTCCAACCTGGCGGATATGGGCCGGGGTGCAGCGCACGGCCCCTTCGTGAATGTGGGGGGGTCGACTCCGAAGCCCGTTAATTCGGCGGGTCAGGAGGCCGCGTCGAAGGTCTGCGGCGTAGGCGCGGCGAGGCTGCCGGGGCAAAGTTGGGCGCCCATCCTGGCCAATCGACATGCAGTGAACGTGGGAACCAGCCGAGGTCGCCCGTTCCCCGGCCAGCCAGGCCGATGGGCGGGCAGGTTCGTCGCCGACTGATGGTCTCGGGTGGGGCGGAGGCCCCGTAGTAGTCGCGGGAATCACGAACCCGTCGCGGAGTCCGGGAGAGCCGGATGCAGGGCGAAGGGGGCCAGCAAGTCAGCAGTCGAGGAACTGGAAGACCAGGAGGAGGACGTAGGTGAACACCGACGTGCTGGAGCAGGCTAAGTTCGACGCCGAGCGCCGGGTACTGGAGATTCAGACCAAGCTGCACCGTTGGTCGGCGGCTGATGCTGGGCGCCGATTCGACGACCTGTACAACCTCGTCTGCGATCCGGCCTTCCTGCTGGTGGGCTGGCTTCGCGTGCGGGCCAATAAGGGTGCGCGCACCGCTGGGGTGGACGGTCAGACCGCCCGCTATATCGAGGCGGTGCGCGGGGTGGAGGAGTTCCTCACGGAACTGCGGTCGGCGTTGAAAGACCGCAGCTTCCAGCCTCTGCCCACGCGTCAGCGGGCGATTCCCAAGGCGGGCGGCAAGCTCCGCTACCTGGGGATCGCGACTATCCGCGACCGCGTGGTGCAGGCGTCCTTGAAGCTGGTGTTGGAGCCGATCTTCGAGGCGGACTTCCAGCCGTGCAGTTACGGCTTCCGCCCGAAGCGCCGGGCACACGACGCGGTGGCCGAGGTGCGCCACCTCACCTCCCACTCCTATGAGTGGATCGTTGAGGGCGACATCAAGGCCTGCTTCGACGAAATCTCGCATCCGGCCTTGATGGATCGGGTGCGGGCACGCGTCGGGGACAAACGCGTACTGGCCCTGGTGAAGGCGTTCCTCAAAGCGGGCGTCCTCGATGAGGATCGTGTGCTGCGAGACACCGATGCCGGCACTGCGCAAGGGTCGATCCTTTCGCCGTTGCTGAGTAACGTGGCCCTTTCGGTGCTCGACGATCACATCGCCCGAGCACCGGGCGGGCCCGCGATCAGCCTCTACCGCCGCGCGAAGCGCCGCGCCCACGGTCTGCCCAACTACCGGCTGGTCCGGTTTGCGGACGACTGGTGCCTGATGATCTCCGGCACGCGGGCTGACGCGGAAGCGCTGCGGGAGGAAACGGCGGACGTCCTCGCGACGATGGGCTTGCGCCTCTCGCCGGAGAAGACGCTGATCACCCATATCGACGAGGGCCTGAACTTCCTGGGCTGGCGCATCCAACGTCACCAGAAGAAGGGCACCAACCGGCGCTACGTTTATACCTACCCGTCCAAGAAGGCCCTTGCGGCCATCCAGGACAAGGTACGCGCGTTGTGCCGACAGGGCGTCAACCTGCCGCTGGCAGTTCTGCTGCATCGGCTCAACCAGGTGCTGCGGGGCTGGACCGCCTTCTTCCGGCACGGCGTGTCGCATGCCACCTTCCAATACCTGCGCGCCTTCACCTGGCGGCAGGTCTTCAGATGGTTGCGACGCAAACACCGCCGGGCCAACTGGAAGGATCTCCGCCGCCGCTACTGCGGCGGCGGGTGGTGGCCGCGAGACGGCGAGATGACGTTGTTCAATCCCGGCGCGGTGCGCACCAACTGGTACCGGTACCGGGGAACGGCGATCCCCTCCCCGTGGCCCAGCGCGGCGTGAACATCATCGTCACCAACGGGGCTTGTGGAGCGCCCGTTGCCCGGGAACGGGCACGGCGGGTGCGGAGGGCGGTCCGGGGAAACGGGCTGGTCGCAAGGCCAGCACCGCGCCCCGGACCGACCCTACGTGCTCAACGCCTACTTCCCGCTGGGGCACAGCCCTGGTGGGTTCCGGGTGTGGTGGCGGAGATGGCATGACGACAGCGACGCGACGCTGGACGACACGCACCTGATGCGGCTGGCTGGTCGGTTCGCCCGCCGGGTCCGGGCCTGGGCCGGCGCGCACGGCGTGCCGGTGATCGACTGCACGCGGGACGAGCGGAAGCACCGGATCGCCGAGGACTACCTGCGCGAGCACCCGGTCGGGGTCGGGATGTTCCTGGTCCTGGTGGCCCGGGCGCCGGCGACGGTGTGGAAGGTGAAGCGCTCCGCGTCCGGGGTGATCTGCAACCTGGAGAAGAAGAAGGAGTTCGTCAACCACTACTCCTTCCACATCATGGACCCGACCTGGGGACACCTGACGATCAAGATGAGCGGGCATCCGCCGTTCGGCGCGCAGGTGATCCTCAACGGCCACGAGTACGTCGCCTGCACGGCGCAGACGGCCGGCATACGCTTCGCGAAGGAGGGGAACTGCTTCACCCGGATCGGTGAACCCGGACGCCTGGCTCAGGTCGCAGACACCTTGTCCCAGCCCGGGACGATAGGGCGCCTGCGCCAGGTCATCGACTCCTGGATCTACACCGCCTGCCTGTGCTTCGGGCTGGACCTCGCCGAGCAGACCCGCAGCGGCTTCGGCTACGGCTACTCGATCTACCAGGTCGAGTACAGCCGGAACCTGATCTTCGCGTCGGGCGCGGTGATGGAGCGGCTGTTCGACACCGTCGTCGACCGGACCCGCACCCGACTCGACGTGCCGAAGCTGCGCACCCTGTTCGGCGTGGCACATCGTCCGCACCGCGGCGCTGGTGCGGACCTCTCCCCTCGCGAAGCAGTCGTGATCGAGAGACCTCGGTGGAACCTCACCCTGTTCAAGGTCCACTTCGGGCTGTTGACCTTGAAGGGTTACACCAAAGGCGAACACGTGCTGCGGTTCGAGGCGATCGTGCACAACACCAGGGCGCTGGGCTGCCGCCGGGTCCTGGAGAACTTCCCGGAGATCGTCACCCGGCTCGCCGGCATGGTCGACCGGTTCACCGGGATGCTCGACTGCGTCGATGTCGGCTTCCTGCCCGACGGCGTCCTCGACGAGCTGCCCCTGCCGTCGCAGATCGGCGCCACCCGGGTCGGCGGCGTCGATGTGAACAAGACCCGGATCCGGGCCGCGCTGGCCGCCGTGCTCGCGCTGACGGTCGCGCCCGACGGCTTCACCGCCGGGCAGCTCGCCGCCAAGGTGCAGACCATGACCGGGCAGACCGACAGCGAGTACAGCACCCGGCAGGCCGCCTACGACCTGCGGAAACTGCGCGGCAAGCAGCTCGCGGTCAAACCCGGCCGGACCCGGCGCTACCACGTGCCCCCCGAGGCGGCCCGCACCATAGCCGCCCTCACCGCCCTCCGCGACCACGTCGTCGGACCTATCCTCGCCGGTGTCCGAACCCCCCGACGTGGTCGCAAGCCGGCCACATGGACCCGCGTCGACGACGACTACCAGACCCTCCGCCTCGGTATGCAGACCCTCTTCGAGGATCTCGGCATCGCCGCATAGACAACTTCTTGTCGATCGATTTCGCTCAAGCACCAAGCCGGCCACATGGACCCGCGTCGACGACGACTACCAGACCCTCCGCCTCGGTATGCAGACCCTCTTCGAGGATCTCGGCATCGCCGCATAGACAACTTCTTGTCGATCGATTTCGCTCAAGCACCTAGTGTTACCTCAGTGGCACCAAGGGGACTGCTCGCCGGGCTCTTGCTCGTGGCGGCGCTCGGCCTGCAAAGCTCGATGCTCCTCTCAGACGAACGCGTACTTTCGCCGGGGACGCCGATCCTCCTGCTGGCGGGCCTCGGGGTGCTGTTCCTAGGGCGACGGGCCGGAGTGGCGATCGGGTTGGCGGCGGCCAGCGTGGTGTTCTTCGTATCCCTGGGGCCCGGTCTTGCCGGCCATCTCGGCGGCGCGCGGGGCGGCGGCGTCCTGGCCGCGCGGCTGCTGGAGATCGTCGCGCTCCTGGGGGCGATCGCCCTGTCGGGGTGCCTTCTGGCTCCGCGGCGCCGAGCTTCGCAGCCGCCCGAACCTGCTGTGCTCGGGGCGCCTCGTCGGCGAGTGGACTGGCCCTGCGTGGGACAGGTCGCGGGCTTGCTGATCATCTCCGCGGTGGGCGCGGAGCTACTGGCGGCTTATGGCGACTCCACCGGCGATGTCGGCGGTGTGGTGTTCTCGGTGGTCTTCTTCAGCGCCCTGTACGGTGCTCCGGCACTCCTGGCCCGCGAGCTCGTACGACGACGGAGCTGGGGCTGGCCAAGTCTGCTGCTGATCTTCGCGGCGCTCGGCGTCACTGAAGCCTGTCTCATCGACCAGTCCCTGTTCAGCGCCGACTACCAGGGATACAAGGGTTGGGAGGAGAGCCAGCGAGCCACCCGCATCCCAGTCCTTGGGTTGAGCGCCTACAACGTGTGGAACTTCGTCGGAGGTCACGTCATCTTCAGCTTCGGAGCCGCGGTCGCCCTCGCCGAGGCGTGGCGCCCGAGCCAGGCCCGGCGCGCGTGGCTGGGCAGCTTCGGAATGGGCCTGGCCGGGCTGGCCTACCTGGTCTCAGCTGCCCTCATCCTGTCCGACCCAGAGTCCCGATCAGGCAGCCCGGCGCAGCTTGCGGTCGCGGCGTTCGTGGTCGCGGCCCTTCTCGCTGCCGCTGGTCTCGTCGGCCTTCGCGAGAAAGGTGTTGAGCAGCAGGGCCTGTATCCGCCTCTATCGGCATGGAAGGTGCTCGCAGCCACCTTCCCCGTCGCCCTCGCGGGTAGCCTCTTCGCGGAGAATTGGGCCGGCCTCTCAGTGGGCGTCTTCACCACGACGACACTCGGGGTCGGCGTGCTCCTCGCGTCGCGCCGATGGGAATGGGGCGCCCGCCACTGCGCGGCCGTTGCGCTGGCCTTCCTGCTCGTCCGCGGGCTCCTGGCATTCACCTACTACCCGCTCCTTGGCGACGTGACCGCAGTGGCCAAGTACACCCACAACGTGGTCATGCTTCTGGCGGTGGCCCTGGCCGGCTGCGTGGCGCTACGGCACCGTGATCGTGAACCGCAGTCTGAGCGTCCTGAGCCGGGCTCAGATCCTCAGCACGGAGGCCACGGGTCACAGTGATCGAGACTCCCAACGGCGCTGGCATTGCAAACAGACGTCATTCGCGTCTTGCTCCGCAGACGACGCGTTCCAACGTGGCCAACTGACACCGCAACCCACCGCATGCCCACTCGGAATCCACCGAGGACAGGCGCATGAGCTTGGTAGCGGAAGGTGGACCGACGCGTGGTGCCCGCGCGGAACGAGGTCGGCGAACGTCGGGATTTCGCCAGGGTGCAGCAAGCGATGACACCCGCCTTTACCTCGCAAGCGGATCGCGGCGAGAGTGAAGCGCCTACCGCCGGGGACTAGCGCTGATGTCGCAAGCCTTCCCCCGCAGGTCGTGGGTCGTGACAGTCCTTGACACCGCCGCAGCCGCGGCAGTTGGACCGGCTGGGATCTCGATCGGCTCGCCTGCCAGGCGAGGCACTGCGTGCCCAACCCAACATCCGCATGCCGCGAGGAGCGGACGTGGGACGGTCGGCACCACAGGGGTGGCGTGGAGCCGCCGCTCGAAGTCGCCGAGCTAGATCGGGAAGTGGTGCCGGTCGGTTGTTCGGCAGTCGGTCGTGCCGCGGTCAGGGGCTCGACGGCATTGGTTGCTGTGTGCATCCGCTCGCGGCTGGCGAAGCAGCGGTCGCCTGGTCGGTGCTTGTGATGTTGAGGACTTCGGTCTCGCTGAGCGCTCGGTCCGGCAGCGCGCGGCAGAGCAGCCCGGCGACGCCGTACGCGATCATGGCGGCGATCAGCGCGGCTCGAAAGCCGGCGTTCAACGCGGTGCCGGTGGGCTGGTTGAAGAAGAGGCCGCCGAGGATTGCGACGCCGAGCGCGCCGCCGAGCTGCTGGGCGGTGCTGAAGGTGCCGGACGCGCCTCCGGCGAGCTCGCGCGGGACGGCGACGAGGACGACGTTGACCAGCGGCACGACGAGCAGGCCGAGACCGGCGCCGGCCACAGCGAGTCCGATCAGAGTGGTCGCGATGTTGACGTGCGCCGTGTCCTGCCAGGCAGGGATGCCGACGACGCCGATGCCGATGCCGAGCATCGCTGCGCCGGCCGCCAGAATGCCGCGTCCGCGTTTCTCGGCGAGCTGCCCGGCCTTCGGAGCTGTGACCATGGCTCCGGCGCTGAACGCGAGCAGCGTGAGGCCGGTGTGCAGCGGCGTGTACTGGTGGCCGACCTGCAGCCACAGCACGAAGGCGAGGGAGAAGCCCTGCAGTGCCGCGCTGAACAGCGCTTGGATTCCGATCCCGGCGGCGAAGGTGCGCTGGGTGAACTGCTGGGTGTTGAGCAGCGGCGCACGGCGAGCGTTGCGGGGGGCACGCTCGAGTCTCGCGGTGAGAGCGACGCCGGCGAGACCTGCCGCCAAGAGGGCAATGAGCCAGCCCGGCCAGCCGCGGTCGCGTCCTTCGAGCAGCGCATAGAGGATGGCTGCGAGCGAGACCGGCAATAGGACGGTGGTCGTGGGGTCGAGAGGGCGGCGCTGCGCCGGGCGAGTGTCGGGGACTGCGGTCACCCCGGTGACCAGGACGCCGATCGCGATGGGGACGTTGACGAGGAATATGGCGCGCCAGCCGAGGCCGAGGACGCTGTACTGGGTGAGGATCCCACCGAGCATGACGCCGAGCGCGGCAGCGAGGCCCGCGACAGCGCCGTAGATGCCGAAGGCGACGACGCGGGTCGCGTCGTCGAGCGCGGTGCGGTAGGTCGCCAGGACCTGCGGTACGAGCGCGCCGGCGGCGGCCCCCTGCGCGATCCGGAAAGCGATGAGGCAGAGGATGTTCGGCGCCAGGCCGGCGCCCAGACTTGCGGCGCCGAACGCGGCGACCGCGCCGAGGAACACGCGCTTGCGACCGGCGAGGTCGCCGACGCGGCCCCACACCACGAGGGTCGCGCCGAAGGCAAGCATGTAGCCGGCCAGCAGCCACTCGAGCTCTGTGCCGGAGGCGTGCAGCTTGGTTCGCAGCGTGGGCAGCGCGACGTTGACGACCGTGATGTCGAGCAGGTCCATGAGCGCAGCGATTGTCATCACGCCTATGACACGCTTCGGTCGTACGGTGTCGGCGGTCTTGTGCGCAGCGGAAGTCATCAGCAGCGTCCCGGGGCTAGACTCGGCGTCGTCTTGGCTGGGATAGTATCTCGGCCACCCGAGATTCTTGTCAACCCGTGCGTTGGTGTCGGACTAGGAGGTCGTGAATGCAGGAGCCGCCGGCCCAGCGCATTTACGCCGGCTTCCGCAAGATCATCGCGTCGATCGTGCTGCACAACGACTGGGTCTCCCAGCAAACGGGCCTCGGCGCCAGCGACGCGCAGTCGCTGCACTTGGCGCAGATCCACGGCGAGATGACGCCCGGCGAGCTCGCCCGTCGTACCGGCCTGTCCTCCGGAACCATCACCGGAGTCGTCGACCGGCTCGAGAAGGCGGGGTTCGTCCGACGGGAACAATCCCACGACGACCGCCGTAAGGTCCTCATTCGCGTCAACCAGCAGAACGTGGACGAGGTGTTCGGCCCGCTTTATGCCGATCAGGCTGCACGGCTCCAGCGGGCTGTCGAGGATTTATCGCCCCCAGAGCAAGCCGCCGTCGCCAAGTTCCTGGGAGAGCTCACCCTGGACTGACGCGGGGTACCAACCCCGAGGGGTGTCTCCCCGCTGCCGTTGTGTGCGCCAGGCTCTCTTTCACCACGACCGTTGTGTCGCGCGCGGTTCCGCCCACTTCAATGAACGCGAACCGGCAGGTGGATTCACTGCGAGACGGTGCTGCGCCGCACGGCGCCGTCACGGCAGGCGCTACTGGAGTCATGCTCGGGCGTAGCCGGCCTCTTGCCGAAGCACGCACTCATCTGGCGCAAGTCGTGGGCTTCGGCGGAACGCTCCGCCTCACCTTGAGCCTCGAAAAATTCCTAGGACGCCCTCCACGCCGCCGGGGCCGATTCGTCCCTTCACCTCGACCCCAGTAATCGCCCTCAGCTGCCAGCCCTGTCGGGCGTGGTGGTTGAGCACTCTTTCAAGCTTGTCCGCGGACATCTTCCCCCAATCATGCCCTCTCGGAGCTCAACCACCTTGTACTCATAGGCTGCCGCCATCCCTCGGCCCCTCCGCGAGACCTTAGTATGCCCGCCGGGTCCCGCCCGGGGGGCTAGTTGAACACCCTGTCATGGCACCCCTTTGTGTCCTACCCCGACAGCCTCCACGCCTACGCCGCAGGCCTTCAGCGTGGCCACTGTCGCCGCCGACGTCAAAACTCGGCGACACGACTGCGATCCCCGCCCGTATCCGCCAGGCTGGAGCGGGTGGAAAGTTACGGGGCGTCATGCACTGGTTCCTCTCGTACAGCGTCTCAATGACCGAGCTCGTCAAGGCCACCAGAAGCAGCCTGCTTGAGTTGAACGGCATCGGCCCGTCCGGTGCGTCGCGGCCACTCGGCGACCGGCGACGTGCGCAACGACACCGAAGGATGCGCCTACTACCGGCGGAAGCTGGCCGCCGGGAATCCGGGCTCTAAAACGGCGGCTGTACACGGGCGTGGACCGGCGCACCCTTGCGAGGCGGGAGCGGGCCTGTTGGAGCTTGGCGGCTCGCTCATCGAACGGGTGGCAGTGAACGTGGGGAGCGGCCCGGTGCCGCCCGCCCCGTCCACGGACGGAAGGGCAGGCCCGTCGTCGGCCCGATGGGCCGGAGCGGTCCACTCCGCCTCGCGCCGCGCAATCAGGTACAGGGGAAAGAAGAAGACGAACAAGGTCAGGCACCACGCCATCCACACCTCGGGACGATCTATGTTCATCGATCCAATCGTCGCCGTCACCTCGCGCCGCGTGCCTTGCCGGGCACGAGCATCGGCGTACACCCAGCCGTCGAGCGCCGCGACCAAGAGGACAGCCAGGACCGCGCCGACCATGTTCGGGCTCATTGTGCAATCTCTCCAAGTCGATGGTGCAGGTAGGGCATCAACTGCGGTTGAGGTCGTGCTCGCGCAGCGCGAGTGCGAGCGAACCGTTGCATCAGACGTCCTGCCTGGTGAGGAGAACAGCTGCGGGTGCCAAAGCCGCGAGTGGCCATGCGAGGAGGACGAGGACCGCGGCCCATACCGGGAGCAAGGTCGTGGTGCGGCACGGGCGAGATGAGTTGGTAGGCGGCGAGCAGCCCGTAGCGGCCGATGGCCGCGCCCCACGACCACGGCACAGTGAGCAACGCGAGTGGCAGGAAGACCACTGCTGGAAATGTGATGACCGCGCCGACGGTGTGCCGTACCAGGGCCCCGATCCCAAGCGCGAGTACGGCCACCGCGGCCATCGATGCTCCGGCCATCGTCACCGACCGCCCGACGCCGGGCGCCGCGAGGGAGATCGACTGATGATGAATGCTGCGAATGACATCTGTGATTCCGAACGCGATCCAGGTGAGCACGCTCATCACGATCAGAACCAGGGCGCCGACAACCAAAGCCTTCGCCCAGAGCGCCTGTCGGCGCCGAGGAACGGCGGTGAAGGTGGTACGGATCTGAGCGTTGCTGTATTCGTTGGTGACACTCAGCGCACCGAGAATACCACCCCGAGGACCGGGTATTCGCCCCATGCGAGGAACGCGCCGGTGACCTGGTCGAACGGCGAACTCTGGGCGTTGGCGGACGCGGCCGCGAGGATCAGACTTCCGGCCAGGGCTGTGCTGCCGACGACCAGCAGCGTCCACAGGGTCGAGGGCAGGGTGCGGAGCTTGGTCCATTCCGCGACAAGCACCTGGATCATGACTGGCTCCCGAACTGCACGCTCTCGCGGGTGAGCGCCAGGTAAGCGTCCTCCAGGGCTGCCGTGCGGGTACGGAGCTCGTGCAACACGATGCCGGCCTGTGCGGCGATCTTGCCGACCGCCTCTGGCGGGAGTCCTTGGACCGGCTTACCTTCCGGGTCGGGCGTCACGATCGCCCCGTGGGCTCGGAGCCGTTCGGCCAGAAGATCCGCGGACGGCGTACGTACGACAACGTCCGCGCGGGTGTGGCTGGCAATGAAGTCCGACAGAGAGGCGTCGGCCAGGGGCCGGCCACGGCCGATCACGATCAGATGATCGGCGGTCAGTGACATTTCCCCCACCAGATGGCTGCAGACCAACACCGTGCGACCGTCGTGCGCGAGTTGTTTCAGGAAGCCACGTAGCCACTCGATGCCTTCGGGATCAAGACCGTTGGTGTGCTCATCGAACATCAGCACCGACGCGTCGCCGAGCAGCGCCTGGACGATACCGAGGCGCTGTTTCATGCCCAGCGAGTAGGAGCGCAGACGCTTGTCGGTCACCGACTCCAACCCGACCACTCTGAGCAGTTCGGCAACGCGCTTGGTGGCGATCTTGTTGCTCTGCGCGATCCAGGTCAGATGGGCTCGGGCCGTCGGCCCGGGTGGACGGAGCCGGCGTCCAAGAGAGCGCCGACCTGGTGCAGGGGTCGATCGAAGGACTCGTACGGTCGACCGGCTACGAGCGCGCGGCCGGAGGTCGGGCTCTGCAGGCTGCGGATCGTGCTTATGGTGGTCGGCTTTCCCGCGCCGTTCGGACCAAGTAGCCCGGTAACGCGGCCCGGCTCGACGGTGACGCTCAGGTTGTCCACTGCCGTGAGCGAACCGAATCTCTTGGTGAGGTGCTCGATCTGAATCATGGGTGCGTGCTACCGCTGTCTGTGAGGATGCCGAGCAGCCAGGTCAGGATGGTGTTGAGGGCTTCGGGATCCAGTCGGGTTCCGGCGGCGTTGTAGCCGTTGCCTGGCGTTGCGATCACTTCCGCAGCCGTTCGGGTGTCCTCCTTGAGGACGTGGTTCGCGTTGGGCGGGAAGGCGAAGGTGACGTTAGGCATGGCAGCAGCGGCCGCCTGCAGCGGATCGCCGTCCGCATGGAGATCGACTTGCAGGTCGTGGCCACCGATCAGCACGAGCGTCGGGATCCGGACTTCGGACAGGGTACGGGTGGCGTCCTCGGCCCACAGCTCCCGAGCAAGCGGAAGGTTGGCGGGGGTCTCGAAGCTGGACAGCACCAGCGCACGTCTTCCGGTAGCCGCGGGTCGGGGTCCATGGGCTGACCGGACTCGTAGCGTTCGGTTGCCGCGCGTACTGCGTCCATGAGCTCGGCGCCGCCGGGCACCTGGCCCGCCTGCAACTCCAGTTGGGACAGGAGAACGTCCCTGATCGGCCGGCCCGGCGGGGCCGCGAGCACCGTGCCGGCCCTCGCCGTCGGGCCGGGCCAGCGTGCCGTGCATGGTGATCTCGTCGAGCTGCCAGGTCACCTCGGCGGTGGTAGTCACCGCTGGACCTTGCCGTAGAGGACAAGGCGTTCCTCGCCGGTGAGCTTGTCGTTCTTGACGGGGCGCATCGTGACCCAGTGGTGGCCGACCGGGCAGCGTCCCCACCGAGTCAGCGGGCCGAGCCGCACCCTGGTCAGCGAACCGCCCATGACCCAGGTGGTGAGGAACAGGTGCCCCTTGCTGCACCGCACCGGGCTGCGGCCTGGAATCGCGTAGCCGGCAAGACGCGCCCAGAGGTTGAGCGCGACGACGAGGATCGCGACCACCAGGAGAACCGCAACGATGATCCATAAGGCTCTCATGATTGGCAATGTTATCAGAATCGAGAACGATAGCGTAGGGTGAGCGAGTGAGCAGTGCGGACCTCCTTCTGCATCCGGTACGGCTGCGCATCGTCAAGACGTTCTTGGGTGACCGTGCGCTGACCACTTCCCAGATCGCCGCCGAGCTCGCCGACGTGCCGACCGGCAGCCTCTACCGCCACATCCTCGCCCTCACCAGGGCCGGTGTCGTGCAGGTGGTCGCCGAACGGCGGGTTCGGGGCACGGTCGAGAAGACCTACACGCTGCGGATGTTGGCCGCGCAGATGCAGCCCGACGAGGTCGAGACCATGTCACTAGAGGACCACGCCCAGGCGTTCATGGCCTATGTCGCCGGCCTGCTCGGCGATTTCGACCGCTACCTCACCCACGATCCGGCGCCCGGTCGGGACGGCGCCGACTATCGCGTGAACGCAATGTGGCTGACCGATGCCGAGTACGCCGACTTCCTGCGTGACCTCACAGCGGTGCTTCTGGCCCGACTTGCCAACAAGGCCACCAAGGAGCGCCGCCGCCGCATGGTTTACCACGTGCTGCTGCCGGCGCCGGAGGGCGCGCGGGACTCGCAGTAACGGCCGAGGCTGGTTGAACTCATTGACCATCTCGTCGACCTCCGACTCCTCACTCTGCTGCAGAGCGCCGGCCTACCTGCCCATCTCTCGGCGACGTCCCGCCACCTCCCGGCAATACCGCAGGAGCGCTTCAGCTGTCGTTCGACCAGGATGTTGTCACAGCGGACGAGGAATGGCCCAAGTCGCGGTCGGGCATCCTGCGGTTGAGGTACCAGGAGAAGTACCCTCGGTAACGCGCTTGCAGGTCGGGCCGCTGCCAGTCGCGGCCGTCGACACGTCCACGGCAGGCGGGCCGCCCACAGGTGCAGGCCATGAAGCCCTCGTAGTCGTCGAACATGGCGTAATCGGTGGTCAGCTCTTCGGCGGCATCGATGTCGCGCATGGCCACCAAGACGACGTTGCCGGCGAATCCGACGTTGGGCTCGCAGGAGTGGTTGATGAACAGCATGACCGCGTCGTACTCCTCGGCGGCCAGCGCCACCAGGTGGAGGTCGTCGGTGATCTGAACGTCGGAGTTCTGCAACCGCTCGGGCAAAGACCGCAACTGCTCGGTGGTCACGACGTGGCCGCCCTTGACGGCGACTACCTCGTCTTTGCTGATCGCCTCGACGGAGACCAGGCCAAGCCCGGCGATCTCACTCGGGGTGCCCCTAGCGGCCTTGGGGTTGATCCACGTGCTCACCATGGTTCCCTCATCCTCGCTGTCTCGATCACTGCTGTATCTTCACTCCTCCTGCGCTCAGATACGGTCGCACGGCGACCCGCGCCCGGGAGTCCGAGCTGTGTCGCGGGGACCATGGGATCTGCCGCCGGTGGCAGTGGGCCATCGACGACGATGCGCCGGAACGCAAACAGCTCGACGCGTCCTCGCTGACTACACAAGCGCCCGCGCCCTGGAACACTTCGCGCCCGGCGTGCTGCTTGCGCTGGCATGCGACTGGCTGCGCGCGAACGGATCGTCCGCCCGGCGATCGACACGCTCTCGCTTCGGGCGGCCGCGGCCCGCGACGGCGCTCGCACCGAGACGTACCACCGGCTGGCTCGCTTATCGCTCCGCCACGCCCGACCCGGCCGGTCGGTGCGACACCGCGCGGTCAGCCGCCGGCCGCCGGCTCGGCGCCGACGTGCGTGCTCCACTTCTGCTCGATGCGACCGAAGCGCCACACCGCCAGGGCGACCACCCAGGTCAGCACGAAGAGCCCGACGATCGCGTAACCGACGACGTTGAGGTCGAGATTGCCGACCGCAGCCAGCGGGCCGGAGGTGATGCCGACCTTGTCGACCAGGATGGAAACCAGTTCCACGGTACCGATGATCAACGCAACCGCGACCGACAGGCCGGTGATCGTGATGTTGTAGTAGACCTTGCGCACCGGCTTGGAGAACGCCCAGCCGTAGGCGAAGTTCATGAAGCAACCGTCGATCGAGTCCAGCAGGCTCATACCGGCGGCGAAGAGCACCGGGAGGGTGAGGATCGCGTACCACGGCAGGCTGAAGGCGGCCGCCCCGCCGGCGAGCACCAGCAAGGACACCTCGGTCGCGGTGTCGAAGCCCAGGCCGAAGAGCAGGCCCACCGGGTACATCTGCCAGGACCGGCTGACCGCCCTGGTGACCCCGGAGAGGATGCGGTTCATGAAGCCGCGGTTGTTCAACTGCGCTTCCAGGGCCGCCTCGTCAAACTCGCCGTGGCGCATCCGGCGGAACACTCCCAGGATGCCGACGAGGACGACCAGGTTGATGATGCCGATGAGGAACAGGAAGGTGCCGGACACCAGCGTCCCGACGAGTCCGGTGACGCTCTGCAGCGCCGAGCTGTCGTTCTCCACCTGACCGGCCAGCGCCCGGACACCGGCGGCCAGCAGGATGCACAGCCCGAAGACGACGCTGGAGTGGCCGAGGGAGAACCAGAAGCCCACCGAGACCGGCCGCTTGCCGTCGGCCATCAGCTTGCGGGTGGTGTTGTCGATCGCCGCGATGTGGTCGGCGTCGAAGGCATGCCGCATGCCAAGGGTGTAGGCGGTGATGCCCAGCCCGACCCCGAAGACCTGGTTGGAGTTCAGCTGGTAATGGTGAGGCGCGATGACCGCGATAAGGGTGCCCCAGCCGACGACGTGCAGCAGCACGACGAACGCGGTCATCCCGCCGATGGAAGCCCACTCGCCCGGGCTGAGCGCGGCCCGCACTCGGGAAAGCGAGCCCGCGTAACGGCCCGTCGTTGTACTCACGTCGAACCTGCCCTGTCTGGAGCCTCGATGGTGGATGCTGCGCAGCCTAGGCGCGGGTGCTACGCACCTGCAAGTGATTCGCAACCCGGGTTGGGGTAGATTTTTGGAGATCCGTCCGGGTGGCTCGGAACCAGCGGAGCGTCAGCAGAACCGGGGCAGGTGATACGCCAGCTGGGAGCGCCACCACGGCCAGTCGTGGGCGACGTCGTACCCCCACAGGTCCAATTCGTGGCGGATGCCCTTGGCGTTGAGTACGTCGTTGAAACGCAGCGTCGAGGGCAGGGCGCCGGAGGCGGAGTCGTCCTCCCACGGCCCCTGGCCGCAGACCAGCTGCAGCGATGCGCGGGACCGGATCCAGTCCAGGTGGCCGCCGTCCATGTGGGCGACGTAGTCGATCGGGTTGTTGAAGTAGAACGCGTCGCCGCGCTCTCCCCAGCCGAGCCGGCCGAGGTCGTACACCCCGCTCATGCACAGCGCCAGCGGGAACAGGTCGGCCCGTTTGAGGCAGAAGTTGGCGGCGTGGAAGGCTCCGAAGCTCTGCCCGTTGAGCATGATCTCGACCGGCCCACCGCAGTCGTGGTAGATCAGGGGCACGACGTCGTTGACGACGAAGTCCTCGAAGCGCTGGTTCTCTCGGGCGCGGGCCTCCATCGGCAGGTCGTTGCGCCGCCAGGACGCACCGTCGAAGGAGTCGATCGCGTAGACCTTGAGCCGGCCGTCGTCGATCAGGTGGCGTGCCGAGTCCAGCAGGCCGTTGTTCTCGAAGTCGAAGGCCCGCCCGGCGTCGGAGGGGAACCAGATCATCGGCCGGCCGTAGTGGCCGTAGGCGAGCAGGTTGGCGTCTCCCACGGCCCAGGAGTGCAGGACCACGTGGTCGCGTCGCATGGCTGATTCCCCTTCGTACTTGGTCGCTACCCGTCTCGGCTTGCTTCGTCCTACCGGCTACCGCCCGGTCGGCTCGCCCCACAGCCCAGTCAAAAGGTCCACCAGTCCCGGGGTGAACGCGTCCCGCCAGCCGTGCCAGGTGTGCGCGTCGCGGACCCGGCGGAACGTCACCGGGTAGCCCTGCGCGCGTAGCGCCAACCCGGTCGCCCGGTTGTTCGGGAAGTTCTGCTCCACCTCACCACATGTCATCGCCACCGGTATCGGCAGGTCCCAGTTTCCGGCGGCGTGCACCCGGTCCATGAACCAGCGGATCCGCTCGAAGTGGGTGAAGCCGATGTCGTGCCGGAAGTAGCGATGGTGGAAGAAGCTGCCGGACTGCAGGAAGAGCCCACCGAAAGAGGCCGGGGCCAGCCGGTGGGCGTGCAGCATCGCCAGTGCGCCGAGACTGGCGCCCATCCCGACCCGGTACCGGCGGCCGGCCTTCACCGGTGACATGGCATGCAGCCTGGGAAGTACAAAGGCCGTCAGGTCTTCCGCGTAGCTCGGCGACGCCGAGTACTGCCGGTCCCGATCGGTCGGGTGCAGCAGGGCGGCTCGGCACCGCGGCAGCCTACCGGCCCGCACCGCGCGGTCGAGAAACTGGCGCAGCCCGGAGAACTCCGCATACTCCACGCCGTCGTGCACCACCAGCAGGGGCAGCGGCTCGGCGTCGTCGCTGCCGTGGGCCGACCAGAGCACCCCGGCGGCCACACCGTCCAGCCTCAGCTCGCGCAGGTGACCGCACGGCGCGGGCGGCTCGGCCAGCCACTGCGGTGGGCGGTACTCCGGGAACTCGACCACCGACTTCTCACCAAACGCGCCCGGCCCGCGGCGCGGGTTCGCCGGATCGAGCAGCAGCTCGTACCCGCCGTCCGGGTGCAGCACCTCGAACAAGTACTCCATCCGGTCCACGTTCGGCCGAGGCAGGTACGTCGTCCAGACCCCGTCGGCGCGTTCCAGGTTCGGACCGGGCCGGGGCCAGGCGACCTCTTGGAACAGCGACACGTCGTGGAAGCGGGCTGCCGGGTCGGGAAGGCGGAAGGTGACCCCGCCGGCGTCGATGACCGGACCGGTGTCGCGGCCCGGTGCGGCAGCCGTGGCAGAGTGCGCCCCATGGTGCGCACGGTCTTCACCGGGGGGCGGGTCTTCGACGGCACGGCACTGTCCGTCGCCGATCTGGTCATCGCCGACGGGCGGGTCGTCGAGGTCGGACCGGGGCTGGACGGCGACGAGGGTGTGGACGTCACCGGCTGCAGCCTGCTGCCCGGGTTGTTCGACGCTCACGTGCACACCGTGCTCGACGGCATCAGCCCGTACGACAACATGCAGCAGCCCTTCTCCTACCAGTTCTTCCTCGCGGCCCGGAATCTCCGAACGTTACTGGGTCTGGGAATCACCAGTGTGCGCGACGCCGGTGGGGCCGACGCCGGCATCCAGCGGGCCTTGGCCGCGGGGCTGATACCCGGCCCGCGGCTGCAGATCTCGGTGACCATGATCAGCCAGACCGGCGGGCACGGCGACAACCGGATGCCCTGCGGACTCGCGGCCTCGGTGTTCTCCGCCTCGCATCCCGGCCGGCCGGGGGCGGTCGCCGACGGACCGGAGGAGATGCGGCGCAAGGCTCGCGAGCTCATCCGGGCCGGGGCTGACGTGCTCAAGGTCGCCACCTCCGGTGGCGTGCTCTCTCCCGACACCAACCCGCGGCACGGGCACTACCGCGCCGAGGAGCTGGCGGCCCTGGTGGCCGAGGCGAACGCGGCGGGGATCCCGGTGATGGCCCACGCCCAGGCCACCGAGGGCATCAAGGAAGCCGTCCGGGCCGGGGTGAGGTCCATCGAGCACGGTGTGTTCCTCGACGACGAGACGATCGACCTGATGCTGGCCAAGGGCACCTGGCTGGTGCCGACGCTGCTGGCTCCGCAGGGTGTGATCGAGGCCGTGACCGCCGGCATCACGATCTCCGAGGGCAGCAAGCGGAAGATCCGCGAGGTGGCCGAGGCGCACATCGAGTCCTTCCGCCGGGCGGTCGACGCGGGAGTCCGGGTCGCGATGGGCACCGATGCGCCGGTGATGCCCTTCGGGCGCAATCTCGAAGAGCTGTCCCTGATGATGGAGTTCAGCGCGATGACCCCGGCCGATGCGCTCCACGCAGCTACCGGGAGCGCCGCGGACCTGTTCGGCGTGGGTGACCAGCTCGGCTCGCTGCAACCGGGCAAGCGGGCCGACCTGGTCGTCGTCACCGGCAACGTGCTGGACCTCGTCCGGCTCGACACCCGCATCCGGCAGGTGTGGCAGGACGGCGTACGGGTGACCTGACGGTGGATCTGCGTCGCTCGATCCGCCAGGCCGGGCTGGCCGGCTTCGGCCGGCTGCCCCGCCAGGTGCGCCGCCGCGGCGTACGCCTGGGCACCCCTAGCTTCACCGTCGGCGGTGTGCTGGTGGCCACCGACGCGGCCGGCCGGGTGCTGCTGGTGCGCCAGCGGCACTCCCGCACCGGCCTGGGCCTGCCCGGCGGCCTGCTGCGCCGCGGCGAGGCGGCGGCCGAGGCTCTGCGCCGCGAGCTGGTCGAGGAAATCGGCATCCGCACCGACGTGACGCGCCCGGCCGCGGTGCTCGTCGACCCGCTGCGACGCCGGGTCGACCTGATCTTCGCGGCAGGCTTCGCCGGCGATCCGGCGGCGCTGCGGCCCGACGGCCAGGAGGTGACCGAGATTCTGCTGGCGGGCGCCGTCGGAGTCGGCGGAGGTGGGTCCGGCCACCCTGTCGGTGCTCGACGAGCTGGCCCGGGCTGCCCATGGTGCCGCCGGCTCGGCGTGGCCAGCCGCCGGCGCCGTAGGACGCCAGGTCGGGCGGGAATGAGGCCCGAGACTGTGGCGGTGGTGCTGGCCGCCGGAGCTGGCCGGCGGTTGCGCCCGCTCAGCACCCTGGTGCCCAAGGCGCTGTGCCCGGTGAACAACGTGCCGCTGCTCGATCGGGCGCTGGCCGCGGTGGGGCCGTACGCCGCGGCGACAGCGGTGAACGTGCACGCCGGCCGCGATCAGATGCTCGACCACCTCGACCGGGCCCCAGGTACGGTTCGGATCTCGGTGGAGCATCCGGTGGCCCTGGGCACGGCCGGCGCGCTGGGTCGGCTGCGGGATTGGATCGACGGGCGGGACGTACTGGTCCACAACGCCGACGCCTACCTGCCCGGCGGGGTGGCCGAACTCGTCGACGGCTGGGACCGGCGCCGCTGCCGGCTGCTGGTCACCTCCGACCCGGCTCGGGGCGACTTCGGCGACCTGCGCTACGTCGGCGCCTGCCTGCTGCCGCGGGCGGTCATCAGCGGGCTCGCCGCCGAACCGTCCGGGCTCTACGAGCGGCTCTGGCGCGGCTCCGACGCTGTGGACTTCGCGGTCACGACCGCAGTGGCGATCGACTGCGGCACCCCGCGTGACTACCTGCGGGCCAACCTGCATGCCGCCGGCGGGACCTCGGTCATCGGGGCGGGTGCGGTGGTCGAGGGCGAGGTGGTCCGCTCAGTGGTCTGGCCCGGAGGACGGGTACGTCCCGATGAGCGGCTGGTCGAGGTAATCCGGGCCGGCGCCACGCTCACCGTGGCTGCACCGCTGGGGCCGGTACCGGGACCGGAAACAGCCGTGGCCCCACGGTCTTGATCCAGGCCTTGCCAGCCACACCCCGCCGTGGGCCGCCGGCCCTGGATCATCGGGCCGGGTGGGGGTGCGTGCCGGGCGGCTCCGGCGTGCCGGGCGGCTCCGGCGTGTCGTGCAGCGTGGCGATCAGCCGCGGCCACATCTGCGCCAGCCGAGGGTGCAACGCCAGCCGCGGTACATCCTGTTCGGCCACCCAGCAGACCTCGTCGCTCTCACCGCTGATCGGGGCGGCCGCGATCGGGCCGTCCGCCGAGGCCAGCACCGTGACGTAGGACCAGCCGCAGCCGTCGTCCACGACGGTGCCTCCTACGTGGACCAACCCCGGGTCGATGCCGGTCTCCTCCCCCGCCTCCCGAATCGCGGCCTGCTCCGGGGTCTCGTGGCTGTCCCGGGCGCCGCCGGGCAGCCCCCAGGTGCCGCCCTGGTGACTCCAGCCGGCCCGCAGTTGGAGCAGTACGCGGTGAGCCCCGCTCCGGTCAGCGGTGTGCAGCAGCAGCCCGGCGGCGCCGTACCGGCCCCAATGCCGCTCACCGAGCCGGCAGGTCACCCAGCCGCCGCCGTCGCCGAAACCGTCCCCTCGTCGCTGCACGGCCGTACGGTACCCGCCGGTCCGCGCCGCCTCGGTAGCGCAGTTCTCGCCCGGAGTCGATCACGAACCTCGGGAGAGGCGTCGGCTTCGGGGCCACGGACCCGACGCCTATCCCGAGGTCGGTGATCACCTACGCTGGCCCACCATGAGCCCGGCAACAAGCTACGACGCGATCGTGGTCGGCGGCGGCTCCAACGGCCTGGTGGCGGCCGGCTACCTGGCCCGGGCCGGCCTGCGCACGGTCGTGCTGGAACGGCGCGGTGTGGTCGGCGGCGCGGCGGTCAGCGAGCATCCATTCGGGCCGGACTACACCGTGACCAGCCTGTCGTACGTGGTGAGCCTGCTCCCGGCAGACATCGTGGCCGACCTGCGGCTGACCCAGCACGGTTACCTGGTGTACCCGCAGGGCCCGTACTTCGCCCCGCACGCCGACGGACGCTCCCTGCAGCTGCCGGCGGACCCGGCGCGGCGGGCCGCCTCGATCGCCCGGTTCTCCCCCGGCGACGTCGCGGGCTACCAGCGGTACCAGGACAGGATGGCCGAGCTGGCCGGCGTAGTGGGGCCGCTGCTGCAGCGCACCCCGCCGCGGCTGGGGTCCAAGCGGCCGGCCGACCTGCTCGCCCAGGCCGCGCTGGCCTGGCGGCTGCGGGGCCTGGACACCCGGCTAACCGCCGAGGCGACCCGGCTGTTCACGCTGTCGATGGCCGACCTGCTGGCCGAGTACGTCAGCTCACCGCAACTCCAGGGCGTGCTTTCGGTGAGTGGGGTGATCGGCACCTGGGCCGGACCGCGCTCCCCCGGTACGGCGTACGTCATGCTGCACCACCATCTCGGCGACCAGGCCTGGGGGTTCCCGCGGGGCGGGATGGGCGGGGTCACCGCCGCGATGGCCGCCGCCGCCCGGTCCTATGGCGCGCAGATCCGGACCGACGCGGCGGTACGGCGGATCACCACAGAAGCCGGGCGGGTCACCGGCGTGGTCCTGGCCGGCGGCGAGGAGTTGCAGGCGGCATCCGTCATGGTCACCACCCACCCGAAGATCGCGTTCCTGGACCTGCTGGACCGGGACGCGCTGCCGGCGGACTTCGTCACCGACATCGAGCGCTGGCAAACCCGCAGCGGAACCGTCAAGATCAACCTGGCGGTGGACCGGCTGCCGGAGTTCACCGCCAAGCCGGGGTACGACCCGGAGGTGCACGGCGGCACGATCGTGCTGGCCGAGTCCGTCGATGACCTGGAGGACGCCTTCCAGGACGCGGTCGGCGGGCACCCCAGCGCGAAGCCGTTCGCCGACATCGCCATCCCGTCGGTCTTCGACCCGACGCTGGCGCCGCCGGGCCGCCACGTCGTCTCGCTGTTCAGCCAGTGGGTGCCGTCCGCGTGGGCGGAGGATCCGGGGACGGCCGGGCTGGACGCGCACGCCGACCGGGTGATCGCCCGGGTCGAGGCGGTGGCTCCCGGCTTCACCTCCTCGATCCTGCACCGGCAGGTGATCGGCCCGTACCAGATGGAACACACTTACGGCCTCCTCGGCGGCAACATCTTCCACGGCGAGCTGTCCGCCAGCCAGCTTTTCCACCTCCGGCCGGCCCCGGGGTACGCCGATCACCGCACCCCGGTGCGTGGGCTGTACCAGGCCGGATCGGCTACGCACGGCGGCGGTGGCGTCACCGGGATCCCGGGCCGCAACGCCGTCCGGGCGCTGCTGCGCGACGTGCGCCGAGCCCGGTGGCGGGCTGAGCTCACTCGGCGGTGACGAAGTCGATCAACCGCTCCACGGCGCCGAGCAACGGGGTCTCCAGGTCGGCGTAGGAGCTGACCGACCGCAGCACCCGGCGCCACATCTCCCGCGGGTCGCCGACGCCGAGCGCGGCGCACACACCGTCCTTCCACGGCCGGCCGGGCGGCACCTCCGGCCAGGCACCGATGCCCAGCGCGGCGGGCTTGACCGCCTGCCAGATATCGACGTACGGATGCCCGGTCACCAGGACGTGCTCGTCGCGGACGGCGCCGACGAGTCGGCTCTCCTTGGAGCCCAGGACGAGGTGGTCGACCAGCACCCCGAGGCGCCGGGTGGGTCCCGGTCGAAAGGCGGCCACGATCCCGGCCAGGTCGTCGATACCGTGCAGCGGCTCCACCACGACGCCGGCGATCCGCAGGTCCTCGCCCCAGACCCGCTCGATCAACTCGGCGTCGTGCAGCCCCTCGACCAGGATGCGGCTGGCCCGGGCCACCCGCGCCGGGGCAGTGGCGACCGCCCGGGAACCGGACGCTGTCCGGGCCGCCCGACGCTCGATCGGCGGCGCCGCCGGCCGGGTCAGCACCACCGGCCGGCCGTCGATGAGAAAGCCGGGGCCGTACCGGAACAGCCGCCGCCGGCGGTGACGGTCCTCCAAGGTGACCGCGTCCTTGGCCAGCGCCACCACCTCCCCGACGTAGCCGTCGAGGTCTTCCACCACCAGCCCGAGTTCGGCGGGCACCTCCGCCGCCGGCCGCCGACCGGCGGCCCGCACCGGTGAGTCCATGGCCAGCCGGGACCGGAGCACCGGCCGGTTGCCGCCGACGGTCACGACACCGTTGCGCGCCGGCGGGCGAAATCCCAGGCGTCGCGGACCATATCGGTCAGGGTGTGCTCCGGCCGCCAGCCTAGCTCCGCGGTGATCCGCTCGCTGGAAGCGACGAGTACCGCCGGGTCCCCGGCCCGGCGGCCGGCGTCGGTCGCCGGGATGTCCGACCCGGTGACCTCTCGGCAGACGTCGATGACCTGGCGTACCGAGAAGCCGGCTCCCACGCCGAGGTTGTAGATCCGGTGCTCGCCGGGTCCGCCGGAGCCCAATGCGTCCAGGGCCAGCAGGTGCGCCCGCCCGAGGTCGGTGACGTGGATGTAGTCCCGGATCGCCGTGCCGTCCGCGGTGGGGTAGTCCGTGCCGTACACGGAGACGGCGTCGCGCGCACCGAGGGCCACCTGGAGGACGATCGGGATGAGGTGCGTTTCGGTGCCATGCCGCTCCCCCTGCGCCCCGAGCGCCCCGGCGACGTTGAAGTACCGCAGGCTGGCCGCGCGCAGCCCGTGCGCCCCGCACTCGAAGCGGATCATCGCGTCGATGGCCAGCTTGGTGGCGCCGTAGGCGTTGGTCGGCGCGGTCGGGGCGTCCTCCCGGATGGGAACGGTCTCCGGCTCCCCGTAGGTGGCCGCGGTGGAGGAGAACACCAGCCGGCGCACCCTCGCATCGCGCATCGCGTTGAGCAGGGTGAGCGAACCGACTACGTTGTTGCCGTAGTACAGCTCCGGCCGCTCCATCGACTCGCCCACCAGCGACTTGGCGGCGAAGTGCAGCACGCCGTCGAAGCCCTCGGCGAGCACCGCGGCGAGAGCGGGCGAGTCCAGGAGCGACGCCTCCCGGAACTCGGCGCCGTCGGGTACCGCGTCCCGGTGCCCGGTGGACAGGTCGTCGAGGACCACCACCCGGGCGCCGGTGGCCAGCAATTGGGCCGCAACCACGCTGCCGATGTAGCCGGCCCCGCCGGTGACCAGGATCTTCATTGATCCGACCCTAGCCGTCCCGTGCGGGTTCGGCCCGGCGACGCCCGACAATGCTCAGTCATGAAGAAGACCGTGAACACGATGGCGACGGGCGCGCCCTGGTGTACTTCGACGAATCAGACGACGCCGTCCGGACCGCGGTGGATCGCCGCCGAGCAGGGTACTGGCGGCCCGGCTGGCGGTGACCGGGAGGAGCGCGACCGCGTGCGTGCCGGCCGCGGCCCGCTGGCCGGTCGAGGTCACCCCTAAGCCGGGGGGCCGAGGGCTGCGCGCGGTGCCGGGGTAGCGACCCCGGCCCGGACCCGCGGATTGGCTGGTGCGGCCCGGTCGTAGGCTGGCCGGGATGCCTGACACCGTCCGCGCCGACCGGCTGAATCCGCGTCAACGGCACGCTGCGCTGCAGCGGATGGCGAAGGAAACCTTCGACGTCCTGGTCATCGGCGGCGGCGTCACCGGCGCCGGCACCGCGCTGGACGCGGTGACCCGCAACCTCACCGTCGCGCTGGTCGAGGCCCGGGACTGGGCCAGTGGCACGTCGAGTCGTTCCAGCAAGCTCATCCACGGCGGGTTGCGTTACCTGGAGCAGCTGAACTTCCCGTTGGTCTTCGAGGCGTTGCGGGAGCGGTCGCTGCTCACCCGCCGGCTGGCGCCGCACCTGGTCCGGCCGGTGCCGTTTCTCTTCCCGCTGCGCCACCGCGGCTGGGAGCGGGCCTACGTCGGTGCCGGCATAGCCCTGTACGACCTGATGGGCGCCACCACCAGCGGCGGGCGGGCACTGCCCCGCCACCGCCACCTGTCCCGCAGCGGCGCGCTGGCGCTGGCTCCCGGGCTGCGGCGGGACGCCCTGATCGGCGCCGTCCAGTACTACGACGGGCAGGTCGACGACGCCCGGCACACCCTGACGGTGGTCCGCACCGCGGCCCGCGAAGGGGCGGCGGTGGCCAGCAGCGCCCGGGTGAGCGAACTGCTGCGCGAACACGGCCGGGTGGTGGGTGCCCGGGTGCGGGATTCTGGAGTCCGGCGAGGAGATCGAGGTCCGGGCCCGGGCCGTGGTGGCCGCCACCGGGGTCTGGAGCGACGACGTCGCCGAGATGCTCGGCGGCGAGCCCGGCTCCGAACGACTGCGGGTCCGGGCCTCCAAAGGCGTGCACCTCGTCGTACCGAAAGACCGGATCGACCTGGAGACCGGGCTCATCCTGCGGACCGAGAAGAGCGTGCTATTCGTCATCCCCTGGGGCCAGCATTGGATCCTCGGCACCACCGACACCGACTGGGACCTCGACCGGGCGCATCCGGCAGCCAGTTCGCGCGACATCGACTACATCCTCGGCCACGTCAACCGGGTCTTGCGCCGGCCGCTGACACCGGACGATGTGGAAGGCGTCTACGCCGGCCTGCGACCGCTGCTGGCCGGTGAGTCGGACGAGACCTCGCACCTGTCCCGCGAGCACGCCGTGGTCCGCCCGGCCGCCGGCCTGGTGGTGGTCGCCGGCGGGAAGTACACCACGTACCGGGTGATGGCCGCGGACGCGGTGGACGCCGCGGCCCGGGAGATCGGTCGCCGCGTGCCGCCCTCGCGCACCGAGTCGGTGCCGCTGCTCGGCGCGGAGGGCTACGACGCGGCCCGGCGGGATCGGGAATCGCTGGCCGCCTCCGTTCGGCTGCCGGTCGAGGCGATCGATCACCTGCTCGGCCGGTACGGCGCACTGACTCGCGATCTCATCACCTGGATCCGGGCCGACCCGTCGCTCGGGCGTCCGCTGCCGGGTGCGCCGGACTACCTCGCGGCAGAGGCGGTCTACGCGGCCCAGGAGGAGGGTGCGCTGCACCTCGACGACATCCTCACCCGCCGGATGCGCATCTCGGTCGAGACCTGGAGCCGGGGCGTGGAATCCGCCGAGCCGGTGGCCCGGCTCGTGGCTCCGGTGCTGCGCTGGTCGGAGCCGGAGGTGGCCCTCGAGGTCGAGCACTACCTGCTCCGGGTGGACGCGGAATGCGAATCCCAGGGCATGCCGGACGACCTCACCGCCGACGCCGCCCGGCTCGGCGCGCCGGACGTACGGACCGGGCACCGGCACGACCCGGTCGACGCCTGATGTGATCTGTAGTTGTTGTGGCGAAAGCGCGCCTGGGCGCTCGATCGCCGTAACAACTCGGGATCAGGCGCGGCGGCCGAAGGTTTCGTGCGCGCGCCTGAGTTGATCGACGACGCGGGGCCTCCCCGTCCGGTAGGCGACGCTGGAGAAGCGCACTACGCGTTGCCCGCCAAGTACGAGCTCGTTGCCACGGTCGAGGTCGGCCCAGGCAACGGCGGGACGAAGGTGGATGGCGCCGTCAACCTCCACCGAGAAGCCATCGAAGTCCGCATCGAGATAGCGGCGCCGACCGTCCGGGGCGACACGAATCGCCTGACGCCGCGGCAGCGGAAGCCCGGCGTGTCGGCACAGCGCGTAGAAGTTGATCTCAGCGAGCGAGTGCGACCCGCCTTCGATGTCCAGCAGCACGGCGCGCAGGACCCGCCGATGCCGTACCGACCCGCTGGCGTCGAGCTGGCGCCGCAGCTGCCCAGCGCTCACCAGTCGCTGCTGCACACCAGCCGCCAGCAGGCCACAGCCGATATCCGCTCGTGGAAGCCAGGCCGCCGCGTCCACCAGCGATCGAGGAAGCCTGGTCTGTGGCGGTGAGCGAGCGGGGTGGATGTCCTCCAGTGCGAACCGCCGGGACACGTGCACCTTGATCGCCGGCAATGCCGGCACCGGTACGGCCGCCGGCGTGAGGAGGTGCACCTCCGCTCGGTCCCAGCCGGTGAGCCCGCCGGCCTCGGCGGCGGTCAGGCCGGCGAGCGCACATCCGGTGCCGGCATGCAGCGCGGCCGCCCACCAGCGCTGGCGACGGGTCAGCGGACCGGAGTGCAGCACCACGGCCCGACCGAAGGCCTGCCAACGTCGCGCTGCCACGTGATTGCGTACCCGGGAGCGGTCGAGCCCGCACTGGTGGAGCTGGGCGCGGGACAGCACGTCGTCTTGCTCCTGAGCGAGCCGGCGCAGCGATGACGGGGTGGGAGGGACGTGGTGAGGCATCCGTGCATCGTGCTGGCGCCCGGTGGCAATCGTCCAAAGCGCCATGCACAGGCCCGAGCATCGGCGCACCTGTTGCGGATAGCGAGCGCTATGGCGCGCGAAACCCACAACTGATCGGCTGCGCCATCTACAGCCATCAGCCCCCCATTCGCCACACCGTGGCGGACGGGGGCTGATGGCTCCCAGCAGAGGGCCCCTAGTTGCTCTTCACCGCGCTCACCAGATCGGTGAGGGACTTCTTCGCGTCGCCGAAGAGCAGCGTGGTCTTGCCGTCGAACAGCAACTCGTTCTCGATACCGGCGAAGCCCGGGCGCATCGACCGCTTGAGGAAGATGACGTGCTGGGCGTGGTCGACGTCGAGGATCGGCATCCCGTAGATCGGCGCACTCGGGGTGTCTCGGGCGGCCGGGTTGACCACGTCGTTTGCACCCACCACCAGGGCCACGTCGGTGCGGTCGAACTCCGGGTTGATCTCGTCCATCTCCTTGAGCTGCTCGTACGGCACGTTCGCCTCGGCGAGCAGGACATTCATGTGCCCCGGCATCCGCCCGGCAACCGGGTGGATCGCGTAGGACACCTCGACGCCCTTGGCCTCGAGCAGGTTGGCCAACTCCTGGATGGTGTGCTGCGCCTGGGCCACGGCGAGGCCGTAACCCGGCACGATCACCACCTTGTGGCTGTAGGCCAGCAGCACGCCGATGTCCTCGGCCGTGGAACTCTTCACCGGCCGGTCGCCGCCGACTTCCGCGGTGGAACCGGCGGTGCTGCCGGCGAAGGCGCCGAAGAGCACGTTCGCGATGCTGCGGCCCATCGCCTTGGACATCAGCTGGGTCAGCAGCGTACCGGAGGCGCCGACGAGCGTACCGGCGACGATCAGCAGCACGTTCTGCAGCACGAAACCGGAGGCGGCCACGGCGAGGCCGGTGAACGCGTTGAGCAGGGAGATGACGACCGGCACGTCGGCGCCACCGACCGGCAGCACGAACGCGAGTCCGAAGAGCATGGCGACCACGACCAGCGCGACGAGCCACCAGGCGTTGCCGGTGCTGAGGGTCAGTACGGCGAACACGACCGCCGCGACGACCAGCCCGATGTTGCCAAACTTGGCGCCCGGGTAGATGATCGGCCGCCCGGTCATGATCTCTTGCAGCTTGAGAAAGGTGATGATCGAGCCGGTGAAGGACACGCCACCGATGACGACGGCGAGGACGACCGCCAGCGCGTTGAACCCCGAGTCATTGCCGTGAGCCTGGGTGAACTCCAGCAGACCGACCAGTGCCGCCGCGCCGCCGCCGGCACCGTTGAACGCGGCCACCATCTGCGGCATCGCGGTCATCTTGATCTGACGAGCCGCCGGCACGCCCACCACGGTCCCGATAGCGATGCCGACAATCATCAGTGGCAGATGGTGGATCCGGCCGTCGCCGAAGGTGACCGCGACCGCCAGCAACATGCCGCCGGCCCCGATCAGGTTCCCGGTCCGGGCGTTCTTCGGAGAAGACAGACCCTTCAGGGCGAGGATGAAGCAGACGGCAGCGATCAGGTAGACCGTCTCGATCACTTGGCCGCGGGTCATCGGTCAGCCTCCTGCTTCGCCGGAGCGTTGGCGCCGCGGCCCTTGAACATCTCCAGCATCCGGTCGGTGACGACGAAGCCGCCGACCACGTTGATGGTGGCCAGGACGGTAGCGAAGAACCCGATCGTCAGTTGCAGAATGCCCTGCGAGGTCGACAGGACTGTCATGGCGCCGATCAGGATGATGCCGTGGATCGCGTTGGCCCCGGACATCAGCGGGGTGTGCAACATGCTCGACACCTTCGAGATGACCTCGAAGCCGACGAACACGGCCAGGATGAAGATGGTGAAGAGCGCGAGTACCGGATAGTTCATGCGCCCAGAGCCTCCTTGACAAGTGGGTGCACGGGTTGGCCGTCGCGCAGGATGCACGAGCCGATGACGAGGTCGTCCTCGAAGTCGGGTGCGAAGGCCCCTTCCTTGGTCATCAGCAGCAGGAACGTGGCGACGTTTCGGGCATACAGGGCGCTGGCGTCCTTCGCCATGGCACTGGGGACATGCTGCGCACCGATGATGGTCACGCCGTTGTACAGGACGTCCTCGCCCGCCTTGGACAGCTCGCAGTTGCCGCCGGTTTCGGCCGCCAGGTCGAAGATCACCGATCCCGGGCGCATCCGCTCCACCATCTCGGTGGTGACCAGAACCGGCGCCTTGCGGCCGGGAACGGCGGCCGTGGTGATGACCACGTCCTGGGTGGCCAGGTGGTCGGCGAGGCGGTTGCGCTGCTCGGCCAGTTCTTCATCGGTGGCCGCCCGGGCGTATCCCCCTTCGCCCTCCAGCGACTGGCCCTCGGTGAGGTCGACGAACTTCGCGCCGAGGGACTTGACTTCCTCGGCGGCCGCGGCCCGGACGTCGTTCGCTTCCACGATGGCGCCCAATCGCCGCGAGGTGGCGATCGCCTGCAGGCCGGCGACACCGGCCCCGATGACGAACACCCGGGCGGGGGGAACCGTACCGGCGGCGGTCATCGCCAGCGGGAAGAACCGTGGCAACCGCATCGATGCTTCGATGACCGCCCGGTAGCCGGCGACCAGCGCCTGGCTGGACAACGCGTCCATGGCCTGGGCCCGGCTGGTTCTGGGCAGCAGCTCCAGGGAGAACGCCGTGGCCCCGCGGGCGGCCAGCGCCCGCAACGGGGTAGTCGGCGCGGTCGGCTCCAGCAAACCGATGACCGCGCAGCCGTTGGGCAGCAGGTCGATGACGTCCTCGGACGGTGGTGTGACGGCCAGCAGCACGTCGGCACCGTCCAAGGCCTCCTTGGCGGAGCCGACGATATTGGCCCCCTTACCGGCATATTCGGAATCCTCGGCAGCCGCGCGCACGCCGGCACCGGACTGCACAGCGACAGTCCAGCCGGCGGCGGCTAGCTTGCCGACGGTTTCGGGGGTGGCGGCGACACGACGTTCGCCCGGGCGAGTTTCGGTGACCACAGCAGCACGCACGCGGCAAAAGGTACCGGCATCGAATCACCGACTGTGCGGTAGGTACCCCTACATGGACCAAATACCCTCGGGAAATCAGTTCACCATCGCGTCGGGCGGGACCTTAGTCACTGTGGTGGAAGTGGGGGGCGCGCTGCGCGCCCTGCAGGTCGAGGGCCGGCAATTGCTCGACGGATACCCGCCGGAGGCGATGTGCGACGGGGCGCGGGGGCAGTCCCTGCTGCCATGGCCCAACCGAGTTCGGGACGGCGCCTACAGTTGGCAGGGTCAGGACTACCAGCTGCCGTTGACCGAGCCGACGAACAGCTGCGCCATCCACGGCCTGATCCGCTGGTGCAACTGGCGGTGCGCCGAACACAGCGCGGACGCGGTACTGATGACGTACCGGCTGCCACCGCAGACCGGCTGGCCGTGGGGGTTGGACCTCGCCCTGCGCTACACCGTCGACCCCACCGGCCTGACCGTGACGACCAGCGCGAGAAACCTCAGCGGCAGCGTGGCACCCTTCGCCGCCGGCGCCCATCCCTACCTGAGGGCCGGCACGGAACTCATCGACGAGGCGTCGCTTTCCGTGCCGGCGGCCTCCTGGTTGCCCACCGACACCCAGCAGATCCCGACCGGCGTTGAGCCGGTGGACGGCACGGCGTACGACTTCCGGGTCCCCAGGCGGCTCGGCGACACCGAGATCGACTACGCCTACGCCGATCTGGACCGGGACTCCGCCGGCATCTTCCGCGCCCAGCTGCGTGCGGAGTGGACGGCGGAGATTCTGGATGGACCGGGCCTACCGCTACCTGGAGGTGTTCACCGGCGACGCGCTGCCGGACGCCACGCGCCGCCGCCGCGGCCTGGGCGTGGAACCGATGACCGGACCGCCCAACGCCCTGGCCACCGGTACGGACATCGTGGCGCTCGAACCGGGACAGACCTGGACCGGCACCTGGGGGATCCGCGTGGGCACGTAGTCCGTTGGCGCCGAGCGGCTCAGGCGGAGCCGAAGGAGTACCAGCGGTCCATCCAGGCGTCGAACTCGGCGAGGTCCGGATGGTCGGCGAGATAGGCCCGGACCCGCTCCCAGCGCTCGATGGCGAAGCGCGCCCAGGCGGCCAGCAGGGGGGCGGTGAGCCGGCGAAGCTCGACGAGGAACTGTGCCATGGCGTGTCGGGCCCGGTCATAGAGCCGGGCCAGCATGTCGCGGAGTTGGTCAGCGTCCATGATCGGTCCTTTCGGCAGGCCGTTCCCCATGGTGACACGGACCCGGCCCAGTCCGCCGCAACGTAGCCGTTACGGTGCGGCAAAGGAGCAGCTGGCCGCACCCCAACGCTGGAGGAGGCCGCATGAACTACTGCCTCGACGTGCTGGCCGCCGCGCCGCCGGGACGCCTCGCGCTCCTCGAGCGTTCCAGCGCCGGCAGGGTGCGCTGGACCTTCGGCCAACTGGCCGAGCGCAGCGCCCGGCTGGCCGGGACGCTGCAGACAGTGTTCGGGGTGCGGCGCGGCGACGTGGTCCTGACGATGATCGGCCCCCGGGTGGAGTGGGTGGAGGCGATGCTGGCCTGCTTCCGGCTCGGTGCGGTGGTGCTGCCGGTCAGTGAACAGCTGCGCCCGGCAGACCTCGCCGGCCGGCTGGCCGCGGCCGAGCCTGTGCTGGTCATCGCCGACGATCGGCACCGGGCGGTGGTCGAAGCCGGCGCGCCGCCCTGCCCGGTCGCCCTGATCCCGGACCGCAGTTTGTACGCCACCGAACCGGCCACGCCGGCCGACCTGACCTTGAGCGATCCGGCGCTGATGACCTTCACCAGCGGCACCGCCGGCGGGCCGAAACCGGTGGTCCACGCCCAGCGCTACCTGCTCGGCCAGCGGCTGCAGGCGCGGCATTGGCTGGGCGCCCGGGAAGGTGACCTGGTGTGGTGTACGGCGAGCCCTGGGTGGTCGAAGTCGGCCCGCAACGCGTTCCTGGCGCCGTGGCTGCAGGGCGCCGCGGCGCTGCTGCATGACGCCCGCTTCGACCCCGCGGAGCGGCTCGCCGTGGTGGCCGAGGAGTCGGTGGACGTGCTGTGCATGGCCCCGACCGAGTACCGGGTAATCGCCGCGCGGGCCTCGCTGCCCGCC
The DNA here is from genome assembly GCA_963814355.1 of uncultured Actinomycetota bacterium. Lineage (GTDB taxonomy): Bacteria > Actinomycetota > Actinomycetes > JADGOV01 > JADGOV01 > JADGOV01. The sequence goes on along the minus strand of CAWFCZ010000007.1, from coordinate 22,400 downwards.
CTGCCGACGGTCCGGAGCCTGGTCGCGGCGGGTGAGGCGTTGGATCCGCCGACGCTGGCCGCCTGGCGGGACTCGGTCGGCGTGGACATCCGCGACGGGTACGGCCAGACCGAGACCGGTCAGCTCACCGGCAACCGGGTCGGCGAGGTGGCCCGGCCCGGCTCGATGGGTCCGCTGCTGCCCGGGGTACGGGGCTGGACGGAGAACGGGGAGCTGGTGGTGGACCCGGCGAGCGTGCCGACGTTCTTCCTGGGCTACCGGGGCTCCCCCGCGCCGCGCGGTGCCTGGCGGACCGGGGACGCGGTCGGGATCGACGACGACGGGTACCTGTGGTTCCAGGGCCGGACCGACGACGTGATCAATTCCGCCGGGTACCGGATCGGGCCGACGGAGGTGGAGGCCGTACTGGCCCACCATCCGGCGGTCGCCGACTCGGCGGTGGTCGCCGCGCCGGATCCCGAGCGCGGGTCGGTGGTCCGCGCGGTGGTGGTGCTGCGCCCCGGCTTCACGCCCTCGACGGCGTTGGCCCGGGAGCTGCAAGACCACGTCAAGGCCGAGACGGCTCCGTACAAGTACCCGCGAATCGTCGACTTCGTCGCCGAACTGCCGAAGACGAGCACCGGCAAGACCCGCCGAGCCGCGCTGCGGGAGACCGGGCCGGGAAGCACAGGACCGGCCAGGTAGGGCCTCAGCGCGAGGTCGGTCCGCGGCCGAGGCAGCAATCCGGCGGGCACTGCCTCCAGTGCAGCGCCGGATCCCCGAGACCGGCCGGGGCAGTACCCGGCTCGTCGAAATCGCCGATCAGATCCGCGATCATCGCGACGTACTTGGCGGCGGTGCCCACGGTGGCCGCCCGGGCGAAGGTCAACCCGCACCCGGCGGCGACCGCGCGAGCCTCCTCGTCGAGATCGTGCACCACCTCGACATGGTCGGAAACGAAGCCGATCGGCACCACCACGACCGCCGGCGTGCCGGCTTCGGCCAGTCCCCGGAGATGGTCACTGATGTCCGGTGCCAGCCAGGGCTGGGTCGGCGGGCCGCTGCGGCTCTGCCAGACCAACTCCCAGCGGTGCCCGCCGCCGACCGCCGCCGCGACCAGCCGGGCGGCTTCGCGGAGTTGGGCGACGTAGGCCCCGCCGGTCGGCCCGGCCCTCTCGGCGTCCGCTACCGGGACGCTGTGCGCGGTGAACGCCAGCGCGGCCCCGGCCCGGACCTCCGGCGGCAGCGTGTCCAGGGCGTCGCGGGTGTGCCGGGCCAGCGGCGCGAGGAAGCCCAGCTGGTCGAAGAAGTGCGGCAGCTTGCTGATCAGCGGCGCCGAGTCCCCGGCCGCCGCCCGGGCCGCCGCGATGTCCTCGCGGTACTGCCGGCAACTGGAGTACCCGGCGTAGCCGGAGGTCACGTAGGCCGCCGCGTGCCGGACGCCGGCCGAGGCCATTTCGGCGACGGTGTCCGGCAGGTACGGCGCCCAGTTGCGGTTGCCGAAATACACCGGCCGCCGGCGGCCACGCTCGGCGAACTCGACCTCCAACGCGGCGATCAGCTCCCGGTTCTGGCGGTTGATCGGACTCACGCCGCCGAGCGCCTGATAGTGCTCGGCGACGTCGAGCAGCCGCTCCCGCGGGATGGTGCGGCCCCGGGTCACGTTCTCCAGGAACGGCATGACCTCCTCCGGGCCCTCCGGGCCGCCGAAGGACAGCACCAGCACAGCGTCCACCGGAGGCTCGGCGCGGGCCCCGGCCGGCCGGGGCCCGCGCTCACCAGGGTCCGTCACCGGCCCACGGTACGTCCGCTTCGCCGCGGTCAGGGCCGGCGGCTCAGCGCGCCGGTTCCAGCTCCCGGGTGGGTTGTGGGGGGCTGGCCCGGCACGGGCTGGGAGCCAACCAAGCCGGGGTCCACCAGTTCCACCGCCCCAGCAGCGCCATGGTGGCCGGCAGCAGCATCGCCCGGACCACCGTGGCATCGAGCAGGATGGCCGCTGCCAGACCCACCCCGAGCTGCTTGAAGTCCAGCCCGGTCAGCGTGGCGAAGATGCCGAAGACGGCCACCATCACCGCTGCCGCGCTGGTGACCACCCCCGCCGACCGGGTGATTCCGATCCGCACCGCCTCCCGGGTCGGTGCTCCGGCCAGCGCCGCCTCCCGGATTCGGCTGACCACGAAAACGTGGTAGTCCATCGACAATCCGAACAGGATCACGAACAGGAACATCGGCAACCAGGTCACGATCGCCCCGTTGGAGGTGAACCCGAGCAGGCCCTCCGCCCACGTGTGCTGGAAGACCATCACCAGCAGGCCATACGCCGCGCCGACCGAAAGCAGGTTCAGCGTGATCGCGGTCGCCGCGATCACCGGCGATCTGAAGGTGATGAGCATGACCAGGAAGGACAGGCCGAGCACAAACGCGAACACCCAGGGCAGCCTCGAGGTCAGCACATGGCCGACGTCGGTGTCCGCCGCGGTCTCACCGCCCACAGCCCACTGGGCGCCGGCCAGTCGACCCACGGTGTCCGGTACCAACTGCTGCCGCAGCTCGGTCAGCGACCGGGCGGCCCGGGCATCGGTGGCGTCGTAGGGAATAGGCAGGTCCACGGTGCTGACCCGGCCGTCCGCGGAAGTTCGGATCGCCGGCGCGGGGGTGGTGGCAAACTCCGTACTGGACTGCGTGCGGCGGACGAGGTCGGCCAGCGCGTGGCGGACCGCCGCCGAGTTTCCCGCCGAGGCCGCCACCGCGACCTGATGCGTGCTGCCGGTGTCGGGGAAGGCAGCGATCAGCCGGTCGTAGGAGGCCACGATCGGAATGGATCGGGGCAGGTCCGCGTCGCCGGGCATCGCGGTACGCATCCCGAACGCCGGTGCGGCCAGGGCGAGCAACCCCGCGACGGCCACGGTGAAGGCAATCGCCGGCCGGCGCAACACCGGTCGGAGCACGGCCCTCCACACCCGGGAGTCCGCACCGGGCCGGCGGAGCCGATGCACCAGGGGCACCCGCGGCCGGTCCACGTTGTCACCAAGCTTGGCGAGCAATGCCGGCAGCACGGTCACCGAGCCGACCACCGCCACGGCCACCACCAGCGTGGTGCCGATCGCCAGCGAACGGAAGATCGCCGTGCCAGAGAGCAGCATGCCGGCCATCGCCACGATCACGGTGATGCCGGACACCACGACCGCCCGGCCGGAGGTAGCCGCGGCGAGTTCCACCGCGTCCAGGGTGGAGGCACCGCGCTCCCGCTCCTCCCGCGCCCGGCGCAGGTAGAACAGCGAGTAATCCACACCGACGGCCATCCCGACGAGCAGGACGATGCTGGACAGCGCCTCGGTCACCGGCAGGAGTTGGGACGTCAGTGCGGAGAGCCCGACGGCCGCCGCGACCGCGGACAGCGCAAGCAGCACCGGGATGCCGGCCGCGATGACCGCCCCGAAGGCGAGCAGCAGCAGCGCCAGGGCGATTGGGATGCTGACCAGCTCGGCGCGGTGGAAGTCCTTGCCCAGCGACGCGGAGAGCGCCCGGTCGATCGAGCCGGGCCCCACCTCCTCGATACGCAGCTGCGGCTGGCTCCGGGCGACCTGCGCGGTGGCCGCCAGGACGGGCACCACGGTGTCCGTCGCCGCCTCCGCCTTCCCGGTCAGCTCCACCGGAAGCAGGACTGCCCGACCATCCGGCGCGGTCACCGCGGGGCGTACCCGGGCCACCGCTGGGAGCACGCCGAGACGGGTACGGGCCTGCGCCACCGCCGCCGCCGCCTCGGACGTCGACAGCCGGCCGGACCGAGCGGTGATCAAGACATTCTCTACCACTGGGTCGGCGAAGTGCCCGGACGCGACGATCTTCTCGGCGCGGCCCCATTGCCCGACCGCGGTGTCCGGGTCGGACAGGGTCTTCGTACCGGCGGCCGCCCCGGCCACCAGGCAGATTCCGACGAACGCCCCCCAGGCCAGGATGGCGCGCCAGGGGTGCCGCGCGCTCCACCTGGCGACACCCACCACCCCCCATCGGGGGCGGAGCGCCCGATCTGCGGTTCTGCGGTGGAACACGGCAACCTCCCAGACGTGAGCGGCTCGCCACACGCGGCCGCGGATGGAAGATCACGGTGTCAGCGGGCCACCACCGGTGTCGCTACCGTGAGCCGCCCAGTTCTCGGTGGGGCTAGCCCCACCCCGATCCGCCAGCCAGCGTCATGGACGCCGCCGCCGTCAGTTCTTAACGTGATCAGGTAACCGGTCGTGGCCCGAGGCAAGGAGGCGGAGGTGAGCAGCGCGATGAGCATCCGGGCAGGCCGCGGATCGGCGATCCGCCGGGTGCTGCTGGCGCCGTTCACCGCGGATACCTGGCTGGCAGTGACCTACCTGCTGAGCAGTCTCCCGCTCGGAGTCGCCACCTTCACGATCGTCGTGGTCGGGCTGGCCGTGTCGATCGGCCTCGTCCCGGTGTTCCTGCTCGGCCTGCCGGGACTCGCGTTGGCGCTGTGGGTCTTCCGGCTGCTGGGCCGCCTGGAACGGGGCCGGCTCACCTTGCTGCTCGGGACGCGGGTGGCCAACCCGCACGTGAAAGCGCCCGGGTCCTGGTGGCACCGGCTGCGGCGGCGGCTCGCCGCCGGAGCCACCTGGCGGGAGATCGGGTACCTCATCCTGCTCCTGCCGTTCGGTGTCGCGGCGTTCACCGTGGTGATCGCCCTGGCCTCGGCCGCGCTGGCCTTGCTGACCATGCCCGCCTACCTCTGGGCGCTGCCCTCGGGGGGCGCGGACTTCGGCCCGTTCACCGTCCGACACCCAGTCCCGGTCATCGCGGTCAGCGTCGGCGGGCTGGTGCTGCTGCTGGCCACCCCGTACGCGGTGCGGGGCTTGGCCTTGACCGCTCGGGCTATGGGTGCCACCCTGCTCGGCCCGCCGGCAACCGGGGTGCTGGCTGCCCGGGTCGAGGTGCTGCAGGACAGCCGCACCCGGGTGCTGGACGCGGCGGAGGCCGAGCGGCGCCGGATCGAACGCGATCTGCACGACGGCGCCCAGCAGCGGCTGGTGTCCCTCGCGATGAACCTGGGCCGCGCCCAGGCCCGGTTCGACGAGGACCCGGCCGGCGCCCGGAGCCTCCTCGACGAGGCGCATACCGACGCCAAGCACGCGCTGGTCGAATTGCGCAACCTAGCCCGCGGCATTCACCCCGCGGTGCTGAACGACCGCGGCCTGGACGCGGCGCTGTCCGCGCTGGCCGGCCGGTGCCCGGTGCCGGTCGCGGTCGACGTCGACGTATCGGCCCGGCCCAGCCCGACGGTGGAATCCATCGCCTACTTCGTCGTCGCCGAGGCGCTCACCAACGCGGCCAAACATGCCGGCGCGCGACACGCCTCGGTGGTGGTGCGCCGGCTCGGCCCGCTGCTGCGGGTGGCGGTGCGCGACGACGGCCGCGGCGGCGCCGATCCGGCCGGCAGCGGGCTGCGTGGCCTCGCGGACCGGGTGGCCGGAGTGGACGGCCGGTTGTGGATCGACAGCCCGCCCGGCGGGCCGACCGCGCTCACCGTGGAGTTGCCGTGCCAGACCTGATGCCACCGACGGCGCCCACCCGCCCCCGGGTGGTGATCGCCGAGGATTCCGTACTGCTGCGCGCCGGCCTCACCCGGCTGATCGCCGAGGGCGGCTTCGAGGTGATCGCCGCGGTCGGCGACGCCGAGCAGCTGCTCCGCGCGGTCGCCGAGCACCGGCCGGATGTGGTGGTCGCCGATGTCCGGATGCCGCCGACCCACACCGACGAGGGGCTACGGGCCGCCCTGGTGATCAGGGCGGACTGGCCGCGCACCGCGGTGCTGGTGTTGTCCCAGTACGTCGAGGAGCGCTACGCCACCGACCTGCTCGCCGGCAACACCGCCGGCGTCGGGTACCTGCTCAAGGACCGGGTCGCCGACGTCGCCGACTTCCTGGCCGCACTGCGCCGGGTCGCTTCCGGCGGCACCGCACTTGATCCCGAGGTGGTTGGCCAGCTGCTGGCCCGCAGCCGCCGAGCCGACCCGCTGGGCGCCCTGACCCGGCGGGAACGCGACGTGCTCGCGCTAATGGCCGAGGGACGCTCCAACGCCGGCATCGCCGAGGCGCTGGTGGTGACCGAGGGAGCGGTGGAAAAGCACGTCGGCAACATCTTCGCCAAGCTCGGGCTGCCCACCGCCGACAGCGACCACCGGCGCGTCCTCGCCGTACTGCGTTACCTGGAAGGCTGAGAAATGAGTACGACCCTCCCGCCGGCCCCGCCGGTTGACCGCCCCGGGCCATCGGTGCGCGCACGCACGCCGCTGACCGGAACCCGGCGACTGGCGCTCATCCTGGGCGTCCTCGTTGCCGTGCCGTTGATCGGCGCCACCTCGGTCAACCTCATCTCCCTGCTCGCCCGGCAGTCCGAAACCGGCACCGCCACGCTGCCAGCGGCCGGGGGGCGGCTGCTGGTCGACGTCAACGGCGGGTCGGTGCACGTCAGCGTCGGCGCCGAGAACGACGTCGTGCGAGTGACCCGCCGGTTGGAGTGGAGCTTCGTCAAGCCTCGGTTCAGCGAGACCGCCGGCCCCGGCGGGGTGGCTCTGCGGGCCCGCTGCCCCAGCACATGGGAGTGCGCCACCACCTACACCGTGGTCGTGCCGCGAACCTTCGCGGTCGACCTGCGCAGTTCCGCTGGTGGACTGGCTGTGCGGGACGTGACCGGTGCCGTGCGGCTCCGATCCTCCGGCGGCTCGGTGACGGTGACCGACGTGTCCGGCACGCTCGACCTGCACTCCAGCGCCGGTTCGGTTCGGGGCACCGGCCTGCGCAGCACCGACGTGGTGGCGAACAGCTCCGGTGGACGGGTCGCGCTCGGGTTCACCACAGCGCCGCGGGAGGTCTCCGCCCGCAGCAGCGCCGGCGGGGTCACGGTCACGGTTCCCCCCGGCAGCGGGCCCTACCGGGTGGCAGCCGACTCCAGTGCCGGGTCCACGCAGGTCCGGGTGCGCACCGACCCGGCCGCGCCAGCGCAGATCACCGCGCACAGCAGCGGTGGGAGGGTGCGGGTCGAGGAGGGCTGAGCCCTGGCTCAGGCGCCCGTGGCGTGTACCCCGCCGTCGGCGTGCAGCAACTCCCCGGTGGTCGCCGGCATCCAGTCGGAGAACAGCGCCAGGCAGGTCCGGGCGGCGGGTTCGGTGTCGGCGACGTCCCAGCCCAGCGGCGCCCGGGCGCCCCAGACCGCCTCGAACGCCTCGAAGCCGGGGATGCTCTTGGCCGCCATCGTCTTCAGCGGTCCGGCGGCGACCAGGTTGACGCGGATGCCGTCGGGACCCAGTTCCCGGGCCAGGTAGCGGGCGCAGGATTCCAGGCCCGCCTTGGCCACCCCCATCCAGTCATACGCCGGCCAGGCCACCCTGGCGTCGAAGTCCAGCCCGACGATCGAGCCGCCGCGGCCCAGCAGCGGCCGGCAGGCCCGGGCGAGGGCGGCCAGGGAGTACGTGGAGATCTGGACGGCGGTGGCCACGTCGGCCCACGGGGTGGCCATAAAGTTGCCGCCCAGCGCGCTCTCCGGCGCGAAGCCGATGGCGTGCAGCACCCCGTCCAGGCCGTCGACATGCTCGCGGAGGCGGTCCGGCAAGGCGGCCAGGTCCGCCTCGTCGGTGACGTCCAGGGAGATCACCGGCGCGTCCTGCGGCAGCCGCCGGGCGTACCTGGAGGTGATCGAGAGCCCACGTCCGAACCCGGACAGCACGACGGTGGCGCCTTCCTGCTGGGCGAGGCGGGCCACCCCGAAGGCGATCGACGCCTCGGTCAGCACGCCGGTGACCAGCAGCCGCTTGCCCTCGAGCAGTCCTGGCACGTCGTACTCCGATCTGGTCGTGGCGCGGGTCGGTACGGCGGCGGTCAGTGCCCCATGCCGAGGCCGCCGTCGACCGGGATCACCGCGCCGGTGAGGTAGGCCCCGGCCGGGCCGGCGAGGAACGTGACCACCCCGGCCACCTCCTCCGGCGTGGCGAAGCGGGCCAGCGGGATGCTACCGAGGATCTCGGTGCGCCGGGCGTCGGGCAACTCCGCGGTCATGTCGGTCTCGACGAAGCCGGGAGCTACGACGTTGGCCGTGATGTGCCGGGAGCCGAGTTCCCGCGCGATCGAACGGGCCAGCCCGACCAGGCCGGCCTTGGAGGCGGCGTAGTTGGCCTGGCCCGGCCCGCCGGAGAGCCCCACCACGGAGGAAATGAAGATCAGCCGTCCGCTGCGGGCCCGCAGCATCCCGGACGCCGCCCGCTTGGCGACCCGGTAGGCGCCGGTGAGGTTGGTGTCCAGCACGGAGGTGAAGGTCTCCTCGTCCATCCGCAGCAGCAGCTGGTCGGCGGTGATCCCGGCGTTGGCCACCAGTACCGCCACCTTGCCGTGCTGGGCCTCCACCGCCGTGAACGCCGCGTCGACCTCGGCTGTGGAGGTCACGTCGCACTTCACCGCCAGCAGGCCCTCGGGCGGTGGGCTGCCCCGGTAGGTGACCGCTACCCGATCGCCCTGCTCGGCGAAGGCGTGGGCGATCGCCAGCCCGATACCGCGGCTCCCGCCGGTGACCAAGACCGACCGATCCATCCCGAACTCCCCGCTACCGTGGCCGGCCGCCGCCGCCGGGCCGGCCGTGGAGTCGACCGTACCCAGCGGCGCGCCGCCGGCCGTGATACGCCCCCGTCAGACGACGGTGATCCAGGCCGCGCCAGCCACACCCGGGTGTGGCCAGCCGGGCCTGGATCATGAACACCCGGCGTCGGCGGCCGGCCGCCGGGATCAGCCGGCCGAGTCGCCCTCCTCCAGCCGGAAACCGACCTTCATGGTCACCTGAAAGTGTTCGACCTCACCGTCCTCGATGTGGCCCCGGATATCGGTCACCTCGAACCAGTCGAGGTGCCGCAGCGTCGTGGCGGCGCGGGCGACGCCGTTGCGGACGGCTTGCTGGACGCTTTCGTCGCTGGTGCCGACAATTTCGGTCACCCGATACGTATTGCTCATGCCGGACACCTCACCACATGGCGGGCCGTGCGGTAGCGACCGGCCGCCGACCTGGCCATCCGGGTTCTCAGCCCGGCGGCGCCGGACTCGTCGCCGTACGCCGGGCCAGCAACCCGGTGATGCGCGCCGCGGCCTCGGCCGGAGCCAGCCCGGCCCCGACTGCGATCCCGGCGAGGTAGGTGGTCAGTGGCGCTGCCGGGCGGGTGACCCCGTGGGCCACATCCCGGGCGAGATCCAGCACGAGGTCGCGGTGCTGGTCCGACCACTGCCCCGTCACACCCAGGGCCGCTGCCGCCTCGGCTTGCCACACGTCAAGCGGATTCACCGCGTACCTCCCACCAAGGCCCGGGCCCGGGCCAGTTCCTCCGGAGTGTCGCAGTCGTACCAAGCCGGCGGGCCGTGCCCGGCACGCACGGGCACCGCGACCGGCCGAAGCGGCGCCATCACCGCGCGCAGGCTGCCATCGCGCGAATCGATGATCCCACTTCGCAGCGCTTCGGTCCGCCAGCCGCCGACCAGCCACTGGTACGCCCCGGCAGCGTCGACCAGCACCGCCCCGGCGGCGTCGGCGCCGCGAACGGCGCCCAGCAGTTCGGCGACCACCTCGGAGCACACGAAGGGCAGGTCGGCCGCCAGGACCATCACCAGCGGCGCGCGGACCAGTTCCAGCCCGGCGGCCAGCGCCGGCCCGGGACCGCAGCACGGCGGTTCTTCCCGGGTCCAGGTCACCGGGCGTTCGGTGGTCCTGGCCGGTCCGACGGCGACGACCCGGTCGGCCCCGGCAATCGCGTCGAGCACCCGGTCCAGCAGCCGGCGACCACCGACCCTCTCCGCCGGCTTGTCCACCCCGCCGAGCCGTCGGGCGGTACCACCGGCCAGCACGACCGCGTCGTAGCCGACCGGCACGCTGCCACCCACGGCACCCCCCGATGGCGCGGCATCAGCCGCGGTCCGGCCGGCCCCCCCGGTCATCCCCCGATGGCCGACATCGGCCGGGCCGGTTGCCGGAAACCTGGATCGTCGATGCCGTGACCGGCCCGCTTGCCGGCCACCGCGGCCCGCATCCGATCGGCCAGGGCGCGCTCCGGTGCCCCGCTGCGCAGCAGGGCGCGCAGGTCGGACTCCTCCCGGGCGAACAGGCAGTTGCGGATCTGGCCGTCGGCGGTGAGCCGGACCCGGTCGCAGGCGGCGCAGAACGGCTCCGTCACCGAGGCGATCAGGCCGACCCGCCCGGGTCCGCCGTCCACCAGCCAGGTTTCCGCCGGGGAGCTGCCGCGACCGTCCTCCGGGGTCAGCCGGTGGTACGCGGACAGCCGCTGCAGGACCTCGGCCGCGGTCACCATCTTGCTGCGGTCCCAGGCGTGTTGGGCATCGAGCGGCATCTGCTCGATGAAGCGCAGCTCGTACCCGCGGGCCAGGCAGTACGCCAGCAGATCCGGCGCCTCCACGTCGTTGAGACCGCGCAACAGCACCGCGTTGACCTTCACCGGGGCCAGGCCGCTGCCGGCCGCGGCGGCGAGGCCAGCCAGGACGTCCTCAAGGCGGTCCCGCCGGGTGATGGCCAGGAAGCGCTGCCGGTCCAGGGTGTCCAGGCTGACGTTGATCCGGTCCAGCCCGGCGGCCGCCAGGTCCGCGGCCACGGCGTCGAGCCCGATGCCGTTGGTGGTCATCGACAGCCGCGGTCGCGGCGTGAGCCGCCCGAGCCGGCGGACGATGTCCACCACTCCGGGACGGACCAGCGGCTCGCCGCCGGTGAGGCGTACCTCGCGTATGCCCAGCCCGACCGCCACGGCGACGGAGCGCACCACCTCGTCGTCGGTGAGCACCTCCGCCTTCGGCAGCCAGGCCAGGCCGTCGGCCGGCATGCAGTACGTGCAGCGCAGGTTGCACTTGTCGGTCAGGGACACCCGCAGGTCGGTATGCACGCGGCCGAAACGGTCGACAAGCATCGGGTCAGCCTACGCCGACGACGACCCGGTGCCCGCCGTCCAACCGGCGGGTACGACGAGCCGCGTCCAGCGCCTCCAGCACCGGTACGGCCACCCGCCGGGTGGTGCCCAACGCCTGCCGGGCCGCGCTGAGCGTGAACGGCTGGGGCAGGGCCGCCAACCGCGATATCGCCGCCTGCGGCCAGTCGGGCAGCAGCCAGATACCGGCCCCGACCGCGGCCAGCCGGCCGGCGCGCACCGCGGCGGACAGAATCGGCGCAGTGAGCCCGGAGGTGACCAACTCGCCGGCCTCGGCGGCGGCGAACGGCTGCGCCTGCAGCCGGGCACACAGTGCGTCGAGGGCGGCCGCGGCCGGCGCCGGCAGGACAGCCGAGCCTCCTGGCGGCCGCAGCCGCCCGCCGTCGGCGAGCAGCCCGGCGGCGGCGGCCAGCGGAGTGACCAGCGCCGGATCCGGCAGGCCGAGGACGTGTGCCATGGCCACCGCGGTCGGCGCCGGGTCCAGCGGGGTACGGGCGGCCTGCTCGGCGACCGCGGCCTGCAAGCTGGCCACCCAGCCCTGCCAATGTTCGGCGTCGATCAACCAGCCGTGGGCGTCGACCACGCCCGACCCGAGGGCGGCACCCACCGCCAGGCCTTTCGCGGTCAGCTCGCGACGGCGGACCGCCCCCCGCCGGGCAACTTCGGCGCACAGATCGGACCGCCCGCTTGCCCCGCCCAGGGCCACCGCGCGGGCGGCCGCGGCTCCGCGTCGACGCAGCGCGGGCGGGGCGACGTCCAGAATCGTCACCCCGGCAAGGAGGTCGTGGCGGGACGGATCCCGGAGCACCAGGCGGTCACCGATCCGCAGCGGCAGCCGCTCGGCCAGCGTCAGCCGGGCGGTGTCGTCCCCCAAGGGACGGATCCGGGCCGGTACTGCGGCGGAACCGACGTGGGCCACGGCCTGCGCCGGAAAGTCCCGTACTGCCCTGGACAGCCGTCCGTCCACGGTGTCGGCCGGCAGCCAGGCGTCCGGGGTGAACAGCGCCTGTCCCCGGCGGACCTCCGCCGCGGCGATGCCGCGCAGGTTGACCGCCACCCGGGCCACCGCGGCAACCTGCGGCATGCCGCGCCGCAGCGATTCCAGGCGGCGGACCCGTACGGGTCGGTCGGCCGGCGCGAGCATCAACTCCTCGCCGACCCGCAGCGTGCCGGCGCCGAGTGTGCCGGTGACCACCGTGCCGGCGCCGCGGATGGTGAACGCCCGGTCTACCCAAAGCCGGACCGCGGCGTCGGCGTCCGGCGCCGGGAGCCGGGCCAGGCAGGTATCCAGCGCGGCCCGTAACCGGTCCAGACCGGCGCCGGTGCGGCCACTGACCGCCACCGCCGATACCTCCCCGAGCGAGCTTCGCCGGAGTTGGGCCGCCGCCTCCACCAGCGCGGCCCGCGGGTCGGCCAGGTCGGCTCGGGTAACCGCCAGCACCCCGTACCGGACGCCGAAGGCATCGAGGACGGTGAGGTGCTCGGCGGACTGCTGCTGCCAGCCGGCGTCGGCGGCCACCACGAACAGCGCCGCCGGGACCGGCCCGACCCCGGCGAGCATGGTGGTGACGTAGCGGGCGTGGCCGGGCACGTCGACGAAGGCCAGTTCGGCGCCGGATTGCAGCGTGGTCCAGCCGAAGCCGAGGTCGATCGTCAGGCCGCGACGCCGTTCCTCGGCGTACCGGTCGGGTTCCATCCCGGTCAACGCCCGGACCAGGGTCGACTTTCCGGCGTCGACATGGCCGGCGGTGGCGACGACGTACACCCTCAGCTGGCCCCGTCGGCGTTGTCGGCGTGCGCGAGCGCGAGGACGGCGGCACCGACGTCGGCGTCCCGCTCCGCCGGGACGCACCGCAGGTCGAGCAGCAGCCGCCCGCGTTCCACCCGGCCGATGACCGGCGGGCGTCCGAGGCGCAGCGGGACCGCCCAGGCCGCCGGTAGGGCCACCGCCCAGCCGGGCAGCACCCGGCCGGGCGCCCCGCCGCCGCCCACGACTCCGTCGCTGGGTACCACCTCGGCGAGCACGCCGCCGCCGCCCAGCACCCCGCACATTTCCACGGCCCGCTCCCGCAATATCGCCGGGTCGGCGGACAACGCTCGCCGCGCCGGCGGCTGCGGCCCGCGCAGGGTCGCCTCGAGCGCCGCCAAGGTGAGCTTGTCCGGGCGCAGCGCCCTGGCCAGCGGGTGGCGGCGGAGCCGGGCGACGTACTGTGGCCGGCCAAGGACCAGCCCGGCCTGCGGGCCGCCGAGCAACTTGTCCCCACTGGCGGTGACCAGCGCCGCGCCGGCGTCCAGGGCGCTGGACGCGTCGGGCTCCGCCGGCAGCAGCCGCTCAGGGGCGAGCAGGCCGGAACCGATGTCCACCACGACCGGCACGTCGAGGCCGGCGAGATCCGCGGTCGGGACGGCGGCGGTGAACCCGGTGATCGTGAAGTTCGATGGGTGCACCTTGAGCACGAAGCCGGTGTCCGGCCCGATCGCCGCGGCGTAGTCGGCGAGCACCGTGCGGTTGGTGGTACCCACCTCGCAAAGCCGGGCGCCGGTTGAGGTGATCAGAATCCGGCAGCCGGAAGCCATCCCCGATCTCCACCAGTTCCCCGCGGCTGACCACGATCTCCCGGCCGGCGCTCAGGGCGGTCGCGGCCAGGGCCAGGGCGGCGGCGCCGTTGTTCACGACTAACGCCTCGATCTCGCCGGTCGCCGCGGCCGGCACCGCGGCTAGCAGGGCATCCGCCGCGCCCCGCCCGCGCCGCGCTCGGGCACCGGTCGCCAGGTCGTACTCCACATCGACGTACCCGCCGGCCATCCCGAGCGCCTCGAGGGCCGCGGCCGACAGCGGCGCCCGGCCCAGGTTGGTGTGCAGCACCACGCCAGTGGCGTTGAGTACCGCACGCAACGTCGTCGCGGCCGCCGGCAGGGCGGCCAACGCGGCCTCGACTACCGCGCCCGCGGCCAGGTCGCCGCTGCGCACCCGCTGCTGGGCGGCGACGACCGCCGCCTTGACCGCCGCCTTCCCCAGATGCCCGGCAGCCGCCTGCAGCCGCTGGTCGGCCAGCACCGCATCGGTGCGCGGCACGCCTCGGCGAACAGGGTCCATCTCGCCAGCCTCACCGCACCACGGCCTGAGAAAACGTCGCCAGATGCGACACTGCCAGACGTTCGTAGCCGGCAGCGCCGCCGGTCGTCCCAGCCGTCGAGGGTGACGTCGGGCAACTGATCGGTACGGTGCAGTTCGAGCGCTAGGCTGCGGGGGGTCGTGGGCTTCGGGAAGGTTCGTAGGCAGGGTTCGGGTCCGCGAGGGTCGCTGGGATGGCGTCGAGGCCGGGTGGTTGCGATCGGGACGACTCGCCACCGCGACACGGTAGCGGGGCCCCCTTCGGCGGATATCGGGTCGAGCCGGCTGCCCAGCAATGTGGTGCTACCCGGGGCGGCGCCCAGCGCGCTGACGCAGATCATGAACCGGGGCCGACTGCGCGGCGCACTGGCAATCCTGGGCCCGGCGTTCGTGGCGTCGGTGGCGTATGTGGATCCGGGAAATTTCGCGACCAACTTCGCCGCCGGCGCACGGCACGGTTACCAGCTGGTCTGGGTGATCGTGATGGCCAACGTGATGGCGATCCTGGTGCAGTACCTGACCTCCAAAGCGGGCCTGGCGACGGGCCGGGACCTGCCGGAGCTGTGCCGGGAGGCGTTTCCCCGGAGGGCGAATCTGCTGCTGTGGATCCAGGCCGAGGTGGTGGCGATGGCCACCGACCTGGCTGAGTTCGTCGGCGCCGCGCTGGGACTGAACCTGGTATTCGGCGTCCCGCTGTTCGCGGCCGGCCTGATGACGGCGACGGTGGCCTTCGCCATCCTGATGTTGGAACAGCGTGGCTACCGCAGATTCGAGCTCGCCATCATCGCTCTGTTGGGCCTGGTCGGTGCCGGCTTCCTGTACGTCTTCTTCGCTGCCGGTGGTCAGAATTATGCCGGTATCGGACGGGGTTTGCTCCCCAGCATTGGCGGCGCCGACCAGCTGAGCCTGACCGTCGGCATGATCGGTGCAACCGTCATGCCGCACGTGGTGTACCTGCACTCCGCGCTACAGAAGGACCGGATCCGTCCGGCCAATCCGGCGGAACGCCAGATCCTACTGCGCTACAACCGCCTGGATTGCATGATCGGCCTGGGCATAGCCGGGACGGTGAACCTGTCCATGCTGTGCATCGCCGCAGCGCTCTTCCACACTCCGGGACTCACCGGGGTCAGCGATCTCGGCCCGATCCACGCCCATCTCGACAGCCTGGTCGGCGGCGGCGCCGCGTTGGCGTTCGGAATCGCGCTTATAGCCTCGGGCTTCTCCTCATCCAGCGTCGGCACCTACGCCGGACAAGTGGTGATGGCCGGCTTCATGGATTGGCGCATCCCGCTGCTGCTGCGCCGGGCGCTGACGATGATTCCTTCGTTGGTCGTGCTCGCGTTGGCTGTCAACACCACCCAGGCGTTGATCTACTCCCAGATCGTGCTCTCCTTCGGCATACCCTTCGCCCTCGTTCCGCTGCTGATGATCACTCGCCGGACCGATGTGATGGGAGACATGGCCAACCGACCCGTGACCAACATCACGATGGCGCTCACCACGGCCGTCATCGTGGCCCTCAGCCTCGTGTTGCTCTACGACGTACTCTCCGGGTTGTTCTGACCCGATTCCCCCCGACGGCACGCCTGCTTGGACGGGTGACGACCGATACTGCGGGCCTCTGGCGGAGTGGGATATCGCGACTGTCACCAACGTCGCCGACACTCGTTTCAGCACCCACCAGCCGAACTCGTGGATCAGCAGGCTGCGCAGCCACGACCTTGCCCATGCGGGCTGCCCGCCGCAGCTGGTCGCGGTGGTCGCGATCTGCTCCCAGGTCGACGAGACCACCAGCGGATACTTCACCGCCCGCTGGCGCGACGACGGCACGACCGACCCCGCCGGGCTGCTCAAGGGGCTGGGCCGCCGGCCAGGCCTGACCTGGCCGGCGATCGCCACGTCCGGGACCGCGGAACGTGGGCAGCACGTCGTCGACCCGCACAACGGCCGACCGGCAGGCGGGCTCCTCGCAGCGACTGGGGCGGCCCGCACCCAAGGAAGGCATACAGCTCACAGCGTGCGAGTCGCTGCGCGTCGACGCCGCCACACCGACGGCAGTCTCCAGAGGCGGCCGACGAACACGGTCGCGATCAGCCACAGCAGCCAGGCGAGCGGGCTGAATGCACCGCCGGCAAAATGGCTGGAGCCGTCGACGAAGGTGTACCGCACGGACGTCTGCAGGTAGTCGATGCCGTTCCAGGTGAACGTGCCGGTGGCGTGTGGGTTAGCGGCAAGGATGCCGTCGCGGTAGGCGATGGCTGCGTCGGTGAGCAGCGAGGTGCCCACGAGTACTCCGGTGAACAGGAACACGCCGGCCGCGATCCAGGACGGTCTGGGTACGCCACCGAACTCGGCGGTGAGATATTCGGTGGCGAGTTCGCGGCTGTTTCCGAGGCGCGCGAGGGCCTCGCCGGTGCCGATGTCGCTCGCGGCCGCACGAAGGTTCTCGCGCACCTCCCTGCGCTTGTCGATGCGCGATCTACGCGGCAGGTCGTAGAGGCGCTGGTCGAGCATCCACACGACTCGCTCGATGCGCATGCGGTCGAAACCAGGAAACGTTGTGCGGCATGGTCAAGCTCCTTCACTGGGTTCGCGCGGAACCGGCCGATCGAGCACCGTGCCGACGACGGCGGACAGTGAGCGCCAACTCGAGGCGCCCTCGATCAGGGCCTGGTAACCGGCCTGTGTCGGCCGGTAGTACTTACGGGCCGGCCCGGCAGAGGACGCAACGAGGCGGGCGCTAACTCGGCCCTCGCGTTGGAGTCGGGCCAGCGCCGGATAGACGGTGCCCTCGAGCACATCGCTCAGGCCAACCTCGTGCAGACGCTGCACCACTTCGTAGCCATAGGACTCGCGCTCGGCGAGAAGTTGTAGCAACAACAGCGACAGCAGGCCCTTCAGCAGTTGCGGGTCATGGGTCGGTGGCACGCAGTTAGGTTAAGCCCACTACCCGACGGAATCAAGTAGTGGTTGCAGGGCCGACCCCGAGGGTCGTGACTAGCGGTATGACCCAAGCCTCAGTCTCCCTCCCACACTGCCAGCCAGACCGAAGTTGCGGCCGCGGGGATGGCCGCGGCTTCTGGCCCTGATCCAGGCCTCGCCAGCCCCCGCCGGGTGAGGTCCGCGGGGCCTGGATCATCGCCCCGACTGCTGGGGGACGGCCAGCGGCGGCATACCCGCTCCGCCGCCGCGGCGGGCACTCTTGGCTTCCCGCGACCAACGGCTTTCCCCGCTTGCGTCAAGCTGGGGAACCTCAGCGGGACCCCGACACCGCCGGACTTCCGCACCCAAACGTGCCGACCCGGTTGTGCCAAGCCGGGGGAGATCAGTGGAATACGGTCGACCCGCGGAGGTCCCCCGCCGGGTCACCGCCGCGGGTAGGAGGCGAGGCGAGCCGATGCAGGATCCGCCGGGTCGGCAGGACGCGCCCAGCGCTAGGTTGACTGCTGCTGGGGATGCCCTCGCGGCGGGAACGTCCGGGCGGTTGCTGCGCGCGGTGTCCCAGTTCGGTCTGGTCTCCCGCGGCGCGGTCTACCTCCTCGTGGGGTACCTTGCCTTTCGCCTCGCGCTAGCCGCCCATGGGCGTGCCGCCGAACCGGCCAGCGGCACCGGCGCAGTCCAGGAGGCGACCCGACAGTCCTGGGGTAGGGCGACGCTGCTGCTACTCGCCGCCGGTTTCGCCGGCTACGCGCTCACCCAGCTGGTCGAAGCGGTCTTTCGACCCCGCTACGCCGGCCACCCGATCAATCGGTGGCGCCAGCGGGTGGTCTCGACCTGGGGCTGCCTGCTGTACGCGGCGTTCAGCATCAGCACCATCTCCCTGCTCGTCGGGAGACGACGACCGGCCGGCACCGCTGGCTCCGAACAGCGGCAGAACACCGCAATCACCGCCCCCTTGCTACGCACCGGACCCGGCCGGTTGCTCCTGCTGCTGGCCGGCATCGCGGTAGTGGTCGCCGGCGCCGAGCTGGGCCGGCGGTCGATACGGCTCACCTTCCAGGAACGATTCACCACCCAGCTGCAGCCCCGACTGTTCGGTTCCGCCGCGCGGGCTCTCGGTGCCTTCGGCTGCGTCGCCCGCGCCACCGTGTTCGTGCTCGTCGGTGTCTTCATACTCAGAGCCGCAGTGCTGGGCCGGCCCGCGCAGACCAAGGGACTGGACGCGACCTTCCGGTCCGTGGCCCGTTCCGCGTACGGCTCGATCAGTCTGGGCGCGCTGGCGATGGGCCTGTTCTGCTACGGCCTGTACTGCCTGCTCGAGGCCCGCTATCGCGACTTGACCCCCGGTCGCTAACTAGACATGGACCAGGTCGGGCCGGTACGGCCGCGACTTGCGCGCGTGCTGACTGACGAATCGACCGAACTCGCGGCGGCCCTGGAGGAGAAGATCGCCCAGTGTTGACTGGTACGGCCCAGTGTGGTGGTGCTGTCCCGCGCCGAACTGGTGCGGTTCATCGCGTTGGGTGGGCCTCGCCGATCGGGCGTGAGCCCGGCCGCGGCGGCGGGGCTGCCGGAGTTGCCCCATAGCCCCACCGGGAGGCGCTCAAGCGCTCGAGCCGCGGGAGCCGCCATGGCGATCACGACAGGGTTCCGCTACGACGGCTCGCCGCGGTGGCGAAGCTGCTGTCCGTGCTTGCCCTTGCCGCTCCGGTGTCCGCCACGACGTCGCCGGCGGCTTCGGCTGGCTGGCTGAACGGCGACGCCGATTTGGCGGCATGACTGCTACAACCACCAGGAAACCCGATCAGCGCGCGCAACGGGTCGCTGCATGCCGGGCTGACGGTGCCTGCGGCCAACCGGCGCCAGCTGACGACGCCGGCGGGTCTTACATCTGCCGGAGCCCGGATTCGACCTCGTTCTGGGATCGGTAGGCGGCCACGAGGGCGCGGGTGGGCCAGTCGGCCGCAGCGCGGTGGGGTGTCCCCGGTCAGGGTGGGTCGCGCCCGCCGTGGGACGCTCACGGGACATGACCTTGGTCGTCGCCAGCAGCCCTCAGGCGCGCAACCCGCGGCGGAGCCACCAGACGGTTGCGGCCGCAAGCAGCAGCGCGAGCAGGACGTAACTCGAAGCCTCGATGATCTGGAAGTGCCAGAAGCGGCCGTCGGGTTGGTAGGAGTCCCACAGCGAGTAGTGGCGGTGGACAAGCCAGGTTTCGAACGAGTCGCTGCTCGTGATGCCGCTGCTGCGCGCCTGATGGGCGAGGTCGTTGAGGCGGTCATGGCTGAGGCGATGGCCCGAGGAATCCTGGATCCAGGAGCTGATCGTCCAGGTCTTGCTGATACCGATCGAGGCGCTCTCCGGGGCGATGATCGGCTTCATGATCAGCGGCCGTAGGTAGACCACCGACGGCCAAGCCACCGCCAGCCAGCCGGCCGCGGTGACCGCCATCGCTGGCACGGTGTGCCCGATCAGCGCGCCGAGCAGCGCGCCGAGGGTGAAGGCGAACAGCGTCCGGGCGGCGAAAACGACGCCCTCGATCTCATAGGCTTGCCCGCCGGTCATGCGGCCCATGATCGAATGCCAGGGCCCGAACCACCAGCTGAACAGCAGCGAGAAGATGAGCGCCAGCGCGGTGAGCGACGCGCCGAGCAGGATGAGCTTCGTCGTGATCCACTGCACTCGGGTGCGGCCTTGGGTCCAGGCGAAGCGGAAGGTGCCCGACTCCAGTTCCCGGGCGACCAGCGGGGCACCGACGAACACGCCGAGCACGCCCGGGAGAAACTCGAGGAACCGGGGCAGGAACTGGGCCCAGCCCTCGTACTCGTGGCTGAAGATGCCGAATGGCACCTCGCAGGTGGAGCCCGACGGGTTCCCGCAGCTGGTCAGCCCGGCCTTGGCGTAGGCGCTGTGCATGGCCAACCCGGTGATCAGCATCAGCATTCCGAACCCGCCGAGCAGCAGGATGGTTGCGGCGAGGGCGGCGCGGTGTTGGCGCCAGGTCACCCAGGGCAGGCCGCGTAGCCGAGGCGGCCGCCAGCCGTGGCCTCCCGCCTCGACGCTGATGGCGGTCACGACGCCGCCCTGACGCGGCTGGGCTCAGTCATCGCTGGTCCTGGTAGTGCGCTTGCCTCCGGGGCACGCAGGTAAGAAAGGACAAGCTCCTCCAGGTTGGTGGGCTCGACCTGCCAGTCGGGCGGCAGCGGGGTTGTCGGGCCGGCCCGCACGAGCAGGGTGGTCCGCCGTTCGGCGCGCCGTTGGCCGATGACCGGCAGGGCCGCGGCGACGGCGTCGGCCTGGGGAGTAGGGCCGGTGAGCACCCGATGGCCGGCCAGCAGGTCCTCGACGTCACCAACCATCTGTACGGCGCCGCGGGCGAGCACCACCAGGTAGTCGCAGACGCGCTCCAGCTCGGCGACGACGTGTGAGGAGAGCAGCACCGACAGGCCCTCTTCGGCCACAGCCCGCATCAGCGCGGCCATGAAGTCGTGACGTGCCAGCGGGTCGAGCCGAGCTACCGGTTCGTCGAGGATCAGCAGCTGCGGGTGGCGGGCCAACGCGACCGCGAGCGCTACCTGGGCGTGCTGGCCGCCGGACAGCTTGCCCACCCGGCGGTTGAGCGGTATGGCGAGCTCGTCGAGTCGAGCCAGCGCGTTGGCCTGGTCCCAGCCCGAGCTGAGGTTGCTGACCAGGCGCAAGGTGTCCGCGACGGTCAGGTTCGCGTAGAGCGGGGTGTCCTGCGCGACGAAGCCGATCCCGTTCAGCGCCTGCACTGAGCCCGGCCGCAGCTCGCCGAGAACCATGATCTCACCGATCGTCGGCACCGTGAGTCCGACCGCCAAGTGCAACAATGTGGTCTTGCCGGCACCATTTGGCCCGACCAGCGCGACGACGCGGCCCGCCGGGATCGCCAGTGTGCACCTCTGCAACGCCCAGGTGCGATCGTAACGCTTGCCGAGTTCATGAGTCTCGATCGCGCTCACGAGGCGATCACCGCCCCCCGCCGGGCCAGTTCGTGAAGTGCGCTGCTGAACAGCGCGGTGATTCCCTCCTCGTCCACTCCGGCGTCGGCGGCCATCGTCAGCCAGCGGTCCAACCCGCGGCGCAGCGCCTGCTGGTCACGCAGTGGCACAACGTCGAGGGTGCCTTCGATGAAGGTGCCCTGACCGGGCCGACCGGCGGCCAGCCCCTTGTGCTCCAACTCACGGTAGGCCTTCAGAACCGTGTTCGGGTTGATCGCAAGTGCAGCGACGACATCCTTCACTTTCGGCAGCCGGTCACCAGACACCAAGAAGCCCAACCGCAGGGCGTGCTCGACCTGGCGTACGAGCTGCAAATACGTCGGCACCCCCGATTCCGGGTCGAGGCGGAACTCGATCGGCGAAGCCCCGTCCGGTCTATCCACCGCCTGCTTATCTACCGCCATAGCTAAACCATTGCATAGCTTCACAGGACCGTCAAGATGGCCCGCTCATCACGCGGACCCAGTCGCCGAGGTACCCGCGATGGACGCCCTCCACCGCAGTCGGATCCTCGACCGCGACCCGGACGGTGGATGCTGGCGGCAGAGGATACGGCGCAGGTAAGGCGGCGGTTCGTGACCGGAGGGACGACGGGGCGCGGGGAGCTTCCCCCGGTCGCCCGTGGTGTTGGCCGCGGTCGTCGGCAGCGTCGCCGTGCTGCTGGTCGTGGTCAGCGGGCGATACGGGTACCACCGCGACGAGCTGTACTTCTTGTCCTGCGGACGGCATCCGGCCTGGGGCTACCCGGACCAACCGCCGCTGACGCCGCTGCTGGCCCGGTGGATGGACAGCCTCGGCCACGGCTCGCTGATCGTCTTCCGAGCGCCCGCCCTATTCGCCGCGGCGACCGTCACGGTGTTGAGCGGGTTGCTGGCCCGTGAGTTCGGTGGGGGCCGACGCGCCCAGGGCCTGGCCGCGGCCGCGGTAGGAACCGGCACGTTCACTCTGCTGTCCGGGCACCTCCTGCTGACCTCGACGGTGGATCTGCTGGTCTGGGTTTCGATCAGCTGGCTCCTGGTGCGGATGCTTCGGACCGACGACCCACGGCTGTGGGTCGCCATGGGCGCGGTCACCGGCGTCGGGTTGCTCAACAAGCAGCTGCCCGTCGTGCTGGCGTTCGGCGTCCTGGTCGGGATGGCCCTGACCCCGCAGGCCCGCCCCCTCCTGCGCAGTCGTTGGCTGTGGGTCGGGGTGGCCGTCGCGGTCGCGGCGTGGGCGCCGGTGCTGTATTGGCAGGCGGCGCACGGGTGGCCGCAACTGACCTTGGCCCGGGAGATACGCGCGGAGTACGGCACACCCGGTCAGCGGGCCGGCTTCTTCTCCCTACAGGTGGTGCTGTTCAGCCTCGGTGGGGCCTATCTGTGGGTGACCGGCGTGG